>NZ_NPBJ01000013.1 GCF_002272075.1 Terribacillus saccharophilus
GTTTTGTTCAGTTTTCAAAGATCAATGACTGCCTTACGACAGTAACTATATACTATCACCATGTTTCGATACTGTCAACACTAGTTTCGGAGAAAAATAGAATATGAAAGAGGAAAACGTCGGAACGCCTTCCTCACATAGATTTCTTCGCCTTATTTAAAGACGAGTTCACCTTTCCATTCCAGCATTCCGCCGTCCATATTAATCACGTCATAACCTTGGTTTTCCATAAATGCAGCAGCATTCATGCTCCGGTGACCACCGCGGCAGACAAGTACATATGTGTCTTCTGTCGACAGTTCAGGAAGCTTCTCAGGTATCTGCTGAAGCGGGATATGAACCGCACCAGGAATCATACCTTGCTCTACTTCTTCATCTTCCCGTACATCAATTACTATATAGGAGGAAGTATCTTTTTCAATTAGTTCATCCAGTTCTTCCGGTTGTATATTGCGCATTTATAGTTCCCCTTTACTTAAAATAGAATCCCTTCCGTAAACAGAAGGGATCCGACTATTAATTTGCTACTACGTTGACTAGCTTGCCTGGTACGACAATCACTTTACGGACAGTCTTTCCTTCCAGCCAGCTTTTCATTTGTTCATCGTCAAGTGCAATTTTCTCAAGCTCTTCCTTAGAAGCATCATGAGGCACCATAACTTTTGCACGTAGCTTACCCATTGCCTGCAATACAATCTCTATTTCCTGTTCTACAAGCTTCGACTCATCATGAACCGGCCATTCAGCGTACGTAATTGTTTCCCCGTGGCCAAGTTTACTCCACAGTTCCTCCGCGATATGTGGCGCAACTGGTGAAAGTAACTTCATGAATCCTTCCGCAAATACGCGCGGGATGACAGGTGCCTTGTAACAATCATTGATGAACACCATCAATTGAGAGATACCTGTATTGAAGCGCAAAGCTTCAAAGTCCTCTGTCACTTTCTTCACAGTTTCGTGATACGTTTTTTGCAGGTCTTCTGATTCTGTGTCTTGTACTTTCTCTGAAAGTTCGCCCGCTTCTGTGATGAACAGTCGCCATATACGATCAAGGAATCGACGGGAACCATCTAATCCATTTTCAGACCAAGCGATGGAAGCATCCAATGGTCCCATAAACATTTCGTATAGACGAAGTGTATCTGCGCCATGTGATTCGATAACATCATCAGGGTTAACCACATTCCCTTTGGATTTACTCATTTTTTCATTATTTTCTCCAAGGATCATCCCTTGATTATATAACTTTTGGAAAGGCTCCTTAGTCGGCACAGCACCGATATCAAATAAGAACTTATGCCAGAAGCGCGCATACAGCAAGTGAAGAACAGCATGTTCTGCTCCCCCGATATAAACATCAACCGGCAGCCATTTCTTCAGTGTTTCAAAATCAGCCAGCTTTTCCGGGTTCTTCGGATCGATATAACGAAGGAAGTACCAGCAGCTGCCTGCCCACTGCGGCATTGTATGTGTTTCACGTTTCCCTTTCTTGCCTGTTTCCGGATCAGTGACATTCACCCATTCCGTAATATTAGCAAGCGGAGATTCACCTGTACCGGATGATTTAATCTCATCTGTTTTCGGCAAAACAAGCGGAAGCTCTTCTTCGGGAACACTTGTCATTGTACCGTCTTCCCAATGGATTACTGGAATCGGCTCACCCCAGTAGCGCTGACGGCTGAAAATCCAGTCGCGCAGACGGTAGCTGATTTTTTTCGAACCTTGTTTGTTCTCTTCCAGCCATGCGATTGCTGCAGAAATTGCTTCTTGTTTATTCATACCATCAAGGAAATCAGAATTGATATGTGCTCCCTCACCAGTATAAGCTTCATTTTCTATATCGGCACCTTCGATAACTGCCTTGATCGGCAAATCAAAAGTCTTCGCAAATTCATAGTCGCGTTCATCATGTGCAGGTACTGCCATGATAGCTCCGGAACCATAGCTCATAAGTACATAATCCGCGATCCAGATCTGCATTTTTTCGCCATTAACCGGGTTTATTGCATACGCACCAGTAAAGACACCCGTTTTCTCTTTTGCAAGATCTGTACGCTCCAAATCACTCTTCGCTGCTACTTCTTGTTTGTAGCTTTCAACTGCTGTCTGCTGCGCTTCAGAAGTGATCTTATCAACTAGCGGATGCTCTGGAGACAGTACCGCGAATGTAGCACCAAACAAAGTATCCGGACGAGTTGTAAACACATCGAAGCTTTCCTCAGTGCCTTCTATACGGAATGTTACTTCCGCACCTTCCGAGCGTCCGATCCAGTTACGCTGCATCTCTTTCAAGCTATCCGGCCAGTCAAGTTCATCCAAGTCTTCCAGCAGGCGATCTGCATAGGCAGTAATACGAAGCACCCATTGCTTCATTGGCTTACGGATAACAGGATGCCCGCCGCGTTCGCTCTTTCCGTCGATGACTTCTTCATTGGAAAGTACAGTACCAAGAGCAGGACACCAGTTCACTGCTACCTCATCCACATAAGCAAGTCCCTTTTTATACAACTGAAGGAAAATCCATTGAGTCCACTTATAGTATTCTGGATCAGTTGTATTAACTTCACGATCCCAATCGTAAGAGAACCCAAGTTCTTTGATCTGTCTTGTGAAAGTCGCGATATTCTTTTTCGTGAATTCTTCCGGGTCATTCCCTGTATCCAGCGCATACTGCTCAGCAGGTAATCCGAAAGCATCCCAGCCGATTGGATGCAGCACTTCAAAGCCTTGCATCCGCTTCATACGAGACAGAATATCTGTAGCTGTATAGCCTTCAGGGTGTCCTACGTGCAGACCAGCTCCTGATGGATAAGGGAACATATCCAAGGCATAAAACTTTTCTTTTTCAGAGGAAGTATCTGTTTTGAATGTTTTGTTTTCTTCCCAATAAGCTTGCCATTTCTTTTCGATTTCATGGTGATTGAATGACATATCGTGTGCCTCCTGTACTCTCTTCAACTTGAACAATTCTGACCGTGAAGCAAAGAAAAAAGCCCCTCATCCCAATAATGGGACGAGAGACTTCTCCCGCGGTACCACCCAACTTAGCGCAAATGCGCCCGCTCGACATTCCTTAACGCGGAAAACGGCAAAAAGTACTGGTAGTTCCCTTTTGCAATTACGAAGGCGAGTTCACAAGATGCCGGGACGGCTTGCACCAGAATGCCGTCTCTCTTAAACCAAGCAGAGCTTGCTACTACTCCTTCTCCTCATCGTTCACAGTATTGTTGTGTCCAGTGTACGGAACTGCGCTACATTTGTCAAGATTCGGCAGCTTCCGTCCGGAACACCGAAACAGCATCCTGCAGTTCACGTGTTACGCGGTCAAGGTGCCTGACTGTCATTGCCAGCTGCTCATAGGCTCCATACTGTTCATTGGTGGAATGATGTACTACATCTGTTTTTGCAGTATTTTCCTGGAGGGTACTGCTGATTTGTTCTACCCTGCCAAGAACCTCGGTGCCCAATCGCTCCGATTGGACACTACCGCTTTGAATTTGCTGCAGCCGATTCGAGATGGACTGAAACTTTTCTTCAATTTCCACGAATGAGCTTTCCATGCTTTCCATAGAAGCGGTTTCTGCTTTAGCAACCTCATGACCAAACTGCACAGCTTCGGATAAACTCATTGTGCCCTGCCGAATTGATCCTACCGTCTGATAAATCGCATCCGCAGAAGATTTGGACTCATCCGCAAGCTTTCGGATTTCATCTGCTACAACAGCGAAGCCTTTCCCCGCTTCACCAGCTCTTGCAGCCTCGATCGCAGCATTTAGCGCAAGCAGATTGGTCTGTTCAGCAACAGAAGATACCGATGCTACCATTTGCTCGATCTGTTGCGAATATTGGATGAAGTCTCGCAGCGACGCTTCCATTAAATCTCTGCTCTCCCCGTTCTTTACGGTAAGCTGCTGCTGATTATGTACAGTTTCCCTGCCGCGTACTGCTGCCTCTGATGCAAGCTTGCCAAGTGCAACTGTTTCCGTAGCAAATGTACTGTTCGCACTTCCTTGCTTGTCCATTTGTTCTACCAGAGTCACAGTTTGCTGCAGATCGGCGGAAATACGCTGCGAACCGGAAGTGATTTCACCAACTGAAGCAGCAATTTCTTTATGAAGTCCCTGCAGATTCTGATTGTCTTTATCAATTTCAGCAGACATTCCAGCTACTTCATCACTTGCTTTCTCAATCGAACCGATTAAATTTTTCAGCTGCTCTGTCATCTGTCCGAAGGCCTGATTCATCTCACTGATTTCCAAACTGCCTGTCTTTTCTATCGGCTCTACCGTTAAATCCCCCGCTGCAATTTGGTTCGTTCTGGACGCTAGTGCTAATAGGGGATCTGCAATCGATTTACTCGTTCTTCGAGATGTATAATTTGTAATGACTATGAGCAGCACTACCCCAATAACAGATACCACAATTACAAATGTAATCTGATTCTGCAAGGCAAGCTGTTCATCCTCATAAGCTGCTGTACTGTATGCGTTCGCCATATAAATATCATTCAGCAGTCCTTGAACACGGCTCGATAATCGCAGCGCATCCATCTCATTCACATTGGTCAAAAGACTCGTAACTTCCCATTGCCAGTCATCATACTTTGCCTTTCCCGCTTCAAGATATGCTGCTGACTGTCCTTCTGATGATTGCAAAAGCTGTTTGAAACTTGAGTTGCTTTGTTCCATGTATGACCGTAAATCCCCCGCTGACGCATCAGTACGGATTGTAGTCGTATTTCTCAGTACCTGGCCGGCATTATTCAGCTGGCTGTCCAACTGCTGAAGCTGGAGAAGATGCTGAACTTGCTCATAACTTGAAGCATTGATTCTTATCATACTGAAAATGATAAAGGCAATGAGCGCCAATGCTAATGCACTCGTACCTGCTGCCTGCAGGAATAGTTTCCGTGTCAGTTTCATTTAGCTCACTCCGATTCTAACAGCTTTTGTGTCGCTGTGTGGACTTTTCCTTCAACTGTGTCGGTAATACTGACAACAGCAATAGGACTTAATCCGACAGCCTGCTCCTTCAAGCCGACCATATTGTCTTCAGGCAGCTCTTCACCTTTAGAGAACCGTTCAAGAAAATCAAATACAATATGATCAATTTGCAACTGAGCAGACGTGACGACGTTATCAGGAGCTAGATAGCTCTGGTCACCTCCAGCACCGACTGCATATATATTCGCGAGGGCTGCTTGCTGCAGCATTGCCTTTCCAGCATCGCCAGGCTCAGCGAAAAGAATATCTGCTTCCTCAGCAATCAACTCCTTTGCCGCTTTGCTGCCCGCTGCCTTATCTTCCGGTGAAGTCTCCCGAACGAGCAGTTCGGTTTCCTTGGATGTAGCTGCAATTCCTTGTTTGAAACCTTCAAGGTAAGCACTGGACGACTCACCAATGAAACCTGCTTTACCAGACGGCGTTACGGCGGCAGCCGCCACCCCAGCCAAATAACCTGCCTGCACTGTATCAAAAACGTAGCCGAATAGATTATCAGCTTCCAGCTCCGTCTCAAAAGCTATGTATGTAATAGCAGGATTGGCCTTCGCCTGGTTGGCTACAGCATCTTCTGCCGCTGCTTCCAAAGTTATAATTGTATCCATGCCTTCATCGGCCAATTCCTGTAATGCTTTCTCATAAGTTAGTTCTGGTGTAATTTCTTTATATGTATAGATGATATCAAGTCGGTCTCTCGCTTTCGTCAACCCTTCGATCGCCAAATCATTCCATTCTTGATCTCCGAGTCCCGCTTCTGTCAAAACGATTCCGATACGTTTTTCTTCATCCAGCTTGGCTGCAGCCGGGTTTGCGGCACACCCAGATAAATAACATAGAATCAAGGCACAAATAGGTATTAGGATGCACTTATACATGTCGATATACTCCCTTCTCTTTCTTCACACTACTACTATGGTCCTTATATCGACATGTTTCTACATATATTTGGTAAATTAATTGTAAATTTTCCTTTACAATAGAGAGGTTTGATTTGCTAAATAAGCACAGGTAGCGTAAAAATAAGAGAGAACAATTTGTCAGAGAGAGGATTCAAGAAATGCTAAAACACGTTATCGCTTATGCACACGAACTGATGGAGCAAGTGACTCAGCCAGGAGATACAGTCATTGATGCAACATGCGGCAATGGGAATGATACCCTCGCACTCAGCCGTTTTGTCGGAGAAGAAGGAAAGGTGCTGGCATTCGATATACAGGAGCAAGCCATCGAAATGACAAGCAAGCACTTGAGCCTGCATGATGTAACGAATACAACTCTAATTCTGGACAGCCACCAGCGTGTCGATCATTATATAACACCCGAAGATGAAGGAAAGCTCGCTGGAGCCATTTTCAATTTAGGTTATTTGCCCGGCAGCAATAAAGCCATTACCACCAATGCAGAAAGCACGATTACTGCAATTGAGAAAATCCGCCGCGCATTGAAACCCGGCGGCAGAATCGTGTTGGTTGTTTATCATGGTCATCCGGAAGGAGCTATCGAAAAAGAAGGACTGCTTGCTCACGTGAAAGATTATGATCAAAAACATTACGCTGTCTTGCAGTATCGCTTTCTTAACCAAAAAAACACCCCGCCATTCATCATTGCTATTGAGAAGAAGAAATAAAAGAAGCGCGATCCCCTAGTCAATCGGGGTACGCGCTTCTTTTATATAGGCTTCCAATCAGATGGAAGAAACTTGATTAAGTTCGGCTGTATACACAAACTCAAAGTCTGCTTTTTAAGAATTGATATGCCATGTGATCAGCTTCCTCCCCCATTGTCGGGCCGTGATTAGCCTGGGAAGAAGATAGGTACATAGCGTCCGCATCAGAAGATACTAGGGCTTTATAAAGACTCTCGCTTTGCTCAATCGGTACCAGAGGGTCTTTTCCCCCGTGCAAAATCATCATCGGCGGACTATCGGCGCTTGCGTATGTAATCGGACTGCATTTTTTGGCTAGTTCTATATACTTCCAATCCCCTTCACTCGTATTGCCGCTTTCCAGTAATCTATTCAAATCTAACAACGATTTTCCAGGCTCAGTATATCCAAGAATTTGGGTTACAACAGTATCCATGGATTTGTCCGCATGATCAACTTCTGTTCCAGACAGATTCTTTAATGCTGCATTCGCATCATTTTTGATGAGTTCTACTAAGTCGGATGGCGCATAAAAAATTGCCGCCGCCCTTACCGTACTCGTATATTCTTGGTTACCGCCGACATCCCCTTCCATTTCTCTGCAATTTGCGCTCATTGCAACCATCGCTGCTAGATGTCCACCAGCAGAGTTCCCCAACACTCCAATTCGTTCAGGATCAATATTGTATCTCTTTGATCTCGCTTTCAAAAAACGGACTACTCCCTTGCAGTCATGAATGCATGCTGGGAAAACAGACTGACTAGCCAAGCGGTAGGATGGAGATACAATTGTGAATCCTTGTTCTACCAATCTTATAAGTTCCCTGCAATATACTGCTTTTTGGGTAACCTGCTTGTATTCTCCATACATCCACCCACCACCGAAATAGTAAATGATGCATGGACCTGGAGTTTTCTGATTAAGATCTTGATAGATATCCATTTTCAGTGTGTATGGCTCTCCATTATCAAGCGTGACCTCTGCAAAGGGTACATCTTCGTAACGCGGCGGACGACCTGGCGGACATAAAGGTTTTACTTTAGAAAGTTGTTGCCCCATACATATTTCCTCCCGATAATTATCTCAACTTTTGTAGTGCCGTTTAGTCGATAAGAAAGGTACCATTATTACATGATCAGCTTACAGGGAACATAATCATCGCACCAACGCTTAGTGCGAAAATACGAATCACATACATAGGTACTGAGAACAGCCAGAACTGCGGCAGCTTATACTTACCCATACCTAAGATCATAGCAGGCATACCATCGACTGGCATGTAGCCGCCGTTCCATGCAGATATTACAACTGCAACTGCTGCAGCAGTTGGGTCAAGCCCTAAACTCAGACTCGTTGCAATGGCAATTGGCGCAAAGATATATACAGAACCCATATTTGAACCAGTAAACGTAGCACATGTGCTAGTCAAAAGAGCGAAGATAAAGATTAACATGAATGGACTGATATTAGTCCCTAATGAATTCGCTACGTAGTCTCCTACCATAGCTGTGAATCCAGTCTCAGCCAATGCATTGGCAACCCCGATAACACCAGCCATTAACAGGATGACAGGCGCTCCCATATTATCTCGAACTTCCTTGAAGTCAAGTACATTAATTATTAATAAGAATGCTCCAGCAAGACCAGGAATTACATAAGCCGCTTCGCCAAACACATTCATTAGCATCATGCCTGCTACACTTAAGACAAATGCTGCTATCGTAGCGTATTCTTTCCATGGAGGCATGGTATTAATCTCAGAAGCAACTGCAACCTCATCAAAACCAGAATCTTCCGAAATCGGATGATCCGGCAGAAGACGGTAAGCAACCAAAGCCCATACCAAAAAGCCAAGGGTCAAGATGAAATTCACGACAGCAAACTTAGACATAGAAAGCCCGCCGGTAAATCCAGCTGTTTCTAGTACACTGACAGTAACACCATAAAAGAGCGCCACATTAAAAGGAATCAAAGGATGGTTAGTTGCAAATCCCAAAGGCATCATTAATTTAGACGTAGGCATTTTTTTATTGTAAGGGATTGTAGATATTAAAGATAAAATAAGTACATAGTATCCCGTGGAACCAGGTCCCGCTAAACTGGCACCAAACATAACTACTACAATCAAAAGAGCATAACTTTTGTATCCTCCCTTATTCACCAAAGCAAGCATAGAACTTTGAACCTTACCAATTACGCTCGTCTTCATTAGTCCCGCCATAACAACCATAAAGCCGGCGACCATGATAACGCTTGAGTTTACAAAGCCGGCAAAAGCCTCGGGAACTGTAGCCAGACCTGTCACTACAAGTAAAAGGGACGCTATGAGTGGTGGTGCACCAAATGCAAATTTGTCTGACATGATCATCACAATCATCAGCACCAAGATACCAAGTGCAAGATACATATCCAATGTCATTTTTATTACTCCTCTCTTAAGTGATGACACTTCGCCATCACCTTAAAGACTTCCTAAAGTCTCTTGTGGGGGTGTACTTCCTAATAATCCCGAGCTCATTCTTCTAAGTGAAGCGGTTACATTATTTGCCGCTCCAACAGAGAATTTATTCTAGGAGCATGTATTCTCAGATTGTGCTGCTGCAATTGAGCAGCGCACCTTGACTAAGCAATGTTGTCTAAATTGGTATGCGACAGCGTTGTATGAGAGCGTGCTGCGGCTGCTATGCAAACGCAGCACACCGATACTAGAGTATTGGAGTCAGCCCCTATGTCTCTCCTTATTTCTAAGGAGTTACAGTGGGTACGATAATGATGCTATAACAGGCTCTTGTGATTACTACTTAGCTAATTTCTCCAGAAGTAGGATTGTAGACCCCTTCGTATTCACGCTTTGCACCGTAAATATCCTCAACTGAAAAACCATTATATTTTACACACATTCTATTTTTATACGCGTAGACTAGGTGTAGGTGCCCTTGCGGATCTTGATAAAGAGTTGGATATTCGAACTGTGAATTGTTCGTTTTATTTTCTGATCCGATGAAACCTTCAGCGTGTTCAATAATTCGTCCAATCGGCCAAGTATTACCAGCATCTTCAGACACGGAAACCACTACAGGGTTTCTTAATCCAGGCCATGCCACTTTACCTTTTTCGGGTCTATTAGCTGCATTTGCGTTATATGCAATCGCAATTGCACCGTTATCCAGCTTAATTGCGCTTACACTTGAATTGTTATTTGGTAAGGTTGTTGGCTCAGGAGCTGTCCAAGAATCTCCATAATCAGTTGACTCACTTCTATAAATATAATCTGCGAATCTACTTCTCATAAATGCCACTAGATGACCATTTTCTAATTCTATGACATTGGCATGTACTCGTCCGTTACTATCAGGCATACGCACTACTTTCCAAGTCAGTCCTTCATCGTCCGACACATGCATAACTGTGGGATCGTTCGTTAGACCAAATTCGGAATCCTCACATACCCAAGTACTGAATATCCATCTACCATTACTTAATACTTGAATAGCTTGTCTTGCAAAAGTTCCTTGCTGGCTGAACAAAACTTCTGGCTCAGACCAGCTTTCGCCATTGTCACTTGTTTTTTGATACTTGATAATTGATGTAAATTGCATATTATCTTTATCTGGCTGTCTGCCTTCCTGGGAAGTATAGATTACCCATACTGTGTTATCTGGTGCATGGAAAAATGATGGGTTTTGCTCGCTGCGCGTATCGTCCTGCGAGATAATTTTCGGCTCGTTCCACTCTTGGGATACATGATCAAATTTCGATAATACAATTGAAATATCCGGGCTGCCTTCAAATGACCCTGCAAACCACGCACATAACAAATCTCCATTTTCCAACTTTGTAACAGTAGGGGCATGTGCAGTCGAAAATGGTCCAGATGGAATCAAAGAAAAATCAATATTTGTGTATGCATCGTGATACAATTTACCGTTTGGAATTGACTCGTTAACTACTATTTTATTACTCATACTATTCACCTTATCTTTCTATTTAAATTTCGATTTTAATTACTGCTTTTTTGTAATTTGTCGCTTTATCTATATACTTTAAAGCTTTATGCCCATCATGAGGCAGACAAATGTAGGCCATGCCTTTATTGATTTTCATGGTCGTTTCCGGATTGCCGTTCAATCGAACAACATCTTTTTCGACATTGTATGCAACGTCAACTTCTAATTGATCAATGGGTGCCCATGCTACATATTCCGATCCATCCAATACAATTTGAATATCGATATAATTTTTATGTGCTTCAAATGTCCCTTCATCTATGTGAGTCGTAGTTCCTTCCTGAAAGAACAAATAACCTCCATCAAATTCAAATCGCTTATTATAATCTATTTCTATTTCATTGAATTTCTTTAATCCGTTGCCGATTTTTGGATTTAATGAATTATATTCAACCAAATTCTCTCTTAAATCGAATATCACACTTTTCACTTCGTTTCTGTATTGACATTATGAGCTAACTTCTTTCTCCTAAGTAAGGGGTTACATTTTCACATAAGCTTTTTTGAAAAGCTTTGAGTAAGACTTCAGGTTAGCTACTTATGGTTTAAATTTTTACTTGGGGCCAAGCCCCCTTAAACTCATTTTGCATCATGACTATTCTAATTCTTATTTCAAAACTTCTTTTGGGGACAAATCAGCAGCAGACTGGATTGCTGCAAGCATACTTCTTTCATCTGCAATATTTTTCCCAGCGATATCAAATGCAGTACCATGGTCTACGGAAGTACGAATAACACCTCCATTTAAACCAACCGTGATGTTAACACCCTCTTCCAAACCTAATACCTTTATTGGAACATGGCCTTGATCATGATAACAGGCAACGATTAAATTAAAATCACCACGAACCGCTCGGAAAAATACGGTGTCGGCAGGATGTGGACCGCTTACATTTATTCCTTCAGCAAATGCTTGCTCTATACCAGGAACTAGTTTTTCTTCCTCTTCCCCTTCTCCAAACAACCCATTTTCACCCGCATGTGGATTGATTCCGCAAACTGCAATTCTTGGATTTTTATATCCTGCACGCGTTAAAGTGTCGTGAGCAAGTTTCACCACTTTATATGTCCGTTCTGGCGTGATAGACTCGACTGCTTTAATCAGGCCAACGTGTGTGGTTAAGTGAATGACTTTTAGTTTTGGCGAAGATAACATCATGGAATAATCAACCGTTTCCGTTAACTCAGCAAGGATTTCAGTATGTCCCGGATATAGATGCCCTCCCTTATGAAGGGCTTCTTTATTTAATGGTGCAGTACAGATCGATTGTATCTCCTTATTCTTAGCCAACTCAACGGCCGTTTTCAAATATTGAAAGGCCGCATCTCCTGCTTGTGGTGATAATTCTCCAAAAGGCATGTCAGCAGATAGCAGATTCAAATCAATACAGTCAATTCTGCCAAATTCAAAATTACTTTCAGCGACAGATGCAACAGTCTCAACTGTTAAAGGAGATTGAGTGACGCGTATAGCTCTTTCTATCATTTTCGCATCACCAATCACAAGTGGTCTGCATATATCATAAACTCCCGTATGGCTCAAGGCTTTTACAATAATCTCAGGACCCACACCTGCGGCATCCCCCATGGTAATCCCTATAATCGGCTTCATCATATTCCCTCCCACGAAGTTCATAATGTGGCTTTCAACATGACTTTTTTAAAGCCATGTTGAAAGCAATAGCAACCACATATTTTAAACCGATTGTATTCTTGTACCTAATAATTGGAGCTGCTCGCCTAAACTTTCAAGAGAGTTTGGCCCTGCGATGATTTGGTCTGCTGTTTGAAATTTAAATAACTTTTGCATTGTCGTAACCTCTTTTCACACATTTTATAATTCGATTCAAGATGTGAGTAGCACTAGTTTTGCTACGTTAATCCTTAAATAACTGTTTCCTTTATGTAAGTTTGTTTATTTTTTAAACACATATTAATTTTATAACGCTTTCATAAATCCATTATATATATGAATGTTTAATTTATCAACAGGTTTTTTGTGAAAATACATTGCTTCCGGGAGATGTAAAAACCCATCTCAAAAGCACCCACCAATTCACGAATAGTGCAATTGCCATTTATCTCACGAGCTTCGATGAATAAGATGCTAAGCTTTCAAAAAATAAAGATATATGTAATAAAGGAATATTTACAGCTAGGAAGAAGTCCAACCAGCACCCGAGGAATACATTGGAAATGAAATGCTTATGCAGAAGTCAGAATCAGACATTCAGATCCATACAGACTATGACTGACCGTCAGATAGTACAAAGTCCTGTTCATCTTACATTTATCGGCCGCTTTCATATTATTCATTATTACTTTTTGCAACAAGAAATAAAGAAGCGCGATCCCCTAACTTATCGGGGTACGCGCTTCTTTCATTTTATTATATGCTTTGATATTCAAATGGAAAAACTTCGATTTGTTTCCGCTTGCCTTGAGCAGTGTTTTGATCATCTCTTTGCCATCCGAAAGCAGACTCACTTTGCGATCTGCCAAATACAGTCCAACAAGCCCGTGATGGACCATCTCATGGAATGACGCATGCGGAAGGCGCTGTACGCTTTCGTTCGTCCGCTCAATGAAGTACTGGAGTCTTTCCTTCATTTCATCTGAGTCTCGGTAATAATGGCAGAAATTCAGATCTCCTTCCTCTTCATCCTCCATCTGATCGATATAGTAATCTAGCAGAATGTGCAGTCCTTGCATATACGGGAAGTAGCTTTGATAGATATCATCTGCTAATTGATGATTCAGTTCCATCCCCATACCATACGATACAAAACAGAAGATACCGAGGGTCGACCCGCTGCACGCTGAGAATTCATACCATGTAAGATCCCTGTGCTCCTCTTGATGCTGGGCAAACCAGTTCGTCAGTCTTTCAATCCGCTCTTCCTTCGCCACATGCTTATGCACTTGCAAATCGCCGTATAAGCCGGAAAGTTTCAGCAAATAAGGCTGCAAAACTTGAAGGTTCGGCTGTTTGCCAAGGATGGTCTGACAAGTGAAAACAAGTGAGTGCAAGTATCCGCCGTCTTCCCGCTCGTCACGCAATGCATAATAATCCTTCAGCTTTTCACCGGGCTGAAGTGCATCCAGCATCGATTGATGCAAAAGACGAAAATCTTCTGGATCGAGAGAAGTACTGCGATCACATAAATTATCAAGATAGTCACTGATAGTCTGATAGGCAATAATGAACTTGATCGCTTGCTTCCAGGCATCACCAGCAAGCAGACTGTATACTGCCCCGCCCTGACAATGGAAGCGTTTGGTCCGAATACTTTCCAGTGCCTGCTTCCGCAGTTCCGGATCCGGTATCGCTTCTGCCCGCTGTGTCCATAGTTCTAATTCTTTATGTACTTCCGGGAATATTTTCCGATATACTTGATGCATAAGTAAAACCGATGACTTTGGTATTTGTTGGGCCATAATGTAATTTCGCTCCTCGAATCCGGGATTGTCTTCTTTCCAAAAAATCTATTAATTCTATAAGAACATAAACGAAGGGAGTATTCAAATGATATACGAATACGACAAGAAACGTCCACATGTTCACAAAGAAGCTTATGTAGCTCCTGACGCCGTTATTACAGGAGACGTTACGATTAAAAAAGATGCCAGCATCTGGTTCAAGACAGTGATACGCGGTGATGTTTCACCAGTTATGATTGGTGAAGGCGCCAATGTGCAGGATCTTTGTGTCCTACACCAAAGTCCTGATCTTCCTCTTATTATAAAGCAAGGAGCCACGATTGGTCACCAAGTTACGCTCCATTCTTGCACAATCGGAAAAAATTCCCTTATAGGCATGGGGTCAATTGTCCTTGATGGCGCGGTCATCGAGGATGGTGCTTATGTAGGCGCAGGTTCACTCGTCCCCCCAGGAAAAACAATTCCCTCCGGCAAACTTGCATTCGGCAGACCTGCCAAAGTAATACGTGATTTGACCGAAGCTGATTTCCAGGACATGGAGCGCATTCGGTTGGAATATATCAAGAAAAGCAAACAGTATAAAGAAACAACATAAAAAGCCGTTCCTCTTGCAGGAACGGCTTTTTTATTATGTGGTCTGCAGTTTGCTTTCCACTCTATCGACTTTTTGGAACTCAGCAAAGTCATACTTACGTTCTACGTAAATCTGATGCCATAGCATGAAAGCAAGTACAGTCCAGATTTTACGGCTGTAATCTACCTTACCTTGGCAATGTGCATCTAACAGATTCAAGATGTAGTCTTTATGCAAAAGATGATCTGTTTGGCTTTCATGGATGAGTGTTTTCGCCCAGCCATTCAGTTCATTTTTCAGCCAGTGGCGCATTGGCACTGGGAAACCAAGTTTTTTCCGATGCAAAACATGATCCGGAACAATGCCTTCTACCGCTTCACGAAGTAAGCTCTTCGTTGTGTTGTTGGCGATTTTCAAATCTTCCGGAATCTCGCGGGCAACACGGAATACTTCTTTATCCAAGAATGGAACGCGAAGCTCTAGTGAATGTGCCATTGTCATCTTATCCGCTTTCAGAAGGATGTCTCCGCGCATCCATGTATGAATGTCGATATACTGCATTTGATCGACAAGAGATTCGTTTTTTACGTTCTCATACAATGGTGCTGTAATCTGCTGGTAGTGAACCGCATCACTGTATGTTTTTAATAGCTTCTGTTTGTCTGCATCCTCAAACATTTTAGCATTTCCAATATAACGATCTTTCAATGGCGTTGTACCACGCTCAAGGAAGCTCTTACCACGTACACCTTCTGGCAAGATTTTAGCTACTCTTGCAAGCAAGGCTTTTGCAGGTCCCGGAATACTATCGAACATGCGAAGGGATTCTGGTTCACGGTAAATATTATATCCACCGAACAGTTCATCCGAACCTTCTCCGGAAAGTACAACCGTTACATGTTTGCTAGCTTCCCTTGCCACGAAGTAAAGTGCCACAGCAGATGGATCAGCCAATGGATCATCCATATGCCACATGATTTTCGGCAGTTTTTCCAAGTATTCTTCTGGTGTAATGATATGGGAATAGTTTTCTACGCCGAGTTTCTCAGCTGTTTCTTTTGCCACATCTACTTCGGAGAATCCTTCACGTTCAAAACCGACAGAGAATGTCTTCAAATTCGGATTGAATTGCTTCGCAATGGCTACAATGATGGAAGAATCAATTCCACCTGAAAGGAAGGAACCGACTGGTACATCACTTCGCATATGCTTGCTCACGGAATCATGAAGCACATCCTGGATACGTGTGATCCAAGCTTGCTTGTCCATGATTTTCGGTGAGAATGTCGCATGCCAGTAACGATGGAATTCTATCGGTTCACCTTCACGCTTCACGAAGTAGTGACCAGGCTCAACTTTTTTGATACCTTCTGTCATCGTAAATGGTTCCGGTACATACTGGTAGCTCAAATAATGCTGGAGTGCTTCCGTATCGACTGTCTCTGATTCTTCCAGAAGTGTGATGCTCTTCTTCTCAGAAGCGAAGAAAATCTCATCTTCTGTTTCTTTATAGAAGAGCGGCTTGATGCCAAATGGATCACGTGCTCCGAAAAGTGTCTTCTTCTCTTTATCCCATAGCAAAATGCTGAACATACCGCGAAGCTCTTTGAACGCTTCCGTTCCGTATGTATGGTACATCGCTGCGATGACCTCGGTATCGGATTCTGTCTTGAACTCTGCGCCTTTTTTCAGCAATTCTTCACGAAGCTCTACATAGTTGTAGATCTCTCCGTTGAAAACCATCCAGATTTTCTCGTCGTCATAGCTTAATGGCTGAACACCAGCCTCGATATCAATAATACTCAAGCGGCGGAAACCGAATGAGACATGTTCGTCATGGTAATATCCTTCATCATCCGGACCGCGGTGCGTGATGATGTTGTTCTGTTGTTTGAATTTATCCTTATCAGCTTGCGTTAATTGTTTTACGTTTTTTCTAATTACGCCAATCAAACCACACATTTAATGTTAGCCTCTCTTTCATTACTTCTAGCCATTAATTATAGCATAAAACAATTCGGTTCTTGAAGGGAGATTATGGGTGCCGACACAAAAAAAGCAAGAGCGAAATTACCGCTCTTGCCTTTCAAGCAGCTTATGCAAATGTATAGCTTTCCAGCTGTACTGCTTTGTCAGTCTGCTCCCAAGGGAAGTTTTTATCTGTACGTCCGAAGTGACCGTATGCAGCTGTATCTTTGTAGATTGGCTGACGCAGGTTCAGCATTTTGATGATGCCGGCAGGACGAAGATCGAATAAATCGCGTACCGCTCTCACCAATGCTTCTTCTGACTCTTTGCCTGTTCCGAAAGTATCGATACTGATGGATACTGGTTCAGCAACACCGATCGCATAAGCAAGCTGTACTTCACATTTCTCTGCAAGACCTGCTGCAACGATGTTCTTCGCCACATAACGTGCTGCATAAGCACCGGAACGGTCTACTTTTGTAGCATCTTTTCCGCTGAATGCACCGCCGCCGTGACGAGCATAACCGCCATACGTATCAACAATGATTTTACGTCCAGTCAGACCTGCATCACCTTGTGGTCCGCCGATAACGAATCGTCCAGTCGGGTTAATGATGTATTTCGTATTCTCATCCAGCAATTCAGCTGGAACGACAGGTTTGATAACAAGCTCTTTCAAATCGTTATGAATCTGAGCTTGCTCCACTTCTGGGTGGTGCTGTGTGGAGATGACAATCGTATCAATCCGTACTGGTTGATCGTTTTCGTCATATTCTACTGTTACTTGTGTTTTCCCATCCGGGCGCAAGTAATCTACAGTTTCATCTTTCCGTATCTTAGCCAGTTGCTTGGAAAGACGGTGCGCCAATGAAATTGGCAGCGGCATATATTCTGGTGTTTCATTGCTTGCATAGCCAAACATCAAGCCTTGGTCACCTGCACCGATTGCATCGATCTCTTCGTCCGTCATCAGCCCTTCACGAGCCTCAAGCGCCTGATCGACACCACCTGCAATATCAGGAGATTGCTCATCGATTGCTGTCAATACAGCACATGTATCAGCATCAAAGCCATATTTCGCACGTGTATAACCAATTTCCTTGATTGTTTTACGCACGATGCTTTGGATATCTACATAAGCGCTGGTTGTAATTTCACCTGCAACGAGTACAAGTCCAGTCGTAACAGTCGTTTCACAAGCAACACGGGCATTCGGATCCTTAGCTAGGATTTCATCTAATATAGCATCCGAGATCTGGTCACAGATTTTATCCGGATGCCCTTCAGTAACGGATTCTGAGGTAAATAATCGACGATTAGCAGTCATTCTGCCAAATCCCCCTTCAACTACAATTAATACGGAAGTTTTACTCTTTCCAAGGTATGTTATTAAGAAACTTGATAATGGGTGAAGGTTGAAAGAGCACTATCATTAGTATTGCTCTTTTTTTATTATTAAGCCGTTACATGAAAAAAACCTTCCATCATAACAGAAGGCTGGCTTATTCCCTCTCTTATCGTTCAAGGTATCCCTTGCTCAGGTTGAGCACCATTTCACAAAATGTGACGGTTGCCGGGTTTCTTAGGGCCTGTCCCTCCGCCTACTCTGAATAAGAGTGATTTTCCGTTCGCAACTATGTTATCGGAACAGCCTCCAGAAGTCAACAAAATCATGTTAATACCGACTTAAAAACTCGGAATTATTAACCAATAAAGCATTCACTTATCGATTGCATTTTAAAATAGTATGTATTAATATTTTAATGTGTTATACTAATTAAAACTTCTAAAAAAAAGGCGGGATCCAGATGCGAATGATGCACGCATTAACAGCGCTAGAAGAAATGCGCTCCCAATCCAATGTAAGGAAAAACCTATCAGCAGCTCAGCTGACGGAGGCGGCATTGTCCCGCCAAGAAGCTCGTTTGACAAAGACTGGTGCTTTGCGGGCTGCGACAGGGAAATATACCGGCCGCTCACCAAAGGATAAATTCATCGTCAAAGACGAGCTTTCCGAAAACAAAGTAGACTGGGGAAAAGTCAACCAGCCTATTAGCGAAGAAACATTCGAGCAACTTTTAGGTAAAGTCGTAGACTATCTGCAGGCACAGGAAGAAGTATTCTCATTCCAAGGCTTTGCAGGAGCTGATGAACGTTACCATCTCCCGATACAAGTAATCAACGAATATGCTTGGCATAATCTATTTGCCCACCAATTGTTCATTCGGCCAAATGAGGAGGAGCTGACTGCACATAAACCTGCATTCACTGTCATCTCTGCTCCTGGTGTAAAAGCAGACCCACTAGTCGATGGCACTAATTCAGAAGCATTTGTCATCGTTTCCTTCAAACAGCGTGTAATCGTCATAGGTGGAACGGAATATGCCGGAGAAATGAAGAAATCCATCTTCTCCGTAATGAATTTCCTTCTGCCGCAGCAAGAAATCCTGCCAATGCACTGCTCTGCTAATGTAGGTTCAGATGGAGATACAGCCCTCTTCTTCGGTTTATCCGGAACAGGTAAGACTACATTATCTGCTGATCCGAACAGACCTTTGATCGGAGATGACGAACATGGCTGGTCACCTGATGGAATCTTCAATATTGAAGGCGGCTGTTATGCTAAATGCATCAATCTTTCAGCTGAAAAAGAGCCAGAAATTCATGGCGCCATCAAGTTTGGCACGATTCTTGAAAATGTAGCTGTAGATGAAGCTGGCGTTTGTGACTATAAAGATGGTTCTGTTACAGAAAATACGCGTGCTGCTTACCCGATTGACTACATCAAGGGCAGCCTGGCGAAGAGCTTAGCCGGACATCCAAAAACAATCATTTTCCTGACCGCAGATGCAACTGGCGTGCTGCCGCCAATCAGTAAATTGACAACAGAACAGGCAATGTATCACTTCCTTAGTGGATATACGAGCAAACTTGCTGGCACAGAACGCGGTGTTACAGAACCTGAAGCTACGTTCTCGACTTGCTTCGGTGCTCCATTCCTGCCGCTGGCACCTTCTGTCTATGCTGAGATGCTCGGCGAAAAAATCAGTGAACATCAAGCAGAGGTGTATCTTGTCAATACCGGCTGGACAGGCGGAGATTACCATTCCGGTTCCCGCATGAAGCTTCCGTACACGCGCTCCATGGTCCAGGCTGCTCTCAGCGGAGAATTGCGTAATGCAGAAACTACTCAAGATCCAATTTTCGGCCTGCATGTACCTGTTTCCATTGCAAATGTACCAGCAGAGTTGCTGATGCCGGAAAATGCATGGGAAGACAAAGCAGCTTACAAATCGACCGCACAAGAACTTGCGGTAAAATTCCATCAGAACTTCACAAAATTTGATTTTATCGATGATGCTGTCCGCCAAGCTGGGCCATTATATAGATAAAAAAAGAACTGCCCCAAAAGCTGTTGTTAGCTTTTGGGGCAGTTCTTTTACATTGTCTTTTCAAACTTATCTATATGATGCAATGCACTAGGCAGCACCTTATCTTTCATCATAAAGCTGTATTCAGCATGCTGTGCCAGATGGGAAGGGAACTTTTCGACCAGTACTGGCCCATATGTTTCCATGTAATTGGATTTCTTCCTCAGTTCCGAGATGATGGCATAATAGACATTCTTCACGATATGCCCGGCCTTGCCTGCCACGAAGTACTGACCGACATACTTCAGTTGCTGGACTACACCGCCAGTCTCTTCCATTACTTCCCGCAAAGCCGCATGCTCTGCCGTTTCTCCTTTTTCCACCTTACCGCCAGGGAACTCCAATCCCCTATCTTTATGACGTGTGAGAAGCCATTTGCTTCCGTATCTGCAAATCACCCACACATGTTTAGGCTGATCAGAAAATGGATGATCGGCGAAAGACATCTTCACTTCATTATTGTAGTAATCTCTGAACGTAATCATCTTCCCACTGCCTTCTTCACATCAAACCTACAAGTATTTGACTGCTGCTATCTTCCAGCCTCCGTCATACAAGAATTTGATCTCGATTGTATAGTTACCGTGCAAATCATCGGTATTGCTTTGTGTAATTGTAACATACTTATCGGAGTCTGTTTCCTCTTTGTATGAATTATCAGGATTGAACCAAGCTGGTGTCTCAGTCGGCAGAATGTACAAGCCGTCTGCTTCCTCCGTGAAATAGAAATCGACGATCGGTCCGCTTACATCTCTTGTAGCCACTTCGTCAAAACTTTTCAGCAATTCTTCTTTCGTATTATAGTTTAGAACTTTGTAATTTGTATCAATGTCTTGTGTGACTTTATCCATAAACGCAGCTGTCAGCTGTTCAATTTGTTCTTTATCCAGTTCCGGCTGCTCAGCAGCCTCATTTTTTTCTGCGTTTACTTGTTCAGCTGTTACAGCAGATATATTGTCTGATTGGTATGATAGCGCGAATGTAAATGGGACTAGGAGCGTGATGATAGCAGCTATTGCTTTTTTCCAAGTTGGTTTAAGCATAATTAGTCCTCCTTATGTAGTCATGTTATAGGTATTCCTCATCTTTCTGCTTTTAAAACCCAATTCTTTTGTAGGATTTTCTTACTGTTTGTCGTTTTCTGACACTTAACTTCAATTTGCATTTGAACAGGCATTACCCCCTTGCCTTTCTTTCAGCAATATAAAGAAGTGAAGGTTTAATTTGTAAAATATAGGGAAATAAGCATACGAATTACAAATGGCTTGATGAAAAGATACATACTATACCTTGAACTCAATATCCTTTCTATCTGGCCAACTAAATAATATTGGAGGGTTAGCCTTGAAAAGAACTGAACCTAAGTTGGTTTATACCAGCCATCGCAGAAACTAAAAATCACTCGAAATAATGGAGAAACCATAGAAAACAATTGTAAAGACCATCAATGCCCTATGATGCAACGGTGGAATGTAAGACTTTTTCTCATGGCAATTACTTCACCTAGTCCTGACGTCTCATTTTCTTCTGGGTATTATGCTTCTCTTTTGTAAACATCTGCAAAAAAATCGTAGTAACTTCTTACTGAATGTAGTTTTTTGTAGGAAATTGTGAAGCAAATTCATGTAAAATACGTAATGAATTGATAAGCATTCCATACGGACCAATTTTTAACATCTATTGTACTAAGACATACTCCGTTTGTAATAAGGTAACGGGGTCCGTGAAAAAGCAAATTATTTTGGAGGGATTAGATGAAATCGGTAAAACATCTTGGCTGGTTAGTATTAGCACTAGCACTATTTTTGACTGGGTGCGGAACAGACAGCGCTTCTACAGACGCTGAAGGCAAAGAGAAGAAAGGCCCGACGCCGGAAGAAATCCTGCAAAAATCCGCTGAAGCTAATGAAGACTTGAATAGCTATGATATGGATATGACAATGGATATGGACGTCAAAGCTTCTGGATTGGATCAAACCATGACTACTACAGCGGACGGTACTATCGTAATGGATCCACTTTCCTCAAAACTTAGCATGGAATCCATGGGACAGCAATTCGATATGTATATCAAAGACAATATGATTTATATGTATGAGCCAGCATCTGATATGTGGATGAAGATGGATGCTGAATCCGAAATCGGTGCTTCACTTGGTACTGATCAAGTAGCACAGCCTTTGGATGAGCAGGTCCAGCAAGTTAAGGATCTGGCGGAAAGTATTAAAGTATCCGAAACCGATACAGAGTATGTACTTGATGTAGTAGTAGCAGAGGATAAGATGATGAGCTTTATGGAAGAGCAAATGGGTGCAGCAGGCGAAAGCCTCGAGAGCATGGGTGACTTTACTTTCGATAAGTTCAACTACACAATTTCCATTGATAAAGAGACAAATTATCCTAAGAACATCAAATTGGATATGGTCATGAAGATGGAAGATGCCGGTGAAGAAGCAACTGTCAATGCATTGATGGATATGAACTATGAGAACTACAATGCAACAGACAGCATTGAAATTCCAGCTGAAGCAGAAAGCGCAGTAGACATTTCTGATCAAGCAGCTGCAACTTATTAAACAAGAAAAGGCACCAGGATATCCTGGTGCCTTTTCTTGTATTAGATATTATATTTCACATCTGCATCTTTCTCGAGCTCGTCCACTTTATCGAGCATGACAGTCTGTAAGTTCTGCTGTTCCATTGTCGCTTTCAGCTGGTCCTTGATGTCATCGTATTTCGGCAGACTATCTTCTTGTTTACTTTCTTTAGCCTGTTTTTCCATCTCTTCGTAATATGTCTTCATATCGTCTTCTGTCACTTCTTTTGGTGACAGCTCGCTATCAACATATTTCGTTACAAGCAAGCCTTCCTTCAGCTGCTGCTTATACTCATCTTCTGTAGAGCCTGTAGCTTCCAGTGCCTGATTGAATTGGTCTTCATCTTCAAACTGCTCTTTAGCGGATTTAAGTTCATCGTCCACTTCTTTATCAGAAACCTCGTAGTCTTTATTCTCCGCTTCCTGCAGAAGCAGTTCATTTCCTACAAGACTTTTCAATACTTGTTCCTTCATTTCTTTCGCAGCATCATCTGTTGTCGGATCTGAGCCGCTTGCCTGTGATTGCTGTTGAGCAGAGGATAGAAGTGAATTATACTCTTCACCTTTAATTTCCGTACCATTGACAGTTGCGACTGTTTCGTCCGGATCCACTTGCTGTTTCTCCATCTTCTTCTGCATTTCTTCCATTTGCTTCTGTGCTTCTTCCTGATCGGCTGTTGTAGAAGCATTATCAGTTGATTTATCCTCATCATTCCCGCATGCAGCCAATACAATAGCTAGTACCAGCATCAGGCATAGGGTTGTAATACGTTTCATAAAATAGAAACCCCTCTCTTCATGTATGGTTACGAATGTAACATCTATTAGCACTCAACTCAAGTATACCACGCATTTTTAGTAGAAAAGTAAGAGAAAGACGCCCGGTTAGAGGGCGCCTTTTTTACGCATACTGCTTCTTGCTATTTTTATGGTCTTTCACTACCAGGGCAGCATGTACAGCTCCCGGAACGAAAAAGATTAGCGTTAAAACTAGATTCAAAAGCGCCTTAAATGGCTTACCGGTGAACAACACGGCCACAGGCGGCAATAAAATCGCCAACAGGTACATAAACATAGGTATTCCTCCTCTAAGCTGCATTACTTTAGAAATACCCCTATTTAGTTCATTTGACACCTATTTTCCTGTTGATACCTCACTGGATACATATAGCAGATACTCCATATCTACCTCAACCCCGATACCTGGTTCATCTGGTATTCGGATGCTTCCTTGTTCCACTCGCAGCGGATTGATGAGTAAGTCACGATCAAAATAACGGTCAGATCCAGACAAATCACCAGGGATTGAAAACCCTGGCAAAGAAGCGAGCGCCAGATTATGTGCCTTCGATATACCTGTTTCCACCATTCCTCCACACCAAACAGCTAAGCCAGCTTGCTGACACAAATTGTGTATTCGGATTGCTTCCGTCAAGCCTCCTACCCTTCCAATCTTAATATTAATTGTCCTGCATGCTCCTAACTCGAGAGCCTGCCAAGCATCAGAAAAGCTCTCCACTGTTTCATCAAGACAAATAGATGTGTTCATACGCTGCTGCAGGCGCTGATGCAGAACAATATCCCCTGGAATAAACGGCTGTTCAATCATCTGCAGGTTCAAGCTGTCCAACCCGGCAAGCAAGGAAATATCCTCTTTCTTGTACATGCCATTTCCGTCAATCATGAGCGGAAGTTCTGGATCTATTTCCTTGACCAGCTCAATAGCTCTGCGTTCGTTATATTTTGTGACTTTTAGCTTGGCACGCTCAAAGCCTTGGCTGCGTATCATTTCAATTGTCTGCTCAAGATCGTCAGATAGACTGATAACCGCCCCTGCTTTCGCTTTTGTTCTTGTACCGCCAATACAAGCAACAAGGCTCTTTCCCTGCTGCTTCGCGTATAAATCCCATGCCGCCCCTTCCACAGCAGCCTTGGCCATTTGGTTGCCGACGATGCCAGAAAACAGCTGTGGAACTTCTGTAGGATGATTTACTTTTTTAGCGAATAAAAGCGGAAGTAATGTTTCCTGCAGCAGGATCCAGCTGGATGCAACGGTTTCGCTTGTATAAAAAGGAATAGCAAAAGCAACGCCTTCGCCAAAGCCAGAACACCCTTCATTATCCTGCAGCTCGACGATGATTCCTTCTCTTTCGTTCAGCGCACCAGCATGCGTCGTAAAGGGCTGTTTAAGCGGCAGCGTGTATCGGAATAGACGATAGCTTCTTAGTTCCATCACGCACTTCCTTCATCAAGCAACTGCTGCAGCTTATAGCGCATCAGTTTATTACTGGCATTACGCGGAAGCTCATCCACCCAGTGCCAGTATTTTGGAATTTTATAGCGGGCCAGTCTTTCCTGACAGTATGTCTGTAATTCTTCGACGCTCACATCTGCACTTTTTACAAGGAATGCTACTGGTACGCTCCCCCATTTTGTATCAGTTTTTCCGATGACAGCTGCATCTTTTATAGATGGTTGACTCGTTAAAATGCCTTCCACTTCAGCAGGATAGATATTTTCACCTCCGGAAATGATCAGATCCTTCCTGCGGTCAAGCACATACAAGTAACCATCTTTATCTGTATAACCTACATCCCCTGTCGCCAACCAACCTTCTCGGAAAGCTCCTTCAGTTGCGTTTGGATTCCGATAATATCCTTTGGTGATCATCGGACCTTTCACTTGAATCTCCCCGGGCTCCTCCGGCTTGGCAAAACCAGTTCCGGTCATGATGCGCAGCTGGGCAGGAACAAGCGCTTTTCCGGCAGATCCTAGCTTGCGAATGCTATCCTCAGGGCTTAACGTCACGATTTGTGACGAAGTTTCGGTCATCCCATACGATTGGAAAACAGGAATAGCACGTGCCTTTGACTCCTCCAGCAGATGGAGCGGAGCAGGTCCTCCTCCTAAAAGCATGCAGCGGAACTTCTCGGGATATGTGACACCATCTTCCTCCTGCAGCCGTAGCAAACGCTGTAGCATGACAGTCACCACAGAGACAATCGTCACACCACGGTCTATGATCGCTGTCTGTACGATTTTTTCATCAAAACTCTCGGTCACGTATAGAGGCATTCCATAAATGGCGCTTTTGAAAATAGTCGATAAACCACCCACATGGAACATCGGCAGAGGAGACAGCCACTTATCCTCATGGGAAAGGCCAAGATTCAGGGCAGAACCAATTGCACTCCACCAGTGGTTGCCGAATGTATGTTCAACACCTTTTGGATTGCCGGTTGTGCCGGAAGTGTAGATGATATTAAATACATCATCTAATCGAAGCTCTGTACAGCATGTATACTCCTTTTCAGGCTGCTCGTGCAGCATCTCTATCGTCAGTAAAGCTACACCAGTATCCTTTGCCTGTTTTTCGAATCTTGCTGCTGTGAGCAGTAAATCTGCTTCACTATCTTGCAGCTGGAATGACCATTCAGACGCTGTCAGTCTCGTATTAAGCAGGATCAATGTTGCACCGATATAGCTCAGCGCATGGACAAGCACCACCATCTCCACGCTGTTATGGGATAGCACAGCTACCCGGGATCCTTGTAGAACACCTAGAGAAGCGAGCTTACGAGCCTGGATATCGACTGCTTTATGCAAGTCACCGAATGTAATTTTCGTGCCCTCCGGCGTCTCTAATGCCAAACGCCCTGGACTAAGATCGGCCTGCTTCTGCAGCCAATGCGGGATGATTTCCGTCATGTTACTTCCATTCCTTTCTGTCATAAAGAAGAACCTTTGCAATATGCTGCAAAGGTTCTAGATGGTATCTATTAAGGGAAACGCGGGAATTTCTTGAAGTCAGGTGTGCGTTTTTCCTTGAATGCATCACGGCCTTCCTTCGCTTCATCCGTTGTATAGTAAAGCAATGTTGCGTCTCCGCCCATTTGCTGCAAACCAGCAAGTCCATCTGTATCTGCATTAAGAGAAGCTTTCAAGAAACGCAATGCTGTTGGAGACATGGAAAGCATCTCTTCACACCATTTAACTGTTTCTGCTTCTAGCTGATCCAATGGAACGACTGTATTGACTAGGCCCATATCCAATGCTTCTTGTGCATTGTACTGACGGCATAGGAACCAAATTTCGCGAGCTTTCTTCTGACCGATATTACGCGCAAGAAGACCAGCACCGTATCCAGCGTCGAAGCTTCCGACACGAGGACCTGTTTGACCAAAGATTGCGTTATCAGCAGCAATAGTCAAGTCACAGACTACATGAAGAACATGTCCGCCGCCAATTGCATAACCAGATACTTCGGCAACAACTGGTTTAGGAATGACACGAATTAAACGCTGTAAGTCTAGTACATTCAAGCGAGGAATTTGGTCTTCTCCAACATAGCCGCCATGACCGCGTACTTTTTGGTCACCGCCAGAACAGAATGCTTTATCGCCGACACCAGCAAGCACGATAACACCGATGTTAGAGTCGTCACGAGCGTATGTAAACGCATCGATCAGTTCATTTACCGTTTGCGGACGGAACGCATTGCGAACTTCCGGACGGTTGATCGAAATTTTTGCGATCTGATTGTATTCTTCGTACAAGATATCTTCGTACGTACGGGTAGCTTCCCATGTAATTGCCATTATGATTCCTCCAATATATCCGCTTCATTATGAAGCAAGTATCTTCTTACTATTTTATCAAAGATTCGCGGTTGTTCAACATGGACACAGTGACCGGCTGTCGCAACAATGTGTAACTCTGCTGCTGGCAGCCGTTTTTCCATCTCCTGATTGATACCGACGAATTTATGATCCATCGATCCAGCAACTAAGATTACTGGTTTATCCAAATAGGACAGCTTGTCCCAATAGGAGTCTTGTTTGCCCGTTCCCATAGTCCGGAGTGAACTCGCCAAACCGTTCACTTGCTGCGATAGGCGTTCTTCCCTAATGATCTGCTGGATAAACTCAGGCAAGTTTTTTTGTGTGTCAAACAGCGGGATGCTTTCCCAAAAGTCAATAAACTGCACCACACCATCCGTCTCAAGCCGCCTGGCCAGACGCTCGTCCTGCATTTGCCTGGCCAGCCTTTCCTCTTCTGATCGCAACCCGGGTGATGCACTTTCCAGCAGCATCTCACTTATTCTATCAGGATAGCGGCAGGCAAAAGCAAGAGCAGCTCTCCCTCCCATTGAATACCCGAGCAGCTTGACGTCAGCAATGTTTTGTTGATCCAAAAAATCAGCAACAGCATCCGTGAAGCGGTCCATGGTCAGATCATCCTGAATGGCTGTCTGACCATGACCTGGCATATCTACAGCAATTACGTGATGCTTTTCACTCCACGATTCCAGGAATGACAACCACGTTTGATGCGTGCCAGTAAATCCATGAAACAGCAGGAGTGTATCTGACGCATTAGCACTGCCACTTTCGATATAGTGAAACTTAGGCATGACTAGCATCCAAATAATCTAGCAGCTGCCTCTCGGCTTTCTGCCATTTTTCACGGTGCCAGCTGACATTAGCATCCCGCTCGGTACGCACCTCGATGATATGCATTCCTTTTCTATTATAACTTTCCTGCAAAGCATCGGAAAATGCTGTACGATCATCTGCCAGTGTATAAGGCAGCTGATATAGTCCAGCTGTATGCGCGAAATCCAAATTCGTCGGAGTACCGAAAAGCGCCTCGAAATGAGCTGCCTCTTGAGCTTGCGGCAGGAAGGAGAAGATGCCTCCTCCATTATTATTGATCACAATAATAGTGAGATCGAGGCCGTAGTTGCGGCCTAGCATCAGCCCGTTCATATCGTGATAGAAGGAAAGATCTCCGATTACGAGTGTGGTGCGTTTACCGCTGGCTGCAACACCCAGTGCTGTTGAAACAACACCATCGATTCCATTTGTTCCACGGTTGCACCATGGCTGGATTTGTTTATCTGTTGCAAAGAAAAAGCTGTCCAAATCACGGATCGGCATACTGTTACCAACGAACACATTACTATCCTCGGGCGTTTCACGTAGCATGTCCTGGACGGCTATTCCCTCAGTCAGCTCTTTACTTTCCATATCATCATGCAATACTTCTTGCGCAATTCGGTTCATTTCCTGCCAGGTTGGCAGCCATGTTTCTGGCTTAGCGGCAGGAATTGATGCTAACGCCTCGCAAAGCATAGCCGGATCAGCGTAGATAAATTGCGTGTCCACACCGACTGGTTCACGATAGCCTGCGTGTTTCTCCACGACAATATGTTTATTGCCAGTATATTCTTTCATCAGAAATAGATACGGCTTGGAAACAGGCATAGCGCCAAAACGAATAATAAAGTCCGGCTGCAGTTTCACACGTACAGATTCCGATTTAAGAATCGCATCATATGTTTCAATAATAACATCTTTCGCATGTGCTCCGCTTCGCAATTGTGATAGCGGATCTGCTAATATTGGCAACTGCCACTTTTCTGCAAGATGAACGACTGCATTCGCAAATTCCTTATCCTCCTGAGGGCCGACTACGATCAAGCCTTTTTTAGAGGTTTCAAGAATTTCGGCAAGCTGCTGTACGTGGTTTGCATCCAATTGTGCTGAACCATATAGAGCAGGCTTTGCTGTGTTTTCTCCTGAGGACCAAATGTTCTCAATGGTAAAATCAGGCGTAAGCGGCTCCCGAAACGGAAAATTAAGATGCACTGGTCCTGGATTTCCTTCCAGCGCCTGCTGCATCACTCTAGCTGCTTGCTGCTGCACATATCGCAATGCTGGCGGATTCGCTTCCGGAAGCATCATCTCATGGAACCATTTGACGAAGCCGCCGTACATCTGAATTTGATTGATGGCCTGCGGTGCACCTACGTCCCGCAGTTCATGCGGGCGATCTGCCGTCAAAAGAATCAAAGGGATACGACTGTAAAAAGCCTCAACAACAGCAGGCATATAGTTTGCTGCTGCAGTTCCTGATGTACAGACAAGCGCCACTGGTTTTTGACTTTCCTTCGCAAGACCAAGCGCAAAGAATGCAGCGGATCGCTCATCCAGATTCACCCATTGTTTCATTTGCGGATGCTCTGTCATCATAAGGGCTAGCGGAGTGGAACGAGATCCAGGTGAAATTACGACCTGCTCCACACCGTTTCGCCAAAGTGCATCCACAAAATGTCCGACATATTTGGTCAATGTTTCTATATGACTCATTCTGATACCTCCAAAGCTTCCAGCATTGGACGGAATTTGATTGCCGTCTCTTCGAATTCCATATCTGGATCCGAATCCTTCACGACACCACAGCCTGCAAACAGCACAGCCTGGTTCCCGTCCAGCAAACCAGAACGGATGGCAACGGCAGTATCACCATTACGATAGCTGTCCATCCAGCCTACCGGCGCACCGTACCAGCCTCGTTCAAGCGGTTCTTTTTTTTCAATGAAATCCAATGATTCCTGTTTAGGCAGACCGCCCAATGCAGGTGTTGGATGCAGTTCCTGCACAATCTGCTGCAGCGAGGCTCCAGGCAGGAGTGTGGCAGAAACCGGAGTATGCAAGTGCTGAAGCTGCCGTAGTTTCAATAGCTGCGGTCCATCAGGCACAAGCAAGTCCTTACTATATTTGCTGATTACATCGGTAATCATCTTTACAACGTATTGATGTTCTTCACGATTTTTACTATCTTGTAACAGCGCATTTCCGATCATTTGATCGTCTGTCTCGCTCTTACCGCGCGGAGCAGTTCCTGCGACACAGCTTGTATGCAGTATGCCAGACTCAACACGCACTAGACGCTCCGGCGTTGCCCCAAGAAAACATGCTGAGCCATTTTCGACAGCAAAAATAAAACTGTCCTTTTGGGTGTCCAGCAAATTACGAAGCACACCAGCTGCATGAAGCTTCTCTTCAAATTCAAGTTTCATCGCTCGCGCCAGCACAACTTTATCCAATTCAGTCGATTTTATTGTGTCCGTTGCTTCTTTTACTAATCGCTTCCATGCTTGTGACTCTAGCTCTTCCTTCCTAATGAGCTCCGTCTGCAGCGCAGGAAGATCTTTTTCAGCGAACAGCTGCTCGAGCTGCCCAAGTATAGTAGTGATTTGACTCTCTATATTCGAACCATCCACTAACTGATTAATTGTTACATAATATTCTTTCTCCGTTTTGGTCAAAGTAAAAGCAGGTATGCGATATTGTGTATCTGGAAAGTCCTGCCACAGTTCACGTTCACGCTCCTGCTGAAAGTTCATTCCACTAAAAGCAACAGGGCCTGTTCCAGCTCTCAAAGAAAGATTGTGAACAACTGCACTTTCTATAACATGCTCCCATTCATCAGCAGTACGCATATCCAATATTGCCGGTCCTGCACCAACCAAGTAAAGATCATCTTTTTGGCTGTACCAGAAATGGCGGTTTCCTTCTAAAGAAGAACCATTAGCAAAGAAACGGAGAGGATCTATCGCTCCGACTTTCTCAGTCCAGCTGACCAGTATTTGCTGTTGCTGCTTATCAGCAGCTTTACGAAGAAAAGACTCGAAATCTGTCTTATATTGTTGAATCATATTTTCCGACCTCCACATTACTGCAAGGACAATTAAAGTTCATTTACGTTCATTTTCTGATGTCCTTCCCTATTCTATTCCCTTTTTCGCCGATAAACAAGGAGTAGCACTTGATAACTTATTTTAAGTAAGCAATTAACGTTGACATGCTATCTTTGTTTCCCTAAAATTAATATGATATAATGCCCTGCATTTTTAAGGAGAGAAAGTATTATGCAATCTATCGGGAACGATAACGTGCGACAAGCACTTAATGAGCGCGAAGGCTTCCAAATTTGGTGGCGCCTGATGCGTCCTCATACTTTGACGGCTTCCTTCGTGCCTGTCTTTATAGGAACGATGCTCGCTGCATTGGATGGCAAGATCAACTGGCTGCTTTTCGGAGCTATGCTGCTTGCATGTATGCTGATCCAATGTGCGACGAATATGTTCAATGAGTATTATGACTTTGTCCGCGGCCTGGATAATGAACAGTCTGTTGGAATCGGCGGTACCATTGTACGCGACGGTATCAAGCCGAAAACCGTTTTGTCACTAGCATTGACTTTCTATGCTATCAGCATGCTGTTAGGCGTTTATATTTGCATGGAATCCAGCTGGTATATTGCATTAATCGGACTAGCATGTATGCTTTGCGGTTATTTGTATACAGGAGGACCTTATCCAATTTCCTACACACCTTTCGGGGAATTGACATCTGGAGTTTTTATGGGCGCAATCATCATTTGCATAACATATTACATCCAGACATTAACACTTACTGGTGATGTTGTATTGATCAGTATTCCTGTGACTATTTTCATTGCGTGTATCAATTTCGCCAATAACCTGCGTGACCATGACGGTGACAAAGTAAACGGCAGAAGAACAGTTGCGATCCTGCTCGGCCGTAAAAAAGGTGTTACCTTCCTTGGCATTTGTTTTATTGTCAGCTATGTCATTACTGCTGTGTTCATTGCTGTAGGATTACTTCCAATTTGGGCGGTCATCACATTCTTGAGCATTAAGAAAGCTCGTGATGCTTACCGTGGTTTCATTGGCAAGACAATACCGCTTGAGATGATGCCTGCGATGAAGGCAACAGGTCAAACAAATACAATTTATGGTCTATTGCTTGTGATTGCTTTACTGATCCAGCAATTCGTACCACTTTCATTCTGACTTTAGAAGCGGGCATCCAGCCCGCTTTTTTATATAGGTTTAATACATACTAGTACGGGAAATACATTACATACAGAAAGCAGGTTACTATATATGAACTTCTCAGATACATTAATGGAGCAGCTGCAAATGCGTGTGGTCGAAGCAAATAAGGATCAGGTTGTGATGGAGATGCCCGTCGGACCGCATAACAGACAGCCAATGGGTTTCTTGCACGGTGGTGCTAGCGTAGCTTTGGCAGAAACAGCAGCAAGTATTGGAGGCAACCTGCATGCAGATCCTGCAACACAGGCTGTGTTTGGCCTGGAGATCAACGCAAACCATATTCGCAGTGTTCGGTCTGGCATCGTAACTGCAGTCGCTTCTCCGATTCATGTTGGAAAATCGACGATGGTATGGCAAATATCCATTTCGGATGAGAATGAAGACCTGCTCTGTATCGCCCGCTGTACGCTGGCCGTTAAAACGAGAAGGCAATAAAGGAGATGGATTGAAAATGGATAAAAATAAACTGGATTATTTCCGTAAGCAATTGCTTGCGATGAAGGAAGAAGCAGAGGAACAAATTAAAGGCAACGATAGTTATAACAGCGCTAAAGAATTCCCTAATGATTCTACCGGCGAGCTTTCGACAATTGTCAATCACCCAGGTGACCTTGGCACAGAAATGCATGATCGTGAAACTGCAGAAACATTGAAAGAAGCAGCACGTGAACGCCTTCGTGATATTGAGGATGCATTAGACCGAATCGAAGAAGGTACGTATGGAGTAAGCGAGAAATCCGGCGAACCTATCCCTGAGGAACGGCTGAAGGCTGAACCTACCGCCCGCTTGCTAGTAGAGGAACAAGCTGAAGTTGAAGAGACAAGAAGAGCATAAAAAGTGCATAAGAAAAGGCACCCTCGCAGGGTGCCTTTGTTGATATTGCGGCGTGTAAAGCCATGTGGCCACATCCACACGTGTCTAAGACGTGCTTTACCGACTTATGCAATTCAGCTCATCGCTAGACTATTGTAGCATGGATTATCTTGCTTTGCAACAACTTTTTCAGTCAAATAAAAAAGCTCCCAAATCGGGAGCTTTTCTTATGCTGCAGCTGTTCTTTTACGCTTCGCGAACCAAGGTTTCAGTTTTGCAAATAGCGGCACGAAGACGATTGCTATGATGATACCTTTCAAAAGGTTGAATGGTAGGATACCAGCAACGACTGCTGCCCATTTCGCATCAGCACTTAGGACAGGAGAACCCAGGAAAATGCTATATAATGGCAGAACAACAAAGTAATTTAGTACACCCATTCCTACAGCCATGGTAACTGTACCTGTAGCCAATCCTGACACGAGTGTTTTTTTGCCTGCTTTGAATTTATGATAAAAGTATGCAACCGGCATTACGAAGAGCATGCCTGCCAGGAAATTCGCCACGACACCAACCGGGTCCCCAGCTCCTGTAAAGATAAGATATAATAAGTTCTTGATTGCTTCGACAGCAACACCTGCAAGCGGTGAAAACAGCAGTGCTGCAATCAGTACCGGAATCTCACTGAAATCTATCTTCAAGTAAGGCGGCAGAAATGGAAGCGGGAAATTGAGCAGCATAAGCACCATGCTGATCGCTCCCAGTAAAGCGAAAGTGATTGATTTTGTTAACTTGGATGAACGCATAATCGTTCTCCTCCTTCATCTTGTTTATCGATTCTAACTCTTGATGAAGGGGAAGCAGCCTATCTACGTTAAAAAACCCCGGAGCATAACGCTCTGGGGCTTGGAATATACGCAAATAAGCATGAAGATGTTAAGCATACAAATATCGTATGGAAACAAGGATAGCCCGTTCGGCATCCCTCTTCTGCTTCGTATCTTCTCCCATCCAGACTTTCACTGTCGGTCCCGGACTTGCACCGGATCAGCCGCAGAACTAAGTTCTGCGGGTCACGGACTTCAGCAGTGTTTCCTGCTGTCACCGTCGGTCGGGAATTACACCCTGCCCCGAAGATAGAATCGATTTAGTTTTGTTATTATATTATAACTGCTTTCTGTGCATTTGCAACCCCTATGCTCACAGGTCTAATGGATTCAAGCTTTCTTCGCCAGTCAGGTTTGTCAGGAATTTTACCAATAGATCGATTTCCTGCTGAATGACCTGCAGACTGACTGTTTCCACCGGGGAGTGCATATAGCGAAGCGGCAAAGACACAAGCGCTGTCGATACACCTTTACCTGAATAGCGCATCTTATCGGCATCAGTTCCGGTAGCGCGAGGCGTCAGTTCGTATTGCAGCGGAATGTCTAGTTCCTTCGCTGCTTGTTCCAGTATAATATTCGCTTTTCTGTTGATTGGTGCCCCTTTAGCCAGTACGGGACCTCCGTCCAAGCTGACGTCCACTGCTTTCCGTTTGTTGACACCTGGATGGTCAGTTGCAAATGTAACATCACATGCAATCGCTAAATCCGGCTGAATACCAGCTGCTGCGAAATACGCTCCACCCATATTTGTTTCTTCGTTTACAGTGCTGACTGCATATACGCCAACATTAACGTTCTCTTTCTTAAGCCGGCGGACAACTTCTCCTATGATGAATGAACCTGTACGGTTATCCAAACCTCGCCCAGTCAAATAACGATCCATCAGCACTGATGGCTGCCGCTGGTAGACGATCAAGTCACCTACTTGTACGTACTGCTCCATTTCCTGCTTGGACTTTGCCCCGCAATCAATATACAGATCCGGCAGTTCAAAATCACCCTTCACTCCTCCAAGATGCATCGCATTCACACCGACTACGCCCGGAATGGTCTTGTTATAACCTATCACCTGTACGGTCATTCCCAATGCCGCTTTTGCATTAAAGCGTCCCATTTCGTCAATCTGCAGGAAACCATTCGCATCAATTCCGGTGACGACCATCGCGATTTCATCACAATGCCCAGCGAGAAGGACTTTGAACTCTGCATCTGGATTTACGACTGCAATCGCATTACCTGACACATCAGTACGCATCTCATCTGCGTATGGAGCGTATTCCTTCATCCACTTTTTTTGTATGTCCATTTCATAGCTGGACGGAGATGCCGTCCGCAGTAATTCCATTAAAAATTCTTGATTATCTAGTTGCATATGTATTCCGCCTTTATATAGAGTCTTGTATCACTGTAGCATAAACAGAGGCTTATTTGTTTAGTTTATCCTACCGCTCGGGTAAACTAAACATCAGAAAGGATGAGACACATGACGACATTAAACGAATGGTTTGAAAAAGGAATAAATATCGATGCTTATTTGGACTCCATGCAAACACATAAAGAAAATACAATGCATATTTACGATCACTACGAACTTCCAGCCGATACGGATTTTTTCAATACACTCCGTTCCCAAAAACTGCGTGCTATCGTACTGACAGAAGACTGGTGCGGGGATGCTATGCTAAACCTGCCAATTTTTTATCATATTGCACAGGCCGGAGCAATTGATGTGCGCATCCTTCATCGTGATGAAAACCTTGAGTTGATGGATCAATACCTAACTAATGGGAAAAGCCGTTCCATTCCGATCATAATCTTTATTAACCAAAATGGGGATGAAGTTGCAAAATGGGGTCCAAGAGCTCCTGAACTACAAGTATATATAGATGAATCCTTCAGCAGTCTGCCAGATAAGGATGCACCTGAATATGAAGAAAAACGCAATCAGATGCTCACTTTTATTACAAAATCCTATCGTGACAATACAGACTTCTGGCAGCGCGTCTATGCAAGTTTTAAACGCGGCCTTGAAGAAGCATAAAAACATCCATTACGGATGTTTTTTTGTTTGCATATCTTACACAGCAGGAATGTATCACACCTCTTCCATATCACATGAATTGGCGCTCCATCTCAGTTGCCAGTTTGCAGCTTGGTCCATATTCAATCAGCTCATAATACAGTCCTAATTTTGCTAGTTGGGCTGCTCGCTGACAGATTGCTTCTTTATCGGCAGCTTCATACTTACACAGTACTTGGTTTAAGAAATTCGAGCTTATCTGGCTGATTCCAACAAAATCAATGGCTGGATCTCCTATATGCATATCACTAAAATCGATAATTCCGACCTGAGAATTCGATTTTTCCCACAATATATGCGCTGATCTTAAATCTCCATGGACAACAGCCGTACAAACTGGCTGCAGTTCAGCAAACAATCTCTCTGTATGATGGATGACGAAAGCAGGTAATTCTGGATAAAAGCTTCTTATTTTTTGATAAAGTGTCTCATAATATGACCTGTCTCTTTTTGGCAAACTGTAACTGGTCACGTCCAGTTGGTGGAGCCTTGTGAGAAAGACTCCTAGCTGACCCGCGATATTTTCAAGCGATACATCTAACATGTTTGCAGAAACCGGATGCCCTGGTATGTATGGATAGAGCATCGCTTCTCTGCACTCCGGAGTCGTACAGATGGTGAATGCCGGCAGTGCAATATTTGTTTTGTTCTGTAAATTCTTGAGCAACTTCTCCTCTTCCCGGTTGATTGTTACATCTTTTTTCGGCAGTCGCAATATCCAGTGGCCATTCAGTACATATACGTCATGATCCCAGCCCGAATTAATAGCTTCTACTTGCCTGATTGGCTCCTGCAAGTGCCCTTCCAGCCATGCTGCTGTCAATTTATCCAACCCTTCTCCTCCTGTCCGTTTAAAGCAAGTGAATATACATATACTAACAAAAAATCGAGGAGGGATAGCATGGTTACACAGTTTCTGCGCCGTTTCTATTTCCGCCTTCCCATATTTGTACGTCTCTTTTCTACTATACTTGTGGTGATGGTGTTATTCGGCATATGCATGCGCCACATAGAACCGAAGCAATTCCCAACTTATTTTGACGGTATCTGGTGGGCATTCGTCACTGCTTCCACTGTCGGCTATGGAGACTTGATTCCGGAAACATTGTATGGCAAGATACTTGCAATTTTCCTCATCCTATCTGGAGCTGGTCTTGTTACTTTTTCTTTGACCACCATTGCTGCCGGAACTGTAAAGTATACCCAGGATCTTTCCAAAGGGCTTACTGAGTTCAAAGGAAGTAATCATATCATCATTATTGGCTGGAATGAGCGGACCAGGACACTGCTTGAAAAGCTGAATGAAAAACACCCGGAACAGTCTGTCGTCTTAATCGATCAGTCACTAACTATGCTCCCCTACCGGGAACATACTTTACACTTCATCCGAGGAGACGCATCTGAGGATAAGACCCTTCAAAAAGCGAATATCCAATATGCAAAGACCGCTATTATTACTGCAAACGCTGGCAAAAACGAGAAACAGATTGATTACATGACGATTCTGACAGCAATTGCTTTACGAGGAAACAATCCAAATCTTCATATCGTGGCCGAAGTGCTGACGCATAGTCAGAAGGAAAACCTTCGCCGTGCAGGAGCAGATGTCGTCATCCGATCAAATGATTTCGTGAGCACATTGTTTTTCCACGAAGTGTATCATAAAGAAAAGAAAAGTCATCTGGAGCTGCTGCTGCATTTTCTGAAAGAACAGGAAATTCGAAGTATATCATTGCCGAGTGAATTAGCAGGTAAAAGCTTCTTTGAAGCAAGCCGTTATTTTGCCCGTAAAGAGAAGACGGCAATTGGTTATATGCGTGGAGAAACAATAGATATGAGTCCAGACTTCCAGGAACCGATGCTTCAGGAAGACAGCATCATCACCTTGCAGCATATCGAATAAAAAATCCCTTCTGCCACCAGGGCCAGAAGGGATTTATCAATTATAATCTTTTTTCTAATTTTGCTTTTTCTTCTTCATAGCCAGGCTTGCCAAGCAGTGCGAACATGTTCTTCTTATATGCTTCCACTCCTGGCTGATCGAACGGATTCACACCAAGCAAGTATCCGCTGATTGCACATGCTTTCTCGAAGAAGTATACCAGATACCCGAAGCTGAACGAATCCAGTGCTGGAACTTCTACGACTAAGTTCGGTACGTTACCATCTGTATGAGCAAGCAGTGTACCCTGGAACGCTTTGTAGTTCACTTGATCAACTGTCTGACCTGCAAGATAGTTCAGGCCATCAAGGTCTTCCTCTTCCGCTTCTATGGTCACATCAGAGACAGGCTGTTTCACAAGCACGACTGTTTCGAACAAGTCGCGGCGGCCTTCCTGCACATATTGACCTAGGGAATGTAAATCTGTAGAAAAGTTAGCAGACGCCGGGAACAATCCTTTCAAATCCTTCCCTTCACTTTCACCGAACAATTGTTTCCACCATTCACTGAAATACTGCAATGATGGCTCGTAGTTCACAAGCAGTTCGATATTCTTACCTTTGTTATAAAGAACGTTTCGGATAGCTGCGTATTGATATGCCGGGTTCTCCTTCAGATCAGATACAGACAGTTCTTCCTGCGCCTTTTGCGCGCCAGACATGATGCTGTCGATATCAACACCAGCAGCTGCAATTGGCAATAGTCCCACAGCTGTCAGCACAGAGAAACGGCCGCCAACATCATCAGGGATGACGAACGACTCATATCCTTCTTTGCTGGCAAGTGTTTTCAAAGCACCTCTTGCTTTATCCGTTGTGGCATAAATACGCTTGCGTGCTTCTTCGACTCCGTACTTCTCTTCCAAATACTTTTTGAAGATACGGAAGGCAATTGCTGGTTCAGTTGTTGTACCACTTTTGGATATAACATTCACACTGACATCTTTGCCCTTAATTGCATCAAGCAGCTGATTCAAATATGGGGCACTGATGCTATTGCCGACAAAGAATACTTGTGGTGCTTTGCGGTCTTCTTTAGAAAGTACGTTGAAAAAGCTGTGTGTCAGTGCTTCAATTGCCGCACGAGCGCCAAGATAAGAACCGCCAATTCCGACAACGAGCAAAACATCCGAATCAGATTGGATCTTCGCTGCTGCCTGCTTGATACGAGCGAACTCTTCTTTGTCGTAATCCGTCGGTAATTCGAGCCAGCCTAAGAAATCATTGCCGGCACCTGTTTTATTATGTAATTGTTCATGCGCAGCCTGCACGAGCGGTGCAAGGTAATCCAGTTCCTGCTCCCCGATATATGGCAACGCTTTCTTATAATCAAATCCGATGTGTGTCATATTCATCCTCCTTGAAACTGCTTACTATAGCAACTTTACCGAAACTGGACAAGTAAATCAAGAATTGTTATAGGAATATAATCGGTCAACAAAGGCATGCTAAGAAAGATTTATCATCTCGCTTCATGAAATGGAGGTTATGCAGTTGAATATGATACAGCGTATCGCTCTTGTTCTTGTCATAATTGGCGCGATCAACTGGGGACTAGTCGGTTTATTCAACTACGACTTGGTTGCAGGTATCTTTGGTAACGGCAGTCAGGCGGCTGCTTTCCCACGGATCATCTACAGTCTTGTCGGCTTGGCTGGTCTTGTGTCAATTTCCGCTCTGTTCCTAGAGCGTAAAGAAGTGGAAGAAGCGACAACAACCAAGGCATAAATGGATAAATCAAAAAAAGACCCCCATTATGGGGGTCTTTCTAATTATTTGCCTTCAGTTTGTTTGATCCAATCCTGAAGCTTGTCTTTCAACGTATTGAATCCTGCTGGAGCATCCTCAGAAACAGCTTGCTTCTGAACGCTAGCTTGCTGCTGCTTTGCAGGTGCTTCTTCTGTAGCACGGATAGAAAGGGAATATTTACCGCTTTGTTCGTTGATATCAAGAATTTTAACTTTAACTTCATCGCCTACAGATAGGTGTTCATTGATATCTTTAACGAAACCATGAGTCACCTCGGAAATGTGAACCAAACCTTGAACCTGCTCATCCAATGCAACAAAAGCACCGTAAGGCTGGATTCCTGTTACTTTACCTGTCAATACTTGTCCTGTTTCGAACTTCTCTGCCATACTAAACAACTCCTGATTTTTTCTACTTTTATACGCAATAAATAATTCTATCACAGTAAGTTGGTTTCGGCAAAAATTTATATATGTATAATTTTTTTATTAGAATAGGTTTGCTAGTAAGCAATTTTGGTAATACATAGTTATGTAAGACTTTCTCGTATTCCCCCTGTAGGCAAAGCGATGCGTATCGCTTTGCTATTTTTTTTGCATATAAAGTCCAAAATGACCGAAACTAGAACTAATTGCAGGCAAAGGGGCAAGCTAGAATGTCTTACTCGAACCATACCTTCTACTACGAAGATATAGCTATTGATTATCGTATTTATTCTTCTTACAGTCATGACACCTCCCGCACAATCCTTCTTCTTCACGGGTTCCTTGCCTCCGGAGGCTGCTTTCACCGCATGATTCCGGAGCTGCGTCAACGGTACCAAGTAGTGACATTAGATTTCCCCCCCTTTGGAAATAGCCAAAAATCGGCTGAAATAGCTTTTTCCTATGAAGATTATACCCGTCTTGCCGCATCTCTTCTTGATCATTTACAGATAGAAAAAATAGATATTGGCGGTCATTCAATGGGCGGTCAAATTGCCATGCGTCTCGCCTATAGTTACCCTGATCGGATAAATAAACTGTTTCTGTTTGCACCATCAAGCTATATGCTGCCAACAGACGCATTCTCAAGCTTGATCGCTTCCGCCAGCATCTTCCCTGCCATTATGCACCTCGCATTCGAAGCCAGCAGTGTCGTTGGTTTCCTGCGCCACCTTGTAGCTGATCCTGATAAGGTCACCCTTCGGATGGTGGTTGCGTATAGCATCCCCTTTATGGCTAAGGATCTTTATCCAAGTCTTGCTAGCTTCATCCGAACACGAGGCGGCGATTTGCCAAATGACAGTTTGCAGCAGATACAAGCAGACACAATTATTTTCTGGGGAAAGAAGGATCCATTATTGCCCCCTTCGATCGGCTATCGTCTGCTTGCCGAGCTTCCGAATGCTACACTCCATATCCTTCCTGATGCCGGTCATCTTCTCCCTGAGGAAACGCCTGAAACAATTCTCTCGTATATAGAATGATCAAGCCTTTCGCTTTTCGAAGGATTTCTTTATATAATGGGGAAAGAAATGATGGAAGGAGTACGGACTATGCATAATTTCGAAACAGTTCACGACCGCAGAAAGACCCGATCGGTGAAATGGGACAACCTTACAGCATTATATGGAGGAGAAGATGTTCTGCCGATGTGGGTCGCAGATATGGACTTCCAATCACCTCGAGCGGTGATAGACGCCTTGAAGAACAGGGCTGAACACGGTATTTATGGTTATACAATTACAGATGCGAGTATTTCAAAGACCGTATCCAATTGGGTTGAAAAACGCCACGGCTGGCGCATTAAGCCAAGCTGGCTGCTTTACAGCCCCGGCGTAGTAACCAGTCTGCATATGGCTATCCAGACGTTTACAGAACCTGGTGAGCAAGTCGTCATCCAGACGCCTGTTTATGCTCCTTTTTACAGCGTGGTCACTGCACATGACCGCAAAATCGTCGAAAATCCTTTGCTAGAAGAAAATGGTACATACCAGATGGATTTCGAGCACTTGGAGACATGTTTCCGAGAAGGAGCAAAGACGATGATTCTTTGTAATCCGCATAATCCAGTCGGACGTGTTTGGATGAAAGAGGAGCTAAAGCGCTTAGTGAACCTATGTCAAACGTACGATGTTTTACTTTTGTCAGATGAGATTCATGCCGATTTAATTCATGAAGGGTATCAGCATATCCCCATTGCCTCCTTGTCTGAAGACATGAGCAAACGGACAATCACATTCTTGTCCCCGTCAAAAACATTCAATTTGGCAGGACTGCAGGTATCATACAGCATCGTTGAGCAGGAAGATATGCGAAAGCAGCTGCAAGAAACCTTCTCTAAGCAAGGCTTCCATATGTTGAATACGATGGCAGTCGCTGCAATGGAAGCCGCTTATACGGACGGCGAGGAATGGCTGGATGGTTTGCTGGACATTTTGGCAGTAAATCGGAAGCTGACGGAAGAAGCATTGGCTGATACTCCTCTTATCCAGCTTGCACCGCTGGAAGGCACCTATTTGATGTGGCTGGATTGCCGTCAAATGAAGTTGGAACAAAAAGAACTGATGGACTTCTTTGCCCAGAAAGCGAAGCTAGGATTCAATGACGGTGTACAATTCGGAGAAGCAGGTACTGGATTTGTTCGGATGAACATCGCCTGCCCGCCTGAAACAATGCGGGATGCCCTGGACCGGCTGAAAAACAGCCTTAAAGAATTCGAGGCAGCAAAATGACCTTAGAAATGGGCAGCGTCGTAAAAGCACGCTATAAAACTGGTACCTATGTCGGAAGTATCAAAGAAGAACGCGGCAAGTTTTATTTAGTAGAGATACTGGCTGTTCTCAAGCATCCGCAGCAAGGTGATTTGCATCATCCGAAGGAAACAGAAGATGTTTTCTTCCATGAACGCCGGGCGCTCGCACAGAATGAAAAAGCGAATATACCAAAAACTGCAGTATCAGCATATACAAACACAGTACCGGAGTACTCCGATTCTTTGCGGACAGCAGTTCAGCAGCTAAAGCACGATTTGAAGGAACAGCCTTCTTCTCGCTATCAAGAACTTGCGCTTGCAAACGTGGAGACATTGGAGAAAGATTACTTTAAGTAAACGAAAAAAGGCAGGAAACTTTGTTCCTGCCTTTTTTCGTTGTCTTAAGAGCCTGGCACTTTCAAATTACGTTTTTTCGTCACAGGCTTACCAAAAATCTTGTTCGTTAACTTTGGGGCAAATTCGAATAACAGTACACCAATGAAAGCCGCCAATACGATGTAGATGCCTGCAAATACTTTCGCTGTACCAACTGCAATACTAGCAATCACGACACTGAATTCCCCTCTGGCGCAAATAGACAATCCGCCACGGAAGGCGACTCGCTTCGGCAAACCGTACATCAAGCCGCCGAAGTAGCCTGTCATCACTTTAGCTGCCATCGTCCAGATCAAGACAATCGTAAGCAGTACTGGCATTTGTACACCGTCACCGAAATCTATAGTCGTACCAAAATAGATGAAGAACGTCGGCAGCAACAAATCTCGAATCGGGTTCACAGCATGTTCCACTCGCTCGATCTTACCCGATTCCGCTAAAATCATCCCTGCCAGGAAGGCACCCAGCACCTCAGATAAGCCGAGATAGACGGCAAGTCCTCCATAAGTCAAGGCTATTCCGATTAACAGCACAATCTTGAAATCCTCGTCTTCAAACTTATCCATGAATGTATCGAACCTACGGAAGACTGTTTTGCTCAGTACCACTGCCCCTACAGCCAGACCAAGTATTTTCAGCACAAGGTATACAGCACTAATCGGTTCAAAGCTTCCCGAACTGCTGATACCAATAAGCACAGCGACTAAAATCGGCGCGATGATATCCTCGAATATAAGCAGCGCCAAGATGAATTCTGTCTCCATATTGGCCATTCTGCTCTTGTCATCCAACAGCTTCGCCGTAATGGAAGAGCTTGTTGCATAGGCCACCGCACCAATCAGGAATGACGTAAATAGATCTACTTGCATGATTAAACAAATCCCCATTGTCACACCAAGGCTTAACATCACATCCAAGAGACCAGTTGACCAGATTTTCTTAGCTATACCGCCAAGTCTCGAAATACTGAATTCAAGTCCGAGTACAAAGAAAAGCAAAACGATACCAACTTCACTTGAAAAGTGGAGAATTTCATTATGAAGCAGCAAATCTGCCAGAACGATGCCAAACAAAATATACAGAATGACACTCGGAAAACGGATTTTGATGGATAGAAAACCTAGGTAGAATATTCCGAGCAAGACAAGGCCAGCTCCAAGCAGCGTTGGCAGCTGCACACTCAAGTCTGCTCTTCCTTACCGTCGCAAAGGTCGATCATGGCATCAATCTGATTCTTCTTTCCAATTGACATCAATACATCTCCCGGTTTCAAAACAGTAGCCGGCTCTGGAATGGCAATCGTCTCATCACCTTGGATAATACCGATAACAGTAACACCAGTTCTCGACCGCACTGCTGCTTCTTCTAATGTCTTATTAGCAATCTCAGATGATTCCGATAATTCAATGTAATCCACAACGATTTGCTTGCGAAACAATTTTAGCTGGTCTGTATCAACAGGCTGATAAGTAGCACCTAAAAGCTGTGCACCTAGCTCCCGTGTCTCATCTGCCGTTAAATCCATTGCGAAATCCGCCTCATCACTGGAAGCGTCTTCAAAGAAATATAATTCTCGTTTGCCGGAGTGATGGACGATAATAACAACCATCCCCTCTTCTCCAGTGCGCAGCGTAATTTTGCTTCCGATGCCAGGAAGCTGTGATATATGACATTTCATAAGCTAGGACTCCCATCCGGTATATTATACTCCTTGAGGAAAGTATAAAAAAAGCTGGAGAAAATCTCCAGCTTTTTCAATCAGCTCAAATGGTTTTCCAGCACTTCCTGGATACCTTCTATTGCTGCTGCCTCATCATTTCCGTCAGCTGTAATAACAACCTGTGCTCCTTGCGGGACACCTAGTGACATGACACCCATGATCGATTTCAAGTTCACTTTCTTTTCTTTAAAAGCGAGTTCAATCTCAGAATTGAACTGGCCGGCTTTATTAACAAGCAGCGTTGCAGGTCTCGCATGGATTCCCGTTTCGCTTGTAATAGTGAATGTTTTCTCTTGCATCGTAATTCCCTCCAAAGCAAATAGCTCAGATATGTAAATGTGAAAGTAGTAACATACTTATTATAGGAGAAAAGAAAGCGGTTTTAAATAAATTTGTCACTTTTTTAAGTTTAAAAACAGCTTCACGGCATAAGATTGAGTTTATCTTGTATTTATGGTAATTTTGACACATCTAGCAAAAAGGAGTGCTGTCATGAGTGTACATATAAATGCAGAAGCCGGCCAGATTGCAGACAAGATCCTGCTTCCTGGGGATCCGCTTCGCGCAAAATACATCGCTGAAACATTTTTGGAAGATGCAAAGCTTTATAACGAAGTAAGAGGAATGTATGGCTATACAGGTACATACAAAGGGGAAAGAATCTCTGTTCAAGGTACAGGTATGGGTGTGCCGTCCATCAGCATCTATGTAAATGAATTGATTCAAAGCTACGGCGTGAAGAAACTGATTCGCGTTGGTACTGCGGGAGCTATTCAGAAAGACGTTAAAGTTCGTGATGTAATCTTAGCTTCCACGTCTAGCTCTGATTCCCAAATAAACCGTCAGGAGTTTGGTACAGTCGATTTTGCCCCTACAGCGGACTTTGATTTGCTGCTGAAAGCATATCAAGCTGGACAAGCAAAAGGCTTGAATATCCGTGTTGGTAACGTCTTTACAAGCGATCGTTTCTATCGTGACAACACATTGGAATTCTACGGAAAATTGGCAGATTACAAAGTTTTGGCTGTCGAAATGGAGACAACTGCACTTTACACGATTGCTGCGAAACATGACTGCCAAGCGCTATCTGTCCTTACAGTCAGCGATCACATCCTTACTGGCGAAGAAACAACTGCCGAGGAGCGTCAGACTACTTTTGGCGATATGATGGAAATTGCATTGGATGCAGCAATCCAGGCATAGAAGAAGGCTTCTATGCCTTTTTCTATGCCTATATTGTAAACCTTAACAAAAATTAGGTTGACAATAAAGAGCGTGTCGCTTACTATTTCTGCAAGGAGTTGATAAATTTATGAGTCGTACTGGTAAATTGACTGCAAGCGCGATGTTTGTGGGCTTGATGACAGTCGGAGCAAATATCTCGGTTTGGCTGCCGTTTCTTGCAGTACCAATCGGAGGACAAACAGTGCCGTTATCATTGCAGCCTTTCTTCGCACTACTTGCTGGATTGCTGTTAGGCTATAAATGGGGATCCTACAGTATGATTTGTTATGTACTGCTAGGTCTTACTGGGCTGCCGATTTTCGCAGATCTCTCTGGAGGATTTGGTGTCTTTGCCGGGCCTACTGGCGGTTTCTTGCTATCTTTCATACCTATTGCCTTTATCGCTGGGTTTATTATGGAAAAGACATCTATGCGTTACCGCGTTTTTGGAGCGGTAATCGCTGGTGTAATTGTAAATTATCTCTTTGGGGTCACGTATATGTACGGCGCCATGCATCTTTGGATGGGTGTGGATATAAGCTACTTGGCTGCTTGGATCAGCATGATACCGTTCTTTATCAAAGATTTCTGTTTCGCAATTCTTGCAGCCTTGTTTTATCCTAGAGTGGCTCATGCTTTCAGAAAAGGTAAAGTGACATATAATACTTCGTTTAAATGACATTTTCTCAGGGAAATTTAGTTATAATGAGTACATCATATATTATAGCTTTTTCTCTGAAAGGATGTAGCAGTACATGTCATTGTTACAAAATATGCCTCTATGGAGTGCGCTGATTGCAATCGTTTTCGCACAAATAATAAAAGTGCCTATCCGTGCGATTGCGGATAAGCGCATCCAAGCCGATCTAGCATTCAGTACAGGCGGAATGCCGAGTAGTCATTCAGCAGCCGTGGCTGCCCTGACAACCTCGATCGGCTTTGAAAGCGGACTTGATTCCCCTATTTTTGCCGCATCCTTCGTCTTTAGCATCATCATCATGTTTGATGCATCCGGTGTAAGAAGACAAGCCGGTGAACAGGCAATATTGCTGAATCTGCTTCTGAAGGATTTTCAGCGCTTTGTGGATGAAGCGAAAATCTGGGGCAGTAAGCAGGAGTTCGAAAAGAATCGCGAAATCCGAGAAATGCTCGGACATCAGCCGATCGAAGTCTTTTTCGGCGCACTAACCGGCATTGGTATTTCTTTAGTCATCTATTTGCTGTTTTAATTGTAAATGCAGCTGCTTGCTTCCGAAGTCACGTACAGGAAGCTGCCTCTGTTCATATTGGATGACGTCCTCTGCTGTCAAATTCGTCAGCTGGCTCCAGGTCACATACATAGCTGTAAGCCAGAGGGTACAAAGCAGTGCTCTTATGCACCATCGTCGCATCATATCTTTCACCTCTGGTAACAGCATCGACAAATGAGAATATCCCTATACAAAAGAAAAGCAGCCATATGGCTGCTTTTTGTTTAGCTGAATATGTTGAACTTCCCTTTTTTCAAGACTAGTCCTACACCGCCAAGCTGGAAAAGATAGCGATTATCCGACGCTTTCTTCATCACATCTGCCGGTTTTCCGAACAGCTTCTTACCCATTACCATACCCATGGCGTCACCGCCTCCTAAGGAAGCAAGCGTACCCTTGATCTCTGGCACGAATTTCTGGGTATTGCTTTCCTTGCGGATGAGTGCTTTCAGATTCTGGGCACAGTTATAACCCATCTGTGTAGCTATTTGCGCTGTTGGCGGATACGGTTTACCGTTTTCGTCATTTATGACGGCCGCACAATCGCCGACAATAAAGATATCGTCATGGTTCGGATCACGCAGATCCTCTGTCACCATCACCTTGCCTCGGTTTACTTCGAAACCGGATTCCTCCAGAATCGAGTTACCTTTCACACCAGCTGCCCATACCGTTGTATTGGTTTTGACCGTATGTCTCTCACCAGCTTTTTCATAAACAATGCTGTTGGCTGTCACTTCCTTAAGGAAGGCATTTGTCTGGAATTCGATGCCGCGGGATTCCAAGGAATTCAAGGCATATTCAACAAGCTGCGGATCGAATCCCATCATGACGGAAGCTCCAGCTTCTACAACTATGACCCTTACCTTATCCCGGTCTATATCGTATTCCTTGCACAGTTCTGGTATGCGTTCTGCCAGTTCTCCGGCAAACTCGATACCCGTGAAGCCGCCTCCGCCAATAACGATATTAAGACGTTCTTCTTTCTTTTCCGCTTCATTGTTATACACTGCGAAATTGTGCTCGATATGCTCTCTGATCAAACGGGAGGAATTGATGCTCCGAATCATGTACGCATGGTCAAGAAGGCCATCAATCCCGAAATTCGCCGGCTCAAAGCCTAAGCCTACAACAAGATAATCATAGGAGATTTCGCCGTTTTGCATAACTAGCTTTTTTTCATCTGGTTTGATTTTCGTTACCGTATCTTGGACAAAATTGACTTTTTTTGCATCGATAACATCCTTGATTGCAATCCGCGTCTGATCATGATGTCTCGTCCCGGCCGCATTCTCATGAAGCCATGTTGTCTGATAATGGTAATCATGCTTGTTTACGAGCGTGATGCTCGCGTCGTCCGCTCCAATCAGTTTCTGAAGTTTCACTGTCGTAATCAGGCCACCGTAACCAGCACCTGCAATCACAATTTTTGGTTTGCTCATCTTTGATCACATCCATTAATATAGTTTGGTTTTCCCTAAGCTTGCTGCAACCTAATAACTCATTAATTTTTTTGTTTGTGATACTATTCACTTTATAATGCAGATGAAAACATAAAACTGTCACAAAACCGTCATCAATATTATGGTAAACGTTTTCTTTCCTTTTATCAACCAAAAAAGGGGAAGCTTATCATGTTCGAGGGCATACTACTAGTCATTAAAAATCCTTCTTCTTACTCATATTTCAGCAACTATGATAAAATACCAATTGTTACGTTTAAAAATACTAGGAGGAACCGGTATGTCAGATCAAATATATGATGTGACCATCATCGGTGCAGGTCCAGTCGGACTTTTCACCGCATTCTATGGTGGGATGCGTCAGCAAAGTGTCAAAATCATTGAAAGCCTTCCCCAAGTGGGCGGACAGCTTTCAGCTTTATACCCTGAAAAATACATCTATGATATAGCTGGATTCCCTCAAGTCCGCGCACAGGAATTAGTGGACAACCTTATGGAACAGCTGAAACGCTTTGACCCTACCATCGCACTCGGCGAATCAGTCGATAAAGTCGAGCGTTTAGAAGATAATACATTCCGCATCGAAACAGATAAGGATGTACACTTCTCGAAAACGATCATCATCACAGCAGGAAACGGTGCCTTCCAGCCTCGTCGCCTGACAGTTGAACGATGCGACGAGTTTGAGGGTGTTAACTTGAATTACTATGTGGATAATATGCAGAAATACGCTGGCAAGCGTGTGCTATTAGCAGGTGGCGGCGATTCTGCTGTTGACTGGGCGCTAATGCTTGAACCAATTGCCAAAGAAGTCATTCTCGTGCATCGCCGGGATGAGTTCCGTGCCCATGAACACAGTGTAGAACGACTCATGCAATCCAATGTAAGAATCATGACTCCTTATACACCAGTTGAGATGCTTGGTACTGACCGCATCGAACAGGTTGTTCTGCAGAAGGTGAAAAGCGAAGAAACTGAAACGATCGATGTTGACGAAGTACTCGTCAATTACGGCTTCATTTCTTCCTTAGGACCAATCAAGCAATGGGATTTGGAAATCGAGAAAAACAGTATTGTTGTCAATACGAAGCAAGAAACGAATATCGCTGGCATTTACGCAGCTGGTGATATTTGTACGTACCCTGGTAAAGTCAACCTGATCGCCTCTGGTTTCGGCGAAGGCCCGACTGCCATCAACAATGCCAAAACATACATTGATCCAGACGCTCGTGTACAGCCTAAACATTCCACAAGCATGTTTTAAATAACACCGCACCGGTTACCTTTATGGAAAACCGGTGTTTTTTTATACTTCTTGTATAAGGAAGCCCTTCTTTCACACACTAGTATCGATAAAGGAGGAGCTGTATGGAAAACGAATATGAACATCGCTTAATTCCGCTTGCCTCAATAAAGAGCGGAAAAGAAACAACTGTCTCCCCAACTGTTCATGGCTATCTAGACAGAATAGTAAATGTCTTTTTTATTGAAAATCCTGATACAAAAGAATGGGTACTTGTCGATGCCGGGGTTCCTGATACAGCAGGCAATATTAAGCAAGCTGCTGCTGAACTATTTGGTGAAGGCACTAAACCAGCATGCATTCTCCTCACACATGGTCACTTCGACCATGTCGGCAGTATCGTCGAGCTGGTGAAGGAATGGGATGTGCCTGTTTATGCGCATGAGCTTGAGCTTCCCTACCTGACTGGACAGCTTGACTATCCGGAAGGAAAGACTGATGCTGGCGGCGGACTGATTACCAAGCTGTCTAAGACCTTCCCGAATACAGGAATCGATTTAAGCAAGCATGTAAGGCTCATACCGCTCGACCATAAAGTACCGCACCTGCCAGGCTGGGAATGGATCCACACACCAGGACACACTCCAGGGCATATCAGCTTATTCCATACAGAAGATAAAGTCTTGATTGCAGGTGATGCGTTTACGACCGTGCAGCAGGAATCTCTGCACAAAGTGCTTACGCAGCAAAAGGAATTCAACGGTCCTCCACGCTACTTCACAATGGACGAGCAGGAGTCCTTCCGTTCCATCCGCAAGCTGCAGGAGCTGCATCCTCAAGCGGCTGGTACTGGACATGGAATGCCTGTCTTCTTCGACGAATTGGAAGCAGGCTTAAAGAATCTAGTCGAAACAAAAAAATAGGAGAAGGGATTATACCCTTTCTCCTATTTCTGTTTTCTTCTTCAATTTTGGTACTGTTTTGCGGATTGTCATCTGGCGGAAATCCTGTTCCAATTCTTCCAGCGTACGATCCTTTGTTTCTGGAAGGAATTTTTGTATAAAGAGAATTGCAGCAATCCCCAGGACAACAAAGATTAAGAAAGTACTGGATAGACCAATTGCACTTAACAAGACTGGGAAAGTCAAACTAATAGTGAAGTTCGTCATCCATTGGAAGAATACAGCAATCCCCATACCCATTCCGCGCAGCCTGGAAGGGAAAATCTCTGCTAGCATCAACCATGTGACTGGTGAAACAGCACCCTGCTGGAAGGCAAGAAATGTGACTGTCAGAGCTAATACCATATACGGAAGTGCTGTTGTTCCTTCAAAGAAAGTAGCAACAATCGTAATAAGCAGCAGCGCACTCGTTGTTCCGATAAAACCTACTGTCAGCATCTGTCTGCGACCTACTCTGCCTAGCAGCCAGATACCAACAAATGTGGCAAGCACAGAGATGACGCCATTTGCAATATTACCAATCAATGCAGCTTGTGTTCCGAATCCTGCATTACTCAATATCTCTGTTCCGTAATACATGATAGAGTTAACTCCGGTGATTTGCTGGATAATACCTATACCCATACCGATAAAAACAATCTTTCTTATCCACGGTATCGCAAGGTCTTTATATGACGCCTTATCCTGTTTCTCTTCTTTTTCCACTGTCTTGCGAATTTCCGCCATTTCTTGTTTTGCTTGATTATTGCGGCGAATCTTCGAAAGAATTTGGAAAGCAGTCTTTAGCATACCTTGCTGTGCAAGCCAACGAGGACTTTCCGGCATAACCAGCATCCCAAACCAAAGTATGATAGCCGGCAAGGTTGCGATAACCAACATATAACGCCAGATATGACCTGTATCAGCGAACAAGTTTCCAAGTGCAGCATTGGAAGTATAAGCGAGCAACTGACCAGTTACGATCATCAATTCATTTTGTGTTACCATTCGTCCACGTTTCGCTGCTGGAGACATCTCAGCAAGGTAAGCCGGCACAGTTACAGAAGCACCACCAACGGCCAGACCAAGCAGCACTCGGAAGATCACCATTGTCTCCGTGTTCGGTGCGAATGAACAGCCTAATGTCGCAATAAAGAATAAAACAGCAAGATACAAAATAATACGGCGGCGACCTACCTTATCAGAAAGCTTTCCGCCAAATACTGCACCAAATGCAGCTCCTAATAGCAGAGAGCTGGCAACAACACCTTCTGTCAGCGGTGTAAGATTCAGCTGATCTTCCTGACCCATAAACGGCAGTGCACCATTGATGACACCTGTATCATATCCAAACAATAATCCTCCGAAAGTAGATATGATGGCAATCCATCTCAGCCTCCGCTTCGAACTTTTTCCATCATCCTCAATCTGTGGGACATGCCCTTTTTCAGTCTCATGTTTGTCCATATTTTTCTCCTCCATTTACGCATTTGACTGCTGCATGAATAATGCTTTTACCCTTTCTGTATGTAGGGGCTGGTAGGATTTATATACCCGTCTTTTGTCAAAATAATCACTTTTGTTATATTACAACTCTATTTCAATTGAACAGTTGTACCACAGCAATCATGATTATTACCATTTTCACCGGTGAAAACAGCATAACAATTTCTTTCTTTATAAAAGAAAATCCCCTCCTGTCTGCCAGGAAGGGATCTTTTTATTTACACTCTTTCACTTAGTTCAGTTTTCTTAGTCACTTTTGGAACAGTTTTGCGGGTTTTCTTATCACGGAAATCTTGTTCCAATTCTTCCAGCGTACGACCTTTCGTTTCTGGCAGGAATTTTTGGATAAAGAGAATAGCAGCAATACCCAGAACAACAAAGATAAGAAATGTGCTGGATAGACCGATCGCACTAAGCAACACTGGGAAGGTCAAACTTACCGTAAAGTTTGTCATCCAATGGAAGAAGATTGCAATCCCCATCCCCATACCACGAATACGTGACGGGAATATTTCAGAAAGCATCAACCATGTTACAGGCGATACCGCTCCTTGCTGGAATGCAAGGAAAGTTACCGTTAGACTCAGCACTAGATATGGAAGTGCAGCCGAACCTTCAAAGAATGTCGTTACAATCGTTAACAGAAGCAATGCAGTTGTCGTACCGATAAATCCGACCGTCAGCATCGGTCTGCGTCCTACTTTACCTAGCAGCCAGATACCAAAGATAGTAGCTGCTACGGAAATGATACCATTGGCAATGTTACCTATAAGAGCCGCATCTCGACCAAATCCTGCGTCACTCAAAATTTCAGTACCATAGTACATGATGGAGTTTACACCAGTTATCTGCTGGATTACTCCAATCCCTAATCCGATAAGAACGATTCTTCTGATCCACGGAATAGTCAAATCTTTAAAGGAAGCTTTGTCCAGCTTCTTCTCTTTTTCTACCGTATTCTTAATCTGTTCCATTTCCTGCTTCGCTCGATTTTTACGGCGAATCTTTGAAAGAATCTGGAAAGCAGTTTTTAGCATACCTTGCTGTGCAAGCCAGCGCGGACTCTCTGGCATAACAAGCATTCCGAACCAAAGTACAAGAGCTGGTATTGTAGCAATAACAAGCATATAACGCCAAATATGAGCAGTATCTCCGAACATATTCCCAAGAAATGCGTTAGAAGAATAAGCAAGAAGCTGACCAGTAACGATCATCAAATCATTCATCGTTACCATTTTTCCGCGTGACTCAGTAGGAGAAACCTCCGCCAAGTAAGCAGGAACAGTTACCGAAGCACCACCAACTGCTAGTCCAAGCAGTACGCGGAAGACAATCATTGTCTCCACATTCGGTGCAAAAGAACAACCTAAAGTTGCTAAGAAGAATAATACAGCTAAGTATAATATCACACGACGTCGACCGACTTTATCTGCAAGCTTACCGCCGGATACAGCACCGAACGCTGCTCCAAGAAGCAAGGAACTTGCTACCATTCCTTCTGTTAATGGTGTCAGATTCAATTGGTCTTCCTGCCCCATGAAAGGCAATGCCCCATTGATTACACCTGTATCGTAACCGAATAATAATCCACCGAAGGTAGAAATAATAGCGATTAATCTTAATCTTCGCTTCGAACTTCGACCATCGTCCTCAGTATGAGCGACATGCCCTTGTCCATTCGCTTGTTTGTCCATCGTTCTCTCTCCTCCATTTATGCATGTTGTCTGTTGTACAAACAATGCTTTCACCTTATGTAGGTGTTGGTAGGAGTTATATACCCGCATTTTATTAATATAATCATTTTATAACATTACAATTTTTGGTTTTCCGCATGATATAGGTTTTACTGAGCTCTACTTACTTATCATAGCTTTTTGGTCATCATGACTGTTTCAACCCGAATCCCATTGGATTTTGTAATTGTTTTACTGTCATTGATGCAAAATCCGTTCTTCTTATATAAATCGATATTTCTCTCTTCTGACAGCCTCACCTGACAGTAAAGCGTACCAAGACTTTGGGTTGCCGCATAATTTTCTAATGCTGATAGTAAATGTCGTGCTACCCCTCTTCCTCTCCACTCTGGTCTTACAGATAAGCGGAAGAAGTATAAAGCACCATCCTCTTCCTTAAAACGGACAGTACCTAACGCTATATTATTAATCCAAAAAAGAAGAGCTCTCTCTTTACCCTCTTCTAAAAATGATCTTATTGAATCTATTGTTTCATCCAATGCACTGGATGGAACTGCCGTATTTCTGTACTCTTCAAATGCAGCGATCATGACCCGGTGGATTTCCGACGCATCTGCAGGTTTAGCTAGTGTGATCATCTTATATCTCCTTAATAGACATTAATGGGATTTCTAACTGTTGATTCTAGCAATATTATTACACGAATAGAACACCTACTTTGTACACTCTAATTGGGAAATAAAATCTTACTGATGAGTGATTATGACTGTGAAAATGGTTTACTAAAGGACGTAGAAATAGTGAAATCATCATAAATTTCCCAATACCGGAATTATATTTTACAATTTAATAGTATTACATAATATAAATATTAGGAGGATACAAGAAATGAGAAAATGTAAACAAATTACGCTTTTGATTATCAGCTTTGCCATGGTACTAACATTTTCTGCCTATTTCCAGCCCACTAAAGTCCAAGCCGCTACTGATAACACACCAGTTGTCTTTGTTCACGGTTTGACGGGTTCCGATTCGAATTTCTATTTCATTGAAAGATACTTACAGAACCAAGGATGGTCGAGTGATGAGCTTTATTCAATTGATCTCCCAAGCAAGCAAGGGCATCAAGAATTGAATTCATCTGCCATTCAGGGATTTGTAGATGACGTACTCGAAGAAACAGGCAGCGATAAAGTAAACATCGTGGCACATAGCATGGGAGGCGCAAACAGTCTTTATTACATATTGAATAAAGGCGGCGGTGACAAAGTGGATAAGCTCGTAACGCTAGGTGGGGCAAATAGACTGACAACTAGTGCAGCGCCTTCTGGCATAGATACTACTTCCATCTATTCGACAAGTGACTATGTCGTAAGCTCCTATCTATCCATCCTTACTGGTGCGAATAACATTAGAATTTACGGCGTATCTCATATTGGTCTTTTAAACAGCTACCAAGTAAATGGTCATATTAAAGAGGCTCTACTAAATTAAATGAGAAAGACTCTAGAAAATGCAAAAAAGCCTTTCTGCCGTTTGATTGTACAAACGGCAGAAAGGCTTTCATTTTAACATCAGCAATTCTCAGGCGTACCTTCACGGGCTGCCGCCTTAAATGACGAACCACACCCGCAGCTGACGATGGCGTTCGGGTTATCAATAGTAAACCCGCCGCCCATCATATTTTGTTTGAAATCGATAGTAGTGCCTTGGATAACCGGAATATCCATAGAACGGATGATGACCGGGATATCGTTGACCTCTTCGAATGTATCCAACTCTTCATTTTTTTCATATTCAAAGCCGAGGCTGTAGGAAAGGCCGCTGCAGCCACCGCCTTTGACGCCAAAGCGCAGCAGGACTGTTTCTGCTTCTTCTTCCTTCATCATTTCTTTGATCTGAAGGCTGGCAGTGTCAGTAATATTCAATACCATCTCAAGTTACCTCCCCATTCTAATCTTACTTTCAGTATACGCTCCTATTCACTGATGCTCAAGCACTGTGCTCCCAATAAAAAGTTCCAGATACAGTCTTTTCAGCCGCACCACGCATCCAGACGGAACCGTCTTTTTCCCATCGGATGAACAAATCGCCGCCGCTAAGATGTACGGTCACTTCTTCTCCATACGGTGCTTTGCCATTTTGAATAGCTGCAACGACTGCCGCACAAGCACCAGTACCACATGCCTGTGTAACACCAGAGCCGCGTTCCCATACACGGAAATGCATTTCTTTATTGGAGACCATTTCTATGAACTCGACATTGACTCCTTCTGGGAATCGAAGATCCTTCGTAATAACAGGACCTTGCGTATAAAGCGGTGCTTCATCAATGTTATCGACAAAGAACACGGCGTGTGGATTACCCATGCTTACTGCTGTAACATGAAGCTGTTCTTCTCCTGCTTCAAAAACTTCATCGACGACTTCCTGACCAGCCTCACCGAGCATTGGAATCAGTTCACGCTGCAAAATCGGCGCTCCCATATCAACTGTCACTTCATGTACATGCGCTTTTGATCCATGCACTTTTGCTTCCACTTGTCCTGCCTTCGTCTGAATCGTGAATGTATCACGTTCCACCAAGTCATTTTCATAAGCATATTTCGCGACACAGCGGAGACCGTTCCCGCAATTCATTGCTTCGGAACCGTCCAGGTTGAAAACACGCATGCCTACATCACACGTTTCGCTCGGATGGATAAGTATCAAGCCGTCAGAGCCGATTCCAGTATCCCTGTCTGCGACAGCTATCGCAAGCGGCGCTAGCATTTCCTCCTCCAGCTGGAATTGGAACAGATTAATAAAAATATAGCTGTTTTTTAAGCCATGCAGTTTCACAAACGGTATCTCCATTGTCTCTTCTCCTCTACTATGAAAAAAGCCGAGGCCTGCGGAATGCAGACGCACGGCCAATTAAAATAACGGATTTTCTTCGATGAACTTGTAAACATTTTCGACAAGCTCATCAGGTGTCTCAGCTGTCACCGGTTCACCGTTTACAAGAGCGAACATGTGCTGGGCACAAATGCCGCAAAAGCTTGTACAGCCGTATTCTATGACATCAAGACCTGGGTCACTATCCAGCTTTTCATAAGCTGCCTGAGAACCTGAGGCCAGATTATTAACACAAAACTCAATGATCGGATTCAACCCGCTCACTCCTATTCTAGGATGTAACACTATTAAGTGATAATCCTACCATAAGGCGGGTTATCAGCACAACTAGGTTGCGCTGACTGTCTCAACAGCTTTTGTGACTGCCTTAAGAGAAATGATTCCTTCACCCGCTATCTCATCATTAACGAGAACAACAGGATAGAACAGATCTTCTTCTAACACTTTCGCCACGAACTGCTTATGCTTTTCTTCATCGGGCGGTTCATTGATATCAATGTATTCGAATTGAAACTTTTTGTTTTCGAACTTCCTTGCCAATGCGGCCTGCAGCCATTCATACGTGTCTTTAGAGCTTGGTGCATTCACACAGCTTGCACAGATGATATCAGCTCCATATACGGTAATATTAGTTGTCATCCTGCTCCATCCTCTCGTATGCTGTTAGCTTCAGTTTACCGTAACAAGCACGATGTTGGAATTTATTTTTTAATTGATAAAATTTCTCAGTTAGCCAGCGTGGATTTTTTGCCGGAAAGGATTTATAATGAATATATAATCGTAAGGGGGATAATGGATGATGGAAAACCAAGTACAAGAAGTTTTGAATAAATTGCGTCCATTCTTGCTGCGTGATGGCGGCGACGTCGAGCTAGTCGATGTTGATGAAGGTATCGTACGTCTGCGTCTTATGGGAGCATGCGGTAACTGCCCAAGCTCTACGATCACATTGAAAGCCGGAATCGAACGTGCTTTAATGGCAGAAGTTCCTGGTGTGCGTGAGATCGAGCAAGTATTCTAATACAATGATAGAACCACGGAAAAGTGAAAGCTTTCCCGTGGTTCTTTATTTATACGTAAGCTAGTAAAGACCCACAGAAATCATCCCGATTCTGTGGGTTTTGTCATGCTTCGACAGCTAACTCTTCTGCGAAGCTTCCTTTTGCAGCACATGAAAGCAAAAGCCATTCAAAGTCAGGATACATATTCCGATAGTGTGCATGGACAGCATCTGCTCGGGCTTCATCGATTAAAGCTATCATCGTCGGGCCAGCGCCGCTTAAATAGACACCATATGCTGCTTCCTGCAGGGAGTCGGTGATTTCCTTATAATGCGGAATCATTGACTCTCTGTAGGGCTGATGGAAAAGGTCCTTCGTCATCATCTCTCCAAGCAGCTTCCAATTTTGCTGCAGCAAGGCAGCAACGGCTACATTTGCAATACCACTCGCCTTTACAGCGTCTTTATACAGAAGTTGATCTGGAAGAACAGCTCTGGCATCTGACGTTGCAAGTTTGAATGATGGAATAACTGCTAGAAAGCGTACATCCTTAATTGGTGTCTGTATATAATGAACTTTGTCATCATAATAGCCAATCACACATCCCCCTAAAATGGATGGTGCTGCGTTATCAGGATGTCCTTCCAAACTTACAGCGATATCGAGCTTTTCTTCATCACTCAACTGAAGCGACAAAAGGCAATCCGCCAGCTCAATACCGGCAACAAGGGCTGTAGCACTGCTGCCGAGCCCTCTGGCTAGTGGAATAACACTATTCATACGAACCGTACATGCTGGCAGATTACTATATCCATAGCGATCTGCCACATAAAGGGCTGTTTCATAAATCATATTGTCTTTGCCAGCCGGAAGACCTTGCACAGCATCTGACATCGGAATGAATTCCCACTCCAGTCCAGGCTGAACTTCCAGCTCCAAATACAGATCCAAAGCGATACCAACCGAATCAAAGCCTGGTCCAATATTGGCAGTGCTTGCCGGTACGCTTATTTGCCAGCGTTTCATTTACATCCGCTCCCTGATGGCGTCTGCAATCACTTGTTCTTCGTTCGGGAGGACGACCGGCTTGATTGTACTGTATTCAATCGCTGTGTTCGGATCCTTCAATCCGTTTCCAGTTAGTACACTAACAACGGTTGCGCCTTTAGGTACTTCCCCTTGCTCCAAAGCTTTCAGCAGTCCCGCGAAAGATGCACAAGATCCTGGTTCAGCGAAAATGCCTTCTTCGCGAGCTATTTTCTGATATGCAGCGATAATCTGCTCATCTGTCACTTCGTCGATTGTTCCGCCTGATTCATCTCTTGCAGCGGTTGCTTTCTGCCAGCTTGCAGGATTCCCGATACGTATTGCAGTGCCTACAGTTTCCGGATTCTCAAACACCCGGTCATGCACGATCGGAGCTGCTCCGCTTGCTTGATAGCCCTTCATAACTGGAAGACTGTACCCTTTTTCTTGCTCATATTCCTTGAAGCCTTTCCAATATGCACTGATATTACCTGCATTACCGACAGGAATGAATAAGTAATCCGGTGCTTGTCCTAATTGTTCGCACAGCTCGAAGGCTGCAGTCTTCTGTCCTTCGAGACGATATGGGTTCACAGAATTGACGAGCGCCACCGGCTCAGTTTCGCTCAAGTTCCGTACAACACGCAGTGCATCATCGAAATTGCCTTCGATTGAAAAGATCTCCGCGCCGTACATGACTGCCTGGGCAAGCTTTCCTTGTGCAATTTTACCTTCCGGAATGACAACGAAACAGCGCATACCCGCACGGGCAGCATACGCAGCAGCTGAAGCAGAAGTATTGCCTGTCGATGCGCAAATGACTGCTTTAGCCCCTGCTTCTTTTGCCTTGGCAATGGCCATGACCATACCGCGGTCCTTGAAGCTTCCCGTTGGGTTTGCTCCTTCGATTTTTGCGTAGGCCTCGATACCATAAGCTGCTGACAGCTTTTCTAGCTTAACTAAAGGTGTGTTACCTTCTCCTAAACTTACGGCTGGTGTTTCCTCTGCAATCGGCAAATATTCTTTATATGCTTCTAAAAGTCCTTTCCATCCCATGCTTCTCAATCCTCTCCGTCTACACGATAACAGCTGATTACGCGTTTCACGACGCTCAATTGCTCCAGCTGCTGTATGCTGTTTTCGATTTGCTGCTTGCTATGTTTATGTGTCACCATGACGACTTCTGCTGTTTTCGATTTGCTATGAGGCAGCTGAAGGATTTTAGCAAACGAGACATCCTGACCTGCAAACACATTCGTGACGGCGTGGAACGCACCTGTCTGATCCTCTGCTTCGACACGAATGAAATACTTGGCATGCTTTTCAGTATTATCCTTTAAAGCAGTTTTATATTGAGGTTGCACATAAGCCTTACCGCTGACACCTAAGCGGATATTCTTGATGACCTCCATCAGATCGGAAACGACGGCTGTCGCTGTTGGCAGCCCGCCAGCACCCGGACCATAAAACATCGTCTCGCCGACTGCGTGTCCATACACATAAACAGCATTGAACTCATTTTTCACCTGTGCCAGTGGATGTGCTTCCGGCAGCAAAGTAGGCTCGACGCTCACTTCTACTTTTCCATCATCTATTGCTGCAATACCGATCAGTTTCACAATATAGCCTAGCTTTCCGGCAAACTCGATATCTTCCTGGGATACGGAAGTGATACCTGCAACTTGGACATCACTATATGCCACAGGCATCTTAAATGCCAAATTTGCCAGTAATGTCATCTTACGGGCTGCATCCAAACCTTCAACATCTGAAGTTGGATCAGCTTCAGCAAATCCAAGAGCCTGCGCTTCCTTTAGCACTGTTTCAAAAGATAGGTTTTCATCTGTCATTTTCGTGAGGATGAAATTCGTCGTTCCGTTGACGATACCCATCACTTTCTCAATCTTATCTGAAGCAAGGCCGTCACTGAGCGAACGAAGGATTGGAATTCCGCCGGCCACACTAGCTTCATAGTAAATATCCGTATCATATTCCTGGGACAGTGCAAACAGCTTGTCACCATGCTCTGCCATCAAGTCTTTATTGGCAGTCACGATATGCTTGCGATTTCGGATACTGCGTTCCATCAGCTGATACGTATCCTCCATGCCGCCCATCACTTCGACAACGATGTCAATGTCCGGGTTATCCGTAATATCAGAAGCCTCCATCGTAAGGATGGAAGCATCCTTGATATATTCGCGTTTCTTTTCCTTGTTTTTGACGAGTACTTTCGCTACTTCCACTTCACAGCCTAGTTTGTAACGAATCTGCTCTTGGTGATCCTGTAAAATCCGAACCACACCGCTTCCGACTGTACCAAGGCCGCATAAGCCGATTTGTATCTTTTGTTTCATCTCATCCAGCCTCCTGTCCACCTGAAATAAACAAATGTTTTTGTATAAAGGACATTATAACTCTATCAATCTACTATCGCAACCAACTTTACAAATAATTTTCCAACATAGGTATCTCAAGGGTGCGAGTATCAACCTGCATGTGATCGAATAATCCGGCTAGACGCTGCTCGTATTTGCTTTGCTGCATGATAAGTGTTTCATACGCTTTTCCAGTTAAACCTTTCTCGATTTGATCGAAAAGATGAAGTGGCATGATCAACCTGGCATACAGCACTCTCATTCCAAATACAGAGAGCGGGCGCTGCTGCATATAAGATTGGAGAAATTCACCCGTTTCCATCTCTTCCTCCGCACAAAAAGCAGTCCTCATATATTCTGCCAAGTCACGAGCTGGATGGTCATAAATGATGCTATGAGGCAGCACATATGTATCTGCCAGTTCAGATTGGTATTTCGTGAATACCGTGGTCGGCTGATCATAGTCTGTAAAACGGAACTCATTGCTTGTTTCATTCAAGTATTGAATGGCAAGCTCCGTCCTGCCTATTACATAGTGAAAGGTGTCCAGAAATACACGTTCTTCATGAACCAGTGGTCGTTTTTGATAGATGTTTGAATAAAGTCTTTCTGCCTGCGACAGCCGCACAGTCCATAGATCACTCCATTTCCCGTAGCTGGATAGTGTATCTGGTGCAAACGGACAGCCGGCACCTAGCTGATGGAAGGCAGCAAGCTCTGCACCATGCGCATCAAGACTTCTTGAATAAGGCGGCGGCATCTCTACCACGAGATAAGCTGTATTTTCATAAACAGTCAATATCTGACCTTCTGTTGTCAGCATCGGCTGAGCGAGACGCGGAAAACCTGCTTCCTGCATATAAACGGTGATAGCAGCCAGTTCATAATAACTGTCTTGATCCGTTCTTGCTGGTATAATGACATATAACCGTTCTGTTGTCTGATAAGCGTGATAATTCCGATAGGAAACCGGCTTCCCGGTGAACCCTGGTATATATTGCTGCATCAACTGCAACACGAGCAAACACCTCCTGATACATTTTATGAAGCATCGGTAAAAAACATGTTCCAGAGCTGACGGTTGGCGCATAGGTTAGAAGGGTATACTGCTAACAGAATGATACATAGAAAGGCGAAGTGATCTTATGACTGCTGAATTAGAGAAAAAAGCACGGGAATGGCTTATCGAACGAGGTGTACAAGTAGAAGACATCGCGGAGCTGGTACATTTTCTGCAAGAGAAATATTACCCTGGCCTAACGATGGACCGGTGCATTTATAATGTGGAACGCGTATTGTCAAAAAGAGAGGTACAAAACGCCATCCTGACAGGAATCCAGCTTGACGTACTAACCGAACAAGGAAAACTGGAACAGCCGCTGCAGGATAATCTGGCGAGAGACGAGAGCTTGTATGGAATAGACGAAGTGATTGCACTCTCCATTATTAACTTATATGGATCAATCGGATTTACGAACTATGGCTATATCGACAAACAGAAACCCGGCATTTTGGCCAAGCTGAATGATAAAAGCAGCGGGGAATGCCACACTTTCCTGGATGACATTGTAGGTGCTATCGCAGCGGCGGCAGCCAGTAGGCTTGCGCACAGTCAGAACGACGAAGAAAATATTGACGGATAAACAAAAAGAGCGGCCTTATGAAAGGCTGCTCTTATTTGAATTCCCATTCGGTTAACGTATCGATCGTATATGTTGGCTTCGGATCAAGGAAAGGGAGTTCCTCTCTTCTTGTAAAACCGGTACAAACCATCAGTGTATCCATACCCGCTCGGATACCTGCAGTTATATCGGTCAGGTAGTTATCCCCTACCATAAGAACTTGTTCCTTGTTCAAATCTAATAGCTTCCTTGCTTGCTCCATCATGATATTCTCTGGTTTGCCGATGAAGGTCGGTTCAATACCAGTGCTGACAGAAATGACAGCTGTGATCGCTCCATTGCCCGGCATCAAGCCGGCATCAGTAGGAAGTGCTCTGTCACTGTTCGTGGAGAGAAACTTTGCTCCTGCTCGAACAAGCAGACAAGCCTTTGCCAGCTTCTCATACGTAATCGATGTATCAAGACCGATCACAACATAATCACAGTTTTCTTCAGCTAAGGTAAGCTCCTCTTTCTCCAAGGCATCGAACAACCCTTCTTCACCAATAGCAAATACCCGGGAAGCTGGATTGTGCTCACGGATGAATGCTGCCGTAGCCATGCTCGTCGTAAACACATCCTCCGGTTCAGCTGCAATATCCATTTGGCGAAGCTTAGCAGCTACTTGCTCCTGTGTGCGCGTGGAATTATTCGTCACGAAAAGATGCTTTTTACCAGCATCCTTTAGTCTCTGAATGAATCCTGGTGCAGCTTCAATCCGCTCCTTACCTAGATACATCGTTCCGTCTAAATCGATCAGATACCCATCATATGCTTTCATCTTGGCTGCTCCTTGCAAAAGCGGAAGCTGTCCGCGTCTCGTCCACCAGATATGCTCTAACCCACTCTACATATTGTTTAAGCAAGCCGTGATGTTTCTCCATCGTATCTGCAAGTCTTTGGTAATCCACATGCTGATATTCTGCAGTCAGCATTTTACGCAGCCCTATCACTTCTTTAAAGGCTGGTGCAGTATCTTCCGCTATTACCTTTTCATCAGCAAGGATATCGATAATATCATCATAGCTGCCTGGATCACGCATGATAAATCCGTCAATTACACTGTTGCCAGTATCCAGTATACCTTCAATTAAAAGCTGTGCCCGCCGTTCTGCAGCAAGCTTGCCTGTTAGCCCCTCAGACTGAGGCATCTCTACTGCCAGCAGCTCTTCCATATATGTAAGGATTGCTTCTATCTTTCTTTTATCTACAAAGTACATCGTATTTGCCCCTCTCTCACGCATTCACTTTGCCGAAACTTTTTTCACGACAAAATATGCGCAGCCAAAATTGCAATACTCATACAAATAATCTTCCAATGTGCTGATTTTCGTATCGAAGGTGGATTTTGGGTTATCGTCATCAAAGAATCCTTTTAGACGAAGCTGCTCATACCCCCAGTCACCGACAATGTAATCATATTTAGTCAGGATTTCGCTATAGCGGTTTTGGAATGCCTGTTCCTGAAAGGCTTCCTTCACATCCTGCACCACTTCATAGTGCTTGCCTTGTACTGTTGTTTTCACCATCTATCGACTCCCCTATCTTGCTTCTAGTGTAGCATATTTCTTTTATATTTTCGCATTCCTTCTTCTCATCTAATGATCATTACTCATGAAATTCTGATCTCTGTACAAACTAACAGCAAACGTGTAAGGAAAGGTGAGCAGCACATGAAAAAGATACACATTGCCATGCTGCTAATTCTCCTGCTAAGCAGTTTCCCGTTCTCTGCCTCTGCAAAAGGTGAAGAAAACGTAAATAAAGCAAAGCAGGATCGCATGGCGCTTTATAAGAAAACAGCAGCTGCCGCAGGACTTCCTTGGTATTATTTAGCTGCAATTGATCAGTACGAGCATAATCTCCCGACACAATCCAAAGAAGAGAAACTGATTGCGATCGAAATCCCAGAAGAAAAATGGTTTGGGGCTGCTTCACACGGACAGCTGGCAGACGAATCCTCTATTCTATGGTTTCAAGGATTAGGGCGTGATGGGGATGGAGACAAACAGGCTGATCCAGATAATCCAGAAGATGTACTCTACACGATGGCCTCTTTTATCCAGCGAATTGGAACGACGAAAAACGATATCAAGATAGCCCTATGGCATTATTATGAGCGTGATCTTACTGTACAGACGATCATGAATACTGCCAAGCTGTATGAGAAGTTCGGTACAATAGAGCTGGATAAACGCTCTTTCCCGCTTCCGCTTCATCATAATTACAGCTATCGCAATACATGGGGAGATGCACGCGGATTTGGCGGCAGAAGGATTCATGAAGGTACGGACATCTTCGCTAACTACGGAGTACCCGTATATGCGACGACATACGGCGTTATCGAACTGAAAGGCTGGAATTTGTATGGCGGCTGGCGTATCGGTCTTCGGGATAGCAATAATATCTATCACTACTATGCCCATTTGAACGGTTTCGAAAAAGGTGTATCCGTCGGGAATGTCGTCAAACCTGGAGATGTAATAGGGTATGTAGGCGCAAGCGGCTATGGACCGCCAGGAACATCAGGTAAATTCCCGCCTCACTTGCATTACGGCATGTATAAGGACAATGGACGCTCAGAGTTTTCCTTTGATCCATATCCATACCTTCGAATTTGGGAACAAAAATCCAAACAGCAAAAAAGGGAAGGCTGAATTTATTCGCCTTCCTTTTGCATTGGAATGGAGAAAGATGGAGATGATCCGGACTCTCCTCCATTGTTATAGAATTCCGGCACTTGCCCTTGGATGACCGTACTTCCCAACAAAACATCCTGCGTTACAGTTGTCGTCTTCGTAGAAAATGGAATGATGATTCGGACATTCGCTTTAATTTCGACCATAAATACAAACATCGCATTATTTATGCCGTACTCTTCCACCTTTACATCAACACCTGACTCTACATAGCCAATCATTTCGAATTTTACCGGAATCCGCGGACCAAGATTAGCAAGCAAAGCATTATTGGTTGCTTGACCAAGTGGTATATCGACAAGTGTCGGATCCTCCTCCAACTTCTCCTGAATAACGTCAGCTGCTGCTTCTTCAGCCAGCTGTTCCTCACTGACAGCCGGCATCTCGCCATCCTCCATCAGCCGCAGATAGTTTTGTACACGGAAGGTCACTTTCCGCAGCACCTCATTTACAGTTGCTGCATCCCAGCTGGCATGTGTAACATTTCCATTCGTATCTTTCTCAACTTGCACAAATGCATTCAAGTCCAAATCCGCTTCCTTTTCTGCCTGTACAGCCTGGTTTATCGCCTGTTTAGCAAATTGCTCTGTCTTTGTTTCTGCAATTGCCATAAGTGTCGGCTCCAAGCCCCTATTCACAAGCCAAAGGCTTAAACTAGTGAATAGCATGAAAAGCAGCAGGGTCATCAGAAACACATGACGAAAGGAAGGTGATGCTTTAGAAGCTCTGCGCTGCCATGGACGCATGAAAAAACCCCCTCGAATCAAGCATATGCTTGACCAAGGGGGCTTAGAATTAGCTAGTTCATCTCAGCAGATGTCGAACAAGCTACAACCGTTATATTCAAATGCACATACAAGTCCACTTCATACGGCACAGGTTCTGTACCATCCGCTTCCTGAAGAATCCGGATAATCGGCCTTGTATTGATGTCTTCATTTTGACGTATCACGATTCCCATCCGTCCATCACTCAGGCGAACAGTAAGTCCAGTCGGGTAGATTGCAACACTTCGCTTGAAAGCCTCAACCATCTCCATATCGAACTGATCCCCTGCACCTGCAAACAGTATTTCCAAACCTTCATGCGGCAGCATCGCATCCCGGTAAACACGGTTGCTCGTCACAGCATCAAAGACATCTGCTATACCTATGATTTTCGCATACAAGTGAATATCCGACCCGCTGATACCTCGTGGATAACCGGAGCCATTTATCCGTTCATGATGCTGGTATGCACAATGCGCGACTACCAGAGGGATATTGTTCATCTTGCGCAAATAATGGAAACCCTTTGTTGTGTGTTCCTTGATTTGCTCGAATTCCGAGTCAGTTAGTTTGCCGGTCTTTTGCAATACTTCCTGCGGAACGAACATCTTGCCTACATCATGCAGGATCGCACCAAAACCGATTTCCTCTACAACAGAAACAGGAAGTTTCATTTCATTGGCGATGGCCATCGCATATAATGCCACATTTACTGAATGAGAGAAAATATAATCATCATATATGAGCATATCGGAAAGAATCGTCAATGTTTGGCGTTTTGGCCGCAAATTGCTGACCATCTCTTGGATGGAGCTCGTAATTTTATCTGTCATCTTTTCGGTCAGATATCGGCCATTATCATTCTTCTTGATTTCCTGAAAGCTCTTATGGATAACCTGCATCGCTTTTAGCCGTTTTTCATTGGAAGTGGAGAAGTAAAGCTCGATGTCCTGCAGCCTGTCATCTCTGATATAGACATAGGTATATCGCAGCTCTCTTAAGCGATCGATAATATTTACTGTCAACTCCACATCTCGCTGGATGAGAACACTGCCTTTATCATTATATACGGGTTGAGCGAGCTTACTGCCGGGCTTTACCGATTTTGTCGAAACTAGTCTCATTGACGTACCCCTTATCTTCTCCGACATTCCATTCTGATAAAATAGTACCAGAAAAACGGAAAACAATCTAGATTGAGGGGACGCACTTCGACAATTTTTTTAAGGTAGGAGAAGTAATGCTTCTTTTCCTATGATTCCAGGTTTCCAGCCATACGCAGCTGATGCTTCTGTTACCTTTTCAAGCGGTGCTGCAAGCAGTTGCTCGATTGTCTTAACTCCGACTGCCCTGCCAGATATAATATTGCGATCTGCCAGCTTTTCATTCAGCAAATCTACGTCCAGTGCTCCGCACATAATATAACCGACATCATTCGACACAACGAGCAAGGTTGTTTTCGGCAATTTTACAGTCACAGCGGTAAAAGGCTTACCTTCTAGAAATAAAGGTTCTACAGTCATCAATTTAAATACACCTCCGTTATATCCTATGTAGGAGAAACGGAGGTGTTTGCTATTTTTCTATTTCTTTAAATGCTTCCAGAAGTAAATCCCGCAGCATTTCAGGCATGAAATATTTCTTACCTTCTGCCTGCTTTATATTTGGCAGCAAGCTGCCGAAAGTGAAGGTATCCGCCATTGCCGTTAGATAAAGCTTGTTAGGATCCAACGGCATACCGTGTATCTTCAAGTTTACAGCCACGGGTTTTGCTTCTGTTCCCGTAATGTCGAACGTCAGTCCGCTGTAGATCATCTTACCGATCACCTTTCCGCGGAAACCAAAGCCCTTAAGAGGGAATGAAACGAAATCAGGCTGTAATGCAGCATTTACGATTTGCTCCAGTGCTTCTCCAGTTAACGGAACTGTAGCCGGATTTATCGGATGCGGACAAATCCGATGAATATCCATATAAGATACGGCTCCTGCAGGAAAGCTATCCAGTAGCACCCCTGCGTTTAGAAAAGCAAGATCTGCCTTCGTCCATCTGCGCAGATAATCGGTCAGGAGATCCATTACACGGGAATCTTCATAAGGAACACAAGGCATCGGATCTGGCAGAACGACGGCAGGACGATGCATTGCTTTTGCTGCATTTTCCGAATAAATAGCAACATGCTCCGCTGTGTCTGTATCATCTTCCAAATCTGCCACAGGAATTGCCCTGGCTCGCTTATCGATAATGCATCCCTGTTCTGTGTCCCAGATGATTTCCACTTCTCCGAAATGGAAGCCCTGCTTGCCAGCAGTCGTAATCAGACATTGATTCACAAATTCCCCTTCATGGAGTAAGTGATGGGTATGCCCGCCAACGATTACATCAATCTCAGGAAAAGCAGCAGCTATGTCCCTGTCTGCATAAATTCCGAGGTGGGAAAGCAAAACAACCACATCGCAAGAAGATCGAAGCGAACTAATTTCCCGCTTCAGGACTTCCATCGGATCTTGTACATTCCAGCCGATCAGATTATAGAAATCCGGAAACGGCGCTGTTAATCCGATCATGCCGACTTTTACACCGCCAGCAGTTTCGACCACCCAGGACGACTCCATCCAGCTCGGATCTTCCTCGGTCTGTGAATGAAGGTTTGCAACTGCAACACGGAATTCTGCTTCATCGTACAAATGATAAAGGTCATCATAATCAAGTGTGATGCCTTCATTATTGCCAATTGTTGCGAAATCGTAGCCAGCTTCGTTCAGCAGGCTGATATTGGCCTTGCCTCGGAATGCTTCCGCAATCGAACGTGATCGATCGACATGATCACCGATATCAACAAGCCAGCATGTCTCACCTGCATCTTTAAGCCTTTGTTTATTTTCCTTCAGATAGCCGACAATCTTTGGCCAGTTCTCGAAATAGCTATGCAAATCATTTGTGTAGTTGATAGTCAGCTTTTCCTGCATCCTTCTCTACTCCTTTATGACGACAAACCGTCCCAAATCAAACGGACAGCAACTAATACGAGCATGATACGCAATATCCAAACGACAGTATTACCTTTCAGCATCTGGTTAATCCTCGCACCGAGGAACCCGCCAATAATCGCACCTGGAATAAAGGCCCATACAACGTTCCATTCCACATGCCCCAGGGATATATGCATAACGGTACTAACGATACTGAGGAAGAATACCATAAGCATGCTTGTGGCAACAGCAACATGCGCTGGAAATCCGAATAAGAGAATCATGGCAGGCACCATAAAACTGCCTCCGCCAATTCCGAACATACCAGAAAGCAGTCCGACAAACAAGGACAGTACAAATGCTGCCATGAATCGGAAGCTATATGTATACGTGGTTCCGTTAATCTCTTTTGTAACGATGATGCCTTTTGGATTAATCACTTCACGTTCCTTACGTTTTACGAAGAACATAAAGAAAACAAGCAGCACAAGTATACCAAAGTATAACGAGAAACCATCACCCGAAATAAAACGATTCAGGAATGACCCAAGAATAGCTCCTGGCATTCCTCCAGCTAGGAAAATGAGTCCGCTTTTGTAATCAACCCGTCCGCTTTTCATATATGTCAGCGTAGAAGTCAGGCCAGTAAAAATCATAAAGATGACAGACACACCAACGATTGCTTGTGGTGTAGCCCAGCTGAATTCATCCCAGAAGTTGCTCAAAATCAGCAGCGACGGTACAAGGATGATTCCTCCTCCCAAACCTACCAGACTGCCAAGCGCTGCTGCAAGAAGTCCTATTAGTAAACTTACGGCAAATACCATGTGTATCCCTTCCATCTTTTCAACTGTAATAAAAAAAGTATGACTGCATACCGCCGTCATACCATTATAACAGAAATTATTTGTATTTGACCGACCCGCCGTTCACTGGGAATTCTGCTCCAGTGACATACGTCGCTTTATCAGAAGCTAAGAAGACAATCACATTGGCAATCTCTTCAGGTTTCCCAATCTCACCGCGCGGAATTTGACGGACTTCCTTCGCGAAGTAGCTGACCGCTTCCTCTCCTTCTTTATCGAACATATCACTAAGCATATCGACCATACCGCCTGGCTTATTCCACATCGTTGTACGAGTCGGACCTGGTGACACGACATTCACACGGATATCTCCGCCAAACTCATCTGATAAGGCTTGTGTCAGATTAAGAATAGCTGCTTTGCTGCCGCTGTAATCAATCGCAAACGAATCCGGTACGTGTCCGCTCTCAGATGCTACATTGACGATACTCGCCCCAGGCTGTTTCTTCAGTTCCGGAATAGCCGCTTTCGTTAATGCTACGACAGCAAATAAATTCGTCTCGAAAGTCTCTTTCCATATATCCAACGTTACATCCATGAAACTATCTTTATAGATGGCAATCCCCGCAACATTCGCTAGGATGTCAAGCTTTCCGAAATGAGAAACAGCCGCTTCGACCACTTTGTCAGCAACACCTTCATCAGTCAGATCCAGCTCCAGTGGCAGGAAAGAAGAATGATCTGCAATATCTTTCACATTATCCAACGTCAAGCTGACACCGACAACTTTCGCTCCCTCTTTCAAAAATGCCTTCACTGTCTCCAAGCCGATACCATCATTGGCACCAGTCACGATTGCTACTTTGCCTTCTAAATTATAACTCATGGACTTCATCTCCTTTGATTCTTCACATAAGGAAATATTCCCAGTCGAAGTTATAACCAAACATTTATCTCTCGCTTTGCTAAATGCAGTTTGCTAAATAAATTTATGTGGTTCTTCCCTTAAACTTCTTCAGCGTAGCTACAATAAGGAAGCTGACAATTACTAATAATAGCCATGAGCTCACCTTCCCTAAATGAACAAGGCTCCATGCTTCCGTTTGGTTCGGATATTCCCAAGCTCCGAAGAATGTTGCAATATTCTCAGCTACCCAGATAAAAAAGCCGATAAGTACAAAGGAAAGTACGAGCGGCATTTTATAACGAATTCCACCAACCTCGTAAGTAACCCATGCTCGCCAAAAGACGATAAGTACCAGCCCAGATAGAATCCACCGAATATCAATCCAGAAATGATGAAGGAAGAAATTCAAGTAAATAGCAGCTGCAAGTGGAACCACAACGAGATACGGGGGCCACTGAATAAGATCTACTTTAAGTCTTCTCCAAGCCTGGCAGAGATAACTCGCAACACTTGCGTACATGAAGCCGCTATACAAAGGAACGCCGAAGATTTTGAAGTGGCCTTCTTCGGGATAAGACCAGGAACCCATATGTACCTTGAACAATTCGAGCGCAAGACCAATAATGTGGAACACTGTAATCACTTTTAGTTCATCCCGTGTTTCTAGTCCGGAACGCAGCATCAGCCATTGCATCAGGAGACAGATAACTAGCAGCCAGTCATAACGCGGAAGAAAGGGCAGCGGAATAACTTGAGTCAGAGCCAAAGAAGCAAAAATCACGACCGGAAACAAACATGATAATGCCTGATCCCAGCCAAAACGAACGAGCTGCGTTAATGCTCCCAACATTCTCGAAGCTAATGTTCTCTTTTGGAATGCCGGTAATTCCTGTCCTGCATAGTAAGTCAGATTGCGATTTCTATACATAGCTTTATCCCTCCAGTACTTTCTTCCTCTTACCACATTTGCGCTACTTCATTACACTTCATCATTTTGGTATTCCAGTATATCTCCTGGCTGACAATCCAAAGCCTTACAAATAGCATCTAACGTTGATACTCGTAACGCCTTTGCTTTTCCGTTTTTTAAAATAGATAGATTGGCCATCGTGATTCCAACCTTCTCGGACAGTTCGGTTACACTCATTTTTCTTTTTGCCAGCATTACATCTATATTTATAATTATCGCCATATTTCTCACCTCAGACCGTTAAGTCATTTTCTGATTTAATATCAATGGCATTTTTCAGCAGCTTTTGCAGGACAGCAGCAAAGATTGCTACTACTAACGGTGCGAAGATAAGTGCCATTCCTACTAGAATAAGTCCCGGAGCATCATCTCTTTCTGCAACGACATAAATTAACGGGAGAAGTATTACGTAAACAATACTGATAGTTATGGAGCAGTGTTTAATATTCTTTAATGCCTTAACAGACAAATCGGAAAAAGCCACATTTTTGTCAATATAACCAAGCAGACGGAAAGACTGATATAGAGCTAGAAAATATGCCAATGCCGTTACATACAACCCAACCAAAACAGGATATTTTAAAAATTCTACTTCCGGATAATAATCTGCCGAACCAAAAGCTATATTCGGAATTGCAAAAATACATAATGCAAGAACCGGCAATGCCATTAGAAAGACAGCCAGCTTTAAAAAGAGTGTTTCACGTTTCATAAGAGCACCTCACTTGTTTTTCTTATTTATGATATTAATACATTATTTATCGTTTTACAATAAATAATTACTGCATAATAACGTTTTTTTATTGATATAGACAAATAAAAAAAGCATTCTCGGCAAGAAAGAATGCTTTATATGTTAAATTTGTAAGATGGACGTTTACGATATTTATAGTAAATGAACAGTTCGGCCTATGCACCTTATTCCTTCTTATTACTGCCTCAGATATCAATCATCATTTTCTTGTTCAATTTTTAGTATTCTGCCGTTTTTGGCTAGTATCTCTACTTCATATATCATTCCTTCTGCTGTCATAATGAATACCTCATAAACTAAAACACCATTTTCTAGGTCCATATCTACATGCATTACTCTTCCAGGTACTCTTTGAAGAGCTATTTCTTGTGCTTGTTGCATTGTGATTCTTTGTCTCTGCATTGGTAATTGGTTGCTGTTATAAGAATAATCTTGATCCATAGGAATCTTCCTCCTCACGAAAGTTGAACTCATTTATCTTTATACAACTAACAAGTTTAATGTTCCTAAACTAAAGTCTACGTAAGAAAAAGCAGTAGATTCCTATTTCCCTTGTCTTTCTTTATTTTTTCATAAAAAAAGAAGACGAACTTCAAAAGTTCGTCTTCTTGATATAAATATTACGTTTATTAACCGATAGAACCTTCCATCTCGAATTTAATCAGACGGTTCATTTCAACGGCATATTCCATTGGAAGTTCTTTCGTGAATGGCTCGATGAAGCCCATTACGATCATTTCTGTCGCTTCTTCTTGAGAGATACCACGACTCATCAAGTAGAACAATTGCTCTTCGGATACTTTGGAAACTTTCGCTTCGTGTTCCAAAGAGATGTTCTCATTGAAGATCTCGTTGTAAGGAATCGTATCGGAAGTGGATTTATTATCCAGGATCAGCGTATCACACTCGATGTTAGAGCGAGCGCCGTCTGCTTTCTTACCGAAGTGAACGATTCCGCGATAAGTTACTTTACCACCTTGTTTAGAGATGGATTTAGAAACGATCGTAGAAGAAGTGTTTGGTGCCAAATGATGCATTTTCGCACCAGCATCCTGATGCTGCCCTTTACCTGCAAGTGCGATAGACAATGTCATACCGCGTGCGCCTTCACCTTTTAAGATGATTGCAGGGTATTTCATTGTAAGTTTGGAACCGATGTTGCCATCAACCCATTCCATCGTACCATTTGCATCAACAGTCGCACGTTTTGTAACTAGGTTATAAACGTTATTTGCCCAGTTCTGGATTGTTGTATAACGGCAGTAAGCATCTTTTGCTACATAGATCTCAACAACCGCACTATGCAAGGAGTTCGTTGTATACACTGGAGCAGTACATCCCTCAACATAGTGTATAGATGCATCTTCATCAACGATAATAAGCGTACGCTCGAATTGACCCATATTCTCAGAGTTGATCCGGAAGTATGCTTGCAATGGAATATCTGTCTTTACGCCCTTCGGTACATAGATGAAGGAACCTCCGGACCAGACTGCTGAGTTTAAAGCTGAGAATTTGTTATCGGAAGGCGGAATAAGCTTACCGAAATATTCTCGGAACAAATCTTCATTTTCTTTAAGCGCAGTATCTGTATCTTTAAAGATGATACCCATATCCGCTAAGTCTTCCTTCAGGTTATGGTAGACAACTTCTGATTCGTACTGTGCGGAAACACCAGCAAGGTATTTCTGTTCAGCTTCCGGAATACCTAGTTTATCAAATGTGTTCTTGATTTCTTCCGGTACCTCGTCCCAGGAACGCTCGGAACGCTCGGATGGTTTCACGTAATATGTGATTTCATCAAAATCAAGCTCAGCAAGGTCTCCACCCCACTGCGGCATTGGTTTCTTATAGAACTGCTCCAAGGATTTAAGACGGAAGTCAAGCATCCATTGTGGTTCTTCTTTCATCTTAGAGATTTCTTCAACGATTCTAGGTGTAAGGCCTTTTTCCGTACGGAAAATGGAAACATCACGATCACTGAATCCATACTGGTAATCTCCAATTTCAGGCGCTTTTTTAGCCATAGTAAAACCTCCTTATAGGATTACATCTATTTCACACGACAGTGTTCAAGTCTTAGTTCTTTTCGACGCCTTGCTCCATCGCCTTCCAGGCGAGTGTCGCACATTTGATGCGTGCCGGGAATTTCGCAACTCCCTGCAGTGCTTCCACATCACCCATCTCCAGGTTACCAGGATCGATTTCCTTCCCTAGCATCATGTCAGAGAACAGCTGTGACATACGAAGTGCATCTTCGATGGATTTGCCTTTGATGGCTTGTGTCATCATAGAGGCAGAAGACATGCTGATAGAGCAGCCCTCTCCTTCGAATTTTGCATCCTTCACCTTGCCATCCTCCACCTGGATCTGCAGCTGGATACGGTCTCCGCACGTCGGGTTATTCATATCGACCACAAGTGCGTCTTCTTCCAGCTTACCACGATTCCGCGGATGTTTATAGTGATCCATGATCACTTGACGGTAGAGTGTATCAAGGTTATTAAAAGACATTTCCGAAAAACTCCTTCGTTTTTGCCAGTCCGCTGACAAGTTTGTCGATATCGTCTTCGGTATTGTAAACGTACATGCTTGCACGGGCAGTAGCTGTGACATCCAGCCAGCGCATAAGCGGCTGCGCACAGTGATGTCCGGCACGGACAGCGATACCTTCTGTATCGAGTGCAGTCGCTGTATCATGCGGATGGACACCATCAATATTGAAAGTGACCACTGCAGAGCGTTTATTCTTCGAAGGACCATAAATGGTCAGTCCCTCGATTTCGCTCATCCGTTCCATTGCATATGCAGTCAGCTTCTGATCATGCGCTTCTATTTTATCCAGACCGATTTCAGTCAGGAAGTCAATCGCAGCGCCAAGTCCGATTGCTCCTGCAATGATTGGAGTACCACCCTCAAACTTCCAAGGAAGCTCCTTCCATGTTGAATCATACAGATGTACGAAATCGATCATTTCACCGCCGAATTCGACCGGCTCCATGTTCTCAAGCAGTTCCTGCTTTCCATAAAGAACACCGATTCCAGTCGGTCCGCACATCTTATGACCGCTGAAGCAATAGAAATCACAATCGATGTCCTGCACATCCACTTTCACGTGCGGAGCACCTTGCGCACCATCAACGAGAACGACAGCATTCTGACGATGCGCAAGCTCAACGATTTCTTTTATAGGATTAATGGTTCCCAATACATTGGAGACATGAGTCAAAGCAACGATCTTCGTTTGAGGACCGATTGATTTTTTCACATCTTCCATGTTCAAGGTTCCATCTTCATTTAGCTCAAAATATTTAAGTGTTGCTCCGGTCGCTTTGACCGCCTGCTGCCACGGGATGATATTACTGTGGTGCTCCATTGGTGTAATGATCACTTCATCACCAGGTTCCAAGTTCGCACGGGCGTAACTGTGAGCAACCGTATTGATTGCTGTCGTTGTACCTCGTGTGAAAATTACTTCCTTGGTGCTTCTGGCATTGATGAATTGCTGCACCTTTTCTCTGGCACCTTCATATTTATCCGTAGCCCGGGTTCCTAGCGTATGCACACCACGGTGTACATTGCTGTTGTCATTCCGGTAATAGGCATCCACAGCTTCCAATACCTTTATTGGCTTATGGGAAGTTGCGGAGGAATCCAAGTAGACCAGCGGATGTCCGTTGACTTCCTGATGCAGGATCGGGAACTGTTCACGGATAGAGCGGGCATCCATTAGTTTACTTTCCCTTCAATTACCTGAGTCAGCTGATTTTTTACAGTTTCAATCGGCAGCTGATTAACAACAGGTGCAAGGAATCCATGGATGATTAGACGTTCAGCTTCATGCTTCGTGATTCCGCGGCTCATCAAGTAATAAAGCTGAAGCGGATCGACACGGCCTACAGAAGCAGCGTGTCCAGCAACTACATCATCTTCATCAATCAAAAGAATCGGGTTAGCATCTCCACGAGCACCTTGGCTAAGCATCAAGACGCGTGTTTCTTGGGTAGCATCAGATTTACTGGCGCCATGTTCGATTTTACCGATACCGTTGAATACAGAGCTCGCCTGGTCTTTCATAACACCATGGGACAAGATGCTTCCAACAGAATTCTGACCGAAGTGGACAATGTTCGTCGTGAAGTTCTGGATTTGTTTTCCGCGTCCCACAACTACACTTTTCGCTTCAGAACCGGAGTTGTCACCGATCAAGTGAGTAATATGCTCACTGATTGTGTTACCATCGTTCATTTGGCCGATAGCCCAGTCGATGCGAGCATCACGGTAAGCTACACCGCGGCGTTTTGCATAGACAGTCGTACCTGCAGCATAGTTATCAACCGCACCATAAGAAACGTTAGCATTGTCCGCCGCGATAACTTCTGTTACAACATTTGCGAATGTTGCTTGCTCTGCATTATGCGAAATGCTGTTTTCAACATATGTTACAGCGCTGTTTGCTTCGGCAACGATCAAAATATGATTAAAGGAAGCTACTTTATCATCTTCCTGCCAGAAGATAGTTTGAAGCGGCTCGTCCACTACAACATTTTTCGGAACATAGACGAACACTCCGCCGTTCATCAATGCTGCATGCAGAGCTGTCAAACGATCTTCATCAATGTTTACAGCATCCTTCATGTAGAATCGCTTCACTAAATCACCATGCTGCTGCAAGGCAGTGAAGATATCCGTGAAGATAACACCTTGCTCGCTCCATTTTTCGTTTAGGGCAAGGTATGCCGCGCTATTATTGCGCTGAATGTAAAGGTTTGGAGCATTATCCGCATCGATAAGTGCTGCCACACTTGCTGGCAGGCTGCCCAATGCACTGATTTCCTCCCCTTTTACTTCATGCACGTACGTATCAAAATCCCAGTTCTTAATCCCAGTCTTATCGGGTTTTGGCATGTCCAAAGATTCCGATTGAGAAAGAGCTTGGTGGCGAAGTTCCTTCATCCATTCAGGCTCATTGCGAGAACTGGAAAAACGGCTGATATATTCATCATTATATTGTTGCTTCGTTTCAACAGTCATAAGATCCCTCCTCCAGTTTACGCGTTAATTGTTTCGTCTTGGATGTTCAGCTCTTGTTTGATCCAATCGTAGCCTTCTGCTTCCAAACGCTTAGAAAGCTCAGATCCGCCGGATTTAACAACACGGCCTTGCATCATAACGTGTACGAAGTCAGGCTCGATGTAGTTTAACAAACGCTGGTAGTGGGTAATGATTAGGCAACCGAAGTTTTCGTCGCGCAGTTTGTTGATTCCTTTTGCAACAACTTTCAGTGCATCGATATCAAGACCAGAGTCAATCTCGTCAAGGATACCGATTTCAGCTTTCATCATTAGAAGCTGAAGGATTTCATTACGCTTTTTCTCCCCGCCGGAGAAACCTTCGTTCAAGTAACGCTGTGCCATGTTCTTATCCATTTCAAGGAAGTCCATAGCTTCATCCATCTCTTTAATAAATTTCATCAATGGAATCTCATCGCCTTCCGCGCGTCGAGCGTTGATGGAAGAGCGAAGGAAGTCAGAGTTTGTTACACCGCTGATTTCACTTGGATACTGCATTGCAAGGAACAGACCAGCACGAGCACGCTCGTCCACTTCCATTTCCAAAACATCTTCTCCGTCCAAAGTGATGCTTCCGCTTGTCACTTCGTATTTAGGATGTCCCATGATTGCGGATGCCAACGTAGATTTACCAGTACCGTTTGGTCCCATTACTGCGTGGAATTCACCGCTCTTTATCGTAAGGTTTACACCTTTTAGAATTTCCTTATCTTCAATCGAAACATGTAGGTCTTTAATTTCTAAAACTGAACCTGCCATTTATAAACCCTCCGATAGCTGCTATTTTATAAGTTTCGATAATACGTTATTTAAACACATTATCAATTTATTCTCATTACAATCTTAAAGCATTATTCGACCATTATCAACTTTTTTACTGGATAAATACACAGTTTTAACATGATCTTTTTCTATTGTATCACACATCCAATTCAAGCCAAAAATAAAGCCTCTGCTGAGAATTCCAGCAAAGGCATGAGAATAGTGATACTTATTTATCGACAGGAAGAATTGCTCCGTCGTAATTGTCTTCGATAAACTGTTTGATTTCATCAGAATGAAGGACATCCATCAATTTCTGCAATGCTTCATTGTCTTTGTCTTCGGCACGTGCCGCTACGATGTTCCCATAAGGAGAATCAGTACCTTCAAGGATCAATGCGTCCTCAGAAGGCGTAAGACCTGCTTGCAATGCATAGTTCGTATTGATGACCACTAATGCATCTTCTTCGGATTCATACGTATCCGGAAGGAAAGCTGGATCAACATCCATGCTGAATTTCAGGTTTTTCGGGTTATCTGCAATATCATCCAAAGTAGCATCTACAGGCTCGACACCATCTTTAATTTTGATAAGGCCTTCCTCTTGGAAGATGGATAGGATACGTCCTTGCTCAGAAACGTTACGACCCATAATTACTTCAGTACCATCTTTAATATCATCTACGCTTTCGATATTCTTAGAATACACACCCATTGGCTCCAAGTGAACTGCTCCAAGGCTGATCAAGTCATAGCCAGTATCTGCGTTAGAAGTTTCTAGATAAGGAATGTGCTGGAAGTAGTTAGCATCCAAGTCTCCGCTTTCTAAATCATCGTTCGGAAGTACATAATCCTGATACTCTTCAATCTCAAGATTGACTCCTTCTTTTTCAAGGATAGGCTGTGCTTCTTTAAGAATTTCAGCGTGCGGTGTGCTGGAAGCACCCACTTTGATTGTTGTTGTTTCTTCATCGCCTGAGCCGCTGTCAGATGAACCACAGGCTGCCAGGAAGATCATGAAAGCTGCTGATAAAATAACTAATAATGCCTTTTTCAAATGAATCTCTCCTTTATCGTTTATCTAATTTATTTGAAATCAAGTCTCCAATAAATTGGAAGACAAATACCACAATAACAATTAAAAGCGTACAGATGAATACAACATCAAACTGACGTCGCTGGAAGCCGTAGAAGTAAGCGAAATCGCCTAAACCGCCTGCTCCGATAACACCTGCAACTGCTGTAGAACCAATTAACGCAATTGCTGTTACTGTAAGACCAGAAACAAGTGCTGGCATGGATTCTTTCAGCAGTACTTTGAACATGATCGTACTATTCTTTGCACCCATTGCCTTAGCAGCTTCCACTACTCCGTTGTCTACTTCTTTCAATGCAATTTCAACTAACCGCGCATAGAAAGGCGCTGACCCAATGATAAGTGCGGGCAATGCTGCCTCCGGACCGCGGATTGTACCGACGATAAAATCAGTAAATGGGAATAGAAGCAGGATAAGGATGATGAACGGAATCGCCCGGAATATGTTGACGACCGCTGCTACGATTCCGTAGACAATTTTATTTTCCCAAAGCTTGCCTCTGCTAGTCAGATAAAGTAAAAGACCAAGGATGATACCAATGATGAATGTACCGATCAAGGAAAGAATCGTCATATAGAATGTCTCATAGATGGCTGTGTTCAAGTCTGCAATATCTACATTCGGAAACCACTTCTCAAACAAGTTCCTGCACCTCCGCTTTTACATTTGCTCCGCGGATGAAGTCCAGTGCCTTCTCCACTTCCGATTCATTGCCCACTAGCTGTAAGAAAAGATTGCCGACTGCGCCGGTTTGCGTCTGCAAAACATTCCCCTGCAGGATATTGATATCCACATCGAATTGTTTCGCAGTCTGGCTGACGACCGTCTGATTCACGTTTTCCCCAGAGAAAGAAAGCTTTACGATCGTGCCAGTTCCTTCTTTGACTACTGCTGCGGATAAAGAAGCATACTGTTCACTTCCATCCAATTGTCGAACGAAGCGCTTCGTAATATCCTGCTGCGGATTCTGGAATACATGCGTTGCATCTCCTTGTTCCACAACTTTTCCGGTATCCATAACAGCTACACGGTGGCAGATTTTACGGATTACATTCATTTCATGTGTAATCAATACGATAGTCAACCCGAGACGTTTATTGATGTCCACAAGCAAATCAAGGATTGAGTCTGTTGTTTCCGGATCCAGTGCGGATGTTGCTTCATCACATAGAAGCACTTTCGGATCGTTAGCCAACGCCCTTGCAATGCCGACTCGCTGCTTCTGTCCACCGCTCAGTTGAGAGGGGTAGGCGTTTTCGCGTCCTTGCAATCCTACTAGCTCAATCAGACGATCCACTTTTGCCTTTCTTTCTTTTTTCGGCACACCTGCGATTTCCAATGGAAAAGCAATGTTTTGGTGTACAGTACGAGACCATAGCAGATTGAAATGCTGGAAGATCATCCCGATTTCTTGTCTGGCAAGGCGAAGTTCATTTTTGCGCTGTTTGACGATATCCTTGCCATTGATTATTATTTCACCAGCTGTCGGTTCTTCGAGACGGTTCAGCAGGCGAACGAAAGTACTTTTCCCAGCACCGCTGTAGCCAATTACGCCGAAAATCTCACCTGACTCAATTTTCAGATTAAGCTCATCGACCGCTGTAATATTCTGTTTTTTCGTACGATATATCTTGGAGAGGTTTTTGATAGTGATCAATATCCGCTCCTCCTTCCTCGTGTTGCTTTATAAGCATAAAAAAGCGTCTTTTTGTTCAGAGAACAAAAAGACGCAGCTGCGTTCGATAATTGTTCTCTCATCTGTACAGGTTCCCCTGCAGGAATTGGCACCATACAGGATAACCTGTGGTTGCCGGGCTTCATCGGGCCAGTCCCTCCGCCACTCTTGATAAGAGTATAGTTATATGATTGCTAAAAGGAGTTTAGCATCTAGTCAATATTCTTGTCAACATATTTCACAGACTTCCTTGACCTCCCAGAAATAGAAGTGCCTCTACAAGCAGGATATGCTGATAATCGCCGTCCACTACTTGCTTGTTACGGATACTGCGAAGCTGTACCTCACCAGCAAGAAGCTCCTGCAGTGTCTGCTCATCAGTACGTATATGTAAAATACCATAAGGCTTAGAAGCTGGTGTCGTGAGGCTGCTTCTGTCTATATGTAAATCAAAATGTGCATCTCCCCATTCAATGAAGACCTTCAGCCGCTTGTCATTACATAAAGGCAGCAGATCCTCCCTTACCTCGATCTGATGCTTAAGCTTTGTCAGTTTTTCGATGATCACTGCCATTCCCTCCCTACACTGTATTTGGCTCTTCTTGTTCTGATTTCCTGCAAGAAAAAACAGCTTTCCAAATCGGAAAGCTGTTTTATTCGCTCAGCGTCTTCGCCAGCATATGCTGAACGGAATGAAACGCATATATTTTTTCCTGAACTTCCCCTTGTTTGAATGTAATAAGACAAGGTACACTTTCAATCTGATTTTCCTGCATAAAATCAGGAAAAAGAGAGGCGTTCAATTTATGGTAATGTTCCTGGCCTGTCACGGCCTCCACTGTAAGGAGCATTTTTTCTGCAAGCTGACAAGTACCGCAAAAAGGTGTGTGCACAAATATTCTTGCTTGCTCCTGGTGTGTGACTTTCTGAACCTCTGTTTTGATAACCTCGATAATTCATCCCTTCTTTCTTCAGACGAGGAAGAATGGATGCACCATGATACTTCTGCTAAGCAGGGCTGTGGCCAATTCAGGGGCCGGGGTCGCCGCTACCTCTCGATAGGTTCTGTCTACGTAAATATGCTGGGCATGCGGCAGCTCTCGGGCTAACTGTTTTCGCAGCTTATGACCGGCGCTATCCTCATCCACCATAATATATACTTGCTTGTGATCCAAGTCATAGTCATACAACAGCTGTTCCAGCCGCTCGATGCCCAATGTACCATTGGTGCAGATGATCGTCACTTCCTCATCGATGATCTTCCTTATCTGCTCTTTATCCGAGCGTCCTTCTACAATAATGACCTTTTCTTCATCACCCATACTGGCATCACCTATTCTGATCGATATTTGATTGCTTCCTTGCCCGTGCCCTGATAAAGGCTTAGCAATGAACGCTTGCCATATTATATGATAAGAGACCGCTGCCCTTGCTAACAGATATCAACAAGGATCCAAAAAATTAATCCTCTTTAATCCGTCCTTCGTAATCTTCTACAGATAGCAAGCTCTCAAACGCTGCTTCGTCGTCTGCTTCCACTACGATCATCCATGCTTTCTCGTATGGGGATTCATTTACGAATTCAGGGCTGTCGTCTAAATCTTCGTTCACAGCTACGACTTTTCCGCTGATCGGAGCATATAGCTCGGACACTGTTTTGACAGATTCAACGCTTCCGAATGGCTCGTCTGCTTTCAGTTCGTCACCGACGGATGGAAGTTCCACGAATACGATGTCTCCGAGTTCGTCCTGGGCGAAGTCGGTAATACCGATTCGGTACTGATTGCCATCTTCTTTTTTAATCCATTCATGTTCCTCTGTATAACGTAGATCTTTCGGTAAGTTGCTCATTTTTATTCCTCCACCTATTTTCTACAAGAATAGCTAACATATTTACTATAAAAGGTAATAGATAAAATTACCACTGTTTCAGCTCAATTCTAAGCAGTTACAGCCTCGTATGCTTCCGGCTTGAAACCGACTGCCGCTGACTTCTCTCCAATTAAAAGAGGACGCTTAATCAGCATACCGTTTTCGGATAGCCATGACTTGAGCTGGGCATCATCTGCCTCTTTGATTTTCTCCTTATAGCCGCCCTCTCGGTATACTTTTCCGCTCGTATTGAACAGTTTGGTAAGCGGCAACCCGCTTTTATCCGCTGCTTCCTGCAGGATCTCCGGACTCGGAGGGTTCTCGACGATATGTATCGCTTCATAAGATACTTCATTCGCATCCAGCCATTTCTTTGCATTCTTGCATGTACTGCAATTTGGGTACCAATAAAATCGGAACATACAGATCTCCTTTCTTTTCATACTGCTATTTTAGCATAATCGTTTACATCTTTCGCACAGAATAATCGACAGGATCCCGGGTACGATAGAAAGGAAAAAGGAGGGATCCCATGCCAGCAGAAAATCAACAAAATGTTATGCTCCAGCCGCCGGAGATGGTTTCAGAAAAAGACTTGCTGTACTTGAGTGATATGCTGAACTGGAACTTGAATGCAGCAAAAAAAGCACAGCATGCTGCCGGTGAAGTGCAGCTGACAGATGCCCAGGAAGCGCTGCACACTATCGGCCAGATGCATCAGCGCCATTATGATATGTTACTGGAGCATTTGAAGACAAAACCGCTCAATTAAGGAGGGAACGCTATGCCAGAGAATCAAAAGATACAAAATCCCCAGACACCCGTCCCGACAACGCAGGAAATGAATGACCGGGATCATGTAACTGATTTGCTTGCCACGGAAAAGTATATGACAGCTTCGTACAGTACGGCGCTGAATGAAATGAGCAATCAGTCGTTATATGAAACAGTAGCGCGTATATTCAAGGAAACACAGGATTCCCAGCGTAATTTATATAATCTAATGTTCCAACATGGATGGTACAGCTTGGAACAAGCGCCACAGCAAAAAGTGGAACAGGCTTATCAGCAATTCAGCAAAACACGACAAGAACTTCCATACTCATGAGACAGACGGACAATCAGCTACTGGTTGTCCTTTTTTCTGACTCAATCCAAAAAAATTATTGACGTATTGAATACAAACCCGTAATATACTTGCATGTGCAACTATTTGAGCTATCTGAAAGGAGCGGACCATGAGCAGGACACAAGACGAGTTAGGACTGCTTTTATCGCGGACCTATCTATCCTTGAAACGGGAAACGTCCCGCATGCTTCAGCAGTTTGAACTAACACCAGAACAACTCTCCCTTATTGCCGAATTGGATAAGCAGGATAACATCACCCAAAAGGAGCTTGCCGATCTAACGGAGAGAGAGCAGACAACCGTTACGAAGATTGTCGATAAGCTTGTCAAAAAGGGATTGGTCACCCGCGGACATGATCCGCATGACCGGCGGGCTATCCGCTTGCAAATTACAGCAGAAGGCCGAAATCTGGTCAAAGACATCAAACCGAAGATAGAAGAAATCGAAAATCATGCTTATCTTGGTTTCCATCAGAAGGATATAGAATTGCTGCATACTCTGATTCGAAAGCTGCATCAGAATTTGCAGTGATTTTTTTCGCTAAATACATGCATGTGCAACTAAAATAGATAGGAGTTTTTATTTTGCGTCTACAACCTTTACGGGAAATGCTTAAAATCCCAAATACGAAAGTGGGCATGGCTTTTGCCATTCTTGTCCCATTACTCTTTTCCATCATTTGGCTGACAGGCTATCATGATGCAACGAATCATCTGGACCGTTTGCAAGTTGCTGTCGTCAATGAAGATGGGGAACAAGCCAATGCATTGGCAGAACAAATGATGGATAATATGCCATTTGATGCGGATCTTGCTTCTTATGAAGAAGCAAAAGAAAAGCTTGATCAAAATGATATTACGATGCTCGTTGTCATTCCGGAGGCATTCACCGAAAATTTGGCCAAACAGAGCGACACGTCATTACAATTCTACTTGAACAGCTCCAACTCACAGGTTGCTTTATCGGCAGCCGAAAGTACAGCAAGACAAATGACTGACTCTATAGCTGGTTCCAATGTACAAGCAGAAATCATAAAAGAAAATCACATCGGCAACTTCGCAACCAGCATGGTACCGATGATTCTTGGATTCATCATTTTCATCGCTGTCATGACAATGAATATTCAAATGAACATTGTCACGCAAATTCTGAGCCGCAAATTCGGCAAATGGCAGCTCTTTTGGAATAAACAGCTGCTTTTACTAGTTATCGGACTTGTCGTAACAACGATTATCGTAACGATTCATGCACTTGCAAATGATACAGCTGCTTCCTACATGCAGCTATGGGGATTCGAGCTGCTAGTTGTCTTTGCCTGCATTAGTTTCACACAGATGAGCTTTGCTATTTTCGGCAATGCTGGTGCTTTATTCAACGTTGCCATGATTCCGTTCCAATTGATGGCTGCTGGGAATATCATTCCGACTGACCTGTTGTCTCCTGTATTCCGTGTAATAGGCGCTGCACTACCAGCTTCTAATGGGGTACAAGGCTTCAGTCAGCTGATCTATGCTGGAGAAAGTGTTTCATCAGTTATCCTCCACCTTGGCTTGATTTTGGTTATTACCTTCCTGATTACTTGTATAGTGTTGAAACTTAAGAAACAGCAACCCGTTCAATTCGTTAAAAAAGACGAAAACGCTGCTGCAGTATAAAAAGAAGACCTCCGCAAATTATTGCGGAGGTCTTTCTTATGCTACTACATCATAACCTTGTTCTTCGATTGCTTCTTTCATTTCATTCTTCGTCACAAGCGTGTCATCATACACAACATCGACTTTACCGCTGGCCAAATCCACGTCTACTCCTTGGATTCCTTCTAATTCCCCTAATGCTCCTTTAACTGCTTTCTCACAATGTCCGCAAGTCATACCATTTACTTGTAATGTCATTTCCATATCTTATCTCTCCTTTAATTGTCTTTTCAATCGTAATGCGTTTGCTACCACACTAACAGAACTGAAGGCCATTGCTGCTCCCGCAAGCCATGGCGCCAGCAGTCCAATAGCAGCAACTGGTATACCGGCACTGTTATAAGCAAGTGCCCAGAATAGATTCTGTTTGATGTTCCGAATCGTTTTAGCACTATAACCCAATGCCTTTGGTACGAGCCTTAGGTCTCCGCCAAGGATAGTGACACCTGCTGCCTCGATTGCCACATCTGTACCAGTGCCGATGGCAATTCCGATATCCGCTGCCGCCAAAGCAGGTGCATCATTGATTCCATCCCCGACCATCGCCACTGTAAAACCTTCCTGCTGCAGTGCAGCAATTCTATCTGCTTTACCAGCGGGCAGCACCCCAGCAAAAACGGTGTCGATGCCAACTTTGGCTGCTATGCTGTCAGCTGTCCGTTGATTGTCTCCGGTTAGCATGACTGTTCGGATACCTTGCGATTTCAAAAGTTTAATTGCTTCGGCAGCATCTGGTTTGAGTGCATCACTTACGGCGATGATTGCCTCTATCTTCTTGTCTGCAGCGAGATACATGACAGTCTTTCCGTCTTTTTCTAGCATATCAGCCTGCTTCTTAAAGTCTTCAAAAGGCAACTTCTGTTCCGACATGAGCAAACTATTTCCAATCAGAATAGCAGTGCCTCCCACTATCCCTTTAATACCCCTGCCAGGTATATTCTCAAACGTTTCCACTTCCTGGACTGGCAGGCTGTGCTCTTCTCCATATTGAACAAAAGATTGGGCGAGCGGATGCTCTGATTGCTTTTCAAGCGCAATTGCTTCAGACAAGTGCAGTGCCTCTCCATTAATATCTGTCACCTGTGGTCTTCCTTGGGTGATGGTGCCAGTTTTATCGAAGACGACAGCATCTACTTTATATGCAGTCTCCAGCTGTTCGCCGCCTTTGAACAAAATACCCGCTTCCGCTGCTTTTCCGGTACCGACCATGATGCTTGTCGGAGTAGCAAGTCCAAGCGCGCAAGGACAAGCGATTACCAGTACGGCGATAGCAGCCGTCAAGGCCGGAGCCACCTCCCCTGGATTCACTAGTAAAATCCATACAGCAAAAGTGATTATGCTAATCACGATAACTGCAGGGACGAAAAACGAAGAGACACGGTCAGCAAAGCGCTGGATAGGTGCTTTAGAACCTTGCGCACGCTCTACTGCTTGAATGATTTCCGCCAGAACTGACTCATCATTTGAATGCGTCACTTTCACTTGGATATTTCCATTCGCATTGACAGTAGCACCTGCTACATTATCTCCAACTGCTTTGCTAACCGATATACTTTCTCCCGTGAGCATTGATTCGTCAACATGGGTGCTTCCTTTCACGATGATACCATCTGCCGGAATCTTCTCTCCTGGTCGTACAATAATGATATCACCCTGAACCAGCTCTGCTGCTGCAATCTTCTCTTCCTGCGCTCCACGCAATACTGTCGCTTCTTTCGCCTGTAAGCCGACTAGAGAAGTAATGGCAGTAGTTGTCCGTCCTTTTGCTACTTTCTCCATATATTTACCGAGAAGAATCAAAGTTATCAAAATGGCACTCGTCTCGAAATATAGGGCGGGCATATGTCCGCTGCCTTGAAAACGGATCACTTCATATAAACTGTAGAAATATGCAGCACTTGTGCCGAGCGCAACAAGCACATCCATATTGGCTGATTTGCTGCGCAAGCTGTGATAAGCTCCCCGGTAAAACTGCCATCCGATCAAAAATTGAACGGGTGTTGCGAGCAATAGCTGCACCCATGGATTCATTAGGAAATGCGGTACTTCATATAAATCCAAGTGCCCGCCCATTGTTGCGAGCAATGGTAAAGATAACAGGGCGGATAGCAATAGTTTCAATTGCATCAGCCTGATACCTTTGTTTCTGCTTTTAGCATTTTCTTCCCTGGATTTCCGCGGGCTTGCGTCGTAGCCTAATTTCCGAATACGTTCGATAAATTCATCTGTACCTGTTAGCAGCGGATTATAGCGAATGCTAGCCGTCTCTCCAGCCAGGTTGACAACAGCCTGCTGGATGCCCTCCTGCTTGTTCAGCACCTTCTCGATTCTTGCTGAGCAAGCAGCACAAGTCATTCCTTTTATATCAAGAGAAACTTCCTCCGGTTCCACCCCATAGCCAAGCTTTTCGATCTTACCAGTTAAATCTGTTTCATCCACCTGGTACGGATCAAAAGAGATTGCTGCCTTTTCTGTTGCCAGATTGACATTGGCCTCTACCGTATCCATCTTGTTCAGAACTTTTTCAATACGGGTGGCACATGCAGCACAAGTCATACCAGTAATGGGTACTGTTACTTGCTTCTTCTCCATATGGACCGCCTCCTATTTGCCGAATTGCTGCAGTACTTTCATCAATTCATCAATGGCCTCTTCCCCATCTCCATGCTGGATTGCATGAGAAACACAATGCTTCATATGTCTTTCCGTTACTGCGGCTCCTGTTTTCTTCAGTGCCGCCTGAATGGCAGATATCTGAACGAGGATGTCCACACAATATCTGTCTTCCTCAACCATATTCTGAAGACCCCTGACCTGTCCCTCAATTCGTTTAAGCCGATTGACAAGTGCTTGCTTTTCCGTCGTTGTCCTTGGTTTGACTGGCTTTTTATCTGAATGTTCCATAGTATGCCTCCCTTTATACCCCCTGCAGGTATATATCCATATTATACCCCCACCAGGTATATGTCAACAGTTTGATTTATAAATCGAAACGATTATGATTTACAAATCGAAATGATTACGATAGAATAGTTCCTTGTGAAGAAGTACGTGATTAGAAAGGTGATAGAAAATGACATCTATCCTTCAAATAGATACTATTAATTTCTCATATGAACAGAAGGCTGCCTTGCGCGAGGTATCCCTTCAAGTAAAAAAAGGGGACTTCCTTGGTCTGATTGGTCCAAACGGCGGAGGTAAAACAACATTAATCAAGCTGGCACTCGGAATGCTGCAGCCGAATAATGGCTCCATTAGGCTTTTCGGACATACTGTTTCCTCCTTTAAGGATTGGGACAAAGTGAGCTTTGTATCCCAAAAGGCGAATGCCTTCAACAAAGGTTTTCCAGCTACCGTTTTCGAAGTAGTCGCAATGGGGCTTACCCCGAAGATTGGTTATTTCCGGAGATTCTCAGCTAAGCACAGGACTGCTGTGAAGCAAGCTGTGGCTCAAGTTGATATGAGTGATTATCTGCATGAAAATATCAGCAGTCTTTCAGGTGGTCAGCAGCAGCGTGTCTTCATCGCTAGAGCGCTTGTAAGCCAGCCAGAATTGATCATTCTTGATGAGCCGACTGTTGGGATCGACCACGCCAATGTAAAAGGCTTCTATGAATTATTGCAGCGGCTGAACGAGGAAAAAGGACTTACCTTAGTGATGATCACGCATGATCTAGCAGGGATTGCACAGTACGCGTCCAAGCTGGTTTATTTGGATCAGCAAATCAAATACGAAGGCAGCCCAGAGCAATTCAGCCTGCCTGAAACCGATTTACATGTATTGCGAGGTATTCATGCATGATTGCCGATTTTCTTCAATTTGAATTTTTACGAAATACACTATATACCGGACTGCTGATCGGCTTGATCGCCCCGCTGCTCGGCTGTTTCATCGTCGTACGCAGACTATCCTTAATTGCAGATGCACTATCGCATGTGACCTTAGCTGGTATTGCATTCGGGCTCTTGTTGGAAAAAAAGCTGGCAACACCTGTGATTTCCCCGTTTTATGCAGGTCTTGGGTTCTCTGTTCTCGCTTCCCTGCTAATTGAGAAGCTTCGGAATATGTTCCGCAATTTCCAAGAAATCGCAATTCCGATCATCCTTTCCGGCGGAGTCGGCTTGAGTGTTATCTTCATATCTTTGGCTAATGGTTTTACGACGGATCTGTTTTCTTATCTATTCGGTTCTGTATCTGCTGTCAGCAGTGAAGACCTGCGTGTTATTGTGATCATCTCGATCATTGTCCTGCTTGTCATCGGATTTTTGTACAAGCAGCTGCTCGTGCTTTCCTTCGATGAAGAGCATGCACGTGTCAGCGGCTTGCACTCTAAAGCGATTCATTTCATCTTCATGCTCCTGATTGCTCTTGTAATTGCAGCTAGCATCCGGATTGTAGGTGTGCTGCTTGTCTCTGCCCTAATGACAATACCAGTAGCAGCAGCCATTCGATTAGCAAAAGGGTTCAAACAGGCAATGATATTGGCTATTGTCTTCGGAGAGACTTCCGTTATTGTCGGCTTGTTCTCTGGTTATTATTTCGAGATACCACCAGGGGGTACTATTGTTGTCGTATCCATCCTGATTCTTCTGTTGAGTTTTATTGTTCAAAAGCTACTGCTTGCGAATAAACGAAAAACTGCATTCGAGAAAGGAGTTTCCTAATATGCAAGTGGACGAAGGCATTGCGATTCTGAAAGAAAACGGTCATAAATATACCGATAAACGAGCGGATATCCTTACTTATTTCATTCATGCCAAAGGCTATCGAAGTGCAAAAGCACTGCTTGCATATATGGAAACCAGCTATACTGGCATCAGCTTGGACACAATCTATCGTAATCTTCGTCTTTTCGAACAACTGGAGCTGTTGGAATCCCGTGAGAAAAATGGAGAGAAGCTGTTTAAAATCGCTTGTAAAAGCGGTACGCATCATCATCATTTCATCTGTGAAAGTTGCGGGCTGACCAAACCGCTGCAGAAATGTCCACTGCCAGTTTACACAGAAGAACTTGCGGATTATCATGTAAATACACACGCTTTCGAGCTTTATGGTCTTTGCCCGACGTGTCACAATCGTTAAGGAGTCGATATATATGCCAATCATTACTGTTAAAATGCTGGAAGGCCGCACGGATGAACAGAAAGAACAAATGATCAAAAAAATGACTGACGTGATGGTTGAGACAACAGGCGCTCGCGCCGAAGCAGTTTCCATCATCATCGAGGAAATGAACAAAGCAAATTATGGTGTCGCTGGAAAGCGTCTATCCTAATGAAAAAGCAGCATACCCCATGGGCATGCTGCTTTTCTTATAAAATCACTTCTTCCAGCACTTTCCGTTCCTCTTGCTCGAAAAGATTCTTACCTTCCGTGTGCTGGACCTGCTTCTGCATATAGCTTTCGATCAATTTGGCTTCATCTTTATTTCCGACGAGGTGGATGCTTTTCCATTCATTATCTTTTGCAAGTTTATCAAGATCTGGTGCAAGTGACTTGTACCAACGCTTCTGGTTAGCTTCCAAACGGTTCTCAATCGTGTCCTTCTTCGATCCTTTTCCGCCTTTTCCTTTAATAGATAACGCCCGCTGCGGACTTGCCTGCACCTTCCATTTCTCTGTATCTAAATCCATCTCATATAGCTTCGTATCATTTATTTTTCCTAAAACAGCATCGATTACTTTGACTTGATTTCTCTGTACCAGAATGACACCTGATTCTGGGAATTTTTTATACAATGCCTGAAACTGCTGAAGCTTTGGCTCATCTTCCCAGTGAAATTCAGTCGTCACTGGCATCTGGAGACATTCGGCAAACCAAATATCATCCGCAGATGCAAACACAACGCAGCTTTTCTTCATGCTTTTCCCGTTATCCTCCAAGAACAGTTTCACTTTTTCTTTCACTTTCAAGAACTGCTCCAGCTCCTCAGGGTCGTTCTTGAGATATGTTTCGAAGTTCTTCAAACCATTTTTCACGTGAATCTTCCATTCGCCACCGGTCTGATCACGGTTGGCTGGATCCGTATTCACATACATGCTAAGTACTTTCTGAGGATGGCGCTTGGCTTTTTGTGCGAGTTTCTCCATGTCCTTTGCGTAACACAAACTGCAATCACTCCTCTTACAAATTTGCTTAGTAAAGTAAAACTAGCATATAGCTCTACATACCACATATATGCTGGTTGAAACGTTAAAAAGGAATGTAATAAGGGAATGATCTTAAGATCTAACTATGTTACTTGAAGGCTGTGATAAATCATGTTAAAAAGGACCCGCACACAAATCCTGCAATTTACGTCCATTGGTGTATTAAATGCAGCAGTAGACCTAGTCGTACTTAATATATTACTACTTATCTGGCCAACGAAGAATAATCTCCTGCTGCTGCTCTTCAATACGATCAGTTATTTAGTATGTATCTGGAACAGTTATTATTGGAATACGAGATTTACGTTCCGCAAGCAGAAAAGATCTAGTAACACCGAGAAAGGTCTGTTCTTTGCCCAAGCCTTGGTTGCATTAGTAATCAGCAATCTTGTTTTCATTGCTGGTTTAGCTGTTCTGCGCGCAATTACGTTCGTATCCTTCCCGGCATACATTGATAATAATATAGCCAAAGGAGCAGCGATGTTCCTCTCTTCGGCCAGCAGTTTTCTATTTATGAAGTATCTTGTATTTAAAAGAAAAAAATAAGGCTGAGACAAAAACTTTTAGTATCACAAAACCCAAACAATACCTTAAAGCATAATTGGTATTGTTTGGGTTTTGTGTGCTTCATCAAAGTATATAGTTAGGCTGCCGCTCCGGAAATACACTCCGCTTTCCTGCGGGCGGCTGGTGAGTCTCCTCGTGCATTCGCACTGCGGGGTCTCACCTAGGCCTTCCTCCCGCGGGAGTCTCCGTGTATTTCCTACGCTATGTTGCGTTACATTCTCACCTGGCGTAGGTAGAACAAGGAAACTCCCCGAAGATACAAACCAATTTTTTTAGTGCGATGTGATTCTGTCGAAGTAACCCCTGTCCAACGGGAACAGTGCGAGATGAAGAACCTCGCAGAGGCGATCTTTCCTCAAGGAGGCTGAGGCCGTGCCCGTGGAAAGCGGAGTGTTCTGCCGAGGCGGTGACAAGAACAATATTCGGTTCTTAGCACTGACGCTTTAGTTATGTCCCAGGCTTATTTTCATGCTTGGATATAAGTTGCACGTCGATCGACGAGTGCCTGGCTTGCATGGTCGAGATTACGAACACCTACTTGAATGCCGTATTCTCGGTATTTGAGCACTATCTTGTCTAGTGCTCCTACGGCTGAATCGTCCCATAATCTTGCTTCTTGGAAGTCCAGGACGATATGCTTGGTATTTTCCTGCTTCGGATCAAAGGAAGTAAGGAAGTCGGTCACTGAAACGAAGAACAGCTGTCCTCTAACCATATAGACCTTTTGTTCTCCTTGTACCGTTTCTTTGACAACCACTTTTGATATTTTGGCTGCAAAGAACACAGCGCTCATCAATACTCCGATAATAACACCAACGGAGAGGTTATGCGTCCAAAGCACAGCTGCTACTGTCACAATCATGACAGCGGCATCTGTAAGTGGCATCCGATGCAGATTACGCACCGATGACCAGTCAAACGTTCCGATACTGACCATGAACATGACCGCAACAAGTGCGCCCATAGGAATTTGAACCAAGACATCCTGGAAGACAATTATAAGCAGCATAAGAAAAGCACCAGCAATAAAAGTGGACAAACGTGTTCGCCCGCCTGCTTTTACATTGATGACAGATTGTCCGATCATGGCACAGCCCGCCATCCCGCCGAAAAAGCCTGAGGCAATATTGGCAATACCCTGACCACGCGCTTCACGATTTTTATTGCTGCCTGTATCTGTATATTCATCCAACAGCTGAGCAGTCAGAAACGTTTCCATTAGCCCTACGATTGCTAAGGCAATAGCATACGGAAAGATGATCTGCAATGTTTCCATGTTAAACGGAACGTCCGGAATCAGGAAAGAAGGCAGTGCTTGCTTTAGCTCTCCCATATCCCCTACTGTTTTGGTTGAACTATGTGTGAGTGCCGCGATTATAGTCATAATAATAATTGCAACCAGCGGCGATGGAATAGTCTTCACAAAACGCGGCAGCACATAGATAATGACTAGTGCACCTGCCACGAAAGCATAGATTTGCCATGACTCACCTTCGAAATGGACAAGTTGAGCAATAAAAATCAAAATTGCTAAACTATTAACAAAGCCAATCATGACTGGCCGCGGAATAAAAATCATCAATCTTGATACTTTGAAGACACCAAAGAAAATTTGGATGATTCCGGTCAATATTGTCGTTGCGAAAAGATATTGCAATCCATGATCAGCAACAAGACTTCCCATCACAAGTGCCATTGCTCCAGTGGCTGCTGATATCATCGCTGGACGTCCGCCTGCAAATGCGATAACGACCGCAATACAGAAGGAGGCATATAATCCGACCATCGGATCGACACCGGCAATAATGGAAAAAGCAATTGCTTCTGGAATAAGTGCTAAAGCAACTAAGACACCTGATAAAACATCCTTCGGTACATTAGAGAACCATGCTTCTTTTATATTTGTAATCATGTACGACATAAACTCCTATCTCTTAACTTACAGCAGGTTATTATACCATATTCTTTAGAACTGTTGCAGCTGTGTATACCAGTTACCGAAACTGGACATATTGTATAAAAAAAGCAGCAGGTGAACAATGATGAAACATGTCAAAGCCATACTTTTGAAAGGAATATTCGCCTTCGCGATCCTTTATCTCTTCGCAGGTTTAATCTATCAATTATCCTTTACCAAGGTAGTTCAGCTGACAGCGGTCCTGACTGTTATCAGCTACTTGATCGACATGCTATTGCTGCCAGGTAAAACAAACAAGGCGACAGGATGGCTTGATTGTATATTCTTTACTATTGTCAGCTGGATGCTCATCGTTTTAGCGGCTGATGGAAGCGTGCATCCATTGATAGGAGCAATTCCAGCAAGCTTGATCCTCGCTTGGATGGATGGGACTTTTTTGCATGCTTACGTACGTAAATATGTGATTCGAAATGGCAAAGACCAATATTATAATGTCATCTTCCTGGATCAGTTTCGTGCGAAGATCGCTGGGGATCTGCCGATACGCGGACCACATAAGGATTCATGAAGCCAATGCATGAAGAAAGCCCGTGGAGATTACTCCACGGGCTCTTTTTTATGCTTTTGGATCCCATTTGATGATGATACCACATTCGGTTAGACCGCCGCCGAATCCGTATAGTAACATTGTATCGCCATCTTTGACTTTTTCTTCCTGTAAAGCGAAATCAAATGCCAATGGAATTGTCGCTGAAGACGTATTACCTGCGTATGCCATACTTGTCAGTGTTTTCTCGACTGGATAGTCCAGACGATCACAGATAGATTCTACCATCCGCATATTGGCACTGTGCGGGATGAACCAATCAATATCATCCAGTGTCATATTTGCTTCTTCAACTAGTTTCTTTACACCCTTTGGCACACCAGAAACAGCCCATTTATACACTTCGCGTCCGTTTTGAACCAATTTCCCTGGGTTAGTTAGCTCTTCGCCGTTTAATTTAGTGGACAATCCTGTTTGATAGAGATGACGGCCGCCCTCTCCTTTCGTTCCCATATGGAAACCAAAGAAGCCCGGATTTTCAGCATCGTACTCTACTAATGCAGCTCCTGCACCGTCACCAAATAGAATACAGCTTGTACGATCCGTATAGTCCGTGATTTTGGACAATGTTTCTCCGCCCAATACAAGCACTTTCTTATGCAAACCAGATGAAACCAACCCGTTTGCCATATGCAGACCGTAAACAAAGCCAGCACATGCACCGCCCAAATCGATAGCACCTGTGTTTTTCAATCCTAGTCTTGCTTGAATCTGACTGGATACACTAGGGAATTTGTATTCACCTGTCACCGTAGCAACAAGAATCAAGTCCACATCATCCAGTGACTTGTTGAAATTCTTCGCAAGATTTCTTGCAGCATTTTCACACAGATCTGTTACGTATTCATCTTCAGCAGCAATTCTTCTTTCTTTAATACCTGTACGCTGCACAATCCATTCATCGGAAGTATCGACCATTTTTTCAAAATCTGCATTGGTCAACACCTTTTCCGGGATATATGTTCCAATTGCTGTTATACGTGCTTTGGATTCCATATTATCTGCCTCCTTCACATCTGCCTCCATTATACCATCTAGTTTTAATACCTGGTACTAAAAAGAGAAATTTAATTATCTTTTTTCTCGGCATGAGAAGCCAGAAGCTCTAAAACTGCATCATCCATTGGGGGGTTATGCAAGCCAGCACGTACGTCGCGATAATGCTGTTCAAAGGGTTGAGTCTTGGAAAGTCCTCTGCCGCCAGCAATCCGCATTGCCAAGTCGACAACCTTAACAGCAGCTTTTGTTGCATTTACTTTTACTGCTGCAAGCTCCGGCCCCATCATATGCCGCTTCTCAGGATAGCTATCCCACAAGCTGGCAACATGATACATAAAATGTCGAGCTTGCATCAGCTCCAAGTCCATTTCACCGATTTTCTCGCGGATGTGTGGCACACTGATAATTGGTTTATCCAATGTGTTTGGCTGAAACTCTTTAGCAAATCGGACAGCTTCATCACGAGCGCTTTTGGCAATACCTAAATAACAAGCAGGTATATGCAGTAATGATCCCTTTGGACCAGGTTTCTTTCTACCTTTTTCCACGTAGCAATCTGCCGGTACTCTTACTTGCTCTAAAATTAAATCGTCACTACCGGTTGCACGCATCCCCATTGGATTCCAAGTTTTTTCGACACGTACACCATTTATTTCCCTGGCAATTAAAAAGCTTCCGACAGCATCCTCTTCTTCTACATATGCTGTAACTAGATAATAGTCCAGATCAGCTGCCATAGATGTAAAAGTCTTACGTCCAGAAAGTATATAATCATTTCCGTCCCGCATAGCTTTTGTTTCAGGCAGACCGCCTCTTGTAGGACTTCCCGTTTTCGGCTCGGAGGCTGCGCGATTGACAATTTTATGCTCTTGAATAACTTCTTTCAGGAACTTTTCAAACATACCCTCTGGCCAATTCGCACTTTCGCATAAGTCCTGCATCGTACTCAAGTGCCACCCTATGGAGAGTGCTGCAGCTCCATCACCTGCGGCAACTGCCTCCTGAGCCAATAGGAAATCATGAAGATTCGCTCCGTCTCCTCCTTGTGCTTTCGGGACAGTCAACAGTGTATAAGCTGTTGTTCGGAAAGCCTCCACTACTTGTGGCGCTAGCTGCGCCTGTTCATCACCAATCTGTTTATATTTTTTTGCCACCTCTGCTACTTGTTTTGCTTTAGTAAGTATATGTTCTTCATTAGCAATAATCACGCCGAACCTCCTCATCTATCTCCTCTATTTTAGTGAAAAGAAGAAAAGAATACAAAAAAACCCGCTCAAAGAGCGGGTTTTATGTGTTACATACTCATACCCATGTGCATGTGACCAGAAGTCATCAGCCAGTATGTGCCGACAATGATGACGATAGCGATGAAGAATCCGAAAAGTGTGTTCCCGGAAATTAAACCGCCGTCTTCTCCTTCAGTCATGTGCATGAACATCACGAGCTGCAAGGCAGCCTGAATCACAGCGAAAATCAAAATAATGATGAAAATCGTTGTTGATGACCAGTCTGTCCACAGCGCTGTTGCAAAGGCTACAAGTGTCAACGCGATTGAGATCAAGAATCCGATGATATGCTTCCAAGGGAAATGTCCTTTTTTCGTTTGTTGACTCATATTAATTCACCATCCCCATCAAGTAAACGCATGTGAAGATAAAGATCCACACAACATCTAAGAAGTGCCAATAGAGACTAGAGATAAAGACTTTTGAAGCCGTTTTTGGTGTAAGTCCTCTTCTTGCAAGTTGGATCAAAAGAAGAATGATCCAGCCTATACCGATTGATACGTGTAAACCGTGCGTACCAAGCAAGATAAAGAACATAGACCAGTGTGCACTAGTTCCTAGTGTAACACCTTCATGTACATAATGTACGAATTCATATAGCTCATATCCGATGAATCCTGCACCTAGGATGAGTGTAATGATCATCCAGCCAATAACGCCTTTTACATTGTTCGCACGCATTTCGTGAATCGCGAGTCCGCAAGTGAAGCTACTTGTAAGAAGCAGCATTGTCATAATCATGACTAGGCCAGCTTCGAACATCTCGATCGATGTTGGTCCGTCGCCTACACGTGATTGTAACGCGAAATAAGACGCGAATAGTGTCGAGAACAAAGCGATCTCTGCACCAAGGAAGGTCCAGAAACCGGTGATGTTCAATCGGCCGGCTTCTGATTGGTATTCCAATGGAGCGTTGGGGTTCACATTGTGATCATGTGCCATTTCTTCACAACCTCCTTTATTTATTCGCTTTCGCTTCTGTTTCTTTTATTTCTTCCACGCTGACATAGTAACCATCATTGTAATCGAATGAACGTACAATCATTGTGATGAAGATACCGACAGCACCTACGATTCCAACCCAGTACCATTGGAATACAAGCCCGAATGCAGCCATACCCATCAATGCAGACATGATTGCCGGTGTAGAAGAGTTGCTAGGCATGTGAATCGGTTTATAATCCGTGTTCTTCTGTTGATCAAGACCTTTTTCCTTCATATCCCAGTAAGGATCAAGACCTGTCACTTCAGGAAGGACAGCGAAGTTGTAATGCGGTGGGATAGACGATGTTGTCGCCCATTCCAAGTTACGTCCAAGACCCCATGCGTCACCAGTTTTCTCTCTTGGTGAATATCTCCAGCTATAGTAAATGTTATATACGAAGATAAGGAATGCAAGACCCATCATGAACGCACCGATTGTGGAGATCATGTTCAATCCTGTCCAACCATCTTCTGGCAAATAAGTGGAAATACGTCTTGGCATACCGTCCAACCCTAGGAAATACTGCGGGAAGAAACATACGTTGAAGCCGATAACGAAAATCCAGAATGCCCATTTACCGATTTTTTCGTTCAATTTATGTCCGAACATTTTCGGATACCAGTAAATCAAACCTGCGAAACAAGCAAATACAGTACCCGAGATCAGCACATAGTGGAAGTGAGATACTAGGAAGTACGTATTATGATACTGATAGTCAGCTGCTGCCATCGCAAGCATTACCCCTGTTACCCCACCAATTACGAAGTTCGGGATGAAAGCAAGGGACCAAAGCATCGGAGTCGTAAAGGTAATACGTCCTCGATACATCGTGAATAACCAGTTGAATATCTTAACCCCGGTCGGGATCGAGATAGCCATTGTTGTAATAGAGAAGAAACTGTTCGCTTCAGCACTATTACCCATTGTGAAGAAGTGGTGAACCCATACAAGGAAGCTCAATACAGAAATCGTCACAATGGACACAACCATCGCTTTGTAAGCGAATAGCTGTTTTCTTGCAAATGTCGAGATGATCTCAGAGAAGATCCCGAACGCAGGAAGAATAACGATATATACTTCAGGGTGACCCCATACCCAGAATAGGTTGACCCAAAGCATCGGGTTACCATCACCTTGCAAGGTGAAGAGTACGGAACCGAATAAACGGTCAAATGTCTGCATAGCAAGTGCAACTGTAAGCACTGGGAATGCAAAGATGATGATCAGCATTGTGATCAATGATGTCCATGTGAACATGGACATTTTCATTAGTGTCATACCTTTCGTACGCATCTTAAGGATGGTAACGAAGAAGTTGATACCTGTCATCAAAGTACCGATACCAGCAATCTGAATTGCTAGCAAGTAGTAGTTCTGTCCAGGACCTGGGCTGAATTCATTCGTCGCAAGCGGCGTATAACCAGTCCAACCGGCATCAGGTGAACCACCGATGATGAAGGAAATATTGAATAGAGCCATACCGACAAAGAATGTCCAGAAGCTCAAGTTGTTCAAGTACGGGAATGCAACGTCACGTGCACCGATTTGCAACGGTACAATGTAGTTGATCAAACCGATCAAGAATGGCATCGCCATGAAAAGAATCATGATAACACCGTGTGTCGAGAATACCTCGTTATAGTGCTGCGGATCCAGGAATTCCATCCCTGGCTTCGCAAGCTGCGTACGGATCATCAAACCATCGATACCGCCGCGGAAAAGCATTAATAGGGCACTAAGGATATACATGATACCCAGTTTCTTATGGTCAACGGAAGTCAGCCATTCTTTCCATAGCCAGCTCCATTTTTTAAAGTAAGTAAGGGCAGCTACAACGGCGATTCCACCGAGCAAGATGCTGATTTGTGCGCCCAGAATCAATGGATCGCCGGTAATGATAAACTCATTCCATTTTAAGTCCAAAACTCTTCCCCCTCTCTCTGTTACTCATGACCCGCATGTGCATGTTCTTCAGAGTCCATGTCTTCATCCGAGTTGTCTACAGTATTGTCTTGCTGATAGTACGGAATTTCGTCTTCACGCAAGAGATTTTGAGATTTGTCTTTCGCATGCGGATTCTTCGGCTCATAGCCTAAGCGGTCCCATGCTTCCAATGTGTAGTCCGCATTTTTTGAATGGTCGATCCATTGCAAGTGCGTACCATTGAATTCAGCTGTTCCGTCCTCATAAACACCAGGAATCAGAAGATTGTCATACTTGTATTGTGTCAGTTCTGGAGCGGAGTTTTGTACGTCTTCCACCCACTGTTGGTAATCAGCTTCTTCATCAGCGTAGACTTTGAATCGTTGTTCGTTGAAGCCTTCACCTGTGAAGTTAGCGTTTCGTCCATCGTACGTGCCAACGTGGTCTGCTTGCAGATAAAGAGTTGTCTGCATGCCCGCCATGTTATATTTCTGACCGCCTAGGCTTGGTATCCATAGAGCAGCCATGGAATCAGCAGATGTCAATTTGAATTCCACCGGACGGTGAATCGGAATGTGCAGATAGTTCACTGTTTCGATGTCTTCATCTGGATAAGTAAATACCCATTTCCAGTTGATGGATGTTGCATGTACTACTAGAGGATCTTCATTCGCTGCTTCTGCCGTTTTCGGCTGAGGCGCTTCCTCCAATGAATAGATCGTTCTGACAGTTGGAACAGCCAAAATGACTACGATGATAATCGGGATGATCGTCCAGATTGTCTCAAGCAGCATGCTGCCGTGTAGTTCAGGGCTGTACTTGTCGTGATCCTTTCTTTCTCTGTACTTGACAAGGATAATCGTCAAAAGTACGAATACAACCGCAACGATTGTAAGCATAAAGATGATTGATAGAATAATAAGGTCACTCTGCTGACTTGCCACTGGTCCTTTCGGATCAAGCACTTCCGGTGTAGAACAGCCGGCGAGCATTAGCGGCAGGGCAAGGAACAATAGAAGACTTAAGGGTTTCAATTTTTTAAGCATGCGCCTGCTTCCCTTCCTTTCTTTACCTGAATTCACGAAAACGCTTGTTATCCCTCTGCATAGGAAAACAACCATATCCGCTATAATAGGGTTTTGATAAGTATTTCACAATGAGGCTTCACATTTCCCGCAGGAGTGAAAAATCTCAGCTAGAAACACACTATCCCACTGTCTAATAGACAGTGTCTGACAACAATCCAGAAACTAGTGTAATACAAAGCAGCCAAAAAGACCAGACTTGCCTGGTAAGTAAACAGTTCATTTTTCATTCTAACACCGTCAAAAAGAGAGAATAAGAATAAGTAGTGAACAAAATTTGAACGTTTTATGTAAAACTACAATATCTTATGGTTTACCACCCATTATCTGGTCTTACTGTAATACACCGTATTACGAACGGTCTTTCCATCTACATGAAGGCTGTCAGAATAATGAATTCCTTCCAGCTTGTAGCCGAGCCGTTCGGGAACAGCCCGGCTTGCACTGTTTTCCTCGTCGCAAAGTATCTGAACCCGCCTGACACCAAGCTCAGTAAAAGCATACTCCGTCTGTGCCTCGACAGCTTCCGTCATGAATCCCTGGCCAGTATGGCGAGTATCCATCCAATATCCAATTTCGACTTTCGGAACATCCCAATCTATTGCGTGGAAACCGCTGGATCCAATGAACTCTCCAGTATCCCTACGGAAAATCAGCATGCGCAGGTTGGTCCGATTGATCCAATTCGCAACCGACTGCCGGATATTTTCTTCTGACTCTTCCGGAGTGGGCAATTCCTGTGCAAATGGCATCCAGCGCTTCAATTCTGTCATGGAAGCTTTGATTGCATCATTTACTGCTTTTCCATCGCCAATTTTGGGCTGCCTGATAATAAGGTGCTCCGTTTCGATAGTAGTCTTGAAATCTCTCAATATTGGATTCATCTCTTCCCCTCCTAGAATTTTATTCTAGTATGAAGGAAGATATTGGGGCTTGCAATACAAATCAAGCCACTTCTGGGTGCTTCTTCTCTTCTCTATAAGATATAGCAGATAATAGAATTCCAATGATGGAAATACCGGCTCCGATAACAGAAAGCCATGTATAGCCCAGATTTGCATCCAGTACAAGTCCGCCTATATAAGCACCGCCAGCATTCGCCAGATTAAACGCTGAAACACTCGCTGCTGCCGCGATTGTCGGGCCTTCTTTTGCTGCCATAACTATTTTCGACTGCAATAGTGGTGTTGTACCGAATGCACCTGCACCGAACAGTCCTATAATGAAGACAGCAGTAATAGCATATGGTGTTGCCAACGGGAACAATAAAAGAATTACAGTCAGCGTTGCAAATACATAGATGAGTGTTTTAGTCACATTGCCCGCAGCTAATCGCGGCGTTGAAAAGTTACCAATTACACTCCCCAATCCGAAGAAGAAGAGACTAATCATGATACCGACGCCTCCAAAGCCCGTAACTGAGCGCAGCAGCGGTTCAATGAAGGTGTAGGCAGTGAATACACCTGAGTAGCCAAAGATGATAATAGCTATCGTCAAAAGCACCTGCTTATGTTTGAATACACTAAGCTCCTGCTTGATACGCGGTGTTTCTGCCGGCTTTGTATTCGGTGCAAAAATAAACAGCCCAATTAGGCCTATCACTCCAAGAACTGCAATCAGCCAAAATACGAGACGCCATTCAATCAGTGAGCCTAGATAGGCTCCAAACGGAACGCCAATCATAATGGCAATTGTGAGCCCCCCATTGACGGCTGCAATTGCCTGTACCCGTTTGCGTGGTTCCACGAGATCACTTGCCATGACAAAAGCGAGCGCAAAAAAAGGACCATGCATGAACGCGGAAGCGACGCGTGAAACAAGCAGCACTGTAAAACTTGGTGCTGTCGCACTAATAATATTACTGATGATGAAGAGCAGCATAAACAGAAGCAGCATCGGCTTCCTCGGCAATTTGACAGATAATGTTGTCATAAGCGGACCGAATATCGCCACTCCAAGTGCATACATGCTGACAACAAGACCCGCGGATGCAATCGTCACACCGAGATCCGACGCGATATGAGTAAGTACGCCAGTGACGACATATTCCGTCGTTCCGATGGAAAAAGCACAGATCATCAAGACTGCAATCACTGTCGTTGGTTTAAATTGTCTGCCTGCTAGAGACATGGTAACTCCTCCTTTTATCTGACATAACATCCGCTAACGATACAACAGAAAAGCCATCTATTCAAACCATAACCAGGTCGATTAATAAAAAAAATATAGGAAGCGCATCCAAACAATTTAACAGGTTTTAATTGTGTGGAAGAGGGGTAAATCTTCAAAGTTAAATAGCATTTAATACTAGATGGATATTCAAATTTGGTATAAGAAAAAGCGACCTGCTGGCCGCTTTATATTAATTCTTGAAGTTTTGCTGAATATCCTGTGTAATGGCAGTCACTTCTTGCATACTCGCTGCATTCTGTTCCGCGACAGAAACAATGCTATTGATACTGTCCGTTACACCGCGAGTGTTATCGAGAACTTCATACATAGCTACAGCAATCGCCTCGATTTGATTACTGGTTATGGTAATCTCTGCATGCAGCTGTTCAAACGTGTTTTGTGTAGTAGAGATTTTATCTGATCCAGCAACAACTGCCTCTTGACCTGCACCAAGAGCTTCGACAGCTTCCTTTGATTCTGTCTGGATAGCTTGGAAAACACCTGTTATATCCGTTACAGCAACACGAACTTGATCAGAAAGCTTGCGTACTTCATCTGCCACCACTGCGAACCCGCGCCCCTGGTCCCCTGCCCGAGCTGCCTCGATAGCAGCATTCAGTGCAAGCAGGTTCGTCTGTTCGGCGATATCTTTAATTGTCTTCAGCAATGTACTGATTTGATCTGTCTTTCCATTTAGGCCTCTGACTTTCTCATAAGAAAATGTAATTTTGCTCGTTATCGTCTCCATATGGCTGACGGAATCATTCATATGAGAAGCACCTTCTTTGGTCAATGCATCCATTGCGACAGCAACCTGCTTCGCATCTTCTCCTTTTAGAGCAACCATCATGACATTCTCAGCGAACTTCTGCATTGTTGCAGCTAACTCAGACGACGCTTGGGATTGATTCTCTGAGCCGATAGTCACTTCCTCTAAAGCGGTTACAATTTGATTCAGCGCTTCACCTGTCTGTTCCAGCTTAATCAACGCCGACTCTCTTTCTGGTTCAACTTCAGGCTCGACAGTCACTGCTTCCTCCTGAGAAATAGGAATTTCAACTAGTTGCTCAGCCGTCGGCTCAACTGCTTCCTTCTTATATAGCAGAACATATGTAAGACTTCCCCCTACCAAAACAAGCCCAATAAAAAGATTAATCCGCCAATCCAGCAAGAAAACCCTTTCATTTTGCAGAAACAGCAAAACCGCATAAAGATATCCGGTACTCAATAAACTAAAGACCTGGCTTTTTTTCATCATTATTCTCCTTTCCCCTCTTTCCTTTTTATCGGCTACTATATGACATTCATGAACCTTTTTCTACATTTTCTTCCTTATAACGTCTTTTAACTTCACACATGCTATACTACAAGCTGACAAAAGGAGGTAGCTGCGTATGAAAGGACTATTACAAGAAGCAACAGAGTTTATTCAAGAAAGCTATCGAGAGCTCGAGAAAACAGATATAGACATACATCAGCGCCTGTCACACATCGGAAATGAGATAACTCAAACCTCTACATATATCCATACGACAGAAGAGTTGGAGCATGGCGCAAGAATGGCGTGGCGAAATTCAAACCGCTGTATCGGCCGCTTGTTCTGGAACGGTCTTCATGTTATCGATGCAAGGGAAGCCACAGAAGCAGAAGAAGTACTGGAGAAGCTGCTCAGTCATATTGAACAAGCAACAAATGCTGGAAAAATAAAGCCGATGATTACCGTCTTTTCACCGGTTAATAATATTCGTATTTGGAATCATCAATTACTTCGTTATGCTGGATATGAGACAGAGCATGGTATTATCGGAGATCCCGCTTCTGTACGTTTCACCAGTGTATGCAAATCCCTTGGATGGGAAGGCAAAGGAACGATGTATGACATTCTGCCACTTGTCGTTCAAGTGGGAGACCAGCCGCCGGTGCTTCAAGAAATACCAGCAGACATAGTGAAAGAAGTTCGTATTGAGCATGAGGAGTATCCTGCATTTACTGAATTAGGTTTACGTTGGTATGCTGTTCCAATTATCTCGGATATGAAGTTAGAAATCGGCGGTATTGTTTATAATGCTGCTCCCTTCAATGGCTGGTATATGGGAACTGAAATCGGCGCACGAAATTTAGCAGATGAAGATCGTTACGATATGCTTCCAAAAGTGGCGGAACTAATTGGGCTGGATCAAAGTAAGACATCCACTTTATGGAAAGATCGAGCATTGGTCGAATTAAATATTGCGGTGCTTCATTCTTTTCAAAAAGCAGGCATTACAATCGTTGATCATCATACCGCTGCCAAGCAGTTTGCCCATTTTGAAAAGCTGGAAGAGAAAGCAGGACGCGATGTGACAGGTATGTGGAGCTGGCTTATTCCGCCAATGTCACCAGCGACGACTCGTATTTTTCATAAGCCGTATTCAAATAAACTTTTAAAACCGAACTACTTCCATCAAAAGGATGCATACTAAAAAAGCGCAAATGCATATCGATTTGCGCTTTCTTTTCAATACGGAAAGGTTCTATATAAAGAAACTAATTAATAGTGATACCCCAAATCCAACAAATGCAATAATCGTTTCCATCACTGTCCAGGATTTTAATGTTTCTTTTTCTGTCAGTCCAAAGAATCTGTTGACCATCCAAAAACCTGAGTCATTAACGTGTGAGGCAATGGTTGCACCTGATGCTACTGTGATAACAAGCAAGGCCAGCATAGGTCCTTCAATCCCCAAAGAATCAATGATTGGAGAAATCAAGCTTGCTGTAGTGATCATGGCTACTGTCGCTGAACCCTGCGCTATACGGACTGCTGAAGAAATCAGGAATGCGAAGACTATAATTGGTACATTCAAGTTAGACATTGTATTTGCCAAAACATCTCCAACACCAGTTTCAACTAGGACCTGACCAAAAACACCGCCTGCTCCCGTGATGAGTATAATAATTCCTGCTGGTTCCAAAGACTTTGTCGCAATTGTTTGTATTTCTTCTTTTGTATAACCTCTTCGAGTACCGAGTAAATAAAATGTTAGAAGCGCTGTAATAGTTAGGGCTACACCTGGATCTCCAATAAACGATATTACAGTTCTTACAGTATTTCCTTCATCCAAGCTTGCAGAAAGAACCGTATTGAGAAGGATGAGAAAGAGCGGCAGCCCAACCAAGGCGGCAATCATGCCAAAGCTAGGCAGATCTTTTACGTCTCTAGGTTCTTCCATCTCAGAAATCATATTTTCTGGAACTTTAATATGCATTTTCTTGGATATATATGTACCAAAAATTGGACCGGCAATAATTGCGGCGGGAATGCCGGCAATCAAACCAAAGAGAATAACCCATCCAATGTTGGCACCAAGTAAGGAAGCTACAGCGATTGGGCCAGGAGTCGGCGGGACAAAGCTATGCGTGACCGCAAGACCAGCAAGCAGCGGAATACCATAAAATAATAAAGATTTTTTTGTTTTGCGGGCTAAACTATATAGCATTGGGACTAGGATAACAAATGCTACATCCAGAAAGACAGGAATCGAGATAATGAAACCCGTCAGCATTAAAGCCCAGTTGACCCTCTTCTCTCCAAATTTATTCATTAAGGTAAGGGCAAGACGCTCTGCTCCCCCTGATACCTTTAGGATCTCACCGAACATGGCGCCGATACCAATAATAACGGCAATTTCTCCAACTGTCCCCCCCATTCCAGCTTGTACTGCTTCCAATACCTCTCCAGGACTTAAGCCCGCAACTAAGCCAATGATATAACTGACCAAGATGAGCGCCAAGAACGCTTGAAGCTTTGTCCGCATTACTAAAAACAACAAAAGTGCAACTCCACCTGCCGCGATAAGTATTAAAGTACTTCCACTCATTCTAATTCACCCCTTCTAAATCACATATGAGATTAGTATTTTTATATGAGATTAATATGGTTCACATGTTACCACAGCATTGAAAGCGCTTCAATATAAAAATTTGAAAATTTACAGTAATGAAAATTAGAGGTTGACGGAGTATTTTTCCAGTGATAGTGTTTTCATATAGAATCATATTTGTAATTCAAAATCTTATATGTGAATTTTAGGTGATGACATGTCAGTAAAATCAGCAAAAAGAGTATTGGAGATATTTGAGCTTCTTACTTCTTATCCAAATGGATTGACTATCAAGGAAATCAGCGGTCTTCTGAGTTCTCCTCAAAGCAGCACATTCAATGTTGTTAAAACACTAGAAGATAATGGCTATCTAACATCTGATATTGGAAAGAAGTATACATTGGGAGCTAAGCTCATTGAAATTGGTAACAGTGCAATGGAATCAATGGATCTTTCGAAAATTGGAACTCCTCATCTGACAGAGTTAGGGCAATATGTACAAGAAACAGTTTTTATGGCGGTCCTATCTGATGAGGAATTATTTTATATTTCAAAGATTGATAACAACCGTTCCATTCGCACCACTGCCCAACCTGGATTTAGAAAACCTCTATATTGTACAGGACTTGGAAAGGCCTTTTTAGCCTTCATGCCTGCAGACTTACGTGACAGTATTCTGGAAAGAACTGAGTTAGTACCAATCACCGAGAAGACTTTGACTGACCGCCGTATGTTGGAGGCACAGCTGGAGACCTTCTATGCTCAGGGTTACAGCATTGATGATGAGGAAAACGAAGAAGGACTGTACTGTTTAGCGGCTCCTGTATTTGGAGCTGGCAATAAGCTGATGGCAGCAGTAAGTGTAGCGGGTCCCAAAGAAAGGATGACATCGAGGAAACAGGATATTATAGTGCGATTAAAGGAAACAACCAAAAGAATTTCAGCCGGCCTTGGGCATAACGATTCAAGGTGAAAGGAGAAATCAAATGGATGTCATAGCACTAGGTGAAACAATGATGCAGTTCACTCCAGAATCTGAAGGTCTAATGAGACACGCTGCTACCTATACAGCCAAAATCGCTGGAGCAGAGACAAACACACTGATTGGACTGGCACGACTTGGCCATAATACCGGCTGGATCAGTAAAGTTGGAAACGATGAGTTTGGACATAAGATTTTAATGGCCGTACGCGGAGAAGGTGTAGATACTAGTCAAACTAGAATGGACCCTTCTTTCCCTACCGGCACGTTCTTTAAAGAAATTGTCCGTGAAGGCGAAGTGAGAATCCAATACTACAGGGAGAACTCAGCTGCAAGCAAGCTGTCAACTGACGATTTAGACGAAAGCTATTTTGCAGGTGTTAAGTACCTTTTTATAACAGGTATAACTCCCGCTCTGAGCAAATCCGCAAAAGAAGCCATCTTCTACAGTATAGAGCTTGCCAAAAAGAATGACCTTATAGTTGTTTTTGATCCGAATATTAGAAAAAAGCTGTGGAGTGAATCAGAGGCCAAGAAGGCATTAATAGAAATTGCCAAGCATGCAGATATTGTTTTGCCAGGAAAAAGTGAAGGAGACTTTTTATTCGGCACCGATGATCCCAAGCAAATCGCGGATTCATTTTTGAGATTGGGAGCTTCACTTGTTGTTGTTAAACTTGGAGATAAAGGCGCCTATTATTCACAGAGAAAAACGACTGGATTTGTGCCAGGCTTTAAAGTGCCGAAGATAGTTGATCCGGTTGGTGCCGGTGATAGCTTTGCAGCGGGTCTGTTATCAGGATTGATAGACAATGAAAGTATTCCCGATGCTGTGAAAAGAGGCTGTGCAATGGGCGCCATGGCTGTAATGGTAAAAGGTGATTATGAAGGTCTTCCCGATAAGAAAAGACTTAAGCAATTCATGAGTCAGGATCCTCAAGAGGATATTCTCCGTTAAAAAACTTAAAGGAGTGCTGAATATGGATGTTCTATCTACCATCAAAGAAGATAAGCTAATTGCAATCATACGCGGGTCTGAACCCGAAGATGCATTACAAATTGCTAGAGCTCTTTATGCAGGAGGGGTTCGTGCCATAGAGATTACTTTAAATTCACCGAATGCTTTAGTTTCTATTGAAAAAGTCAGTAAAGAATTAGGCGATAAGATTGTAGTAGGAGCAGGTACAGTACTAGACCCTGAATCTGCACGATCGGCTTTAATTGCAGGAGCACAGTTCATTCTTTCCCCATCCCTGAATGCAGACACAATAAAAATGACGAAACGTTACGGAGCCATTAGTATACCTGGTGCTTTTACACCGACAGAGATACTTAGTGCTTATGAAGAAGGCGGAGACATTATTAAAGTTTTTCCTGCTACTTCACTTGGCCCTGATTTTGTTAAAGACATTCATGGTCCTCTTCCACACATACCATTGTTACCAACTGGCGGGGTTGATCTTTCTAATATTGCAGAGTATATCCAAAAAGGAGCTGCCGGAGTGGGACTTGGCAGTTCGCTGGTTAATTCTAAAGAGTCTGTCACAGAAGAATATTTGATTAGACTTACCAATACTGCACGCGAATTCAAATCAAAAGTGGAATCAGTCCATAAATAGAGGAGGATTTCGGAATGAAGATTACAGGATATGAACTATTTAAACTAGCGCCAAGATGGTTGTTTTTAAAAATTGAAACAGATGAAGGTATAACCGGATGGGGCGAGCCTGTTATTGAAGGTAGAGCAGAAACGGTTAAAGCTGCCGTACAGGAGCTGATGGAAAATTTAATAGGGAAAGATCCTGCTCATATCGAGGATCATTGGAACATGATGTACCGATCAGGTTTTTATCGCGGAGGCCCGATTCTGATGAGTGCGATTGCCGGGATTGATCAGGCACTCTGGGATATTAAAGGAAAATTCTATAACGCTCCTGTTTATCAGCTAATGGGCGGAGCGTGCCGCCAATCCATTAAAGTATATTCCTGGATTGGTGGTGACCGTCCGAAAGATGTTGGAGCAGCTGCAAAGGAAGTCGTTGATACAGGATTTACCGCCGTGAAGATGAATGGAACGGAAGAGCTTCAATATATAGATACTCATGATAAAATAGACGAAGTCCTTGCAAGAGTAGCAGCAGTCCGTGAAGCTGTCGGTCCTTATATCGGTATCGGCATCGACTTTCATGGCAGAGTTCACAAACCAATGGCTAAGACATTAGCAAAAGAATTGGAGTACTACCGCCCAATGTTCATTGAAGAGCCAGTTCTACCTGAAAACAACGAGGCTCTCAGAGAAATTGCAAATCATACCTCAACACCAATTGCAACGGGAGAAAGAATGTTTTCCCGATGGCAGTTCAAACCACTGCTTCAAGATGGTTATGTAGATATTATTCAACCAGACCTTTCACACGCAGGCGGGATCACAGAATGCAAGAAGATAATCTCTATGGCAGAAGCATATGATGTAGCTGTTGCTCCGCATTGTCCCTTAGGTCCAATAGCGTTGGCATCTTGTTTACAGGTTGACGCTACCTCACACAATGCCTTTATTCAAGAACAAAGCCTGGGAATCCATTATAATGTAGGCAGCGATTTACTGGATTATATAACAGATAAAAATATATTTAAATATGAAGATGGATACGTCAAAATCCCTGAAGGTCCAGGACTGGGAATTGAAATTAATGAAGATCACGTTCGAAAAGTGGCAGAAGCAACAAAGGAAGATTGGCATAATCCAATTTGGCGCCACAAGGATGGATCAATTGCCGAGTGGTAAAATAAGTGAAATAGACCTGAATTCAGGCATTTACGAAGTGCCTTGAATTCGGGTTTTCTTTTGATAGAAAGTTCCTGACGACTAATGAGCATTAAGATCATTCCTTAGAGATGTCAGCATCAGTACTCCCTTCTCCTTCCGTATCCTATACCTAGAATCCTGCTCACTTACTTTGCAACATAGAGCTATTGCCTGTCTATACGGTTGCATTGGATTCAAGATATTTCCTTCCATCTTCTTTTCCATCGTTTTCTTTCTATAATATACATACTATGCCGCCTCAGAAGGTGCTTGCTAAAAAAGCACAAATGCATATGCATTTGCGCTTTTTTCTTCTTTCTTATTTCAATGCATCGGAGACTTCTTTCACTTTCTCCAATTCAGACTCCAGTCCGCCACCGGATAGGTACCAGTAATCCGGCTTTAAGTAGGTGATGTGGTTTTCCTTAGCAGCATTCGTACCATTTACTAATTCGTTGTCCAATACTTTCTCAGCTGAAGATGTACCGCCACCTACAACTGCTCCGCGATCGACTACAAACAGATAATCCGGGTTCTTTTCAGAAATATATTCAAAACCGATGCTTTGGCCGTGCGTAGAGGATTCGATTGTTTCATCAACAGCAGGCACACCATAAACATCATGGATTACGCCAAAGCGGGAAGCTTTGCCGTACGCACTTACACTGCCGTCATTCACGAGTGTGATCAATGCTTTTCCATCCATGCTCTCTGCTTTTGTCTTCAGATCAGCAATAGCATCATCAATTTCACCTAGCGCTGTTTCTGCTTCTTTTTCTTTACCTACGATTTGTGCAATCGTTTCTGTGTTCTTCTTGAATGAGTTCATATAATCTGTCGTATCAACACCGATATAAATAGTCGGTGCAAGTTCACTAAGCTGTTCATAATAGTCGCTTTGACGACCTGAGATGAAAATGACATCCGGCTGCATTTCAGCGATTTTCTCTAAGTCTGGCTCTTTCAGACCGCCGACATTTTCATAATCGTCACTGCTGTATTTGGAAAGATAATCAGGAAGACTTTCTTGTGCAACACCCGCAACCTCGACACCTAGTTTGTCCAATGTGTCTAATGCGCCCATATCAAACGTAACGATCTTCTCTGGATTTTTGGATACTTCTGTTTTACCAAGCTCATGCTCAATTGTAAGCTTCTCTTGCTCTTTATCTGCACCGCTTGCACTATCGGAATTGCTTCCGCATGCTGCTAGCAGTAGAACGAATAATAGACCTGTCATCAGTAATGTTAATTTCTTCATTTTATCTTATCTCCTTTTTCTTTGTGATGTATGTACTGCTGGCCAAGAAAGGCAGTTAGCTTCATAACGGCATCACCCCTTTAACCTGTATGGGTTTTAGAAATAGACACATATTCGATTACAGCTGATATTGTGAACATCGATATCCAAATCATAGATGGATTTGAGGACATCAGATTGAATGATATCTTCGGTAGGACCTTCTGCTACAATCTTGCCATCCTTCATTGCCACGATCCGGTCTGAATAAACAGAAGCGAAATTGATATCGTGGATGACAAGCAATATCGTCTTGCCAAAATCCTCTACCAGCTTCCGAAGCAGCTTCATCATTTGAACGGCATGCTTCATATCGAGATTATTCAGCGGTTCGTCAAGCAAGATATAATCTGTATCCTGTGCCAACACCATCGCGATGAATGCCCGCTGCTTCTGACCGCCGCTCAGTTCGTTCAAATATTTATTTTCCATTTCCTCCAGATTCACATACGTAATAGCTTCACTGACCTTCTGTTCATCTTCTGCAGTGAGACGCCCGCTCGAATAAGGAAAACGGCCAAAGCTCACTAACTCACGAACTGTCAGTTTCATCTGGACGACATTTGACTGACGCAGGATAGCAATTGTCTTCGCCAAATCCTTACTCTTTTGTTTATGTACGTCTTTTCCGTCAAGGTAGACAATACCATCATCCTGTTTTAACAAGCGGCTCACCATGGAAAGCAAGGTACTCTTCCCTGCACCGTTTGGGCCGATGAAACTAGTGATCGCACCGCGTTTCACCTCGATGGAAACATCCTGAATGACTTTCTTGGATCCGAAATACTTGGAAAGCTTTTCTGCAACGATCATATCTTCTTACTCTCCCTTACTAATAAATAAATGAAGTAAATTCCACCGACAAAATTGATGATGACACTGATTGGCGTTGAGAAGGAGAAGATCCTTTCCACAACAAGCTGACCACCTAGCAATGCGATGACACTGAGCAGACTTGCAGCTATCAGCAGGTACGTATGCCGGAATGTCTGCAGGAATTCCCGCGCCAGATTGGCTGTCAGCAATCCGAGGAACGTGATAGGTCCGACTAAGGCGGTTGACACGGCAACGAGTACTGCAATCACCAAGAACATCCGTTTGACGATTTTTTCATATGGCACTCCGAGATTCACTGCATGATCGCGACCGATGGACATGACATCAAAATAGTGACGATAACGGAATATGTAAATACAAAGCACAGTGATGATTACTGCTGAAATAAGCAGTAGATCCGTGTTAACATCTGTGAAGCTTGCAAACATGCTATCCTGAATCAAAAGAAATTCATTCGGGTCGATTATCATCTGCATGAAAGAAGACAAGCTGCTGAAAAATGTACCCAGCACCAAGCCTACGAGCAGCAACAGAAACAGATTACTTTGTCCTCTGCGGAACAGCAGCTGATAAAGCCCGAAAGCGAAACCGACCATCAGCAGAATAGTAAGGAAGAAATACGCATCACTTTGCATGATTACAAATGTTCCTGAACCGAATAGGAAGACGACGATGGTTTGAATGAACATATAGACACTATCCAGTCCCATAATGCTCGGCGTCAGGATTCTATTATGCGTAATAGTTTGGAACACAACAGTCGAAACACCAATCGAAACAGCACATAAGATCATAGCTAGGATTTTTTCCAGCCGAGTGCGCAGCAGGTACTCCATCGCTTGGAAGTTCATATGAATGAAAAGGTAAAGACTGGCCAAAGACAAGGCGACAACGAGCAGTAATATAATCTTCCGTTTAAGCATAGGCGTTTCTCCTTAACAGCATATAAAGGAAGATACCTGTGCCGATGACACCCACCATCAAACCGACAGATATTTCATAAGGATAAATGATCAAGCGTCCTGCTATATCACATACAAGCAGGAATACTGCACCAAGCACACCTGTATGCCAGATACTGTTCTTTAAATTGTCGCCGCGATATATGCTGACGATATTTGGTACAATTAAACCAAGAAACGGAATCATTCCGACAGTTAAAATAACAACTGCAGTAATGATTGCGACAACAATCAATCCTACATTCACGACATACTTGTAAGGAAGACCGAGATTCGTAGCAAAGTCTTCTCCCATGCCAGCGACTGTGAACATATTGGCAAACAGAAAAGCAATGATTAGGAGCGGTATACTTATGTAAAGAAGCTCATAGCGTCCTTCCATGATCAAAGAGAAGTCTCCCTGAAGCCAAGAGGACATATTTTGGACCAGGTCAAACTTGAGTGCAAAAAATGTTGCAATCGAACTGACTACATTTCCCAGCATAATTCCGACTAGCGGTATAAAAATTGTATCCTTCTGCTTCAATCTCTGGAGAATGCCCATGAAGAGCAAGGTGCCGAATAAAGCAAAAGCAGCTGCGATGCACATCTTCCATATCGGGCTAGCATCGGTGAAGAACAACAAGGAAACAAGTATCCCTAATCTTGCCCAATCCATTGTCCCCGCAGTTGTCGGGGATACGAATTTGTTTTGGGTAAGCTGCTGCATAATAAGTCCGCATATGCTGAGACTTATGCCAGCCATGATAATGCTGAGCATCCGCGGCAGCCGGCTGATCATAACGATATTCCAGGCTTCCTCATCCATCTTCCACAGTTCAGAAAATGACACGTTTTCTACCCCGACAAACAGGGAACAAACAGCTAATAGAACGGTAATAATAATCAAGTAAATCAACTTCATAAGCGTCAAACCTCTTCAGCAGCATCAATGATACTGATATTCATTATCAATTAGATTCTGTTTTTAGTATAGTAAATGGAAAAAGGCTCGTCAATAGGAGATTTGAACTGACAAAGAATTATAACAATTACTAACTTACATAAGGAGTGTATACATGCTGCCGCTTTTAAAGAAAGAAGACATCAGAACTTCAAATCAACAACTCCCGACCTGGGCTCTTGATGCTTACCAACCTTTTGCTGAAACAGTTGCCAAAAAGGACTTCCCCTGCTACTTTGGGATTGCTGCACAGAAGAAAGGTGACTTGGGTTATGGCTTTGTTCCTCACGACCACTGGGATGGTGCACTTCAGATTATCAATGATTTCACAAAACTGATGCATACTCAGGAAAAAGCTGTACGTCGAGGTTTATTCCTTTTTTTTGAACCGGAAAATACCGAACAAGATTTGGAATACTACAGAGATTACTTCTGGCGCTTCCTTCAGCGGCTGCATGAAGTGGACGACATTCCATGGCCAGCAGAACGCCCTAGGGATCCAGATCATTTCCTCTTTGATTATCATATCGGCGGGGAGGCTTACTTCCTATTCGGTAATGCGCCAGCATATAAGCAGCGAATTACACGTGATTTAGGTCCTTCCCTTGTCATTGGACTGCAGCCACGCAGTATCTTCGACGGGCTGGAAGGAGATAAACCCGCTGGGACAAAATCACGTGATTCCGTCCGTGACCGGGTAGAAAAATGGGATGAACTGCCGAAACATCCGGATATTGGACACTTCGGTGACCATGGGCACCGTGAATGGAAGCAATATTTCATTGGTGATGATGCTAAACCAATTCAGGGAGGATGTCCTTTCCATCACAAGGAAATAAAGCATACATAACTTCTCTTTCGAGGCAGATACTACATTATATCTGTTCTGAAAAGGAGGTCCATGAATGCCGAACCCGGATAATCGCGCAGATAATGCGGAGCGTATCGAGGATACAATCCAGCATACCCTGCAGAATGTTCATCAAACAGAGGATTTTGTCAAAGCGAACAGTGAGCATTTGACAGATGACGAAATGTCATTTCTGAAAGAAAAGAACGAGCGACGTGCTGCAAGTGTAGACAGCCTTCGTCATGAGTTAAAAGAAGAAGCAAATTATCAACAGCAGAAAGACAAATAAAAAGGTCCGCCATAATGGCGGACCTTTTTATTAATGCGTTTGGTTCAACGGAACTGTATCATAACTCTGCATCATAGCTGCCTGATCGGCAGGCTGCAGCTGCGGTACCTGATAATAGTGGTGTTTGTTTTGATACAGGAAGATTTCATAGCTCATCTCAATCAGGTTCGGTACTGTATCTGCAACAACTCGACGAAGAACCGGGTTCGTGATTTCACATGCACTCATTGCACACATGGAAGACATCCCTTTCACTTGTGCCAGCATATAAGCAGATAGACCTTGCTCATTTACTTCACTAACAGAACTGTTAGGCTTTTTTGGCTGGGACGGTGTAATTCCATAAACAACATCATTACCTTGCTGCATATTGTATTGTTTCGTTGGTTGAGATGGATCCTGACCTGTTTTGAACGCCTCCACCATTGTGTTGTACGTCTGCTTCAGAAAATCGCACTGATTATGCGCAATTGTTTTCAGCTCCTGATCCTGCATATGCTGCTCAAAGATCTGATATTGGTCCATCACACTAATCATACCAGCTAGAATTTCATGTGTATCAAAAACTTCATGACCACCATGGTTCTGCTTGCCATGCAAAGTTGTCGGCTGATTCATCTGTGCAGTCTGCATCTGGTTTTCCAATGTGATAACCCCCTATATGAAATGTCGTGCCTTGTTAGTATGCTATCTGAAACAAGCACTTATGACCGGTTATTTATGCCTTTTGGCTACTCGAGCATCTGCTGCATCGGAACGAGCCTGCGCTTCTAAATCATCAACATCTGCTTCCTCTTGGGAGAATGAGATATCTTTCCCATCCCCATCTAGATCGGTATAACGCATATAATAATCTTCCAATGATTTATCCTTGTCGTTCACGGGCTTTTCCTCCTTAACGGTGCTTCAGATTTTCTTCCGCCATCCTTACGAGTTCACGGACCATATTACCGCCAATGCTGCCACCTGTTTTGCCATTCTCTCTGCTCGTTCTATTACCTAAATCACCAGCCTGCTCAGTCTGGTAAGGCTGGTTGGCATCCTGAATGATTTTATATTTCAGCTGATCAAGACCTTCCCGCGCCTCGGGCACGAGTATTTTATTACGCCTCGTCATCGGTAGTGCCCTAGTGTATGTGCGTCACCTGTCTCGCCTTCATAGTCGGCACGCACATGCTTCTTGTTTGTATCCTGTTCATCCCGCTTGGCTGTGAGCCCTTCCTCCATGCCTGGCTGATACGTATCGTCAATCCAGATACCGCCATCCACTCGATGCTTTTTCATGATGCTTCTCCTCCTTTCTGCATTAGTTTCTGTCTTTGGCGCCATAATATGAAAGGCACTTCTAGCCAAAAAAAAAGACCCCTGTACAAGACAGGGATCAGTTAATGATCAAGAAGATTACGATCACAATCGCCAGAGCAATTCGGTAAAAGGCGAAAGGTACAAGTTTATATTTGGAAATAATTTTCAAGAACATCCGGATTGCAATCAGTGCAAAAATAAATGCGCTGATGAATCCGACAATAAAGAACGGAATCACATCAGGAGTGAAAGCATGCAAGTGATTACGCAACGAGACAAGGCTCGCACCTGCCATGATAGGCACTGCCATGATGAAAGTGAAATCTGATGCTACGCGGTGGTTCAAGCCAAGAATGACACCGCCAGAGATTGTTGCTCCGGAACGGGAAAAACCTGGCCATAAAGAGATACACTGGAATAACCCAATCAGAAAAGCCTTCTTATAGGTAAGACCATCCAATGAATCGATTGTTTCTGTCTTTTTTGATGATACTCTATCTGCAAAGATCATGAATATTGCCCCAACAACCAATGCTACGATAACGTACCATACGGAAAACAGATACTCATCAATAATATCATCGAACAAAAGCCCAAGAACCCCTGCCGGCAGCAAGCCAACAATAACGATTCCAAGGTTGAACTTGTTTTGTTTTCCTGGCATCGATTCTGTTTTTCCTTGCAGTTTGCGAATACCAAGAATCTGCATGAACTTGTCCCAGAAAACGATGACAGAAGCCAAGATGCTGCCAAGCTGAATAACGATGATGAATGTGTTCGCTACTTCGTTGTTAAATAATTCGTGTATCTTCAGCCACATATCATCAACGATGATTAAGTGACCTGTAGATGAAACCGGGGCAAACTCTGTCAACCCTTCGACCAGCCCCATGATCAAGGCCGAAAAGAACTCAATGATACTCATGCCTCTACTCCTCTAGCTACTTTTTTTCTTTTTATTCCGTCTGATGAACCATATGACGAATAGCACGATAAGAATCGCCAGTACTACGATGACAACATCCTGATAATAACCAAGATATGTTTCCACTGTCGTCCAGGACTCACCGAGCCAATAACCTAGCAATACTAATACTGTATTCCAAATGAGTGTTCCTAATGTCGTGAAGATGAGGAACAGCGGAAAATTCATATTAGACATCCCGGCCGGTATGGAAATCAAGCTCCGAATAACAGGTACAAATCGGCAAAGGAATATTGTCCATACACCATACTTATCGAACCAAGCATCTGCTTTATGTATGTCTTCTTTCTTAATTCGTAAAATATGTCCCCAGCGATCCACGATTTTCTCCAGACGTTCAACATCTAAAAGAAGCCCGATACCGTAAAGGATAAGAGCCCCAAGGACTGCACCGATCGTTGCTGCAATAATAACACCGACTATAGTGACACTACCAGAAGAGGTTGTCAGGAAGCCGCCGAACAGCAGGATGATCTCAGATGGGATTGGCGGGAATACGTTTTCGCCTGCCATCAGCAATACGATCGCAAAATAACCGAATTGTTCCATAAACTGCGTTATCCAATTATCCATTTTACAACTCCAAACGTAAATTATTTACCAAATCATTATAGCATCCTGTACCCGAAAAGGTGGATTTTTTTACGTATTATTAACATTCTAACAGACAGCTCCTAAGAGGTTAATAGAAACAGAGACTTAGTTTCCACTAGGCTCAAGTCCTAGGTTCGCATTGTCGCACCTTTCACCCCATCTGTGATATAGTCTATAGGAAGAAAATGATTATTATATATAAGGGGGAATACGATGAAAATCGTGACAATCGAGCCTACCCCGAGTCCATACTCGATGAAAATCGTGGTGGATGACATGCTGCCGATGGGCAGCAGTTTCGATTACAAACGAGAGACATATTCTTCTGGCGACCCTGACTACGTCCAGGCGTTATTTCAAATTGAAGGTGTGAAAGGTATTTACCGTGTGGCAGACTTCCTTGCACTGGAACGAAGCCCAAAATCAGCTTGGGAGACCATACTGCCTGCTGTACGTGGAGCATTCGGAGAGAATAGCCAAGGTGCACCGGCAGAAGTAGGCATCCAAGAACCGCATTATGGCCAAGTGGATGTTCAGGTACAGACGATTTATGGTGTACCGATGCAAATCAAGCTTCTATTTGATGAACAAGAGAAGCGGATTGGACTTCCTGCTTTGTTTACGGAAGCAGCAATGGATGCCGCCGGGGACGACAATATTGTATTTGCCCGTAAATGGGAAGAACAGTATCCCCGTTATGGTGATCCAGATCAGGTAGGACAGGATATTTATGAAGAATTGCTCGCAAGTTATAGCTCAGAACGGCTGCGGGAACTCGTAGCACGTGCCAGGAATCCTCAAGCCCCAGCGGCGAAGCGACAGCAGCCGACAATGGATGTGTGGAATGAAGATGATTGGCGCGTACGCTATCGCGCATTGGATGCGCTGGAGCCTGGCATTGCGTATCTCCCTTTCTTGGATAAAGCTCTGCAGGACCCGAAAGCCTCCATTCGCCGGCTAGCAACTGCTTATCTAGGCATGATAGAAGATAAAGCTGTCCTACCACTGCTATACCTCGCCTTGCGGGATAAGGTCGTAACAGTTAGACGGACCGCTGGTGACTGTCTATCGGACCTCGGCTTCAAAGAAGCAACACCAGCAATGGAAGCGACACTTGCCGACCCAAGTCGGATTGTCAGATGGCGGGCTGCGATGTTTTTATATGAAATTGGAGATAGCGAAAGCTTGCCGTTGCTTGAAAAAGCAGCAAGACAGGAAACAGAATTTGAAGTGAAGCTGCAGCTTAATATGGCAATTGAACGAATTGCTGGGGGCGAAGCAGCAAAAGGTTCCGTCTGGAAACAAATGACGGAAGCAACAAAACAAAAGGAGGAATAACAAAATGAATGCATACGAAGAATATATGCGCGGCATCGTCCAACCTATGCGGGATGAGCTGACACAGGCAGGGTTCCAGGAGCTAACTGATGCTGAAAAGGTTGAAAACTATGTGGAGCAGGCAAAAGGCAGCACACTGGTAGTTGTCAATTCTGTATGCGGCTGTGCAGCAGGCCTTGCACGTCCAGCAGTCAGAGAATCCTTACAGAACGCTAAAAAACCAGAAAATCTTGTAACTGTATTTGCAGGTCAGGATAAAGAAGCTACAGAAAAGATGCGGGAATACTTTACAGATCAACCGCCATCCTCCCCTTCTGTCGCATTGATGCAGGACGGAAAATTAGTCCATTTCATCCCTCGCGAACAAATTGAAGGCTATGATGTAGAAGAAATCGTGGAAAATCTTACAACTGCTTATAATAACCATCTGTAAAGAGCTGCTATTGCAGCTCTTTTTTGTTCGTCATTCAGTTAATCCTTCTTTGTTACATATCCTTCTCTTACAATTTGCTTGCAATCTTTACAATGTGTTAAGAATCAAAGAAAATGGAGCTTTCTGTCTGGTTATGTAGTACACTATCTTAAAAAAAGTGAAGGAAAAATTCATGAAGCAGACAAACGATTTCGATACACATCATCAGTCACTCCTGTCACACAGGATTAAGCTGAGTTCCATTACACTGCTTGCTTGTTATCCACTATTCCTAATTGCGGATATATCAGTATATAGATCTATAGATAACCCAGATTATGTACTTCCACTTGCCCTTGTCCATCTGACTGGCATGCTGATGTCTGCTTGTTATCTTCTCTTTTTCAAATCAGTGCATTCCAGTTTTCTCAGTGTCTGTTACATAGGGCTGTATATCGCCCAAGGTGCGTTTTCTTCCTTCAACAGCTTTCAGCAGGAAGGTAATATGTATGCCTATCTCATTATCCTGCTTGCCTGTGCTTCCCTTTTACCGATTCGGCCGATTATTTATGCCCTTTTGGCAGGTATAGCGCATATCATGCTGCTGGGCGGTCTATTCTACTTTCATTCCGGTACTGTTTCGCTTATTATGCTTATTAATTTCACAGGTGCATTGGTAGTAAGTGCAATAATCAATCTCAGTTTCTATCACTACTTGAGAAAAGACTATAATAGCCAAATGCAGCTGGAGGAGGAAAAACGCAACTTTAAAAGCCTGTTTTTTGCCAATCCGCAGCCAGTTGTGCTTATTGATTTAGTTACTGAAAATATTATTCTGTACAATAAACAAGCTGGACATTTTTTTGGAATCAACCCACAAACAGTCAGCGGCTTTTCCCTCACCTCCTTCTTTCCTGACAAGAAAGAGCAGGAAGTATTGTTAGGACAGCTAAAAAACGAAGTAAAGATTGAGAATTATATCACCCATAATCTGGTACATCATGCAAACTGGATGATGCTGAATTTTGAGTTGCTCAGTTATAACAAAAAAGATGCGCTTTTAATCAGTGTAACAGACATAACAAGCTTCAAGCGTATCGAAAAAGAACTACAGGAGCATGCCAGCCGGGATGTACTTACGGGTGTATTCAACCGTCGTGCCGGTATCCAATTTATTGAGGATCTTCTCCAGCAAGGCAAACATCCCTTCTGCCTCTGTTTTGTAGACGTGAACAATTTAAAACGTGTAAATGACGAGCACGGGCATAATGAAGGCGACCAGCTTATTCAGCTTATCGCCTCTACAATAACCTTGACCTTGACAGAAGATGAATATCTTTTCCGCCATGGTGGTGATGAATTCATTATCTTGCTTCCACAGACAGATCGCAGCCAAGCAGAAGGATTCCTCGAGAAACTGCAGGAGAGTCTAACCCGTTTGAATGACTCAAAAATAAAAGCATATCCGATTGCAGCAAGTTTCGGCATCCATGACTATGCACCAGGCTCGATGCTGACAGTCACAGAAATGATAGAAATTGCAGATCAGGAAATGTACAAATCAAAACAAAAGCACAAAGAAGCTCAATTCCAATAATTGGGCTTCTTCTCATATTGAAAACCCTTTCATAATTTGATAGACTTAATTTATCGAAGGAGGAGGGGTGCCAATGTGGAAAACAAACTTGTTAATCAGCGGTAGCATAGTGGGGTGTGCTTTAGTCACATGGGTAGCTTCTTTATAATATTTTTTGTAAACGATATCATTTAAACGGAAGGATAAACTAGCTTTCTAGCTGGTTTATCCTTTTTTATTTATCCTTATAATAACTTTATAATTATTATAAATAAGTATTGATTTTTAATAAAAAGATGTTACTATGTTTATAGATTTACTAACACAATACTTTTTCTGAGGTGATTTTCTTGGCAGATAAAAAACTAACTACTAGCTGGGGTGCTCCAGTTGGAGATAACCAGAATTCACAAACTGCTGGCTCACGTGGACCTACACTGATCCAGGATGTGCATCTTCTTGAAAAACTAGCACACTTTAACCGTGAACGCGTTCCTGAACGTGTTGTACACGCAAAAGGTGCCGGTGCACATGGTTACTTCGAAGTCACCAATGATGTTTCCAAATATACAAAAGCAGACTTCCTTTCTGAAGTTGGTAAAAAAACAGATATGTTCATCCGTTTCTCTACAGTAGCTGGTGAGCTTGGTTCTGCTGACACAGTACGTGACCCTCGCGGTTTCGCTGTTAAATTCTATACCGAAGAAGGAAACTATGATCTAGTCGGTAATAATACACCTGTATTCTTCATCCGTGATGCAATCAAGTTCCCTGACTTCATCCATACACAAAAAAGACATCCGCAAACACATTTGAAAAACCCTGATGCGGTATGGGATTTCTGGTCTCTATCCCCTGAAAGCTTGCACCAGGTTTCTATTCTTATGTCTGACCGCGGTATTCCTGCAACATTGCGTAATATGCACGGTTTCGGTTCCCATACATTCAAATGGGTTAACGAAAAAGGTGAAGGTGTTTGGGTGAAATATCACTTCAAAACACAGCAAGGCGTTAAAAACATGGATCCTGCTGTTGCTGCAAAAATTGCCGGTGAGCATCCGGATTACCATACAGAAGATCTATTCAATGCAATCGAAAACGGCGATTTCCCTGAATGGAAGCTTTATGTTCAAATCATGCCGCTTGAAGATGCAAACACATATCGCTTCGATCCATTCGATGTAACAAAAGTATGGTCACAAAAAGATTACCCGCTAATCGAAGTTGGCCGCATGGTATTGAACCGCAACCCTGAGAACTACTTCGCGGAAGTAGAACAAGCTACGTTCTCTCCTGGAACACTTGTACCAGGTATCGACGTTTCTCCTGATAAGATGCTTCAAGGTCGTCTGTTTGCTTACCATGATGCACATCGTTATCGTGTAGGTGCTAACCACCAAGCACTTCCGATCAACCGTGCGCGCAATGAAGTGAACAATTACCAGCGTGATGGTCAAATGCGTTTCGACAACAATGGCGGAAGCGGCGTTTACTACGAGCCAAACAGCGTTGCTGGAACACCAAAAGAAGATCCAGCAAGCAAAATGGCACCATTCGAAGTATCCGGACTAGCTGATAGCGTTGGTTATGATGAAAACGATCACTACACGCAGCCGGGAGATTTGTACCGTCTTATGACAGACGATGAAAAAACTCGCCTTGTACAGAACTTCGTTGATGCAATGAAGCCTGTTACTCGTAAAGAAATTCTTGAACGCGAAGTAGGTCATATCTACAAAGCAGATAAAGAATGGGGACAGCGTGTCGCTGATGGACTTGGCGTAAGCATCCCGACAGTAACTGCATAATGCAAAAAAAGACATGCCCAGTGCATGTCTTTTTTATATTGAAGATCCAAAAGCATTGTTATTATTTCTGTTCTTCTGGGTAAATGAATTAGAATGCTTTACTCAGAAAGGAAGATGACCTATATCCCCCCTGTTATTAGCCGCAATTTTTATTTTAGCTGCCGCTCTATCTGTATATGCAGCTACCCATCTTTCCAACCACGCAGATACAATCAGCAGGAAATCCAATATGAATGGATTCCTTACTGGCACGCTTTTACTTGCAATCGCCACTTCCCTGCCCGAACTGACCGCTACAATCAGTGCTGCGTTAATTGATAATCCTGATATTGCTGTTGGTAATGGATTAGGAAGCATGCTATTTAATTTATTTGTGCTTTTTCTCTTTGACCTACATTTTCGACGTCGAAAACTGTTTCTCCAAGTAAGCAAACAGCACCTCTATTCAGGTACTATCTCATTGATACTAACGATAGTTGCCATTATTGCTTTAGGAATTAATCACAGCTACACCATTCTAAACATCAGTATCCCAAGTCTGCTGATTATAGCTATCTATGGGGTGGGCATGTATCTTACATCCAAACAAGATGTGCCAAATGAATCAGATACGAAAACAGGCAAGGATGAATCGCTATCCCAAGCAAAGCTGCGATTCCTCCTTTTTGCAAGTATCATCCTTGTAGCTGGAAGCGTACTAAGTCTTTCTGGTGACGCTTTAGCTTCTGCTACTGGCATTAGTGCAACATTCATAGGCAGCATTTTAATAGCTGCTGCCACTTCCCTTCCGGATGCTGTCAGTGTCTATGTTGCTCTAAAGCTAGGTAATCCCAACCTCGCTGTTGGTACTATCCTTGGCAGCAATCTGTTCAATATCATAGTTGTAGCAATATCGGATATTGTATACTTCAACGGAAGTGTTTGGCAGGATACTGCCAATAGTATAATGATAATCGCAATCATCGGTCTTATACTGACTGGTATTTCAATGATCATCATTGCGCGAAAGCATACACGTTCCTTAGCTACCTACTTCTTGCCAAGTCTGTTAGTTATACTTTGTTATGGAGCAACAATTGGCTATTTGGTTTTCTCCTAATCATGCAGCTGTAACGCAAAAACCCATGGTTCAATTGATCCATGGGTTTTTCTTTTTATGTTTTATTGCTCAGGAGCATCGCCGATGATACGCACTTCTCTGTGAAGACTGACACCGAACTTCTCCTGGACTGTCTCCTGTACATGCTTGATCAGATTGATATAATCCGATGCTGTTCCGTTGGCTACATTCACCATGAATCCGGCATGCTTACCTGATACCTCTACTCCGCCGATTCGTGTCAGCTGCAGCCCTGCATCCATAATCAGCTTACCAGCAAAGTGACCTGGAGGGCGCTGGAAGACACTGCCGCATGATGGGTACTCAAGCGGCTGCTTTGATTCACGAAGGTAAGTTAGTTCATCCATTTTCGCTTTAATCGCCGTTTGGTCACCATTTTCCAATATGAATGTTGCTTCTACAGCAATGTAATTATTATTCTGCAGAATGCTGGTACGGTAACTAAGTTCCAGCTCCTCACTTGTCATCACTTTTCGTTCACCAGTATCGGTAATGACAACTATCTGCTCGAGAACATCCTTCACTTCTCCACCGTACGCGCCAGCATTCATATATAATGCCCCGCCGATTGAACCAGGAATTCCGCAAGCGAATTCTAATCCAGTCAAACTAGCATCCAGTGCAATTCTGGAAACGTCGATAATCGCTGCACCTGACTGAGCTGTAATTCTGTTACCCTCCACTTTAACTTCATCGAGTTTCGTCAGGATCATGACCACTCCGCGCAGTCCGCCATCCTGAATGATGACATTCGATGCATTACCGAGTATTGTCAGTGGTACCCCATTTTCTTTTGTATAGGCAACAACCTGTTCAATTTCTGTGTAACTTCTTGGGAAAACGAGTACATCCGCTTTTCCGCCTACTTTTGTATACGTATAGTCTGCAAGCGGTGCTTCTACAAGTACATCCGCATCCTCTAAAAATTGCTTTATGTCTCTCTCCAATGTCTTTACATTCATCATATAATCCCTCATTACTGTATTAGCCGCTGTAAATGAGCGTGCCCCAACCTGTATTGTATACCACATTTCACATACGTGACAATGCTCTTATTTACCCGTTAGGCCAGACAACTGTAGTTTATGCAAAAAATAGACAAATGCGCATATATTACAGCATGGAACAATGCCCGGCAATTACTTGATATTGCTCACCGATTAGCTGCCACACTCGTGTATAAATAAAGTCACCACTGATCTTCTCGTCCCCCTCTTGTCCTTCCAGGCGGATACGGGAGATCGTCACTGCTCCATCCTTTGTCGGTTTGATTTGCAAATCTGTACTGGATACCTTTGTGTAACGTACAGCTAGTGTCCGATGTGCTTCTAAATCCATTTCCTTGGTCACATAACTGCCTTCATGATTGATGAAAACGAGGTCATCATGTAAAAATGTGTCCAATGCAAATATATCTCTTGTCTGCATTGCTTCTAAAAGCTCCTGCTCCAGAAGTTCAAACTGATTCGGAGTCACGACCTGATCTGTCTGTTCAATCTGTTTTGAACTCACGCTATTATCTGTCTGTTCTAACTGATCAGGTCTCTTGTTTTCTTCTACAGTGGATTCAATCTTCACTATATGAGCGGTTGCAATATGTACGTCCCCAATCACAACAAAAGCTTTATTCATCATACCCTGGTTGTTCGTTATATGCTCTAATAGCTGCTGTTCAGGCGCTTCTGTTCGAATTTGTTCACCTGTTGATAGCGTAATAATTGTTTCATTCATGAGTGCTCACTCCGTTCTATTTTTGTTCCGACAGGAAGTAACTATTATGATTGTATCGCGATATGAGTACGCAAGGAAGCCATATAGCCTATATTCGCTATTACAAAAACATAACCAAAGCTTCTTAAACTGTTTAGAGTAAGCCCTAAAGGGAAGGGATAGACTATATATGTAAATTTGGAGGTGTACAAGATGAGTAATGATACACGCGAATTCCGGACAGGACAAGGTGTACCGCAAACAGGTGTATATATCTGTCAGTCAGGTGAAAGAGTTGAAATAAAAGAAAACGATGTGTTTCCTGTATGTCCGACAAAGGGCGAGGAAACAACGTGGAAACACGAATAAATATAAGGTGGTGCAGAGATTTTTCTCAGCACTATCTTATTTTTTTATGTCTGTACCCATTCTCAATTCATTAAGCTTATTTACCTTACTTAATGAAAATAGATTCGGATAGATTTTAAGGATTTCACCCTTAAAGAGGCAAAATAATATGTACAGTTCCCTCTGCACAAAATATATAATCAATTTTGTAAGCGATATCATTATTCGGATATAGGGGGAAATATTGATGAAAATTCTACTTGCTTGTTCTTCTGGAATGTCTACAAGTTTATTAGTATCCAAAATGAAAGATGCTGCTCGAGAAAAAGGAATTGAAGCAGAGATTTGGGCTGTGGCACAGGATAAGGCTGAATCCGACATGGAAAAAGCTGATGTACTGTTAATTGGTCCTCAAATGAGGTTTCTCTTCAAAAAGATCTCAAAAGTTGCTGATGAGAAAGGTGTTCCAGTTGATGTGATCGATCCTATTTCTTACGGACGCATCGACGGAGAAGCAGTGCTGGATAAAGCATTGGAATTAATCCAAAAAAAGGTTTGATAAGGGGGAACCATTATGGGAAGTAAATTCACAGAGACATTAGAAAACATATTATTACCTATTGCTGATAAATTAAATAATAACCGTTATCTGGGCGCACTGCGCGATGGCTTTATGGTTGCTTTGCCTTTTATTATTTTCGGATCTCTATTTGTCGTATTAGCGAACATACCTTTCCTGGACAAAATAATCAGTGAAAATGCTTTGGAAGAATATCAAAGTATTTTAGGGCCTGCTTCTGCTTCTACATTAAGTATTATGGGTCTTTTTGTTATCTTCGGCATCGCCTATAAATTGACTCAGCAATATGGGTTAGAAGCTTTGTATGGCGGCTTCGCTGCACTGGCTTCTTTCATCATTTTGACACCGCAAGTCTTGGAAGGTATTTCTGGGGTTATCCCATCTGCAGCTTTAGGTGCCCAAGGCTTATTCTTAGGGATTTTCACAGCATTTGTATCAGTAGAAATCTATAAATTCTTCGTTAAGAGAAATTGGACTATCAAAATGCCTCAAGGTGTACCTGATGCTGTGGCAAAATCTTTCAGCTCATTAATTCCGATCACATTAACATTAACTTTCTTTTTAGCAATCCGTGCTATTTTCAGCTACACTTCATTCGAAACCTTACAGAATTTTATTTATACACTTATTCAGCAGCCATTAACTTCTTTAGGAAGCGGTCTGATTCCAACAATTATCGCTGTTCTATTAATACAAGTATTTTGGTTCTTCGGACTTCATGGACAGATTATTGTTAATTCCATTATGGATCCAATTTGGATGACTTTATCACTTGAAAATCTAGAAGCATTCAATGCTGGTCTGGAACGTCCTCATATAGTAAACAACCAGTTTGTAGATACATTCATAGTGGGCATGGGCGGAACTGGTATGACAATGGCTGTAATATTAGGTATCTTCCTATTCACAAGGAGTCGGCAATTAAAAAATCTCGGAAAGCTTGGCGGTCCTGCTGCTGTTTTCAATGTAAACGAACCTTTGATCTTCGGTTTGCCTATTGTTATGAATCCTATGGTAATTATTCCTTGGCTGCTTTCTCCAGTAATTGTTACCATTGTCACTTACTTTGCAATGGCAAGTGGATTGGTTCCCGTATCAACAGGAGTACATGTACCTTGGACAACACCGATATTTATAAGCGGTATGCTGGTTACGAATTCAATTGCCGGTGCAATCCTGCAGTTAGTAAATCTCGTGATTGTTGTACTAATCTGGCTGCCATTCTTAAGAATTCTAGATAAGCAATATTTCAGGACTGAGCAAACAACTACTAAAGATCAAAAACAAGGACGGGATGATAAAATTGTCTAACAAAGTAATCAAAGTACCAGATAACTTCATTATTGGTGCCGCTTCTTCTGCCTGGCAAACGGAAGGTTGGTCCGGTAAAAAGGATTTTCAGGACTCCTATTTAGACCTTTGGTATAAAAACAATAAGAATGTCTGGCATAATGGCTATGGCCCAGCTGTAGCAACAGATTTTTACAACCGTTACAAAGAAGATATTCAAATGATGAAACAAATTGGACTTACACATTATCGAACTTCTATAAACTGGGCCAGATTTTTAGTAGATTATGAAAATGCCGTAGTTGATGAAGAATATGCTGCTTATTATGAAAACGTAATTGATGAATTACTTAACAACGGCATTGAACCGATGATTTGCCTCGAACATTACGAACTGCCAGCTGTTCTGTTTGAAAAATACGGTGGCTGGGGTTCGAAACATGTTGTGGAATTATTTGAAAAGTATGCAGAAAAGGTTTTCAACCGATACGGCAGCCGGGTCAAACATTGGTTTACATTCAATGAACCAATAGTTGTACAGACTCGCGTTCATTTAGATGCCATTCGCTGGCCCTTTGAGCAAAATACAAAAAAATGGATGCAATGGAATTACAACAAATCTTTAGCTACAGCAAAAGTTGTGAAGCTATTTAAACAAATGCAGTTAAAGGAAAAATTCGGTGCAAAGATTGGTAATATCATTAATCCCGAAGTAACATATGCAAGATCCTCTGCAGAACATGATCAAAAAGCTGCACGCATCTATGATTTATTCTTTAATCGTGTATTCTTAGATCCTTCTATTAAGGGAGAATTCCCACCAGAATTATTTGAACTAATGGAGAAACATGACATAACATTCGATTATACGGAAGATGAATTAAGACTTATTAAAGAAAACACTGTAGACTACGTTGGTTTAAACCTTTATTTCCCCCACCGCGTGAAAGCAAGAACTGCTGCATGGAACGAGGATACCCCTTTCCATCCGGAATATTATTATGACAAGCACGAATTAACAGGGAAAAAAATGAACCCATACCGCGGCTGGGAAATTTATCCTCAAATAATGTATGATATTGCACTTCGAATGAAAGAGGAATATGGCAACATTGAATGGTTCATTGCAGAAAATGGTATGGGTGTTGAAAATGAACATCGCTTTAAAAACGAGGATAATATAATTCAAGATGATTATCGTATTGAATTTATAAGTGAACATTTACAATGGTTATTAAAAGCCGTTGATGAGGGGTCAAACTGCACAGGTTATATGCTCTGGGCATTTACAGATAATGTTTCACCAATGAATGCATTTAAAAATCGGTATGGTCTAGTAGAAATCAATTTAAATGAAAACCGTAACCGTAGTCTAAAAAAATCAGGTTATTGGTATAAAGAACTGATCAAATCAAGACAGCTTGAAGTTATAGAAGAAGAATATAAATAAGAGACAGACAGACTCCATGCAAAGAAGGAAAATAATATGAAGAACTTTTTGGCAATTGATATAGGTGGAACATTTGTTAAATACGGAGTTGTTTCAGAAAATGCCGTAATCACTCATTTAAATAAAATTAAAACACCTGAGACCCTTCAATCACTACTAGATCTTATCGAGCATTTAAGTCAAACTTCAAGTAATATTTCGGGCATCGCTGTTAGTTGTCCTGGCGCTGTTTCTGATGATGGAATTATTTACGGATCCAGCGCTGTTCCTTACATCCACGGCCCCAATATGAAACAGCTAATTGGAGAAACAACAGGCTTGCATGTATATCTCGAGAATGATGCAAATTGTGCAGGCTATGCTGAGATTTGGGATGGAAACGGCAAAGGAAAGAACGATGTTTTAGTAATGGTTATTGGTACTGGGATTGGCGGGGCTATTTTTAAGAATGGCAGCTTACATAAAGGAGCCAATTTACATGGTGGCGAATTTGGCTATATGCTGCTTAACCACAACATCTCCAATAGTGATGATGTCTGGAGCAGACTAGCTTCCACCAAAGCATTAGTAAAGAAAGTTGCTGCTTTAAAACAGATTGATTCTAACACTCTATCTGGAGAACAGGTATTTGAATTAGCCGAATCGGGCGATGTTGAGGTAGCCAAAATTGTGGAGGATTTCTACCACCTTTTAGCAGTCGGAATATACAACTTGCAATACATCTATGATCCTGAAGTGATTTTAATAGGCGGCGGGATCAGCCAAAGAGAAGATTTAATTGAAAAAATCACTCAAAAGCTCGACCTTATCATCGAGAAAATCGACTTAGCTAAAATCAAACCAAGTATTGCAAGATGTAAATTTGCTCAAGATGCAAACTTGTTAGGCGCTGTATATGGCTATCTAAAGTCTAATGAAATAAAAATGCAACGTAGATAAGTTTTATATTGGAGGTTATTAAATTGGAAACGATGGAAGAAATATCATTTCAAATCATTCTTTATGCAGGAAACGGCAAAGCAAATGCAATGGAAGCAATACAGGAAGCAAAGCAAGGAAATTTTGAACGTGCAGATGAATTGATCAAAGAAGCTGGTGAAGAATTAAGTAAAGCACACAGTGTTCAAACAAAACTGTTACAAGAAGAAGCAAACGGTAATGGAAACATTATTAGTGTATTATTGATTCATTCTCAAGACCATCTAATGACAGCAATGACCTTTCGAGACCTGGCAGTAGAGTTTATTGAACTTTATCGTTTTAAATAGCAGCTCAATTGATGGAGGTTTTATAAATGGAATTATCCTATAAATTCCCCGAAGGCTTTTGGTGGGGCAGCGCTACTTCTGCTACACAAATTGAAGGTGCTGCAAATAAAGACGGAAAAGGTAAAAACATCTGGGATCATTGGTATGAATTAGAATCAAACCGCTTTTTTAATAATGTCGGTCCTGAATCCACATCGGATTTTTACCATCATTATAAAGAAGACATCCGTTTGATGAAGCAAATTGGCCATAATTCATTCCGTATTTCCATCTCGTGGTCACGATTAATTCCATCAGGCCGCGGAGAAGTTAACCAAAGAGCCGTTAGCTTCTACAATGCTGTAATTGACAACTTGATAGATAATGGTATAGAGCCATTTGTTAATCTTTATCATTTCGATATGCCGCTTGATTTGCAAAATGAAGGCGGCTGGGAAAGCCGAGAAGTTGTTGAAGCTTATAAAGGCTATGCGAAAATATGCTTTGAATTATTCGGTGATCGAGTGAAAAAGTGGTTCACTTTTAATGAACCTATTGTTCCAGTCGAAGCAGGTTATCTCTATAATATACATTATCCAAATATAGTTGATTTCAAAAGAGCAACACAAGTGGCTTACAACACTGTTGTTGCCAGTGCAAAAGCAGTTGAAGTCTATCATTCCCTTCAATTTAAAGATGGTAAAATAGGTATCATTCTTAATTTAACTCCTTCCTATCCAAGAAGTGACCACCCTGCGGATTTGAAAGCCGCTAGAATTGCAGATTTATTCTTTAATCGCTGTTTCCTGGATCCGGCAGTACTTGGAAAATATCCACAAGAATTAATTGAGATTATCAAGGAATATAGCGAGCTCCCGCTTATACATGATGGAGATTTAGATTTAATAAAAAATAATACAGTGGATATTCTTGGCGTGAATTATTATCAACCTCGTCGTGTAAAAGCAAAAGAATATGCTGTCAATCTCGAAAGCCCACTTATGCCAGAATGGTTTTTTGATAGATACGAAATGCCTGGAAGAAAAATGAATAAATACCGCGGTTGGGAGATTTACGAAAAAGGGATATTCGATATTTTGATTAACTTAAAAGATAACTATGGAAACATTGAGTCCTTTATTTCCGAAAATGGCATGGGTGTTGAAGACGAGGAAAGATTTATGCAAAATGAGCAAATTCAGGATGATTATCGAATTGAATTTATTCGTGAACATTTAAAATGGCTGCATAAATCTATTGAAGCAGGCTGTAATGTTAAGGGATACCATCTATGGACTTTCATGGACAATTGGTCTTGGATGAATGCTTACAAAAATCGTTATGGGTTTATTTCTGTAAATATTGAAACAAAGGAACGCTCTTTAAAGAAAAGCGCTCAATGGTTTACCGAAGTTTCGCGCAATAATGGATTTTAACGAAGACAAAAGCGTACTATTGTTGTGATAAAATACTATCAAACGGTTCTGGTTCAGTTTGAGCCAGAACTTTTCCAGCATAAAATAGAAAGCGCTTTCTTAAAAATACAGGAGTGGTGATTGCAAATGTTAACAAAAAGAGGCAAATCTATACTTAAACATTTAATGTCTCTTGAAACACCAATAAGCGGAAAGTATTTGGCCAATCATAATCAAGTCAGTGTCCGAACCATACGGGAAGATGTAAAAATAGTAAACGCTTTAATCACTGATCACGGTGCCACCATTGAATCTATAATGGGTAAAGGTTATCAGCTTAATATTATTCATGAGAAGCAATTTTATAAGTATATTCGTTCCATAACTGGAGATTTAGAACTTCAATATGTACCAAGTCAGCCAGAAGACCGTGTATCCTTTATGATAAAACATCTACTCATGAGCGAACATTATGTGAAACTTGATGAGATTGCGGATTTATTATTTGTTAGTAAATCCACTGTTCAAAATGATTTAAAAATCGTTAAGGAGTCCCTTTCTAAATATAATATTCAACTCACCTCTCGACCAAATCATGGTTTAAAATTAAAAGGAAACGAATTGAAAATGCGCTTTTGTATGTCTGAGTATTTATTCAACAGAAAAGCAGAAGGCAATCATTATTTTCTGAGTGAGCAATTTATGGCCGAGGAGGACCTCAATACAGTTAAGAGAATCCTATTAGAAAAAATCAATATGCACAATATTCCTTTATCTGATATAGCCTTTAATAATCTGTTGGTTCATATTTCGATTGCCATTAATAGAATTAAATTTAATAACTACGTTAAAATATTTAAAAGCGATCTAGATGACATATTGGACAAACAGGAATATATTGTCGCAGGCGAGATAGTAAAAGACGTTGAGTATACGTTTGATGTTCAATTCCCTAAGGAGGAGATTGCCTATATTGCTATTCACTTGCTGGGAACGAAGATCGTTGCCGATTCTAATGGAAATAAGGCAGTTAAAGGGCTTATAGAAAAAGAGATAGGTCAACTAGTAGACTATGCACTCCAAAAAGTAGAACAAGAATTGAACCTGGGAATCAATGAAGATGATGAATTAAGAATGGCTTTAGCATTACACTTAAAACCGGCCATTAACCGTTTTAAATATGGAATGAATATTAGAAATCCAATGTTGGATGATATAAAAAAGAATTACCTATTATCTTACGAAGCTGCTGTAATAGCAGGTAAAGCAATTGAGGTAGCCATAGATTCTAAGATAGACGAGAATGAATTGGGGTATATTGCCTTACATATAGGAGCTGCCATAGAAAAAAACAAGTTGAAAAAAGGTCCAAGTCGGTGTTTAGTTGTCTGCGCTTCGGGGTTAGGAACAGCAAAACTTATATTTTATAAACTCAATAGCTACTTTGGTCAATCTCTTGATGTTGTTGGTACAACTGAATATTACAAGCTTAATCAATATGACTTAACTGATATTGATTTTATTATCAGTTCTATTCCCATCCAGCAAAAATTAGCTATTCCTGTAATTGAGGTTAACGCAGTTTTAGGAGAGGAAGACCTACAAAAAATAAAGAGACACTTCCTCACAAAAAAGGAAAAACATCAAATCTATTTTCCTAAAGATCTTGTATTTTTAAGAGAAAATTTCACTTCTAAAGAAGAAGTTCTTGAATTTCTAAACAGTAAATTAGTGAAAAATGGGTTAGTTGATCACACTTTTCTCGAAGCAGTTTATGAGAGAGAAAAGATCGCTCCAACTGCATATGAAAATCTAGTAGCTATACCTCACCCTATCTCACCTCAATCCAATGAAACTATTTTAGCCGTTTGTACATTGGAAAAAGCTATCATGTGGAACGATAAACCCATACAATTTATAGGACTACTTTGTGTTAAAAAGAAAAGTATGGAGGACTTGCAGTCTTTATATGATATCCTATTAAAAATAATTGAAAACAGATCCATTGTGCAAAATCTGATCAAAGCAAAAACATATAATGAATTCATTAAATTGTTGTAAGGCAATGTTATCTTATCGCATTGCCTTTCCTACAAGTATAACCTTATCGAAAATTCCTATATAGTAACCGATAACTGGAACTCTCGTTAATACCACCTCCCCCTCCGACAATCCCGAATATTAGACATTTTTAACCCTACGCAGTTTCTTCTATAACAGCTGTATCCTAAACAAAAGTGAACTTATACCACCAAATAATTCTAACTCAAAATAGAAACAACCTTTCCATATAGGTTAAAATACCTTCTCCCTTTAATGGAATAAATAAGATTTCAAATAATCCATTTTTATGATGCTGTACAGTGTTTAAGCAGTTTCAATTCATTTCGTTAATCGGAAAGCTGCTTTTATCAGCTTATCTTCCATTTACCTCTTCCATATAATCATCTCGATGTACCTGTCTTTGAATGCTTTTAGATCTGCGAAAGAACTTCGTCTACAGCATAAAAACGTATGAATAAGTCCATTCCTACATACTTTTCTATGTGAGGAGGAGAAATTATGACAATTGGGGTTGTATTGCCCGTTTATAATCAGGAAACCGCGTATATACATGAATGCTTAGGAGCAATGGAAAAACAAGTGTACCGTGATTACAAATTGATCATCGTCATAGATGGTGCAAATGAAGAAACAGCAGAAGCAGTATATAATGCTTCCAGCATCTTAACTATACCTTATCGCATCATCTATCGAAAAAAGAACATGGGTATTGCCTATTCCTTGAATGAAGGTTTTTCCTATTTAAAAGACTGTCCTTACTTAACGTGGATTTCTATTGACAATCGGCAGGATCCGCTTTTTCTGCTAACATTTTATAATCATATACAGCAAGCTCCGGAAGATACTGTCCTTCTCTACTCTTATTATTGGCTCATCGATGAAAAAGGGCAGCGCTTTGCAGATGAAACACAATGGCTGCAAACGATGGAAACACTGATGAACAGGAACAAGGAAGAAATATTATCCATCTGTTTCGTTGGAGCTTCCTTCCTCTTCCGTCAGTCCGCATTTAAAAAAGCGGGCGGCTATGATACCAGTTATGGCGTAGTGTCTGATTATGAATTCTGGATTCGTCTGATGGAACAAGGTAATATCCAATTAATACGTCATACCTTGATGGAATATCGCGTAAACAGCGCCTTATCCCTTACAACGATCACTGGTGCACAGGGGCTTTATTTACAGAGCATGAAGGCTAGTTTGGACCATCGTAAGAAACGAAAGGATATTCCAGATGTGACAGTTTTAATTACCACTCACAATCATGGAGCTTATATTGGCAAATGCCTTGATAGTGTACTAAAGCAAACACATTCCAATATCCACGTAGTAGCAATTGACATAGGTTCCACAGATGATACACTGCAGCAAATAACAAATCGAAACGATCCTCGAGTCATACCTCTCCACATAGCAAGCGGCGTAAAAGCAGAAGCATTGAATGCAGGGCTGGAATATGTATTAGGCAAATATGTACTGGAAATGGATGGAGATGCTTGGCTGGATGAGCGTGCAGTAGAGACTATGCTATATGACTTTGAACGGCTGGATAAATCATATGGCCTAGTGTATGCAAACAAGAGGATATGGTACGATAACCCGTCATCAGGTCTGCAGAAAGGCCCGGAAATCAAAGGAATCGATTATACAAATAAGTACCATGCTTTGACAGGGGGTGCATCACACAGTCCGCGTATGTTTCGAAAATCGATCCTTGAGAAGCTAGATGGTTGGCCAGCAGAATTGAACGGCGAAGCATTGCTAGCATCTGACTATATGATGTTTCTTCGAATAGCAGATGCTTATAAAATGAATTGGATTGATGTTGTTCTCTACCATGAAAGAAAATATGAAGAGGAAAATATAACAGCAGATCAAAAATTATATAATACGCAGCTTAGAGCTGTCGTACAGCATCAGCTGCAAGTGTGGGGGAATGAAATGTTTCCGGAGTTTAAAATGGACGGAGATGCCATTGTACAAATCAGCTTAGTTTAAGAAAGGAGCAGTTCATGAAGATAGCTTTTGTACTGGGCACAAGACCAGAGGGTATTAAACTAGCTCCTATCCTCAACAAATTAAAAGATAATCCTGATTTTGCCACGCTGGTTATCAATACCGGGCAGCACGCAGATCTGTTAGATGAAGTACTCCAAACATTCGCTATCGAACCAGATTATAACCTAAAGCTGATGAAACCCAATCAATCCGCAGAACTAGTAGTTCATGAAGCTATACCTGTCATTTCTGCAATCTTGAGAAAAGAAAAGCCTGATCTTGTTTTTGTGGTCGGTGACACCGCCACAACATTCACTGGTGCATTCATTGCATTTCACGAACGTATTCCTGTCGTACACGTGGAAGCAGGATTGCGAACAGACAATCCTTACTCTCCTTTTCCAGAGGAAATGTACCGACAGCTGGTCACCCGACTAGCAACTTTCCATTTAGCACCTACAGAACAAAACAAAGAAAACCTAATCAAGGAATGTATAGATGTACGTCATATTTCTGTAGTCGGTAATCCTGTAATTGATGCTCTCTTCTACATACACCATAACGTACCTCCTGCCGTCACAGAAATTTCCCAATACGTAAAATCCAATAAAAAACTCATCCTCCTGACTACACATAGAAGGGAAAATTTCCATCACTTAACGCAAATTCATGATGCCATTCTGGAAATAACAGATCATCATAAAGAGGTAGAAGTTATCTTCCCGGTACATCCGAACCCGAATGTACGTAACCAAATCAGTAAATCAATGCGGGAACATGAAAGTATCCATATCATTGACCCCTTAGATTATGCTTCCTTTACTTATCTTCTCAAACACGCCTATTTAGTAGTCACAGATTCAGGAGGCATCCAGGAAGAAGCACCAGCTTTTAATGTTCCTGTAATTATAGTAAGGGATTCGACGGAAAGGACAGAAGGTGTAGAAGCAGGAACACTTATCTTGGCAGGGACAGATAAGCAAATCATTAAAGGAACCATCGAGAATTTGCTTACAGATACATCATTTCACCAGCATACAGCTGAAGCAGTCAATCCATATGGCGACGGGCAGACAAGTGAACGTATCGTAGAATGGCTGAAACAGTATCTATCCAGACATCAATCTTAATTTTCACATTGCATAATAAAAAGCCTGGAACTTTACGTTCCAGGCTTTACTCTATTCCTAATGTAAGGATGGAGACGGTAAAAGAAAAATCCACTTGATCCCATTAAAGTGTGACAATAATCGGTCCATTTTTAGTAAGGATAATCGTATGTTCCACTTGAGCTACAAAGCTTTTTTCTGTAGCATAGGTCCAGCCGTCATTTTTTTGGAATACTTCTTCTTCTAAGGTTGAGATAAATGGTTCGAATGCGATAACCATCCCATCCTTTAATAATTCATCATCAAATGTATCCTTATAATTATAAATATGGTCAGGAGCTTCGTGAATTGTGCGTCCAATACCATGTCCTGTAAGGTTTGTGATAACAGTTAAATCATTCTGTCTTGCTGTTTGGAATACTGCTCTTCCGATTCCGCTTTTTTTGGAACCAGGTTTTGCTTTCTTAAGGCCTGCTTCAAATGCTTGTTTAGCAACGTCACATATTTTCGTTAAAATTTCTTCTCCTTCGCCTACCACAAACGAGATTCCTGTATCTGCGAAATAACCGTTCTTAGATCCAGAAACATCTACATTTACTAGATCCCCTTCAGAAATAACCCGACTCCCTGGAATACCATGCGCCACTTCATCATTGACACTAATACAAGTATGGCCAGGAAAATCATATTCACTTTTCGGCGCTGAAACCGCACCTTCTTTCGCAAACATCTCACCGGCAATATCATCAAGTTCTTTCGTCGTTATGCCAGGAACTGTTCTTTGTACCAATTCGTCTCTAATGGAGCCGACAATTTTGCCAATTTCCTTCAAGCCATTAAAGTCTTCTTCTGTTTTTGCAATCATTTTTTCTACCTCACTTTGATCATCAATTAACTATATAAGTGTTATTTTCTCGAAAAAAACAAGTAATGTATATTAATGTTGTTTAAGAGATGAAACAGTCTATCAGGACAGGGATCTAAACACTTATAGTAATGCTTTAAAAAAGCCCGGAACGATTAAACGTTCCGGGCTTTACTCCATTCCTACTATGTAAGGATGGAGACGGTGGGAGTCGAACCCACGTCCAAAGATAACGGCACTCAGGCATCTACGTGTGTATTCGTTATATTATAGTTCGCACACGCTTCGGCCTAACGACAGGCTTTCAGCGAGGCTAGCTTGATTGTCTTCTTCCGATTATCCGCAAGCCGAGAATAATGGCGTAGCCCACTTAAGTTTGAGACCCTCAAATCTGCCACATGGGCGATAGCAGCAAGGATCCTCCAGTGCTACTTACGCAGCTGCTAGAGAGTAGTTGTTGTTAGTTTTGCCAGTTATATTTAGGCGTAACGTTTTACGAGCCGTAACCTCGACACGCAGCCTGAGCTCGAACTATCCCTGTCGAATCCGTAACGTCCCCATGATATGGGGGCTACAGGAAGTAACCCGTTCTAAATCAGGATAATCAAATCCCAGACAACTTCCATTATATCATCTTTATTAGAAAATGCAAGTTTAGTAATCGCGGTCGCGCATAGCACGATCTACATCGCGTTTCATCTGCTTTTGCTTGAGGTCTTCACGCTTATCATATTTCTTTTTCCCTTTACCGACACCTAATAATATCTTCGCGAAGCCGTCTTTGATATACATCTTTATCGGTACTAAGGAATAACCTTGCTGTTGGGTCTGACCGATCAATTTATCGATCTGTTTGCGATGCAATAGCAGCTTCCTTGTCCTTGTCGGATCGTGATTAAATCGGTTCCCTTGTTCATAAGGAGATATATGCATATTGATGATACGCACCTCGCCGCGGTCAATCCTTGCAAAACTATCCTTCAAATTCACCCGGCCGGCACGAATCGATTTGATCTCGGTACCTTGCAGCACGATTCCTGCCTCCATCGTTTCCTCGATCGCATATTCGAAATTAGCCTTCTTATTCTGTGCGAGTACTCTACCTTGTCCCTTAGCCATAGACTTCTTCCTCCTAACTACGAGCTTTATTTTATCAGAAACTGTATGATAATCCTAACGATTCATATACTGAATTGGGTATAGATAGGTGAACCCGATCGATTGGAGTGTACATAGATGACAACCATCAGACAATTGACAATAAATGATTACCAGGCAGTGCTTGAAATGCAGACAGGCATCGAGGATGACTATGTCCTCCGAATTTTCCCGCAGCTGATCGAGAATCCAGCCCAAACCTTATTCGGCTTGGAAACAGAAGAGGGTATTGCTGCAGTAGCCGGGGTGGTTCGTTTGCCGAACGGAAATGGGATACTCGGCCGATTGCGGAGTGATATACGTTTTCACTCCAAAGGAAATGCTACTGGTTTGCTGCAGCATATTATTGCGTCTTGTGAAAAAGATCCAATGATGAATTGGGTCGGTGCTATTACCCTCAAGTCTAATCTCCCTGCGCAGCGGGTGCTTGATAAACTCAATATACAGCCTGAGAGCTCCTTTATCAGTCTGTTGATGGAAGCCCCTGAACGGTTTATTGTCCCTTCTGCTGCACCTTGGGAATTGATTGAAGGAACAGATACAAAGCGAGCTGTAATTGAACAAGCAGCTGTTGAAGCAAAAGCGGCTTTCTATCCATATGAGGCGTATTTCCCGATTCCTTATGCTTCAGCCATATTAGAGGATGACTATTTAGAAAATCTGGCTGTATTCCATGATCCTGATTCCGGCCGCATCATGGCGATTCAAGAAGACTATAAAGGACAGGATATAGCTCAAATCCAATATTTCTGGCCAGATGTATTTCAACAAGACGGATTATGGACTACAGTGTTCAACTATCTCAAGCAATCGGACAAGCAATTGGTACCGCAGCTGGACGTGTCCCCCGAAACTGCCTCCAGTATACCTGCAGTCTTTCGCGACAGCTTTACGGAAAATAATGATCCTTGGCTCATTTATGGAAAATATATCAGATAACAAACGCCCCGACAATAAAGTCGGGGCGTTATTTTTATGGTCTTTTTCTTGTGTTGCGTTTCTTGCTTTTCTTTCCTCTTGCCGGCGGCTTCTTTTTACCTTTGTTCTTCGGAGGACGATGATCACCTGGTTTGTTCTTCTTTTCGGCTTTAATAATTGTAGGACGGTCACGATTCTCCCGTGGCTTACGCGGCTTCATGCCGACCACTTCGAAATCAATGATACGCTCTTCAATATTCACCTTCACAACGCGAATTGTGATTTCATCTCCGATACGGAATTGATTGCCTGTCCGTTCTCCGATCATCGCATAACGCTTGTCATCGAAGTGGTAGAAATCATCTGTCAGATAACTGACATGAACAAGACCCTCAATTGTATTCGGCAGCTCGACGAATAATCCGAAGCCTGTGACAGAGCTGATGACACCATCAAATTCCTCACCGACTTTATCTTGCATAAATTCAGCTTTTTTCAGATCATCCGTTTCCCGCTCTGCATCGACAGCAGCACGTTCTCGTTCCGAGGACTGTCTTGCAATCTCAGGCATCCGTTCTTTCCAGTGATCTTGTGTCTTCTTATCCAGCTGATTGTTGACAATATACGTGCGGATCAACCGGTGCACGATCAAATCTGGATAACGTCGGATTGGCGAAGTGAAATGTGTATAGAATTTCGTCGCCAGACCAAAGTGACCCAAACCTTGCGGATCGTATTTCGCCTGCTGCATCGAACGCAACATAAGTCGGTTGATAATCATTTCTTCCTGCGTGCCTCTTACACGTTCTACGATCTTCTGCAAAGTCTGAGGATGAATATCCGAGGATGATCCTCTGACTGTATAACCCAAACTCGTAATGAACTCGAAGAAATTCTGCAGTTTATCTGGATCTGGATCAGTATGAATCCTGTGAATGGCTGGAACATCCATCCAATGAAAATGCTCTGCAACTGTTTCATTGGCAGCAAGCATGAATTCCTCAATCAGCTTCTCTGCAACAGAGCGCTCCCTCAGGATAACATCAATGGCCTTTCCTTCTTCATCAACTGCAACTCGTGCTTCTGGAAAATCGAAGTCGATTGCTCCCCTGTCCATACGCTTCTTACGCAGTACAGCGGCGAGATCCTCCATTTGCTGGAACATCGGGACAAGATCCGAATAGCGGTCTTTAAGTTCCTGATCATCCTCAAGTAATATTCGGTTCACTTCACCATATGTCATCCGTTCATTCGTTTTGATGACACTTTGGTAAATCTCATGTTCTACCACTTCTCCTTGTGGTGTAATCTGCATGTCACATGTCAAGGTAAGTCGGTCCACTTGAGGATTCAAGGAACAGATACCATTGGAAAGACGATGAGGGATCATCGGTATTACACGGTCTACAAGATAGACACTAGTTGCTCGTTCCAAAGCTTCTTCATCAATTGGAGAGCCCTCATCCACATAATAAGAGACGTCCGCAATGGAAACAACAAGACGATAGTTCCCATTTTCAAGACGGCTGACAGAAACCGCATCATCCAAATCCTTTGCGTCTGCTCCATCTATGGTAACGGTCATCATATCTCTGATATCCCGGCGGTTTTCTATCTCTGCAGGATCAATCGTATCTGGTGTATTCGCTGCCTGTTCCAGTACTTCCGGCGGGAATTCAGTGGAAATGCCATGCTTATAAATAATGGATAGTATATCAATACCCGGGTCGTTCTTATGACCAAGTATTCGGATTACTTCTCCTTCTGCACTCATGCGCCCTTCCGGATACTTTGTGATTCTGGCGATGACTTTGTGTCCATCAGTCGCTCCGCCTGCAGCACCGCGCGGTATAAAGATATCATTCGGGATACGTTTGTCATCGGCAATAAGGAAGCCGAAACGGCCATTATCTTCATATGTACCGACAACCTCCGCTATTGCTCGCTCTAGTATCCGAACAACTTGTCCTTCACGACGCTGTCCGCCCTCGGCCTGATTTTCGATGCGTACCAGCACTATATCATTATTCATGGCAGACTGAAGATCGGAATAGTGGATATAAACATCAGCCACTCCCTCTTCCTCTGGTATGAGGAAAGCAAAACCTTTTGCATGCATCTGGATCTTTCCTCGTACGAGGTTCAGTTTCTCAGGCAAACCGAAGCGATTGCTTCTTGTCCGTACGAGCTGTCCTTCTGCTTCTAGTTCATTCAGTCCTTTGACAAGGACAGTGAACTCACTTGATTCATCGAGCGTCAATTGCTCCTCTATTTCTTCTACTGTTAACGGCTTAGCCGCATTTTCTTTGAAATAAGCCAATATTTTCTGTTTGATTTCTTCCATTTTTGCTTCACCTTCTTTTCGGCTCTTTTTTCATCTAGTATGAACTATTCCCAATCAAGCGATTCGAGAAACTGATACACATCTTCATGCAGCTGTTCCTTTTCTTTCCCCATCGTAATAACGTGAGAAGAGTTTTCGTACCACTTGATTTCCTTAAAATCCGACTCTGCGTGCTCATAAATGAAATTGGCACTGTCTGTGTTGATCATTTGGTCTTCTGTTGCTTGCACAGCGAAGAGCGGTGCATAGATTTCATCTACATGCTTGCTCACATCGGTGATAAATGCTCCCAGACGCTGGAACATATCCGCAGTGGCTGGTGCCTCCATTAATTCAGCTAATTCCTGTTCTATCGCTTGATTATCTTTACCTTGCAGTTGTTTATGTTGTCTTGCATATAGCTTAAATCCTTTGTTTAACTGGGTTTCGTTATCAAAGAACATCGGCGAACACATCGTTACAACGCCTTTTACCGGATACGAATAGGCTAGCTTTAAACTAAGCACTCCACCTAGGGATAAGCCGGCAACAGCGATTTTTTCATAGCCTTTATTCTTCAAATACTGATAAGCAGCCTGGACGTCCTCCCACCACTCATCCGAATTGGAAGCGACGATATCATCAGGTGTTTTCCCATGCCCGCGATAAATTGGCGCGTGAGCAGTGTACCCTTTACCAGCAAGAAAACGGCCCATCATCCGTACATCAGCTGAATGACCAGTAAAGCCGTGCAGCAGCAGAACAGCTCGATCTCCTTTCCCCTCAAATGTGAACGGCTCTGGCTGTTTCATTGTGACCATATGTATCTCCCCTATTATTTCTATATTATATAGTAGGTTTCAGCACTAGTTTTCCCTTCATCGGGAATAAATAATCCCCCACCACAGAAGTTGTGACGAGGGATTAAATTGGCTATTCGATTATTGCAAGACGTACGCCAAAAGGAACGTCAAAATGAAAAGAATTACTCCTGTAACAATAGTTCCACGATGGAGGAACAAGTCCAGTCCACGGGCTTTCTGTTTTCCGAACAATTGCTCTGCCCCGCCAGATATCGCTCCGGACAAACCTGCACTCTTACCAGATTGTAAAATGACTAACGTGATAAGCGCGATGGCATCGATAATTAATAGAACTACTAAAGTTGTCTGCATCCCAGCACCTCCTATAACAGCAAATACCTATGTCAACTGTAGCATATGTGTCAGATAATTGGCAAGATGTTCTTGTCCAATCGATGATATGCGACAAAACTATGAACTATTTTTGCAGAAAATGAATTTATGTGGAGATTTTTGAATTATTTTGGTTGCAAGCTGAAACCGTTTCCTTTATAGTGGACTTAAGTTCAGGAGGAGGTTATGGAAATGCTTACACCTGAGCGGCAGGAAATGCTCTTACAGATGCTGCAAGAACAGCGCGTTGTAACGATTCCAGAGTTCGTGAAAGCAACAGACGCCTCCATCTCGACAATACGCCGAGATCTGATTGAACTGGAGAAGCAGAAGCTGCTGCAACGGGTTCATGGCGGAGCAACGATTGTTTCTTCATTAAGTTACGAAATGAGCTATACGGAAAAGGAAACACAAAACCAAACCGGAAAGCAGAACATAGCCGCTTATGCTGCAAGTCTTGTCGGTGAAGATGAATGCATCTTCTTGGATGCAGGTACGACGACATATCAAATGATTCCTTTCTTATCTGGCAGAAATGTAACCGTCGTCACAAATGGTTTGACACATTTGGAGGCACTGTATGATAAGGACATCACTGTGTATGTAACCGGCGGATTAGTAAAGGATAAAACGAGGACTTTGATCGGTAGAGGTGCAATGACGGCACTCTCCCAGTATCGTTTTGATAAATGTTTTCTCGGGACCAATGGCGTTCATTCAGAAAACGGCTATACAACACCTGATCCGGAGGAAGCTGCCATTAAGCGTCAGGCTTTGCTTCGATCAGATGAGACTTTCGTTTTAGCTGACCGCAGCAAGCTGGACAAGACAACCTTCGCCCATATAGCGGATCTGACAGAAGCGACACTTATCGTCGACACTGTCAGTTCAAAACAGCAGACTGCTTACAAGAAATTTACATCAATAAAGGTTGTGGACTCATGAATTACACATGTACGCTGAATCCATCCATTGACTACATCATGCATGTGGACAGTTTCAAGGCAGAAGATTTGAACCGTGCCACAGAGACAGCATATTTTGCTGGCGGAAAAGGTATTAACGTTTCCCGCTTGTTGAAACGATTGGATGTGGAAACAACAGCATTAGGATATATCGGTGGCTTCACTGGTGCCTTCATTAGGGAAACGCTTGAAAATGCTGGCATCAAACATCAGTTCATCGAAATAAATGAACCGACACGTGTCAATGTAAAACTGAAGTCGGGTGGAGAAACAGAGATAAACGGACCTGGACCATCTATCACGACAGAACAGCTTGCTTTGCTTTTTGAACAGATTAAAAGCCTCGGGAAACAGGATGCTCTGGTTGCAGCAGGCAATGCTCCGGGCTCCGTTCCGGCCGACATTTATGCAAGGATGGCTGATATCTGTGAAGAGAATGGAACTAGATTCATCGCTGATACATCAAGTGCTGCCCTTCGTGATTTAATCGGCAAGCGTATGTTCCTTGTAAAGCCAAACCATCATGAATTGGGTGAGCTTTTCGATACAACGATCTCTTCCATTGAAGACATTGTCAGCTACGCACGAAAGCTGCACGAAACAGGCATCGAAAACGTTATCGTATCAATGGGTGGTGAAGGTGCCATCTTTGTGAACAAGGATCATGCTTGGAAAGCCCAAACACCTAAGGGAACAGTAAAGAATTCCGTCGGTGCAGGCGATAGTATGGTGGCAGGATTCCTGGCCGCATATGAAAAATCAGGTGATTACAAACAAGCTTTCACCTACGCAGTAGCAGCTGGAAGTGCTACAGCATTCAGTGACGACCTCGGCGAGAGACAATATATAGAAGAATTAGTCAGCCAGGTCAAACTCACATCTATCTAAGAGGGGTGTTAATCATGCGCATTACAGAACTACTTACAAAAGATACAGTTATTTTGCAGCTTCAATCCCAATCAAAAGCAGATGTGATTGAAGAGCTTGTTTCTAAATTGGACCAAGCTGGCAAATTGAATGATAAAGCAGGATTTAAAGATGCTATTCTAGCACGTGAAGCACAATCAACGACAGGAATCGGCGAAGGGATTGCTATACCGCATGGTAAATCCGCTGCCGTTAAAACACCGGCCATCGCGTTCGGCCGTTCTAAGGAAGGTTTGGATTATGAAGCGTTGGATGGACAGCCATCCCACCTATTCTTCATGATTGCTGCTTCCGAAGGTGCCAATCAGACGCATTTGGAAACATTGTCCCGACTTTCTTCTTTCTTAATGGACAGCACGTTCCGTGCTAACATTGAAAGTGCGGAAACAGAAGAACAAATCATGTCTATCATCGATGCGAAGGAAAAAGAAGAGCTAGGTGAAGAAGAAGAACAAGAAAATCCAGCTGTAGAATTGGCACAGGATGCACCAGGCACCCAAGGTAAAGTACTTGCCATTACTGCTTGCCCTACTGGTATCGCACATACTTTCATGGCTGCCGATAAGCTGAAGCAGACAGCAGCAGAGATGAATGTGCCGATTAAAGTTCAGACGAATGGAGCTGGCGGAGTTAAAAACCGTCTGACAGATGAAGATATTAAAGATGCTACTGCTATTATCGTTGCAGCTGATGTCAATGTCGATCTTAGCCCATTCGACGGCAAACATGTTTTGCAAGTACCGGTTGGACGTGCTTTGAAAATACCAAAAGAATTGATCGAAAAAGCACTTTCTCAAGATGCACCCGTGCATCATAACAGTGGTGGCGGCTCAGAAGCAGCTGCAGAAGGCGGACAGAAGAAAGAACAGCGCTCCGGATTCTACAAGCACATCATGAATGGTGTTTCGAACATGCTGCCATTCGTTGTCGGTGGCGGTATCCTGATCGCACTAAGCATTCTTTTCGGTGAGTTGTTCCCAGACAGCCGTTTTGCAGAGATGCTTAATGAAATCGGAAGCAGCCAGGCGTTCTTCCTGATCGTTCCCGTACTTGCCGGTTTCATTTCCAGCAGTATTGCTGACAAACCTGGTTTCGCACCTGGTGCTATCGGCGGTTTGATTGCTGTCACATATGGTTACGGTGACGCGACAAGTTCCGGATTCCTTGGCGGTCTGATCGCCGGTTTCCTTGCAGGTTATGTAACACTTGGTATTAAGAAAGCACTAGCTGGACTTCCTCCTGTACTGGAAGGATTAAAAACGATTCTATTCTTCCCGGTATTGAGTATTTTCATCACAGGTATGATCATGCTATTGATCAATCCGTCTTTAACACAAGTATATGTAGCACTTTCTGACTTCCTAGAAGGTCTTGGAGGTACAAATTTAGTTCTGGTAGGAATCGTACTTGGTGCTATGATGGCAATCGACATGGGCGGTCCGATCAACAAAGCAGCGTATACCTTTGGTATTGCAATGCTTGATGCAGGAAACTTGGAATTCATGGCTGCTGTTATGGCCGGTGGTATGGTACCGCCGCTAGGACTAGCGCTGGCAACTTCCCTATTCCGTAACAAATTTACGAAACAGGAAAGAGAAACAGGTAAGACAGCATACGTACTGGGAGCATTCTTCATCTCAGAAGGTGTTATTCCTTTCGCAGCTGCCGACCCGCTTCGCGTCATTCCAGCAACAGCAATCGGTGCTGCAGTAGCAGGAGGTCTATCAGCCTTCTTCGCAATTGGTCTGAATGCACCGCATGGCGGAATCATTTCAGCAAGTTTGGTAGAAGGAAACCCATTGCTTTACTTCCTTTCCATCATTATTGGTGCATTTGTCACAGCTATTATTGTAGGACTATTGAAAAAAGACCTAAGAAAAGTATAAAATAAGATAGAATGAAAGCATTCACAAAAATAAGGATGAAAGCATTCACATAACAAACTACTTTGGAGGTATTTATCATGGCAGAAAGAACAATGACAATTACAGATGAGACTGGCGTACACGCTCGTCCGGCAACAATTTTAGTAAATAAAGCAGGCGGCTTCAAATCCGATATCCAGCTTGCATACAACGGTAAAAGCGTTAACCTTAAATCTATCATGGGTGTTATGAGCCTAGGTATTCCACAAGGTGCTGAGATCACGATCTCCGCTGAAGGCGACGATGCAGAAGAAGCAGTCAACACAATTGCGGAAACAATCAAAAGCGAAGGCCTAGGAGAATAATTCCGATGAGCATGATAAACGGAATTGCAGCTTCAAATGGTATTGCGATTGCAAAAGCATACCATTTGGCTGTACCAGACCTCTCTTTCGATAAGACAACTGTTGCGAATGCGGAAGAAGAGATCAGCCGTTTGGATGCTGCCCTCGAGATCAGCAAAAAAGAGTTGGAGAAAATCCGCGAGAATGCTCGTGTGTCACTTGGCGACGAGCATGCCGAGATTTTCTCGGCTCATTTGCTTGTCTTAGCAGATCCAGAACTGATCAACCCTGTTAAAGACAATATCCGCAATAACAACATCAATGCAGAAGCTGCTCTTGATGAGACAGCTACAATGTTCATCGACATGTTCCGCAGCATGGATAATGAATATATGAAAGAACGCGCAGCTGACATTCAGGACGTTACGAAACGCGTTATGGCACATCTTTTACAGGTATCCTTCCCGGATCCTGCACTTATAGATGAAGAAGTTATCATTATCGCAGAGGACCTGACTCCTTCTGATACAGCACAACTTAACAAACAGTTTGTGAAAGGGTTTACAACTGATATTGGAGGACGTACTTCCCACTCTGCTATCATGGCTCGTTCCCTTGAGATTCCTGCTGTTGTTGGTACGAAGTCGATTACATCATCTGCTGCAAACGACGTTATGATAATTGTTGACGGTATGGAAGGTACTGTTATCATCGATCCGACAGAAGATGAACTAGCAACATACAAAGCAAAACAAGAAGCTTTCGAACAGCAAAAGCAAGAATGGGCGAAGCTGAAAAACGAACCTACCATTACAACAGATGGTGTTCACGTAGAGCTTGTTGCTAATATCGGTACACCAGAAGACGTTACCGGCGTTCAAAACAATGGTGGTGAAGGTGTTGGCCTTTACCGCACAGAATTCCTTTACATGGGTAAGAGTGAGCTTCCTAGTGAAGACGAACAGTTCGAATCTTATAAAGCTGTTCTTGAAAACATGGGAGACAAGCCTGTCGTAGTTCGTACATTGGACATCGGCGGCGATAAAGAGCTCAGCTACTTGCAGCTTCCGAAAGAAATGAACCCGTTCTTAGGCTACCGTGCTATCCGCCTTTGCCTAGAGCGTGACGATATCTTCCGTGTTCAGCTTCGCGCCCTATTGCGCGCGAGCGTGTACGGCAACCTAAAAATCATGTTCCCGATGATCGCTACACTGGAAGAGTTCCGCCAAGCAAAAGCAATCCTTCTTGAAGAGAAAGACAAGCTTGTAGCAGATGGCGTGTCAGTCTCTGATTCTATCGAGATCGGTATCATGGTTGAAATCCCTTCTACTGCTGTTGCTGCGAAGCAATTTGCGAAGGAAGTTGATTTCTTCAGCGTTGGAACAAACGACTTGATCCAGTACACAATGGCAGCTGACCGCATGAATGAACGCGTAAGCTACTTGTACCAGCCATACCACCCAGCTATCCTGAACCTAGTGCATAATGTTATTGAAGCAGCACATGCAGAAGGCAAATGGGCTGGCATGTGTGGTGAGATGGCAGGCGATGCAATTGCAATCCCGCTTCTTCTCGGCCTTGGCCTTGATGAATTCAGTATGAGCGCAACAAGCATCCTGCCAGCAAGAACTCAAATCACGAAGCTTTCCAAAGCAGATATGCAGGAGCTAAGTCAACAAGCATTGACTCTAAGCACTGCCGATGAAGTGGAACAGCTTGTCCGTCAAAAGACAGGTCAATAAGAAACAGCTCTCCATTATGGAGAGCTATTTTTTTGGGTCTATTCACTAGTTTTTTTATCCAATATTTGGCGAAGTTCCTCCATATCTTCTTCCGATAAAGTTTCTTCTTCCATAAACTGTACCAGCATGGATTTCATCGTTCCTCCATAGATTCGATCGATAAAGGATCTAGTCTCTGCACGCTGACACTCTTCCTCGGCGTAAAGCGGATAAAATGTATATATTCTTTGTTCTTTATTCACGCCCACCACCTTCTTCTTTGTCAGTCGGTCAAGCAGTGTTCTGATCGTTTTAGGTTTCCAATCAGCTTTACCCTGAAGCGAACTAACAACTTCATTTGCTGTACGGGGGGAATTATCCCAAAGCACTTTCATTATTTCCCACTCTGATTCTGATATATTTGGCACGTTCTTGGACATAGCCATCCCTCTCTCTTATTGATATATACCTTTTTCCTTCAATATCCTCAGCGTGATGTCAGCAGCCTTGCTTCCGGTCGCATCCCCATCTCTAATATTCGTTGCAAAGAAATAGGTATCCATTTTTGTTTCCACAAAACCAATGAACCAGCCATTAGCTGCCTTTCCGTTAACAATACCTGTTCCTGTCTTGCCATAGAGGACGGCTCCATCCTTTTCTTCCAGCTTTATAGATGCTTTGACTGCCTCAATATTCTTTGGATTTGCATTAAATTTATTTTCATATAAATCATGCAGTAATTCCACCTGTTCAAAGGGAGATATTTTTAACGTGGATTCCAGCCAAAAGTCCTCCATCTTACCAGATACATCCTCATTGCCGTAATGGTATTCTGATAACATCCTTTTGATGGTCTTCTTCCCGACCTGCCTATCGACATTCTGAAAGTACCACGTTACGGAATACTGCATTGCAGATTGTAAGTCCTGGCTTTCATTCCAACTCTCATATTCGTAATTGCTTCCGTCCCATTCCATATCTGTGGATACTGGTTTCATTACTCCCGCTTCTAATGCTGTTAAGGCACTGTATATCTTATAAGTGGAATTGGGAGAAACCCTTTTAATGCTTTGCTTCTTGTTATGGATATAATACTTGTCTTGTTTCATGCTGTATAAAACAAAACTGCTGTTATCGCCTTTAAGGTATGTACTGACATTCGATTCTGCTATATTTTTCCTGCCTATTGTATACTGCTCATCCGTTACGACAGCTGCATAAGCAGGCACTTGAAAAGCAACGATAAGGCCCAGAACAGTAAATATAGCTAGGCTCTTTACATGAAGCCTCTTGGCAGTAAGACGCCCTGACATGATATGTATCAGCCGTTTCTTAAGATGCTGCTTTGTACTTCTAATGGAAGTAGTATGTTGGTCGACCATCGACCATCTCGATTTCTCAGCAAAGTGCAATAATGTCCGTCCATAATCAGTTTTCTCCTTTTCATCGGTCAAATATCGCAAAACAGCAGCATCACAGGCAATCTCCCGATCTAATCGCATTTCCTTCAGCGCGTACCGTACAAAGGGATTAAACCAGTGAATGATTCCCCCTAGCAAGAAGAGATAATTCCAGTGCACATGTCTGCTTTTATAATGATGTAGTTCATGAAGCAGGATATACTTCATTTCCTTGGACGAACTGCCGCTTTCTGTTGGAAGAACCACACAGGCACGAAACAAGCCAAAAATGAATGGGGCTGACACATCAGCTGACTGCTTTAGCTTAATTTGTCTCCGTATTTTCAGCTCCATTTTACAATTTTGAAACAACTCGATTACCTTTTCATCTTTGATAACCTCTGCCTTTTTTACTAGGTGTATTACTCTCATCTGCGTGAATAGAACTGCCAATACACTAACAGCCACTCCTGCTATCCAGAGACCGTTGGTTAGCTGGTCCAAATTTGAAACATCTATTCTTGTGACGGAATTTCCGAAATCATTAATCCATCCAGTTTCGGTTGTATCTGATGAAGCAACCCTACCCACATCGCTCTTATCAGTGTTTGTGAACGACGTAGGCTGTTTTATACTGATTCGCTCCAGCGGCAGGAATGGAAGGCTTAAGGTGCCTAGCAGAAAAAACCACAAATAATACCGCCAAGCTGGAGCCAGCTGCGAATTCAAGAACCTTCGAATAAATAATATGAACCCAACTGTTACGGAAGCTAACGTCATTGCCAGCAGCAATTGAACAAATGTCATTCTTGCTCTCCCTTCCCCTATCTTCATAATTTGTATTGTACAGTTGACAGGCTTGGATTACAAGTGTAATAATGACTACAGTTGTAATCCGCATTGGAAAGGAAGAAGAAAATTGAAACAGTTTACCTACATATTCTTTGCATTTTGTTTTCTCTATATTGCGACGGGGTGTTCGGGTGATAGCGGCGAAACCAAATCAACGGATGCCATCGTATCAAATGACAAGGCATCGTTTAGCAGCTTAGAAGAGACATACGATGCCCGCCTAGGTATCTTTGCAATTGATACTGGCTCCGGAAGGACAGTAGCATATCGAGAAAACGAACGCTTTGGTTTTGCTTCCACTCATAAGGCATTATCTGTTGGCGTTTTATTGCAGCAAAAGTCAATGGAAGACCTTAATAAAAGAATCATGTTTACGGGTGATGATCTTGTAAACTACAATCCTATTACTGAAAAACATGTGGATTCTGGTATGACTTTGAAAGAGTTGAGTGAGGCATCTATCAGTTACAGTGATAATACTGCTGCCAATTTAATATTTGAAGAAATCGGTGGTCCAGATGGGTTTGAAGACGGATTACGTAAGATTGGAGATCAAGTGACAAATTCCGAGAGGATTGAACCGGACCTAAATAATACACAACCAGGTGATACACGGGATACCAGTACTCCAAAAGCAATGGCAGAAAGCCTCCGAGAGTTTGCGCTGGAAGATCACCTATCTGCAGATAAGCGCCAGCTTCTCATAGATTGGCTCAAAGGAAACACTACTGGTGATGAACTTATACGGGCAGGTGTTCCGAAGGACTGGGAAGTCGGCGACAAAACCGGCGCTGGATCTTACGGCACAAGAAATGATATTGCAATCCTTTGGCCTCCTGAGGAAGAACCTATTGTACTGGCCATTATGTCCGATCATGATGAAGCAGACGCGAATGCAAATGACGATTTGATTGCAGAAGCGGCTGAAACTGCAGTTTTGATGCTTTCGGCAAATAAATAAAAAGAAAACAGAGCCAGCTGTATTGCTTATTGGCTCTGTCTCCTTATTTTAAAGATATTTGGTTATTACTTCTTTCGTAGTTTCCTTAGCCTTTCTAATTACATCTTCCGCTTTCATCTCATAATATTCCGGTCGAAATAGCTCTACCGTCACCGGTCCGTCAAAGCCCTTTTCCTTCAGAACAGTTAGAATTCCTTCCAAATCTATCGCTCCATGTCCAGGCCATACCCGATCCTCGTCTACAAGGCTTCCAGTCGGAAAGTCTTCTGTATCATCCATATGAAGAATGAAGACCTTTGATATATCTGCCTGTTTTAGTGCCTCTATACTGGAATTCATTGCATGGAAATGGAAGCAATCCAATACTAAACCTACGTTTGGGTTATCAACCGTCTGAACAATATCGTAAGCTTGTTCGAATGTATTGATTGTGCATTCAGGATGCCCCACAAATTCCACAGCGAGCTTGATACCATATGGTTCTGCAAGCTCTGCCAGTTCATGCAGTACTGCTACACTGCTTTCTTTAATGTCTTTCTTCGGTATCTTTTCTTTGGTCACTAAAGGTACGGCAACGATATAAGGTACTTGCAATTCTTTAGCGTATTCCAGCATTTGCTTGAATTCGTTTATCAGCTGCTGATAATCTTCCTCGCTTCGATTATTGAAGTATACGAGTGCATTCAGTGCAAACGGCTTTATATGATGCTCTTGGAAATAGGAGGAAAGCTGTTCGAGGGAATATTGCTTCAAATACTCTGGCAGCTTATCCATTGTGCGAATTTCAATATAATCATAGCCATGCTTTTCACATAATTCCAGATCTGTTGCCAGATTTGAATTTTCCAATGTTGTAGCTTGATTAAACCCTAGTTTCATTATGATCCTCCTGTTCATTACAAGAACGGCTTGTATTTTTTATCTTACAGTAGCTGAACCTTTCTTTCTGTACTATAGAAGGCAGGCATACTTTCCAATTCAATCGGTTCTCTCTGACCGGATTCTTGTGCCTTCAAACATGCATCGGATGTAACGGCAGCCACATACCCTTCCCAAGCAGAAGGACCCTGCAGCGCCTCTTGTTTGGCTACCTGGTTGATAAATACCTGTATCTCCTTGTCATAAGCATCTTGAAAACGCACTTTCCAATCTTGTAAAACGTCGGTACTTTGTTTTCCGTTATGTCGTATTTTAAGACTCTCGGTTTCCGGCAGACTTACAATTCCTTCTTCTCCAACTATCTCACATTGAATGTCATAACCATATTTAATATTAACGGATACTTCCGCTTGGATAAGTACACCAGATTCCGTTTCAAGTAAGATAACTTGCGGATCACGTAAATGCGGGAGAGCATGCTTATTCTTTCGTGGATAGAGGACTTGAACAGAGACATAGTTGTCCGCTAACAACCAGTGCAGAATATTTATTTCGTGGATCAAGGTATCTGTAATTGCCATATCCGTTGTATAGGCCGCATCTACTTCCGGAGCACGATGTGCGCATTTGATCATGAGCGGTTCCCCTATCACTTTGGAATCAATGGCTTGTTTCAGCTGCTCATATCCTTTGTCAAACTGCCTCATAAAACCAACTTGCACGATACGCTTACCATATTCCATTTCATCCTGCATGATTGTTTTGCAACCCTTTGCGGTAACGGAAAGAGGTTTTTCGCAGAAGACATATTTCCCTGCTTCTATTGCTTTACGCACTGTTGCTTCATGTGCTGGCCCGATGCTTGTAACAAATATCGCATCTACTTCCTCTGCATCTATCAATGCCTGATCATTTGGATAAAAATTCGCTTTAATTCCCAGTTCATGAAGAGCCTCTTCTGCTGCTGCTGGATTAACATCCGTAACAGCCGTAATCTTCGCTCCTGATAATCTTTGTTCTACCCTTTTCATATGCTCTTTTCCAATAGCGCCTGTTCCAATTACTCCGATTCTTACTGACATCTTGTTCTCCTCCTAAATGGCATGTTTCCCTCCGAAAAGGAGGTCAGAGCGAGCATATTTACCAGCATGCTCTGTTCTGTTTATCGATTATAGCTTCTAATTCTAAGAAAAGAATTTCTCCCTCTTGCTATACCCGTTTTCGCCTTTTAGGACACTAGAGACCCAAGATCAAATCGGACAAAGAAAAAGCGGGACATTCGATAACTCTATCGAATGTCCCGCTTTACTATTTATATCTTAAGGATTTGTTGACCACAGACCGGCAGACTTTATAAATGTGCGGCTGTTTAATTTCAGCTGTGCTACGACAAACTCTGCAATGTCCTCAGACTGCATAACTTTTTCTGGATTACCATCTGTCAGCTTGTTCTCAAATGCCAAATCGGTTGCTACTGTACTTGGCGTCAAGGCAGTAACCCGAATGTTGTGCTTGCGCACTTCCATTGCAAGTGATTCAGTCAATCCTAGCACACCGAACTTCGATGCACTGTAAGCACTAGTAGCAGGGGCACCTTTTTGACCAGCAGTAGATGAGATGTTAATGATATCTCCTGATTTTTGCTCGATCAAGTCCGGTAGTACCGCGCGTGTGACGTTGTACACACCCATCAGGTTTACATCAATGATATTTTTCCATTCTTCCGGATCAAGGTCCATAAATCCGCCAAACTTAGCGATACCGGCATTATTGATTAAGATATCAATGCCGCCAAGTTCATCTTTTACTTTATAGACTGCTGCTGTCACATCTTCCAGACTGGATACATCCGCTGCAGCATAAGCTGTTTTAACTTCACCTAGATTTGCTGTTACTGCTTTAATATGTTCTTCTGAACGGCCAATTAAGCCGACATGAGCACCTTCTGCTGCAAGTGCCTCTGCAATTGCTTTCCCAATGCCGCGTCCGCCGCCTGTGATGATAGCTCGCTTCCCTTGTAGTGATTGTGCCATTATGTATTTCCTCCTTCAAACCATTCGCTTTATATTATCAGCCGGATGCAGGCTCAACAAGATTTTTGCTCACCGATGCTTTCAAAAAAGAACAAGGAGCTTCATTTTCTGAAACTCCTTTTGCCCAAAACAAAAAAAGAGATGAGCATTAAGCTCATCCCTTTTATACTGCTTATTTATTCAAGTTGTAGAAAGATGCAAGTCCGCCGTAGATGCCGGATGCTTTCAACTCGTCTTCGATACGAAGAAGTTGGTTGTATTTCGCAACACGGTCAGTACGGGATGGTGCACCAGTTTTGATTTGGCCAGCGTTAGTCGCTACAGCGATGTCAGCGATTGTTGCATCTTCAGATTCACCAGAACGGTGAGAGATAACAGCTGTATAACCAGCACGTTTCGCCATTTCGATAGCATCGAATGTTTCTGTAAGAGTACCGATTTGGTTCACTTTAACAAGGATGGAGTTACCTACACCTTGCTCGATACCTTGTTTCAAACGTTTTGTGTTTGTAACGAATAGGTCATCACCAACAAGCTGAACTTTGTCACCGATGCGGTCAGTCAATAGCTTGTGACCATCCCAGTCGTTTTCGTCCAAACCATCTTCGATAGAGATGATTGGATATTTGTTTGTCATTTCTTCGTACCAAGCAACCATTTCTTCAGAAGAGCGAACTACGCCTTCACCTTTAAGGTTGTACTTGCCATCTTCGTAGAACTCAGAAGATGCAACGTCCATTGCTAGCTGTACTTCTTCACCTGGTTTGTAACCAGCAGCTTTGATTGCTTCTACGATTGTTTCAAGAGCTTCTTCGTTAGAAGAAAGGTTTGGTGCGAAACCACCTTCATCACCTACACCAGTGTTCAAGCCTTTAGACTGAAGAACCTTCTTCAAGCTGTGGAAGATCTCTGCACCCATGCGAAGTGCTTCTTTGAATGTAGGAGCTCCTACAGGCATGATCATGAATTCTTGGATATCAACGTTGTTATCCGCATGCTCTCCACCGTTAAGGATGTTCATCATTGGTGTTGGAAGTGTCTTAGAGTTGAATCCTCCAAGATACGTGTAAAGTGGTACTCCAAGGTGATCAGCTGCTGCGTGTGCTGCTGCCATGGAAACACCAAGAATAGCGTTAGCGCCGAGTTTACCTTTGTTTTCAGTACCATCAAGTTCGATCAATAGCTGGTCGATGATCACTTGACGTGTAACATCGATACCGATCAATTCTTGAGCGATTTTTTCGTTTACGTTAGCAACTGCTGTTTGAACACCTTTGCCAAGGTAACGATCTTTATCGCCATCACGAAGCTCAACTGCTTCGTATTCACCAGTGGACGCACCACTTGGAACGATTGCAGAACCGAAAGCTCCGGATTCTGTTAGTACTTCTACTTCAATTGTAGGGTTACCGCGGGAGTCAAGGACTTCGCGTGCATATACGTCAGTAATGTATGGCATTATTTTTTCTCTCCTCTTATTTTTGGATTAGGCTAGTGCCTGTCATTTCTTCTGGTTTCTCAACATTCAATAGATCCAGTAATGTCGGAGACAAATCAGCAAGGATACCGCCGCTACGAAGTTCTACGCCTTCTTTTGTCACGATTACAGGAACCGGATTTGTCGTATGGGCAGTCATTGGCTTATCTTCAAGCGTAACTACTTCATCCGAGTTACCATGGTCAGCCGTAATGATAGCATGACCGCCTTTTTCAATAATCTTGTCGACGATTTTACCGAGGCATTCGTCAACTGCTTCAATTGCCTTCACAGTCGGTTCCAGCATACCTGAATGTCCAACCATGTCCGGGTTAGCGAAGTTCAAGATGATCGCTTGGTGTTTATCCTGATCCAAGTCATCAAGTAACGCGTCCGTCACTTCGTATGCACTCATTTCAGGTTTCAGATCATATGTCGCCACTTTCGGGCTGTTAATCAGTATCCGATCCTCACCAGGGAACTCCTCTTCGCGACCGCCGCTCATAAAGAACGTCACATGCGGGTACTTCTCTGTTTCTGCAATACGCAGCTGTTTGATGTTGTTCTGAGAAAGCACTTCACCGATTGTGTTATCCAAGTTGACTGGCTTGTACGCAACGTCGCCGTCTACCGTTTCACTAAAGTTCGTCATGCAGACGAATTCATTAATCGTTGGTGGGTGTTCACCACGATCAAAGTCACGGAAGTCTTTGTTTGCGAAAGTCCGAGAAATCTGGATAGCTCTGTCCGGGCGGAAGTTATAGAAGATGATTGCATCATCATCCTGTATTTTCGCTACCGGTTCCCCATTTTCCTCTGTGATGACAGATGGAAGAACGAATTCATCATAAATTTCATTTTTATAGGAATCTTCGATGACGTCATAAGGGCTCTTATAGGCAGGGCCTTCTCCGTAAACCATCGCATCATACGCTTTTTTCACACGATCCCAACGTTTGTCGCGGTCCATGGAATAATAGCGTCCTGTAACTGTTGCAATCTTACCAATACCAAGTTCCTTGATTTTCGCTTCTGTCTGATCAATGAATTCTTTCGCGCTTCGCTGACCAACGTCCCGACCGTCAAGGAAACCATGGATGTAAACTTTCTCTAATCCATGCTTCTTAGCAAGTTCCAAAAGAGCAAATAAGTGCTCAATGTGACTGTGTACGCCTCCATTGGACAAAAGACCGAAGAGGTGCAGACTCTTATCGTTCTTTTTCGCATGGTCGACTGCTTTAAGAAGTACTTCATTATCATAGAAGTCGCCATCTTTGATGGATTTATTCACGCGAGTCAGGCTTTGATACACGATGCGTCCAGCACCGATATTCAAGTGACCTACCTCAGAATTACCCATCTGGCCTTCTGGCAAGCCAACAGCCTCTCCGCTAGCAGTAAGCTCGTTATGCGGATACTTGTTCCAGTAACGGTCGAAGTTCGGCTTTTTAGCATGCTTTACTGCGTTACCCTTTTCTTCATCGCGGATTCCGAATCCGTCGAGAATGATGAGGGCAGCTAATTTGTCCTGACTCATTTTGCACCAGCCTCCACAAGCGCTAGGAAGGAATCAGCTTCCAGGCTTGCACCGCCGACTAAAGCGCCGTCGATATCAGATTCAGAAAGTAGTTCATCCACGTTTGCTGGCTTCACGCTTCCCCCGTATTGGATGCGTACAGCGTCAGCTGCTTCAGCGGATACTTTCTCTTTTACAACATTACGGATGAAGGTGCAGACTTCATTCGCTTGCTGTGCTGTTGCAGTTTTACCAGTACCTATAGCCCATACTGGCTCATAAGCAAGAATTACTGTTGAAACTTGTTCAGCAGACAGACCTTCCAAAGCCTTTTCGACTTGGCCGCCAACTACTTCGTTTGTTTTGTCAGCTTCACGCTCTTCAAGCGTTTCGCCGATGCAGACGATTGGAGTAATACCATGCTGCAATGCTGCATGTGTCTTTTTGTTAACAGACTCGTCTGTTTCGTTGTAGTATTCACGACGCTCGGAGTGTCCGATTACCGCATATTCCACACCAATGCTTTTCAGCGCTGTTGGGCTGATTTCACCAGTGAAAGCACCGCTTTCTTCATAGTGCATTGTTTGAGCAGCGATCTTAAGGTCCGTACCCTCTGTAAGCTTCACTAGCTCAGTCAAATACAATGCTGGTGCACAAACAATTGCTTCCGCTTTGTCACTGGATGGAATCTTCGCTTTCGTCGCTTCGATGAATTCTTTTGCTTCAGAAATTGTTTTGTTCATTTTCCAGTTGCCTGCGATGACGTTTTTACGCATAATTCTCCATCCCTTCAGTCTTTTTATTTGTCGTTCAATGCAGCTACACCAGGCAGCTCCTTGCCTTCCATAAATTCAAGGCTGGCACCGCCGCCAGTGGAGATATGATCCATTTTTTCAGCAAGGCCGAATTTCTCTACTGCTGCAGCAGAGTCTCCGCCGCCGATGATAGAGAATCCTTCTCCTTCTGCCAATGCTTCCCCAACTGCTTTTGTTCCGCCAGCAAATGCGTTCAATTCGAACACACCCATTGGTCCGTTCCAGATGATCAATTTGGAATCTTTAACGATTTGCTTGTATGTCTCACGAGTTTTAGGTCCGATGTCCAATGCTTCCCAGTCAGCAGGAATTTCTTCAATGCTCACTTCACGCTTGTTGGCATCCTCGGAGAAATCATCAGCTACAACAACATCCTCAGGCATTACCATATTAACGCCTTTGTCTTTTGCTTTTTGCATGAATTCTTTTGCCAAATCGATCTTATCTTCTTCAAGCAAGGATTTTCCGATCTCATAGCCGCGTGCTTTAATGAATGTATAAGCCAAACCGCCGCCGATGATTAGATTATCAACTTTATCAAGTAAGTTATCGATTACACCGATCTTATCTTTTACTTTTGCACCGCCAATGATGGCTGTGAATGGTCGTTCCGGATTAGATAGTGCTTTACCAAGTACTTCTAGTTCACGCTCCAAAAGTAAACCTGCAACCGCTGGAAGATGTTTCGCTACACCTTCTGTAGATGCATGTGCACGGTGTGCAGCACCGAATGCATCATTTACATACACATCAGCTATGGAAGCAAAAGCTTTTGCTAATTCTGGATCGTTTTTCTCTTCACCAGCTTCAAAGCGTACATTTTCGATAAGAAGTACGTCACCATCAGCAAGACTTTCCACTGCTTGGTTCACTTCTTCCCCTTGTACTTGATCGACTTTCACGACTTCCTTATCAAGCAAATCGCTAAGACGCTGAGCAACAGGGTCCAAACGCAAATCTTCTTTTACTTCGCCTTTCGGGCGGCCAAGGTGGCTGGCAAGAATCACTTTTGCTCCTTGTCCGACAAGATGCTTGATTGTCGGAAGGGCAGCCTTGATCCGTGTATCATCAGTTACAGTGCCATTTTCCATTGGTACGTTGAAATCCACACGGCAGAAAACTTTCTTACCTGCTACATCAATATCGCGGATTGATTTCTTGTTCATATCTACGCCTCCTCGAATACTTGTTACCTATGTATCTGTTCCTTCTCTATCATTCGCATGGCAGGATTTGTTCCTTGACTAACTAACTATCGGCTTTAGTTAATCCCAGAACTTCCGTATAAGTAAAAAACTTCTTACTTATCCTTCTGCCGTTTGTTAGAAAAGAACAGGCATAGGTCAAAAGGGAGGGAGGTGCTCCTCCCTCCCTTTCTACCATTGCTTATTTAGAAATTAGATGCCTTTGCTTTTCAAGAATACAGCCAAGTCTACGCAACGAGTGGAGTAACCCATTTCGTTATCGTACCAAGAAACAACTTTTACCATGTTATCTTCCAAAACCATAGTAGAAAGTGCATCTACTGTAGAAGAGTTTCTGTTTCCGATGTAATCGGAAGAAACAAGTGGCTCTTCGCTGTAACCAAGAACGTGGCTAAGTTCGCCTTCAGCAGCTTCTTTCAAAGCAGCGTTAACTTGCTCAGCAGTTACGTTTTGGTCGAATTCAGCAACCAAGTCAATAAGGGAAGCATCTTTAACCGGTACACGCATTGCCATACCATTCAATTTACCTTTAAGTTCAGGCAATACTAGAGAAACTGCTTTAGCAGCACCTGTAGTTGTAGGAATGATGTTTTCTGCTGCTGCACGTGCACGACGGTAGTCTTTGTGCGGCAAGTCAAGAATTTGCTGGTCATTTGTATACGCGTGAACAGTTGTTACTAGACCGCGTTTGATTCCGAATGTATCATGAAGTACTTTTGCAACCGGAGCCAAGCAGTTAGTAGTACAAGAAGCGTTTGAAAGTACAGTATGCTCAGATGGATCATAGCTGTTTTCGTTAACGCCCATTACGACAGTAAGGTCTTCGCCTTTAGCTGGTGCAGAGATGATAACTTTTTTCGCTCCTGCTTCAACGTGTTTCTTCGCATCTTCACCATTTGTGAAAATACCAGTAGATTCAACTACTACTTCTACACCAAGATCTCCCCAGCCAAGGTTAGCAGGATCGCGCTCAGAAAGAACTTTGATCTCTTTACCGTCAACAACTAGGTTTTTGCCGTTTACGGATACTTCTGCATCAAGGACACCGTGTACAGAATCATACTTTAACAAATGGGCAAGCATATTCGCATCTGTAAGGTCGTTGATTGCAACTACCTCTGCTTCGCTGTTAGCTAGCGCTTGACGGAATACGTTACGTCCAATACGTCCAAAACCGTTAATACCAATTTTTACTGTCATGAAAAATTTCCTCCTTGTAATAACTGAATGATTAAAGGGTTTAATATCCCTTTATTAACTGGTTCGCTGCCGCCTCATCCGTCACCAGGAGATTGTTTCTTCCCAGTTTGAAGTATGAGGCGATTGCACGGGCTTTCGAGGCACCGCCTGCAATAGCTATTACATGTTCTGCTTTATCTAAGTCCTCTAACTGCAATCCAACCGTCCGTACACGGTGGACTACATTCCCCTCAGCATCGAAGTAATAACCAAATGCCTCACTTACTGCAACACCGCTCTTAATCTGCTCGACAAGCGGCGCAGGCGTCCGTCTCCGCTCCGCCATTGTCATGGCGTCACCGATACCGTGGATAACCACGTTCGAACGGTTGATGATGGACAGAACTTCCTTAACGGAAGGCTCTTCGATAATTGTCTGATAAGATTCTTCCCCGATAGGATCAGGAACATACAACAGCCGGTACTGACTCCTGGCTCGCTTCGCCATAGCAGCACAAATCGTATTCGCTTCGTTTTCCACCTGCTCACCAATACCGCCGCGGGCAGGCACGAACATGACATTTTCAGCTGTATGAATCGGCGGCATCGCTGCTGCCAGCGCGGCCATGGTGGTGCCTCCTGTCACTGCAACCGTATAGTTCGGATGCAGCATACCTTCCAGAAGCTGTGCACACCGTTTTCCCATCTCTTGTTTTACCCAATCTTGGGTATCACTATTACCGGGGACAACAATACAATTATCTATTCCTAGTGTTTCCCGGACACGCTGTTCCAAAACACTTATTTCAGAGGCTTCGAGCATAAAAGCTTCTAATTGCTCGTGAACTTCCAATCCTTCATCGGTAATCTGTACCCCTTTTGTGGTGATATAGATCATTCCTTGGTTCTGAAGGAAGTCAATTTCACCTCTGACGACCCGTTCTGCAAGATTCATGTTTTCAGCAAGTGTGCGACGTCCCAGCGGTCCCATTGTTTTGACAAACTGCAGGATTCCGTATCTTCGCTGCATAATTGCCAGAACATCCGGGAAAAGCTTCTTTTGTAGATCTATTACCGATCGCATAACATACCCCTTCTTCATAAAGCTCAATGGGTCAAAAAAGTCCCAGTATGTCATTTATTGTCCCACTTGCTATAAAAAAAATTCCTCTTGCAAATTCATCATAACAGTACGGCTTCATATATTCAACTTAAAACAACCGAAAAAACAATTAATTCACATATTTATTTAACTTAACAATTTCATAACAAAAAGGCACCGACACGTGTGTCGATGCCTTTCTTCTATTATATTAGGTTAATGCAGTTTCTGGAACCGCTGCCTGTTCTTTCTTTTCCCAAGGACGGGAACGCCATCTCCGGTAAGCGAAGAAGCCGCGGAACCATTCATCTACGCCCATCGCAATCCAGACTCCGAGTAAACCGAGACCGAAGGATACACCAAGTGTGTAGCTAAGAAGTACAGCAATCCCCCACATGCTGATGACTCCGATAATCGCTGGGAATTTTGCATCACCAGCCGATTTGAGTGAACTCATCAAAACAATATTCATAGCACGGCCAGGCTCAGTGAAGGCAACTGCCCATAAAATCGGGATACCAACTGCCAAAATAGCCGGGTCATCTGTGAACATTTGCAGAATAGGTGCTCCAGTTAATGCAAAGCCCATTGAAACGATGAAGGATGCTATCATAGCAATTTTCAGTGTACGCAAGCCACGTTTCAATGCTCGATCGTACTGCTTACCCCCGATATAGCGGGATACAAGCAGCTGCGTACCTTCTGCAATGGATAGTGTGAACAAGTAACAAAGCATGGATATATTATTAATATATACACGAGCAGCAAGTGAAGCATCACCAAAATTCGCTACGATTGCTGTGATAACAATCTGGGAATATTGATAAGATAGGTTTTCTGCTGCCGAAGGAACACCGATAACTAGGATGTCCTTGATATCTTGCATGTTCAGTTTAATCAAATGCGTACCTGTAAAACGAATTGCCAGATAACGAGAAACAAAGTAGAACAATACAACAACTGCAAAAATACGTGCAATCACAATTGTCCAGGATACACCGACAACCCCAGTGATTGGTAAGCCAAACAATCCAAAGATGGCAACCAAATAACCAAATACACTTAGCACGTTCATCAGAACTGCAACAACCATGGAGACTTTAGTCCGGCCGTTCGCCCGGAGAATCGCACTAAGAGTCAAAGATAATGATTCTAAGAATAAAGACGCACCACATATTTTCACGAAGGTGGTCGCATAAGCGAGTGTCTCACCTTTCAAATCGAAGAAACTTAAAAATACAGAACCGAACAGAACGACGACAGCAGATACGATCAAACCAAACCAGAAGTTCATACCGAAAGCTGTCCGAGCAGTCTGTCGAGCATGCGCCAAATCCTCTGCACCGAGCTTCTGGCCGATGATGATCATAGAAGCAATAGAAGTGACATTAAAAACCAAAATAAAAATGCTAATCAACTGATTCGCTACGCCGACTCCGGCAGCAGCTAAATCTGAGTAATGACTCAGCATCAGTGTAGCAACAATACCCATTCCCATATGAAGTGCTAATTCAATAAACAGCGGCCAAGAGATGCGAAACAACGTTTGCTCAGATGTAGAAGTTGGGTTACCCAACAGACATTCTCCTTTTCGTTAAAATCAAACTCACTCTATATTAATCCTTTTTTCTGGAATGTAAAGAGCTTTACCTAAAAAAGTCAAAAATATTTTTCCGTCACTATAATAACCTCACATGTGCTTATTTTCTTAATGTTTAGTAAGTATTTTATCAATTTAAAAGGAAGCGTTTTCAAAGAAACTGACAAATCCTCTAACTTCTTTCGTTGCTTTACATCATGGACCCTTGATCACTTATATTAATAATCTCAGAAATCTGACTTACAGTAATAACCCAGAAAAAACACCTTCCTTATTTGGAAGGTGTTTCTGATGCCAACTGTATCTCCAGCTCGCGCTGCTTCAATTCCCGACGCAGGATCTTACCGCTAATCTGTGTTTTCGGCAGCTCTGTCATTACTTCGATTTCCCTTGGCGCAGCATGAGCGGCCAGATTCTTACGGACAAACAATCGTAAAGATTCCAGCAGCTCCGGTGTCTCCTCATAGCCATCACGCAGCGTAATGAAAGCTTTGACAATTTCCCCGCGAACAGGGTCCGGTTTTCCGATTACACCCGCTTCTGCAACAGCAGGATGTTCAATCAGCTTGCTTTCTACTTCGAATGGACCAATTCGCTCACCGGAGGAATTAATCATATCGTCATTTCTTCCTTGGAAGAAGATATAGCCCTCTTCATCCCTCAGCGCTAAATCCCCGGAAATATACCAGCCAGGATAAACAAAGTAACTTTCATATTTCCCTCGATCGCCCCAGATATCCTGCATAAGACCCGGCCATGGTGTCTTAACGGCAAGCTGACCAATTGAATTCGCTGGCAGCTCATTCCCTTCTTCATCCAGGATACCAACCTGAATGCCTGGGAATGCGCGTCCCATTGAGCCTGGTTTAATTGGCTCGGAAGGCAGATTGACGATAATATGTCCGCCTGTTTCTGTCATCCACCACGTATCGTGGATACGAAGCTGCAAGTTATCCCATGCCCATGTGATGACTTCCGGATTAAGCGGTTCTCCGACACTAAGAATATGGCGCAAGCTGGATAAATCATAATCTCTGTACAAATCTCCTTTTGCCTTGAGAAGGCGGAAAGCAGTAGGTGCACTATATAGTGTTGTCACTTTAAGCTCTTCAATGATTTTGTACCATGATTCTGCTTGGAATCGTCCTCCTTGGATAACAATTGTTGCGCGGTTCAGCCATGGCGCGAACAAGCCATAGACACTGCCAGTCACCCAGCCAGGATGGGACGTGCACCAATACACATCATCATCTTGAACATCGAGCACCCATTTGCCGGATACAGCATGGTGGATGAAAGAACGATGAGCATGCAGAACGCCCTTTGGTTTACCAGTCGATCCGCTCGTATAATGGATCAGAAGACCGTCTTCTCTGTCGACCCATTCTACTTCTCCTGAAACATCTGCTTCCGGTTCAGCTTCATCAATTTCTTCTATTAAAAGAATCTCCTGCAAGGAAGGAATATCCTCGGCTGGAACTCGGTTAATCAAGTCCTGGTCCGTTATCAGCAGTGTACCGTCGCAATCATTGATCCGATCACGTACAGCATCTTCCATGAACGCTTCAAACAGCGGACCTGCAATCGCTCCAACACGGATGGTTGCCAGAATAGCAATGTAGCATTCCGGGTTTTTCGGAAGAAAGATAAAAACGCGGTCCCCCTTCTCTACTCCACGTGAGCGGAGGACCTTCGCATAATGCTCAATTTTCTGCTGCAGCTGTTCGAATGTCAAACTGGATTGCAGCAGCCCATCTTTCACATAATGCAATGCTATTTTTGATCCATATCCTTCCTCCACATGGCGGTCAACAGCTTCATAAGATGCGTTACATCTGCCATCTTTCCTACCGAGAAGCTCCTCTTCTAGCACTTTCCAATCATGGTTGTTCAGTGCTTCTTGATAGCTTGAAAGATTATGCTTTCTGTCCGATTTCGGTGACAAGGCTGTAGTCATATGTCTGTTCCTTCCCTTCCAGTAGATCAAGTATGTCTTCTTTCCATTTTCCTAGAGCTGCACTTCCGCGAGAGCGAGGTCTTGTTAAAGCTATTTTCAAATCTTTGGCCAAAGTAGATGGACGCCCTTGCAAGAGCAAGACACGATCACTCAAATATAAGGCTTCATCGATATCATGCGTAACGAGGATAATCGTTGTACCAAATGTTTCCCAAATCTTCAAAAGAAGCTCTTGCAGCTGCATTTTGGTAAATGCATCCAGTGCGCTGAATGGCTCATCCAGCAAGAGGATATCAGGCTCTGTCACAAGCGCACGCGCAATAGCTGCCCGCTGTGCCATACCGCCAGAGAGCTCACGTGGATAGAGCTTTTCTGCTTCTTTTAGTCCGACAAGCTCCAAATACCGCCGTGCTTTTTCCTCATTTTCTTTACGGTCTCCCTTTAAGCCGAACGTGGCATTAGCTAAGACCGTTTTCCAAGGCAAGAGTCGCGGCTCCTGGAATATAAATCCAACACGCTGATCGGAAGGGATGCTGATTTTCCCTTCATAATCCGAATCAAGACCCGCAAGAGCCCGCAGGACCGTACTCTTGCCGCAGCCGCTTGTACCGAGCAGACTTACGATTTCTCCTTTTCCGACAGAGAAATCCACTTGCTGCAATACTTGTTTTTCCCCGAAGCGTCTTCCGAGCGCTTTCACTTGTAATGTCATGCTGATTCCTCCCTCGTTATTTCGCTAATGCTGTATCCTGCCAATGAAGCGATCGCTTCTGAATGATCTTCAGCACCCAATCTGTCAATTTACCGAGCAGGGCAAACAAGAAGATACTGGCAATAATTACATCGGGAGCGTATGTGTTCTGCCCTAATATAAGCAGATAGCCAAGCCCTTGGCTGGCACCCATGATCTCTGCAGCAACAACGAACATCCATCCTAAACCGAGACCGCTTCGTAAACCGGTAAGGAAAGACGGCAGCGACGCCGGAAGAATAATTCTTCTTACTAGCGCTACCCCATCGAGGCCATACATTCTGCCTACTTCAATCAGTTTTCGATCCACTCCGCGAATACCATCAACGATATTCAAATAAACAGGGAAGAACACACCGACTGCAATTAATGTCACTTTCGATGTTTCACCAATTCCCATCCAAAGGATGAATAGCGGAACCCATGCTAGCGACGGGATGGAACGAAATGCTTGAATCAGCGGATCGAAAAACCGTTCTGCAAGTTCAGAATAGCCGACAAGTGTTCCCAATAGGATCGCTGCGATAGTTCCAATGATGAAACCAACGAACAGCCTGTAAACAGTAAGTAATACATGATCCTGCAGGGAGCCATCCTGCAAGTATGTAATAATGGTAGATAAAATAGCGCTAGGCGCAGGCAGCTGATAGGCAGGAATGACCCCTGCCCTGCTCAGAATCTCCCATGCTGCCAGTAATACGATCGGCAGCAGTGAACCGAGCAGTACAGGATGTGTCCGTAATTTCTTCCACATAAATCATCATTCCTCTCCAAGTTCTTGTGCGAATTTCGGTTCAATATAAGCATCAACCGTTTCCGCTACATCTTTGTTGCCTTTCCATAGATTCGCCTTTTCCAGAACAGCACCTGACTGATTCAGAATCTCACGCTGTGTATCGCTAGGTACAGATTCAGAGAAATCATTTCGTTCCAGCTGCTTTGCAGCAACTTCTTGGCTGATACCCGCCTCTTTAGCAACAATCTCTGCTGTCTCTTCTGGATTCTCTTCGATCCATGCTCTTGCTTTGTCATAAAGTTTCAAGACTTCTTTCACTTCTTCAGGATGATTTTCAGCGAATTTTTCCCGAACATTCAGGAAATTGTATGTGTTGAAATCTTCGTTACGATAGAAAAGCTGTGCGTCATTCTCCAATTCAAGCTTTGCCATATGCGGATCAAGTCCTGCCCATGCATCTACATCACCTGAGAGAAGAGCGCTAGCTCCGTCTGCATGCTGCAGATTGACGATTTCGACATCCTGCTCATCCAAACCAGCTTCCTGCAAAGTACGCTGCAAGAAGATATACGGATCGGTTCCGACAGTCGCGGCAACTTTCTTCCCTTTCAAGTCTGCCGGATCTTTAATGTCGCTATCCTTTGCCGCAACCAATGCTGTCCATTCTGGTTTAGACGCCAGATATATACCTTGAATCGGATTGCCGTTCGCCTTGGCAAGCAAGGCGGCACTGCCTGCTGTAGAACCGAAATCTACGCTGTTACTGTTCAAAAATTCCAGCGCTTTATTAGATCCTTGGCTGAGTGTCCAAGTCACTTCGATGTCAGAATCCTTAAATGCTTCTTCTGCCCATCCTTTATTTTTTATCACCAGACTTGCTGGGGAGTAGTAGGCATAATCCAAACGAATCTGTTTCAGTTCACCGGATGCACTGCTTGAGTTCCCGCAAGCTGCCAGAAAAACAATTACAACCAAACTAAGTAAAGCTAGTAAACTTCTTTTATCTATAAGGGGAATCTTATTCATCAATCGTTACTCCTTTGTTATCCAGTTCACAGGCATACGTGCTGATCGTACCGCGCAAGCGCTGTGCTTCTTTGTATGTGCAGCGATTGTGAACAACTTCCAATCCTGCTTCTCTCGCAATAGCTGCGGCTTCCTGCGAAACGACACCTTCTTGGAGCCAGAAGATTTCTGGACGTACTTCAGCTGCTTCCTTAGCTAGTTCTACAGCAGCTTCGGGACTGCGGAAAATCTGAGCGATATCGATTTTCTCAGGCACGCTTGTCAAATCGGGATAAGCCTTTTCTCCCAATACACTCGTTTCAGCAGGGTTAACCGGAATGATTTTGTATCCGAGTCGCTGCATCTTCCGTGCCAAACGGTTGCTTGGGCGCTGTTCCTTACTGCTCAAGCCCACTACAGCGATCGTTTTTTGACGGCCAGTTGCATCTGTCGCACTGCCTAGCGCTTCCCGAATAACGGCTTCATCATTGATGACAATTTTCCGTGATTCAGAACGGATTCCCGTCGCTTTTTCCAACGCTCTGTCCAAATCATGGATAAGATCATCCACTGACTCTATTCCAACGGACAAGCGCACCAATTCTTCTTTCACTCCTGTAGCTGCGAGCCCTTCTGCATCCAGCTGAAGATGTGTGGTCGATGCTGGATGTATAATCAATGATTTTGCATCTCCCACATTGGCAACGTGTGACCAAAGTGCAACATTATTGATCAGTGTAGCACCAGCTTTTCTGCCGCCCTTAATACCAAAATTAACAATGGAACCAGTACCGGATGGAAGTACTCTCTTTCCTATTTCATAGGATGGATGGCTGCTGAGTCCTGGATAAGCAACCCAATCAACTGCCGGATGCTGTTCAAGATAAGTCGCAAGCTTTTCTGCATTTTGTACATGGCGCTCAACGCGCAAGTGCAAAGTCTCAAGCCCCTGAATCAGCTGCCATGCATTAAACGGACTAAGCGCAGCGCCTAAATCACGAAGCAATTGCACGCGCAATTTCGTACTGAAAGCAAGTGTGCCGAAATCAAATGCATAGCGGATGCCATTGTAGCTTGGATCCGGTTCTGTGAATGTCGGAAATTTCGGTGAATTCCAATCAAACCTGCCTCCGTCTACAATCAATCCCCCTATAGAAGTACCATGACCGCCAATCCACTTCGTCGCACTGTGAACAACAATATCAGCTCCAAGTGTAATCGGTTTGCTCAAAATCGGTGTAGCAAACGTACTGTCGACGATTAGCGGAATACCGGCATCGTGCGCCACTTTTGCTACTGCTTCTACGTCTAGCACATGCAGACTCGGGTTTCCAATAATTTCAGCAAATACAGCCTTCGTTTTGTCTGTAATCGCTGCACGGAAAGCTTCCGGATCAGTTGGATCAACGAATTTTACGTTGATTCCATAGCGCGGAAGTGTCGTTTGAAATAGATTATACGTTCCGCCATACAAATTGGTCGCTGCTACGATTTCATCTCCAGCGGCTGCCAGATTGAGAATGCTGTAGCTGATTGCTGCCATACCAGAAGCAACGCCGACTGCTGCAACGCCGTCTTCGAGCAACGCAATCCGTTTTTCCAAAACATCGACTGTAGGATTGCCGATACGGGAATAAATGTTACCCGGCTCATCCAAGGCGAATAGACGCTCTGCATGATCTGTATCATGGAAAAGGTAAGAAGTCGTTTGATAAAGCGGAACTGCTCTTGAACCTGTTGTCGGATCTGGAGCTTGCCCGCCGTGTAATGCTAATGTCTCTGCTTTATATACTTGATCTGTCATTTTGTCATTCCTCCAATTTATATATATAGATGAAAAAAGCAGCTTCCGATAAGAAGCTGCTGCATAAGCATGGAACTTCTTATCTCTCAAACTCTTTGTTTGCTGGAAGTAGCACCTTCCAAGCATTGCTGCTTGCAGGTTGCCGGGCATCATAGGACCAGTCCCTCCGCCTCTCTTGATAAGCTATTATGAAATTTTCATAGGCTGCTGAAGCACCTGACGGATATGATGTCCCCATTTTTCAAATTCGAGCAGGAAGCCATCGTGTCCATAGATTGTTTTAACGTCTACATGACGGGCACCCGGAACTGCTGCTGCAAAGCGTTCAATCTCTTCAGGCGGAAACAGCAAATCTCTGGAGAAGCCGAATGTCAGTACAATTGCCTTTATACTTTGAGCAGCAGACTGCCATCCTCCTCTTCCCCTGCCGATATCATGACTGTTCATCGCCTCTAATAATGTCACATAACAATTGGCATCAAAGCGATTGACGAGCTTCTCTCCTTGGTAATTCAAATATGATTCCACTTCATATGCTGCATCGTCCCTGCGGGATGCAGCGCGGCGGAAGCGTTCATTATATTGGTGATCGGAACGGTAAGTAAGCATTCCTACCATCCTTGCAAGTCCGAGACCAGCGGCAGGTGGTTTATCTGCTGTGTAATTACCATTGTTCCAATTGTGATCGGAAGTGATAGCTGTCTTGGCTAAGTGATTATAGGCGATTGCATAATCACTTACGTAAGGAGTTGCCGCCAAAGGGATCAGTACATCCATGAAATCCGGGTACATGACACCCCATTCTAGTACTTGCATTCCACCTAATGATCCGCCGATCACAGCTCTCAAATGAGAGATTCCTAGTTTCTTCAACGCAATGCGCTGAACTGAAACCATGTCACGGATCGTAATAGCTGGAAAAGCTGCCGCATACCTATCACCTGAAACTGGATCTGCCGATAAGGCACATGTTGTGCCGTTGCAGCCGCCCAGCACATTGAATGTAATTATTTTATACCGGCTGGTGTCGATAAACCCTCCTGGCTGCAGCAATCCGCTCCACCAGCCTGGATCTGTACCAGTACCGGCCGCAAATTGATCTCCTGTCAGCGCATGGCAGATAAGCACCGTTTCTCCTGATTCAGGGCCACTTCTTTCATAAGCTACTTCCACCTGCGGGAGGATCTCACCTGATTCAAGCTCGATATCACCTATGAGAAGTTTGCCGGTTTGGTATGACTGTTCTGACTCCATGTTCCGTACGCTTCCTCCCCTCAAATAAAAAAGCCACCCTGAGAGGACAGGGTGGCAATATGTACCGACTTGTCTCTCTCATCTCTAAAGTGCATACGCACTTTCAGGAATTAGCACCTTATAAGCATTTCTGCTTGCAGGTTGCCGGGCATCGTCGGGCCAGTCCCTCCGCCTCTCTTGATAAGAGCTTGCTATTTATTTGTTAACAGGATTGTAGCATGGGTTAAATTATCAGTCAACTATAAATTCTGAAATTTCCATTTACGCCGTATGTATCCTTAGAAATTTGGACGCCCCGCATCAGCTGCTGCCAATGCGGGGCTAAAATGTAACTTTTCTATTGTAAGTAGAGGATACCTAATACATCCTCCTGCCGCGGTACTTGTTCCACATGGTAGTTTTCACTTAAACGATGCAATCCCTACCTCTATTGCATCCTCACGGCTCCTAGGCCGCTCCAGTCTGAATAAGTACTTCTAATTAAAACTATAGCAGAATGCCAATGATATTCGATAAAGTTACTCAAACATCGAATACGTTAACTATCTTATCATGCTTTACAATTATTGTCAAACTTCCGATGCAGGACATCTTCGCAGCTATCTATCTATTCCCGTTGCAAAGAAGTACAAACCACCCCAAATTTCCCATTTGCCATAAATTCCGTCCTATTTTAGGTAACGCTTCATGACAAAAGCCCTGAAAACACTTACATGAGTTGGTCAGAAATATTCACGTAAGATAACCTGACAAGTTTGTTACATTTTTTTGCGTGACGCTTATATAATGAGTAAAGATTTAAATTTTCAAACAATTAAAGATAAACACAGGGGGTAGAGAAAATGGATATGGCTAATACGGTATTCATGTTTGTCGCAACCGTCTTAGTATGGTTGATGACACCAGCACTCGCACTCTTCTACGGCGGGTTAGTAAGAAGTAAGAACGTGCTGAGCACAGCGATGCACAGCTTTACGACAATGGCAATTGTGTCGATCATCTGGATTATCATTGGCTTTTCCCTGGCGTTCTCACCAGGTAACGGAATTATTGGAGGCTTGGATTTCTTCGGGCTTACTAATGTCGGTTTCGAGCCGGCTGAAGGACACACTATTCCATTCAATTTATTCATGATGTTCCAAATGACATTCGCGATTCTGACAACTGCAATCGTGTCTGGCGCTTATGCAGAACGTATTCGTTTTCCTGCATTCATCTTATTTACAGTTCTATGGGTCCTTATCGTCTACTCCCCGCTTGCACACTGGGTATGGGGCGGCGGCTGGATTGCGGAAATGGGCGCACTCGATTTCGCAGGCGGAAACGTTGTTCACATTTCTTCCGGTCTTGCAGGTTTGGTTGTTGCCATCGTCATTGGCAAACGAAAAAACGCCGGCTCAACTGCACCGCATAACCTGATCTTCACCTTGATTGGCGGCGCTTTGCTTTGGTTCGGCTGGTTCGGATTCAACGTCGGTAGTGAGCTTGCTTTCGATGATGTAGCAATGTATGCCTTCATCAATACGAATACTGCAGCTGCTTCTGGTGTACTAGGCTGGATGATTATTGAATGGGCCATCAACAAAAAGCCGACACTATTGGGAGCGGTATCCGGTGCGATTGCCGGTCTTGTAGCAATCACTCCTGCTGCAGGTTTCGTCTCTCCAATTGCAAGCATTCCTATCGGTTTCATTGGCGGTATCGTTTGTTTCTGGGGCGTTGGCTGGCTGAAACAAAAGCTTGGTTACGATGACGCACTAGATGCCTTTGGTCTGCACGCTATCGGCGGTACGTGGGGCGGCATCGCAACTGGCTTGTTCGCTAGCGATTCCATTAATGCAATTGTTGAGCACAACGGTCTTTTCTACGGCGGCGGTATTGATTTATTATGGAGACAGGTAGTTGCCATCATCGCGACATTCGCCTTTGTCGGCGTGGTGACATTTATCCTGATTACAATCGTCAACCTCATCTTCAAAGCACGTGCTACAGATGATGAAGAAGCAAAAGGTTTGGATCTGACAATGCACGGCGAGCGCGCTTACCAGGATTAAACTATAAGGAGGAACGGTATATGAGTGACATGTTCAAGGTTGAGATTATCACTAGGAACTCAGCAGATCTTGAAGCATTCAAAATGAAAATGGCTGAAATCGGAGTATCAGGCATGACTTTCTCCCATGTACAAGGATGCGGTCTAGAGGAAGGCTACACAGAGCTATACCGCGGTGTCAAGAAAGTGCAGAATGTATTCGATCGGCTTAAGATTGAGATTGTCGTCAGTGCAGTTCCAGTCGATGATGTCATCAAAGCAGCTACTAGTGCACTCCATACTGGGAAAGCTGGTGACGGAAAGATATTCGTCTATCCTATCCAACAAACGATTGATATTAATACAGGTAAACAAGGCCCTGCAGCCTTGTAAAAAAAGCGCTCCTTTTAGGGGCGCTTTTTCGATGTAAAAAGCCAGCCTAATTTCAGGCTGGCTAGGAGAAGAACATGAGCAGACTCGTAACATTAGGGCGATTGTTCTCATATTATACAGCAGATAGCTATAGCAGCAATCCCGCCTTTGGCAGCCGCGCCTGGCGGGATGCTTTTTTATATCACTATTTTATTTGATAGATTTTAGCTGTTTCCGGATCATTATCATGATTACCATTAAGTTGTAAATCATCATACACGAGATTCTTCAAATTTTGTACGGCATTGTTAAATTCATGTTCTGATACTTGTTTTGTTGCAAGCAAGGAACAAAGCATTGCATATGCAATCGGCATAGTATCTACTTCTACTTTGACATCAACATCTGAATTTCCGCTATGTGCAACTTGGGATTGGTTATCGTTTCTGCTGCCTGAGAAAGGATTTTTATTTTCGTATTTTCTAATATAGCTCATTATTCTTCTCCTTTTTAATTAATATTCGAAATCGTCGTCCCACTTATCATCTTTGTCGCATTTATCGTCTTTCTTGTGGTCGTGTTTTTTGCATTTGTCGTGCTTGTCGTGCTTGTCATCTCCATCGTATTCATTATCAAATTCAACTTCATCATTTGCTGTTGCTTTAACTCTTACGTGCACATGGGAAATACCAGCTTTATAAACTTTTGCGATGTTGATGTTTTTTGATTTGCTTTCTGATTCTACGGATTCTTCTTCTACATTTACATCAACATCTAATCCTCCATTTCCATTTGATGGAGAATGACCGCCTTTCTTTTTACCTCTTCCGTTCCAATGTTTACCCATTAGAAATTCCTCCTTGTTGTTTGTAATCAGCTTACAGTTATAAGTTATGCATGGTATATCGTATGTGTATGGTGAATATGTCCAGGGGCAAACATGGAATTTGATGATATAGTGGAGAAAAGGAGGAGTGCACGATGACTTTTGATTATGTGGCATGTGCAAATGGCATTTCAATACGCCCACTGCGTAAAAAGGATTACACAAAATGGTTCAGCGGTTTCAGCAGACGTAAGCTGTCTCAGCATACTCATGATCCAGGGCTGCTCGACATGACGGATTGTACAGACTCATGGTTTGCTGCTTTAGTGGACAAGCATCAGCAGCTCGCTGCTGATGACAAAGCTTATATTTTTGCTGTATTCAGGGTGGCGGATGGCGCACATCTTGGCATGATTGATTTTTCTACATTAGCACGTGATCACTTTCAGTGGGGAAGGATCGGCTATACGATCCATAATCAATACTGGGGAAAAGGCTATGGCAAGGCCGCAGTCCGTTTGGCACTTGATACAGCAATCTCTCAGCTTCACTATCAGCGGATCGAGGCCCATATTAATTTGGATAATCCGCAATCAATTGCCCTTGCAAAAAGCGTTGGCATGCATTATGAATGCATTCGCAAAGGCTTTATTTTTGAAAACGGACAATGGACAGACCACCTCGTTTTTATCCATTCAACACAAAAATGACGGGCTTCTGCTGAAGCCCGTCGAATCGGTTACTTATTTTCTTCCTCATATTCCCTTGTCAGGTTCTCTGCTTCTTCCGGCATCCCATCATGACGCTCATAATTATCTTCATCTACTTCCTCATATACTGCCTGTTGCTCTTCACCAGCAGAATTATCATAACGGATTTCTACATACCCGCCATCCGCATATACATAAAAATTAGTAGTGTCACGAGTCAGATTCACATCATCCCCTATGTCAGAAAGATGCTCGTTCTCTAATTCTATTACTTGTTCAATCTCGGGATCATATTGTGACCCACATGCAGAGAGGATTAGTAACAAAATAGGAAAGGTTAAGAATAGTTTTTTCATGAGTAGACCTCCATCAACAACTTTTACTATCTATTAGCCTATTTGTTACTTCATTAAACTATTTGTCTGGCGGATGTTTTCTTGAGGAGAACGAATTATACAGACCAGCACTTGCCAGTCCAGCAAGGCCGCCTGCCCAAAGCCTTGCTGTGAGCTCAAAGTCTGTAAACGGATATGCTGCAGCTCCTAGCACTGCACCGACAACGAGGCTAAGCAATGCATGATAGGGTAGCAATCGGGGAAGACTCCGCTTCAGCAGTTCCATTAATGCAGTCACAATTGGGGCAAGGATCGTCGAAAATACCAGCACTTGATACATCGTTTCATTTTGAATCGGATCCATATGTAACACCTCCCTCTTGTACTGCATAATATGCGGACAAGAAGTGGCATGCTGACGACAGCAACCTAAATAAAAAGACGTCAGGCAGCAGCCTGTACGTCTGACATAATTACATCATTGATTTTGGCGGCGTATCATGAAAGAGAAATGGTGCCGGCTTGAGCTTTGGTGCACCTGCAAACGGTTCTGGCTCCGCTACGTAATTGAACTGACCTCTGCCGTCCATACTCGGTCCGCTTGCCCAACGACCTTTTGAGCTTGCATCGCCTCGTGAGAAGTTGAATAGTGTATATGCAACTTCGCTCTTCTCCAGTTTTCTCGGGAACGTCGTAGGTACGACAATATCCCCTTCACGCTCTTCTAGTTCTTTAATTGCAGCAATCCATTGATTCTGGTGCATTGTATCCCTCGCGATAAGGAAAGACAGCATATCTCGTACACCAGGATCATCTGTCATTCCATAAAGGCGTGTCACTTGCAGACGCCCTTGGGATTCGGCATTCAAATTTGCCCGGAAGTCAGCAAGGAGATTTCCACTAGAGATAATATATTTAGCATTCCAAGGATAACCTGCTGCATCCGCTGCCATAGCTCCAAGGCCAGCTACAATTCCATGTTGCGGGTTCGATCCCCCTATAATAGCATTCAGTGCGGGATCTGATTCATAAGCGTTCTTCTGATCCTCGAAAGGGGCGTCATCCAGAAGCCTCGCTATCATTGTAGCGAGCATCTCCACATGAGCCATCTCCTCAGTGCCTGTATCAAAGAGAAGATCTCTATATTTATCCTCCGCTCCTCTTGTGTTCATCCCCTGCATCAAATATTGCATCATAACGCTGATTTCACCGTACTGTCCGCCCAATACTTCCTGCAGCTGTCTTGCGAAAACCGGATCCGGCTTTGATGGCTTCGCGTGATATTGCAGTTCTTTGATGTGAAAAAACATACGCTTCCCACCTCTTTCGTTTTTATCCAACGCAGAATTATATGAGCGTCGGAACGAAAGTATGCATGTGCTTACCCATAAGGAACATACAACTTGGAAGAAAACTATAAACTTGCTTGTAACTATGAAAATAGGTAAATACGGATATTAGTTCTCCATTATTGATTCCTGCTGATTGTTACTTTTCCATATGAAGGTAATTGCGAGACCAATAATTAAAATCACCGCCGAAAATAGATATGGATAGTGAATGTTTATATCGAATAATATTCCACCAAGTGCAGGACCAATTATATTACCTAAACTTGTATATGTTGAATTCATTCCAGCTACAAAACCTTGCTCCTTGCCCGCAGTTCTTGATAGAAATGTTGTCAATGCCGGACGCAGCAGATCAAATGCAAGGAAGATAAAACACGTTACTGTCAGAACTAATAGGAAGCTAGAAATCACGGTCGAAACAACTGCTAAAACACCGCCGATAATCAAGCATAGCTGTATCAACTTCTTTTCTCCCATAACATCGACCATTTTTCCGAACAGCAGCACCTGTACAATTACACCAAAGATTGAACTAACAGTAATGATTAACGCTATGTCTTTTGGCGTAAATCCAAACTTGTGATCAGAAAACAGACTGAACACAGTTTCATATGCTGACAAACCGAATGCGAGGACAAACACAATAAAAAACGCAATGAAGTAGATTGGATTCAATGATTTTTTCAAGTCACCCAGGAAACTAGTCCCCTTTTTACTGGCTGCAATTTCAGCCAGCTGTTCCTTGGACAATGGCTCTTTTAGTATGAAAACAGATAATAAGCAAGCTAAAAATGCGATGACTGCCGCAACATAAAATGGCATTCGAATCCCATATTCAGCAATGTAACCACCAAGACCCGGTCCTATGATAAAACCTGTACTAATAGCGGCAGACAAATACCCCATCGCTTTCGGACGATCCTTATTTGTAGTGATATCTGCTACATATGCAGTAACACCAGGCATAATGAAGGAAGCACTAATTCCTCCAAGGATTCTTGATAGGTAAAGTAAAGATACATGTGTTGCCAAGCCGAAAATCAGCTCAGAAACGGCAAAAAGAAATAAACCTGCTGTAATGAGTTTCTTTCTGCCATAACGATCCACCCAGCGTCCTGCAAATGGAGACATGACCAATTGCGCCCCTGCGAATGCAGCGACAAGATAACCCATCGTCTTACCTGATAAGTGCATAATATCCATGAATGACGGCATGACAGGAATGATAAGCCCCATCCCTAAAAATGCGATAAATAAATTGCTTAATAAAATAATTAATACGGATTTTTGTTCTTTTATTGGCTTCTTCAAAACTCATTTCTCCTTTTGCTACAGAACTACGGGAAGCTCACTTAACCATTTATGCTTAACTAAACAAAATAGTTCATACAAAAGTTAAGTTAAGTTAATTAATCTATACTCATTATAATTGTTTACTTTGCTTTGTAAAGCAGTAAAAATAGCTTCCTAGCAAAATCGGCTATCACTTGATTATTTTGATAAGACGCAAACGACTTTCCGCAATAAAAATAGCAAGGCTGGCAACTGCCAAAACCTTGCTGATTAAATTTCTGCAGCAGTCAATATCCAGTTCTCTAACGCAATCTGTTTCCGCCGCCGTTGTAGTATATTTGAATCAGGCAACTACTTTATATAACTTCGTTTTGTTTTAGCGCTTCAATCTCTTGAGGCGAATAACCTAACCCTTTTAAAATTTCTTCATTATCTTCACCTAAATCGGGTGCAACTGAACGTATACTGCCAGGTGTCTTTTCAAATTTCGGGACAATACCAGGTACTTTGATATTCCCAAGTCTCGGATGCTTTACTTCTACAATATTTTCACGTGCCTTGTACTGTTCATTTTCAAATATATCAGCAATGCTCAATACTGGACTTATCGGCACGCCAACACCATCGAGCTTCTTTAATAAAGCTTCACGCGGATGATCGTTAATCCAATCTCCAACAATTTGGTTGATACTATCATTGTTCTCCAGCCGGCTTGCATTGGTATGATAACGCGTATCAGTCAGTAGATCACTACGATTCATGGCAGCTGCCAGCCGATTGAAGGTTGTATCCGTGCTCGTAACAAGTACAACCCAGTGGCCATCCTTCGTCCTAAAGGTTCCGGACGGTGAGGAATGTCCAGCTAAACCTGGTGAGCGCTCCCGGATTTTACCGAGCTGATCGTATTCGGCTACGAGAAATTCCATCATTCGAAAAACCGATTCATAAAGGGCAACATCTATCATCTGCCCCGAGCCCGATTCCTTTGTGTCTCGGTGATAGAGAGCGGTCACAGCCGCAAAGGCGACATAAATTCCGCATATATAATCTGTCAGCGAAAACGGCGGACTTACCGGGTGACGATCGGTGAACCCCTGCAAATACGTATAACCGCTGAACGCTGTCGCTGGCGTACCAAAGCCGGCCTTTTCCCGGTATGGACCTGTCTGACCATAACCCGAAACACGTATCATGATTAAATTCGGATTGATCTCTTTCAATACATCATAGCCTACTCCCCATTTTTCCAATGTGCCAGGGCGAAAATTCTCAACTAGAATATCATGTGTCGCTGCCAGCTTTTTCATTATTTCCACGCCAGCTGTCTTATGCAAATCCAGTGTTAACGATTTTTTGTTTCGTGACAGACCGGGCCAGCGCAGCGGTTCATCTCCTTTAAATGGTCCAACACTTCTTGATGTATCTCCTCGTCCTGGTATTTCGACTTTGGTAACTTCCGCACCAAAATCTCCTAATAATGCCGTCCCAAATGGGGCTGCGATCATCGTGGAGACATCCAGAATTTTTATACCTTCCAATGGTGTTGGCATATTTTGTTCCTCCTTTCTTAAGGAATTCTCACATGTGACTTTTCGCTATCTGGCGAATAAATATCATTAATATTCCACTTTCCATCTGTCGGTACAGGCTCATTTATCATAGCTACATCAATCACAACAGGTTCATTTGCTGCAATTGCTTCTTTTAATGCCCCTTTGAATTGCTCGGCATTTTCAATCTTGATTCCCTTTATGCCATATCCTTTCGCAATTGCGGCGAAGTCAGGCGAGTAGCTATTACCGTCAATTTGAAATCTCGTTCCGTATGTTGTGTCATAATGCGCCATTTCCAAACCGGCGATTGTACCAAAAGCACTATTATTCATAACAACCCATACGACTGGGATATTTTCTTCTTTTGCTGTTGCGAGCACAGAAGGATTTTGTCCGAATCCACCATCTCCTATCAGAGAAACGACTACCTTTTCCGGGGCAGCTATTTTCGCCCCAAGAGCAGCTGAACTACCGAAGCCCATCGTTGCAAAGCCGCCAGGTGTTAAGATGGAACCTGGTGTGTATATAGGAAATTGCTGTCCTACGCCGTTCTTATTCCAACCAACATCAGTTGTAAGATAGGCATCCCGTGGAAGAACATCACGAACCTCAGCCAATATACGTTCTGGTTTCATCGGGAAAGATGCGCTGTGTACATTTTTTGAAATGCGCTCGCGTAATGATTTGCGATAGGATACGATCTCTTCTTTTAATTGATGATTACGATTAATACCGTCCGGATATATGCGCTTAGCTACCCTATTTAGTGCGATGAAAGCTTTTTTCAGATCAGCAACCGCCCCGATTTCAACTGGGTAGTTACGACCGATTTCATTTGAATCTATATCAATATGAATCAATTTAGTTTTCGGAAAATGAAAGGTTACATCATCATACCAACTGCTTGAATCCGCTTCTGAAAAGCGAGTGCCTGCCCCGAAAATGTAATCAGCATTTTTTGTTTGTTCATTAATAAAGCTTGTGCCCCAGAAGCCTGTCATCCCAAGTGTCAGTTTATGGTCATCTGGCAGGACACCTTTTCCCATCAAAGAATGAGCTACCGGTATGTTCATATGCTCCACAAATTTCCGCAGCTCCTCAGCCGCATCGGCCAGCACCACGCCACCTCCGGCATACAGTACCGGACGCTTCGCATCAGCTAATTTCTCTACTATACGAGCTGCTGTTTCTTCATCTAAGGATGGTTTTTCCACTACCTGAGTGTGATGCTTGAGCAGCTTGAAGCCTTCTTCCTCAATCTCCTTCGAAAACATATCCATCGGTACGGATATGAGCACGGGGCCTGGGCGGCCGCTTTCTGCCAGCTGGAATGCTTTTTGAAGAATTTCCGGGAAAAGCTCAGCCTGATCAACACGCCACGCTCGCTTTACGAACGGACGATAGATTTCATATTGCGCGCCGTCAGCGTGCATATTTACTTCCTGGTGCGGATGTTTTCCGTAGTAATAACTCGGCACATCACCTGCGATAACAACCATAGGAGTAGAGTCTAAAGCTGCATTGGCAACTCCTGTTGCAGCATTCGTTAAACCTGGCCCTAAGTGACTCAGTACTACTGCCGCTCTTTTCGTTACTCGGGCATATCCATCCGCTGCATGCGACGCAATTTGCTCATGGCGTACGTTAATGAACTTGATAGTGCTTTTTTCTAATTCCGCCAACACAGCTATATTGGTGTGTCCGCACAGCCCGAATATATGTTTCACACCACGAGATTCTAGGTATTTGACTAACTGCTCCGAAACCAACTTTTTCATACTAAGGTATCCTCCTGGCTCTTCTGTTTTGGTTACAGCAAATCCTGAAGCACGACCATTTTCATTTCCGTCATTTCTTCTGCAGCAAATCGGGGACCTTCTCTGCCAATTCCGCTGTTTTTGATGCCGCCATAAGGCCAATGATCCAAACGGAAGTTAGATGAACCATTAACGACAACACCGCCGACCTCCAGTTCTTTTGCTGCCTTCCGGATCACTTCCAGTGAGTTTGAAAAAATGCCGGCTTGCAGACCGAACTCCGACTCATTCACTTCTTTGATTGCACCGTCCAAATCGTGATATGGCAGCACACTGACTACCGGTCCGAATACTTCCTGGCAGACAACTTTACTTTGCTTCTTCGGCCGCAGAAGAATTACCGGTTCTATGGAAGCGCCGTTCGCATTCCCACCGTGGATGAGCTCTGCACCTTCTGCCACAGCTTCATCGATCCAATTGCGGATCCGCTCTGCTGTTTGTCTATTTACGACACATCCGACATCTGTACGCTCCTCTTCCGGGTTCCCTACAATAAGCACTGCTGTACGTTCTTTTAGCTCTGCAACAAATGTCTTCAAGATCTGTTCATGAACATAAATACGCTGGACGGAAATACAGCTTTGCCCCGAATTACTGAAAGCTGTTTTCGCACAAATGGCTGCAGCCCGCTCGACATTGGCATCTTTATGAACAATGGTTCCCGCATTTCCGCCGAGCTCTAGTAACACTTTTTTCATGCCCGCTGTTTTGCTGATTTGCCTGCCACCAGGAACACCTCCGGTGAACGAAACAAGATTGACTCGATCATCCTGAACGAGCTGCTCGCCTATCTCTTTTTCACCTAGAATCATGTGGATTGCCTGCGTCGGCATACCAGCCTCCAGAAGCAATTCTACAAGTGCAGCCGCAATCAAAGGCGCTTGCGGTGCTGGCTTTAGAATGGTGACATTACCCGCAGCAAAACTTGGTCCGATCTTATGACATATCAAATTAAGCGGTGCGTTAAAAGGCGTGATAGCTGCAACAACTCCTACAGGAACACGAAAAGTTAACGCCATGGAGGATGCTCCTCGCTCTGAAGCTCCTCCCGGAATTGTCTCTCCAAAAAGTCGTTTCGCTTCCTCAGCTGACAGCTGCAATGTCTCTATGGAACGAGCAACTTCATCCCGTGTATTTTTCAGCGCCTTCCCTACTTCTTTCGCGATCAAGTTCGCAAATTCTTCCCTGCGTTCTTCCAGCAAAGCCGCAGCCCGATACAGCACCTTAGCACGGAATGCTTGTGAAAGTGCCGCAATTTGCTTTTTATTGCTACCGGCTGCTGCCAACGCCTGGTCGACTTCTGCTTTATTCGCTGTGACTTGAACGCCAACTTGTTCATTTTTATAAGGACCCAGCACCGGGATCGGTTCACGATCATCATCAATCCATACACCATTTACAAAAGGTCTGGCCTTTCGCATTCCTATCACTCCTTCTGCATATCTTCTGGCATATCTCCTGTATATTTGACGAGCTTTTCCTCATTAGGACACGGCCCTTTGATCAAAGTGCCTTGCATTAGTTCTTCATAGGCATGCGCAACGATTCCCATTCCCCGCGCGAGAGAAAAGATACCTTTTGCTGCTTCTGCCGGGATACCGAGCTCACACTGAATGGCTGCAGAAATGCCATCAACGTTAATCGTAAACGTGCGTTTTTTAACTGCTGACATCGTTTGTCGGTAATCCTCCAGAATCGAAAGATAATCTCCGGTGATTTCTCCGCTATCAATCACCTGCTGCGCCAAATCGTACAGCCTGCTAACTCGCGGATCCCGATCATGCAGCTGATGGCCAAAACCAGGCAGCTTCTTCCCTTCAGCAAGGAACTGCTGCAAGGTATCCGCCACAGCATTTTTATTAGAAGTCAGTTCAGCATTCGTTTTGTATAACAATTCCATTGCACCCTCGACAGCTCCGCCATGAATGTCTCCAAGCATATTAATTCCAGTTGCAACTGCCGAATTAAAACTAACACCGCAAGTAGCTGCCATTCTTGCTGCCGCTATGGAAGGTGCGCGCGGACCATGATCCGCACCAGCTACAAGCACACTTTCGAATAATTTAGCTTGCTGTTCAGTTAGTTCCTTGCCGACCAGCAGAAAGAATAACATTTGGCTGTAAGATACATTTCCAATCAGATCCTCAATTCGTTTTCCACGATGAATAATTGAATCTTTCTTTATGTCACTAATCTCTGTTTCCCACCAGGCGCCGCCATTTTTATAGTGCTCCAACGCACTTCGTCCACTCATATACTCACCTCTCAAAAAATCAATCTTGTACACTAGTATATGTTCACGTCATCCAGATTCAGACTGATATATTCCTTTGCCGATTGTAAGCATCTTCTTGCATATTCCTCGAATCCTAATTCCTTTGTTCGCTGCAAGTGAGGTATCTCTAAAGAATATGGGATCTTCGGAATCTCCCGTAATATCTCTTTGATAGGAATACCGCCTTCTCCAATATAGAGGCGTTCCTCTCTCATTATCTGGATCATTTGTTCTCTAGATGCTGGGATCTCTTTGCTTGCATCACATAAGTGAAACATATGAAACCAATTAGCAGGTATTTTTTTGAGATCGTTTACATTTTCCTTTGAACGATGAAAGTGATGACTATCAATCATCAGTCCTGCATTATCCTGAGCAGCGGCGGTCAGCATGGTGACCGCCTGCGCTAACGTCGCAATGGATGCCACAGGAACAAATTCCAATTCGATCGATAATTGATATGTTTTTGCTAATTCACATAATTGGATAAACCGATCTGTTGCAAATACCAGATCATCTGTCCAAACACTGCAAAGCACATGCCGGGCTCCCAATTCAGCTCCAACTTCAAAAGCTGGTTCGTACTGTTTCGGATCCATACCATCCACTATTTTGGCCAGCTCTATATCTAACACTTGGATACCAGTTTCACGAAGTGCTGTTTTTGTTTGTCTCAGCATTTTCTTGTTGCTAGCCAAGTTATAATCCGGTTCATTTTTCAGTCCCATACAAATCGGTCTGATACTTACAAAATCAAAGCCTGCCCTGGCTGCAATATAAGTGAGTGTTGGGGGAGGACATGCTAATGCTGTCAGATGCGCTAAAGAAAATTGATCCTTCAAAGTGATCAACCTTTCTGTTTGTTCATTTCTCTGAGCAAATCGGTCTGATTTGCTAGCTGTTGTTTACTTCCCGCCTAACAGGAGCAGTGCTATTTCCGGAATGAGGATAACTAGTATTAGAGCAACCAGCATGACTGCAATATAAGGAACGATAGCTTTTGAGATTTTCATAATCGGCAAGCTGGAAATTTCACTGGCAACGAATAAATTTACGCCGATAGGAGGTGTGATGAAACCGATGACCAGCGTCAAAATAATTATCATCCCATAATGGACTGGATCAAATCCCAGTTCGACTCCAACGGGTATCAATAGCGGTGTGAAAATAATGATTGCTGCCGTTGTATCCATAACCATTCCGATGAAAAGCAGCATGATTACAATAAGTGACATGAGAATAACAGGATTATCGGAAATGGATAGCATTCCATTGGCAATTCGGCTTGGCATTTGTTCAATGATCATGATTTTACCGAATGCTGTAGCAGCTCCAATGATCAGCATAATGGTCGCTGTCGTCAATGCAGCATTCCGAAACACTTCGTACAAGTCTTTAAGTCGCAATTCTTTATACAGGAAGACTCCCGCTATTAATCCGTACACAACTGCGACAACTGCTGCTTCTGTTGGCGTAAAGAACCCGCCATAGATTCCGCCTAATATGATCACAGGTACAAGCAGTGCCCATTTAGCATCCCAGAAAGCACGTATCACGCGCTTTAACGAGAAAGCTTCTCCGGTTCCGCTGTATCCTTTTTTCTTGGCATAAAAATAGACATAGACCATTAAGAGAGCGGCAATAAGAATACTCGGCAGCACACCTGCAATAAATAAATCGCCAACCGAAGTGCCACTTGCTACGCCGTACACAATCATCGGAATACTCGGGGGAAGGATTACTCCCAGTGTTCCTGCAGCAGCCACTATGCCAGCTGCGAATTGCTTGCTGTAGCCTATCTGGACCATGGCAGGAATCATGATTCCTCCTACCGCAGCGACTGTAGCCGGTCCTGAACCTGATATTGCAGCGAAAAAGAGACATGTGATAATCGTCGTCATCGCAAATCCGCCGGCTACATTCCCAACTACCGACTCTGCTACCTTGATCAATCGTTTTGAAAGTCCTCCCTTCCCCATGATTTCCCCGGCTAATATAAAGAACGGGACGGCCATGATCGGAAAGGAATCTACAGAAGTAATTAACCCCTGAGCCAAAAACGACAGTGACATATCTTGGGCGAAAAGCAGCGTAGCGATGGAAGACAAAGCTAGTGCAATACCAATCGGGACGCTTACTAACAGTAAGAGACCAAAGCTGCCAAACATAATGATTGCAGACATTTCTCACTCTCCCAATATCGTATTTCCAGCATTAATATACAGACGTTTGTTCTTCTTCAGGCAGCTTATCCCCGCCTCCGCCGCGGAGCATATGGATGTGCTGCAGCAGCTGCTGTATGATACGTAAGGATGTCAGCAGCATGCTGACGGGTGCAGCCATATAGACAAGCCCCATATTTACTTCCAAAGCAGGTGAACGCTGCCCCCATAGCAAGATTTGGGTACTGATCTTACCTCCATAAACTAACAGGAATAACGCGAATAACAGAAATAACAAATTCACGATGATATGGAGGACTACCTGCTGCTTTCCTTTCAGCACTTGTAAAATCGCGTCTATCTTGATATGCCGCTGCTTTTTAACCCCATAGCTTATTCCGATAAAAACAAGCCAGATAAAGCAGTAACGCGCCAACTCTTCCGACCATCCAATAGACGATCCCAAGATAAAACGCATCATAATTTGAGCTGAAATAATGACGACCATTACAGACAGCAAAAAAACCATTATGCTTTCTTCCGCGTACCGGTTCAACCATCGAATAGGCTTCATAGGAACCCCCTTAGATCTATCAATTGGTTTCTGCCTCTATCTGTTTTAACCACTCATCTCCATACTTATCTATATATCTCTCACGAACCTGACTAGTTGCTTCACGAAAACGCTCCAGCTCTTCTTCACTTAACTCTGTAACCTTCATACCCTTCTCTTTCACGATTGCGAAACTATCTTCTACTTCCTGCTGATTCATTTTCCGCTGCTCCTGCTGTACTTCATCAGAAATTCTCTGTACAGCTGCTTGTTCTTCTTTCGTCAATGACTCCCAAAAAGGTTTACTAACCATGAATGGACTCGCATTGTAAATGTGATTGGTCACAGTCAGATGATCCTGTACTTCATAGAAATGACTGTTTACCACATTTCCCACCGGATTCTCCTGGGCATCCACAGTTCCTTGCTCCAGCCCAATATATAATTCACCGTAGTTCATCGGAGTCGGATTGGCGCCCAGTTCACTCCAAAGCTCCATATGCCATTCGTTTTCCAACGTTCGAATATCCAACCCTTTGACATCGTCCACCGTCTTGATTTCACGCACATTATTGCTAAGCATTCGGAAACCATTTTCCCAATAATTCAACCCAATTACGTTTTGCTCGTTTAGTTCATCCAGTAGACGGTCTCCAACGTCCCCGTCCAATACCTCATAAGCCTCCTCCTCATTTGCAAACAAAAATGGAAGCTCAAACACGTTGAATGAATCGGCAAATTGGGCGATAGGACCTGTTGACATAGAAGCTCCCTGAATCGTATTCAGCTGCATTCCTTCAAACACTTCTCTGTCTCCGCCAATAACACTGTTTGTATACACCTCTACATCAATGGAACCATCCGTTTCTTCTTCCAGTCTTTCTTCAAATAAATACAGTGCCTTACTCAAAGAACGATCATCTGGCGTAGCGTTTGCAAGGCGCATCACTTTCACTTCATCCTTGGACGAAGAACCATTGCAAGCGCTTACAAATATCACTACAATAATCAGTGATAAGAACAGAAACAATTGTTTCATCCAACCCCCACTTTCTCCTGAATGGAACGATTGTGCTTATTTACCTTTACTCTCTCACAGTGTCACCCTTCTCTTCTCACGAATGGACAGATTGATTGCCTCTAGTACTTCCAGCGTTCTTAACCCTGCTTCTCCGGGTACTCGCGGCATAATCACCCCTTTCATTACATCCTCAAAGTGCTCTAATTCGGCTGCTATCGGATCAACAATATCAGCAGGCACAAATTGCTGTTCAATCAAAGGATGCTTCCAGCCATACTCCTCCTCACAGTATTGATAACAGCGAAAGCTTGGAAAAGCCAAACTCCCTTTTGTGCCGAAGAAGTGATAGCAATCCTCATTATAAAAGTGATAGATTGGGTTCTCCTTCACATTGAACTCATAAGACCAAGGAGACGGCACACCGTCGGTCAGAAAGTAGTGAATAACTGTCCCATCTTCTGCTTCTAATATTGCAGTCACTACATCCTCCACCTCTGCAGAACGAATCTTGTTCCGCCCAACAGCGTAAGCGCTTTCAATTTTCAAATCGGTAACATAGAGCAAATTATCCAGGTCATGAATGCCATTGATTAAAAGCGGTCCGCCTCCTGCTTTTACACGCCAGGCTTCCTTGTAGTAATCCTGGTTTTTGGCAAGGGCCCATGTCATATTTACACTGACTAAATCACCTATGACATCACTTTTCAGCAAGTGCTTCAAGTGATTGATCTTTGCAGAAAAACGTCGATGATGACCTACTAAAAGCTTTACCTGCTTCTTCTGACAATAATCGATCATCTCTTGAGCAGCATCCATTGTATCTGCAATCGGTTTTTCCACCAAACAATGCAATCCTTTATCAGCACAATATTTAACAGCTTCCTTGTGAAGGTGATTCGGCAATGTAATAATCACCCCATCCAAGAGACAATTATCAATAAGCTCCTTATAATCCTCGTATAGTGGCACATCCAGTTCCTTTGCCCGCTCTTTTGCACTTTCATTATTGCCAGCAACTGCTGCCAGTGTAAGTCCAGGCGTCTTCTTCGCCTGCTGCGCAAGTGTATACCCATGATTCAGTCCTAGTACCGCAATTTTCATACCGTTATTCTCCTTTTGGCATACTAGTATACAAGTTAGGCATCACACAAAGCTCCTCAGCTAAAAGTGAGCATCAAAGTATTCTGCATACTTTTCCATTATGTCGCCATAGTGACTGGCTGCTGTGTCCAGATGCTGATTCAGCCTTTGCGCAACTCCGTCTGCATCATTTTTTTGGATCAGCGCAATTAAATCCTCGTGATCATGTATGACACGCTGCATTTCCCTCGTCTCAAAGAATTCCAAGTAGCGGATTCTATTCACATGTCCTCTAATTTGACGTACAACAGAAGCTAAGGTCTGATTACCGCATATTTCAAGGATTTTATCGTGAAATACCTCATCATGCTGATAAAAAGCAGCGACATCCTGACTTTTAGCAGCTGCCCTTTGCTGATCCATAATATGCATTAAATCAGCCTTATACATATTCACTTGTGCATCAGCTTCATCCCATTTGACAGCAGCTTCCCGAAAAGCAACACCTTCCAGACTCTTTCTAACCTGAAAAGCTTCCTGCACCTTTTTTTTCGAAACATATTTCACCTTGATACCTTTTTGGGGAATAATCTGCAGAAACTCTTCTGAAGCCAGCATTTGAATCGCTTCCCTGACAGGCGTTCTGCTTAATCCTAGTTCTTCCGCAATCGTGCTCTCATAAATCATCTGTCCCGGCTTGTAAGCTAGCGTTATAATTTTGTTGTATAAGTATTGATACACCTCATAGGCTAATGTCTTACGCTGGACAGTAAACTTGTTCATGCTCATCATCTCTTTATCATCTGGATTGTTTGAATTGAAAATGATACTAGTATACAAATAAGTAATTACGCTCCATGCTTCCACTGTATGCTTCTGGTTGAGATATAATTCCTGATTCCAAGCATAAATATCCAAGAAAAAAACTATCCCCTAGAATAAAGGAGATTAGGCTGATATCTCTTGAATCAAATAAGAACCATCATACGTATGAACCAGTTAAACGTATAAATCTGCCTTAAATTGTGTGAAGTGAAAGGAGATTCTTATATTGATTACCGGTAAATCTGTTTTTTTAAGAGCAATTGAAGAAAAGGACTTTATAAGCATTTCAAAAAGTTTTCAAGATGAAGAGATATTATATATGACTGGTACACGCACCATACTAAATATGGAACAGATTAAGATAGCTCAAAGAAAGTTCAGCAACGATCCTACACGCTATGATTTTGCTATTTGTTTACTAGAATCAGGACAAATTTTAGGTGACTTATCAATAAGCGAAATGGATCTCGACAATAAAAAAGCAAAGTTTCGAATAGCATTGCATACTAAAGAAAATCATGGGCACGGATATGGGACTGAGGCAACTAAACTTGCTTTAAGATTTACGTTTGAGGAATTAAAACTGAATCGATTAGAATTACAGGTTTTTTCTCACAACATTCGCGGCATAAGAGCTTACGAAAAAGCAGGTTTTAAAAAGAAGGCATACTGAGACAAGCACTATTTATGAACAACACTTACTCCGATGAAATAATAATGAGTGTAATAAAAAAGATTATGATCTAAACGATAGTTAATCACAAAAAACAGCAAGAGCGGCAGACGTGGTACCGGAAACCAATTTTTAATTATAAGCAGATAACATAAGGTTTCATCAATCTGCTTTTCCTTGTTTCAGCGCACGTCATACATCGTTAACTTACATTACTTACTCTTTAAGTTGGCTCAGTATGTTAGCCTTTTGGTTTGCAATTAGGTTTGCAAATATCATTAGCCATTTTCATCAGTGTTTCCACCTCAAGAAGCTTGCAATTCGTAGCACTTTGAGCATCAAGCGCTTTCGACTGCAAGTTCATCTTGACAGCCATTACTTCCCTTATTCTTTCCAAGCACCAACTTATGCGAAATGCTTTTTTATTATTGACCCACCGAGAGGAAAAGCTGAGATTGAGAAGTCAATACATGATTCAAAGAAAATACAGAATCAAGAATTCAATTCCCGACTGTTTCGGTTTCAACAAACCGCATTAATCTCGGTTAAATCAAGCAGGCCGCGCGCTCCCAACTCCAGATGCTCCCCTCGTTAACCAGGCATCCTTCACAGTCGTGCAAAATCAAGCGAGTACGTCTTGATAAGGGAAGGCGCTTCTCCCAGAGAACTTTTTGCCTCTGAGAAAATGTTACTATTGCTGCAAATTAAAAAAGGTACCCAGTTTGGTACCTTTTTTGTCCGGTTGCTGTCAAAATATTTTTTTTCAAGTTTTCAGGGATTTATAATAATTACATTATTAAAACATCCTCAATATTCTAATCTATAAAAGCGTAACTATTCACTATTAATATGTGAAATTTAGCAAATATATGTAAATACATGTCATTATTTTTATACTATTACACTCGAAACTATTTGAGAAAAGGTAGTGTTTTATTAGTGCGATTTTATTTAAAAGTAATTCCAGTGTTTCTTAGTCTTGTACTTCTTATAAGTGCAGTTTTACCAGGTTTTGCAGATGCTTCAGCAAGTACTAATGTAATCGACAACTCCAAATACATACAAGATGAATCTTCATACCTCAACGAAGAAAGTGAGTTAGCAGAAGAGGAATTACCCGAAGAAATAATCGAACTTGAAGTAGAAATCGATAATTACCTTAGCGAGTTTAATTATTCTGAACAAGATTTTGAGAATATGAGTGAGGAAGAATTTGAACAAGCATATGAAGATATCTATAACAGCTCTGAGTTTCTGACATTAGAAGAGGAATATAATAAGGAATACGCTGAATATGAGAAAGAACAGGAAGCTGGAATGATGAAGCCTATGATAGTTCCAATCCTTGTCCCAATTGCTGCAGCAGCTGGTAGATTTGCTATACAAGCAGCCGCCAAACACGGAACTAAAGTTGCTTCAAAATATCTGAAGAACAAACTTAAAAAAGTCGGAAAAAACTATAAGTTATATTGGAACGAAAAAAACAGAAATGGGAAAATTACTTCACTACTTAAAATTCAGCATAAGCCATCAAAACAAATGATATTTAGAGTTGATAATGGAACAATCCCCTTAAAACCTGGCTCTTCAAGCTGGTATTGGCACTATCACATTGCTAGTGGTAAAAATGGAATGAGCCAACATTATTCATTAAGATCATTAGTTCCTTCAAAACATAAACCAAAATCCAATACAACACTATATTAAGAAAGAAAAAGAGGAGAGTGAAAAATCACCCCTCCTCTTTTTTTGTGTTTTTAAAGATTTCAAATACATCGTGTGGTGCATCAGGGTCATTTTTCAAATTCAGGAACATACTATGATCATTTTTTTTTCCAAATTGGGCTGTATAGGGCATTTCAAAGGATTTAAACAAGTCTTCATCATTTACCATACCAACATACAACTCATATCCCTCATCATCTGAAGAGAACAGACTTCCGCTAACGGAGGTTCCTTGAGCAAGAGCCTTATCAATCAATTTTCTAAGCTCTAATAACCCTTCTCTGTTACCAACAATTAAAGACTCTTGATGGTATGAGTGTTGAGCGTAAACATGTAAATATAACGTATCTGATGACATAAAAATCCCCTCTCGCAAATTACATATATTAACATTATACTATACTATCTTCTATTGTCACTAAGGTATTTTCTAATTCATAAGTTTGTATTCTTACAGAACTCTAGATATTCACTAGTGTTTTTTAGCATTCCATCTCCTAATTACAAATAAATATAACGTACCAATAATTTTAAAGGTTAATCTTTTCTATATAACCCCTATTGCAGTAGCAAGTCTATAGAGAGAACTTCTCTTCTTTTTATAGAACTTCCCCTTCTTCACACCCAAGTCCATATATATTAAGATCATTTATTTCCTGTGAGTTTAAGTAATTCTGATCGATGATCTGCTTCTCAATAAAATCGAGCGATCCCTCCATAGCTCGCTCCATCTGTCGTACCTTAATCTCATTCACCTGATCAGCACACCTTAAAGAAGGGAATAATCCGACGGCCCTGCCTATGGCTACTCTAGTTAATTGTCTATCTGAATGTCTAAACCCCGTCCCGCTAACTGAGCGCTCCCAACTCCAGATGCTCCCCTCGTTAACCAGGCATCCTTCACAGTCGTGCAAAATCAGGCGAGTACGTCTTGATAAGGGAAAGGCGCTTCTCCCAGAGGAATTTTTGCCTCTGAGATAATGTTATTACTTTCATCAATAAAAAAAGGTACCAATTTGGTACCCGTTTTGTCCAGAAACTTTCCCAACTTAAGGTTTCCAGAAAAAAGGTGGACTTATCATTATATGTAAGTTAGTGTTAAGCGAGCTCAGTAACTAGGAGGGATAGTATAGACTACGACTAACACAAGCCTTGACCTCTGTAGGAAAGAAACTCTTCTAGATTTTAGAGATATTATTTTAGGAGGAACTTGAATGAAAAAAACAGTAGTCAGTTCTTTTGTAGTCTTAGGTCTATCATTCAGTATTATTCTAAACCCTTATGCAGCAGATTCTATTAAAGCAGAAGAACAGCCTGTTAGTAATCAGATCGTATTAGAACAAGCATATGAGAATGCTCAATTAGGTGTGGCTGACTTTGAAGACAAAGAAGAAATCTTAAACGATATTACATGAAGGCATATAAGACACCAACAAACGCTTTCTTAGATGGGGGTTAAGGAACATCACGCGTTGAGAATAAGCCGCTTAATTCAGGGGTATCTAATTTTAATGCCTTAGCTCGTGATGTAGCAAGTAGCCGAAATACAATTGTAGGTGCAAGTGCTAAACTAGCAGGATCATTAGGGGTTGCAGTTCTTACTTGGCCAGCTGTAATCACTGCATTAGGAGCAGTGGGTTCTGCTTGGGTTGCTGCAATCACAATCTGGAATAGCAGTAGATCTGGTAAATATTATATGATCAACTAGGCAGACTCTAATATAAGGGAGAAGAAATGATGAGCAGTTTAATCCTATCTTTGTTCTGCAGTCTTATCATTGTAATCATGTTGTATCAACTAATAGAGAATAATTCAACTACCAAGAAATCAATTAAAATAGCACAATATTTTTTGATTTTCTTACTTATGAATTTGATTATCTCCCTAAACCAATGAGAAAAAGACAGCATAAACCATGCTGTCTTTTTCTTTATATCATTCCAATAGCAGTAGCGATTCTAAGTAGAGCAATTCGCTTTTTCGCATAAAACTTCCCTTTAATCCCTATTTCCATATAAATATTCAAGTCATTAACCTCAGTAGAATTTAAATATTTAAATTCAACTATCTGTCTCTCAATATAATCCAAAGATTGCTTAAACGCTTACTGCATGTTTCGTACTTATTACGTTAGAACTATTCTAGAGAAAGTTTTGAAATTATTAACAAAAGTAACTTTCAAAAGTAAGAATTGATATAATATCTAGTGAAAACGTTTTATTGAAGATGGGTGTGCACCCTAAGGTTGTGCAAGAACGACTGGGGCATGCCAGCATACAAATAACCTTAGATACCTACTCTCATTTAATTCCAGGTATGCAATCAGCAGCTGCTGATATGTTGGGTCAGCTTATCAATAAAAGAAGGGATTAAATTTATTACGGAACACGAAGGTTTGCAATATGTTTGCAAACTGCATTTGAACAAACAAATAGCAAGGGTGGCATTTCGCCTTTCGCCTTGACCCTTGCTATCTCTGTATTTATTAGCGCGCTCGGAGGGATTCGAACCCCCGGCAGACGTGGTACCGGAAACCACCGCTCTATCCGACTGAGCTACGAGCGCATATGTAATCGATAAAATCGCGTATTATCAACGTTTGTGTGCGTTGTGTCATCCGAAAGCCTTAACGGTGTTACGGAAAAGGACGAGTACCCCGCTGTCTTAGCGGACAATTTCGCACCGACGTGACAATGAGTATTATACGTTAATCTACGGGAAGGCGCAAGTAATAATTTTATTCGGTGACTGTTACGATTATGCGCGCTTTCTCTTCTTCTGCCATCTTTCGGAGCTTCTTCGCCCTCGTTTCCGATATAGTTACGTAATGGACGGCCGGCGGTTCCTTCGACCCTTGACGGTGTATTCGCTGCAGAAGAGCGTATGCTTTTAGCTTGTCGCGATTGACCGCCATTCGCTGCGTACGATCTATCTCGACGAAGTGATGCTGAATATTATCCGTATACATAGCATCGGGGATTATCCGATAGTTAACGAACTTTATCGGGCGCTCTACCTGCCAGCTCGCCGGTCTCCCCAGGTCTAGCCACGCCTGCCCCCGAAGTAAGATATGCTGTACGTATGGTTCCCTCGCGTGCCTTAGGTCGTCTATTCCGATCATGGCCGCCCCTTTCTTCGTGAGCGTGTAGACTTTCATCTCCCGCCGAAATGACCGTATGAGCTTATCGGATTCTAGTCGACCGAGGATCCGGTTAGCATTACGTTCCCCGCCGAGATTAAGCGCATCTTGCATCATTGGTCGCGTAGCATATTCGAAGCTATTCAAACACGATAATATCTGCTCCGTCCGTTTGCGGAATCTCTCTGACTGGACGTTCATATTCGATAACTCCTTTCGGCAGCTTTAATCGCTGAATCATTTCATCATCGGATATATACGGCGCCTGCGCTTCTATCCGTTCGTGTGTCCGATAGATCATGCGCCCTGGCTGCGTTAGCTTCTCCGCGCCTTGTTCATCGATAGCAACCCGCGAAGCTATTTCGGTCGGCAATCGGAAGGATATCTTTGCATCGCTATTCTGCTTTATTTGCCGAGGAAGTACGTCGGCTGTCGGGTACTGCGTGGCGTAAATGAGCCGGTATCCGAGCGCTCCTGCGACCCGTGTGACCTCCGATAAGATATCTATGCACGATTGCTTTAGCGCCTTTATTTCGGATCCATCGCTCTTATCCGGTGCGAGCTGCGCAGCTTCATCAACGATAATAAACTTCCGTTCCTTTACGGCTGTCTCTACGATATTCGTATAACCTAGTCGACGGAATTGCTTTAAATCCGCTTCAAATTGGCCCTGCAATGCGGTCAGAAGGTAATAAGCCTCGAATACATCTGACGCCACTGATTCGCAGTTATTTAATGGCGATAACTTGCCGAACTCGAGCCCGCCCTTCATGTCGATTAGATATAGCCGGGCGCTGTCTGCATACTGTTCGGTGAGATACGTTATAACGGACTTTAGGAACACCGTCTTACCCTGACGCGTGGCACCGGCGACCGTCATATGCGGTGTCTTATCGAAGTCATGCGTGACTGCGCCATCGAGCGACATTCCGATCGGTACGGAATAGCCTTCGCCTGGCTGCGCCATATCTGAATATGTTACCCTACTCGGAATCGTCGTCCGATAAAAGCGTACCACTAGCTGCCCATCTGATCGGCTGACTAGCGTAGTCTCTGCGAAAGCCTGCTCGATACTGCTGGCGAGCTTTTCTGTTACTGTCAGACCTAACGGAATTGTATAGCGATACTCTTCGAACCGATCCGTCTTTTCTTTACCGCGATATGCCGGCAGGAATACGGACTTGCCGACATGCCTTACGAAGTTGTTCCGCCGAAATATGACATTGAGTTTACGGCGACGAGCCATCGGGAGATAATACGCTGCTTGTATGGCCGAAGTTGCTAGCATTGCTGCGCCAAGCTCTGCGATCATCGTACATGTTCCTTTCGTATAGTCTCCGGATTATTCGGATGTGTCTTCCGAAGGAGAATACACAAACAGCATATTCCGAACGTTGTCATTTGTTGCTTAAATTCCGAATTCGGAACTTCTGTTTTTTCGTTACACTTATGTTATAAGTACTTCTTTATTTTTCTTTCTCTTCTCTCCCTTTTCTGTGTGCCGCTGAAAACAAGAAAAAAGAGGCGAAGCAGCCGTAGCCACCTCGCTAGTTTTCGCTTATTTATTTAATACCGGATGGATAAAATAGTCGTCCGCTATGTTTGGATAATTGTCTCGGTTGAAATTGTCCCATTTAATCTTTTCGAAAGTTTCGCGAGTCATTCCGATTGTGTTAATTACGGATTCTTCTTCGTTACCGCTCTGGTCAACTAACGGGAAGTACCAATCCAATACCACGTTAGATACTTCTTCATTTTGGAATAGCTTCTCAAACAACCGCGAGGAGTCATCCTCTATGCCAGCCTTTATATAGCTCTCCGAAAAGTTATCGTCGGCCCTAAGTGACGCTATAACAATCTTATCGTCTCCCTCTTCAGTACCCATGTTGTCGTTAATTTCCAACTCTTTAATGCGTTTACCATCCATATTTGTCTCTTCACCAGCGACTTTATTTATAGATTTAGTAATGCTTTGATCCAGGGAAGCTTTGGTTTCTTCTTTCACTTCTTGTTCTTCATTTTCTTTAGGGACTTCCTCTTCTACCACAACAGGCTCCGCTTTTCCTTCTTCTTTAGTTTCGTCAGCACTAGCAGTTGTAGTTGAATCCGGCGTTTTCACAAAACCAATAATAGCAAGTGTTATAACACCTATAGTTATTATTGTTCGAGTAACCCTAGTCCACTTCTTACTAATCCACATTAAGACAAGTCCAATTGGAAAAAATAATACTAACCATAGAATGATAAACCAGATTCTCCTGTATAAAGGCTCTTTCATTCCTAATGCCTCCTCGCTCTTTTCAATATCTACGAAAATGCAGTACATAAGATTCATCTTAATTGAAATTAATGGTATTATGTATTTATAATATTGAAAGTGAGTGATAATATGTCTGATTCTTTGTCGCCAAGTATCACGTTAAAAGATGTAGCTATATTAAGTGAAGAAATAACCTCGCTTAGAAGTAAAGTCACACAAGCTTACAATGAGAAAGAAAAACTTTTGTCGGACTTAGTAGATAATTATGATCATATTATTGAAGAATATCGAAGACTTAATCTATTTTTTACTCACCCTTCAATAGATTACCATACCGCAGTTGGACCGATTCTGGCTAACCCAGAGTACAACGTGATAGTTGTCTACAACCCTGTTAGCGGTGAAGTTCTCGAACTCAACTTTAATCGAAATACAGAAGAGCCCTATCCTCTTTCTAAACTAATTACTGAAGGCCATTTTAATACTGCTGTTGAGGGTATAAGATTCATGGACAAACAACTAAACGTCCACATTGCAGCTTTAAAAACTGAATTAGAAAAAATGAACGATATTGAGATTATGTAAGAGCCCGCCGATATGGCGAGCTTTTTTATTACGCTTAGAACATTACGTTCCATGTCGCAGGGCCAACGATACCGTCCGCAGATAACCCTTTGCGCTTCTGATACGCCTTGACAGCTGCTTCCGTTGCTGGCCCGAAATCATTGTCCGCTTTAACTCCGACAGCTCTTTGGATGCGACCGACATCTTTACCTTTCGAGCCTTTCCGAATAAGCTTGCCCGGATAAGGAACGATGGAGCTTCCGGAAGCTTTCGCTGTGCTAGCCGCCTTTTTCAGAGCAGACGCCGCCTTTGTGCTACCGGAAAGCTTAGCGATTAGCTGCGTATTCTGCGATGCCGTTCCGCTGTACCCGCTAATACCGTGCTGTGCCGCAAGCTTTTTACGGTTAGCCATCGAAGAATCTACGCCAGCTCGCTTAAGATAATCGACGATTCCTTCTCCGCTTTTAGCTGCTGGATATTTAGCCGCAGAAGACGATTTCGCAGGCTTAGCCGTAGCTGTTGCCGTTTTAGTCGGCGCTGCAGTTTCGGTCTTGGCCGAAGCCTTTACTTTAATTCCGAAATACTCCGCTACGCCATCCGCGATAGCTTCGCCTTGCTTGCGAAGTACCGCATTATCGCGCATCTTCTTGATATCGATATTCGAATCCATGTAGCCGCCTTCCGTTAGGATTGCCGGCATCTTCGTTTCGCGTACGATATGGAGGTTCGCTTTCTTCGTGCCACGATCACGTAAGCCCATCGCCGATACGATACGAGGGTGGACGGCTTTCGCTAGCTTCTCGGATTTCGGCTGGCTTCCCGTATACGTGTACGTTTCGACGCCTGTCCAATCGCCCCACTTGCCGGTATTAGCGTTATGGTGTACCGATACGTAAGCATCTGCGCCCCAGCTGTTCGCTTTATCGGTGCGAGTCTTCAAGGGTACGTCTGTCTTACCGTTAGCATCGTCCGTACGTAGAACGGTGATTCCGTAATCTTTCATCTTCGCAATAGCTGCGTTGACTACCGTATTGTTAAAGTTCCATTCGTACTCGCCCGCCGGTGTCCGCTTGCCTGGCGTAGATCCATTACCGCCGTGCCCTGCGTCAATTGCTACTTTGTACGCCATATTATAATCCGCTCCCTTTCGGTTTGTCGTACGACATTACCTGCGCGCTATCGGATACGCCCCGTGTCGTATTATCAACGACCGAGTTATACACGCTGACAGCTACGAGGAATAGTACGTACGGGTTACTGAAAGCTCCGCCGACTACTTCGAAAAGTATCGGCCAGCTCGTCAGGTCTTGCGCCGTTAGTCCGGCATAAGCGAGAATCGGAACGATAATCGATAGCGCCAGCTGAATAATAAATTGCGGGTTTTTAAATCGGACTTTCCAGTTAATCATCGTATAACCTCCGTTTAGTTTCGTTTAAAGTTCGCTAAATCGAACGTAGAAGATCGATAGTAGCGACATTAATGCGGTAATAAAATAGACGCCCGCAGACATGTTCGGAAAATCGAGCATGCTGGACGTCGCCAAGAATACGTAAAAGAACATCGATATAGCCAAGCCGCCGATACGCAACCAGCGACAGTTAAGCACGAGGCCGAGCGCAATAAGGACGGACGCCGCAAAAGCGACGAGTCCCCACGCTACAGCCGGCATAACTGCGGTCATATATTGATAAAAGTTAGCGTCTTTCTCGAAAATATCGGAAACAAGCAAGACTACCGAAATATAGGCGCTGATGAGACATACGTAAACCTCGAAGAAGGGAATCGCCTTTTGCGTCCCTTTTACCGGTCGTTGCATTTCTTGCACCTCCTTTCAGTTGCCGCCCGCTAGAACGGCATCGCTGAGCTAAATCCGTTTTGTAGGAAAAATAGAAAAAGGCCGCCGACTACCGTAATGACTGCGCCAATCAGTCCGCCGGTAATCGTCCGCCTTAACCATTTCGTATCACCTTTAATTTCGCCGAGCATCTCTTTTAATCCGAGGACGTCCGATTCGACTTGTTGCAAACGTCCAGTAAGTTCGTTTATCTTTTCGTCCTTCTTTTCGTCCCGTTGCCGCCATTCCCGCAACTCGTCGCGAATTTCTCGAATCTCACGTTCGGCATCGTAAATATCGTATTTATTTCCGTCTGGCACCGTTGCACCTCCGTTCATATTTTCCGTGGCAAATAAAAAAGCCCGCCGAGATTGGCGAGCCTGTTCGTTGGGCGTGCGGTTCTTAGTTGATTCCGTGGGAATTTCGTACAAAACAAAAAAGCAGGCCGTCCCACGGAACGAAAGAACGGGTAGCTAGTCCGCTCCGCCTGCTTTGAGAATAATATACCCGATATTACATCGGATGTAAACGTTAAATCATACTTAATTACGTTAAATCAATCGAAGCTCCGTCGAATACTAATATACACGCCGGAGAAAGGTCATCATTCAGCGTCACCCATCCGTCAGGAATTACGATTATCTGAATACCCCGCATTATGTCACATCCTTGTCTGCGATGAAGATTTCGATATACGTTCCGTTAGGAGGATTCATAGCGTCGGTGAACGTAATCGACGTTGTGTTAGTTTCGAGGTAGTCCGCAACCATTCCAGCAGGCAATGCGCCGGATGATCCGCTGATACGCGAAAGATATTCGACGCGAACGTCCAACTGATTCTTACCGGGATCGTACGAAAACGGAAGCGTAATTGTTTTGTTTCCAGCGTAGAGTAGGCGATGGACCTTTCGCCCTCGAAGTCGAGCAATCTTTAGCGCCAGTTCTGCCGAACCATCCGGATCAGATGCCGCGTTCCATTTATCCCGGTCAGCTTGCGAAACATGAATCGCGTCATCTTCGATATGATCGTCCCAGGCAAGTTTATCCTGCGGTGTTACGTGAATGTCCGAATTATTGATATGGCCCGACCAAGTTTCGGTTTCTTGCGTTAATTGCTGCTGAACTACCGTCGCAGCTTCGTTTGCTTTTTTCGCTTCCGCTTGAGCCTTCGTTACATTAACGGTTACGGTAGATATCTGTACGGATTGATTCTGGACAGCGCGCTCCGCCCGTACAACTCCTCCGACATAGCTGACGTTAAAGTTACCGAGCTCTATTACCGGAGACTTGCCGCTATTAAACGGATAATCTTCGACGCTAATAATCCGTACTTGCAAATCGAGTCCTAACGGTTCGTACTTAACCCATACGTAATCTCCGAGCTGGAAGTCGTACAGCGTGAATCCATTCCGCTTCAGTTCCTCATACGTAATCGTCAAGTTATATTCGGGCGTATCGTTAAGCGTCCGCTTTAGTTCCGCTAATAAGCTCGCATAATTAGTAAAGCGCTCATCGTATACGTATTCCGCATACAACAAGCGCTTGTTTCCATTTTCGTCCCGATATAACCCAGCATAAGGAGATTCATATTCCGCTGTTACAAGATATTCACCAGTCTCTTCATCTACCGCTCCGAACCCTTTAATGAAAGTCCGAATGTCATCAGTGTTTACATTCTCTTCAATGGAAGCCAAATTATGCCCATGCGAGAAATGGTCGTCCGTATAGCGCGCAATCTCCTTCGCAAATACGAGGTGCTTTCCAACAACGCGGTATTCCACTTCGAACCGGTCGACGATGGTTTCGAGCAACTTAATGCCTGTATTCTGTCCAAAGTTTTCGAACTCCTCCGATGGGAAATCGCCGACAACTTCGTAAGTTAGGCCGGAGCCAGCGAGCGCAATATCGAGACAGGCGTTAAGCCGCAGCGCGCCCGATCGAGTAGTTTCGATGAACGTTCGAAGCTTATTGAACATTTCATGTTGCGCTCGAACATACTTTTCGACGGTATTGCCGATAGGGTTCCGGGAAGTTTCGCCAATAATAAAAAGCTCACCGTCAATTTCGAGGTAAGCTTCGTTTACTATTGCGTCGAATATATCCGCGTTGCGCTGCGTACGAGTTACGTAAAATGAAATCTCATAAGTGCCGTCTGTGGTACGCTTTCGGGTAAAGTCGGCCATGTCCGAGATTGGCTCGGAAACAGATGGTTGTATAATTATTGATAAGTCTGCCATTTTATCACCTCAATTAAGGAATGACTTGACCCTCTTCAAATATGTCAACTGCACTTTGGTATTCCGGCAATGTTTTTACATACTCATACCCCTGCACAAAAGCATTTTTTGAATCTGAAGACAAGTTTGGTGCGAAGGAGTGTTTATTTCTGTAAACGGGCTCTTTACCATTCAATTTAGCATCCCTGTTTATATAAAAGCCTAATAATATTGTTTGATTGACGGATGTAACCTCAGTAACCTCCACACATATATATGCCTTTGTTATTGTTACACCGCTATCTGGTACCGTAAATGTCTGTTGTAATGCCATCGAATTCACTCCTTAATATAGTAGATAATCAGATAAGTTACTATCTAAGAATTTTAGTTTTCCGTCGGCTTGGTCAATAAATATAGAATTCTTTACTGCCTGTCCTTTTGATATCGGTGTAAGTTCCAAGTATGTCCTAGACGAACCCATGACTGCACCAGAAGGTAATGCATCAACAGTTCCCGCTCTGTTAAGAAAATCGATTTTCCGATTCTGATAATGAAGTTCTCGCACTAATGGGTAGAAAATGTACGCATCGTAATGATTTGTTACTTTGACATATAAATCGACATATAGGTCATTATTTACAACTCTTTTTACAGTGGCTATGTCGCTAGAGGATACACCGGTTCCTGAAATGACTTGAGACGTTACAAAGGACGATCCATCACTTTGGTACTTTGCGGTAAACTGAATTATAACTGATCTTGATTGCGCTACAGGATTATTCACATAGGAATTTGCTAAGGATATTAGAGAAGTAATGGAATCGTTATTTTCGGGCTTTTTAATATAGGCAGTAGCAATTTTAGCCCACTTCCCACCAGTTGCTCCCGTATAACTTGTGATATAGGACTGGCTCAAAGATACATACTCCGGATAAAATAAATTCCCGCTCAATGTAGAAATATAGCTATCAGTAGTGAATATGACTTCCTTTGCCCAGAGTGTCTTTATTTCCAGTAGTTTCTGGAAGTTGATAATTCCACTGTTAAAGCTATTTTTTATATACAAATCCACTACACATTTTTGTTCATCATCTTGAATTATTTTTGCGATGGCTGATCCTCTGTTATCACTGACAAGAAGAGAAAAAGCGGTAGGAGAACCACTCGCGCGATTTGTTCGCACACGTAGAAATACATTAAAGTTCTGTGGCATATCATCAAAAGTACTGACATTGGAAACCTTATATTCAGTACTAATGTATTGCGCCCCTGCTTTTGTTGTATCGACTTCCAACCTTGCAATTCGTACATATTTATTTTGTGACGTACTATCTGTCTTTGTTGAGTAATAAAAAGATGGACCTACATATTGCGGGTGAGGGTTGCCGTTTTCTCCATGATTACCTTCATGTAGTACAAGAAAATCGTGAATACTTAACTCTGTAGAATTCATACTGTATTACCTCCGTTAAATTCCTCAATGGCTGTTTCCCCTTTTCTTCCAATAAAGTTGAAGTTAGGGTCAGTCACGCTCCAAATTAGAATGCCCGCGCAGCTATCAGCATTCATATAAGTGTTTAGAAAGGACTTGTAGAAGTTGTACTGAACGTCCTCATTGTAAACGTTACTTAGAGGGCTCCAAGACGCAGGATCGAACGTTTGAGACTCATACGGAAGGATACCTACCTCCGTAATTAAATAAGGCTTGTTGTACTTCTTCGATAGCTCCAAGAATTTAAAGAAATAATGGTATTGATTATCGAAGCTTTGATACATTGACTTCGTAATTGTATTAATGCTGGCTACGGGTTCATCTGTGGATTTCGGATAAATATTTCCACCGATATAATCACATAAATCCCAAAATACACACGTATCATGCTCAACATCCCAAAAAGTCGGAGAATTAGTTACTTTTATTTCTGGATTAGAAGTCCGCACTGCATTAATTAATTGAAACCATTGGTCTCTATAGTTTTCTGTGATATTAGGACTTTCGTTAGCCAAGCACACAATTTCCACGTCGTTACCTTTAATAGTATCAACAATACACTTTTGTAATGTACTGAACATCGCTGTAGGATCGCTTGGGAAATTGTTGTTTTTGTATATGCTGTTACCGCCGGAATCATTTGGGTGAAATTTGACTATAATTTTAAAGCCGTAATCTTGAATAAACCGCACCATCTCTTTAAACTTATCAAGTGTGTAATCATACCCCCAAGAATTAAACGTAGAAGTATCACGACATTGCAGCAGAATACACAACGTTATATGCGTAAATCCAAGCTCTTTTAAACGATCCAATGTATACGTTTTATTCAGCACATTATCGTTAATAGTTAAATTGTTCCAAAAGTAAAAAGAAGCCGACATTATCTTTTTATTATCCGAACCATTCAACATCCGATTTAAACCAGTAACCTTCTGGTCTGTATTGGTCAGTTGACTTGATACTTTCGTATAATCAGAAGCTACTCTTTCGCCGGCAGTTGCATGCTCCACCCCGTCTGTATCTTTTCTTAAGTCGACTACTTCCGAAGGTTGCTCCCCGTTTGCGATTAACATATCAAGTCGTTCTTTTTGATACTCACTCCTGCCGTCTGCAGCCTGACTCTTTATATTCGCTTCTTCCGAAACTTTTACTGCTTGCGAAGACTCCGCTTTTATATCGGTGATATCATTAAGCCTTTGTCTAACCTCTGCGCCCACTTCATTTTTTATATTCCTTATAATCGGCACATTATCGTCTCCTTTCGTATGTTCTCGTCAGATATAAAGAAAACGGAAATCGAACAGTATCCTAAAATCCCCATTCGTTCCCGTTATTTCAAACTTATTCTTTCCCGGATCCAACCGCAGCCGTCCCCGATTTGTCTGTCCGTATATCGACGTTCCGTTTTTCCGTGACCTATCGCCCTCCAACGTAATAACATCGGCTGTAGCGCTAGTTCCGTTATACCGCCACATATCACCTGTCGTCCGATTCGTCATTGTAAGTCCACTCGAAGCTCCGACGTACTGAATCGTTAGAGGTTGCATATATTCGATGTAATTTCGTGAATCCACCGTTATATCCCCGAGATTCCATATCGAAAATGATCGCGTCGTATGCTCGTAACTGAAATCGTCGTACGGTATTCCCATTCCGAACTCCCATAGTCCGTCGAACGTAAAGTCGTCCGAAGGTAGTCCGATTGATTCCGCATATGGCGATGGACTCACGAATTCAACTTCGAAAAATCCATGTTTATACTGCTGTTCTACAGAGTATTTTGATGCGACCTTTACGAGCCAACGACGATCCGGTAGGTGAGATTCGGTTAGATAAAACGGCTCGGCTGAATCAAATATGCGATATATAAGATTCCGTCGTAATCGATAATCGTAAACATCGTAACCATCAAAATAAAAGACGCCGCGCATCGTCCGTCCCCCGAATGTTGTGCCAGCGTCAAGAAAACCGTTAATCCCGTCACGCTCTATTTGAGTATGAATTGGATCAGGCGATTCTATTTCGAAATTTATGACCTTTGTCCTTGTTTCGGAAAGGGCGATTCGCTCGCCCCTAATTGTATCGATGATTAAATCTAAAGTATTCGCCAAGTTTCCGCCCCCTTCCGTTAATTCTTACGGCTTTTCTCTGCACGATAAGCCCGGTCTAGCTCACGCTGTACCGCAGATACCATACGGTCGACTTCTTCTCGGGAAGATGTTCCGTGATAAGATATCGGCATGTTTATCGTCGGACCAGCCGGCTGAGCTACCGCTGCTACTTGTCTCGATGATGCCGTGTAACGACCGCGCGCTCCTCCGACATCTGACGTTGCAGCATCGAGGATACTTCCGGACACTTTCTTAGCTGACGAAATAGCTGTTCGCATGCTTCCTTCCATACCTTCCGGAATACCTAGCGTGATCCAGCGCCCGACGTCTTTGTTCATCACGCGAGATGGCGAGTTGATATCGAAGAATCCCGTAAAGCTGTCCTTGATACCACTTCCGATACTTTTTACGGAATCCCACACTGCGCCTGCCATGCTGGATATACCGTCGATTAGTCCGTTGATAATGTCCTTACCGATTTGGACTAGATCAATTCCTTCGAAGGTGGAAACGATGTTTTCCATTACGTTTGTTACGATACCTTTAACGGCTTCAAAGGCACCTTCCCAGTCTCCGACAAACATTGCCGAGAATGCCTGAATAATACCAGAAATAATATCGATTACGGACATCACGATTGTTTGAATTGTTGCGAATGCTACCTTTACCAATCCGGATACAAGAGGCATTACAACTTGGAAAATTCCTTTTATTACGCCTAAACCTGTTTTAATAATGCCCATAACCAGTTGCATAATCGACTGAATTGTTGTTGAAATAAACTGGAATGTAGCACGAACTACCGCCATTATAGTTGTTCCGTTTTCAGACCAAAATGCTTGTATCTTTGCTAGAACCGCTTGAATAAACGAAGCAACTGCGTTGATTACTGTTGATATGAAACTTTTTATCGAGTTATAGATTGACATGACGTTTGCGGTAATTGCTGCCCCGTGTGTCGCCCACAATTGCTGTGCATAAGCTAATATTTGCGCTATATATTGAGATACGAACGCAAGTACCGTTACTACAGCAGTACGAATTGCATTTAGCGCAGTTGTCCACGCCATTTGTATCCAAGCCCAAGCCGCGTTGACCATATTACGGAACCACTCGACTTTGTTGTAAGCTAGTACAAGCGCTACACCAATTAATGCGACCGCTGCAACTACTGCCGCAATAATTGCGACTATTGCAACAAGACTACTTGTTGCGATTCCGATTGCTCCCGCAACTGCCGAGAATGCGATAACCAATCCAGGAAGTTGTCCGATTAAGATTAGTAATGGCCCGCCTAATAATAGGAATGCCGCTGCAAGTGCTGCCATAATCGCTATCATGTTCTGTACCGGTGTCGGCAAAGCATTAAACCAGTTTGCTAGACCCGCCATTGCTGTCGCAATCCAGGATATCGCAGGAATTAACGCTGTACCTATCGAAATAGCGAGTGTCTCGAAGGCCCCTTGCAGGTTCTCGAGTGTACCGCCAATACCCGCTTTCATTTGCGCTGCTGTCTCCGCCGATGCTCCCGCACTGTCTTCGAGTGATTGTGTCATGGCGTTTATCTTGTCTGGTCCTGCGTCCATTAGTGCTAGGAAGCCGGAAGTTGCCTCTGTTCCAACTAACTTCGAAATTGTCGCAACCTTATCCGCCTCTGACATCCCTTCTGTAGCTGCAGTTAGATCGCCTATCATCTCTGACAAACTCTTTACATTACCGGAGCTATCCTGCACCGAGAAGCCTAATTGATCCATTATCTTTTGCTGTGCTTTGGCTGGATTATTTAACGCTAGTAATGACGCACGTAAAGCCGTTCCAGCATTCGATCCGTCAAGACCCGCATTGGTCATTAAACCTACCGCACTAGCCGTTTCTTCCATCGATATACCTAACGCTGCTGCCGGAGCGCCTGCGTACTTGAATGCGTAGGATAAGTCCTCAACACCAGCCGCCGTTTTGTTAGCCGACATCGCTAGTACATCCGCAACTGTTGTCGCATCGGAGGCTTCCAGTCCCCATATGTTAAGCGCTGACGCTACGGTATCGGAAGTTAATGCCAAATCCTCACCGGATGCTTCGGCCGCTGAGATAACGCCCGGCATTGCCGCAATTACTTCGTTAGCGTCGAAACCTTTCGCAGCTAGTTCCGTCATTGCCACGGCTACTTCAGAAGCACTTTTGGAAGTTGTCGCTCCGAGTTCTAACGCTGCTTCCCGCATATCAGCGAATTGACCCACGTTAGCGCCCGCTATAGCACCGGCTTTTCGCATAGCCGTATCGAAATCCGCCGCTGTTTTTACCGCAACGCCAAGACCCGCCGCCATACCAGCGCCTGCTGCCGTAAATCCCGCACCGATATTACCAACAGTATCGAATGCCCTCTGCGTGCGACTTTCCAGATTGGACATTGTTTTTGAGAAATCATCTATTGCGCTAATTTTGAACGAGATATTCAAAGCCATTTATTCACCGCCCTTTCTGCGCAAAAATAAAAGCCTGCCGACTAATAGCCGACAAGCTCGTTATTTCTTCTGCTTTTGTTCTTTCGCTTTAATATCGTAAAAGGCGCTCCAATACGGAAGTTCAGTAACCGCCATGCCCTCGTCGAAATGTTCAAGCTCGATGACATCATCCGGCCCTAACCCGACCAATCGCGCGAGTTGTTCGGGTAGGTTGACTCGCGTATATCGGCGCCTTGTTCCTGTTAAATCGCCAACTGTCACGTTCTTTGCGTCAGCTATTTCGTAAAGGCTGCGCAAGAAGGGGTCGGCGTTTAGTCGTTTTTTGCTTCTGTCTGTGCGTTAGCAGAAAGACCGCTGATCTCCATAATCTTTCCGGCTAGTCCTGCGATAGGTGCGAAGGATTTCTTGCCGCTTTCGAATTCCGCTACGTCAGCAAGTTCGAATACTTTTTCGCCTTCTGGCGTTTCGCAACCGTGAAATACTGCGAGAATCATCATGCGAACCTCGTCTTTTTTATTCTTCATAACTTCTTTCATCGCTGGCGCTGTAAGTGTTTTAACCGGTAGTTCAGCGTCCCATTCTTTTACGTAGAAAGAATCGTATACGATATCGTCCGTGCTTCTTACTTTGTCACGCAACGCTTTTACATCAAATTGTTTAGCCATTTATAATCAACCTCCGAGTTTAGTTGTTTTATTTGGCCGAGTAAATATTGCCCGCCAGCATATCTCGGCGTATGTTTTCGGTTAGCTTGACCTAGACGGGCAATGAATCTATTAAGCTCCCGCTTGTGCGTCTTTCAACGGGCTAGTCAATGGGCCTGATCCAGTGTAGGAAAGTGATTGCTCGATAACGTCATCGTAAGGAGACGTATATTCTCCGTTAAATGTCGCTTCGCCCTGGAATACTGGCTGTGCATCGTCTTCGTGCTTGTAGAATTTAATCGTAAGCATCTCGCCCATTTGCGAAATCCAGAACGGATCAGCGTCGATACAAGTTGCTTCGCCCTCCCATGATTTCTGCGCTGCTACGTGCGTAGCCCATTCGTCACCTGCTGCAGTTGTATCCGGTCTTTCTAAGTCAGTAGAAACCGACCATTCGCGAAGTTTCAAAACCTCTACGTCAGTTCCGCCGGCGCTATAAGTAACGCGTGCGAACTGTCCAGTTTGTGCCGCCATTTATTCGTCCACCTTTCGTTTATTGAGAAAATAAAAAACCGCCCTTGGATTGGCGGTAAACTCGAACCGAAACATCGTAATAGCCTCGATGATCGTTCGTCTTATTAGAAATTTCATCGTTTGTCATCGGAGTAAAGGTTCCTACATCGCATAAAATGTAGTCTCCGGTCGGTAATAGTGAGTCATCAAATAACGGAATGCCCTCCGCTTGCCCTAAGATTTCGTCAATTTGCGTCTCGATACGTAACCTTTCGGCGTAATCTCGAGCGTACAAGCCGACTTGCATCCGGTAAACGTAGCTATAATACCGCCTTCCGGCCGCTTCAGAATTCTTTTCGCTAAATAAATAACGGACAGTTCCGAAGGGTTTTTCGATACCTATCGGCGTTACGCCGTCCTGCTGAATCTGAACCTTTGTCAATTCAGGAGCTTCGGTTTCGAGTGCTATCCGAAGAGAATATAAAATCTGATGTATCATCTGCCTACACTCCGATCAACCGTTGCTATTAGCGCCTTTTTAAGAGGAGTTTCACCGGCCCAAATTGCACGGCGAAAATACGCGCTATGCGAACGGTGTTCATATTCCTGGCGTTGTGCATACGGCATCTCTGACCCAAATAGCCAAACCATATCTTCGACTTTATCAACGCTTCTAGGAATGGAGTCTCTTAGCGCGCCAGTTAGAACCGGGGCGTTATCGCTTGCTCCATCGGCCATGCTGCGTGTGTGTTCTTCAACCGTAATATCTATTTCTCTACGCAACTCATCCGCAGCTGATCGACCTAATGCTTTAATGAGCTTATTATCATCGGAGGAAGTCACTTTAAACTTCATTTAACTACCTCCAATAACATAAAGTTTCGTCTATGCTTGTGTCTTTTCACCTGTTTAACGACGTATATTTCATCTTCGAACTTGTATCGATTATTCTCACTGACTATATCTCTTGTAATAGCTTTCTTAACCTTTTCAGTGATAAAACCGTATTCTCGCATTTGAATTTCCGCCGATAATGGAGCCACACAAGCGTTAATTATTATTCCGGATTCTTGCCAAGAAAGATCATATTCTCCCGTGAAATTGTTCTCAACTGGAATACCAACTAATTCAATCAATTTATCATCATATCTCATAATCAAAGCATCCTTAACCGGTCGACTTGGCCGCCATTTGTCTTTGCGTATTGACTTAGATACGGTAGATAAGTTTGAAATACGTCATCTTGGTAAGTAATCGATAGGCCCTCGATGTTTTCTGATTTGTACCCTTCCGAACCTAACCGATTGTAAAGCGCTACAACGATAGATTCAGTTACAAAAGAAATGTCATCCGGTACAAGTAGAAACGGAAGTCCTTTTGCGCTAAAGAAATTAAGGATAGCTTGCTCCGTTTGATTTATTAGAACATCGACCCGATTATCCGTACCATCTAATCCGAGTAAAATATTTATGTTATCTGCAACAGCCATGATTAATCAGCCTTCTTTTTTGCTTGCTGTTTTGGAGCTTTCTTTTTTGTGTCCGGCTCCTGGACTACCTCTTGCTTTTCTTCCTTTTTTTGTTTATGTCTTCTCAAAAGCATTCCCATCATAATTGCCCCCCTTTTAAAGCAAAAAAGGCGACCTGTGATTTAGATCGCCTCGCTACTAATTCGATTAGGCTTTATTTACAATCAGTTTTACAACTTTACTGTCGTCAGCTAGAGCTACTGCATAGTGCTCGTCCGCTGCCAGGACTGTAGTTTTAGCCAGTACATCACGATCTTGCTCAACTTGTGCTTCACGTTTTAGATAGATATCCAAAGCACCAGGTTTTACAATAAAGTTTTCGTACGTTCCTGGAGTACCATCAACTGCTGGTACTTTGTTAGATGCTACAACTTGACACCCTGCAATCTCACCGATGACTCCTGTCATATACGCGTTCGGGACGGAACTTAGGAATAGTGGATCTTTGCGTAATGTCCCTTTTTGTAATGGGTGAATGAAAAGGATTTTCTCCTCGTCATCTTCTTCACCGAATTTATCGATGGCATCAACCACACTCTCGTATGAAATAGCACTATCAGCAGTGTGAGTTAGAGAAGCATCACTAAGGGCTTCAGCCGCATCGTTGTCAACTTTAGCAGCAAGAGAGGTTAAGAGCTGCTCGTTAGCTTGTCCGATTGGATCCCCGTAACCAGACAAAGCAGATTCGTCAGTGATTTCGATAGATTTACCAGCCTTTTTTACAGTTACTTGTGTGGATGTTGCTGTAAGAATTGTAGTTTCCATTGCTACGCCTTCTGCTACGTCCTCTGCATCGCCGATGTATGCGTATTTAGGTACTGTAATTGTATTTCCTGGCTGACCTTCCAGAGTAGTATCAATTCGTGCAAGTGGAGAAAACTTGATTTTGCTAGGTAGTTGAGCAGAAATCATATCTGCCATTACTTGTGGGTTGATTAGGTTAGTAAGTTTTGTTTGTGCCATTATAAATTCACCATTCCTTTTTAATTTTTGGACATAAAAAATAGCCGCTTAATTAACGGCTTGATAATTGTGCATATAGTTCTGGATTTTGGTTTTGCAACTCAACGCGATCTCTGTAAGTCATTCTTCGGAAATCATCTGCGGTAATACCTTGTTTCGTATTGGAACCTTTGGGCGTGGTGCCTTTTAATCTTTCAACAACCGCCTTCTCGATTGCTTCCTGCCACTTATCTTTAAACAACGCGATATTTTGAGTGATCGTTTCTGCCGAATCGCTAAGTACAAAAGTACTGAATTCGGTTGGAAGGTTCTCTGCCTGCAACGACTTAACCGTTTGAAGTTCTAATTTTTCTCGTTGGAACTGCTTTCTCTCTTGCTCGAAGGTTTCTTGCTGCATCTGAAATTCTCGCTGTACTCTCTCCGCTTCAGTAAGCTTGGCGAGCTCTTCCGCTTCTGATCGCTCTTTTTGAATTTTTTCTGTTACCTCTTGTTCCCATTTTTCCTTTGCAGTTTGCAAGGCTTTGGTTACACGCCTATCAGCTTCGGAACCAATCATTTGCTGGAGTTCCTCTTGTGATAACGTCAGATTTTCTACTTCTGTTCCTTGCGTCACTGTTTCTTGTTGCTCCTGCTTTACTTCAGCTTGCTCATTCATTTAAAGTCCTCCTGTTTGTCCTGCCAGTTGCATAGCCCCTGGTAGTCCAAGTTTGGTATCCGGATACAGTTTAACGTCGTGTTCCGAATTGGACAGAATACTACTGAACGAATCTGTTTTTCCAATTAGAAAATGAAATACTTCTGATAAACCTTCCGCTAAAAGTAAGATTAGAAGTAACCGGCAAAACGATGGTACGACAATTCGGGTGGAATGGAGGGTAATTGACGCCTGTAATGCGCTCTTCCAATAAATACGTCTTACCGTTTTCCCTTCGGCAAACCTGACTTGTGCGTGCATCTATCGTTGCAAGAACGCTATAACGCTCTACTCCGAATAATCGGTAGGCTAAGGCTGTTCCTTCGTTAAATATCCGGTTGGATTCTGTTCGGATAATTCGCTGCGTACTCGTCTTCCAAGCTTTTACTTTCTTTCTAAGATCAGCGATCGTATCTTTCAACTTTTCGTTACGAACGATTTTTTCCCGAATTGACCGTTTAAGACCAAGCCAAAAGCTCTCCCGATTGGCACGTACTCGATCATCGTACGTTTCGCCTGACCACGGAAAAGCTAAAGTTTCGGACACTGTTTCGGTAGCTACCGATGGAACTCGTGAGTAGGTTTCGACTCCGCCTTGAATCATAAAAGCAATCCGTAAATACGAATCCTCTAGCGAACCGCGTAAATGCCGGGTAATACCGGACGTTATCGCGAGGGTAGCAACAATAGTAATAGCGTCAATTTCACCGAATAAAGCTTCTATTCTTGTAGCTGGATTTTCCGTCGGGATTGTATCGACTTCCTCTTCGGCAATCTGCGATTCATATTCGGAAATTCTTTCGTTATAGGCATTAATCTCCGCCCGTCTAAGAGGCATTTCCGCTTCTTGTAACGATAAGCCTTCGTCAGTCTCGTATTGCGCGTAAAAGGCGCTTATTGCCCGCTCAATCTCCGATTCAGACCGATCGTACTGCTTCGCTAACTCTTCGAATAGTTGATCCCCATTCCGCGTAAATTCCGCTTCTAACTCTTCGGCTTCTTTCGCTAACTTGCCGGGTTCCAGCGTAGCTTCTGCCATCTAATCACCCGCCTATATCGTTATAATCATCGCTAATGCTTCCATCAGCAGCAATCCGATCCAGCTCCGCTTGAACGTCTTCGACAAACGGTAATTGCTGTAGTAGAGTCGACATACTTACGATTCCATACAGATTCTTAACGGAATCGATTTTTTCCGCAACGTTGACCGGCAAGTTGCGCTCAAATTGCATAATAACGTCCGCGTATTCGTAAGACGCGCCTTGTAAATTAAGCATGTTCGTAATAAGTCGGATGCGCTTCTGTAGCGCCCGCTTGAATAGTCTTTCTTTCGTTACCGATAACTGTTCGAGTGCCTGCAGCTTGTAATTAATCGCAATACCGGACAAGTCGCTTGTAAATCCTTCCGCCTGGATATCCGGAACCTGCGCGAACTTATGAATATCCCGCTCGAGTCGGACCTTATATGTTTCTAGCGTCTGGACATCGGCTGTCTTCGTTAAGAATTCGGCCTTTCCGTTGTCGCCGAGAAGCATTACACGATTCTCTTTCATTGCCGCAATATCTTCGGGCTCTGCCGTCAATCCGGACAGCACTAAATAACAATCGCTAAAATACTCGAGCATGTTCGAATGATCTGATACCGCCATATCATAGGCGTCAATCAACGGGATAAGCCGCTCCCAATCGCCACTCAATTCGGCATTGTTGTAATAGACAATAACAGGTACTTCTTTAAAGTAATGAGGTTTACGACCTGTTTCCACTAGGCCGCTTTTGCCCTCCGAGTACGTTATTATTTCATCTGCCGTATAGAGCTCGACATTTAGTGTTGTTTTGTCCGACATATAATCTTTCAGCTCGTAGTATCGAATAGCGCCGATTAGTTCGGGATCAATCGAGTCACTATAAATTAAGACGAGTTCCCTAACATCGATTAAATTGAACTTAATCTCGTTAGCTTCGTTCATATAGATAAGCTCTGCAGATAACCCTTTTACGCTTGCGCTCTTGCTGTGCTGCGCATTAATATAGCTTTCATCGTTGGTGCCTAATACGCCTTGAATGGCTTGTATATAGCTTGGATTATCCGAAGAATAGGTAACGGGTTTCCCCATAAAATAACCGTTTACCGTGTTTGTTATATACGCCGGAAACGGATGGACAATTTTATTATTAGGCTTGGCCGGATCAATCATTGGACGATTTAAGATGTCATGCTGCCCGTTGTAGTAACGATCCAGCTTATCCAGCCGAGGTATATTCGATATCTTGTAATCGTCGATAATCCGGGTTATGAATTTCGGATCATCTGCGATACTGATATCGCTAATCCTTATTGTTTCGTACATCAGTCACACTCCTTTTATATTCCGAAAAGATTAGATGGTAGCGTCGTTAATCGATTATTCGTACGGAAAGGTTCGAGCGAATACCGGAGCGCATCGATAAGATGGTTAAAGTTATCCGACGGCTGGTTCGTATACTTACCGGTCTGCTTATCTTTCTTGTACGAGTAGTTTTCTAATTCGTTAATCGTATGTTCGCAGTCCGGATGTACGATGATATCGAACTGCTGCACGTACTGAATGCCGGTCAATATCGACCCTGCGCCTTTGGCTGCCGGTTGTATCTTTCGCAATCCGTATCCGCGCAGTTCATCGATAGACTTACGCTCTGCACTGTCCGCGACAATGCGTTCCTTTGCGTATCCCATATCGATAACACGACGGGCAAGCTCGTTATTTAATAGGCCGTGTTCGTATAGCTCGTCGAATATGTAGAGCTTCCGATTAGCTACATCAACAAGCGAGCAGATAAGCGTTGAGGGATCCGATACATACCCGAAGTCCATGCCGACCGCCATTTCCATTGCGTTATTCTCTTTCATAAGCTCCGATACTTTGAATGATTCTACTGCCCAATTCTCGAAGACTTTCCGCCCCATGACGCCCCATTTTCCTAATGCGTATACGGCGTATTTAACGGGATCTCGCGTCTCCATTTCTTCTATACTCCGAATATACTCATCGTCGAGGAATCGGTTGTCCTTGTACGTTGTGTGACATATAGTGACGTCATCTAACGGATTATCGAAGAACTCTTTCTTTAACCAATGAAGCGCGCTGATCGGGTTGAACGAAAGGAAGAATTGTTTCTTCTGGCCGCCCCCACGCAGTCGCAGCTTCAATTGGCTCCATAGGTCGTAGGATATTTGAAATGCCTCTTCTACCCAACAAAGGTCAACCCCGCTAATAGAAAGGAGCTTCGTTTCATCGTCGCCGCCTTTGAATATGATCGTACTGCCATTAGGGAACTCTATATTTAGCGTCGATTTACTAATAATGAGATGATCTGTTATCTGGAACATATCGAAAACGTCCAGGAACTCCGCGTAAACACTGTCCCGAATAGATGCGAAGGTCTGCCGCACGACAAGCAGCTTGGTCTTCGGTCGCTTAAGCAAATCAAGCGTAAGCTTCATCGCCAAGAATCGTGACTTTCCGGATCCAGCACCGCCGTAAAATATGTTGTATCGCGTTCTAGTATTCAGATACGGGAGGTACGCCCGATTGAACACTGTCTTGTCTACGTTAAGATTAATAGCGGGCAATGGGCGCCCTCCTTCCGTATTAAATTTACGCAAACAAAAAAGCCAGCCTTATTCGGCTAGCTTCCGTTTTGCTCGTATTAATGTACTTTTAGATATGCCGGTCATTTCTTCGACCTGTTTGTATGAATTAGTTTCGAGAAGCTTTAGCGCGTGATCGACCTGTTTCTTGCTGTATTTATTCGGACGTCCTTCTCGGAAGTCTTCTCGCTGCTTAGCGATTGCCTTTCCTTCCTGCGTCCGCTCAACGATCATATCTCGTTCAAACTCCGCAAACCCGCTCATAATCGTAAAGATTAGGCGCCCTGTCGGAGTGTTTTCGATAAGACCCATATTAAGTATATGAACCTTTATATCACGCTCAAACAGGTTACGGACGATACTGATAGCGTCGCCTGCAGAACGTGCGAACCGGTCGAGCTTCGTAACCACGATAGTATCTCCGGACTGCACCGCATCGAGTAGCGATTGGAATTCCGGTCGGTCTGCTTTCGTTCCGGTAAACTTTTCCGAGAAGACTTTGTCGCAACCTTCTGCCGTTAATGCGCTAACCTGCGCTTCCAAATCCTGACCCACCGTTGACACTCGTGCATATCCGTATTTCATAGTGATTTCCCTCCGATATATGGCGCTAAGTTATGACACGCCTTGATATACCGATCTTATCACTCTGATGAAACGGTGTCAATACTTTTAAGTTATGATACCGTATATGATCCTGCTGCCGATTATTCTTCGTCTTCTAGTCCGTCAATGGTAACGTTTATCTGAACTTCGCTGCTTTGTTCGACTCGATCGGTGAATAGCGTATGATATCGGCCGAGCAATTCGAGCGCCTTCGTTTTATCTGCGACACGCATGCCGAACTTGTCCGCCCATTCTTCGAGTTCTTCTCCGTTCATCATCGCAAGCTTCGCTATCTCTGCGATAACGTCTTCCGCTTGGACTCCGGCCTTTTCAAGCCGCTCTTTTGCGCCCTCTTCGATCGCTTGCTGAATGTTATCATACGTTAAGAGCCGCGATGCAGTTTCTTTAGCTGAATTAGCGCTGTAACCCGCTCTCCTAGCGCTTTCTGCCCCGTTTAGTGTTGCGATATAGTGCTTAACAAATAACCGCTGTTTGGCGTTTAATTTCGTCATATCTGCGCCTCCTTTCCGTCAATTAGCGTAATTAAAAAGCCGCCCTGGCTCCCGTAGGCCCTGGCGACTAATCTTCGGATTTAACGTATATTGAGCCGATCGTCTTCCGATAACTTTCAGCTCCTCGACCGTAACCTTGTATTTGTTCCAGTCGTATTTCATTCCGCATAGTGATTCGTTAATCTTGACCATACCTTTCCGATCAGATAAAAGTTGAACTTCTCTTTTCGGGACAAATAGTATAGTCGCTGTAGTTATATCGTAGTTAGTCTCCGAAGGGTGCAGCACGGCGACAAGATAATCGTATATGCTATTCGTGCCGATACCGCTGATTGAATACTGTTTTCCTGATAGCCTAGCCATTTTACATTCAATCTTCGTCAAATCGCTTAAGATAATGTCGTGGCCCTTTTCGGAATGTTTCGTTTTCTTCCCGCCCATAATTTCCGCTAGAGCCTTTTCGGTATACTCACCAGGAAGTTCTTTAGAATGATCTATAGGACGTAATCCGTGCTTGACTAGTCCTTTAAAACAACTAAGGAATACTACATCTTCATTTGTTGATACAACATCTATATCTTTCAGATGAAATATTGAACATTCGACTTTGTCAGTGGGTAAGCCAATACTTTCAGAAATTTCCGGAACGGTCGTAACATTCTTTACTTGAATGAATGAGAATACTGCTAATTCATGTACGATCTTATTATCTAACTGACTAAGAATCTTAGATACACTCATTAACCACCATCCTCACTCTCCGTATTAAATGACTGTATTAAACCATTGCTTCGGCTTACGCCTTCAGCCATTAATTTTCTTATCTGGAGATACTTTTTACGTATTAAAGACCTCCGAAATGTGTAAAACGGCATAAAAATAGCCCGATTCCCGGCTGCAGGATGTGGGCCTAGTTATTTCTTTTATTAAGTTCTTTCCTCCGACTAATATCTATTTCATTCTACTTTTCGGAGGCACTTATAATTTCAATCTCTAATGTATTTAGATAAGTATATGACAGGTTATTTTCGAAGAAAATGTTCTGTAGAGGAAGCGTTCTTTGCTTCCGATAAGGTTCTCGCAATTATTATTCTTTTTAAATCGTTATTATTAAAATAGTTCTTTTTATATTCCCGCTTATAGGACTTGATTAAATCCTGTTAGTGGGACTTAATTAAATCCCGCTTGCAGGATTTTGGCTAGTTTCCTTGCTTTCATAAAGAGGCATATACATTTTTTTAGCATGGCCATTACGTGGTACCTTACGCGTTATCATCAAGCCTTCGGTTTCTAGTACGTCGAAAAGTCCTTTAATACGATCTTTGTGCAATCCGGTATCTTCTATTATTTTCTTTACGGTTGGGTACGCCCAATAATATTCAGCCGTATCACTCAGACCATTTACGTAAGCATGACAGTACATATACAGTGTAAGACAGTCACGAGCGGTTTGTCCATCGTATTTTTCCTTTAGTTCCGGCAATACCTCTCTATATATCCGGTGTGGTATCGGAGCATATTTTCCGTTTTCAAGAACAGCTTGTTTTTGACGTTTTGCTTCACGTTGTAACCCCGTCAATTTCGATTCATTTGCCGACATTTCGCCTCAAATCCCTTCGCCTTATTTAATTTCGCTTAGTTAGCTTTACGGATCTCTTCGTACTTGTCCATACCCGCTCTGAATTCCGGTGTACGTTCGAACATGGTGAACTTTTTCATATTGTTCGGATTAATCGCTTGTGTGATCGGTGTCAAACCGCAATCCTTAATTAAGAAACGCGCAACATTGCCGCTATAAACGAATGCAATTTTCTCTTTCATTCCGACACACTTCCTATTCGCTTTATTTGGAAACAAGCGCCAATGACTCCGACCTTGCTTACTGCCTGTCATGGCGCCTTGCTGCGTTCCGTGGGTAAGCTCGCAACCTTGTTCCCTTGTAATCCTATTAGGGGTGATGTTAGTCATTTTTTAGGCTTCTAGCCTATTTTTTACCGTTTCTATAAGATTATCATTCTGCAGCCATTCGGTAAATTGTTCGAGTGTATTTTCGCCGTACCCATGCTTGCGGTGGAAGTCAACGTGACAGTCACGACATAGCACGATACCGTTATTCGGATTCGTTCGTAGCTCCTCGTAAGCTCCGAAACTATATACGTGATGTACTTCCGGCTTTTCATCGCTCTTGCACGCCTGGCATTCGTGATTATCGCGCTTTAGTACATCTCGACGGAATTGCGCATACTTGGCGTCTCTGCGTGCCTCTGCGAGCGCCTGGCGCTCCTCGTCGGTCATGTCGGCGTTATAAAAATGCGACTTTTCACCACGGCGAGATTCCGAATTTGCAATGCGGGAACACTCTGTACATCTCCGACCGGTATCCTTGAAATTTTTCGGTATCATTGAGAACACGTGCCCATCCGGGCAGAGAAACGTTGTTTTCTTCGTATTTTTTTCGTATTCACCGATTAACTTATAGCCCGGTGCATTTTCGATTACCCATGCATTAAATCGTTCGGTATTCCATACGATTGGCTTGCCGCCTTTACGCCTCATAACGTTATCGTATGACTTATCTACGCGTGTTCCAGCTTGATTAATCACCGGTACTTTTACTCGGGAAGGAGTTACATCGTCGACAACCAAATCTTTAGATGTAAAGGTGTAAGTATATCCCAGCTCTTTTAAGCGATTAGTGAATGAAACGTAAGTATGAGCAGCCTTTTCGATTTTACTACACTTCCAGCAACCCAGTGATCGCTTTAACCTTACATTATCGGGCCTTTTTGTCAGATGTGTTCCACAATCATTACATACAACTTCCACCGGTTGGCAGTTATTAATTACCTCTCCCACTCTTGTATATTTAGAGTTTGTTTTTGTCACTAATTCCTGCTCGAATCTTTCATTGCTCCATCTCTTTAAATTAGTCATTGGTCTTGTTTCCTCCTGATTTGAGCAACAAAAAAAGGCCCGCTGAAATTAATCAGCGAAGCCTTTACTTTTGCTTTTTTATTTGATAAGATATAAATTGGATAAAATTATACTTATTTGGTTAATTACGAAAAATAAAAAAGATAGTCCATCGATTGTTATAATCAAGGACTATCGTAGTTCGTTTCTATTTCCGTGAGCGTCTAACGCGTAAATTTTACATGCATTCTCTTCTCCGGGTTCTATCGTCTGTGTAAGCGCCCCTGCTGCATCGTATACATAACACGGTTGCGTATCAGTGAATTCTTTGTACTTGCGGTTCCTTGCGGCGTTTGCAGCCTTTCTTTCCGGATTCCTCTTTATCTTAGCTTTATCACTTTCTACCGAAAGAGCATCGGTAAGGTCGGCGACTCGTTCTTCTGCTGCATATACCACTTTCGAAAGTAACTCGGAGCTAAGTTTTTTTCCGTTATCGGATAGTGCCGTAGCAAACTCGGTAGTTAATCGCGCATTGCCCGTCAGAAGGTCATACACGAAGTCTATAACGGGTTCTTTGTCGGCTAACTTCTTACCCTTTTCCTCGATAATAACGTCCTCTCTGGCTTGCGAGCGCAGCCATTCAGTCAATCTCTTATTCTGCGTATCTAGCTCATCATCATTAGCGATAGACAAAAATTCCGTCCATTTCGATTCCTCTTCGATCATATCTAAATCATGTATACCGATATTCAACTTTTCCCACGCTTTCAAGGTCCGATCACTAATGCGCCCTTTCATATGGCTAAGATTGTTTCGATCAAATCCGGCCAATTCCCGGAAGTCGTCGACCTCTACATAGTCGGTATCTTTCGCCATGTCCACCGATAAGCTGTCGATGAAGTCATTTTGGCGTCTTGTAAGGACCGTATCGCGATTTTTACGGAACCACTCGAGAAACGGGTTACGTGCATATTCGTATGATTGAGCGAAGTATGAATCTTCGACTGTATCCATCACCGTACCTACTTCGCTACCGTTACGATCGTATATCGGTCTGTCTAACGATTCGAAATCGATAGTTACGTAGCTTAAACGGCCAGTTTCCGGATCATACATGCGCTTTGTGTTTGGATTGATTATTGGAGGAAGCTCGTGTTCAAGTTTAATGCAAATGGCTTTAACGACCCTGTTAAGGTTGTGTACGTCTTGTCCATTCGCCACGTCTTCCCAAGAAGCGTTATCTTGTAATTTAAATTCAAGTAAGGCCTCCCATGCTAGCGAAGCTGCGGAAGCGACTACCTCTTGTTCAGAAAAGGAATTTTGTTTCGAAAAACCTAATACAATAGATTGTACCGTCCTTGATATTTTAGGATGCTTCGGGACAATAGAGAAGTTCACATCATTGTACTTTCTTTCGAACAACACTTCTTCAAACAGCTTTGTTTTTTCCAATATAACTGCCTCCCTAATAAATTCGCATAATTTGCAGTCGTTTTTTGACTGCCATGTTTTAAAAATGACTAAGCAACTAAGCAATAATTAAGCATGGAGCACTTTTCAAAACGCGCGGGCCATCCTTACCCATTTTCGGAGGGATCTTTTACGCCCCTTCACAAGAAGACAGGGGCTAAAAGTCCTGTAGGAAATGGGTAAGGATGGGTGTTTCTAATAAAAGAGGCGGAGCTTGCGACGACTCACCCACGTACTTTTAATCTTTTAGAAAAAAAATACGACTACCGAGGGCAGCCGTTGTTTTTGAACCGCCTATACAATGTGTTTGACGTGTTCCAAACCGAGTTTGTACGTTTTAGGCGTTAATTTTTAGCATTCCGCAGATATCCATTGGAGGGAAGGCGTCTCGTCCGTGACCTGGTATCGGTTTACTAACTCACCGGCGATGTAATCGAGCGTAGACATTTCGCCGAAACTATCGATAAGACGCTCTTTCAGCCAGTCCGGCATAGGATAAGCGTTAAGGTAAAGCTCGGCTAATACCGTTTCTGCCTTGCAGCGATCTTCTAGAGAGCGGTTAGTATCGTGAATAACCGATTGCAAGTGATTTACCGTTTGCATATCGCTCATTATTCCGCACTCCCTTCGATTCTTTGCTGCGTTAGTTTTATTCCCGCCCGGATAAAGTCCGCCAAGCTAGCGCCACTTCCGATTACCTTCGCAAGCATGTCCGCTTTTTCGTCGAGCGTAGTGAATAGTAGTGCGAATAATTCGTTACAATCCGCCTCTAACGTAACCGTACCGTCCTGGATGTTAGTCGCCGGGTAGAACGTGATTTCCTCGCCGCCTTCGACTACCATTAAGAGGGAACCTCCGTCGATTAGCGTGCCTTCTGCGAAATTAGAAACGATTTGTCCGAACTCATTGCGAAACTTTCTATTTACCTTGACTTGATTGTTTGTCATAATGAAATTAGTCCTTTCGGTTTAGGATTGAGCGACCCTGTTCCAGCAGAGTCACGGTATATTAAGCCGGTAGATTTATTTATTGTTTAAGCGTGATCTCTTTAGCGGGAGAGTTTGTAATATATTCGGCGAAGTGTTCCAGCACTATCGCCTCGGTAATTGCAGTTACCGTAAGTATTGCCGGATAGTTGCCGCTATCCAGCTGGGCCGAGTTAGAAAGCTATACGAAGTGCTACATATAAACCGAACATTACTACGCCGTACATTACCGGCATTGCGAATCGTGGGTTTGTCATTCTTTTCACCGTCCTTTATAATCGCTATTGCAGTAGCGATCAGAGTTATATGATTGCGATTGCCGTCAGGTGGGTTCGTAGTTCTGAATTCGGAATCTCGAACCTTGAATCAAGTATAGAATTACCAGCCGGTAAAGTCAACGCATATAAGGCGGTATTTAGTGATTTGAAAAATAAACAAAACGGTGAATTAATGGAGGTACGAAATGGCGGTTGTAGTGGAGATTCGATTAAAAGAACTGTTGAAAGAGCGTGGCATAACGCAAGAAGAGCTTTGGAATATGTCGAAGGAAGATTCCAACGACCCCAAAACCGCAACTCTAGCGAAGTCTTCGATCAGTGAAATGTGTAATAACGTAAGACAGTCGATAAATAAGAAGCATATCGCAGCCGTGGTCGAGCTCTTAGATATCGAAGATATAAACGAACTTATAATAATACGGAAAGAATAGGCGCCTTGCCGGGCGTCTTTTTTCATGCCTAAATCCTAAATGTCGCGACGTCGCGACATATTACAACGTTATAACCCGCGCCGCACATCCGGCATCCTCCGCCATCTTCCGAAGCATGACCCGTCAAGAAAAAAAAAGCGCCGATGCCTTAGCATTAGCGCTATTTCTTCGATATAAGTCGTTCCGGTTATTAAAGTATCTCTAACGGATAGAATTACGCTTGGACGTCCGAACAATTCCGAATGCGATAAATCGTACGCTAAAAATCAGAATCTATATTTCTTTTTCTCTTACGTGGCTTATTCAATTTTCCTATTACCTTATTTATCGCTGAGTGAGCCGATTGCTGGCGCGCTACTGACTTCTCGGACGGATGCGTATATCGCTGAACCATTCGCATATCGGAATGTCCGAGGATCATCTGCAAGTGGCGGATATCCCCGCCATCTTCGAGAAACATTGTCGCAGCTGTATGGCGCAATATATGCGGATGCACTTTCTTTGTAATGCCCGCCTTTTTCGCGTAAGCTATAAGCCGTTTACGGAAATGGTTTCGCTCCATTGGCTCTCCATAATTAGTAAGGAAAATATGATTTGTATCAAAGTCAGTTTTATTTTCTGCGTAGAGCTCCTTAATTAATTTTATGGTCCTAACTTGTAGCATTATCGTTCTTGCCCTTCTACTTTTAGCAATAGCTGCTGGAATTGTTACCGCATTACTATATAAATCAAAGTCTTGAATTTGTAGTCGTTGTGCTTCACCTATACGCATCATGCTATCAACAAGTAAGTACATGAGTACATAATCTCGAAATTCCGGAAAGGAAATTTGATTAGGCGCCATTAAAAGTCTACGTAGTTCATCTTCATTTAGGACGCTGATATTCGATTCTTCTTTCCGAAGGTTCTTCACTCCTTCCATTGGATTCTCATTTATACCCTTTTCATCGACCAGACAGCCGAAAAACACCCGTAATGTTTTAAGTCTCGTATTTACCGTCTCTATCGACAAGCCTACTGTCTGTGACGATTTTGGAAGGAATTTATGATTTTCCCAGCGGACTGCTTCTTCTCGCATATATCGAATGTAATCACGGCAAACTTTCCGATCGATTTCGGATATTGAGATATACGGATACCTCATATCTAAAAAACGCTTAAAGAATTTATAGTTATTTCTGTATTGCTCTAATGTAGATGAGGCCTTACCTTCGGCAGTTTTGATGTCATAAAATAAATCAAAATATTCATCAAGTGTCTGCGTAACATAGTTAGTCCTTATCTGTTTAGGACTTATTCCTTTTCTAGCATTACCTCTATTTCTTTTCCTCACCATTATCACCTCATTTTTACCTTCGACAAAAAACGTAAATAACCTTTAAAACCTTGATTTGACGGCGTTTAACGAAGGTTAACGACCCTTAACGGAGAAAATTAGTTTACAGTATGAGAACCAAGCGTTATGATAATATTATAAGAACAAACGTTCTGTAATGGAGGTGTAAGGAATGAACGAGCGCGGATCAATTAAGTGGACTTCGTTAATGTTGCCGGAGCATATTCAGGAGCTAAAGCAGCTTAGGCAGCGTCAGTACGATGTCAATCAACCGATATTATCGGAGGACCAACAGGAGGAAATACAGCGGAAAGTTCGTGAGGCTTACGAAAGTCAAGCACCTGTTACCGTTGAGTATTACGAGAACAAGCGCATTCATTCCGTAAGTGGTACAATAGATAAGGTAAATATTGGCATGCGACGTATTGAAATAAGTAGCAGCACCGGTTTGGATTATGTTAATTTCACCTCATTAATAAGTCTTATATAAATAAAAAGGAGCTTGCTAAATGAGTATTGTAACTTTAATCACGTCTTGGATTGCCTCAGCGCTAATTGGTGGTGGATTAGTTCTCTTTTCATTACGAAAGATAATTCAAGGAAAAGTTAAATCGCATTTTGATAAAAAATTAGTAGAAGTTAAACATGACCTTCAACTTGTCGTAAAGAATGTAGAGCATGATTACCAGCGGAGAATTCACGATTTTACATTGTTCAGTTCCAAAAAACACGAAGTTTATATGAATGTCTATAAGATGGTATGTAATTTAGAAGCGAAATTACAACTTAGCACAGAGTACATGAATAAATTTTACAACTTGGTACGTTTTTCAGACAACTTTGTAGATATAAGGGAGTATTTAATTAAAGAAGATGTCCCCGAATTAAGGGTGAGAGAATTAGAGGATATATACAAGAAAGATAAAATCTTAGGTATAAAAGAATTTGAGAAAATGATGGATTTCCACGAACTTTTAAAATCTGATGAAATTAGAGTTGAAACATACGAAGAAGTGGTAGTGTCAGAGTTATATATTAAAGAAGAAGTAAGTAAAAAGGTACACGAAATGATCGAGATTTCTCGTAAACTCATTTATTACTTTAATAAAGAAAAAGAACTTATAAATGGATTTGGTTCAGGTGATTTAATCGATAAGTATCGCAAAGAAAATAAACAAAGGAAAAAAGATTTGACTCAGAAACGGGAGGAAATAAAGAAACTTATGGAAAATGAATTAAACGTTAACTAAATCCATAAGAAAAAAAGCTCTGACATATTTCCAGAGCTTTTTCCCTTTAGGTATATGTTATCAGCCGTTACCGCCACCACCGCCAGGATCGGCCATATGCTTCATAATGGTAATCGTTCCTGATGCGGCTGCTTCCTGTTCTTTATTTCCCGTATTATTTCCCAAAATAACGACCGTAGCTACTAACGCAATAGCAAATCCTAGTCCAAGCTTTTTCATAATCAAATTTCCCCTTTTTTAGTTAATTTCAACGCAATATTACGGTAAAACTCGTCCTTCATTAGCTCCGATAATGGCAGCCCGATATAGAAGTTATCTCCTCCCTTCATTAGCTGTAATAGCGACTGCAAGTGAAGTGCGCAATCATTTTCGGCAATGCCTCTGTAATACAATCGGAAAGCTGTTTCCGGAATGCTATCCAGTATTTCGATAGCCTGCGCCTTGTCGCCACGTTTAGCGTAACGGAATGCCTTCTCTGAAGGATCCATGTCGTCAGTAATAACGTCTAGGTCGATGCCGTAGTATGTCTTTACCGTTTCTATGTCGCGCATCTCGATTTCCTGCGCCATATCCTCACGACCTGCTGCACGTAGTATCTCGCTACTTTTTCGGAGGTTGTCGAGCGTAAGCGCCTGGTCTTCGAACCAGTACGAAGTGCCGAGTATGTAGTAAGCATCGGAAGTAAGTTTCGGACTAACTTTCGCATCGATCACCTTCTGCGCGTATTCGCGAGCTTCCGGTAGGTTGCCTTCGAATAGCGCTGCATGAGCGAATAGCTTGTCTATCCGGCTAGTGTAGCTGTTCTTGAAGAACGTGTCCTTTAGTTCGCCGATTATCTCGCGTGCAGTTGCGGCAGCCGATCGCATTGTCTTAAATTCGCGATTCTGGTAAGCTATGTCGGCTTGAATAATCTTTAGCAACGCTTGTGCTTGCTTGTCCCGTGTGAAGTACATTGCACGATCCAGCTTTATCGTAAGCTCGTCGTAAGACTTGAAACGGCATTTCTGATACTCCATCGCCAATCTGTACGCCTCGTAAATGTCCTGACTACGAAGGAACTGACGGTCATTCTCGATAATAGTTACAAGGTCTTCGTGATAATCGTTGTTATAAAGGTATTCAAGCGATGCTCTGATATTTAAAGGCCCGTCCATTAATAGAGCTGCCCTTCTTACTATTTCGTGCTTTCCATCGAATAGCGCTTCCGGAAGTCGGAGAACGATATTAAAGCTCATTTCATGCAATCCCCGAGTAAATCCACTCATTGCACCCTGCGTAATTCCTAATAGCTTACATGCGGCTACGGCTGTCATATCCAATTCATCTAAACGATTGAGAATCTGCAAACTTAATGGCTTCATATTCAAATCTCCTTTTCGGAATCATTTGTTACTTAAATAGTAATACTATAATAGTAATACGTCAATAGGTTTACGCATATTTATTTAAGGGATATAATAAAGCCGAGGTGATTAGCAATGAGCCGTATAAAATCAAACCTTAACGAAACACTGGAAGAGCTAGGAGCTACACGTAATAAAGTCGCTGTAAAAGCCGGCATACGCCCGGCAACTCTCGCCGATATGGTAAATGATCGGAGTAAAGCGCTAAATTATCAGACGGCAACGGCTATACTCGACGCATTAAACGAAATAGCAGACGAACAAGGCAGCACGAAGGTATACGGAATAACCGACATAATCGAATATGTTCACGACTAGGGCGCCAATAGGCGTCTTTTTTGTGCTATCGTCCGGTAAAATTTACCGAACTGAATTCGATTTACTCCGAATAGTAATACACTTTTGCTAAAAGGGCGGGTTTTGACCGTACGTTGTCCGAATAAGGTCACACTTGCAGCAATTCTTCGTACATTTCATCGAATAGACGGCATATAACGCCGTTAAAATAGCCGGCAACGTTACGAATCCTCTTCGATTTCGTCGCTTGGAACGTCACTGCTATGCCTCTGCAGGCAACGTCGATCAACGTACGAGCCTCGTATACCTTTCGGAGTGCCTTCGATTGTCCGAGATACACGCCATATAGCCGATGCACTAGCGCCTTTTCGTCCTTGCCGATAAATTGCTCGATGAATGATTTAAAGCGACCGTATGGCGTAGCAGACGTATATGTAATACAAGCATTTGAGATTAAGAGGTTAGTAGTTTCTTTCGGAGCTGAAACGGCTCTATCGCTTGTCTCCGTAGGCTTGTCCGGTTCTTCGCAATGCGACACTTCCGATACGTCATTAAAGGGCATAACACGATAAATGTTCGCTCCTTTTCCGCCCTTTATGCGTCGGGTAGTCGATACCTTTTCGATGATATTAAGGCGCACTAAAGCACCGATAGCACGCTCGACTGTTCGACGAGACTTATCGACTCCGGCTGCGATCGTTTCCGTTTTAAGATGGCTGGCTCCGGCATACTTAGCCGAATAACGTGCGATGAATTGTAATACAGTACGCTGTGTGTCATTCATTTCGTAACGGTGACGGTCGGTATGTAATTTAACATGATGATTGAGTTCCTGGACGTCACTAAACGTCTGGTGCTCCGATAAATAGATGGTCATAGCGGGGATTCTCCTCCGGGCAACTACCGGCGGAATGAGGGTTAAAAAGGGTTTTTGTGCATGACAAATAAGACTTGCACAAGCCTAATTTTTTCGATATACTATCCTTAGCGATAAGGGGCGTATATCATCTCATCCGAGATGGTTGCGTTCTTTTTTTATGGATTTTTCGGTTATGACTCAGACGTCCAACGTGTCCAACTTATTTACTTTCTTAGACTTCTCGATTACATCATCATCGCTGTAATTCAAGTAAATTTGAGTTGTAGATAAGTCGGAATGTCCCATAATCTTCATTAGTGACCGAATATCCCCGCTATTTTTTAGATAGTTGACGGCAAAGGTATGCCGCAAATTATGTGGGCTTGTCCTGCATTCTCCCTTTAGGCCAGCATCGATTCCATACTTATACATCCTCTTTCTGATAAGGTCTTCTTTCATCTTATCGCCCGCATTATTTACAAAAACATAAGTCAGGCTATCTCCAAAGTATTCCTGGCATTCACTTATAAGCTGCTTCAATTCCCTTACTACTTTCGGATGAATAGGTATTGATCTGTTCTTCCTGTTCTTGTTCTTTGCGCCCGGGAGCATGATAACACTATTATCGAAGTCAACATCGTGTATTTCTAGTGAATTGATTTCGTTGCTCCGCAGACCACATTTAAGCATAGTCAGCATGGCACAATAATCGCGGTATCCAGCAAAGCTATTCTTATCTATCTGTGCAAATAGACGTCTTACCTGGTCGTCAGATAAGGCGCCTACCTTCGATTCATCTGTCTTTAATTTTCTTATCGGAGCTACAGCGTTTTCCTCGCCTATCAAACCTTCGGCATGCAATCGGTTAAACATCGCCCGAATCGCATTCATACGAATATTCACCGTTGTCGGCGCTAGTCCTCTTTTCCGTAACATGACGTTAATGTAGCTTCGGAAATCGTCAGTTTTTACATCGATGGCAGGACGATCCCCACCAATGATCCGTATAAACTCCGCCCAGTATTTACGATAATCATTCATCGTTCGAGCGCGATAGCCCTCCGAAGAATATATATTAAGTACGCGTTCTAACGCTTGTTCCGTGGTGATATGTTCCGAATAGGTAATGCGTTCTTCTGTTACATTTCGGCGTCTAACAACGGCTCTATTCCGTTTGACCATACAAAAAAACCTCCCGTAGTTTTCTACGCGAGATGTATCGAAACGCTGCGTTATTCATAGCCGATGGAGACGATTACCGGGAATTAAATCCTTACCGAAACTAATCGGTACGTGTCCGGTGTGTCATCGATAGCCTTCCGAAAAATACCGTAATGTCAACGTTTCTAGCCTTTTAATACCGAGGCAAGAAACTCGACGTGGTACCGGAAACCACCGCTCTATCCGACTGAGCTACGAGCGCATATGTAATTAATGTGACAACGATTATTATACGTTAATTAGCAGTTATAAGCAAGACCTTTTTAAACAGAGAAGAAGCCCCTCACCGGGGGCTTCTTCTTATTTAGGATACATATACTCAGGTGCTGGATTCAGCTCTTGTTTTTCACCGTGCGCTGTTGGCGCTTCTTCATATTTGAACGTGCCACCATCAGGAGCTGTACCGTTCGCCCAGCTGCCTTCTTTGGACTCTTCTCCTTCCGAGAAGTTGATCAGGCTGTGAGAGAAGTTGTCTGCTTCTAGTTCTTTCGGGAAGGAACCAGGTACAATAATACCGTTCTTCTCCTCCAATTCACGAGCTGCAGCAATCCACTGGTTTTGGTGCATGGAATCACGTGCAAGCAAGAAGGATAACATGTCGCGAACACCTTTGTCTTCTGTCATTTCATATAGACGAGCAACTTGTAAACGACCTTGAGATTCTGCGTTAATATTCGCACGCATGTCTGCGAGCATGTTACCGCTTGCGATGATATAACCTGCATTCCATGGCACACCATTGCTATCTGTCGGACGAGGTCCTAGGCCGGCAACAATCGCATGCTGTGGGTTCATACCGCCTAAAATGGCGCCGATAACAGGGTTTTGCGCAGCTTCTTCCTGTTCATTTACTGGTGCACCTTCGAGAAGACGAGCAATCATTGTTGCAATCATTTCAACGTGACCGATTTCCTCAGTTGCTGTATCCATGATCAAATCTTTATATTTTTCTTCACCACGAGCGCTCCAGCCTTGGAAGAGATACTGAAGGGCAACACTGATTTCGCCATACTGACCTCCAAGGATTTCCTGCATCTGTTTTGCAAATAATGCATCTGGCTTGTCTGGTTTCGCTGGATATTGAAGTACTTTCTGATGATGGAACATGTTGTTACCTCCTAGGGTTTAGTTGGTTTCAGTTGATTACATTCCACCTTGGTAAATTTTCTAAACCATTTCCTAATGATGTAATTTAAATGAAAAATAAGCCAGCTTGCAGGAGTTTGTCAGTTAAAAGTCAAAGTTAACGAGAGACTCTATTTCCAGCGTTTATATGCCTTCCAACTAGGGAAGCATGGAATAGGCGAAAGAAAGTAAGTATTTTGTTTGACCTTTATTGACCTTTTAGGTAATATAAGGTTAGTCATTACTTAGAATAATGAGCTCATATCCAAAGGAGGATCTACCATGAATCTAATCCCTACAGTTATCGAACAGACAAACAGAGGAGAACGCGCTTACGATATCTACTCCCGTTTGCTAAAAGACCGGATCATCATGCTCGGTAGCGCGATCGATGATAATGTTGCCAACAGCATTGTTTCCCAGCTGTTATTCCTAGCAGCAGAGGATCCAGAAAAAGACATTTCCCTATACATCAACTCACCAGGCGGATCTATTACAGCAGGTATGGCTATCTATGATACAATGCAGTTCATCCAGCCGAAAGTATCTACTATCTGCATCGGTATGGCTGCATCCATGGGTGCATTCCTATTGACTGCCGGTGAAAAAGGCATGCGTTATGCACTTCCTAACAGTGAAGTCATGATTCACCAGCCGCTAGGTGGTACACAAGGACAAGCAAGTGATATCGAAATCCATGCTCGTCGTATCATCGAAATGAGAAAGAAATTAAACGAAATCATGGCAGAACGCAGTGGACAGCCGCTTGAAGTAATCGAGCGCGACACAGACCGTGATAACTTCCTTACAGCTGAACAAGCAGTAAACTACGGCTTGATCGACAAAGTAATGGAGAAAAAACCTGTTTAAGACATAAGAAAAAGCCATCCAGCAATTAAAGCTGGATGGCTTTTTTTCATTCATGGATTACAAGTGTGTCAGCGAACATATCGTGCAAGCCTTGCTTCCTTGGTGTGAAAGCTACTACTGCATAAAGGAAAAACAGGAATAGCAGACGATGAATGAAACGGCCGACTACTTCCCGGATAAGTGTATCTGACCAGGACAGCCGCTCTCCATCCTTCCGAATGACTCGTAGTCCGAATATCATTTTGCCTAATGTCTGTCCGCGCCATTTGGTCATGAACAGGAAATAAGCAAAGAATATCACGCCGCCAAGTAAACCGCTGACACTCCACAACCAAAGCGTCGCTTCACGGAAGGAATCTATCATCGTGAATGGTTTAACGATCAGACCCGTCAAACTGAATACAACAATAAGGTCAACGATATATGCCCAAAATCGCATCCAAAAGCCTGCATATCGTTGTTCACCTGCTAGTGGAGATAAAGGAATCTCTGCTTCTTGTCGGTGATCCTTTATCTCCTTATCATCAGCCTGGTGTTCTTGATACGTATTATTATAGGCACCCGATGCTTTACCAGACGCTGTATGTTCGTCAGTTTCCGTTGCTTCAGGTATCTCTGTTCGGGAATAATCCTGATCGGATGACGTCAGTTCTTCTGGATGCTCACGTTTCTCTTTATCCATATTCTAACGCCTCCTATTCCGTATAAAGATACATAGCTTCAGGTGAATTCGATTTGCCCATCAGCTGCTTGATGCCGAGCAAATCAGAATCGGAAACAAACAGACCTTCGGCTGCTGTTGCCCAGAAGGAGCCCATACCAAAGCCACTTCCTGTATATTCGAATACTTCCGCGTTTTCGAGACCTTGTTCTTCTTTCATCATGCTAATCGTATCTTCAAGATCCCCTAGATCATCGACCAGGCCATTTTCCATAGCTTGTTTACCAGAATACACACGTCCGTCTCCAAGTTCACGTACTTGATCTTCCGGCATACCGCGTCCGTCTACAATGACTTGAACGAAGTCAGCATACATATCATCAATGATGGACTGCAGGATATCCCGCTCTTCATCCGTCATTTCTCTCGCTCCAGACATGATGTCCTTATGCTCAGCGCTCTTGATAACTTCCTCTTTGATACCGATTTTATCTGCAAGCTCGGCGTAATTGAGTGTAGACATGATAACACCAATTGATCCTGTCAGTGTAGCGGGGTGAGCGACAATCTTATTCGCACTTGCCGCTAGATAATAGCCGCCAGAAGCTGCTGTATTACCCATCGACACATAAACTGGCTTTCCGTATTCTTCTTGTACTTCTACTACCTTATCGTGAATTTCAGCACTTTCGACGACACCGCCGCCAGGGCTGTTCACTTCGATGATGACACCTCCGACAGTATCATCCATACCAGCCTGCTCCAATTGCTCTAAAAAGGCTGTATGATTATATGTAGCGCTTCCCAATAAAGAAGCTTCTTCTCCAGTATCCTGAATTGTACCTTCTACTTTCAGTACCGCTATCCGATTCGTCATATCTCCATCTTCAACAACTTCTTCACTCATATAAGTGCTTCCAGTTGCTGAATCAAACGCTTCTGTGAAGTTGCTATTAATCACAGCGAACAAGGTTTGGAAACCGACCGATGCGGCAAGCAATCCAGCTGCAATTCCGATTGCGATCCAACGTTTTGCGTTCAAAATGTAATCTCCTTTCTTTCTTATAAAAATCTTACAATACATAGCCTACACTAGGACAGCGTCGGTTACCACATATTAGCAAAAAAAAGCCCTGAATAATTCAGGACTTTTTTTGCGGGAAAATCAGCTGGCTGCTGATGGAGTGGTAATGAAGGCCGTAAGCTCCTCCATTGCTTCCACCTCATCCGAACCATCGATTTTCAAGGTGATCAATTCTTCTTGGGCTATAGCCAGGCTCATCAAACCCATGATGCTTTTAGCGTTTACCGATTTGTTCCCTTTTTCTACAAACACAGAGGCGTTGAAACGATTGGCTTGCTGGACGAAGCTTGCTGCGGGTCTGGCTTGCAAACCAGTATCCAGGGTGACACGCAAGGTTTTTTGGATCACATGTGATTCCTCCCATCTTCCAAGTAAGCGCTACCAAAACATTGAAAAAGAAAACACCCATTTGAGTGTCTTCTAAGTATACCACATGCTATATCAGCTTTATACCTGCTTACGCTTTTTTAACTGATGTCCCATTACGAAGTCTGTCAGCGAATTCATCTATTTTACGAAGACGGTGGTTAATACCGGATTTACTGATCTTCCCGGTGGAAACGAGTTCGCCAAGTTCCTTCAACGAAACATCTTGATGCTGGACACGAAGCTCAGCTATTTCCTGGAGTTTATCCGGTAATGCCCCGATACCAACTGTGTTTTTGATGAAATTGATATTTTCAACTTGACGGAAAGCAGCGCCAATCGTCTTGTTGAGATTCGCTGTTTCACAGTTAACGAGCCTGTTAACCGAGTTACGCATATCTCGTACAATCCGGACATCTTCAAATTTAAACAAAGCGCTGTGAGCACCTACGATATTGAGAAATTCCGTGATCTTCTCTGCTTCTTTCAAGTAAGTAATAAAGCCCTTACGACGCTCCGTACTGCGGGCATGCAAATCGAATGTATTCATCAGCTCGCAAAGTGCATCACTATGTTCTTTGTGTGTATTGAATATCTCCAAATGATAGGAAGATGTTTCCGGATTATTTACAGAACCTCCTGCTAGAAAAGCACCACGTAAATACGCTCTTCGCTTCTCAGCAGTATCCGTGAAGGATGTACTGATTGTGCGGACAAAAGTGAATTTGTCTTCTAGGATCTCTAGATTGCGTAGCAGGTCATCCACTTGTTTATTTAATCGTACTATATAGACATTATTTTTCTTCAGCTTCATCTTTTTACGGACGAGCAGTTCGATTGGATGCTGATAGATCGCCTTCAGCAACGTATAGATACGTCTTGCTATGGCCGCATTCTCTGTCTGAACATCCAGCATATATTCCTGTCTCGAATAAGAGACAGAGCCGTTCATCCGTATTAAAGCTGCTAGCTCACTTTTTACATCCGTCATTTCAATTGGAATGGTCGTCAATTCCTTCTTTATTTCTGATGCAAAGCTCACGAAGCTCTCCCCCCTTCTCGTGCCTCGCTTTTACAGCATCGCGTAAAGCAGCTTAGCAATTTTATGTGTATCATGTCGGAGCTTGCGCTGGTCATGGTCGATAATATCAGCTTCAATCACTTTAAGTCCTAAAGACTTTAGACGGCTAATATCATAAATGACCGGTTCGGCATGCTCTTCTGCATAATTTTCACGAATATCTTGCTCAATTGAACTATTATTGACGACGATTGTCGAGACAATATCAGCTCCGATGTGATCATGTATGGCTTGAATATGATCTCCTGCTGTATAGCCCGTCGTTTCGCCGTATTGTGTCATCACATTACATACGTAGACAACCTTGCCAGGTGCATCTCGCAGGGCATTCTCAATCTCTGGAACAATCAGATTCGGCATAACACTCGTGTAGAGACTTCCTGGACTGATAACGATTAAATCAGCTTGCTTGATTGCTTCGATTGCATCCGGCAATGGCTTGACCGGCAGCGGACTGACAAATACACGTTTGATCTGTTTATTCGCAAGAGGGATATTAGATTCCCCCGTTACAATCTCGCCGTCTGTCATCTCTGCATGCAGCACGACGTTCTGATTGGCAATCGGATAAATATTGCCCTTTACTTTAAGTACGCGTGATATTTCTTTGATACCATTATAAAAATCTCCGGAAATAGAGGTCATCGCTGCCAGCAGCAGATTTCCCATCGAATGGCCTGACAATCCATTGCCGTCCTTAAATCGATGCTGGAACAAGTCGATCAGCATCGGCTCTGCATCAGCCAATGCAGCAATGACATTCCGGATATCCCCTGGTGCCGGCATCGCTAGCTCGGTACGCAATTTACCTGAGCTGCCTCCATCGTCGGCTACCGTGACAATTGCAGAAAGATCGACAGGAAGCTGTTTTAGTCCTCGCAGCAGAACAGGCATGCCTGTTCCACCCCCAATTGCAACTATTTTTTTCCTTGTCATCAGTGGCTTTTCCTTTCTACATCCCGGTGCGTCACATGCGTCGCATAGCTATCGCTGTACCGTTTAGCCAAATACTCTGCGATGGCTACTGAGCGATGCTGTCCGCCCGTACAGCCGATGGCTATGATAAGCTGACTTTTACCTTCCTTCTTGTACTGAGGCAGCATGAAAGTCAGCATATCCTCGAGCTTCTGCAGAAAAGTATGCGTATCGGACCACTTGAATACATATGAGGAAACAGGTTCATCCAAGCCTGTCTGCGGTCTGAGATTCTCCACGTAGAAAGGATTCGGAAGGAAACGGACATCAAAGACGAGATCCGCATCAATTGGAAGCCCGTATTTAAAACCAAAACTTAGCATCTGCACCGTGAACTCTTCATAATTGGTATCCTTGAAGCGTTTCATGATTTTCTCGCGGAGCTGTTTTGGCTTCAAAGTCGATGTATCCACGATGAATTGTGCTCTGCCACGCATTTGATCAAGTAATGCACGTTCCTGTTGGATACCTTCAAGAGGAAGTCCTTCCGGAGCAAGCGGATGCGTCCTGCGTGTTTCTTTGTATCTGGTTACGAGCACTTCATCCTTTGAATCGAGGAATAATACTTGCGGTTCCAGCCAATTCTCCTGTGTCAGCTTGTCCAATGCTTCGAATAATGAATCGAAGAATTCCCTGCCTCGTAAATCCATGACAAGGGCTACCTTTTTAATATCATTGGCAGCATCACGCATCAAATCTAGGAATGTCGGCAATAGTGCTGGAGGCAAGTTATCCACACAATAGTAACCCAAGTCCTCGAAGCTTTGAACGGCAACCGTTTTGCCTGCTCCTGACATACCTGTAATGATGACGAGCTTGGTTTCATTCAACTGTTTCTCCATACGTATCCCCCGTTTATTCTGGTGTCGTCGGATCCAGCTTTGATTGCAGCAGCTGGCGATCCTCCGTGTAGACGAATGTGCCGAACAATGGCTCATCTGTGTTGAACATATGGGCGAAAATATCACGATCTCCCTCTGCCATTGGCAAATCCTTGATTTTCTTTTTATCTATCCATTCCAGCTTACCTTCCTGGCTTTCTTCAAGCAGATCACCAGTATATTCTTCAGCGAAGAAGGTGAACATCATCCATTCATGTACAACTTTTTCGCCTTTCTTTATAACAAAAGTAAACGTACCGCGAAGCTCAGGTTCATGTATAGTCAATCCTGTTTCTTCCCAAAACTCCCGGACGGCTGTTTCTTTGACGGACTCACCCAGCTCCATTTTCCCACCAGGTGCTGAGTACCATCCTTTACTCGGTTTCTTCAATAAGAGAACTTTGTCATCAACTGCCAAAATACAGTTTGCAACACGTTGCATGCTTCCACCTCTTTCTCTGTGTAAGTGGACATGTTGGTTCGTTATACACATCACTCTATATTATACTATTTCTGTTTATCTTCAAACAGTATTATGTTTCCTAAGTCTTTACCAAAAATCGCCGTTAATCCCTAAAAGAACAAAAAAAATGCATAGGTGCCGAGACACCTATGCCAATAACTAATTTATCTATTAAAAGGGGGTCAATTAGTTAAAACCAGTATAGCAAATGATTGTGTCGCCCATGTTACAGCAGCATTAAGAATCATTTACAAGGAATGGCCGAGCCTATTACTTACCGATTGTGTTCAGCTCTTCTTTAAGAGTTTCTACATAGCCTTGAGCAGCTTGAGCAGCAATACTGCCGTCTCCTGTTGCTGTCACGATTTGTCGAAGCTCTTTATCACGAATATCTCCAGCTGCGAAAACGCCAGGTACAGCTGTTTCCATACGTTCATTCGTATGAATATAGCCAAGATCATTTGTGATGCCAAGAGATTGGAATGGTTCGCTTAATGGTACCATTCCGACATAGATGAACACACCATCAGCAGATTTTTCATATTTTTCTCCAGTGCGCTGGTTTAGAAGCGTTACACTGGATACTTTATTATTTTCACCATTGATTTCCTCAACAGTCGTATCCCAAATAAAATCAACTTTTTCATTTGCGATAGCACGCTGCTGCAGAATTGGCTGCGCACGTAATTTGTCACGGCGGTGTACGATTGTAACTTTCTCAGCGAATCGAGTCAGGTAAACACCTTCCTCGACAGCAGAATCTCCTCCGCCAACTACGATCAATTCACGGTTTTTGAAGAATGCACCATCACAAACAGCACAATAAGAAACACCGCGTCCGCTCAATTCATCTTCGCCTGGTACACCTAGCTTTTTCCACTTCGCACCTGTTGTGATGATAAGAGAACGTGTCTTATATTCTTTGTTTCCTACAACTACTGTTTTATATTCCTTGCCGTCCTTCACTTCCTTGATATCTCCGTAAGCATATTCTGCACCGAATTTCTTCGCATGCTCGAACATTTTATTGGAAAGATCAGGTCCTAGGATGGAATCATAACCAGGATAGTTCTCCACATCTTCCGTATTCGCCATCTGACCGCCCGGAATACCTCTTTCCAGCATAAGCGTATCAAGATTCGCACGTGAAGTATAGACTGCTGCTGTCATACCAGCTGGTCCCGCACCTGCAATGATCACGTCATAAATTCTTTCTTCAGTCATTTAAATTAACCCCTTTCCTCTTTATCAGTCGTTTTATCTACTCGTTAGCATATAAGATTCTGTGCATAACGTCCATCTTTCTGCCTATAGCATTAAGAAAGCCAATAAAAATCTTCTTTTGTCAGATGGCTGAATCTGCGGCTGCCTTCCTGCCATAACTTTTCAGCATACGCTCCGTTGCCAGCCTTCTTCGCGGCTAAGCTGAACCACTTATAATAGGAAGCATGTCCTTTCACACGTCTTTTATCCAGATGAAGGAAGCGTTCGACGGCGTCTTCATAATATCCTGTCATGGAAAAAGTGCATGCGATACGTAAATGCTGCTCTTCATGGATAGGGAAGATATTGCGAAGCAAGCGCAGATGTTCGTCTCTCTGGTCAAATTGATTCATTTCATGATAGAACATAGCGAGATTCACATGTGTATAGACAGAGACTTGCTCACTCAATAAATGCTCTTCTTCCATTCGCACTGCTTCCTTTTGATTACCGGAGAAGAAAAGTGCTTTGGCAAACTCATGCTTCGCAAGCATATGCTCCGGAAACATGCTCATCATTTCTTCCAGAATCGGCAAAGCAAACTGCCATTCTTCCCGCTCTAAATAATAAAACGCCGACTCTTGGAACATGATGAGCTCATCTTCTTCTTCTGTTGTCCAAAGCTCATCGTCCTCTTCCTCAGCTTCCACGTACGTTAACAGTTCCTCAGCCTGTTCCCGGAAGTCTCCCTCTGGATCCATTTTCAAGTACAAGTTAGCGTACTTTTCTGCGTCGTGCATATATCCAAGCTTAGAATAATTATGGGAAAGCAAATAAAAGCATTCCGCGTAATCATCTCCATGCTCTTTAATGATGTCATCTAGTATATAGATCGCTTTATGGAACGATCCCATTTCCGTAAAAATAACCGACTTCTGGCAGTGATAAATCACTTCCGTCGGTTCCATTTCGATTGCTTTATTAAGCCATTTCATAGCTTTGTCCAGCTTACCGTTCCGATAGGCTTCTACACCCTTTTTATAATAGAAATCTCCTTCTGGAATGAAGGGGATGATATTTGACGGTCGTGCCTGCTGCTCTGCTGGTTCCAGCGTTTGCATGTGTTTCCTCCTACTGCTTTTAGATATCCCAAGAAGTATATCATATTTCTACATCTGCTCCTACACTTGAAGAAAAAAAGACTGCTCCCCCTAAGGGAAACAGTCTATTCTTGATGAGAAAGATTACACAGTTTGCAGGTCGTCTTCTTTAACCGGTACAACTGCTTCTTTCGCCAATACATCTAGCTCGCGAGTGTACTCTGATTTTTGCTCTGCAGAGTAGCCTAACGTTTCAGCCATGTAATCGATAACCGCATCTTTGTTTGTATGAACAAAGTTGATGTTGAATAGCAACGCACCTGTACGTCGAACGAAGAAGTCGACTGGTTTGAATGCTAGCTCTTCTTCTATTGCATAGCGCAGCTGCGCGAATACAAGCGGATCGATGTTAGCAGCTTTCGCTTCATCTTTCAGTGTTTCGAAGCGTTCGAAGACTTTATCCACATTCGCTCCGTAACGGCTTACCATCTTAAGTGCATCTTCAGCAGAAAGACCGATAGCTTTTCCTTCATCCACTTTGCGCTCTTTGAAACGTTCGAAGCCTTTGGATCCGCCAACTTCCCCGCCGGAGATTGGAAGGTGCTTCGTATCCGCTTGGGAATAAAGAATGCCTTCTTCTTTCTTGAACTGATCAGCAACAAGGTTAACTGCTTCGATTGCCATTTTACGGTAACCAGTCAGCTTACCGCCAGCCATGGAGATCAAACCGCTGTCAGAAACGAAGATTTCATCCTTACGAGAGATCTCACCAGGTTTTTTGTTTTCTTCCTGGATAAGCGGACGAAGACCTGCCCAGCTTGATTCTACATCGTCTTTTGTGATTTCCACTGTCGGGAACATGTAGTTAACGGAATCGATGATATAGTCACGGTCCTCAACAGTCATCACAGGGTGTTTGATATCACCTTTGTATGTTGTATCTGTTGTACCAACATATGTTTTACCTTCACGCGGTATTGCGAAGACCATCCGACCATCTGGAGTATCGAAGTATACTGCCTGGCGCAATGGGAAACGCTCTCCATCGAATACCAAATGAACACCTTTTGTAAGATGCAAGGTTTTACCTTTTTTAGAACCATCTTTTTCACGTAGTGTATCAACCCAAGGGCCGCCGGCATTTACAATTTTCTTCGCGAAGATACGATGCTTTTCACCAGTTGTAAGATTTTCTGCTACAACACCAGTCACTTTACCACCAGCATCATAAATGAACTCAGTTACTTTCGTGTAGTTAATCGCATGAACACCTTTTTCCACAGCTTTTTTCAGAACTTCAAGTGTCAAACGCGCATCATCTGTTTTGTATTCAACATAACGACCGCCACCAAGAAGGTTTTCTGATTTCACTAGTGGTTCTCTTTCCAATACTTCGTCACGTTTCAGCATTGTACGACGTTCTGCTTTTTTAACGCCTGCAAGATAGTCATACACACGCAAACCAATGTTTGTCATGAATGGACCCATTGTCCCGCCCTTGTGGAACGGAAGCAGCATCCATTCTGGTGTTGTTACGTGAGGGCCATTTTCATAAACGATTTCACGTTCTTTACCAACTTCTGCAACCATTTTCACTTCAAATTGCTTCAAGTAGCGCAAACCACCATGAACCAATTTTGTTGAACGGGAAGAAGTTCCCGCTGCGAAGTCCTGCATTTCAACAAGACCTACGTTCATTCCGCGCATTCTTGCATCAAGAGAGATACCGGAACCAGTGATCCCGCCACCGATTACAAGAAGATCTAGAGGTTTATCGGTTAAATTTGCATAAATTTCATTACGTTTTTTACTAGAGAAAACAGTCATGCATGAACACTCCTTTTTAGATTCAGCGCTCCCTGTATTTCTATACCCCAATAGTGTAGAAGTCATGTATAGAAAGCAAAAAGAGACCGCAAATAATCCATACAATGTATAGATATTTACGGTCTCTCCAAAGTCTCAGGCCGAATCATTAACTTGTAAATTCAGTATAACATGCCGGGCCCGATTTGAAAAGTTATATTACTTGAAAGTACGTGTCGCTTCCACAGCTTTTTTCCAGCCTGCGTAGAGCTGATCTTTTTCTTCTTTGGAGCGATTCGGTTTGAACGTGCGATCGATCTGCCACTTGTTGGCGATCTCATCGCGGCTTTCCCAGTAGCCGACAGCCAAACCAGCCAAGTAGGCAGCACCTAAGGCCGTTGTTTCCTGAATGACTGGACGTTCTACATCTACATCAAGCATATCGCTTTGGAACTGCATAAGGAAATCATTTTTCACGACACCGCCATCAACACGAAGCTGCTTCACATCGATACCGGAATCTTCGATCATTGCGTCAACAACATCCTTGGATTGGAATGCAAGAGATTCCAATGTTGCACGTGTGATGTGTGCACTTGTTGTTCCGCGTGTAATACCGAACATTGCACCGCGTGCATCACTATCCCAATAAGGTGTGCCAAGACCAACAAAGGCAGGAACTACATAAACACCGCCATTGTCGGAAACACTAGTAGCTAGACGCTCACTTTCAGGAGAAGATTCGATAATCTTCAAACCATCACGCAGCCATTGAACTGCTGAACCTGCTACGAAAATACTTCCTTCCAGTGCGTATTCAACTTTTCCATCAAGTCCCCATGCGATTGTAGTCAACAAACCATGATCGGATTTCACAGCTTCCTCACCAGTGTGCATAAGGACGAAGCAACCTGTGCCATAAGTGTTTTTCACCATACCCGGCTCATAGCAAGCTTGACCGAATAAGGCAGCGTGCTGGTCACCAGCGATACCTGCGATTGGTACCTCTTCACCGAAGAAGTGGTAATCGATTGTGTTGGCATACACTTCTGAAGAAGGTTTTACTTCAGGAAGCATTGATTTCGGTACTTCAAGGATATCTAATAATTCATCATCCCATTTAAGTTCGTGGATGTTGTACATCAATGTACGGGCAGCATTGGAATAGTCAGTAACATGCGTTTTACCACCGGAAAGCTTGTAAACAAGCCATGTATCGATTGTACCGAACAGCAAGTCACCATTCTCTGCTTTTTCACGTGCACCTTCTACATTATCCAGGATCCATTTCACTTTCGTACCGGAGAAATAAGCATCCAATAATAGACCTGTTTTCTCACGGAATAAATCGTTGTGACCTTTTTCGATCAAATCATTTACGATGTCAGATGTTTGACGGGATTGCCAAACAATCGCTTTATGAATAGGACGGCCCGTGTTCTTATCCCATACGACTGTTGTTTCGCGCTGGTTTGTAATACCGATACCCGCAACCTGTTTCGCGTCGATATCCGCTTTGCGAAGTACTTCTGCCATACATGCAGAAATAGATGTCCAAATTTCGTTCGCATCATGCTCTACCCAGCCGGATTGCGGGAAGAACTGCTCGAACTCCATTTGTGCTGTTTCCACAATGTCGCCATTGTGGTTGAACAAAATTGCGCGTGAGCTTGTTGTACCTTGGTCAAGTGCCATGATAAATTTTTCCATTATTTAATCCCCCTTGTTTTTACACCATTATTTGCAGCTGCTTCTGCATTTGCCTTAACAAGTTCCCCTCGAACTGCAGCGATAATGATTACTAATAGTACAGCAGATAAAATCCAGAAACCTACTTGCAAGTCTCCCTTGAAAAATCCGATATAGAAATATGCACCGTATGCACCACCAAGCAATGGACCTACAACTGGAACCCACGCGTATTTCCAGTTGGATGAGCCTTTACCAGGAATCGGCAGCAATGCATGCGCGATACGCGGACCTAAGTCACGTGCAGGGTTGATGGCATATCCAGTAGGACCACCAAGTGCCATACCAATAACCACGATAAGTAAACCTGTCAATAATGGATTAAATCCTTCTGCTAAAGAGTTGCCTCCAATGAATAGAATACCAAGCATTAGGATGAAAGTGCCAATGATTTCTGTCAGCATGTTTGAAATAGGACTATCAATTGCAGGATCTGTAGCAAAAACGGAAAGCTTTGCCATCGGGTCTGACGTTTTCGCCCAATGCGGTAAATATACTAAGAATACGAGTACTGCACCTAAGAATGCTCCAACCATCTCACCAGCGAGGTATGTCGGTACAACATTCCATTCAATAGCTCCGTTAATCGCTAAACCAAGTGTTACTGCTGGGTTTAAATGCGCTCCTGAAAAACCGCCTACTGCATAGGCACCCATTGCTACTGCAAGACCCCATGCAATTGTAATTACGATCCAGCCTGAGCCTTCTCCTTTGGACTTGCTCAAGTTACTTACTGCTACTACTCCTCCCCCGAAGAGTATTAGTACCATTGTGCCGATAGTTTCAGCTGCAAAGATGCTCATTGTGATTGTCCCCTTTATTGATAAATTTTTTCGGAGAGCGCTTTCATTAAGCGTCCAAAACAACTCTGCCCCATAAGCATCATAGAAAATAGCTACAATCACCCTAAAAATATTACAAGGAAGCGCTGTCTTTTGGATAAGAAAAATCCATCACCTAATATAACATAGTATGCCCCTTGGCGTGTACTAAAAAGGTAATGGATTCTCCGTATCTCCGATCATTAATATTAACTTATAGGTAGACTTTACACCTATTTGAAAGCGGTGTCAACAACTTACCACAAACTTTTTTTAGAAGTTGAAACCGCTGTCGCACCTGCTTCCAATGCGGAATCCACGTCTTCACGTGTGCGGATGAGGCCTCCAGCTATGACTGGAATGCCCACTTGCTCGGATACTTCTTTTATCATATGAGGAATTAACCCCGGTAAAACTTCGATATAATCCGGCTGTGTCTTCTTGATCAAAGAAAGATTGTGATCCAATGCATGCCCGTCAATCAAGAATAATCGCTGGACGGCAGTTATCTTATATTTTTTAGCTGCATGAATTACATTCGTTCTTGTCGATATGACACCATCCGGTTTCAGACGCTGGCAGACAAAGTCCATACCTGCATCATCCGTTTTCAATCCTTGTATTAAATCTACATGCAAAAATACCTTCTTCCCCGCCTTTTTCGCATATTTGATTTGGGAAGGGAGCTGTGCAATTCTAGTTTCGAGCAGGACCATCATCTGCATATCTTCCCGCTGAAGCAATTCATCAAAATCCCTTTCATTACGGGCTGCAGGCAAAATGCGCTGTCCTAAATCCATTCTATTCCTCCTTATAAAACAAGCAGACACACTAGGTTGTCTGCTTGTTCTTTCGTTGTTCTGCTGTATAAATCACTTGCATCGGATTTCCGCCGACCATCGCACCAGGAGGCACATCCCGATGAACAAGTGTGGCAGCGGAGACGACCGCTCCATCTCCTATTGTGACACCTGGCAGAATCATCGTATTGGCTCCTACCATCACATTATCCCCGATGATGACGTCACCTAGCCGATATTCTGTCGTTAAATACTCGTGAGCCAAGATCGTCGTATTATAGCCGATAATTGTATTCCTACCAATCGTGATCCGTTCCGGAAAGAGAAAATCAGGCACTACCATGAGAGCTAGCGCTGTTTCTTTGCCAATTTTCATCCCTAGAAATGTCTTATACAAACTATTTTTCATAGCAAGGAAGGGCGTATAGCGGCCAATTTGGATAACGATGAAGTTCTTTACTACTTTCCAAAAGGAAACTGTTTTATAAAGCTGCCAAAGCGAGTTCGATCCTTTAACGGGATGGCTTTCCGTTTTCCGCATGTGCTTCTTCCTTTACGATATCGAGTAGGTCACGGATATCCTCCAGCATATAATCCGGTCCATAAGCCAGCAAGGACTGCTTGCCCTTGATCGACCAAGCCACACCCGCAGATTTCGTGCCGGCATTCTTGCCAGACTCGATGTCATGGTAATTATCTCCGATCATAATAGCCTCTTCTGGCAAGCTTCCGAGTGCATCGAGACCTTTTAGAACTGGTTCCGGGTGAGGCTTTGGCTGCTTGATATCATCATACCCGATTACTACATCAAACAATCCGCCAAGCCCGCATACCCGAAGACCCCGCTCAGCTGTGTCGCGCATCTTCGTCGTTACGATACCCAGCTTAAAGCCTGCCTGCTTGAGCTGCTGCAGTGTTTCAGCCACATAAGGATACGCTTCAACGTAAGCATCATGATGCTTCAAGTTATGTTCCCGATATGCTGCAATCATTTCTTCCGCTCTAACAGGATCAATATTTTCGAACACATCCTTCAGAGGAGGACCAATGAACGGAAGCAGTTCTTCCCGCTCATACGTCCGCCCCATGTACTGCTCTAGTGTAGCAGTGTACGAAGCCAGAATTAGACTATTTGAATCTATCAGCGTTCCATCAAGGTCAAACAACAATGTTGTAATTGCCATTTTGCACTCGCCTCTCTATTTCTTATCTTTATAACGAGGTGTATTCGCACCAGGACGACGGCGGATAATAACTATAATTATCGCAATGACGATAGCCACGATTGAGACGATTTGCGCTGCACGCAATCCCTCAGCTACTAGACTATCTGTCCGCATTCCCTCGATAAAGTAACGTCCAAGACTATACCAAGCGAGGTAGAACAAGAACATTTCCCCGCGTTTTAGATTCACTCTGCGAAGAACGAGCAAAATAACGAACCCAAGAATATTCCACAACGATTCGTAAAGGAATGTTGGGTGATACAGAACGCCATCAATACACATCTGGTTATTGATGAAATCCGGAAGATACTGAATGTAGTTCTGATACGCTTCTGCTGAAACTGGTCCACCATGAGCTTCCTGGTTCATAAAGTTGCCCCAGCGTCCGATCGCTTGTCCAAGTATTAAACTCGGAGCCGTAATATCCGCCAGCTTCCAGAAAGGAATTTTCTTTACTCGGCAGAAAATAATTGCCGTGATGATGGAACCGATTAGGGCACCATGGATGGCGATGCCGCCTTCCCATATCGCAAACACTTTCCAAAACGGCCCATCCGCATAGCTTTCCCATTCAAACGCGACGTAATAAATACGTGCAGAAATGATGGCAGCTGGAATAGCAAACACAAGGAAATCGACGAAAGTATCTTTATGTAATCCGCGCTTTTTTGATTCGCGGATAGCCAGCCATAGTCCGAGCGCTGCACCGACTGCGATAATGACACCATACCAATAGATCGACACCGAACCGAGCTGCAGAAATACCCGGTTAAGCGGTTGTACTTCACACATTTCCATCCATCATGTCTCCCTCATCATCTTTTCCTGTCTCAATCATCTTGGTAAGACGCTGTGAAAATTCTTCTGCTGCATTCACGCCCATGCGTTTCAGACGGAAATTCATCGCAGCTACTTCGATGATGACTGCCAAGTTACGCCCTGGACGGACTGGTACTGTCATCTTCGGTACGTTTACATCCATGATTTTCATCGTGTCTTCATCAAGACCAACTCGATCATATTGTTTCGATTGATCCCATGTCTCCAAGTTGATGACGATGGAAATTTTCTTGTGGCTGCGCACGGCACCTGCGCCAAACAGCGTCATCACATTGATGATACCTAAGCCGCGTATCTCTAATAAATGTTCGATTAAAGAAGGAGAATTTCCAATTAGAGTATCATAATCCTCTTGTCGGATTTCAACACTGTCATCCGCAACAAGACGGTGTCCGCGCTTCACGAGCTCTAATGCTGTTTCACTCTTACCAACACCACTTTGACCCGTAATCAGAATACCGATACCGTAAATATCCACCAACACACCATGTACTGCGGTAAACGGAGCAAATTTTGCTTCTAAGAAATTCGTAATCCGACTGATAACTCGCGTCGTCTTATGCGGTGAACGTAATATCGGAACACCAGCAGCCTCTGCCGCTTCCTTCATCTCCGGCGGCACTTCCTGACCACGTGTAATGATCAGACCCGGCGTAACATCAGAGCATATTTTCTCGAAACGCTCTCGCTTCTGCTCGCTCGTGAGCTCTTCGAGAAAGGAAAGCTCCGTCTTCCCGAACAGCTGCAGCCGATCTTGCGGATAATATTTAAAATAACCAGTCAACTCTATACCAGGACGGGAAATATCACTCATGAAAATCTCACGCTGTACGCCTGCATCCCCTGTCAGCAATTCCAGATTGAAACGATCCAATAAATCTTGAATGACTACTTTTGCCATAAGAACCCTCCATCCTAACAATTCTTGTTTATTCTAGCATACTTCCAGAAAAGATAGATACCTAGGCACAAAAAAGCCCTGCGGCGACATGCCGCAGAGCATCTTCAGCTCGTAATCCGATCACGGATGAGCCAATTTAGGATGAGGTTCAGCAATGCAAGAATGATTGCTGCGATAATTGCTGTACCAAATCCCTCGATTATGAAATTCTCACCAATCAGACCTTGTGTGATCATCAAGGTAACTGCATTGATGACAAACAGAAACAATCCGAATGTCAAAGCAGTCAGTGGCAGCGTCAAGAAAATCAGCACTGGACGGACTAGGAGATTAAGAACCGACAATATAAAGCTCGCCAGGATGGCAGTACCAAAGCCTTCTAGATAAAAGGAATCAAATATATAGCTAACAATGATTAAGGATACGCTGTTCAGCAATAGTGTCAAAATCCATCTAAGCATAAATGATCTCCATGTTACGGAAGCACCCAAACAGAACCAGTCTTCGTGTTCGCTTCCAAGTGGAGCTTCTCTGTTGCAGCTGGATACGTCTCGAATTTGAGAGCTTTTTTAACGACTTCCTTTGATTCGTCAATGACAATATATTCATCCAAATCACAATGCAGGGAGCCGATATTCGTCGTGATTCGCCCATTCAGCGGGATTGCCGCTAATGACTTCAAACGGATACTTCCATTAGTAGCTTTGAAGAAGGCGCTGTCCGGATCTTCGTTATGCCACTCGCAATGGATGCTGCCATTGAAAGTTTGCGCATCAAGCTTACGGAAGTTTCCTTCCAGCCGGAGCGAGCCATTAACGGACTCACACAAAAGATCCTTCGCAGTCACATGTTTCAGCTTGATACTGCCATTGGAGGTTTCAGCACTGACGATAGAACCGCCGCCTCCTTGCAGATCAATGCTGCCATTCGTCGTTTTACAATATATATTCGTGCTGCTCACAGAATCCGTACGAATCGTGCCGTTGAAAGTTTTTAAGATGCATTCCTCATATACTGCTTCTGGAACGTACAACGTGATTTCAGGTTTAATCCGTTTATCCTGTAACGAAAACTGCAGTTTGCCATCTGCAATGGCGAAATAAGCTTTATCAGTGAACCGTCTCCGAGCTGCTGTCTCATCTTCTTCCTGATAGACCTTGGCTTTTGTTTCGAGCCTTGCCAAAGGCTCATTCCAGCTCTTGACCGTAATGGAGCCGTTATAGATTTTCAGCTCTAATTTCGCGAATGTCTCATCAGCCTGAAAAATGTGGTCCACTGTATAGTGATCGCCGAAGTTCAAATCCAGATCAGCATTCTTAATCTTACTGAAAGCCTGTTGGACATATTGCAGCACTTTTGGACCGACATTTTTTTTCTTGGCTGCCTTACCGCCGGTACGCTGCTTTTTAGGATCCTCGCCAGCTGTTATAAGCTCCTGGACTACGAGTTCCTTCTCTTCGTTGGTATCCTGCTCCTGCACAGCACCAAAGGCCCGCTCATCGAGAGCAGCAAGCTGCAGCTCTGCTTCTTCGGCGGTGAGCATTCCTTCTTCCAGCTGTTTCAGAATCTTCTTTCTCTCTGTTCTCATACATAGCCTCCTTTACACATATACGGATTATATGTTTTCGAAGTTCCAAGTATAGAATGTTTCCTCTTTGAAATGTTCCAATGCGATAGCTTCCATGTTCTCTTCTGTAAGTTCTTCTCCAGTGACATTTCCAAGCACGCCTTGCGCTTGAGATTTATGACATAGAATCGTCTTCACTTTCGTTTTTACAAAAGGACGGATGTCCTGTACAACATCAGGTTTTCCTAAGATCTCTTGGTATCCGCGCATAAACGCCTGCGCCCAAACTGTCGGACGAGTACTTTCCTCCATCCGTGACACAGCATCAATCGCAGCTGCACCAAGTGCATTGTGATCAGGATGAACTGCATATTCCGGATAGTGTGTGATTACGAGTGTTGGGTTGATTGTCTCAAGCAACTCTTTCAAATGATCACTAACTTTAGATAGATCCTCGAATTCCAATACCTTATCTCGGTAACCAAGCATTTTCAATTCTACATCCATCACTTTACAAGCATCCTGCAATTCCTTCTTACGAATTTCAGGTAATGACTCACGAGTCGCAAAAGTAGGATTACCCATATTGCGTCCCATTTCTCCCAATGTACCGCACAAGTATGTTACCGGCACACCTTCCTGTCTGAACTTAGCAATTGTACCAGCAGCTCCGAAAGCTTCGTCGTCCGGATGCGGGAAGATAACTACTACGTGTTTTTCCATGATTATTGCTCCTCCTTAGAACGCTGTCTCGCTTATTTCCAATGAAACCATCAATCGGCCTTCCCGATCATGACCAGCCATGAGCAGACGATTCTTATCATCCAATTCCCATGCATTCAGTCCTTCTGCGTAAACCCAGCCGTTTTCTGTTTTCAAACCAACGCGATAGGCTGCTCCAGCACCTTTTATCTTGCCATGCTCGTAAGTCACCTGTGCATTCCGGATAAAAGCACCAACATTGTACGCTTTTTCATTTACATGATTAGCATATGCACCATTTGTCGTTTCCAGATGTATAAACACTTTTTTTCCAGCAAATGCATCTATTTGTTCTTGCACTTCAATCAAATCAATCGGCTTCACCGTAAGTCGCTCCTTCCAAAGCTATATCTAAACAAATATTTTACTACAAATTCCGCTGCATTGCTCATTTTGATGTTTTTAAGGGATTAACATATGTAAAAAAATACAGCGGGCAAAAGCCTCGCTGTATCTTTTTAGCTTTCTGCAACATGCGTTGCATATTCTATTTGGCTGGTCGTACGTTCGCGATCACGCTCAAGGATTGGCTTCAAGTACTTACCAGTGTAGGAAGCAGGCACTTCCGCTACTTCCTCTGGTGTACCGGTTGCTACAATCTCTCCGCCTCGATCTCCGCCTTCGGGACCTAGATCGATAAGGTAATCAGCTGTTTTGATGACATCGAGGTTATGTTCAATAACCAGAACCGTATCCCCATTTTCCACAATGCGCTCAAGTACTTTCAGCAATCGTGAAATATCATCCACATGCAAGCCAGTTGTCGGTTCATCCAGAATATAAAATGTCTTTCCATTACTGCGTTTATGCAATTCACTGGCAAGCTTCACACGCTGCGCTTCACCGCCGGATAATGTCGTTGCAGGCTGTCCAAGTTTTACATAGCCAAGACCCACATCGGAAATCGTCTGCAGCTTACGCTTGATTTTCGGGATGTTGGCAAAGAACTCCAAGCCCTCTTCAATCGTCATATCTAGCACATCTGCAATACTTTTACCTTTATATTTAATCTCAAGTGTTTCGCGGTTATATCGTTTACCATGACAAACCTCACATGGTACATACACATCCGGAAGGAAATGCATCTCGATCTTGATGATGCCGTCTCCGCGGCAAGCTTCACAGCGCCCGCCCTTGACGTTAAAGCTGAAACGGCCTTTTTTATAACCGCGAACCTTTGCGGCATTTGTGCTCGCATACACATCACGAACATCATCGAAAGCACCAGTATACGTAGCCGGATTGGAACGAGGAGTCCGTCCGATTGGAGACTGGTCAATATCGATAACTTTGTCCAAATGCTCCAAACCTTTGATTTCTTTATGTTTACCAGGCTTCGCCTTGCTCCGGTTCAGCTTCTGCGCTAGGGTTTTGTGCAGAATCTCATTTACGAATGTACTTTTCCCAGATCCGGACACACCTGTAACCGCGGTGAAAAGACCGAGCGGAATCTGCGCAGATGCTTTTTTCAAGTTATTTTCTTCCGCTCCGATGATTTCAATGGAACGCTGCATATCCGGACTGCGGCGTTCAAATGGCAGCGGGATGAATTTCTTACCGGACAAATACTGTCCAGTAAGGGATTTCTTATCTTTCATCACTTTTGCAGGTGTTCCCTGACTCGTGATTTGTCCCCCATGCTCACCGGCACCAGGTCCGACATCGATAAGCCAATCTGCTTCCATCATCGTATCTTCATCGTGCTCAACCACGAGAAGTGTATTGCCAAGATCGCGCATCCGCTTCATCGTTTCGATCAGCCTGTCATTATCACGCTGATGCAGCCCAATGGACGGTTCATCCAACACATACAATACACCTGTCAAAGCTGATCCAATCTGTGTAGCAAGACGAATCCGCTGCGCTTCTCCACCTGATAATGTGCCAGCTGCACGGGAAAGAGTCAAATAATCCAAGCCGACGTTATTCAGGAAAGTAATCCTGTCTATAATCTCCTTGGTGATCATAAAAGCAATTTGCCTTTCCTTCTCGCTCAGTTCAAGGTCTTCCATGAAGTGTTTCACTTCAATTACTGATTTTGCGGTTACATTGCTAATGTGATGCCCATTGATAAGAACTGCGAGCGATTCCTCACGCAGGCGATGACCTTTACATTTCGGACACGGTCGGTTGTTCATATACTTTTCCATCTGTTCACGGATAAAATCGGATGTTGTTTCCCGGTACCGCCGAGCAATATTAGTCAAAACACCTTCGAACTCGATATTGCTTTCTCTGACGCGACCAAAGTCATTTTCATAGCGAAAATGAATCTTATCCTTTTTCTTTCCGTTCATCAGGATATCTAGCTGTCCCTCTGGCAGTTCGTTTACCGGTACATCCATATCGATACCAAAGTGACTGCAGGCAGCTTCTAATAGCTTCGGATAATATTGGGAGCTAGTCGGTTCCCACGCTGCAATTGCGCCATCGCGCAGTGTCAAATCCTTATTCGGGATAACTAGATCGGGATCGACTTCTAATTTTGTACCAAGTCCGTCGCAAGACGTGCACGCGCCAAATGGATTGTTGAAAGAAAACATGCGCGGCTCCAGCTCTCCAATAGAGAATCCGCAAATCGGACAAGCATGATGCTCACTGAAAAGCAGCTCCTCAACATCCATCACATCCACGATGGCACGGCCGTCTCCAAGCTTAAGAGCAGTTTCTAGGGAATCCGTTAAGCGGCCGGTAATACCTTCCTTAATAACGATACGATCGACAACAACTTCAATAGAGTGTTTCTTTGTTTTCTCCAGTTTGATATCATCATGAATTTCCATCATTTCGCCATCAACACGAAGACGGATATAACCTTCCGCTTTAAGCTTTTCGAGCACCTTCACATGCTCGCCTTTCTTACCGGAAATTACAGGTGCAAGTACCTGCAATCGGGAACGTTCTGGGAATTCCAGAATACGATCGGCCATTTGTTCTACTGTTTGAGAGCTGATTTCAATACCATGTCGCGGGCAAGTCGGACGTCCGACTCTTGCGTACAGAAGACGCAGATAATCATAGATTTCCGTAACTGTTCCAACAGTGGAACGCGGGTTCTTGCTTGTCGTTTTCTGGTCAATACTAATAGCTGGCGACAATCCTTCGATCGAATCCACATCGGGCTTATCCATCTGACCAAGGAACTGGCGGGCATATGCAGATAGGGATTCCACATAACGCCTCTGCCCTTCTGCGTAGATGGTATCAAAAGCGAGCGAGGATTTCCCTGACCCAGATAGTCCAGTCAATACGACCAGACTATCCTTTGGTATATCAATATCGATATTTTTTAAGTTATTGGCGCGGGCGCCTCTGACTGAAATATTTTTCTTCGCCACTTTCTTCACCCTTCCACTTTTAGTTCCAATACAAGATCACGAAGCTCGGCAGCGCGCTCGAAATTGAGATCGCGTGCAGCCTGTTTCATTTCTTTTTCCATCTCGGCAATGACTTTTTCTTTTTCTTTCTTCGTAAGCTTCGTCAAGTCCGGTGTATCTTTCTTATTCGTTCCAGACTCTTCGGAACTAATCGTTGCCTTGATGACGTCCCGCACTTCTTTCTGGATGGTCCGCGGTGTAATGCCATGCTCTTTATTGTAAGCGATTTGGATCTCACGGCGTCGTGCCGTCTCATCCATCGCTTTTTGCATGCTATCGGTAATTTTATCTGCATACATAATGACATGCCCGTTTTCGTTACGAGCTGCCCGACCCATTGTCTGAATCAATGAACGCTCGGATCGCAGGAAGCCTTCCTTATCCGCATCAAGAATGGCTACAAGGGATACTTCCGGAATATCCAAGCCCTCTCGCAGTAAGTTGATTCCGATGAGTACATCATACTTCCCAACACGCAAATCACGAATGACTTCAATTCGTTCAAGCGTCTTTATTTCTGAATGCAAATACGCCACTTTAATACCGATATCCTTCAAGTAATCGGTTAAATCCTCGGACATCTTTTTCGTCAGCGTCGTGATTAGTACACGCTCATTCTTTTCGGTCCGTTTATAAATTTCACTGATAATATCGTCAATCTGTCCTTCAATCGGTCGAATGTCGATTTCCGGATCTAGCAATCCCGTCGGTCGGATGATCTGTTCGATCATTTCCGGTGTGTGCTCGATTTCATAAGGACCAGGTGTCGCAGATACATAGACAAGCTGTTCTGTTTTCTTCTCAAATTCCTGGAATGTGAGCGGCCGGTTATCCATAGCTGATGGCAGACGGAAGCCATGATCTACGAGCACCTTTTTCCGTGCTTGGTCACCATTGTACATTCCCCTTATTTGCGGCAGCGTAACATGGGACTCATCCGCGACAACGATGAAATCATCAGGGAAGAAGTCCAGCAGCGTATAAGGTGTGGCTCCCCGTTCGCGGAAAGTAAGCTGAGCTGAGTAGTTTTCAATACCTGAACAAAAACCCATCTCCCGCATCATTTCCAAGTCATAATTCGTCCGCTGCTCCAACCGCTGTGCTTCCAGCAGTTTGCCTTGCTCCTTGAAGACTTTGAGCTGATCCTCGAGCTCTTTCTCAATATTGACGATTGCCTTCTTGAGATTCTCTTCGCGCGTTACGAAGTGGGAAGCAGGGAAAATAGCGACATGCTCCCGGTCCCCGATGATTTCGCCTGTTAGGGCGTCCACTTCACGAATCCGATCTATTTCATCCCCAAAGAACTCAAAGCGGATGCAATGTTCTTCCTTTGATGCCGGAATGACTTCAACTGAGTCCCCGCGAACACGGAAGGTTCCGCGCTGGAAATCAATATCATTCCGTGCGTATTGGATATCAACTAGGTTACGAAGAAGAGCATCTCGATCCTTCTCCATACCGACGCGCACAGACAGCACCTGGCTCTTATATTCCTCCGGGGAACCCAAGCCATAGATACAGGACACACTTGCCACAATCAATACATCATTGCGTTCAAATAGCGCAGATGTAGCGGAGTGGCGCAGCTTATCAATCTCATCATTGATGCTTGCGTCCTTCTCGATGAATGTATCTGTCTGTGGTACGTATGCTTCCGGCTGATAATAATCGTAATAGCTGACGAAATATTCCACTGCATTGTTCGGGAAAAATTCCTTAAACTCACTGTACAGCTGACCAGCCAATGTTTTATTGTGTGCAATGACAAGTGTCGGTTTGTTTATTTCCTTCACCATGTTCGAAATGGTGAACGTCTTACCGGTACCAGTCGCGCCGAGAAGTGTCTGATGACGCTTGTTTTGGTGGATGCCGTCGACTAGGGCGTCAATCGCTCTCGGCTGGTCACCCTGCGGCTCGTATTTGGATACTAACTCAAACGTTTCCTTTTCTTTCAATGCCAAATTCCTCCGTTCTGTATACTAATGTCATCATAGCATAAAATATATAAAAACACGAACAAACATTCGTTTAAAATTCCACATACCTGCTAGTATAGATGTTTACCTAATATACGAAACATAAACAAATAGATAGCAAAAAGCCGCCAAAATTTGACGGCTTTATTATTAGTTAGAAGCTTGGTCGTATTGGTTGACCTCAAATAGATCAATCAAATCGACTTTCGGATTTTTATCCGTGAACCAGCGAAGGGCGAAATCATTCTTGAACAATGCCAAGTACTCCCCTTCGCGATCCTGTGCGAGCAGACTGCGCTCGTCGAATAAGCGTTCATCCACTTGCTCGGCTTTTAACCAGCGAGGGATGCGTTCTCCCATCGATTCCAATACCACTTCTACATTATACTCGTTTTTCATTCGATATTCGAATACTTCGTACTGAAGCTCTCCGACTGCACCTAAGATATAGCTGTTGTCGCGTTTTCCGCGGAACAGCTGGATTGCTCCTTCTTGAACAAGCTGCTCGATACCTTTCTGAAACTGCTTGGCTTTCATAACGTTCTTGGCGGTAACTTTCTTGAACACTTCCGGCGGGAATTGCGGCAGTTCATCGAATTCAAAATTTGCTTTCCCTTCGATGAGTGTGTCCCCAATTCGGTAAATGTTTGGATCATAAATACCAATAATATCTCCAGCATACGCTTCTTCGACCGTATCACGGGAGGATGCGACGAATTGCTGTGACTGGGAAAGTTTGATCGGCTTCGCTGAGCGGGAGAGCTGGACGCTCATACCACGCTCGAATTTACCTGAGCAGACCCGCAGGAATGCAATCCGGTCACGGTGAGCCGGGTTCATGTTCGCCTGAATCTTGAAGATGAACCCGGAGAACTCTTCTTTCTCAGGCGATACGATACCTTCTGTCGTACGACGGCTGCCTGGCGCAGGTGCAAGATTAACAAACGTATCAAAGAATGTCTGTACTCCGAATGGCGCAAGTGCGCTGCCGAAGAAGACAGGCGTCTGCTTACCAGCAAGGACGCGATCCATTGAGAATTGATCGCCAGCCTCTTCTAATAACTCCAGCTCACCTTTTGTATCTTCAAATGTAGAATCACCCGTTAAATCAGCATACGCTGGATCATCCAGCTGGTCATAAGGAATGAATGTTTCTTCCTCATTTCCGTTAAAGCGGACAAATTGCTTGTTGTATCTATCGAAAATACCTAGGAAACGCTTGCCCATTCCTGCTGGCCAGTTCATTGGATATGTCTCGATATCCAATACACTTTCGATTTCCTCCAAAAGCTCCAGCGGCTCTCGCCCTTCTCGGTCAAGCTTGTTAATGAAAGTAAAGATCGGAATACCGCGCATACGACACACTTTGAATAGTTTCAATGTCTGTGCTTCGATCCCTTTTGTCGCATCGATGATCATGACAACACTATCGACAGCCGTCAGTGTGCGATACGTATCTTCACTGAAATCTTCGTGTCCTGGTGTATCCAGGATATTTACTTGATAATCTTTATAAGGGAAATTCATTACAGACGATGTAACGGAAATTCCACGCTGCTTTTCGATTTCCATCCAGTCAGATGTAGCGAATTTGCCTGATTTCTTTCCTTTTACCGTACCTGCAGTACGAATCAGATTCCCGAAAACGAGCAATTTCTCAGTCATTGTCGTCTTCCCGGCATCCGGGTGGGAGATGATAGCGAAAGTCTTACGTTTTTGTACTTCTTGTTTTATTTGCATCGGTTCATTACCTACCGTTCTATTATCATTCGTATAGCCTGATTGTCTTTGTGATTGATTTCTTATATCACACTGCGTCAAACCTCATTTCCGCTCTAAAAATCAGTCTTTCTCTACTATACCTAATGTTAGCGCTTTTAGGCAATATCCAACTGACTGGATGTTTTTCATTGACCCGCAGGGAGAAAACGCTTTAATATGATACTAATAAGATTTTCATCAAAACGATCTATTCCGAGGAGAGACATAATATGCTAAAGAAACTATTCGGTAAAAATATTACGGAAGAAAGTTTTGTAAGCCCTGTCAATGGAAGAGTAGTCCCGCTGGAGGAAGTGCCTGATCCAGTGTTTGCCGAGAAGATGATGGGTGATGGTATCGCTATCGAACCATCAGATGAGACAATCGTCAGCCCTATTGATGCAGAAGTTGTCCAGGTGTTCGAAACAAAGCATGCCATCGGCTTGAAAACGCAAATGGGATTGGAACTGCTTCTCCATATCGGTTTGGATACTGTCAATCTGAAGGGAGAAGGCTTCGAGACTTTTGTAAAAGCAGGCGATAAAGTCTCTGCTGGTGATAAACTCGTCACCTTCGAAAAAGCATTCATCGAAGCAAATGCGAAAAGCAGCATCACTCCAGTAATTATCACCAATTATGAAGCAAGCGAATATACATTGGAAGCACTCTATCCGGATCAAGCTATCGCTGGAGAAACGCAGATATTCCAAGTCAAAAAGAAATAAATTGAAATGGCAGCCATGTGCTGCCGTTTTTTATTTTGCCCTGTTAGGGAAGGCTATAGCTATATCTGTTATAATGATAGGATAATGATTTTTTTAGACTGGAGACTGGGCTTTCATGCAATCTTATTTTCTCGACAAACAAGATATCATCAAAGTGACAGGTGATCGATTCTACCGAAGAGGATTGGACTATGTCAATAAAGGGCGCGTACAAGGGCTAAGCTTCACGCCATCCATCAATCAATGGAAGGCTGTTGTTCGTGGCACAGAAAACTATCCTGTACGGATTTTTTTCTTTGAAGATGACGATCTCGATGGTGTCTGCAGCTGCCCTGCCTATCACACCCATTATACGTGCAAGCATATCGCTGCCGTCCTGATCGCAGTCAGCCGGAATCGTTTCGACAGTAACGGGTACACAGTTACGGAAGAAACAGCTGCACCGACAGCAGCTCGTCAAACCGATTTTACTGATCGTCTTGTGCAAGCTTTCGTATCTCCATCCGAACGCCTGACATCCAAGCCTCCGGAAACATTAAGGCTGGAGTACAAGGTCGAACAGCGCTTTATGCAAACGAACGGCAATACAGTATTTGAGGTCGAACTGAAGGCTGGTACTGCCCGCACCTACATCGTGCGCCTGGCTGAGGACTTTCTTCGAAGTGTGCTGCATCAAACCCGCTATCAGCTGACACCGAATTTCGCATTCGATCCTCGTGTACATATTGTTACACCCGAGGACAAAGCTATCCTGGAGCGGTTGCTGGAAGCTTGTGAAAACAGTATGATCCATGATTTCACAGCTTCTTCCCTCCAGTCGGAGAAACGTGCTATCAAGCTAACGCCTTCCTTAGCCAAGAATTTGCTGCCGCAGCTTGCAGATGCAGGAGCCTCGCTCCACTTGCTGCATACTGACCCGATGGACACATTCGAAGTAAGCAGTCAGCCAGCACGGCTGGACTTTTATTTGTCTACCGATGAAGACGAAATGCTGCAGCTAGGAGTGCAGGATATCGCGGCTTACGAATATATCAAAAACTATCATTACTTAGTCAAAGATGACACGCTGTATCCTGTACCTCCCGATCAGCGGGAATTGGTAAAAGAACTGTTCACCATTCTTCCCTATCGGCATGATACACCGCAGACCGTATCAGATAAGAACGTCGACCGTTTTGTGTCTCAGGTTGTTGGCAAGCTGGAACAAATCGGCCATGTACATGTCGCTGAAACAGTTCGCAGCAAAATTGAAATGGCTCCTCTTGTCGCAAAAGTCTTCCTGGATGAAACGGACGATGTACTGCATGCCAGCGTATCTTTCCATTATGGGGATCATGTCATCCAGCCAGGACAGCAACAGACAGACATGCCAGTTATCAAACGCCAACCAGCCAAAGAAGATAAAGTTCTTCAGCAATTGCATGCTGCTGGATTCCGCTTTTCAAAAGGCCGCTTCCATTTGCTTAATGTAGAGTATATGTATCTGTTCCTTCATGAGCATCTGCCAGCTTTACAGGAAACTGCTGAAGTATATATTTCCAATCGAGTGCAAGCCATGCAGGCAGATGATCAGCATGAGGTATCCTCTTCCGTCAGACTGCAGCAGGAAAAGGGAATGCTTGAGATCAGCTTTGATGTTTCTGGTTTATCAGAGGCGCATATTAGCAATGTGCTGCAGGCGATGGTAGAAAAGAAAAGATATTACCGTATCCCTGATGGTGCATTGCTCGATCTGGAGCAGGAATCGATGGAGGACTTCCAAGACTTTCTGGAACAGATGCAAATTAAAAAGACCCAGCTGAATAATCAGCAAATTTTCGTACCGATTGCCCAAAGCATGCAAGTAGAGGAGTCTCTGCGCGGAGCAGAAATGGAAGCTGCATTCCGCACCCTGATTGAGCGGCTTCGCCATCCGGAACAGATTGATTTTGAGCTGCCATCCGGACTGCAAGCAACCTTGCGGGATTATCAGCTGACCGGTTTCAAGTGGATGAAGACACTCGCTTATTACGGACTAGGCGGTATTCTAGCCGATGATATGGGTCTCGGGAAAACATTGCAGACGATTTCTTATCTCACGTCCGAACGAGAAGCCAATCCAGCATCACGCCCAGCGTTGATTGTCGTGCCTTCTTCCCTGCTTTACAACTGGCAGAAGGAATTCGAAAAATTCGCTCCAAACATGCGTACACTTGTTATTTCCGGCTCGGCAGCGGAACGTCAGGATCAGCTTTCTCAGCTGGAAGAGCATGATATTATCATTACGTCCTATCCTTTATTGCGGATTGATCATCATGTGTACAGCGGGCAAGTATTCGATAGTCTGATATTGGATGAAGCGCAGGCAATCAAAAACCATGCAACTCAGACCGCCAAAGCAGTCGGACTGATTCAAGCAGGTAAACGATTTGCACTGAGCGGAACCCCAATTGAAAATAGGCTGGAAGAACTATGGTCGATTTTCCATACTATATCACCTGGTCTATTCCGGAGCCGAAAGTCATTCACCGATATGGAACCGGAAAAAATCGCACGAATGACACGTCCATTCATCTTAAGACGAGTAAAAACAGAAGTGCTGCACGAACTTCCAGAAAAGATCGAGACAACGAATTATTCAGATCTTACGCAGGAGCAAAAAGAAGTTTATGTGGCATATTTAGATCGAATCCGCAGGAAGATTGATCAGACGATTGCTGAAAAAGGCTTCGATCGCGGCAAACTCGAAATACTGGCTGGGCTGACACGATTGCGCCAAATCTGCTGTCACCCATCACTATTCATCGAGAATTACAGTGGCCAATCAGGTAAATTGGAGCAGCTGCTCGAGGTTATCCGAGAGCTGAAACAAAGTAACAAACGATTCTTGATCTTCTCCCAGTTCGCGAGTATGCTCGGAATCATCCAGCAGGCACTGGATGATACGGACGTATTTTATCTAGATGGCAGTACACCTGCTAAAGAAAGAATGCGGATGGCAGAGGCATTCAATGAAGGAGAAAAAGACGGCTTCCTGATCAGCTTGAAGGCTGGAGGAACAGGACTGAATCTGACAGGCGCAGATACAGTCATCCTCTTCGATTTATGGTGGAATCCAGCCGTAGAAGAGCAAGCGGCCGGACGGGCACACCGCATCGGACAAAAAAATGTCGTCCAAGTGATACGACTGCTTTCGCGCGGAACGATCGAGGAACGAATTTTTGAATTGCAGCAGCGTAAACGGGCGCTTGTTGATCAAATCATCCAGCCTGGCGAAACGATGCTTAACACACTTTCAGAAGAAGAAATACGCAGCCTGCTGTCGATGCAGGATGAATAAGAAAGGGCTGGGAAATGTCAATTCCCAGCCCATCTTTTTATCTTTTATCTAACATGACAATTCCTTGAATATCAGTGGTAGTTCCACTATCAATTGATACCCATTTCTCCCCATCTAAAGAAAGTAAAACTGTTCCAGAGTCTCCTACTGCAACAAATCTTTGATTTAATTCGTCCCACTCTACATCATGAAGAGTTTCTTTTGTATTGGTAACTGCTTTAGTCCAATTTAGAGCATCACTAGAATAATACGTAGATCCCTTAGATCCTACTGCAACATATACGCCGTCTTTATAGTCTACAGCATTCATAGGAGAGTTATAACCAAGTGTTATTGTTTCAAATGAATTACCTTCATCCTCAGAAACAGCTACTAATCCGTATCCGCTATATGTACCACCAGAATGTTGTCCAACTGCAACCACTTTATCTCCGTTGTATATGGCATCCTTATAGAGGCCGTCAAAAGTGGATTTCTTATTAAAAGTGATACCATCTAAAGTTTCACTAATATAATTAGTAGCATAAGAGTTACCAAACATAAGAATTTTTTCATTTACAGCAACCCCGGTATAGACAATGCCTACATAACCGCTAGTAGAGTAATTACCTTTTTTTGACTTATAGCCGCCAAATTTATTAGACCAATCGCTATCTCCGTTCACTGATGTGTAAACACTAGAATTTATTCCATTAGTTAATGATTCACCACCACCAGTTGCAAGTATATTATTGTCAGATCCAACTATATCGAAAATGGGTCCTCCTCTAAAACTTCCTACCGTATTCCATTCAAATGTACTTGAATCCCATTTAAGAATTTCCGCATTGTATCCGTCGTCTGTCGTAGCGTACATCGTTTTACCATCAAAAGATTTAACATCCTTTATTTCTTTTGAAGTAGATTTGTAAGTCCACCGATTATCCTCATAACTCCTAACACTAGAGTGACCTACAAAATTATAATGACTGATATCTCCTACCTCTTTTGTAAGAGAAGCACCATCCATCGGTAAACTAGTATTCGCTAAAACTTTGTTACTGTGAAAGTCAATATCATAAATTAAACCCAACATTGAAATAATTACAAAAGCTGCCGCGATTTTTTTAAAAGATCTAATCATATTTTCCTCCTGTATAATTAACTATTCTATGACATTTTAACATATTATTTACAGTTAATAAATAACAAAAAAGGAATACTATTGTAGTTATTGATAAAATCAGGAATTTATAGAGGAATCTATAGTCTCTTCAAATTTATTACTTACAAGACTCATATTCTTGAGCTATCCTCACAGCTAAAAGTAGCGCTCCCCCTATGCTCATCTAATTTCAAATTCCCGCTATAGATATTTTTTTCCTTTTATGGTACTATCTCTCTCTAAAGACTAGAATAATTTGATAGAGTACTGTAGTCAACTTACAAAAAGAAGGTAACGCAATGGAACTTATAACCGAAAAATTACTGTTTATCGCTTTGTTTATTTTTATCATTCATTCTATAGAAACACTCGCTTATGCTGTAAGATTATCTGGTGCAAGAGTCAAAATGATCGCATCAGCTTTATCACTCTTTAACATAATGGTCATTGTATCAAGATTGTCGAATACGATGCAGCAGCCATTCTTAGGAAGTTTAATCGATAATGCACCAGAAGAAAATAAGTTAGAATTTGTAGAGACTCAATTCCGTTTCCTTATTGGAGCATCAACAGTTGGTACAGCTCTCGGCATTATTTTACTTCCTACTTTCATCGCACTATTTTCAAGAGCAATCATTCATTTATCAGAAGAAAAAGGTTCTGTTCCTTCTTTAATGAAAAGGATTTTTTCATTACATTACATAAAGCGCAGCGTAACGCATTTTAGTCTTCCGAAGTATTCTTATTTACGGGATTTGAAAGTGAAAGATATTCCAATAAGGCTCTTCCTCGTAAATATGTTTATTACCGCAATCTATACAATCGGCGTGTTAGCTGCTTTATATGCATCTTTATTAGCACCTGAGAGAGAGACTACAGCAATCATGGCATCAGGATTGATAAATGGAATGGCGACAATATTATTGGTTGTTTTTATTGATCCTAAATTGTCTGTTATAGCAGACGATATCGTAAATGGAAAAGGAAGTTATAACAAACTAAAAAGCATGTCACTAATGATGGTAACGTCCAGGCTGTTGGGAACATTACTTGCTCAAGTATTCTTTATATGGGGAGCAGAATACATAGCATGGTTCACAAAATTCATTGCGTAAGTGTTATTCCGAGCTTAAAATAATAAAAGCCCACTTAACTGGAATCAGCTAAGTGGGCTTTTATTTTTAATTAACGGGATTAACTGCTAATAGGCACAGCTTTCTTATGCTGTTCCTGAACAAAAATGATACCAAGCTCATGCGGCTCGCCTTCATACATAGCGCGCTGTTTAATCCGTATTTCACCTTGTTCATCCCGGATTTCCATTTTGCAATATTGACTGTTAGATTGTACTGCTTCATAGAATGCTCGTTCCGTCGCTACACGGACGCCATTCACTTTTTCAATTTGTTCACCCGGCAGCAGACCAAGCCTGTCAGCTGGACTTTCAGGAATGACAGCAAGAACAAACATCCCACTGCTGCTCTCCGTGTAATACATCGCACGTTTGCGCTCTTTGTTCCGGAAGGAGAGCGTGATGGCCTCTCTGCCAATAAGCGCGATAATGAAAGCTGCAATCGCGAAGTAATAGGAGTACATACTTGCCAAGCTTACTGCAAGAGTAAGCAGCGCTAGTAGTAAGACCATCTTCCCTTGTTTACGAGCCTCAATGAATGCAGGACGACCTTTTGCAAAACCATCTACACCAGTCAGCAGCGGAACTAGCAGCAGTCCATAGCTTGATCCGTTCAGATGGAAGAAAGGCCACCATGGAGCGAATGGCTCAATTGCGCCCGCTGGCACTAACAAGAAGAATGGAATGAACAGCAGCTTACGGAAACGGTGTTGACCGATCCAACGACCGCGCGGACCTTTCACCAGCTCTGGTAGCGTATCCTCTTGTTTGGTTGTGAGCAGCAGCACAGCTTCTGCCAGCATAACGATGCTCATAATAATCGCAAAGCTGATCCAATTAAGACCTGACAAGTTATCTGCCCATCCATTCGGCAAATAATCAGCAGCGTATGGCGCTGCGCCCAAAGCTAGCAGAAAACTGAATCCAAATATATAAGCTGATGACAGCCATGTGAAACGGAGCAGCAGCGTCAGCAAAATCGTAACAGCGCTGACTAAGAATACAACAGCGGGCGCAATGACGATTCCCGCTCCTACACTCACAGCAGTAAGCAAAAGTCCGAAAATGAGCGACAGAACCCATGTGCCTGTCCACTCTTTGCCGAAACCAAATACCTTCGTACCAAAGTTGTTCCGCTCTTTTCTGATTCTGCGGTTGGAAACGAACAGAGTCAGCAGCACTGCCCAATAAAGCAGCGGATTTAAAAAGAAGTTTCCGATCCCATAAAGCAGTTCGGTCAACCAATCATTCACCATTGTGTGTCTCTCCCTATAAACCAACTCTTATGTATATTGTCTATTCTAACATGATACTCCCTGTTTTCCTATGCCAATAGAAAAAGCCTCCCGTATGAAGGGAGGCTTCGTTTTAATTAGCAAAGAGCTCCTGCAGCGCTTTGTCCATTTGGTTATCATGCTTGCCGTCACGTACCTGCTCGATGATTTTCGTTTGAAGCAAATCTGCTGTTTCTTGATCAACTTCACCTGTGCCTTGCAAATCATTATCCTGCTGGAACTGCTTGACTGCTGTTTCCGTTTTCTCGTTGAAATAACCGTCTTTACGGCTCGGGTCATATCCGAGACCGTCCAGCATGATTTGCAAATTCTTGATCTTGTCATTGTTATCATTGAATGCCAGCTTCTCATTTTCATCCAATTGGATTGGAGAACTATAGAAGTACTCTGGCTGATTAACTTCAACAGTTGGCTTGATACCTTTTTCATGGATCCAATCTCCATTCGGTGTCAGCCATTTGTATAGAGTCAGTTTGAGCATGGACTCATTCTCCAATGGTACGGTTTGCTGTACAGTACCTTTTCCGAATGTCGTTTTCCCAATTAACTCGTAATCGCCTGCCTGATTCATTGCACCTGCAAGAATTTCGGAAGCGGAAGCACTTCCTTCATCAATTAGGACATTGATTGGATAATCCTTCTTCTCTTTTAATTCAGTATAAAACTTCTGCTTCTCACCGTTCTTATCTTCAATCTGTAAATATGGCTTATCACTTGGTACAAAGTTCTTCAGAATATCTTCTACAGTCGTTAGAATTCCACCTGGATTACCACGAACGTCGATGGTTAAACCCTCAATACCTTCTTGCTCCAGCTTATCCAACGCTGTCTTGAATTCATCAGCCGTGCTCTCAGAGAATGATGTGATTTCTAAGACACCAGCTTTTTTGCCGTCCACTTCTTTTGTATCCGCATAGACAGTTTCAACTGGAATTTCATCCCGGGTTACATCGATCTTCAATTCTTCGGAAACACCTGGTCTCTTGACGGATAATGTAACAGTTGTCCCTTTTTCACCGCGGATTTTATTTACTGCTTCTTGCAGATCCAGCCCCTGCAAAGAATCCCCATCCACTTCCAGCACTTGGTCGTTCGGCCGTAAACCGGCATCCTCTGCAGGTGAATCCTTAATAGGAGCCACAATTGTCACCTGTTTATCCACCATACTCACTTCTGCTCCGATACCTTCAAACGAAGATTCCAGCTGCTGATTCAGCTGCGTTGAAGACTCTTCATCCAGGAAGGAGCTGTACGGATCATCCAGTGTTTCCAGCATTCCCTGAATTGCACCGTCCTGAAGCTGCTGTGCATCTGGTTTGGCCAATGCATTATCCTTAATAAGCTGGTAAGCGTTCTCCACCTCAGTTAGACCACTCGTATCTTCTGAAGCAGATTGGATACCAGTCCCCTTCTTATCTACATATGATGTAAAGGCATAACTTCCCCCTGCCCCAACTACCAATGCCACAATGATTGCTATTATCGACGTCGCTTTTCTAATCTGCACGTTCGCCTCTCATCCTTTCTCCACTTGTCCAATCCGTTAATTCTACTATTATGCTAAACTTCCTCTATCTTATCACTAAAAGAAACAATTGATGTAAAAAAGGCATCTCCATTATTGGAGAATGCCTTTTTTAATTCTGATATTAGAAATATTTCATTGGGTCTACTGCGTTACTTTTCGCACCGTTCCATGTACCTTCATGTATTTCAAAGTGAAGGTGAGAACCTGTTGATGCTCCAGTGTTACCCATTTTCGCAATTTCCTGTCCTCTGGAGACCTTTTCTCCTACAGATACTTCACGGCTGCTCAAGTGTCCGTATAATGTTTCATACGTACGACCATTTATGGAATGCGTAACGATGATTACATTTCCGTATCCATTCATTGTACCACTGCGAGAAACCCTGCCATCTGCCGCTGCATGTATTGGAGTACCAGTTGCGTTAGCGATATCTTGTCCATAATGATTACCAGTAGATCCGCTTCCGAATGGATCATTACGTACTCCGAATCCAGAGCTTAGGCGACCTTGTGCTGGCCAAGAGAAGATACCAGCTTGTGCTGATTTAGCACTGGATGAGCTGCTAGAACTGCTTGAGTTACTTGCCTTACTTGAACTGCTGCTCTTAGAAGAACTGCTTGATTTAGAGCTGGAGGAAGAAGACTCCTGCTTGCTCTCTGCTGCTTTTTGAGCTGCAGCTGCCGCAGCTTTCGCTTCTGCTGCTGCTTTTTCCTGTGCTGCCAAATCAGCTTGTTCAGATTCTGCATCTTCCTGTGCTAGACGAAGTGCTTCAGCCTGGTTAGCTGCTAACTCCTTCTGTTCTTCAGCAGAAAGAATTTGATCTTCAAGCTTCGAATATTCATCCTCAAGCTGTTGTTTCAAGTCTTCTTGCTCGCTTGCTTGAGCTTTCAAGTCAGATTTGATATCTACCAGTTTATCTTTTTGATCCTGCAGGTTCTGCTTTTCATCTTCGCGCTGCTGCTTTTGATCTTCAAGCTTTTGTTTTGCTTGGATGTAGCCGTTCAGCAGTTCCTTATCAGAATCCATGATTGTAGTTACCGCGTTCAGACGGTTTACCATATCACCAAAGTTTTTGGAGCCCATCAATACTTGCAAGTACTGAACATCTCCGCCGTTTTGCTGAATGCTGACTAGACGGTCAGACAATTTATCTTCACGCTTGTCGATATCATCTTCTGTTTCTACGATTTCACCAGAGATCTTTTCGATCTTCTCGTTTGTTTCGGTGATTTCATCTTCTTTATCATTCAATGCATTTTCATTCTTGTCGATCTGGTTGTTCAAATCATCCAGCTTCGCCAAAAGGTTATCCTGTTCAGCCAGATTATCGGACTGTTCGGACTCTGCATTATTAATTTGACCCTCGAGTTCGCTTTGCTTATTGCTGTTTTCCTCTTGCTTCTTTTGCAGATCATCTATCTCGCTCTGTATATCAGATGAGGATTTCGCGAACGTGTGAATCGGAGTATGTAGGATTGCTCCCGCAGCTAGAACAGCTACAAGAACAGGCTTGATCATCTTCTTCATTCTTCTCTCATTCCCTTTCTTCCTTTAAAGCATATATGGTAGGTTATTTAGACTTTAAGAAATTTACGGACACTCATGACACTTCCCCAAACACCGATAATCGCGCCGATTGCCAGCAGGATAGCTGCAAGCTGGAAAGCGAATGGTGCATAAGGGAGAATCTCGACGAAACCGATACTGATGTTATCCGTCAAGTTGTTCGACAGGTAGTAGTACCCGCCAAGCACTAGTGCGACTGGAACGATTGCGCCCAATACTCCGAGTAGCAGACCTTCAATAAAGAATGGCCAGCGGATGAAGGAGTTTGTTGCACCAACCAGTTTCATGATGCCGATTTCTCTGCTTCTGGCAATGATTGTTATCTTAATTGTATTTGAAATTAGGAAGATGGCCGTGAACACTAGACCAACGATCAAGACCGCACCGATAATCCGAGCGTACTTGTTTACAGCAAAGAGATTCTCTACCGTTCCTTGTCCGTAATCCACTTTGTCTACTCCATCCAGTTTCGAAATCTCATCTGAAACAGAAGCAATATCATGCGGATCGGACGTCTTAACAATATACGTGTCACTCAATGGGTTGTCTTGTTCAAACAAATCCCATTCTGTTTGTCCCATATCTTCCATGAGCTGGTTTAACTGTTCTTCTTTTGAGGAATATGTTACAGAACCAACCTTATCGATCGATTCGAGCTGATCTTGGATCGATTGTACTTGATCCTCAGCAAGTGTAGGGTCCAAGTAAACGCTCATTTCAACATCTGATTCGATATTGGAAGCGAATTGATTTAAGTTGAATACTACTGCTAGGAAAACACCGACCAAAATCAATGTTACCGTTACCGCCCCAATCGAGGCGATGGTCATCCAGCCGTTACGGAAGATGTTCTTTGATCCTTCACGCAGATGGCGTTTCGCGGTATTAAATTTCATACCCGTAGTCACCTCCCGCTTCGTCACGGACAATGCGGCCGTTTTCGATGGCGATGACACGTTTCTTAATCGTATTTACGATTTCTTTACTGTGTGTAGCCATGATGATTGTCGTTCCTTTGTTATTGACATCCTCCAGCACCTTCATGATGCCCCAGGATGTTTCTGGATCCAAGTTACCTGTCGGCTCGTCAGCTATGACGACCTTCGGGTTATTCGCAATTGCCCGGGCAATTGCCACACGCTGCTGTTCCCCGCCGGAAAGCTCATCAGGAAACGATCTAGCTTTATCTTTTATTCCGACAAGATCGAGCACTTCCATTACACGATCTCGGATTACTTTAGGAGTCTCTTCTATTACTTCCAGAGCAAAAGCAACATTTTCATAGATTGTCAGTTTCGGAAGCAATTTGAAATCCTGGTACACAACACCGATTTTCCTTCTAACTTTTGGAATTTGGCGTTCTTTATACGTACTCAAATCTTTGTTATCTACTTTCACGATACCGGTGCTCGGTTTCTCACCACGGAAGATCATCTTCACGAAGGTCGATTTTCCGGCTCCGCTCGGTCCTACTAAATACACGAATTCCCCACTGTCGATATGCACGTCGACACCATTAAGCGCTGTGACGCCATTGGAATACGTCTTATGCACACCCTTCATATCTATCATGTTTAACTCACCTTTGTTTTTATTCTAATCTGCTAATTTATCAACTAAGTATGTCGAACATTGGCGAAAGCAATCGAAAAAGCTCTCAAACCTGAAACCATTATAACATCTAATTCCTGTTTTTTTAGACATATTAATATTACATTTGTGTTTCAATATATGACAATAGGCTTGGTTTTTGAAATATTTTGCGCAGTATCTTGTCGTAACCACTCGTTACTATGTAGAAAAAATACAACAAAATACCCATACAGCTTGTGTATGGGTATTTGTCATTTTATTATTACTGCTGTTCTTGGAGCCATTCGGCGATTTTTTCCGCCTCTTCACCTTCAGCTTGCCCGGCAGGCATGCCGCCTTTGCCGTTTTCCATGATATCCACTAGTTCTTCCTTTGTATACGTAGAACCAAGATTATCAAGCGGAGGACCGCCATTGCCGCCGCTCAAGTCCTGACCGTGGCACATGGCACAGTTGTTCTCAAACGATTCTTGCGGTGTTTCAGCCGTATTATCGCTATTACCGCAAGCGGCTAGAAAAAGTATAACCACAAGGCTCGAGCCAGTTAAAGCTAGCTTTTTCAAGAGAATCGCATCCTTTTCTTTTAGATGGAATAACGGTTCAGCTTGTTATGTTACAGGAACATTACGAAATGCCCTTAAATTGTGGAACGCAAGTACGCATTGATGAATGGATCCAGCTGTCCGTCCATTACAGCTTGTGTATTTCCGGATTCTTCATTCGTCCGATGATCTTTTACCATGGAATATGGATGGAATACATAGGAACGAATTTGGCTTCCCCAGCCAATTTCTTTTTGTTCGCCGCGAATTTCGTTCAGCTCTTGCTGCTGTTTCTCAATCTCAAGCTGGTACAACTTCGCTTTCAGCATCTTCATCGCGTGCTCGCGGTTTTTAATCTGAGAACGCTCCGATTGACATGTCACGACAGTATTAGTAGGAAGATGCGTAATCCTTACGGCAGAATCCGTCGTATTGACGTGCTGTCCGCCGGCACCGCTGGAACGGTACGTATCGATTTTCAAATCCTCTGTCCGAATGTCTACATCGATATCATCATCGAATTCTGGCATTACATCACAAGAGACAAACGATGTATGACGGCGTCCTGAACTGTCAAATGGGGAAATACGCACAAGACGGTGCACCCCTTTTTCAGCCTTCAAATAACCATATGCATTCAAACCTTTGATCAACAGCGTTACACTTTTCACACCAGCTTCCTCACCAGGAAGGTAATCTAGTGTCTCCACTTTGCAATTATGCTTCTCAGCCCAACGCGTGTACATACGAAGCAGCATACTCGCCCAGTCCTGAGATTCCGTTCCGCCGGCACCTGGGTGCAACTCTAGAATTGCATTGTTTTTATCGTATGGCTCACTTAGAAGCATGAGCAGTTCAAATTCATCAAGTGCTTCACGCATGGAGACGATTTCTTCCTCCAACTCAGCGCGAAGATCTGCGTCGTCTTCTTCTTTCACCAATTCGAAACTAACATCCAAATCTTCATGCTGGGATAATAGCTTTTCATAGCCATCCACTGATTCCTTCAAGCCATTGGATTCATTGATGACTTTCTGAGCTCCTTGCTGATCATCCCAGAATGTAGGCTCAAGCATCCGATCCTCTAACTCAGCAATACGGGCTTTCTTTTGATCTAAGTCAAAGAGACCCCCTAAAGTCAGTTAGTTGTTTTTCCATTCGATCAAGTTCATTTCTGATTTCTGCTAATTCCATTTTCTCTCACCTCATATAAGTCTGTAACAAACACTATTATACTCTATGACCGTGACAGAACCCGCGCAACAACTTGCACGGGTTTGTCAAAATCACTGACCATGACAGTTCTTGTATTTCTTACCGCTGCCGCATGGGCATGGGTCATTCCGTCCTATCGTATCGCCTTTGACGACTGGAGCTTTTTTCTTTTTCTTATCAGCTTGTGTATCATCGCCACTGACAGCTTGGACACCTTTCGCAACTTCTTCACGCTGCAGGTTATCGCGGATTTCTGCTTTCAGAACGTAACGAGTGACTTCTTCCTTAATGGAAGTGATCATCGCTTCGAACATATTGTAGCCTTCCAGCTGGTATTCACGAAGCGGATCGTTCTGACCATACGCGCGCAAGTGGATACCTTGGCGAAGCTGATCCATCTGATCGATATGATCCATCCATTTCGTATCAACCGTACGAAGCAAGATGACTTTTTCGAACTCGCGCATTTGATCCGGAGCCATTTCTTCTTCTTTCTGTTTCAAATGCTCTCCGATTTTCTTAAGCAGCAATTCTTCGATCTCTTCTTCGTCTTTGTTCTTCAGCTCATCGACTCTCAGCTTGTCCTGCGGAAGCAAGTTAGCATGTGCATATTCCACTAATGCATCCAACTCCCAAGTCTCATCTGAATCGTCGGCAGTATGCGCTTGGACAACCATATGGACTGTATCCCGGACCATTTCATCTACTATAGCTTTGAGATCCTCACTATCGATTACCTCAAAGCGCTGTTTGTAAATGATTTCCCGCTGTTCGCGAAGAACATCATCATAAGAAAGAACTGTTTTACGGGAGTCGAAGTTATTACCTTCCACTCGCTTCTGAGCCGATTCCACAGCACGTGATACCATCTTACTCTCGATCGGCGTGCTGTCATCCATACCCAGACGATCCATCATATTGCGCATGTTGTCGGAACCGAAACGGCGCATGAGTTCATCTTCCATAGACAAGTAGAACTGTGTCACACCAGGGTCACCTTGACGTCCCGCACGACCGCGAAGCTGGTTATCAATACGGCGGGATTCATGACGCTCTGTCCCGATAACAGCAAGACCGCCAAGCTCCAATACACCTTCACCTAACTTGATGTCCGTACCACGACCAGCCATGTTCGTTGCGATTGTTACTGCACCTTTTTGACCGGCATCCTCGATGATCTCCGCTTCACGATGGTGGTTCTTCGCATTCAATACATTATGCGGTACACCCGCACGTTTTAACAGCTTGCTGATCAGCTCAGAAGTCTCAACAGCTACTGTACCGACAAGCACAGGCTGACCTGTTTCGTGGCGGGCCTTGATTTCTTCCACAACCGAACGGAACTTGCCTTCCATGGATTTGAAGATGTAATCAGATTTATCCTGACGTGTGATATCTCTGTTCGTAGGAATCTGAAGCACGTCCATATTATAAATATTGCGGAACTCTTCTTCCTCTGTTTTTGCTGTACCAGTCATACCGGCAAGCTTTTTGTACATACGGAAGTAGTTCTGGAAAGTGATCGATGCCAGCGTCATGCTTTCATTCTGGATCTGAAGACCTTCCTTCGCCTCAATTGCTTGGTGAAGACCGTCGCTGTAACGACGTCCCTTCATCAAACGTCCTGTGAAGCTATCAACGATGATGACTTCTTCGTCTTCCACAACATAATCCGTATCACGCTGCATCGTTACATGGGCTTTCAATGCCTGATTGATATGATGCGTGATAGATACATTCTTCAGATCGAATAAGTTTTCCAGGCCGAAGAATTTCTCCGCCTTGTTGATGCCTTCTTCCGTCAGAAGAACAGATTTCGTTTTGACATCGTTCGTATAATCTTCTTCCATCTTTAACACACGCACAAAGGAGTTAGCTTGTGTGTACAGACTTGCTGATTTTGCAGCTGAACCGGAAATGATAAGCGGTGTCCGCGCTTCATCGATCAAAATGGAATCGACCTCATCAATGATAGCAAAATTAAGCGGACGCTGAACCATTTGATTCTTATACAGCACCATGTTATCACGCAAATAGTCAAAGCCAAGCTCGTTATTCGTGCTGTACGTGATATCTGCTGCATAAGCTTCCTGCTTCTGTTCACGTGTCATACCAGCACCGTTCTGTCCGACAGTCAGACCAAGAAATTCGAATAACGGACGGTTATTCTCTGCATCACGACCGGCAAGATAGTCATTGACTGTGACAACATGCACACCTTCGCCAGATAAAGCGTTCAAGTAAGCTGGGAGCGTACTTGCAAGTGTTTTACCTTCCCCTGTTTTCATCTCAGCGATGTTACCGCCATGAATAGCAATACCACCTAGCAACTGGACATGGAAAGGTCGCATGCCAAGTACACGCTCAGCCGCTTCCCTTACAGTTGCAAATGCTTCTGGCAGCAAGTCATCCAAAGACTCTCCATCCTGATAGCGCTTTTTAAATTCATTAGTCTTCTCTTTTAATTGTTCATCTGTATATGCTCGATATTCATCTGCTAATGTTTCTATTTGTTCGGCTGTTTTCTGGGCACGGCTGACTTGCTTTTGCGTACCGTCTCCAAACACCCGTTTAAGTAGTCCACGCATAATAACGCTCCTCTTTTAAATCAAAAAAGTATAGTCCAAAAATAATAATAACACTAGGTTTGGCGGTTTACAAGAAAGGGAAACCAGCTACTTCCAAAAACAAAAAAACAGCGGCGCCCAGTCCCAGGACGCCGCTAAACATGGAAGGATTGCCATGTCAGACATTCGCAATATTGTAATCGCTACTCCAGCCGCATGAATGCCACCATCAGTTGGAAAGCGCAGCCCCAAGGGAGGAGGCTGCGATTATCCTGGTGGAGTCTTGCGGGGAAAAGGAGACCGCCCCTCAGAAGACACGCGATCTGGAGGACAGATCCCGTTGCATTTGTTCGATGCACCAGCGTTCGAGCTGCTCTTGCTTCCATTGAAGTTCCGCCAGCCTTCGATTGGTCGCTGCGATGATCTCGAGCAGCTGTGTGATCGTATGCTCATGCTGTGTGAGTTGGGAATGGGAGACTCGGTGGACAGCATAATCTGAATCTCTGATGGTCAGTACCTCCTTTTGTTGTAGCTGACTTATTTATATCATGACGCTTTTGAAAGGAAAAACGACCGTTTTCGTAAAACACCGAAGGACTTTCTCCATAAAATACAAGAATTCGCCATCATCCGACAGCTTTCATCCCGATTTCTACGTGATTTTGAGATATCCCTTATCCGTTTTTGCAAAACGAGCTAAATTACAAAGGGCAGACGCATTTGCGTCTGCCCTGATCTATTTTTCATTAACTAGGCTCAATAAGCCCGTATCTTCCATCTTTACGCTTGTAGACGACATTTGTGTCTCCACTCGCTGAGTTTGTATAAACAAAGAAGCTGTGCCCTAGCATATCCATCTGCAGGATCGCTTCCTCGGAATCCATCGGTTTTAAGTCAAAACGCTTGTTTCGTACAATTTCGTACGGACTCAGATCTTCCTCTTCCTCCGCCGCGACGACAGCACTTGCTGCACTTTCATTCTCCATTGCAGCGAATGCATGCTTCGGTGCATCTCCGCTTTGACGGGAGCGTCGGTTCACTTTCGTCTTATGCTTCTTGACCTGACGTTCCAGCTTCGTTACAACCAGATCAATTGCAGCATATAGATCATCATGACTTTCCTCTGCCCGCAATAGCAAATTCTTCATCGGAATCGTCACTTCAATCTTCGACTCATTGTTATGCACACTCAAGTTTACGTGAACCTCGGAATCTACCGGGGAATCAAAATATCTCTCCAGTTTGCCTACCTTCTTCTCGATGTAGTCCTTGATTGCTTCTGTAGTCTCGACATTCTCGCCACGAATATTGTACTTCATAACAAGTGTCCTCCTTTCATCCTTATGAGGATACTTTCTACATTCCCTTTACAATACCTTCATAAACAAAGAAAAGAGTCAGAAAAATAAGAAGTTTAATCGAAATATGTCACGGTTTGGACAACAAAACTTTACATAATAAAAGCACCGGAACCAGAATCGGTTCAAGTGCTCCTTATTTCCGTTTATCGAGAAATCTCCCATCAAGCGTCTGCATGCTAGCGTACGGGTTTATATATTTCTTACCGGATTGCTTCTGTTTCTTGATGGTACGTATATCAATCTTTAATTGGTCGAATATTCCCTGGACATGCTTGCTGATCCGGTCATTCATCGGCAGCAGCTCTTTGCCCAAAAGATTTTCCTCCGTCGTAAAAGGAGGCTTCAGCTCTTCCATTTGACCGGAGCGGACCTCGAGAAGTGCTGTAAGAGAGTTGACGACTTCTTCCCGATTTTCTGACGTTACTGGCTGACTGACGAGTGAATCCAACTGTGCAGTCGTGTCATATAGAGCCTGTACCCGGTTCATTAAACAGATGCTCCTGTGCCGAATTGCTGCTTGCGCGTTTGTTTTACGACTTCTTTCCATGTGTCACGGAAATCAGTGATTAAATCTAATGCACTGCTGAGCGCTTGCAGATCATTATGCGTATTTGCTTGGATAAGCTGCTGATTGATGAAATCATACAAAGGCATGATTTCTTTTGTGATTGGCACTTCAGGATCAAGGGTAATCATCAGCTCACGCACGATGTTTTGTGCTTTTTGGATGTTTGTGTTCTTACTCTCTATATCTTTCTTCTCAATTGCCTGCTGAGCAAATTTGATGAATTTGATACAGCCGTTGTATAGCATGAGCGTCAGCTCACCTGGAGAAGCGGTCTGAACGGAATTTTGCTGATACGCCTGGTAATTTTGTACCGACATGTTTGTATTACTCCTTTAGCGCTTATCCGCCGAAGCTGGATGTCAGATAAGCGGATTGTTGATTCATTTGGCTGATGGCTTGTTCCATGGCTGAGAATTGACGCCAGTAGCGATCTTCAGTTTGGGTAAGATAGTCTTGGAAGTCGTCGATGCGCTTTTCAACGTCATCCAGCCTTTTACCGATAGTGAACTGATCGTTAGTGTATGTCGATTTACCGGCCTTTTTATAGATATTGTCCATCGTCGAATCTACTGTTTTCTCCAAACGCTGCAAAATTCCTTGGCTCTCTCCTTCTGCACTGTTTGAGAATAACTTGTAAACACCATCTGGATTTTCACGTAAGGCATCTTTTAATTGCTTCTCATCTATCACAAGTTTTCCGTTCTCAAGATAGTCTTTGGAAGTGGTAATCCCTATTTGTGCTAATTGAGTATATTCTCCGCCTGTTTCTACATTACTGTACCAAGCATTCCTCATTGAAAAAAGACCGTTCTGAAGAACTGAATCGCCTTTTAACATCCCACTTTTCGCTTTTTCATCCCAAAGCTTGATTTCATCTTCTGACATTTCTTTCTTCTGATCGTCAGTTAGAGGAGGATAGTCTCTGTATACCTTCTCATCCAGTCGCCCGTTTACTTCTTCTATAATCTCGTTATATTTATCAACAAATTCTTTAATTTTATCGTAAGCAGCATCAACATCGTTATCGACTGAGACTCGTACTGGGCCTTTTGTTTCTTCCACAAAGTTAAATGTTACGCCGCCCAGTGAATAGCTGTTTTTAGAAGTCTCGACATCTAACACGCCATTGTACGTTATTTTTGCATTTTGACCGCCTGACTCATTTTCATTTTTCAAGTTCAAGAAACCAGAAAAAAATGCGTTATCAGCGCCAAAATCAATTTCTGCATTCCGGCTGAGTAGTTTACCATCATTATCGTATATATCTTCGTTAAGATCTCCCGTGTACTTCTTTTCCATAACTACCTTACCAGATTGTGTATCATAGGAAGCACGGACACCTGCATTGGAATTCGTAATATCTTTTAGAATATCATTCAAGCTATCACTACTCGTAAACGTTTTATCGTATTTGATTTCCGTTCCTTCTTGATCGTAAGTTGTAAAAGAAACAGTAAATTGTTCTCCTATAGGTTCATCAGGATTAAAATCATCCCCCCCAACACTACCCGTACTCACATTTATTGCAGCTGTAGCTACCTGTGTAACTTCAATACTATAGGATCCATTGGAGGCTGAAGAATCAGCAGTTGCTGTTACAGCACTGCTTGATGAAGTTGTAGTCTTTTGATTATAAGTAGTTGAAAGCTTCATGTTGGTTAGCATATCGTCAAAGCTCTTTAGAGACGTATTCACTTCGCGATATGAGTCCTGCTGCCATGTTAATTTCGTCTGTTCTTGCTGCATCTTATATAATTTTTGTCGCTCAGCATTCATTAATTGTTCAACTAACGAATCCGTATCGATTCCGGAGGCTAGTCCTCCGACACGCATAGAGTTACTGCCTGAAATACTATCTACCATATAATCACCTACTCCTTATATTTTCTTATCAACGAGAAGTCCCATAAATTCGGCCATTTTTGCGTAACCATCCAAAAGCTTTTTAGGCGGAATTTCTTTTATGACTTCCTGTGTATCGGAATCAACCACTGTAACAAAATATCGATCCAACTCTTCATGGAGTTCGAATTTCATGTTTGTATGGGTTGGTTCCAAAAACTTATTCATTGTTTCAATCACTTTTTCAATATCTGATTTATCGTAATCATTATACGGTTTGGAACCGCTTGATGCGGACTCCTGCTTATGTATGACTCCGCTCTCTGCGAGTCGATTTTCGCCCGCCAGTGGTGTAACATGCTGTGAAGCGGAAGAAGATAATTTGTCTATCATCAAAAAGCCAACTCCTTGCACATGCGTTTCTCTTTATATCGGCAGGATGTGTAAGATGTGAATAGCGGAAGGGTAAAAAAGCACAAAAAAAAAGAGCACAGCCACCTGTACCCGTACATGTGAAGATTAATTGTATACAATACCACCATCAATTAGAATTGCCTGACCTGTCATATAGTCAGCGTCTTCAGAAGCAAGATAGGAAACGAACTTGGCAACATCTTCAGGTTCCTCGCTGCGACCAAGCGCAATATCATTCGTGAACTTCTCGAATGCCTGGCCTTTTTCTAGTCCCATGTAATCCACCATTTTGTCATCTATCCGTTCCCACATGCTAGTGCCGACAACTCCTGGGCAGTAAGCATTAACTGTAATTTTATCCTGTGCCAGTTCCTGAGCAGCAACTTGTGTCAAACCGCGAACTGCAAACTTGGTAGCTGAATATGCACCAAGTAGGCTGAAACCTTTATGACCGGCAATGGAACAGGCATTAATGATTTTCCCGCCACCCTGTTTCTTCATCTGTTCAGCGGCTGCTTGCATACCAAACACTGTACCATTCACGTTAATGCTGAATATTTTATTCAGATCATCTTCGCTCACTTCTAAAATCGGAGCAACTTGATCTACACCTGCATTATTGACGAACACATCGACAGAACCAAATGCTTCTGCTGCCTTCTCCACTAGCTGGAACATATCATCCCGTTTGCTTACATTCGCCGGAATACTAATCGCTTCAATACCGTTATCTTTCAATTCCTGTACTGTCTCTGAAGCTTTGTCTTCCTGTAAATCACTGATAACAATGTTAAAACCATCATTCCCAAGCCTAGTTGCAATTGCTTTCCCAATACCTTGTGCAGATCCTGTAATTACAGCTGTTTTTGCCATTTCTACCAGCTCCTTTTCTACTAATTCAATAGTCTTTTTCCACTAGTAGAAAAGGATGAAACGTCAAAATGTAAGCAGTTTCAACTTAATTAATAGAAATGCGTTTGCTGGTCCGAATTGCTTGGGTTAATGTCGCTGTTGTCCTAGCGTTGAAGCTGACACCTAGCTGGACAGCAGTCTGCGCGATTTCCGGACGCATTCCAGAGATCACCGTTTCTACGCCTACTAGTTTTAGTGCATCAACTAGATAGAAGATTTGCTGTGCGACCATTGTATCAATGATAATGACACCCGATAAATCAATGAATAATAAGTCAACATCCTGTTCAGTACATTCACGCAATGTATTCTCCAAAATCAGTTTTGCTCGATTCGTATCAATATCACCCACTAGCGGCAGCAGCGCAGTTGTATCGTTTAGCAGAATAACCGGCGAACTAAGCTCATTGATCATTTCCTGCTGGGCTTGCAGCTTACGATTCGAATAATGGTGCATTTCCTCTGTAAATTTAAGAATGACATCATCAAAAGCCTTAATAATTTCACGGTTCCATAGCTCAAACATATCTTGGTCAATGGTATCTTTATGTAAGGTATAGAATTCACGAATTAAATCCAGATGCTGACCGCGAGTAACCATGAACTCCCGGATAATCTGATGAGTAGGTGTATTCAAATGGTTCTCGTCACGCGCTGTGGCCACAATCCATTCCTGAAAATCCTTTTCAAAAGCTTCTTTATCTTCTATAAATATTCGGAAGAAATGAAGATGAAATTCGTAGTTTTGTAATTTGAGGTTATGTATGGTTTCTGGATCGTTGGATGCGTAAACGCCTGAACTATTGGTTTTGTCCAACTGTTCATACCACTTTTCATTTAGGTCTTTTGCTTTTTGTTCTAAAAACAAATACAAGTCTTTATTCCTATGCATTTTACTGCTCCTCCTAGGGATTCAATTAATATCATTATGTATAAATATAAGTAATTTCAGCATTTTTGTAAATTTATAAGATGTTTTTCTGAAAATTCTTTATCACTCCTGAATTAGGAGAATTTCCCCACTCTATACCCACTTTTTCCTTAGTTAAAACCTCTTTTTCAAAAATAAAAAAACCGTCATTAAAATGACGGTTTTACACAGGTTGGGTATAAACAGAAATCTTCTCCTGAATAAATTTCCAAACTCTTTCAGAAGAATTGCTGTCTTGGTAGTGATGCACTTGATCTCGTATTTGCTTACGTTCAGCGCCATACCAGGAAGGATTCTCCAAAAAGGACGACAGTGCATCTTGCAGCGCTTCCTGTGTCGTCACTTTCGGTCCTGGCGTCCAGTTGGTATACGAATCTAGTATGAACCCGCGATTTTGCTGATAAGACTGTAAATCTACCGGTGAAAAGATAATTGGCTTATCCAGTAGCAAATAATCGAAATAAATGGAGGAATAATCCGTAATCAGCATATCCGCAAGCGGCATGATTTCGTACAAATCCATTCCATAGCGCGTCAACATCTCATCCGTCAGCAAATGGACACGTGTTTGCATCTCGAAATGATTTAGAAACAATTTTTCCTCAGCTGGATGCAGTTTAACGATCAGCTCCAGATTTTCTCTCTCTAGAAAATCGTAAAATTGATCATTATCAAAGCTTTCCATACCGAAAAGATTATCCCGATTTAAATTCGTATCCGCTCGATCATTATGAGCTACCTGCCTATAAGTCGGCATAAAGAAAATCATTCGACTTTCACTTGGATCTATATCGAATTCTTCTCTGAGGAAATGTGTATCAGGTCGCTGCAGCAGCAAATCATTACGAGGTGCGCCGGTCAGCTGGATATGTTCAGGATTCAGCTTGAAACAACGAGTCATCAAATCACTGAAGAACTCTGAGTACGAACATACATAATTAATGCTCGCCCATCGATCCGCCAGTACATGTTTGTTTTGCTCGTTTTTGTCCTGGTATCCCATAGCTTTCAGCGGGAATCCATGCCATGTATCGAAGATTAACTGGTTTGGATTATAAAGCTTTTTATTGTGTTTGATATTCGCTTCCGTAATGATTAATACGTCAGCAGCTTTGACTTTTTCCTGGAATTCCTGTGTTTCCTGCTGTTGTAGAAGCTCTACATCAAAAGCCTCTCGGACGGCTTCAGGAATATATTTAGCTAATGCGTACGTATTCGAGCCGCTGCTGTTACGCGCTACCATCGCCAGCTTTTTACGTCCAGTAGTGGAAACAGATAGCTCATCTGGTCTATAGGGCGCTTCTCGGTGCAGCTGATCGATTTTCCATGTTCCCGCCTTATTTACCAGCTCTAGTCTGCAATATACTTTCTCAGAACGATTTTGCTCTTTCCAAGTTTGGATCAGAAGCAAGCGTACTGAAGCTCTTGTATAATGAAAGTCAACAGATTCTACTTTAGGATATGCAACCTGTCTCGTTACATCGGCCTCAACTGGCTTGAACTCTTCCATAATATATCGCTGGGTGAAGAAACTCGCTAAATAATCGACCTCTTCCTCCGTTTGAATGACTGACTCAGATCCATCAATTGCACAAGTTAAAATATCGTTCAATACTTTATAGTAGAGATATTGTGAATCATGAATCGCCTGCAAAGGTATTTCTGTATCACTTTCATCATTTAAGGCATTCTCTAGGTTATGCACTACAGAATCAATGTAATATGGCTGGACCATTGATTGGCATTTTTCCGCTGTAGGCAATTCATAAGTACCCTCAGCGATAGCATGCAAATTATCCAAAGTTGGCAGCTCTTCACTAGATCCTTCAAAGACTGTTACAACTCCTCTAGATAATGCTTCAACTGTTAGCAAGTGAGATTCTTCATAGTTGCCATTAACAATAATTGCTGTTGCCGAATCGACAAGCCGCCACGTGTCTTCCGTTGCATCTTTCCAATCAATTGTTACGATCCCCATTTTAAGAGCCATTTCTTGAATAGCCGCCTTATCAGAACCCTCACCGATCATCGTCAACTGCGCTTTATTCTGTATACTTCTAAAGGCAGTAAAAATCTGCTCAAAATGGTTATCGAACAAAGACAGTTCACCGACAGAAATAAAATGTGCATTATCTGCAGGTCGAGGAATTGTATCATGCTTCTCCTGCAATATCGGATCACCAATCATATGCAGCCATTGATCTTGAAACGCGTATCGCTGAATTGCTTCCTCAAGCTGTTCGTTCATTACCAAATGCCGATCAGCAAATTTTAGCGCATCTTCATAACCATACTCCTCAGGTACTCCTTGCAACCATGAATAGATTCGAGGTGCCGAGCCCTGAAGCTGCGCTACAGCTGTTCGGCATACATAATTAAGAAGCGGTGCTCGTACTGCAACAATCACATCCGGCTTGCCATGATGACGTAAGCTATTTGTATACCCTTCTATAAGTGAATCCGGATTCTCGTACTCTAGCCCACTTTTCTCTCCATAATAATGGATTTCCGGTAAAGCAGACTCCCATTCCGCATGTTCCGGGCGATACGCTTGGAACACACGTACTTGATGACCACGTTCTGTCAGCAGATTTGCTGTCTTTGTTAAAGTCTGTTCTAGCTGGCCGCTACCGTCAGCGTAGATGAGGGCGAAATCAATGATCATGAGCGAACCTCCGATACAAGTAGTTGTTGTTCTTATTCTACAAGTTTACTCACGGATTTGCACATACAAAAAAAATCGCACAAGGCGACTAACGCCTGTGCGATTTTTAGTAAAAAGCTCTTCAAGAACTTACTGAAGCAATTGAAGTACGCCTTGTGGCTGCTGGTTAGCTTGAGCCAACATAGACTGAGCTGCTTGAGAAAGAATGTTGTTCTTAGTGAATTCCATCATTTCAGAAGCCATGTCAACATCACGAATACGAGACTCAGCAGCTGTTAGGTTTTCAGAAGATGTACCTAGGTTATTGATAGTGTGATCAAGGCGATTTTGAACCGCACCTAGTTTAGAACGCTCAGCAGATACACTCTGGATTGCTTTGTCAAGAGTAGTGATTGCTGAATCAGCAGAACTTTCATCAGAGATATCAATACCTTTTGTAACAGTAGCGTCATCAGCTAGTGCTGCAGTAGCTTCACTGAATGCAACAGTACCTGTTTTAGCTTCTACGCCAGTACCAGCAGTGTCAGCTTTTAGGTCTGCAAGTTTGTAGTATCCATCATTATGGAATACAGCTACAGCATCACCATTAGCATCCTGAAGTGTTTTTGCTCCTGTAAGATCTACACCGTCTACAGTGATATCTTCAGTAGCAGCAGTAAGTTTGTTGTCTACTTTAAGTGCATTAGCACCCATATCAGCGATAGAAACGTTAATGCTTTGACCTTCGTTAGCACCAATATGGAAAGTAAGGTCAGTAGCTTCACCGTTGATTAGTTTTTTTGTATTGAATTCAGTATCTGTAGAGATACGAGTGATTTCTTCTGCAAGTTGGTCTACTTCTTTTTGAAGCTCAGCACGGTCAGCGTTAGTATTTGTGTCGTTAGAAGACTGTGTAGCCAACTCACGCATACGCTGTAGAATAGAATGAGTTTCGTTCAAAGCACCCTCAGCAGTTTGGATCAAAGAGATACCATCTTGTGCGTTTTTAGAAGCCATGTCAAGACCACGGATCTGTCCGCGCATTTTTTCGGAGATTGCTAGACCTGCAGCATCGTCTCCAGCTTTGTTGATTTTAAGACCTGAAGATAGCTTTTCTAAAGATCCTTGAGTTGCAGCAGAGTTAGCACTTAGTTTGTTGTAAGTGTTAAGAGCAGCGATATTATGATTGATTCTCATTATAAAATTCCTCCTTGAATGTAAGTACAGCCCACATCCTTGTGGTTTCACTGGTTCGCAGCGGTCGGCCGCCCGTGCTTACCTTTGCTGTACTATTTATATCGGAGGATTTCACCATATGTTTAGCTTTTTCTTTATTCTTTTTTTAAAAAATTAAGTAAATCGACAGAAGTTTCGACAGCCGCACTATTTTCCTGTTCAATTGATAGATAAACTTCCTTCCGATGTATAGCTATCTCTCTGGGAGCGTCTATACCAAGCTTGATCTGTTCACCATCAATACTCAGGACTTTTAATTCTATGTCATCACCAATCTTAACTGACTCTCCAACCTTTCTTGTGAGAACAAGCATTATTTTGCCCTCGCTTTCTCAGTTTGCAAAGGGGTACGAGAAGAAAAATCATCCGTAAGAATGACTTGCTGCCCTTTTAATGCATCTACATTAATAACAATTGGTGCCTGTAAATTAATCGTGCTCTTTTCAAAAGGTTTACGCAAAGTCAGTATTGATAAAACCTTCACTTGATCTGCTGTTGTGATTGCCAGCTCTTCTTTTGTTTGTTCACCCAAATCAAATGAATATTCCTCACAGAAATGGTAAGGGCTGGCCACTACAAATGCCACGTGGACTGTTTCAGTACTTTGCAGAATTTGAAATACAGGGTTATCCGGAAAATCAATCAATACAAACATCTTTTCCTCCTGGAAACCCGGTAAGCCTTTAACGAAACGAATCACCTTATCCTCATCAACTAACATACTTCCAAAATATTTTGTTTCAATATTCATTTCTAAACTCCTTATATATTAAGTTCGAAACCATTAACGCCATAGAATTTCAAGTTTTCAAAGTCTACTTTAAGTGACTGATATTGCATGATACCTGTATCCACTTGACCGCGTTCATAAGCGACCTGCGGCTTATTCGGGGTATTCTTTATTTCCGGAGCATTGATATTCACATCAATTTCCAAATTAGATGGCTTATAATCGATTTTTACAGAAAAACGGGAGGGAATCCAGCCAATAGCGAAATCCTTCAATTTCCTTTCATCTATCCGTTTCGCTTGTGCCACAATTGGATCTCCCCCATTTTCAATCTCCATCATTTCTTTGCCTTCCTGAACCCGGCGCGCTATGCCTTCCAAATTTGATTTCTTACCGAGGTTAGCAAAATCCTCTGTCCGCTTAAAAACAGATTTCAAGTCCATATCATTCCAAGCTTGTGTCTGATCAATAGTAAGCTTTGATGGGGTCGTATGCATTGTGATTTCCGCTTGAGGCTGACGGATAGTTTGCTCCGCTTCTGGCTGTTGAATATTTACAGTAGCATCTGTCGTATTAAGGCTTATCTTAGCTTGCTGAGACTGTAATCGTACCTGTGGCATTTGCATAAATATTGCTCCTTTCTACACAAAAAGCTCCGCCAACTGGCAGAGCTTTATCTATTTTTATCGTAGGAAGTCCATCAAGGTTGGTTGGATAATTCGTGCACCAGCAGACATTGCTGCTCGGTGTACAGCTTCCTGAGAAGTAAGATTCATAATAACTTCTTCCATCTCGGCATCTTCGTTATTGGACATCAATTCTGTAGCAGAAAGCTCCTGGTCTCCCAAGCGCGATTCTACAAGATCCATGCGGTTCATCCGAGCACCTATATCTGCTCGTTCATTGACAAGATTATTGATATTCTCATCAATCAGTCCAATGTATTGATCCAAGTCCTCATCAGAGCCATCCGAGCGAAGTGCAGCTGAGAAGTTATTCAAGTCATCGAATAATTTATTTCCGAATACTGCACCGCCATCGACATTGATTTTTACATCAACGCCTTTGGATAAAGTCAGATTAACAGCATTAGAATTGAAATCTACAGTTGTGCTTCCATCCTCATTAATTGTAACTGGAGCAGTGTTAGTAGCGGAGCCATTAAAGATATATTTCTCATTTACTTGTGTATTCGCAATTGTTGCCAGCTGTTCTTTCAGCTGATCAACTTCCTCTGCAATATTACCCCTCTGGCCTTCTTCATAAGTACCATTGCTCGCTTGGACAGCCAGTTCCCGAAGTCGCTGCAGTGCACTTGTTGCGTTGCTCAAAGCGGAATCAGAGTTATCAATCCAAGTCTGCGCCTCTGATAGGTTTCGCTTGTACTGTGCTACATCACGTACCTCTGTTCGATAGCTCATACCCTTTGTAGCAACAACTGGATCATCAGAAGGCTTTGTGATTTTTTTCCCTGATGACAACTGTTCGGAGTACTTGTTCAGGTCACTGTAGCTGTTGCTCAAATTACGCAGCATACTGTTTGACATCATACTTTGTGTTATACGCATGTTTCACTTACCTCCCTACTAATCCCATGTTGTTAATGATTGTATCAAGCATTTCGTCTGTGGCTGTCATGCTGCGGGCTGCTGCATTATAGGCGTGCTGGAACTTGATCATGTTGGTCATTTCTTCATCAAGTGAAACACTGGAGACAGATTGACGCTGCAAATCAGCTTGATCAACTAACGAAGTTGAGTTAGTCGCTTGTCTCTTGGCTTCCTGTGCATTTACACCCAATGTACCAATCATGCCTTCATAAAAGCTGCTGACAGAAGTACCGCCCAGTCCATCCAATGGGGAACGCATTGCTTCAGAAAGCTTCTTTGCGTTATCACCATTACCGGAAGTGCCGTCTGCACTTACTGCAATTAGATCAGGATTACCATCAATCTCATCAGACAAACTGATATTTGCCGCAGCACCGTACTCCGACCCACCAGCATCAAAGAAATCGATTCCTGAAACCACGCCACCTTTTGTATAACCAGTTTGCTGCACAGCATTGATGGCCTGTGCAAAGTTAAACGCCATCTTATCAAGGTTCTTCATCATTTCCGGATATGTACCTTTAACAGAACCATCTTCCAAATAACCATAAGAATCTATCAAACCTTTGAGCTCACCTTTGGATGTAAAATCTTCTACAGCAATTTCTGTATCTCCGAATGTGATACTCTCTACAGCTTCCATGCCGTTTTCATCTTGACCATACTGAATGGACAATGGCTGATATGTCTTCGTTTCTGGATCAACCAGCACTGCTTGAGCTGCACCTTGATCATCAACCAATGTAATCTTCGCGATACCTTGTGCAGCAGTCGGAGCCAAACCGCCTGAGTCTTGATATTCTACTTTAATGTTGACCATTGATGATAACTCATCAATGAGTACATCTCGTTTATCATACAAATCATTCGTTACCATGCCGTGCGGTTCCATCTCGGCAATCTGTTTGTTTAATTCATTTATTTGATTCATGTAAGAGTTGATACTCTTCACAGACACATTGTCAATTTGATCACGCAAATCGCCTCGGACGTTGGTAAGGCTGCCAGAGATATAATTGAACGTCTCTGCAACAGCCTTACCTTTCTCTAAAGCTACAGAACGGGCTCCAGATTCTTCCGGAGTAGCTGAAAGATCTTGGAGAGAGCTCCAGAAATCATCCAAAACAGCAGATAAGCCTGAATCAGACGGCTCATTGATGACGCCTTCCATACGGCTCAAAGCTTCTGATTTCATACTCCAATAAGCAGCCGTTCCAGTCTGCGAGCGATATTGCGCATCCAAATAGCTGTTGCGAATTCGTTCTATCGAACCTGCTTGGACACCTGTTCCCTGCTGTCCGGCTATTTGTGGACGATTTAGTCCTGCGGCTGGATATGGGGAGATTTGTTCGAAGTTAACACGCTGTCTTGTATAGCCTTTTGTATTTGCATTCGCAATATTATTGCTTGTCGTATATAACGCCGTCTGCTGCGCAAAGAGCGCAGAGCGGGCGATTTCTAATCCTTGGAATGTTGATCCCATGTATATTCCCCTTTTACCGATAGCTTTTCCGTATCTGTGTTATGCTTTGGAGTCAAATAAGGCGCGATTCTGCCGTCGCTGCTGATCTTGATTAGGTGTACCGTAGTTCAAAGATTGAATGGAGGGAGCAAGCATATCCAGTGAAATCTGCAAGAATTGCATCGACTGCTCCAGCAGCTGCCGATTAAGTGCTTCCTGTTTCTTAAGCTCTGTCACTGTTTCCGTAAGACCAATGAGCTCTTGTTCAAACTGAAAAGCTAACTTCTGATCTGTGATCAGTTCCAAAAGCTTTGAAACACTAGAAGGTACTGAAAGCCCAGAAGCAACAGCATATGCTTCTGTTTGCTTGATTCGCAGTTTCTCGAGCTGTGTTACTGCTTGGACATGCTTCTTCTCGGCAAGCAGCTGCTTCTGCAGACCATCCATATCATTTGATTTTAAATGATCCGTTTTCAGCCGGCTGATTTCCAGAAGACTCCGATGCAATTTATGCAGTTTTTCAATTGTTTCTAATAAAGCTTGTAAAGCCATGGTTGCTCCTCCTTGGTCTTATGACCAAAAATCCATCATTTTCTTAGCGGTTTTCTCTGCATCGACTTTATATTCGCCATTTTGTACTGCGGCTTTTATCTGTTCCACATGGCTCTGACGGCTAGCCTGGATTTTATCGCCTTCCTGAAGGCGTTTCGCCTCCGGAGAGATCTCCAATTTATCCTGGCGCTGACTTGCTTTTTGCAAATCAGCTTGCTGCTTGAGCTGTTTTGTGTACGGATTGAAACCGGATTGGTTCGGACCTTGAATTTTCAAAGATCTGCACCCCTTTCCAACTTCTTAACACTCTTACAGATAGTATCGGTCAACATCGGGGAAATGTTAAGCGATTTAACGAATTATTTCGCAGAACGGTCTGCATTGTAATAGACACGCTGCTCTTTAACACCGGCAGCTACCCGTTTATCATCCAATTCGCGGGCAATATCCAAATCTTTTCGCATTTGGTCTTTGCAATCTGTGCAAATTTCACCTTCTGTAATCTGATTGGAACAGTTACGGCAGGAATAAGACAGCATTGGGAATTGACTTGGCTGCAGTCGTTTTTCGCGGACAAATTTAATGATCAATGATTCTGGTACGGTTGTTACTTCCGTAATTTGCTGGATGGTTGCTTGGCGATTTTCACGTTTGCGCAGATATTGGTGTACCATTTGATAGGAACGTTCTTCCTCTCGATGACAATTCGGACAAATATCTCGGTAATCTCGTGCGAATACGCTTCCGCAGCGGACGCAATTTGCTAGTTCTAACATAGGCTAACGCCCTCCTCCTAGTATAATAGGTACACTCTTTGGTGACCTGTTTAGTATAATTATAGCATGCTAATGTGACAATCCTGCGGTTTACGCGACATTTGACATATGGGAAAGTTACCCCCTGATTAACGTACAGGCAGCCACAAAATCGGTACCATTTTCCTGTAAAACCTGAGCAGCATGCCTTAGCGTTGTGCCTGTTGTATAAATATCATCGATTAACACAGCGTATTTGGGCGGCTCTGATAACAAATGAAAAGGATTTTCTGCAGTCATCCTGTGCAATCGGCTGCGCTTGGATTGCTTCTCTCCGTGCTTTCTTCCTAGTACATCTTTCTGCTTGGCTCGTGTAAAAGCAGCTAACTCTCCAGCTTGGTTGAAGCCTCTATCCGCCATCCGCTCTGCGCTTAACGGAATAGGAACAACCTCATACTTGGAATCCTGGAAATGCTGATGATAGAGTTTGCGAAATTCTGCTTCGAACACTTTACCGAGCACATAATCGCCGCGATATTTCCATCGTGCTATATAATCCTGCATAAATGGCTCATAACTGTACAAAGAAATATTCTTCTCCAGCACAGCTTGGTAGCTCGTTTTCTCCCACTCCAGACAATCCGAACAAATACTAGAACCGGTCTGCTTCATGCAACTTGGGCAACCTGGCTCCTTCAGCCTGTGAAAAGATCCTTCGCAATTCCTACAAAGAAGTGATAATCGCTCCGGCCAGAAGAAAGTGGACCAGCTCGGTCGGGAAGTATACGATTCTCCGCATCCTACACAAAGGCTCATAGACGCTTTGCCCTTCGATTCATGTCTTGAATGGCCCGAACTGCTTTATCCATAGCATCACTTCTTCCTTCATGGAAAAAGACGACCTCTCCCGTCGGATCGGCCGGACTTCTGCCGGCGCGACCAGCAATCTGCACCAACGCTGCCTCATCAAACACATCATGAGCAGCATCTAAAATAGCCACATCCACAGAAGGAAACGTCACACCCCGCTCAAGAATGGTCGTCGTCAATATAATGGCTATTTCCCGATTTCGGAACGCCTGCACTTTTGCCTCTCTGTCTTTATCGGCAGCATAGACGGTTCTGATTAGTGTTTCAGCTTCTCTTTTTGGCAAGATTTTTTGCGCTGATGGACGCAACACTTCCATCGCTTCATCTTGCAGTGTATCAGCAAGTACCACGGTTGGAAGGAAAACAAGTACCTGCCTAGTCGGATTCCTTCGATTATTAAACCAATGCAGCAGCCCTTTTGGAAAGGTTCCTTTTCGCAATTGCTTATGCATACCAAAGCAGAGCTTTGAAGCAGGTACTGGAAGCGGCTGTCCATGAAACCTTACGGGAACGAAAACATGCGGGAGGGTTTTAGCGGCTATTTGCCGCTTTTCTTTTTGGCGCGGTGTTGCGGTGAGGAAGATAGAGGCACATGTCGGTTTCTTAGCTTTTTCCGAGGCGACATGGAGCATCGGGTCTGCATGAAATGGAAAAGCATCAATTTCATCAATAATGAGTACATCAAAAGCATGATAAAATCGCAGCAGCTGATGCGTGGTCGCCAGAATAAGCTGACCGTCACCGGTTTTATCCGGACTGCCGCCGTACAATGCTTGAACAGAGACAGTTGGGAAGGCCTGCTGAAATCGCGGCAGCAATTCCCGGACAACATCCGCTCGCGGTGTTGCGAGACAAATTCGTTTACCCTGCTGGAGAGAGGTTGTAATACCCTGGAAGAGCATCTCAGTCTTCCCTGCGCCGCACACGGCATGCACCAGTAGCTTCCCATTCTGCTTCATCGTCTGATCGATTGCATCTGCCGCAATCTGCTGATGTCTGGTCAGTTCTCCTTCCCATGCACAAGGATTATCATGAATGTGCCAGTCAGGCTCTGGGCCGGCCCATTCATAGAAAGTTTCACAGAAACTTACTCTTCCCATCTGAATGCAGTTTCTGCAATACAGATGCTTACTTCCACAAATCTGACAGTCAATGTTTTGCAAATGAGGCAGTGTCGCATTGCATCGATTGCAATACATGCTGCTTTTTTCTTTTCTGAGTGTTGGAATCTGTTTGAAGTGTTGGTGTTGGAGAGCTTCTCGGAGGGCATTCGTTGAGAGGGGGATTTCACGGCGCAATAATCGCTTGCCAGCATAGCGTTTTGGATCAAGTTCCATCTACTTGCTCCTTTCTATAAAAAAGGGGGGAGAAATTTTCTCCCCTGTTACACTTTGTACCATAAAAGTCCAATTGCACCTTCCCCAAGATGGGTAGCGATAACCGGACCGAAATAAGAAACTTCTACTTCTACATTCGGAAATTCAGCCGCCAATTCCCCGCGCAGTGTTTCTGCTTCTTCAGGTCGATTGCCGTGAAGTAAGCATGCTTTCATTTTCGCACCATCTGCTGCTTGTTCCGCTAACAATGCTTTGATACGGCTGATAGCTTTCTTCTTCGTACGAATCTTTTCAAACGGTACTATTCTTTTATCCTCAAAATGGAGAACCGGTTTCACCTGGAGCAAACTGCCGATAATAGCTTGTGCCCCGTTTAAGCGTCCTCCACGCTGCAGATTGGTTAAATCGTCAACGATAAAGTAAGCAATCATCGTTTCTTTCATTTCATCCATACGCTTGAGAATTTCTTCCACGCTAGCGCCTTGTTTCACCATACGAGCTGCTTCCAATGCATAGTAGCCTTGAGCCATACAGCTCAGCTCGGAATCATACGCATATACGTCAATTCCTTCGACCATATCGTCTGCAGCAACCATAGATTGGTACGTACCGCTGATACCGCTGGAAAGATGCACACTAATGACGGCATCGTAGGATTCACTCAGCTCCTCCAGTTTCTCTATCACTTTACCGACGACTGGCTGCGACGTCTTAGGCAATGCCTTCTGCTGCTTGACCTTGTCATAAAATTCCGAAGCGGTAATATCCACTTCTTCTTCATAAGTTGCATCGTCGAAAACAACTTGCAACGGGATCATATGTATGTCAAACGCTTCTCGCTGTTCTGGCGTAAGATATGCTGTACTATCTGTCATCACAGCAATTTTCATGCTATCGGTCTCCCTTATGTTATTCTGCTTTCTATCTAACGTTTTCTGTTTTCCATCTAACGTTTTATGCCTCTATCTTACCCTATGCCTGTCCTTTTTGCATCATTCAATTAGGAATTCCAACTCATGCGAGGAAGTAAATATTTAAAGATTACCTGCTTGAAATAGCTGATTTGCTTAATCCTTTATTAGAAAAACAAAAAAGAGGCTGGG
>NZ_NPBJ01000014.1 GCF_002272075.1 Terribacillus saccharophilus
TTTCACCTTACAATACTTCTACCCAACCGTTGCGGATTGCCGTTACAACTGCCTGCGTACGGTCGTTTACATTCATCTTCTGCAAGATATTACTAACGTGGTTCTTAACTGTTTTTTCACTGATATATAATGCTTCCGCTACACCGCGGTTGCTCTTACCGTCAGCAAGCAGCTGCAGTACTTCACATTCTCTGCGTGTAAGCAAGTGCAATGGACGGCGGTGTTCGCCGATTTTGCTCGAGATGGACGAATTGCTTTCCTCTGAAAGGCGTCGATATTCCTTCACAAGATTATGAGTGACTTTCGGATGCAAATAGGATCCGCCTTCACTAACGACCTTGATGGCATCAATTAAAGAATCTGCATCCATTTCTTTCAGCAGGTAACCTTGTGCACCTGTTTTCAATGCATGTGTCACATAGTTTTCATCATCATGGATAGAAAGGATGATAACATTGATATCTGGACGGTGCTTAATCAAGTCCGCTGTTGCTTGTACACCGTTCGTAGTCGGCATATTAATATCCATCAGAACGACGTCAGGATTAAACTTTTCAACAAGATCAAGCGCTTCTGAACCGTCGTCTCCTTCTGCTACGACCTGGAAAGCCGGTTCGAATTCCAGGATACGTTTAACACCCTCTCGAAATAGCTTATGGTCATCAATCAATAATATTCCAGTACTCATGTGTTCGCTCCTCCTACAAGTTCTTGTTATTTTTCATCTTTTGCTGCATGTTTTTAGAAATTATGAGTAAATTGTCAATATGAGTGCGTTAACAAGTCCCGTCTAAGCGGTTGACATTAATGCATGCTCCTAATTATAAGCATAATTACCTGATTATCGCCACTGAAATCCTTCTTTTTATCCCTCTGTAAGCGGTACCTTGATTAGGACTCGGGTCCCTTTTCCAATCTCAGAATGGAAGGCAATGGTACCATCTAACATCTCGACGCGCTCACGCATTCCGATGATTCCAAAGGAGTTTTCCTTCTTTACAGTAACATCGAATCCTTTGCCATCGTCAATGATGCTTATAACAACCAATTCCCGCATAACTTCAAGGCGGACCTTGATTGTGCTTGGCTCTGCATGCTTGACTGCATTCTGGACTGCTTCCTGGGTAAGACGGAACAATGCCACCTCATACTTCGGATCCAAACGTTTTTCTGCCTTCAATGCTGTGAAATCAATATGGATATTATTGAATTCTTCAATATTAGCCAAGTACTTCCTAATTGTAGGCAGCAGACCTAGATCATCTAGTGCCATCGGGCGAAGGTCATAGATGATGCGGCGCACTTCGTACAGCGAGCTGCGGACCATCTTGCGCATATTCTGAATTTCAAGCAGCGCTTCCTCTGTACTTCTTTCGCGGAAGGTACGATCAACAAGTTCGGATCTGAGGAGTATATTCGCCAGCATTTGAGCAGGGCCGTCATGCATTTCCCTAGAGAGCCTGCGGCGTTCTTCCTCTTGCGCTTCAATAATTTTCAATCCGAATTCCTGTTTCTCTTTCGCATCAATAATTAGCTGGGAAACTTGTTTAAAATCATCATTCAGATAATTTAGGACGACGCTAATCTTACCTACAAGACCTTCTGCGCGCTTCATTTTCAGTTCCAGCCCCTGCAATCGGCGCTGGATCTCATTACGGCGTTCCCGGAGAAGTTTTTCCTTTTCACGGGACATGCGCAACTCAATCTGAAGCTTATGGGTCTGCTCGTACACTTCCCGGATCTCTTCTTCCGAATAGCGATCAAAATCACGGCTCACATCGGACAAGCGAATCTTGGAATAGCGGACCTTTTGTTCCAGCTGATCACCTTCCTTGATCATATCGCCCACTTTTTCTTTCGTGAGCTGCAGATCAGCGAGAAGCTGATCATATTCCATGCGCGACTCTTCCCCTATGTAAAAAATCTCATCCTTGCTGTTCTCGACAGCTTCCACCATTTCATTGATGATCCGGTCGAGCGCTTTGTCTTCGATTTTTTTACCCATTTCATTTCTCCAATCTTGTATGCTATATCATTCGAATTACCCAACTGCTTTATGGGGTTTGCGGGATACTTTTCTATGTAATTCGTCATGTTTTCTGCTATCTTTATATAATGAGTGCTCAAGGAGGTAAAATGCAAGATGCTTACAACTTATTTTACCGTAAAAACGGAAGGTTCACACGAAATTGTCATCCAAAAATCCCGTTTTATCGGTCATGTGAAGCGTGTTGAGACAGAAGAAGAAGCGATCAATTTTGTTCAGAAAATCAAAAAAGAACATAAAGACGCCACCCATAACTGCTCAGCCTATATGATTGGCGAACACGACTTGATTCAAAAAGCCAGTGATGATGGGGAACCGAGCGGTACTGCTGGAGTGCCGATTCTGGAAGTATTGAAAAAGAAGGGCTTGAAGGATACCGCAGTGGTCGTCACAAGGTATTTTGGCGGTATAAAACTTGGAGCAGGCGGTTTGATCCGCGCTTATTCTGGTTCTGCATCGCAATCGATCGACGAAATCGGTGTTGTAAAACGGCAGCTCATGCAGCTGGCTGACATTCATATCGATTATACATTGCTCGGAAAAGTCGAAAATGAACTGCGGCAATCTGCCTATACATTGCGTAATATTGATTATGCTGATCGAGTCGTGCTTCATGCTGCATTCCAATCGGGACAGGAAGAAGAATTCCAAGCATATGTTACAGATATGACGAATGCACAGTCAGAAGTCACCTTTGGCGGCCAAGAATATATAGAAGAAGATGTGTAAAAGTCAAAACGGCTTTTACACATCTTCTTTTTTTCGACAAATTATTCCCCGGGAAATCACTTCCCGGCTTGATAATCTGCTGCCTTCAAGCCACTCAATGCTCCTTGATCCGCAATAATAGTGACATTCGGATGCTCTTTGATTATGGATGCTGGAAATGCTTCGGTTTTATCACCGTATACCAGCCTCTCTAATACAGAAGCTTTTTGTTCACCTGCCACAAGCAGCAGCAGTTCTTTACTTTCCATTATATTCTGGATGCCCATCGTGATAGCATGTGTCGGGACAGCTTCTAAGCTAGGGAAAAAGCGGGCATTCGCATTTCTCGTTGTCTTGTCCAGCTCCACTACATGGGTCCGCTGCTCAAATGGCGTATGTGGTTCATTGAAACCGATATGTCCATTTAAGCCGATACCAATTACTTGTAAATCAATACCGCCAGCTTCCTCGATCCGCTGCTCATAAGCCTTACACGCCTCGTCCATATCATCTGCTTCTCCATCCGGGAGATGCGCTTTTTCTGGGGACAGATCAATATGTTGGAACAGATGCTGCTTCATATAGTACGCATAGCTATTCTCGTCATCGGAATGAAGCCCTACATATTCATCCAGATTGAATGTTGCAGCTTCTGCAAAAGAAATACGTTTTTGATTATACATCTTGATAAGTGCGTCATACATACCTTCCGGTGTTGAACCGGTCGCTAGTCCCAGCACAGCATTCGGTTTATTAGAAATCTTCATGGCAATACGTTCGGCAGCCATTACACTAAGTTCTTTATAATCCTTTGCTTTTTCCATTGTCAGCATGATTCTTCCTCCTTCTGATAAGCCAAGTGTCCCTTGCAATAGGTTGCTTGCAATGTCAGCTGGTCATCCAGCAGAACGATATCTGCATCTTTTCCTATAGCCAGTGACCCTTTCCGGTCATATATTCCATACTGCTTGGCCGGATTTTCCGCCGTCATTTTGGCGATATCTGCAATAGACACATCTGCAAATGCAGCCATGTTCCGAACAGCATCCTTCATTTGCAGCATGCTTCCGGCGAGCGTCCCATCCGGCAGCAATGCTTTACCATCCTTCACAGTGACAGCCTGCCCGCCAAGGTCATACGTGCCATCTTCCAACCCTTTTCCGCGCAAGGAATCTGTAATCAGAATCAACCGGTCTGGACCGATATTCTGATAAATCAAACGCAGCATTTCAGGCGCTACGTGGATACCATCTGCTATTAGCTCAGACATGAGCATGGGTAATAGAAATCCTGCACCGACAGCCCCCACATCGCGATGATGAATTCCATTCATCTGATTGCACAAATGAGTCAGCTGCGTAATTCCCTGATCAGCAGCATCCTTTATCTGTTTAAAAGAGGCGTCAGTATGACCCGCCGATGCTACAATCTGTTCCGAAGCAAGCAGCTTCGTCAACTGGTAATCTTCGTCGCATTCAGGTGCTAGCGTCACTACTTTTATTTTATTTCCTGATAGCTTCTGCCACTTCTGGAAAAGTTCTGTATCAGGTTGGCGGATATGCGCGATCGGCTGAGCTCCTGCTTTTACAGGATTAACAAACGGACCTTCCAAATGCACACCGATAAGTTCAGCTTCTCCCGCTTGATTTGTAAACAAGCGTACTTGTTCCAAAGCTGTCTCAATTGCCTCTTTTTCTTGGGTAATTGTTGTAGCCAGGAAAGTAGTTGTTCCTTCATTCGGCAGCCAGGCAGCCATTTTGTGCAGACTTTCCTGCGTCGCATCCATCGTATCTGCTCCTGCTGCCCCATGAATATGTCCATCGATAAAACCGGGCAATGCATATCGATTTTCCCCATCCACTTCCTGACCATACTGCACGGATGGCTCATCTTCTCCTATTTCTACTATTTCCCCATTTCTCATACCGATATAACCCGTCACCAGCTTATCTGGCAGGCAAATTCGTACGTTGCGAAGCAAGATGTCACCCATAGCAAGATTCCTTCTTTCTTTGATAGTACCATTAGCTTAGCACATTGTATACACATTGTCTAACCACACATACAATCTGTATACATTTAACAATCAGCATGCTATACTTAGTAAAATAAAATGACAGAGGAGCACTAGCATGATCGACAAAAATTCACCTATTCCGCTTTATTTTCAGCTGGAGCAGGCAATTCGTGAACGCATCGAATCCGGCAGCTTGCCTCCTGGGGAGATGCTGCCGCCTGAAAGGCATTATACCGACTCATTAGCTATCAGCCGAATGACAGTAAGGCATGCAATGCAGGCACTAATAGAAGATGGGCTGCTAGAAAGAAGAAAAAATAAAGGTCTTTTCGTGAAAGTGCGTCCTTATCATCAATCTTTATCAAAATTGACAAGTTTCAGTGAAGATATGCAAGCTCGCGGACTTTCTTCATCCAGCAGTATATTGGAATGGAAGGAAATAAAATTAAGCAGTATGACTGCAGACAAATTACAAAAGGAAATCGGTGCAGCCGCAATCCGAATCAAACGTTTACGTTCGGCGAATCAGGAACCGATTGCTGTCGAAATAATAACGTCTCCCCTGGAAATGGCTAAAGATTTGACAGAAAACGACCTAAAGGAGAGCTTCTACGCTTATTTAGAGAAAGAAATGGGGTTTTCACTTCATCGCGCTGAACAGGAAATTGAAGCTGATTTGGCAGACGAAGAGCTAGCTGGATTGCTGAACATAACGCCAGGCGATGCAGTTCTGCGCATCCACCGCTTATCTTATCTGGAGGATGGCAGGCCCTTTGAGTACGTAACGAGCACGTATAGAGCGGATAAATACACGTTCACAAGCAGTTTCTATCGTTAATGGCACACAAAAAGAGCAGCGCCGGTTTCCGGTACACTGCTCTTTTAACTTTGGCTTACTGTACGATATGATTGTAGTTCTTGAATTAGTTTTGTCATCATGTCTTCCGTATTATTAATCTGTTTATTTTCCGTCTGGGAGATCAGCTTTACTAGGATATTCTTATATATTTCCTGCTCTTTCACTATGTCACCTCGTTTGGTAAATCGATACAATACATTATGTACGTAATCTGAATCGTGTGAATCATAGTGAATATACCACATTTTTCGCAAAAGCATGTCTATTTTTGCCAAAAATAAGGATTTCGGAGGATTTATGATCGTTTCCAGTAAATGTGATACAGATTTCTTCCGATAATTACCACTAGAAGTCCCACACAAGCACCGATTGTATCAATGACCACATCTCCGATATATGGTGTCCTGCCGGGAGTCAGGCTTTGATGGAATTCATCGAAGCAGGCATATAGAATTGATATTACCAATGCTATACGCAATGATAAGCGGTACTTCAAACCAAATCCCTTATAAAGTGCTGCAAATGCGAGAATCGCCAAGCAGAAATAGACACCAAAATGGGCCGCTTTCCTTATAAAGAATTCCACGAAAGAATACACGCCTACTGCCTGGACACTGACCTCCTGCCCATGATAGATAAAATGGATAGGTGAAAGAATTGGTTCAAGCGGACTTAAATCTATGTGGGAAGCAAGCATAGGCTTGATGTCCTGCTCCTGGTAAGGGGTAGCGGAAAATAGGAAGATGATGATGATGCAAGCAAGCGGCAGCATACCATAGACCCATTTTTTCAAACTCATCTTCTCCCCTCCCTTTTTTTGGATAAGCTTCGATTATATCATAACAGCGTATATAAGGGCAGTTTATCCCGTGCTTTGCTTTACTAAACCTTTACAAGAAACAGCTTCCGCGCTGGAAAATTTTTATATATAATATAAGTTAGATAGTATACAAGCCAGCTTGTACATAAAGGAGAACATATGAAACGATTCGCTGTCATATTAGTGGTTGCAGGGCTTTTATTGGTTGGATACGGAGGATTTGAATGGTATACGACCGCAAAGGCACAGAAAGATTCGCTATCCAGTGCAAAATCAATGCTTCATGAAGCTCATGCAGCAGAGAAACTTACACCTGAGCAAGCGGAAGAGAAAGCAAGCAGCTTCGAGCCTGGTCAAGGAGATGTGGTTGGTGTGCTGCATGTACCGAAGCTGGATGCAGATTTACCGATCGTCGAAGGGACAGATGCTGATGATCTGGACAAAGGCGTTGGCCATTATAAAGGAACCGCTTACCCGCTCCAAGATGACCAGATTGTCTTATCCGGCCACCGTGATACAGTATTTCGAAATATGGGAGAAGTGAAAGTTGGCGACACCTTTGTCGTTGAAATGCCGTATGGCTCCTTCACCTATAAAGTTGAGAATACGAAAATCGTCGATAAAGATGATTTGACAGTTATCGTCCCAACTGCTCCAGAGGAAGTTTTAACTGTGACAACATGCTACCCGTTTTCTTATGTAGGAGATGCTCCCGAACGCTTTGTCTGGACAGCAGTACCTGTGGAAACAGAATAAACCGAGCAGCCTAGACTGCTCGGTTTTCTATTGAACTTGTTTCCAAATTGTTTTGCCAATTTCCAGCGAGGCTGTCGCCGCTGGTGATGGTGCATTGCATACATGCAGCGTGCGTTTTCCTCGGATCAGCTGAAAATCATCCACCAGCCCTCCATCATGCTGCAAGGCTTGCGCCCGGACACCTGCCGGGGCAGCTTCCAGGTCATCCGCTTCAATAGCCGGGATAAGCTCTTGGAGACTTTTGACAAATTGACTCTTAAAGAAAGATCGGAAGTACTCCGCTGCTCCCTGCCGGTAATACTTTCCGGCAAGCTTCCAAAAACCCGGAAAGCGCAGCGTGTCAGCTAGATCTGCCAATGCAACATCCGTCTTTCGGTACGCTTCCCGCTTGAAGCCGAGCACTGCATTCGGTCCAGCTTCTACTCCTCCGCCGATCATCCGCGTAAAATGAACGCCCAGAAAGGGGAAGGATGGATCCGGAACAGGATAAATAAGATGTTTGACATAGTGCTTTGCTTGCGGTTTAAGCTCATAATATTCCCCGCGGAATGGAACGATTTTCGTATCGGTCAAATAGCCAGCCGCTTTTGCAATTCTGTCACTGTAGAGACCAGCACAGTTGATGACATAACTCGCTTGAAGCAAACCGTCTTTTGTGTGTATGACTGCTTGATGCAGCTTCTCCTCAATCTGTACCACTTCTGTGCCCAGCATAATCGTTCCGCCCTTGGACTGGATTCGTTCCGCCAGCACATGACATACCTGTTTATAATCTACAATCCCAGCCTGCGGAACCCGGATTGCAGCTAGACCGTTAGTATATGGTTCGATTTTCTGCAGCTGGCTTCTATCAATTTTTTCGATTTCCAGTCCATTCGCCAGTCCCCTGCGATAAAGCTGATCCAATTGTCTTAGCTCATCTTCCTTGGTCGCAACGATTACTTTCCCGCATTGCTCCACTTCGATGCCTGTTTCGCGGCAAAAGGCAAGCATGCTTTCACTTCCACGCTTTGCAAAAGCGGCTTTGAAGCTTCCGGGTTTGTAATAGATGCCCGAATGGATGACGCCGCTGTTATGACCCGTTTGATGCATCGCCAGCTCTGTCTCCTTTTCGAGGATAACAATTTCTTTATCAGGTGCTTCCTGCAGTATCGCATGGGCTGTAGCCAGACCAACGATGCCGCCTCCAACAATAGCTAAGTCATACATCTGTATCGCCCCTTTTTCAGCTGTCAGGGGTAAGCTTCTTCTCGACATTCCGCAGATGAATCAAGCACTGCAGACGTGCAAGCTCTGCTTCCCCTGCCTGGATGGCTTCATAAATCTTCTCATGTTCCTTGTAGATGATTTGCTTATTTCGCAAAAGATCCTGTTTCTCTTCAAAAGACAAAGCCAGTGCTTTCTTATAAACAGTGTCTAGATTGGCAAAGGTCTGGATCATGACCGGATTATGTGTTGCTTTCATAACAGCAAGATGGAAAGCAAAATCCGCATTGCGTCCTTTATGAGATTCAACGCTGTCAACTTCCACTTCTTTCATTAGTTCAAGCGCAGCGCGCATTTCATCCAATTCCTTCTCCGTCCGGCGTTCTGCCGCCAGCATAGCTGCTTCCGGCTCCAAAATCTTTCGCATTTCGAAAAGATAGCGGAAGCTGGCAAGATTCGATTCATCTACCATCACTTGGTGGAAGAATTCACCATGAAATGCCTGCTCCACGTAAGTGCCGCCGCCTTGTTTCGATGTGACAGCTCCCTGAGCTTTCAGCTCGCTTAATGCTTCCCGAATCGAAGCACGGCTGACACCATATTTTTCACATAGCTTTTTCTCCGTTGGCAGCTTTTGTCCCGGTTTGATATCTCCTTCCACTATTTGTTCCAATATTTCAGCCGCAATTCGATGCGCCATTTTCTCCTTTTTCATGTTGTATGCTTCTTCTCCTTTTTTGTCTGACAAGTACCAACCTATAAATATTACAAAACATTTTCCTATTCAGGTTTCCATCTTTAAAACTCCTGATATATCTAGGTTTTTTTAGCTCACTTATTATTTTAACATTCCATTTTTATTCATCAAGGATTTTTTGCCTTACAAATTTATCTTGCCAACTCTTATCTTTTATGTTTACAATCACAGTAGCGAAGGGGGTACGTGTATGGAAAACGAAAACAAACCAATGGCGCCCGCCAGTCCTACTCCTCCGAAGACTTTCGGCCAGAAACTCCGCAATGTCGGACCTGGCTTTGTCACCGCAGCAACGGGCGTCGGAACAGGCGATCTTATCGCTGCTCTAGTAGCCGGATCAGGCTTTGGCATGATGCTCGGCTGGGCAATCATATTAGGTTCTATCATCAAATATTTCCTCACCGAAGGGGTCGGCAGATGGCATCTTGCAACTGGCAAGACCATCCTTCAAGGCTGGCACTCACTCGGTAAATGGGCAACCGGCTATTTCGGTGTCTACGCAATCATTTGGGGCGTCCTTTACGGCGCTGCAGCCGGTTCCACGAGCGCATTGATGATGCGTTCGATGTTTCCGATCATGCCGCTTTGGGCATGGGCCATCATCCATCTCCTTATCGGTTTTGCATTAGTCTGGACCGGCAAATATATGTTGTTTGAGCGGGTTATGCTCGTCTTCATCGGCATTATGTTCGTCACTGTAGTAGGTACTGCAGTTATCTTGCTTCCTGATATCGGCAATATCGTACAAGGCATTGTTGTTCCAAAAATGGAAGCTGGAAGTTTCCTACTCGTCATGGGTCTGATAGGCGGCGTCGGAGGAACGATTACGATGGCTTCCTATGGCTATTGGCTGCAGGAGAAGAAATGGAAAGGAAAGGCTTGGGTCTCGATGATGCGCGTCGATAACAGCGTCGCCTACACGATGACGGCAATCTTTACACTTTCCTTGATGGTAATCGGTGCCGAATTCCTGCACAGCTCCAACATCCAGATTGACGGAGAAGCAGGCTTAATCACTCTTTCTGGAATGCTTGGGGAGGAGTTCAATGGAGCTGTTTCCTGGATGTTCATGCTTGGCGCTTGGTCAGCAGCTTTTTCTTCTTTGCTTGGTGTATGGAATGGTGTTCCATATCTGTTTGCGGATTTCATCCGTACCGTACGAAAAAAGAGGCAGTCAGAAGACAAACCTGTCTCTGAAAAAGATCCCGCTTATCGTTTTTATCTTGTTTGGCTTACATTTCCACCGATGCTTTTGTTATTCTTCGGCAAACCGGTAGGACTTGTACTGATTCAAGGAGCGCTCGGAGCATTGCTCATGCCGTTCCTCGCAATTACACTCATATGGCTGCTTAACTCGAAGCGTGTTGAATCGGATTACAGGAATGGCTGGATCACAAACGGCGTATTGGGTATCAGTATTTTGTTATTCGGTGCTTTGATGATCAACGAATTAATCAATTTGTTCTGATATACCCGGGGAGGGCACACAATTGTGTCTTCCTTTTCTTTGTTAGGAAAGTTGACATGATTCTAGTAAGCTATGCTATTATTACACGTACGTATTCATATCTTTACAACAACATGGGGGTACATCATGAAGCGTTTCAAAATCGGACTAGCCTACCAGATTCTTATCGGTCTAGTGCTAGGTATTATTGTTGGTGCAATTTTCTATGGCAGTGACACTGCCGTTAGCGTTTTACAGCCTTTCGGGGATCTATTCTTACGAGCAATCAAGATGATCGTCGTACCAATCGTCATTTCCTCCATCATTGTCGGTGTTGCTGGTGTTGGAGACATTAAACAGGTTGGTAAACTTGGATTCAAGACAATTCTTTACTTCGAAATCGTAACGACGATTGCTTTGATTGTCGGTCTGGCATTCGGTAACATCTTCCAGCCTGGTGAAGGCATTGATCGTTCTGCATTAGAGACAACCAGTATTTCACAGTACGAGGAAACTGCTGAAACACAAGAAGATCACTCAGTTGTGGATACATTCCTAGAGATCATCCCAACGAACGTCTTTCAGGCCATGACGGAAGGTGACATGCTCGCCATTGTATTCTTCTCAGTAATTTTCGGTGTCGGAGTAGCTGCCATCGGCCAGCGAGGACAACCTGTCCTTTCTTTCTTCCAAGGTGTCAGTGAGGCAATGTTCTGGGTAACCAACCTTGTGATGAAATTAGCACCTATTGGTGTATTTGGTCTTATTGGAGTAACAGTAGCACAATTTGGTCTACAATCTCTAATTCCGCTTGGTAAACTAGCTATTGTAACTTATGGCAGTATGTTATTCTTTGTCATTGTAGTTTTCGCCATTATAGCGAAGATTTGCGGAGTCAATTTATTCAAGATGCTTCGCATGCTGAAGGATGAATTACTGCTATCATTCTCCACAGCCAGCTCTGAGACGGTACTACCTAAGATAATGGAGAAAATGGAGCGATTAGGTGCACCTAAAGCGATCACATCCTTTGTCGTACCGACAGGGTATACGTTCAACCTGGATGGATCGACACTCTATCAGGCTCTGGCAACACTTTTCATTGCTCAGATGTATGGCATAGACATGTCTATTTGGGATCAATTGCTAGTACTAGGTGTCCTGATTGTCACTTCCAAAGGGATTGCAGCTGTACCAGGAGCAAGCTTTGTTGTATTACTTGCAACATTGAGTGCTGTAGGACTTCCAGCAGAAGGACTTGCCTTCATCGCTGGTATCGACCGTATTCTTGATATGGGTCGTACTGCTGTTAACGTTGTGGGTAACTCGTTAGCCGTTATTGTCATCTCAAAATGGGAAGGCAAATTCAAACTAAATAAAGATGTACTAGAACAGAAAGCAGGCTGAGGAATATCCTCACCTGCTTTTTTTCATAACCATATGACTCTGAATTGCGTTCCACCCTCAATATAGTTTAAAAGCGGTACATCCTCTGGTACAATCTGTCCGATCACATTGACTTTATCGTCTTGAGGCAAGTTTCTCCTGGTAATCTGGATTTCACCTTTGTAACGCATGTACAGATCGTTATCGATAGTTATGCTGCCTTCTTTTCGTTCGATACAGTTGAAGGGTTTTATCTCTGCATTCTGGAACATTCCGCTCATTCTGGATTCCTCTGAGCGGATCACATCCCGAGCCCGATCAGGCCGGTTATGTGTCCCCTTTTCCAGTAAATGATGAGCTTCTGTTCGCTCACCATAATAGTGTGCACGGAGTGTAATTGTATTTGATGCATCCTTAAGTTGCATTAGAGCCTCATCCGTCACGTCTGGATCTCCAATTAGGATTTTGTCCACATTGTACACTTTAAGCTCTTTATACGCAGCAAAGCTTCCATACATACGATGCTGCTCCAATGTTGGCAATCCTTGATGAAGCGGTCCCCGTAGATTACGGTCACCTGGTATAAATGCTTGCACCTTCAAGCCATGTGTTTGGAACAGGAGATTTTTCGCTAGGAAATCGCTGCGCGCAAGCCCCGTTTCCGGCCGAGGGTAAAAATTATGCCAGACTTCTGTGTGGGTAGTGCGCAAACCAGCCTCAATCAGTCGCTCTAGCTGTTCTTCTGTAAGTGTACTTGCATTCAAAGCAACCTTCATCTCTTGCGATAACCGGACAATCACATCATCCTCAATTCCGTAATCAATCCGCAAGCCTGTCAGTCCCCAATCCAACACCGTCTCTGCAGAATTCCAATCCAAATCGAGCTTCTCCATCGAAGCGGTCGAAATATCCGCTATCAATTCCATATCAAGAGCAGAAGCGATCGAACCAAGAAGCTGCAGTTTTGTTCGGTAAGCGGACGCATCTTCCTCCGGGATGTGAAGCGATGTAAACAAACTCCGGAAGCCAGCTTCATAAAACCGTCTGATTTTTTCTTCCTCTATACGTTCCTGTAAATACACAGATATCCCTAACACCTTATCCCTCCTATGTACAAAAAAGGCGTCATAAAGACGCCCTGATAATTATATATCCTTCGCCATGTCTTCCTTAAACCCGAAGAAGTAAGTAAACAAGAATCCAGCAATATAAGCGACAAAAATACCAATCAAATATTGCAGGTACTTTCCTTCTGCGATGAGCGGCGTTAAAGAAAGTCCGGAAACACCGATAGAAGTCGCGCCTGTTGCAAACAACGCCTGTGTGGCTCCACCAACAGCGGCACCAAGACATGCTGTTAGGAACGGACGTCCAAGCGGCAAGGTTACCCCGTATAATAGTGGCTCGCCGATACCAAGGAATCCTGCTGGTAAGGCACCTTTAATAATATTTCGCAAACGTTTATTACGTGTTTTGACAAAGACAGCAATAGAAGCTCCGACCTGTCCGCCGCCAGCCATCGCCAGAACAGGAAGCAATGCTGTAAAGCTGAACGTTTGGATAAGCTCCATGTGAATTGGAGTCAATCCATGATGCAGACCCACCATGACGAGTGGCAGGAAGAATCCAGCAAGCAAAGCACCCGCTACGACACCGCCGACATCAAGAATGGCGTTGATTCCGGAAGTAATACCATCTGATAGCACACCGGCAACGGGCATAATGACAAGTAAAGAAGCAACACCAACGAACAGAACGGTTAAGATAGGAGTAAAAATAATATCAATACTATTAGGCATGAATTTTCTTACGCGCTTTTCAATGAAACTCATCAGCCAAGCAGCAAAGATAGCTCCGAATAATCCGCCCCGGCCAGGAACGAGTGTTTCACCGAATAACGTGATATTTGCCAGCGCCGGATTGAACAGAATCATACCTGCGATAGCACCAAGCACCGGAGAACCGCCGAATTCTTTCGCCGTATTCCAGCCGACTAGAATCGCTAAGAAGCTGAACAAACTGCCACCGATCAGCTGCAGAATCTGGATGATACCAAGCGTAGGATCTGCACCAGCATTGACAGCGAAGCTCACACCACCATTGATGATACCAGAAGCAATCAAACCAGGGATAAGCGGAATGAAAATATTTCCGATACGCTTTAATAGGAACTTTATTGGCGTTTTATTTTTTTCCTTCATGTTCTCCCGTTTTAGCTGGGCTTTTTCCTCAAAGGTAAGATCATCAATTTCGGCTGCTTCTTCCCCGACACCGAGACCGGTGATTCGGCTGATCTCATCGGATACTTTATTAACTGTCCCAGGTCCGACTACAATCTGAATCGTATCATCTGCTACTACACCCATGACGCCATCGACTCGCTTTAGAGCATCAAAGTTCACCTGATTATCGTTTCTTACCCGCAAACGCACTCGTGTCATACAATGCGTCAAAGAAACTACATTCTGCTCTCCGCCAACTTCGCGGAGAATGTCTTCTGCCAATTGCTTCATCTTCGCCATTCTGATTCCTCCCCTTTACGCTTTTATCGCTGAACGGACAAATCCCTCTGCATTTCGAAGCTTCTCCTCTGCCTCCTCTTTTGTGACATCAAGCAGCAGCATGACAATTGCTGTTTTGACCTGGCCGTCTGCTTGATTAAAAACTTTCTCTGCTGCATCATAGTTCGCACCGGTTGCTTCCATGATGATGCGCTTGGCACGCTCCTGCAGCTTGTCATTCGTCGGCTTTACATCAACCATTAAATTTTTATATACTTTTCCGACTCCTACCATACTGGCAGTAGATATCATGTTCAGCACCAGCTTCTGTGCTGTTCCGGCTTTCAATCTTGTCGAGCCTGTCAGTATTTCCGGACCTGTTTCTACCTCAATGCTGATCTTCGCATGCTTTGAGATGGCTGCTTCTTTGTTACAAGCAACGCTGACTGTTGCAGCTCCTAGGGCTGCAGCATAATCCAGTGCCCCGATCACATACGGTGTTCTGCCGCTTGCAGCAATACCAATTACCGTATCTTTTGCAGTCAGACCGATATCCTGCAGCTCTTTTGCCCCAAGCTCCGGATTATCCTCCGCTCCTTCCTTCGCCTTACGGAAAGCGGACATTCCTCCAGCCAGCAGTCCTTGCACCATATCATGTGGTGTACTAAAAGTTGGCGGACACTCTACTGCATCCAAAATACCAAGTCTGCCGCTTGTGCCTGCCCCCGTATAAATGAGTCTGCCGCCTGCTTGAAAAGTTGCGATTACTTGCTCCACTGCTGCTTCAATTTCTGGCAGTGCTGCTTCCACCGCGTCCGGAACAGTTCGATCTTCCTTGTTCATCAGCTGAAGTACTTCCTTCGTGGTAAGCTGATCCAGCTTCATCGTACTTTCATTGCGCTTTTCTGTCGTCAGTTTATCTAGCATGTAATTCCCTCACTTTTGCTCTGTTTGGAATGCTTGCTGAATTGCCTGCCGTGATTTTTCTAGTGCGTCGATTGTATGCTCATAATCTCTTCCCGCCACTGCTGTGTAAATGATATCCATCAAGTACATTTGAACAATCCGGGAGCTTGTAGCCGCACTTCGGATACGTGCTTCTTTTGCCACAGTGAACAACTGGATATCAGCGAGCTCCTGCAGTCGGTTAGGACCTAGCTTCGTCATCGCAATCGTCGTTGCTCCAGCTTCCTTTGCCTGCTTTAAGACAGGTAGCAGCTGCTCCGTTTCTCCTGAGTAACTGATAACAAATGCAACATCCCCATACGTCAGATTCGCCGCCGATGCCAGTTGCTGATGGGCATCACTGTAAGCTGTACACCATTTACCAATCCGACCAAATTTCTGCTCTCCATCCTCTGCAACAAGATAAGAAGCTCCAACTCCATAGAAATCAATCTTTCTTGCCCTGGAAATCATAGAGACCGCCTGCTCAATTGCCATCGCTTCATTAACCTGCATCGTCTGGCTGATTGACTGGGTATGCTTCTCTGAAATTGCTTCCATCAAATGTGCAACCGTATCGTTCGGCTTGATTTCACCAAATGCATTTTTGTTACCGCTTTCATTTTGCAAATCTCCCGCAATCTTCAGCTTCAGTTCCCGGTACCCTGTCACACCGATTGATTTACAAAGACGGATAACGGCCGCCTCACTGGACCCGCTTTTTCCTGCCAGCTCCTGCACCGAAAGCTTTACCACCTCAGATGGATGGGCAAGTATGTAGTTGGCTGCATTTCTTTCAGAGGGCTTAATCAAAGGTAAGCTTTCTCGAAGCAGTGTTAAACCGCCCTTCACTGTCAGGATCACCTGCTTTCACTCTAAAATTTTAATTCATATTTAGATTATATTACTAAAATAAAATTTCATGAAGTGTTTTGTGAGAATTATTTACAGACTTTTTCTTGGATATGGTTTTACAATAAGATTTCATGGGTATGGAAAGTTATTTACATTAAATGGATATGTTAAATCATTTCGTAATGGGCATATGGATTCACAAAACTGCTTTATGTAATAAAAAACGAGTAACTTTTTCCTGTTTATAACAGCATTTACCATTTGTTATTATAACTATAGTAATATTAAAAATTACCGATTGTAGGTGTTTACATGTCTTTACTGGCATCTTTAATAGCTGGCCGTACCGATAAGTTAGAACAGCTATCACGACTTCGTCACGCTAAGTCCTCTATAGAATCCCTTCAGATTGATATGGTTCAGCATGGCAGAACTATTACTGAACCTGCACTTCCTTCCAATGCGTGGAAAGGAAGGACGACAGATAATTTTGATAAGAAACGTGATAAAGCTTTTCGTACTTATAAGGAACTCTCTCAAAATACGATGGACGATGCAATTAGGTTAATAAATAACAAAATTGGTACGCTACAAACAAGCATTCACACCACTGATTTTAGAATAGAAAAAGAAAAACAGCGTATTGAGGCAGAAAAGTGAAGGTGATTATCAAATGAGTGAAGAAATAAAAGTCGCCTATGAGGAGGCAAACAAATTAATAAGTAAGATTCAAAGTAATGCTGACAGCCTTGATTCAGATCTCCTACAAGCATTCGCTGATAAAAATGAATTGAACGCAGTGAAAAAAGTAAGGCAATCTAATGAAGCATTGATAAAGGTGACAGAAGCTTATAAACGGTTACTGACACAAAATAATGGAACAGCTCTACAGACAATCGAATCTTTCCGTACGACGGATGACTCTCTATCTAATTCGATTAAGGGAGTGATTAAATGAAACAATTACATAACCAATCCCTTCATACTGACATTAATCAACTGCTGAACCAATTTGACACAAAATTAGATCAAATGAACCAGCTGAGAAATGCTATAGTTGAACTTGTAAGTAACCAAGAGTCCTTCACTGGGGCAACAGGTAATTCCATCCGAACCTATTATCAAAATATACATCTTCCTTTCATTTCTTTTTATTGCGCTTCGCTTGAAAACTATAAGTCTAGCCTTCAAAAACTCCGGGAAACATCTTTTAACTTGGAAGAAAATAAAAGCGGTGTTATTAAGCAGGAATTTTTAGAAGGAGAACTGACTGATAGTCTGGACAGAACAAAAAGAAAAGCAATTGATTTAGTTGATGAAGCTAACAGTACGTTCAGTTCAATCAGTGATATAGTCCACATTAGTCATTTGAACACTGACGACTTTAAAAGCAGCATAGATGAAGCAAAAAGGGCAACTGATGAAACAGTAGAAGATCTTGTCAATTTTGATTCAAATAATAGTGAAGGTTTGGAATCTGTTGGAGACGATATTCTTATGATGGAGCAGTATGTAGCTGAAATGGAAAGTATGGTTAAGAATGGCACGTTGAGTTTGGAGAATTATACGCCGCTTCAAACTAATTTATCTCTAGCTCATTCGGCTATAATTCAATCATTGGATTCAAGAATTAATAGTTCATCTACTACTTATCCATATCAGTTTGAACCAATGAAAGCCCTCTATTCATCTAAAACACCATGGCAAAACATTACAACAGGGCAAAAAGGTTACGCTGCTTCTGCGTACAAGGTTTCCTCTGATACCAAGAAAGGCTATAACTTTGAACCTAATATAAAAGATGGATGGTCAGATGGAGTTGGTAATGCCAGCTTCTTATTAAACATTGACCTAGATGATAAAAAAGGTGAAATTGGCGGTTCTGCTTCTATAGTTAATACTGATTTCATGGATAAAGGTATAGAAAGTCTCAAAACTAAGCTTCTTTACGGTGATTTTCAAGCGGATGTGCCGTATGCTTTTAATTCGATATCGAATAGTATACTTTATGGACAAAACATCGGCGGGAAAATCGAAGCGGGCGTAGGGAAAGTTGAAATTTCTCACGATAATTCACCTATTTCTGGTTCCTTTAATTTTGGTCAAGCAGAAGCAAAGGCAAATTATGAAGACTATACTCTCTCTGCGGGTGCAAGTGCATCAGCAGTGAAATTAGAAATTAAAGTAGAACCTTTAAACTTCTTCGGTTACGAACCTCTCGAAGAATGGTTTGGTATTGAAAAAGATCCTTATTTAGGAGTTGATATATTATTAGGTTCTGCCGGTATAGGTGGATCAGTAGGAATGGAAACTAGTATATATGCAGCTTATGGTATCGGAGTAGGAGGAAAAGCTGGTCTTATGCCTGAGGATCAAGAGTAACTTAAAAACAACTTGAGGAGATTACACTATGGTACCCAATAAAGGAGAAAGAAAAAAAGCTATTCGCTTTGCATTACTTTTGTACAGTATTTTAATAGGATTAGCTAGTACTATCTGTTTCATAACCGCTATCTTCTTCGTGATTCCAAAAGAAGATTTACCTTATCTTATTGAACCACTCGTAATAATGGCTGTATTCCTTTATGGAACATGTGCTATCGCATTATTTATAAGATCAAGATTTTTCAATAAGGAGCGAATAAAGAATGAGTGACACCAATATTGAGTTAATTCCTATTGGTAGTGTAGTTAAATTAAAAAAAGTTGAAAAGCCTGTGATGATTTATGGCAGACATCAAATACAAGCTAAATCCAAAAGAATATTTGATTACATAGCAGTCCCTTATCCTGAAGGGAACTTGACTGAAGATTTTAATGTCTTCTTTAATAGAGAATCAATAGAAACTATTCTACATAGCGGGTATGATTCACCGATTGAAGTGATGATGAAAGAACAAATAGAAAAGGATTTATCCAACAGCAGAAAGAATGGTATGAAACATGAAGATTAAAAAACTTATATCCTTTTTTTTCCTCACTCTATTCCTAACTGGCTGCAGTGTCGGATTCACTACTTCATCTGGTGATGATGGATCCACCGAACAGCCACCGACTGTAGAAAATGTAAATACTGAAAACCTTATCCCAATAGGATCTGTTGTAAAGTTAAAGGGAGCAGAAAAGCCTGTAATGATTCATGGTTATGAACAGCAGGAGTACGGCTCTGAGAAACTCTATGATTACATATCCGTTCCGTATCCAGAAGGACATATCAGACCTGATTACAGCATCTTTTTTAACAGGGTAGATATTGAAGAAGTTCTGCATGTTGGTTATGTAACACCAGAAGATGAAAAACTTCGAGAAGAAGCTGATAGCAGGTTAAAAGAAGAATAGAATGCTTAAACAGCCAGGAATCAACAAAGTGAGGTGCCTGCATGTTTCCAAATAAAATATGGTTTAGAAGTGCAATGCGTTTTGGTCTGCTTTTTTATAGCATCTTTGCGAGCATAGGCGGAACAATCCCTGTTCTTACTCTATTCATATTTGATACAACTGCCGAAGAAGTTCCAAAAATGCTTATACTTGCAGCTATTCTTTTAATACCTCTCTATGTAACTTGTATTATCTCATTATTTATTAGAGCAAAATTCTTCAAAAAAGAAGATGTCACAATATCTGGTAAGGGTACTCTAACACAAGATGAGATGGTTTTGCTCCAAGCTAAAACATTTATAAAGAAAGCACTTCGAGCAGCTCTGCTAATCTATTCCATCATGTTTAGTATTTTAGGGACTATCATGTTAGGTATATTTATTTTCTGGCTTATACCTAAAGAAGATCTTTCTATAGCTATTACACCTCTATCTATAGCTGCAATCTTTTTATACGGTACTTGTATTCTAGCAATATGGTTCCGTACAAAGCTTCCAAAGCAATAGATTACATAATAAAAGACCCGCCTCCCAGCGGGTCTTTCCTATGCCAAATACGCTTCCGTAATCGTTGGATCTGCGAGCAAAGTCTGTCCCTTGCCGCTGCGCCAGATGCTGCCGGTTTGGAGGACGTAGCCGCGGTGGGCGACTTTGAGTGCTTGGAAGGCGTTTTGTTCGACGAGCAGGATGGTCATGCCGTCGTCATTGAGTTCTTTGATAATGTGAAAAATTTGTTCGACGATGATTGGGGCTAAGCCCATCGATGGCTCGTCGAGCATGAGCAGGTCAGGGTCCATCATCAGTGCCCGGCCGATGGCTAGCATTTGCTGCTCGCCGCCGCTCATCGTTCCGCCAAGCTGATGGAGCCGTTCTTTTACACGCGGGAAATAGCTGAATACCTTCTCCATCCTTTCTTCGATCAGCTTTTTATCCTTTACCCCGAATGCGCCAATTTGCAGGTTTTCCTTCACCGTCAGCTTTGGGAAAATCCTTCTCCCTTCCGGTACATGTGCGACACCAAGCTTCGTCGTCTGATGGGCTTTTCGAGAGGTTATATCTTGACCCTTATAAATAACAGAACCTTCCTTTACCGGAACGAGACCGCTAATCGTCTTTAGAGTAGTAGATTTTCCGGCTCCGTTACTGCCAATCAGTGTAACGATTTCGCCTTCTTCTACAGTAAGATCAATTTGTTTCAAAGCTTGGATAGCGCCATAAAAAGCAGTCACTTGTTTCAGCTCCAAATAGCTCATCCTTCCGCCTCCTGTTCCTCGGCAGCTCCCTTACCCAAATACGCCTCGATTACCTTTTTATCATGTCGAACTTGAGCTGGCAGTCCTTCGGCAATTAATTCTCCATGGTCCAGTACATAAATATAATCCGAGATTTCCATGACGAGCTTCATATCATGCTCAATCAAGATGATCGTCATATCCATTTCTTGTTTGATTTTCTCGATAAGACCAGTCAGATCAGCCGTCTCTTTTGGATTCATTCCGGCAGCAGGTTCATCAAGCAGCAGGACGGATGGCTTCGTCGCAAGTGCTCTGGCAATCTCCAAACGCCGCTGACTTCCATATGACAAGCTGGCAGCTTCATCATTGTAATGCTCCTCCAAACCTACATACTCCAGCAGACGATATGCTTCCCGTTCGGCAATTCGCTCTTCCTTATCCACTCCTGGCAAATGAAAGATCGTCCCGAAAATACCTGCTTTCAAATGTGTATGCATACCGACCAGCACATTTTCCAAAACCGTGATCGGGCCGAAAAGACGGATATTCTGGAATGTACGGGAGATTCCTTTCTTTGCTACTGCATGCGGTTTTAGACCACCGATTGATTCTCCGCGCAGTTTGATAGAACCGGATGTTGGTTTATACACACCGGTAATCATATTGAAGAAAGTCGTCTTGCCCGCACCGTTCGGTCCAATAACAGCCGTTATCTTGTTTGCTTCCGCTTGGAGGCTGATTTCCTTATTGGCAGTTAGTCCTCCGAACGTTTTGGTCAGTTTCTCAACTTCCAGTATGGTCATGTTCATCCTCCTTTGGTGCAGCAACAGATTGCAGTCGTTTCTTCGTGCCTTTCTCAGACAGGAATTTACGTTTATCATAGACGACATTTTTTGCCGGTATCAGCCCTTTCGATCGATACAGTGCAAACAATATGAGTAATGCACCAAAGAAGAAGCGTTGCATTTTTACCGGTGACATTGCATCTGGCAAGGTGATGATACCTGCGGTGCTTAAGCTGTTGAACCACATTGTCAATTCATTCAGTACTTGGGCATTCAGGATTGTCACGACTGCAGCCCCGAGGATAACCCCTGGCACACTGCCCATCCCACCGAGCAGAACCATCACGAGTATATTGATTGATTGCAACAAAGTGAAACTGGTCGGATCGATGAATGCTTGCTTGGCAGCAAATACGACCCCCATCATACCAGAGAAGGAAGCACCGATTGCGAAAGCCATCAGCTTCGTCTTTACGAGCGGAATTCCCATTGCTTGGGCTGCAATTTCATTTTCACGCACTGCTTTCCACGAACGCCCTAGCTTCGAGTGCTCCAGGCTGCGAACCGCAAAAATGATGAAAAGCAAAATGAACAGAACGACAAAATAAATTTGATTGGAATACAGCAGCTCAATGCCGAAGATTTTAGGTGGTGCAATCGAAGATAGTCCTAATGCACCATTTGTAATATTAACTGGCTGGTCCATGTTATTGAAAACGATCCGGATGATTTCCCCGAAACCAAGTGTAACAATGGCCAGATAATCACCTTTCACCCGCAGTACCGGGATTCCAAGCAGCACACCGAACAATGCGGCGACGAAACAGCCGAGGATGATGAAGATCCAGAAACTGTTTCCCGATAATGGGTACGTACCGAATGGCATGAAGTTGTTCGCCTGCGCTGTGGCGAAAATACCGTATGTATAAGCACCGACGGCAAAGAAGGCCACAAACCCGAGATCCAATAGACCAGCCATTCCGACGACAATATTCAAACCAAGTGCCATGCTGACATAAATGCCTACAAGCGTTGCTACATCCATGTATTCCTGATAAGCAGGTCCCTGCATCGCAGAAAAAGGTAAAATGAAGAACATGATGGCAAGACCGATTGCCCACTTTGACCAGTTTGGCAGCTTTGTATAATACAGCAGCAAAAACGATAGCAGCAACAGCAGAAATGCCGCAACCGAACGCTGTGCTAAAATCAAGCTAAGAGAAGTGAGCGCGATATAACCTACTAAAAGTCCGAGCTGGAGCCATTTGTTTCCACGGATTTGATCCAGGATTTTTTTCATATGTCACCTACACTTTCTCGATTGCGGCTCTGCCGAACAAGCCTTCAGGCCGGAATATCAATACGAGGATAAGGATGGCGAAAGCAAACACATCTTTGTACTCAGAGCTAAGGAGACCCGCAGTTATCGCAGATAGATTTGCCGCTGCGAACATTTCCAATAATCCCAGCAGCATACCGCCAGCCATGGCACCCCGGATATTCCCGATACCGCCCAATACAGCTGCAGTGAATGCCTTCAATCCAAGTATAAAGCCGATATACGGATCGATTGTGCCATAGTGGATGGCGAACAATACTCCTGTTGCACCGCCTAAAGCTGAGCCAACAAAGAATGTCACACTGATAACTTTGTTTACATTCACACTCATCAGGGAAGCGGTATCCTGATCCTGCGCAACAGCACGCATGGCCAGTCCCCACTTTGTCCGGTTGACGAAAAACTCCAATGCGACCATCATCAATATCGCAACGATGATGACGACGAGGAAGGAGTAGCGAATGTTCAAGCCGCTTATCGACAAACTACCCGGGAAAAGCGATGGTGTATTGACGATATAGTTATTCTGCTGTGTCTCCGTAATAAAGCGGACAATGTCCTGCAGCAGGAAGGAAACGCCGATTGCCGTAATTAACGTAATCAGCTTGGATGCTTTTCGGAGCGGACGGTATGCGAGTCGCTCGATTCCCATGCCGAGCATACCAGTGAGCCCTCCTGTTATCACTAGGACAAGAAGCAAAATGAATATAGCTGGCATGACAGCAACCCAGCCAAGACCAGTCAAACCGATCAGGACGGCTGTTCCAATAAAAGCTCCTGCCATGAAAATCTCTCCATGAGCAAAGTTAATCAGCTCCAAAATACCGTAAACCATTGTATAACCGAGAGCGATGATTGCATAAATTGCGCCAAGTGTCAGGCCATCAATCAGCACCTGCGGCAGTGTATCCCAAACCTGCGTCATCATTCCAACTCCTTTCTTTCTGTAATGGAAAAGGATATGGTACCGTGACCATATCCTTTTCACCTCTTACTGTGAAATTTCGCCTTGGATTTTGGCTGGATAGCTTGCTTCATCGAATTTGTAAATGAATATTTTAGCGAATTCGTTGTCGCCTTTATCGTCAAAGCTGACCTGGGTCATTTCCCCTTCATAATCATCGATGGCACGTACAGCAGCTGCCACTTTATCTTTAGCAGGAAGCTCGCCTCCATTTTCCTCCACTGCATTCAGTATGCCTTCCATCAGTACCTTGGCTGAATCATAGCCATAAATGGAGAAGGATTCTGGTTTCGCTCCATATTCTTCTTCATAATTCTTGGCAAATTCAGTCGCACTTGAATCTCCGGCTACTGAAGTCAGATAAACGTTACTAATTGTGTCACCAGCAATTTCTACAAGTGTGGAGGAATCAAGTCCATCTCCGCCCATGAAGGCAGCATCAATACCATTATCACGAGCCTGCTTGATCAGCAAACCGCCCTCTGAGTACAGACCGCCAAAATAGACAAGATCCGGATCTGCTGATGATACTTGATTCAGCACGCCGTTGAAATCTTTCTCTCCGACTGTGATTCCGGCTTCACCGACGATTTCAGCTCCCTCTTCTGCTGCAGCCTCAGCAAAGGCGGTTGCCAAGCCTTGCCCATAAGCTGTCTTATCATTGATAACGAAGATTTTCTTAGCACCAATTTCCTGAACAGCATATTCAGCACCTGCTGGACCTTGGAAATCATCACGTGCTACAATCCGGTTGACCGATTTCAACCCACGGTCGGTTACATCCGTCGCTGTTGAGGCCGGGGAAACAGAAGGAATATTATAACGTTCATACACTTCACTCGAAGGTATGAAAACACCAGAGTTCAAATGGGCAACAACGCCGTAAACGTCTTGATCGGAACCGATAATCTGTGCGTTGGAAACACCTTTCTGCGGATCACCTTGGTCATCGTATTCTACTAGCTCCAGACTGAATCCAGCTTCCTCGAATGCAGCTTTTTCCTCTTCCACTGCCATAACAGCACCATTCTTAATTGCTTCCCCTAATGTCGCACTGCCGCCGGACATTGGTGCTTGGAGTGCAATTTTTACCGTTTCGCTGCCTTCTCCACCTGATGCAGAGTCTGTATTACCGCATGCTGCCAAAAAACCAAGTGCCAATGTACTCGTCATCGCTAAAGCCATTACTTGTTTCCTCACCTGTTTTCCCCCTTTGCTTCTTTCAGCGTTTGTAAGATTATGTACGTGCCGCCTCGAAGTTAGGTCTAATAATATACAGGCAAATGTGGCAAGTCAAGATAGTTTTTAGAAAATTAATAATATTATGTATATTTGTCAGAAACCCTGACACACCGCGGTTTTTGGCAGATGTTAGCGTATCTAACAAACAAAAAAACACCTGCCATTTAGGCAGATGCTCTTAAATCTTACGACCACCACATTGTAGTCGCAGGTTCATTTATCACGACATTTTTCAGATTATCAACTGCACGTTGGAATCCTTCTTCAATCGACATCAACGAATCTTCATGCTCAATACTGATTACATAATCGTAGTCATAGGTGCGCAGCGCACTGATCATCTTGTTCCACTCTTCCTGACCATGTCCGAGTCCGACTGTACGGAAATTCCATGCTCGCTGCTTGATATTGCTGTACGGCTGCATATCAGTCAGCCCATACATGTTCACATTATCAGGATCGATGTACGTATCTTTGGCATGGAAATGATGGATTGCGCCAGCTTTTCCGAGTATTTTAATGGCTGCGGTTGGGTCGATTCCCTGCCACCACATATGACTTGGATCAAAGTTGGCTCCGATAGCATCACTCGTCAGCTCACGCAGCTTGAGCATCGTATAAGGCGTGTGGACAAGGAAGCCTCCGTGCAATTCCAGCGCAATCTTTACCTGATGCTCCTCTGCAAATGTACCTAGCTCCTTCCAGTATGGAACCAGTTTCTCTTCCCATTGCCAGTTCAAGACATCTGCATACTCAGTCGGCCAAGCTGTAACCGGCCAGTTCGGCTTTGTTGCGCTCTCTTCGGAACCTGCCACACCAGAAAAGCAGTTCACAACCGGAACTCCCATTTTAGCAGCCAGCTTAATCGTCTTGCGCAATAGCCAATCTGATTCTTCCGCAAATGCCTTGTCTGGTGAAATTGGGTTGCCATGACAGCTAAAAGCACCAATTGTAACACCGTACTTCTCAAATGTTGCTTGGTATTGCTTCAACGCATCTTCACTTTCCAATAATTCATCAATCTTACAATGCGCATTGCCTGGATAGCCACCGGTACCTATTTCAACAGTATCCAACCCTGCTTGTTTTACACGTGCAAGCATATCCTCAAGTGAAAGCTCCTGGAACAGAACTGTAAAAACGCCTAATTTCATGCTTATTCCCCTTTCTCGACTGCTTCTGGTGCAAGTGAAATTATTTTTTTCGTACCGTTGGAGTCCAGCGCTGCCAAGATGACAGCCAATGCAGACCGGCCTTTTTCTGCTGTGATTGGACAGTTAGAATTTTTATCCAGCACACAGCTGGCAAACGCGTCCACAACGCCGGAATTCGATTGTGTATCCGAATCATTTGTCTGAATTGCTCCAAGCGAATGATTGCTGCGGTCTCCGTTATGATACTCGACAACCAAGCTATATTCAGGGTTTTCCTCGAGACGGATGACCCCTTTCTCACCGTAAATGATTGTGGAGTTATCTTCTTCTGCTACATACGACCAGCTAGCAGTAAGTGTACCGATGATTCCTGACTTCGTACGCAGTACAGCGACTGCATTATCATCCACATCTGCGTAAGGCTTTGCCAGCGTATCGACAAAAGCCGCCACCTCCTGAATCGGTTCGTCGAGCAGGAACTCAATCAAGTGGGATTTATGCACGCCCAGATCACCAAGTGCTCCGATATAAGCTTTGTCTTTATCAAAGAACCAGCTGTTTTTCCCATCGATGCTCCACTGCTCCGGACCTCCGTGACCGAATGTCGTCCGGAAGCTGAATATTTTGCCCAGCTCTCCGTTTTGAATCATCTTCCGTGCCTTTTGATGAGATGGTACAAAACACTGGTTATGAGCGATCAGCAATAGCTTGCCGCTCGCCTTTTGTGCTGCGATCATTTCGTCTGCTTCTTCCAGAGTTGTTGCCATCGGCTTTTCACAAAGCACATGCTTTCCTGCCTGCAGAGCAGCGATCGATACTGGTGCGTGCAAATGGTTGGCCGCAGAGACGATGACCGCATCGATACGCGGATCCTCTATCAGCTCTTCATATTCGGTATATGCTGTTGCGTTAAATTCTTTGGCGATTTCCTCTGAGCGGCTCGGCACCACATCACAAACAGCAGTGATTTCGGTGTTCGGATTTTGTTCCAGCTCCGGCAAGTGGCGATTACGTGCAATACTTCCTAGTCCGACTACTCCTACGCGTAAGGTTTTCATTATCCAGCAGTACCTCCAAGTTTATTATTCTTTGACAGATCCACTTGTCAGACCAGCGACGATACGGCGCTGGAACAAGAGTACGAGAACAACGATCGGGATCGTCACGATAACAGTTGCGGCAGTGATATCTCCCCACGGAACGCTGTATTGGCTTTGATAGAATGAGATACCGACTGGTATCGTGCGCCAGCGATCATCCGTGTTGATCGTCAAGGCAAATAGATATTCATTCCAGGCAGCGATAAAGACAAGAATGGCTGTCGTAAACACGCCTGGGGCTGCCAGTGGGAAGATGATTTTGCGGAATGTCTGGAACGGAGTCGCTCCATCCAGCTTCGCTGATTCTTCCAATGCCAGCGGAATCTTGATGAAAAACGTCGATAGAATCCAGATTGCCAGAGGCAAACTGATCGTAATGTACGGGATTACAAGACCAAGATAGCTGTTGCGCAAACCTGCATCGGTGACAAAGTTGAAGATTGGTGATAGGACTGCGATTTGCGGAAACATGGATGCAGCAAGTACCAATCCTAGAATCAAACCTTTGAAACGGATTGGCAGCCGCGTGACCGCATAGGCTGTGAATGATGCGACAATGATGGAGATAATCGTGGTGAGAGTTGCTACAACAAAGCTATTCATCATGTACATAAGCAACGGCCTTGTTTCCAATGCCGATGCATAGTTATCCAATGTCATATTGCTCGAGAACCATTGGAAGGAGGAAAAAATTTCTCCCTGCGGTTTGATTGAAGTCAGGAACACCCAGATAAACGGGAACATGACCAGAAATACAAAGATAATCAAGAAAATATAGAATCCGACTCCAGCACGTTTTACCATACGATTCTCCTCCTCCGTCCTATTGTTTTAGCCTTCCGCTGAACAAATCCGAGCCGATTAGTTTGATGAAAATCGTACTGAGCAATGCGACACTCAGGAATACGATTACGCTCAAAGCAGAACCTGCACCGAAATTCTGTTGTTCAAACAGCAGTTTGTAAGCATAGACGCTGATTGATTCCGTCGAGTTGGCTGGACCTCCGCCAGTAAGAACGTAGATGAGGTCGAACACACGGAATGCGTCCAATGCACGGAATAAGACTGCAACTAGGATCGCCGAACGAATCATCGGCAGAGTGATAGAGATAAATTGCTGGAATTTGTTTGCTCCATCCACTTCCGCTGCTTCATACAGTGAGCGTGGAATGGTCTGCAAGCCAGCTAAAAGTAAAAGTGCCATATACGGTGTCGTTTTCCAAATATCAGCAAACATGATAGAGAACATACCGCCTGCTCCAGTCGAAAGCAGTGCACCTGGATCATCGATGAGACCAAACTGAGCCATATAATGGGCCATAATACCGGACTGACCATCAAACAGGAATGTCCACATCATTGCTGCTACCGCTGTCGGTATCGCCCATGGAACGAGTACAGCAGCTCGGACAAGCCCACGTCCAATGAAGACGCGATTGATCAGTAAAGCAACGGCCAACCCAACGGCAAGTTCAACACCTACAGTAACGACGGTGAACAATAACGTATTCAGCATCGCTGTCCACGTCCGTCCATCACCAAGGTAGGTTGAATAATTCTTTAGCCCGACAAAGTTCGGCTCCAGGATTGAACCTTGTGTATTCGACAGCTGAGATTCTAGATCCGTCAGCGGTTGGACAGCTTCTTCAGGAGCACCTTCTCGTAAACCCTGAACAGCGGCCGTTTGCTCTTCTAAAGTGTTGGCAAATCCATCTGCCCATTCCTCTGGAACCTCTACCAGCCGGAGTTCCTCATCGTTCACTGGCTGGAAATTATCCAGCATAGTGTTGACTTCTTCATACCGGTCCGCAAGTCCTTCATCGGTATTCAATAATGTTTCATGCTGTTCATCCAATGCTGTTGTGATGTCATCTAATGTCCCGCCAGCATCAGGCATCGCATCTCTGACATCTTCCATTGTGTCGTATACCAGATATCGGTTATCAGCATATGTTTCGAGATTAATACTTAAAGATGAAATCCGCTCTGCTTTTGCCGGGTCATTTAAACGGTAATCAAACAAGCTGTTCCAGGCTGACAACATAATTGGCCAAATGATGATGACGGCAATAAGAATGATAGACGGTGCGACCATCGCGTAACCAAGCTGCCGTTCACTCAGCTGAAACCGTCTTTTTTTCGGTTGCTTCATACACTCAGCTCCTTTAATTGGTTACGGATTCCAACGCAGCTTGCATTTTTGTCTCCATACGTTCTACCGCTTCTTCAGCAGTTATATCTCCTGCCATCGCACGAGAAAGCTCGATTTGCATGATATCAGAGATCTCCGGATAAATTGGCGTGATCGGGCGCGGTATCGCATTTTGCAGCGAATCATAGAAATCCTCGCTTGCAAGCACGGTACTGACATCCGTAATCTCTTTATCGTCATATAAAGCTTCCAATGTCGGAGCCTTACCGCCTTCAAGAGCACTGATCTTCTGCCCTTCTTCTCCGCTCATCCACTTCACGAAAGTCCAGGATGCTTCCACTTCATCGGAGTAGCGGTTGATCATCCGCATCCATCCTCCTAGTGATGATGCTGCTCCTTCACTTCCAGCCGGAAGTGTGGCAATGCCAACATTACCTGCCACTTTGGATATCTCCGGATCATTCGCTGTATCATTCAAATATGGCCAGTTTCTTGCATATACGGCATTTCCCTCATTAAAGGAGGACTCTGTGTCGATTTCCTGGAAGTTAAGTATGTTGTTTGGTACAAAATCGCTATTTGTTATATCAATCATCTTCTGCAAGCCTTCTATTGCTTCCGGGCTGTTAATGACAACATTCCCATTAGCGTCCAATACCTGCCCGCCGTAAGAGTAAATATACTCAATCGCATTGGTCACGATGCCCTCATATTGGGCTGCCTGCATGAGATAACCGAATTTGGAGCCTTCCTTACCCATGTTTTCTTGAGCCAATTGTTCCAGCTCATCCCATGTTTCGGGCACCTGATCAGTTATATCCGTCCGATAATAAAGCAATCCTGCGTCGGCATAGCCAGGCATAGCATACTGTCTGCCGTTATAACGGCCAGCCTCTACCGTAGCCGGGAAGTAAGCGTCCATATCCACTTGATCCCGCTCAATCAATCGGTCGAGCGGCAGCACATAGTTTGCCTGACCAAACTCTGCTGACCAAACAATGTCTGCATCGAATACATCTATTTCCTCACTTCTGCCGCTGAACATCGTCACATATTGATTATGTGATTCCCCAGTATCAGACGGCATTTCCCGGACCTCCACATCAATTTCAGGATGCTCCTTCTCGAATGCTTCGACTAGTACATCCGTGGCACCAGTCGTATCTGTCCCCCTCGCGTATGTAATCTGAACTCTGTCATCACTCGCACCATCTCCGCTCGTCACGGCCGAGCAGCCTGCCAGCCCAATACCGGCAAATAAGGCAACCATCAGAAAGCTTCGCTTCATCACAGCTCCTCCTCGCATTTTGGTAAACGCTTTCTTTAGTGCGGTTATCTCATTCCCTCCTTTTTGTTATATTAAGCCTATCCCCCTAAATTTTGTCTTTACTGCAGAAGTTATAAAAAGTTTATCATAATATTGCAAACGCTTTCAATAATATTGTATATACAAGTTTCGCCAAAGAAAAAAACACGCCTGTCTCAGGCGTGCTCTGTTCCGCTTATTCATATAGTATGCAATAGCATATCAAGCAAGTCATAATTCGGTTGTTTATCAGTCTTTTCATCGAGCATCGTACGCAAATCTTTCTCAATTAGCTGATTGGCTTTAATTCCGATTGCATAACCGGACTGTCCCTCCATCAGCATGTTCACAGCTTTGACGCCCATCTTGTTGGCAAGAATCCGGTCAAATGCAGAAGGCTCGCCACCGCGCTGGATGAAACCTAGGACTGTAGTCCGTACTTCGATATTCATTTCTTCTTCGATGAATCGCTGCAGTTCATCCAAATCATACATCCGTTCTGTGACAACGATGATATTATCATTCCGGCCTTTGGAAATCTTGTCTTGAAGTTTTTCACAAATCTGCTCGAAACTCAGTTTAAGCTCCGGCGTAGAAATGATATCCCCTTCTCCTGCAACAGCAGTGAACAAGGCTAGATCACCACAATGTCTGCCCATCACTTCCACGATGGTTGTTTTGTTATGTGATAAACCAGTATCCTTGATTCGTCCGATGGAGCTGAGCACTGTATTCAATGTCGTATCAAAGCCTATAGAATAGTCGGTGTAATCCAGATCATTATCAATCGTTCCCGGAATGCCGATGACTCGGATACCCAATTCATGCAGCTTTTGTGCACCTTGAAGTGAACCTTCCCCACCGATAACGATAACATCAGCAATACCATAGTTGCGAAGCACTTCGACTGCCTGCTTTCTGCCAGAATCATCCATGAAGGCAAGCGAGCGTGACGTTTTCAAGATTGTTCCGCCTTTGTTAGCGATCGTCTCTACATCAGGTGTACGAATAATCGATAATTTGTCCTCAATTAGCCCCTGATAACCGCCTTCCACACCATAAACTTCAATATCATGATAGTTTGCCGCCTTGACAATAGCCCGTATGGCCGCATTCATGCCTGGTGAATCTCCACCACTTGTGATAACAGCTACTTTATGTAACATCGGTTCACCTCTCCACCATATATGTCTTATTTTCATTATACAACAGAATTGGCAGGAAACAGAACAAAGACAGGCGTAACGCCTGCCCAAGTCATACAGAAATGACGAGTTTCCCGATCATACTGCCATCTTCCAATCGCTTATGCGCTTTTTGCACATTCTCGACGGTAAGACCCTCGAGCTCCTCCGCTATCGTCGTACGTATGCGTTCGTCCTCGACCAGCTCTGCTACTTTGGACAGAATTTCGCCTTGCTTATATCTGCTAGGTGTCTGATGAAGCGTACGTGTAAACATATACTCCCAGACAAGTGTCAGGCTCTTGGACGTCAGATCAGTCAGTTTGATATCTTCAACTGGGCCAGTGATGGCACAAATGATACCTTCTGGTTTCACGACTTCGATAATATCATCCCATGCCTTGTCCAGCTGATGCATACAGAAAACATAATCGACATTGTCTATACCCAGTTTTTCTAACTGTGGATGAAACGGTTCATGATGGTTGATTACTCGCTCGGTACCATGCTGCTTAGCCCATGTAATTGTCTCTTCCCGTGAAGCAGTTCCGACTACATTCAGACCATACAATTGTGCAAACTGAGAAGCAATCGAACCAACACCTCCAGCTGCGTTAACCAGCAAAATTGTCTTGTCTTTATTCGCTTCCGCGTCTAGCGGTATATGCATCTTCTCAAACATAGCTTCCCATGCAGTCAATGCTGTCAATGGCAACGCTGCTGCTTCAGCAAAACTGAGATTTTTCGGTTTTTTGGCGATAACTTTATAGTCGACAAGCTGGAATTCACTATTGGATCCCTGACGGGTAACGGATCCAGCATAATAGACTTCGTCTCCAGGCTGGAACCCTTCTACATTCTCTCCAACTTCCTCGATGATTCCTGCCGCATCGAATCCAAGGATACGGAAATTACCATCGTCCTCTTTCTGCTTGCGCTGTTTTGTATCAACTGGATTGACGCTGACAGCTTTTACTTTGACAAGCACATCCTCGCCTGATGCTGTCGGCTTATCCAGCTGCTCTTCTGTAAAGCTGTCTGCCTGATCCACGGATGTATGTTTGTATATCCCAATTGCACGCATCTATTTCTCCTCCTCTATTTTTGTATCTGTTTATGTAAAAGCCGTCGACCTAAAGACGGCTTTATACTTATTTCTTCGCAAGGCGCAGTATCGGCTCCAAGGCTTCTGACTTTCCGTAGTGCGGGACGACTGCTGATGGTGCTGCTGCCCACTCACAAGCATTTCGGATAACAGTCTGCACATTCTTATCATAGTAAGTCGGGTACGTTTCATGACCGGGTCGGAAATAGAAGATTTTCCCTTTTCCTCGATTGTACGTGCAGCCGCTGCGGAAAACTTCGCCGCCTTCAAACCAGCTGATGAACAGCGTATGGTCTGGTTCTGGTATATCGAAATGCTCACCGTACATTTCTTCTTCCGGAAGCTCGAAATACTCACCTAGTCCTCTCGTGATCGGATGACTTGGCTGAACCACCCAAAGACGTTCCTTCTCGCCATCCTGTCTCCATTTCAGGTCACATGTTGTGCCCATCAAGTTACGGAATATTTTGGAGAAATGGCCGGAATGAAGGACAATTAGTCCCATACCTGCCAGAACACGCTGCTTCACTCGCTCAATTGCATAGTCATTCACTTCATCATGCGCCTTATGTGCCCACCAGATCAGGACATCCGTTTGTTCCAGCGTCTCTTGGTCCAATCCTTGCTCCGAATCATCAAGTGTCCTTGTTTGTACGGTAAATCCAGTGTCCTCCAGGAATTCGGCAATTGCTCCATGAATGCCTCGGGGATAGATGCTTCTCACCTGGTCGTTTTCCTTCTCATGACGGTATTCGTTCCAAATGGTAACGCGCATAAGATGCTCCTTCTTCATTTTTTATCCTATTCCCCATGTTAAGTAGCTACCCGGTTCCCTATTAGATTATGCAGTGAATTTTATTTTACTAATTACATTAGCCCTTTTCTTTTCATCTCCTGCCCAGAGAAAAAGATCCTGCAAAAAACTGCAGGATCTTTTTCTCATCCGAGGAGCACAGCACCATAAACCAAAGCCCCAAGGATAACGAAGGCAGGATGCACCTTCCACCTCTCCATGAGCAAATAGCTAAGTACAACCAAGATGATTGTATGTATCCAGCCTGCACTTTCATAAGAAGTGTGGAAAAAGCTTATTGCCATCCCCCCCAGCAGCACAGCGATAGTCGGCCGAATATAAGCTGTCATTCTTTTCACCCGAGGAGAATCCTTGAATTTCGCTAAAATACTCAATAATCCAATCATCAGGATGAGTGAAGGCGCTACTGTAGCAAACAAACCTATTGCTGCCCCCAGTACACCGGCTTGCTGAAAGCCGATCACCCCTGCCAGCTTCGTCGCAATAGGACCAGGAAGTGCATTTGCCAGTGCCAGCATCTGGCTGTAATCAGCTGTTGTCATCCAGCCATATCTGTCCACAACTTCATTTTCGATAAGCGGAATAGTTGCTGGACCGCCGCCATATCCGACAATTCCAGGAATGAAGAAGGCAAGAAATATCTGCCAGTAAATCATGTTCCCTTTTCCTCCTTCCGTTTCTCCGGTTTTACAAGTGCAAACAGAAGAAGCGCCAGGATAAGGAAAGCAGGGTGGATATGAAGCAGTTCAATCAGCACAACAGATGCGGCTAACAAAGCAACAATTTGCCAGCTACTCAACCCATTACGAGACTTTTTAAGAAAATCCAGTGTCATCACTGCCAGCATTACCCCAACAACGGGTATGACAGCTGTTGTCATTCCGCTGAGCCAGGGCTGATCGCTCAAAGCTTCGACAAAATAAAATAAGATGATGAGTAAAATGACTGTCGGGATGACGGTAGCTATCAATGCGCTGATCATACCGATCGAGCCGCCGACCCGATAGCCGATATAGCCTGCTAATTTGGTTGCAATTGGGCCAGGCAAGCTGTTGCCAAGTGCCAGCGTATTACCGAACTCCTCGTCATCCATCCACTTATACTGTTTGACGACTTCCTTTTCCACAAGCGGGATTGATGCAGGTCCTCCGCCGTATCCGAGGATGCCGACCCGGAAAAATGCCATAAATAATTGCCAGTAGATCATGTTGTTCAACCTTTCTAATACGAAGCGATACTGCCGTCTGCTCGCGCTTCTGTTCCTCCATATAATGTTCCGTTCTCTGGGTCGCGCCAAATGACTTGTCCGCGCCCGAATGTAGATCTGTCCGCTTTCACTTCGATATCATGCCCTTTACGGATCAGTGCCTCCGCGATATGTTTCGGGAAATCTGCTTCTACGTGGAATGTCTTGCCTTTGATCCACTGCCAGCGCGGGGCGTCCAAAGCTGTCTGTGGGTTAAGCCCGAAATCAAGCATATTCATAACAACCTGAGCATGCCCCTGTGGCTGCATGAATCCTCCCATTACACCAAATGGTCCAATAGCCTTATTATCTTTCGTCAAAAAGCCTGGGATGATCGTGTGGAAAGATTTCTTTCCGCCTTGCAAACTGTTTGCGTGGTTTGGATCAAGACTGAAATTATGTCCGCGGTTTTGCAGCGCAATACCTGTTCCTGGTACGACCAGCCCGGAACCGAAGCCATGGTAGTTGCTTTGAATGAAGGAAACCATATTCCCATCATTATCTGCCGTTGCCAAATAAACCGTTCCGCCTGCTTTCGGTTCGCCCGCCTCCGGTTCCTGTGCAGTCTCCCCAATTAGGTCTCTTCTTTTGGACGCATAAGCATCTGACAGCAATTCCTCCACAGTGACAGGCATATGCTGCTCTTCGGTTATGTATGCATGACCATCGGCGAAAGCAAGCTTCATCGCTTCCATTTGCTTATGATATGTATCAATTGATTCTTTTTCTTGGAAAGAAAAACCTTTTAATATATTCAAAGCTGAAAGAGCTACCAACCCTTGGCCGTTCGGAGGAATTTCCCACACATCGTAGCCTCGATAATTAACAGAAATCGGCTCCACCCATTCCGGCTCGTAAGCTGCCAAATCCTCTTTTGTTAAGAAGCCGCCATTATCAGCAGAAAATTCCGTCATTTTAGCGGCTAGTTCTCCCTTATAAAAAGCAGCCGCATCTGTACGCGCTATTTGCCGAAGGGTTTCCGCATGATCAGGAGATCTCCATATGTCCCCGATTTTCGGAAACTCTCCGTTTGGAGCAAATGTGTCAAACCAGCCATTGTACATCGCTTCTGTACATGACGTGCTGAACTTTTTGTACGCGCGTTCCCATAGCTTGGCAACTGTCGGCGTTACCGCAAACCCGTTTTCAGCATAGTAAATTGCTGGCTGCAGCACTTCTATCAATGGAAGCTTACCGAATCGCTTGCTGAGGGCCGCCCATCCGCCTGGTGCACCTGGCACCGTCACCGGCAGGAAGCCATGCAAAGGCATCTCTTCATGTCCGAGTTCTCTCACTTTATCAATGCTAATTGATTGTGGTGCTGGACCGCTGGCATTCAAACCATATAGCTTGTCCTTGATCCAAACAAGTGCAAAAGCATCACCGCCGATTCCATTCGAAGTCGGCTCCACAACTGTCAGCATGGCTGCAGTTGCAATCGCGGCATCGACTGCATTGCCGCCTTTTTTCAGCATATCCAGTCCTGCTTGTGCAGCAAGCGGCTGTGACGTAGCTACCATTCCTTGTCTTGCAATTGTCGTCATTCGCTGTGAATGATATGGGTAATACAAATGATCTGTCTTCATTCTGTCTCCCCCTTATGTAAGAAGCCCGGGAACACCGGGCTTATGACCATCCTAGCAGATGATGGATCGCTTTAGCTACCCCATCGGCATCATTTGTATCCGTCTGATAGTTTGCAACTTCTTTGACTGCATCCTGGGCATTGCCCATTGCTACGCCGCATCCGACAGCTTCGATCATCTTAATGTCATTCAGGCTATCACCCATGGCAATTACTTGCTCCATTTTGATATCAAGCCGATCACAGACTTTTTGTACCGCTTCTGCTTTGTTGATCCCTACTGCATTGACCTCGATATTCGTCAGACTGGAATTGGACAGCTCCAGCTCATTTTTATCGGAAAGTGCTCTGACAATTGCTTCCCGCTTTTCATCGTCGAATGTATCAAAGCCGAATTTCAGCCAATCATATTCCTCCATATTTGCAGGGAAATTACCGCGGAACACATGCTCCGTGCTGACAGCCCAATAATGCGTGTCATACTCATCAGCCAGCCGCTTCATCTTTTTGATCAAATCATCCTCGATCAATTCACGCTCTAGCAATTCACCCTCAGCAGTCCAGATTTCACTTCCGTTTACTGTTACCAGAAAAGACTGCAGCCCAAGATCATCCGCATAAGGCTTACATGTCCGAATGCCTCGGCCTGTGCTCAGAATGACATGAACACCTTCCTCCTGCGCCCGTTGTATCGCCTCTCTATTCGCATCCGACACTTCTTCACGCGTATTGAGCATTGTTCCATCCATATCAAGTGCGATCAGTTTGTAATCCTTTCGTTTTACGTTCTCAGCCATCCAATCTCCCCTTTATGTAAATGCTTAGTCCATGTCCATTATAGTATAGTCGCCTTTATTTTTCCTTTCAGACCGATTCCAGTTGGCTAGCAAAGCTGGCAGTACGCGCCAATCAGAGAAACTCGGCACTCCCTCAAGTTTCCCACCGAAGAAGACCGGCTGCAGACCTGCATTTCTGCTCCCAGCCACATCAACCTCTGCATGATCTCCGACAAAAACAGCTTCTGATGCAGCGGCCTCCACCTCTAACAGCGCCATTTCAAAGATTGCCGGATCCGGCTTTCGTAAGCCGACCACTTCAGAAATGACCAAGCTTTGGCAATGCCAGTACAAGCCAAGCTGTTCGATCACCTGCTGTTGTAGCAAAGCCGGCCCATTTGTGACAATGCCCAATGTATAAGACATACTTAGTTCCTGCAAAGTCTCAAGTGCTTCCGGAAATGCGACAGCGAACTGCGCCACATTATCAAAATAATCAGCAGTCAACACAGGCTCCATGCTCATATCCAAGGAAAATCTGCTTAATAGTGCATGATAGACAACCGGTTTCTCCACATAGCCATTTTGATCTAATTCCAGAAATGCCGCTGTAAAATCCGATTCACTAACTCCTGCCAGCTCAGATTGAAATCGCTGAAATTGATCAGCCAAGAACCGCTGTAATGTAGTATGCCTGTCATGGATTGTTCCATCCAAATCGAAAAGAATTGCTTTCATACTGTCTCTCCGTTTCTCTTTTTCTCCATCATACGCCATTTAAAAAAGAATTCAACGGTCCTGACAAAAGTGCAAGTCAATTCTGGTTCCGATAATCCCACAAAATACGCCATTCTCCCTTTTCCTTTGTCACATAAACATACTGCACAAAGGAAAAGCGCCCGTACTTCCCTTGATAATTCTGTTTTACTGTATAGGAATAGACATCTTTGTAGGTCTGCCCATTTGGTTCTGCTCGCCACTTCTTCTGCTTTTCTCCCTTTTCTATTTCAAATGAAAAAGTGTCTGCACCAAAATGACCCATAAATACATGAGAACGATCCGTCACATAATCCTTAAGCGGAAATCTGACCTGCAAATCCTTATGCAGCAACCCCCAGGAGGTCGCAAATTCGCCCTTCTGTTCTAACGTATAAAAATCTTCTACAGTCTTTTTAGACTGATTAGGAGAAGCACTTTTCAGCAAGAGGACAAACAGACAAAGCAGCAGCATAATAAGCAAACATATGGCCATCATCAGTTGCTTACGTTTGAACCTCCGGTAATGATGCATAAACCAAGCCCCCTTCAGGACTAGCTTATTCACCACCGATTAAAGGTAGTATGAAAAAAATGAATGCGATAAAAGCGTTTAGTCAAATACAAATACAAATCCAAACTCACTCAAATTCTCAAATAAGATTTGCGTAAGTTTGGATTGTTTTATTTCAAGAAAGTATTAAGCTTACCTTGCGCAGTGTATTTCGCAGCGGTAGATCAAGATAGTACATTATTAATTAATAATCGCTTTATTGATCATTAAATAAGACCATTCTGACCAGTTTATTGTTTCTGCATCTTTCCAAAGGATTCATTTGTTGCATAAAACCCACTGCCCTTACCGGTGTACAATGCGAGCTCCCGTTTTTCCTCATCAGTTGCTTCATCTCTGATACAAAGAAAGTAGAGGATGCTCACGTCCATCTCGCGATCCTCTTCACTTCCCTCCGGCCCAGCTTGATGATCACGAAGCTCGTCAGCGTTGGCCTCCATGCCCCATTTTATATGATGGTAAAAGTTATCGAATGTCCTTTCTGCATCTGCAGTGATATTCTCCGCCATATATTCCTGTTTCACTTGCTCTATATCATGTGTACTTATATATTCCATGAACTCTTTTCCATCGCCATATTGGAAAAATTCTCCCCAAAGCGTCGGTGTCCGTTCTCCTAATTGGAACAGCATCAAATATTTGACTTCAAATCGTTCTCTTTCCTCGGCATCCCGTTCCCCGCGCTCTGAAGCGTCTTCGGTTATTTCCCCATCGAAGAACCGCAGACAAAACGTCTTATATTCCTTTTCGAATTGACGCATCACTTCCCATAAGCGGTGAATATCCTTATTGAATAATTCCTTCCGCCGGAAGATCGAGGCAAGAAGGAAGAAGCGGAATAAGCCGCGGAAATGTGTATTGATTTTCATTTGGCTCCAATCATAATACTCTCTTCGAAAGGCATCATTAATTCTTTCCAAATAATCATAATCCATTGCCTGCTTCAGTCTATCGATGTGCTCTTCATCCACCAATTTTGTCGGACGCACTTTTAACGTGTCATACTGCAGTTTCAGCTGCTCCCGATGGCGATCGGAATTTTGCATTGGGCGTTTACGTGCTCCAGTGTTGTAGAAAACTGCAATTCCGACAAGTACAATAACAACTGCTAAACCTACAATCGTAACAATTCCATTCATCTCTTCTCCTCCTGGCCATGGCAAATAGAGCTGACACACTTGTCAGCTCTATTTTGTTACTTTTAGCTTTGCAATACACGCAACAGCTCTTGATTGAATTTTTCTTTCTCGTCGAACATAAGTCCATGGCCGCTGTTCTCAAAAGGAACGATTGTTGAATTGACGATACCGCCTGTCATTTCTGTGGCGAAATCAAACGGACAAATCTCATCCTTTTGACCATGGAAGATATATGTCGGTGTACTGATCTGCGCTAGCTCAGCACGTAGATCCTCATCACGAAGTGCTTCCATCGCCTGAATCGTACCATGTCCGCTAGCTTCCAAGCCAAGATGGAAGAACCATTCTTTGAAAGGCTCAGAATGATCTTGAGCAAAGAACATATTACCGAAGTCCTGCAGGGTTTTCGGACGATCCGTTTGGATTTGCTCAATCATATCATCTGCCTCTTCCTTCTTCATACCGAATGGATAAGCATCACGCTGCGTGAAAACAGGAGCTGCTGCTGACAGCAGAAGCAGCTTGTTCACTTTAGCAAGACCGTATTTATTCATATAACGAATGGCAATCGGACCACCCATCGAAAAGCCAGCTAAAACGAAATTATCAAGTCCCAGATGCTCGACAACAGCATGTACTGCTTCTGCCTGTGCATCATAGGTGTAGCTGTTCCATGGCTTATCCGATTTTCCGAAACCGAGCAAATCGATACCGATGAAACGGTAGCCATGCTTCGGCAGTTCATTCATTTGATACTCGAACATTTTGTGGCTTACCGGCCAGCCGTGCAAGAAGACTACAGGAATGCCTGTACCTATATCCTCTGCGAAAATGTTATATCCTGATTCTGATTTGATCACATGTCCCATTATTATCTCCCCTTCTTGTTATAATCTCGTTCCCTTGGTTCTTTCTTTTCTCTTGTTCTCAATTCTCGGAATAAGAAAAATGCCCCTACTACACCTGAAAGAATGGTGAGCAGAAGAAATAGCGTATTTGTAGTAAATGCAAAGAATAGTAGGAAGACAAGCGCCAGGATGAAGAATCCAAAATAGCCTGCTATCTTCATACGCCTCACTCCTTCCAGTTATGTTTTTATGTTCTTGCTTCTTTATACCCGTTAGGCACCACGATTAAGCAAAAGAAAAAAGCATGCCTCCTTAGCATGCTTAATGTGTGTGCAAGACAGTGTTTTCCGGTCCGATTAATTTGACCTCCAGTTCGATTTCCCGGTTGATGTCATCTTCTAGATCATGTGCTTCCACAACATCCGCTGCTTCTCCTTTCACTTCTTCCCAAACAGTCAGCATATGATGATCGACTTCCTCTTCCTCGTTCTGAATTCGTAAACTGATAATGCCTTCCGGCTCAAAACCAACTCCCAGTACTTCATACGTATCATAAGCAGCTAGCTCCTCGACTGCTGTATTGTTCACTTCCTCCAATGCGTGTCGGATCATCTCTTCGTGGACATCATTATACGGAACAGGATGGGTGGATCGGTCGGTGAAGAAAAAGAGCAGGCCAGCTATCACCATTGTCCCAGCCAAAACAAGACGCAATCCAAGGCTTCGTTTCATCTGCATACCTCCATTCCTTGCTACTATATGCCGTATAGTATGGAAACTTGTCCATAAAAAAAGGAGCACGCCTCGCGCGGCGCACTCCTTTTACTTATTTATCTTCTTCTCTTTGTTTCCGTTTGAATGGCCACCAGTTCAGCTCGCCAAGAGTCGTAGCGACTGCTGGGATAAGCAGCGGTAGTATCACGAGTCCATACAATAATAGACCAATAATGATTACTGTTGCGACTTCCAGGAGCGTTAACACACCTGATGGCATCATGGCAGCAAATGTACCTGCCAAAATGATGGATGCGGTAATGATAACTCCGCCCATTTTCTTCATAGAGTGAATCATGCCTGCCTGCAGATCACCACGCGCTTCTTCGGTGAATCGATCAAGCAGGAAGATGGAGTAATCGACCCCAAGTGATATCAAGATAACGAAACTGAAGAACGGAACAGCCCAGCTAACACCTGCATAGTCCAACCCGTTGACAAAGATCAATTCGGTGATGGAGATAGCAGTATAGTAGGTAAGCAGCAAGGATCCGATCATGTAAGCCGGAATGACCATAGAACGGAACAACAAGGTCAGGATGATGAATAAACCGACCATCATGATGACCATCGTCCGGGAAAGATCTGATGTAGATAGATCTTCCAAATCGGCGTTAGTGCTTGTTACTCCTCCATAGACGATTTCCGCATTTTCATAAGGTGTATCCTTCACTTCTGCATCGATACGGTCCTTAATTGTTTGCAATGTCTGAATCGCTTCCTCAGAATATGGATCAGCATTCAATACGACATCAAGCGTTACACCTTCTCCATCACGGAAAGCATACGTATCGATACTTTCCTGGAAGTCACCCTCCAAAGCATCCTCCGGAATATACATACCAGTCTCGCGGACTGTCTCACTGTCGCTAATATCACGCAGTGTATCAGATGCTGTTGTCAGTCCATCTGATACTTGTGTTAGTCCTTCGTTTGCCGAACCAACACCATCTGCTAACTGCTGCAATGTTTCAGTCAATGTACCAACCTGTTCCTGCTGACCTTGCAATTGCGTATCAGCTTGTTCCAGACCTGTTTGAATTTGCGCTAGCTGCTCGCTGATTCCTGCCAGCTGAGCAGATGCTTGCTGGACGTTACCAGTTTGCTGCAATTGGCCAGTTACTTGCTGCAGCGCAGTATTGACTTGCCCAAGGCCTTCTGTCGCATCAGATAATCCGCCACCGCTTGATGAACCAGCCCCGCCAGCCTGACCAGATATTTGGTTCAGTCCATCTTGTACTTGTGTCAGACCATCCTGCACCTCGCCGATACCATCAACTGCATCATTGATACCATCCGCGATTTGAGCCGTTTGGGAATCTACATACAAGTCATCAATTTTCTCACCCGTAGGCTGTGTTGCTGTCCGGACTTTTTCCACACCATCAATCTTGCTGATCGCATCACTCAGATTATCCAGATACGGCAGAGTATTTGCTGTGGTAAGATTTTCATCGTCATTGATGACAACCTGTATCGGCATCGCTTCCCCTTTTCCGATAGCGTCCCCGATAGCGTTAAGTCCTTTTATTGAATTATAATCACTGCTGATTTCCTCGGTAGAGTTAAAGGAAACTTGTTCATCGTACGTAAGTACAAACGGCACTGTAATTACCGCTGTGATTACCAGGAACAGCACCGGTCTTGCTACCGAATGTCGCCCAAGGAAATGCCATAGCTTGTTATCTCCATGAGAGGCAGCCTTTTTGGATGGCCAAAATAGTTTCTCGCCAAGCGTTACCATGAACAATGGTAATACCGTCACGAGGACAATCAGCAATACCGCAACCCCTACTGCCACACCCACTGCAGATTGGAAGATAGCAAACTTCGCGAAGAAGATAGATGCAAATCCTACGAATACGGCAATGGCACTGATGAATAATGTACGTCCGGCTGTCCGATAAGCCGTAACAGTAGCTTCGACTTTATCATGACCATTAGCAAGTTCCTCTCGGAAACGGCTAAGCAGCAGAATACAATAGTCGGTCCCGATACCAAATAAAATCGCCACCAGGAATGTCTGGGTAAACGTTGAAATCGGAAAGTCCAACGTGTCTACTAAAATAGCTAGAATACCCTGACTGATCAAGTATGTAATACCTACAGTGATCAAAGGAACGAACGGTGTCACGATGGAACGGAAAACAATCAAAAGCAATGCCACAATAATGAATACTGTAATCAGCTCGGTCTTCTTCAATCCATCTTCTGATGTATTGGCGAAATCCTGATTAATCAATGACGCACCTGTCACATATGCTGTTTCATCGTCAGGTACAGCATCATAGATCTCCTCAGAGATTCTCTCGGCTTCTTCATCTGACCCTTCCACCGTAACCGGCATCATGACTGTCTTTTTATCCTCTGACATCATTTGATCCTGTATTTCTTGATTATCCGTCAGCGGTGTTGTTATCTCACTTACACCGTCAATTTGTTCGACTTTATCGATGACACCCTGAATCATATCTTCACTGTCCTGATTCAAAGCTTCGTCGAGCTCGAAAACAACACTAAGTGAATTACTATTCTCCCCGGCATCTTCTAAAATCTCGCTTGCCCGGATGGAAACCGCATCTTCTGGAAGCTGTGTCTGCCCCTTATCTGATGCAAGCTGGGTCAGATTCGGTGAAAAAATCGTCAATCCAACCGCGATCAAGATAACTGCAATCGCGATAATCCATTTAAAACGAATGATTGTCCTCAATCTTCTCTCTCCCCTTTTTTAAGCTGTTCTTTTACATCTGTGAAAATTCGGATGAATGCTTCTACGTCTTCGTCCTTAATATGCTCGAAAAGCCCGCAAAATCTATCATAAATAGCTTCCTCGGCTTGTTTCAGAATCTCTTCCCCATCTTCTGTAATTTGTACAAGCTTCGTCCGCTTATCCCCTTCTGAGTCGACCCATTCCACCCAGCCCTTCTCATGCAGCTTTTTCAGCCGATTGGAAATCGCACTCTTATGTACTTGCTGCACGATAGCCAAGTGGCCAGGCGAGGACGCTCCGTACAAGCTCAAGATTTTTATCAAACCAACTTGCTGCGGTGATACCTCCTTGAACACGTCATACGCTGACCCTTTCTTATGGAACAATTCGGTTGCCATGAATGACACCTCATTGAAGAGATCAATTGCTTCTTTCAATTTATCCACATTAGTTTACCCCCTATACCAATTCAGTTTATACCCTAAACTATAAGCAGTCAAACTTTTTACCAACTAAAAATATTATGTAACCAGAAAAAAACATGACAATATGAATGGGTACATATAGGCAGCAAGCGATTCATCCCCATATTTAACCAGAATATAGGCTCATGAACCCGAAAGAATATATTCCCATTACGCTGCGATTACAAAAGTGCGTGTATAGCACTGTACTTTTCCTAGTTATACCCTTTTCTTAGTGTATTAGAGGGGAAAATCTCCATGGTAGAAACAAACAGTTTCGTCTATTCCCTTCCTTGTGCTGATTCCGTAGCATTATACGAGGAACAGACGCCGCCACGTCTGACAGCTTTAAAAGAGGAGTGGAATTATATTGGCTAAGCTTTCACGCTTTCCGATCATCGGATTCATTACTGTATTACTTGTAGGACTTATCGCAGCTCCATTCCAAGCTTTTGCAGAAGAAGCAGATAAGCCTTGGATGAATGAGGATCTGTCCGCTAAAAAGAGGACAAACCTGTTACTTGATGCTATGTCACTTGAGGACAAGGTAAGTCTCATCACAGGAAACTTAAACAATTATTATGGATACTACAATGAAGGAATGGAGAAATACGGAATTCCTGAATTAAAAATGGCAGACGGCCCGGCTGGGGTCAGAATTGCTAACCCAGATATACAGAACAAACAGTCGACTGCCATGCCGGCTCCGATTGCCCTTGCAGCTTCATGGGATACAAGTGCAGCAGCTGCATACGGAGATGTTCTCGGTAATGAAGCCTTCAATACGACACATAATGTATTGCTCGGCCCTGGTCTTGATATCGCGCGGAATGCATTCGGTTCCCGTAACTTCGAATCTTTAGGGGAAGATCCAGTGCTGCAATCCCGTATCGCTGCTTCTTACATAAATGGTGTACAAGACAATCATGTTATGACAACAGCCAAACACTACCTGCTTAATAATCAGGAAACATTGCGTTTCACCAATGATTCTCAGGCAAGTGAACGTGCTATTCATGAGATTTATGCCCGGCCATTCCAAGCAGCTATCGAAGATGCTGATCTTAGCAGTATCATGTGCTCCTTTAATAAAGTGAATACGGAATATGCTTGTGATAGCAAGTCATTACTAACTGATCTGCTTCGCGATCAGCTGGAATTCGAAGGCTTTGTTATGAGTGACTATGGTGCCAACATCAGTACGGTGAACTCCATCAATTCCGGACTTGATCTAGAAACTCCAGGAGAGCCAATTGGTAAATGGGGCGATAATCTGCTCCAGGCTGTTAAAGATGGTCAAGTGAAGGAAGAAACAGTCAATCAGAGCACATACCGACTGCTTTACCAAATGTTCGATAAAGGCTTGATTGATCATCCGACACAGAATAAGCAGATTGACACAGCAGCTCATGGACAAACAGCTCGTGAAATAGCCGCCGAGAGCATGGTATTGCTGAAAAACAAAAAAGACGTTCTGCCAATCCAGGACAATACAGATTCCATTGCTGTAATCGGACCTGATGCAGATAATGCATCAGCAGCCGGCGGCGGAAGCTCGCTCGTGAATCCAACGTATACTGTAAGTCCGCTAGAAGGTATCAAAAACCAAGCTGGGAAAAATACCGAAGTCAGCTATACAGCTGGAACGGATCCAATCAGTGCAGGTGATGTTATGCCTGGACCTGACGCTGTCCCTTCTTCCCTGCTGCACACTGAAAAAGATGCATCTGAGAATGGATTAAAAGCGGAATACTGGACGAATAAGAACTTTGAAGGAAACCCGTCACACGAACGTACAGACAGACAAGTTAATATGAACCTTGGATTCTATAACTATGAAGGCTTTAACTCTCAGTCACCTAAACTGGACAAACTGCCGACAGACTTGAACGGCATGATGTCCGCTCGCTGGACTGGTGTAATTGAAGCTCCTGAGAATGGAACATATAATCTATCCACTACTAGCTTCGGTACAAGTAAACTTTATTTGGATGGCAAGCTGATTGTCGAGAATGAAGGAAAAGAACTTGGAACAAAATCCGTTGAAGTAGATTTGAAAAAAGGCGAGCAGCATGATATCAAAATCGAATATCAAACAGATTATGAAACTGGAGATGGCCGTGATTATGGCGGTCAAGTGAGATTCGGCTGGGAACCTGCAAAAGGCGTGGTCGATGAACAAATCAAAAAAGCTGTCAAAGCTGCCAAGAGAGCAGACAAAGCTGTCATCGTCACACGCACATATGATAGCGAAGGCTATACAGATCGTTCCGACATGGAATTGCCGAACAACCAGCAGCAGCTGATTGAAGAAGTTTCAAAAGTGAATAAAAACACGATAGTCGTGAATGAGAGCGGAATCGCAATTGAAATGGGCGACTGGCAGGACGATGTCAAAGCTATCGTTCAAGCTTGGTATCCTGGTCAAGAGCAAGGAAATGCCATTGCGGATGTCCTCTTCGGAGACGTCAACCCATCTGGTAAGCTTCCAGTGACATTCCCTGTCGATGAAGACAAGACGCCAACTAACAGCGAAGATCAATTTCCTGGAACAAATGGCGTAAACAACTACTCAGAAGGTGTATTCGTCGGTTACCGCGGCTATGACAAACAAAACTTGGAAGTAGCTTATCCATTCGGATACGGCCTTTCTTATACCGACTTCAAGTATCGCAATCTGCATACAAAAGTGAAGCATAAGAAAGATGATACTAGCATTGAAGTAAAACTTAACCTTCGTAACACAGGAGATACAAAAGGCGCAGAAGTCGTCCAAGTATATGCAGGTGAACTACCGACAAACGATGTAGAAACACCTAAAAAGCAATTAGCCGGCTTTGAAAAAGTCGAGCTGAAAGCTGGTAAACAGAAGTCCGTTAAGATTAAGCTAGATCCGAAAGCATTCTCTTATTATGATGAAACGAAAAATGAATGGGTCATGCCTTCTGGCGAAGTGCCTGTCTATGTGGGCAGCTCATCTGAGGATATTAGATTAGAAGGTACTGTGACCTTGCCATAACAAAAAGAAAACATCCTGCAGATATCCTGCAGGATGTTTTTATAAGGAGGAAATAAGATGAAAAGACTCGTTTTCCTTCTTTTAATCATTCTATGCTTTTTCCTGCTAATGGATAGGTTTAAAGAACCTCCTCCCCTAGCAGACAGCTGGCTGACGACCGGAGATGAGCAGCATCTTCTGGAAAAACAGCCTGCTAAATTATTTCTGGATGACAAGCAGGATCTCCCCACCATTTATGTCGATAAACACAAAACGTTTCAGCAAATGGAAGGCTTCGGCGCGGCAATGACTGGATCAAGCGCCTATTTGCTCGAGCATACATTGGCGAAACAAGAACGTAACGCGCTATTTCAGGACCTGTTCACCGACTCTGGCATTCAATTGTCCTATCTTCGCCACACAATCGGAGCTTCAGATTACAGTGTGGATGATCTAGGAAATCCATCTTCCTACACGTATGCAGATCAGCAAGGTCCGCCCGAAGATCCGCTGCAGCATTTCTCCACTGCACCAGATCAAACCGTGATGAACATGCTGAAACTAGCAAAGATAAGCAACCCCGAGCTGCAATTGATGGGTACGCCATGGACTGCGCCACCGTGGCTGAAATACGGAGAGCACACATACAATGGCTCCTATCTAAATTACACAGATCAGCGCACCTATGAGATTTACGCCGATTATTTTCTGCGATATTTGGAAGCTTACCAGGCACAAGGACTGCCTATCGATCTGCTAACCGTGCAAAACGAACCGCAGTTTGAAACAGCAGCCTATCCAAGTATGTCAATGAATGCAGCAGAGCAGCAATACTTTATCCAGAACTTTTTGGGCCCGGCAATTCAGGATACAGGTTTGCAAACATCTATCCTTGCTTATGACCATAACTGGGAAAATAGTAAAGACTATGCGGATACAGTATTAAATGGCGCCTCAGATTATACAGCAGGGACTGCTTATCATTGCTATGCTGGCAATCCAAAAGACGCTGCAGAATTACAGCAGCTTCATCCCAAGAAAGGCATCTACTTTACAGAGTGCAGCGGCGGAGCATGGAGTGAGGATTTCGGAGACAACTTAAGCTGGCTGATGGATCAGGTGATCATCGGTACAACCCGGAATTGGGCCAAAACGGTGCTTCTATGGAACTTGGCATTGGACGAGACAGGCGGACCAACAAATGGCGGCTGTACGAATTGCCGAGGTGTCGTCACAATCAACAGCCAAACGAGCAGCATCAAGAAAAACGTTGAATATTATGTTCTTGGGCATATTAGCAAGTTTGTCCAGCCGGGTGCTAAACGAATTTCGAGCACACAGCTGCCGCAATTAGCTACAGTAGCCTTTTATGATGAAAGTAAGGGAGAAGTTGTTCTGCTTGCAGCCAATACAGGTAACAGTAGCCAAACATTTCAACTCTCTGAAAGCAAACGATATTTGCAGTACACTCTGCCCCCGCAATCAGCCATCACCTTTACATGGAAAAATGCAGCATAAAATATGCTGCATTTTTTTCATTCCATGAATTGCAGACTTCGCTCCAACCATTGAATGTACCCTTTTTCCCTTTCGATTGCCCTTGTCAGAACCAAATAATGACCAAACTCAGGTGAAGAAAAAACTATGTTACTGCCAAACTCCGCTTCAAGCTCTGTTAATATTCTCCCAAGCTCGTCCAACTTACGCTTCCGGCTATCTAGCTGATTAGAAAATAACTCCTTGGCTTCTTCCTTCTCCATACTGGAAATGAAAAATGTCTTCAACATGAATTCATCTTTATGGGAAACGTCGACAGCTTCCAAACGCTGCATCCATTCTTTTAGTTCTGCTTCCCCTGCTACTGTCAGACTATAAAGCTTTTTCTCCAGCTTCTCACCTTGGATTACCGTTTCAAATTCTATTAAGCCTTCTGCGACCAGTTTTTTCAGTTCAGGATAAATTTGACTATGTTTTGCACTCCAAAATTGACCGAGCGCCCCCTTGAACGCAGCCGCAATATCATAGCCTGTCTGCTTCTCCTGTTCTAGCAGTCCTAATATTGCATATTTCAATACGCGCATTGACGTTCTCCTTCACTTTTCATTTGACACAAGTATACCATAGCGTTAAACTAAACATGTAAATAGTTACATGTTATATTTTACTCAATAGGGAGATGAACAGTATGACTCCTTCTTTGGAAAAAGTCGCCACTCTTACAATTGATGTGGCAGAACCGATTAGCGCAGGACAAACAGGCTTAGGCTTGCGGCGTCTAATCCCGATTGAAACGGGTACAATCACAGGAAAAATAGAAGGCCGTATCCTGCCAGGTGGCGCCGATTCTCAAATCATCCGCCCAGATGGGCGTACAGATCTATCGGCACGTTATGTAATTGAAACATCATCTGGCGAGATCATCTACTTAGAGAACAACGGAATAAGGCAAGTAGAAGCTGCTTATCGAAATCGTGCAGCCCATGGTGAAATCATTCCAGCGGAACATGTTTATTTTCGGACAGTTCCAACCTTTGAAACCGGCAGTGAGCAATACCGCTGGCTGATGGATAAGATCTTCATCGGTGCAGCAACACGCTTGGAGAATCAAGTGCTGCTGGACGTCTATCAAGTTAATTAAGGAGGAAATTAAAAATGGAAGAATTCATTGGAAGTCATATGATTTATACGTATGAAAACGGCTGGGAATATGAAATGTATATCAAAAATGAAGATACGATCGATTACCGTATCCACAGCGGAATGGTAGGAGGACGCTGGGTCAAAGATCAAAAGGTCGACCTAGTCAAATTGACAGAGGGTGTATATAAGGTTTCTTGGACAGAGCCTACCGGAACAGATGTATCCTTGAATTTCATGCCAAACGATAAACGAATGCACGGCATTATCTTCTTCCCAAAATGGGTGCATGAACATCCGGAAATCACAGTCTGCTATCAAAATGACCACATCGATCTCATGCATGAATCACGTGAGAAATACGAAACATATCCAAAATATGTTGTGCCGGAATTCGCTGATATCACATACATCAATAATGCTGGCGTAAATAATGAGCGAATCGTGGCAGAAGCACCTTATCCTGGTTTGACGGATGATATCCGGGCTGGAAAATTAAAATAATCCAAATAAAAAGGCGGTCTGCTTCATGCAGCCGCCCTTTTCATATTTCCGCTGGAGTTCCTTGATGGAATAACATCCGCCAGCCGCCTGGCTGATAACGCCAAATGGAGCTTCGCAGCTGTTCTCCTCCCGATGCTGTATCACAAGTCCGAAATGTAGCAAGAACTGTGTCCTCAGATAGAATACGCACATCGAAATCTCTGATATCTAAATCGACTGAATTCAAGCCATTTGTGACAATATCAACTTTACTGAATGATTGACCGGATGATCCATGCTCCAAATAGTCTTCTGTCAGTAAATTGCCGACAGCGTCTGTCGATAGTCTCGTGTCATCTTCCAGCAGGGACCTTTCTAATTGCAGAATTGTCTCTTTCACTTGCAACTGTTCATCCATCTCGACTCGCCTCGCTTTTTTTCTTAATTATATCCTTACGTCCATTCTATGAAAAGGGTTTCAAAATACAACAAAAAAGACTTACCAACTGTATTTGTATACAAATGTGAAAACTGGTACAGTATTTAAAAGATGAGGTGACAAAATGGATTTCAAAAGAACACCGCTCGTTGCGGCACTATTGAGCTTTCTATTTGCTGGCTTGGGTCAGTTTTATAATCAGCAGCATTTGAAAGGGACAATCTTCGTCCTGATCAATCTGATCAACTTGTTCCTGATGTGGTTTGTTGTCGGTCTGTTCACGTTTTTCATTTTCTGGATCTATAATATCTATGACGCCTATAAAATGGCAAAACGCGCGAATATGAAGCTTGCCCGTCAGAGCGGTAAAGTCGAGCCTTCCACGAACTAAAAACAGCTGCCCATCTGAGGCAGCTATTTTTATATTGATACAAGCGCCTTATGGAAGTCCTCATATGACTCGGCCTTTAATAGTTTTTGAACATGTTCCGGCTCTTCGATAATGCGGACAAGCTGCTGATACATGCCGGTGAAATCCTCATCACTTTCTTTCTCGATACATAAAAGACACACAAACCGCACTTGCTTACCTGCCCAGTCGATCGGCTGTTTCAAGGTGCAGATAACCCACAAAGTCTCTTCCACTCTAGCTTCAATTGGATGCGGCACAGCTACAAAATTTCCAAAACTAGTTGGCGCCATAGACTCTCTCTCATATACAGCAGTAAGAAAATCCTCCCCGACCTTCCCATCAGATTGCAGTACCTCTGTTAAATAAGCCAAAACTTCTTCCCGACTCCGTAAATCCTGCTGCAGGAATACATAAGCTGGCTTTATATAGCGGATTTGCGGACCAAAATGAAGGTAAGCTTTTAGTTTCGAAATTGCTTCTTTATCCAAGATGACAGGTACAAGTATCACAGGCAAGGGCGTGACCGTCGATTCAATTGGGATCGTACTGATAATCAAGTCAGCATCCCATTCTTTTTCGCGCAGCAGGCGATAATATTCAATCGTATCGATGATGTCCAACTTGTCCGGAAAAAGAGATTGCAGCTTATAGCGCAGCAGTTGTGCACTGCCTGCACCTGATGCACAGACTAGCAAACATCTAATTTTTCGTCCCGTTTTCCCGCTCCGCTCTAAGGCAGCACCGATATGCAGTGCCAAATAACCGATTTCCTCCTCTGCCAGCTGAATGCTAATCTCTTTTTCTACTGCACAAGCACCAATGACGGCTGCTTCAAATGCAAGTGGATAATGCCGCTTAATATCCTCCAGCAGAGGATTCCTTACATTCATAGCATACAGGTGGCGGTGCACAGCTGGCTTGAGATGCAAACTCAACCCATGCAGCAGCTCCTGATCCGACCTGAGATCTAGCCCTGTCTTATCATATATCCTCGCTACAATTGCTGATGCCAAGTCCGGCATCCCTATGTGACCATCCAATTTACTCTTGGAGACATAATCCGTTCCCATCAAATGGATCGTCATATAAGCTACTTCCACCTGCGGGAAAAACAGATGAAGCTCCGCTTCAAGCATAGCGGTAAGCTGGGCTGCTTCCCGGAAGGCTGGCTGCTGGATAATATCTTGCATGGCATCAGGGGCGAGCTCAACATATTGTTCATCCTTGATACGTCGGCAGGCGATCGCAATATGCGTAACCAAGTTCTGCACAGCTACATCCGACAGCATCAAATTGTTTTCCGTCACGAACTTATGTACAATATCATGCACATAGCGAATTTCCGCCTCAGAGACGATAGCATCCGGTAAGCTGTACGGCTTATGCCAACCCGCCTGCTTCGAAAAGAATGCAGACAGGAAATACCGTTTTTCTGTCTCTGTTCCCGCAATCCGAATGCCATACTTCGGCTTTTTCTGCAGATCCAGTCCTGATTGCTGTAACAAAGATCGCACTTGCTTGAGATCGTTTTGCACTGTCGGAAAACTGACGAAACATGCTTGCGCCAAATCTTCCATCTTGATAAAACTATCTGCTAAGAGTAACAGCTGCATAAGATGATTCACTCTTTCTGCAGGTGTCTCTACCCGCGTATACAAACGCTCCTGCTTCACTCGAATAGTTTCCTGCAAGTACTGCTGAAATAGTTTTTCCTCAATGACAATCAGCTGATAGCCTTTTCCTCGTAAGGATTCAATTTTTGCGTAGTCCGCTGGCAACTCCTGCTGCAGCAGCTTGATATCAGAACGCACTGTCCGCTCTGAAACAGCCAGTTTCCTTGCCAGCTCATCCGCTGTCAGCGTGCGCGATTCAGATGACAAGAAAGTCAATAATTCCAATAGTCTCGGTTGCAGCATACAGATCCACCCCCATATCCTCCATGCCTATGCAAAAAAGGCGATCAAATGACCGCCCAGCTTCAAACTGACCCTTTAGCAGCTGCCTGTCTGGCCAGCTCCTCCTGCAAATATATGATTTCCTCCGCCAATTCCCTTACAGTCATAGCATTCATCAGGTGATCCTGCGCATGCACCATCAACAGAGTTAAGGTCGTTTGTTCGCCGCCTGCTTCGGCAGTGATAAGCTCAGTCTGGACATGATGCGCCTGATTAATCGCTTCTTTGCTAGCCTGAATTTTCTGTCTCGCTTCCTCAAAAGCATGCTGTCTGGCTAGTATCATTGCTTCCATCGCATAGCTGCGGCCATCACCGCCATATAGTATCAACTGAAATGCTTTCTCTTCTATATTCATTACGTTCCTCCTTTTACCTGCTGACCGGACCTGTGCTGTCCTCTGATGCTGCCACTTCACGCTGTCTTGCTTCCTCTTCCTTCAGCTGGTTTTTCTCCAGAGCGCGGAAGAATGGATAATAGATAAGCATCGCAAGCGCTAGGTTGATCAGCTGAATGACAGCACCTGAGATTTTCCCTCCTGTTGCCAAATATCCAGAGATGAACGGGGGCATGGTCCAAGGAACAACAATCCCGGCTGGTTTCGCCACTAGACCTGTGCTCATCCCAATATAGGTGGTGATGACCATCACGAGCGGAACAGTGATAAACGGTATGATCATAATCGGATTCAGTACAATCGGAAGACCGAAAACGATCGGTTCGTTTATATTGAAGATCGCTGGACCAGTCGCTAGCTTACCCAGCTGTTTATTTTGCTTCAACTTCGCCCGCCAAATCATGATCAAAACCAAACCGATCGTCGATCCGGATCCTCCGACATGAATAAACACTTCAAAGAATTGAGCTGTAAATATATGCGGCAAATCTGTGCCGGCAGCAAAAGCCGTTGCATTCTCCGCTGTCGCCTTCAGCCAAATCGGAGACATGATACCACCGACGATATTGGCTCCATGCAGACCACAAACCCATAGCAGTACGATCATCAATTCTGCGACAAAGCTTCCGATGAAGGAGGAACCGACGAGCGTAAGCGGTGATCCAATAACAGTTGCAATCAAATTATGGATATCACCAAACGAAGTTGCTTCAACAAGCAAACGAATAAGCCAAACAAGGATGATGACTGCAAAACCTGGAATAAGTGCAACGAATGATCGTGCTACAGCCGGCGGTACGCCATCTGGCATGCGAATGACGATATTCCTTTTAACAATGATTCGATACACTTCGGTAGCGAACATTGCTACTAACATTCCGACGAACAAGCCGCCGCTTCCAAGCAAAGAAACCGGCACGAAATTGGCAGTAGCTTCTCCAACTTGGAAAGGACTGTAAGGCGTTGCAAGCAAAAATGCAGATAGTGCAATTGCACCTGAAGACAGCGGATCCACACCGTCTGATTCATAAGCCTGCGCCAGTCGGTACGCTATACCGAAACAGGCAAAGATCGCCATAACATCAAACGTCACATTAACGGGATATTGCAGCTTCGTACTCCATGACTCTCCAAAAATTCCAGCCATGAAATCAGCGTATCCCGGTATCGGTAAGTTACCGAGAATAAGAAATAGCGATCCGACAATGATCAATGGCATTGTCAGGATGATACCATCCCGCAGTGCTACCAGATGCCGCTGTGCTGCAACCTTACCAGCAACCGGCATCACCTTCATCTCAAGAAAATCATTGAATCGGCTCATCTACCTCACCCCTTCTTCGCAAATAGCGATTCAGCATGATGAAGCACGTTTTTTCCGTTCCCAGTACCATAATCGACACTATTGATTACATCAACGGGAATACCGCGCTCTTCTCCTAGTTTTTTCATCTGTGGCAGCATATAGCGTACTTGTGGTCCAAGCAGTAGTACTTCCGCATGTTCGATATGTTTTTTCGCCTGATCGGCTGATACAGCTTGGATATGATAGGTTTTCGATTCTGCTTCTGCTGCCTTTTGCATTTTTGAGACAAGCAGACTAGTAGACATTCCAGCAGCACACACGAGTAAAATATTCATTTTTCTACCCCCTTCAGTTCTTACTCTTAATATACTGTGAAAGCGGTTACATTTCCTGCTATTCTTTTGCCGTATCATAACGGAAACTTGTTTAAGTACAAGAAAGCCGGCATGCATGCTGCACCCGGCCTTCACTCACAGTACTTTTATATCCAGAAGCCTTGCCAATTCCCGGCGTAAGTCATCCATTTCCTCAATGCCTTTAAAGTTGGCTGACAGTCCTTGAATAAGCAGCTTTCTTGGCTCCTTTTTTTGTAACTCTTCCTGTATCAGTTCGACTACACCTTGCAGTTCTTGCACTTCCTGAATTTCTGCATCAAGCGTAAGGATGACAATCTGCATGCGCTCCAATACTTGTTTCACTTCCCGTTCCTTCATCTCTTTCTCGAAAATGGAAGCTGAGACTGGTGTAGCATCTGTCACGAGCGGTTCTGCTTTCCTTTTCAAAAGACCTTCTACCATATCATCCATCCGTTCGAGAATATAAGCAGCAGTCTTGTCCAAATCGAGTATCAGCCCATGAAGAAGCATATCCCCGATGATTTGGAAAAGTATCCCTTCCTGCAAGATCCGCAAATCCTTTAAATAAGGCTTGCTTACCTCGCCATAAACGTCCAGCAAGTCAAGCTCCGTTTTCCGTCTGCCCTTTTCCATTTCCTCCAGAAAGAACAGTTCCATTTCTTTACCTATATCGGAATCAATATCATGACGCTGCATAACGATGAAGTTTCCACGTTTAACAAGTTCCCGCATCATGGTTGAAAGACGCAGCTTCGCTTTCTCACGGCTGTTTATATCCTGTCGATCAACTTTTTCGATTTCCTCCGTTATCAAACCAAAATGATAACGAAGGATTTCCGCCATCAGTTCATCCTTAGATTTAAAATAAAGGTAAAATGCTCCCTTGGAGAGCTTACTCGCTTCTGCAATCTCCTGGATACTAGCTGCATGATAACCCTTTTTGGCAATAATCTCGGTGGCTCGTTCAATTATTGTGATTTTTTTCTCCTGCATATTGCCTTCCCTTTCGACTGACCGGTCGGTCATAAGTGTGTTAAAAGTCTGTGAATAATATATGAATCCTTAGATAAATTCCTTGTAAAAGCTATTGAACTTCCTTATATCCTTGATATAATTGTTGCATTGCAATGTGGTTGCCTATAGTATAGAGGAATAATGACCAGTCGGTCAAATAGAGGTTAAAGGAGCTGGACCGTGAGAAAGTTTATCAACTTTTCGTTAAAAAATAAGGTTGCCGTATGGTTGCTTACCATAATGGTTGTAGTGACAGGTATTTATGCTGGAACAAATATGAAACTGGAAACACTACCTGATATCAGTGTACCAGTCCTCACCGTAACGACTACATATCCTGGCGCACCGCCAGAGGAAGTATTGGAAAGCGTAACAGAACCAATCGAACAGGCTGTACAAAGCTTGGATGGCGTAGAAAATATAAGCTCGACATCTTTACAGAATGCTTCTACTATCCAGTTGGAATACGCCTATTCTAAAAATCTGGATGATGCAGAAACAGAAGTGAAGGAAGCACTTGAGAATGTACAGCTTCCAGAAGATGCAGAAGAACCAACAGCAGCACAAATCAATTTAAATTCCTTCCCAGTCATCACACTTAGTGCTTCTAATAGCAATCAGACAATCGAAGAACTAACACAGACTGTCGAATCTGATCTCCAGCCAGCACTGGAAGGCATTGAAGGTGCCTCGTCTGTCGGTATTTCCGGCCAGCAGGTGCAGGAAGTACAAATCACTTATGATGAAGATGCATTAACTGAGAATGGTTTGACACAGGATACTGTTGGTCAAGTCATTCAGAACAGCAGTGATTCTTACCCGCTTGGTCTGTACCAATTCGGTAACAGCGAGAAAAACGTTGCTGTAGACGGCAATATTGTTACACTTGATGATTTGCGTAACTTGGAAATTCCGGTTACAGGCAGTGCAAGTGCACAACAGGCACAAGGCGGTCAAGGAGCGGCTGCAGGTCAAAGCGGCCAGGCGGATGCTGCAGCACAAGCAGCGCAGGCTGCACAAGCTCCCACTGAACTCCCTACTGTCCAGCTGCAGGATGTAGCAGAAGTAGAAGTTGTCGGTGAAGTAGAATCTATTTCCCGTACAAATGGCGAGGATTCCATCGGGATCGATATTACGAAGGATCCAAACGCTAATACTGTAGAAGTTGTTAATGCAGTAAAAGATGAAATCAAGCAGTTTGAAGATGATAACGATGGTATGACTATCACTTCAACAATGGACCAAGGTGCACCAATTGAAGATTCTGTCCATACGATGGTAAACAAAGCACTGTTCGGTGCCATTTTCGCTGTGGTCATCATCCTCTTGTTCCTGCGGAATATCCGGTCCACAATCATTTCCATCATTTCGATTCCATTATCGATTTTGATCGGTCTGATATTGCTATATGAAATGGATATCAGCTTGAACATTATGACATTAGGAGCCATCACCGTTGCAATCGGCCGGGTAATTGATGACTCGATTGTTGTTGTAGAAAATATCTACCGCCGTATGTCATTGGCAGATGAGAAACTGCGCGGTAAAGAATTGATTATCGATGCAACACGCGAAATGTTCGTCCCGATTCTATCTTCCACTGTAGTAACCGTAGCAGTATTCCTTCCTCTTGGATTAGTTGAAGGACAAATCGGTGAATTATTCCTGCCATTCGCATTAGCTGTCGTATTCGCTTTATTAGCATCCTTGCTCGTTGCGGTTACCGTTGTACCGATGGTAGCACATACGCTATTCCGCAAACGATTGGATCGCGGCACTAGCGAAGAAGAAGCAAAAAGTTATGTACACAAAGAAGAAAAACCAAGCAAACTGGCGAATTTCTACAAACGTGTCCTGAATTGGAGCTTGTCGCATAAAATCATCACTTTCGTTATTGCGCTTGCTTTACTAATCGGAAGTCTGTTCCTAGTTCCTTCGATTGGTGTCAGCTTTATTCCTAGCACTGGTGAGAATATGGTAGTTGCATCTTATTCACCTGAACCAGGCCAAACACGTGAGGACATTCAAGAAATTGCTGATGAAGCCGAGGATATGCTGCTTGATCGCAACGGCGTTGAGACCTTGCAGTACACAATCAGCAGCGGAGGTAATCCACTCTCCGGTTCAACTGGTGATTCAGCCCTCTTCTATATGGAGTATGCTGATGATTATGAGGATATCCAAAGTGAGACAGAAGCAGTCGTTGATGATCTGCAAGCCTTGTCAGACCAGGGCGAGTGGGGATCCATCGACATGACAGGCACAAGCAGTAATACGACGCAGTACTACATCTACGGTGATAGCGTCGAAGATATTCAAACTGCTTCTCAGCAGGTCATGGATCTTATAGAAAACGATGATAACTTCACGAACGTAGATTCTGATGCATCAGAGCAATATGATAAATATACAATAGTAGCTAATCAGGAAGAACTGGCTCAGTTAGGGTTGACAGCAGCTCAAGTTACTGGCCAGCTGTCCAACATCGGCAGCCAGCCGTCAATCGCCACTATACAGAATGAAGATGGCGATGCATTGGATGTTTATGTGCAAGTAGCTAACGAATCCTTCGAGGATAAAGAGGATCTTGAAAACACTACAATTCAAACATCACTCGGAACAGAAGTAGCATTAAACGAGATTGCCGAGATTGAAGACGGTCAATCTCCGAATACATTGCAGCGCCGTGATGAAAAGCTTTATGGTTCTGTATCTGCTGATATTACAAGCGATGATATTGCAACAGCTACTAGCGGTTTGCAAGAAGAAATTGAAAATCTTGATTTGCCTGATGGCGTAAGCATCGATCAAGGCGGGGTTTCTGAACAGATCAACGAATCATTCAGCCAGCTTGGTCTTGCTATTCTAGCAGCAATCGCGATTGTCTACTTCGTACTAGTATTGACATTCGGCGGAGCACTGGCACCACTTGCCATCCTATTCTCCCTGCCGTTCACAGTCATCGGTGCGTTGGTAGGATTGCTCATCGGCGGTGAAACAATCAGCGTTTCCTCCCTCATCGGGGTGCTCATGCTGATCGGTATCGTTGTAACGAATGCTATCGTTCTAGTTGACCGTATCATTCACAAGGAAAAAGAAGGCATTTCTACTCGCGAAGCAATTCTAGAAGCCGGTGTAACTCGTCTACGTCCAATCCTGATGACAGCCATTGCCACAATCGGCGCCCTTGCACCACTTGCCTTTGGATTCGAAGGCGGCGGTTCCGTCCTTATCTCGAAAGGACTTGGCATCACAGTAATAGGCGGTCTCATCAGTTCTACCTTGCTAACGCTTGTTATCGTACCAATCGTGTACGAAGCAACAACACGCTTCAGCATGCAAGAGCATCATAAGCTAGAGCGTCAGCGCCGCAAGGAAAGAAAACAGGCGAAGAAAGCCGCTAAGTAATAAATAAACACAGAAAAGCCTGCAGTTATCCACTGCAGGCTTTTCTATTAGATTGGAGGATTTAATATGAAACCAGAACGAATACTGACTGTTGAAGCATCAGACTCTCTGAATTTTCTCTTGTATGTACATAATTATGCTAAACAAGAAAAGCACTGCTATCCGTACATACCAGGAAATCCGTGGAATCTACAAGAGCAATCTATTTTACGGCCTTTACTACAGCAGCTATGGAACGAAATCTTAGCTGATTCTACTTATCCTTCTCTGCCTATCGACCATCAAAAAGAAAGGTTCAGATCACTTTTTTGTGATGAAATCAGCTTTGAGTACTGCTTGGACACCTTCTATTCATGGTGGGGAAGCATGGCAGGCCAAATGGCTATTGAACGTTTTGTTGATCAAGACAGCCACAATTCGTTGTATACCCTTTTCCTTTTAACCAACAAAGAACAACTAACCATTAACCTTCTTTACGAAAACGACATTCTAGGCAGCCCCATCGTTGATAATCAGCTGGTCCTTAGCTTAAGAGAAACCTTTGTGAGAGAGGAAATGATAACAACAATGCAAGATCGCCTAACTCTTAAAGGTAATAGATAAGAAAGCTTGCGTTATATGCACATATTGCAACTCGTATACACTTGTAACGCGCATAGAGGGGAACCATCTACAGTAAAAGAGGCTGGGACAAAAGTATTTTAGCCATATAAAAAACCGAACTATATTGTAAATCTTCATAAGAAGATTTA
>NZ_NPBJ01000015.1 GCF_002272075.1 Terribacillus saccharophilus
TCTTTATTCTTCATCTGATATTCTTCCAAGGAAGAATCCATCTATATCGCTTATCTTTCCGCGCCATAAAAGATCAGAATTAGCTGGCGTAGTTTTATTTTCTGCCATATATGTGGACATATTTTTTAAATGAATATATTCTGCATTACTTTGCTTGCTGTCAGCCGATTCCTCCGCCTGCTTCAAGGCTTCCTTCAATTGCTTAGCCACATCATTTTTTTCTGAAATGCTGTCTTTTAAATTGGAGAAATAAGATGCTGCTGAAATGATAGTCCCGGTGACCAGAGCACCTTTCACATGCAGTGTAATATCCGTGGAGAAATCATGATGATTAGCTGCTTGTACAAAGAATGACAAAATTTCATCTTTAGCCATTTTTAACCCTCCTAGTTACTTCGTTACGTCATCTTGTCGTACGATTGTTATTCCATTGCTGTTCGCAGCATCTTCCTCTTTTGACGTGTTGTCATTCATGAGCTGGTTCAATTTATTTTCCAATTCTTCGATTTTCTGTTTTAGATTCTCATTCTCATCTCGCAGGTTCTCATTAGCTTGATTGTTCTCGGTGCTTTGATCCTCTTGTTTATCCTGATTGTTGTTATCATTCTGATTGTCCTGGTTGTTGCTATCATCTTGCTTATCCTGATTGCTATTATCATTGTCCTGGTTGTTGTTATTATGCTGGTTACCAGAATTGTGGTTATCCTGTTGAATGTCTTGATTGTCCTTGTCATTCTGGTTAGTAACATTCTCGTTCTTTTCTTCCTGTTTTTCCGTGCTCTGTTCTTCGTCCGAACTCTTATCTTTTTTAAGTTTATCCTGCACCAAATTGATGGTCTGGTCTTTCATTTGCTTAGCTGATTCACCCAAGTCTTTTCCCTTCACTTTCGCTTTCGCTGATTGGAAGGTACCTGCGATTTTCTTCCCGATATTTGGACTAGTCAGTAGTCCGATTGAGGCTCCGGCTATACCGCCTGCAATTGTCCGATTCCAGGTATTATCTACCTTCCTTACTTTATCTGCTGCTTTAACTACTGCCTTATCTACAACTTTATCTTTCATGTCACTCATTTTCTATTCCTCCTTAGTTCGACATTTTTTGTTCTAATAGTTCCAGACGTTTCTGAAGCTGTTCGTTTTCCTCCTGCAGCCTTTTCGTATTGCTATCTGCTGCTTTTGAGGATAGATATGGATCTGATTCCCACCAGTCTAAGCCGATTTCTTTTGCTTTATCGACCGAAGCTACGATTAAACGTATCTTGATGGTAAGCAGTTCTACATCCGCTATCCCTACTGTGATGTCTCCGGCAATGACGACACCTTTATCCAGTACTTTTTCCAAAACATCGACCAAGTTACTAGTGTTGCTCTGAACGACCTGTTGATCTGCCATGATTTCACTTCTTTCCTGGTAAGAGATTTCCTAATGGGCCAAGGTCAATATTTAAATCTTCATCCTTCAAGTTAAAGATTAGTTTCAGTTCTTCCATCTTTAATTCCAAATTCATCAATGCCATGCCTAGATCCTCGATTTGCTGATCCGAAAGTGTTCCGCCTTCCACACGTCGGATAGCGTGGCGTTCAACGATCTGGCGAAGCAATTCAATCACTGTCATGACCAATTGCGCCAAACCATGCTCTGCATCATCAGGATCTAAATGGATTCGCCCGCTCTTCGGCTGCTGCACTTCCATATTCCAGCTCCTCCTTCTGTTTATCGAATGCTTCAGATGTCATGTCCATCCGTGTATTACCGGATTGATTTTGCACTAGCGTTTCAACAGAGGCAATCAGCACTCGCAAGTCCAAATAGACTAAGTCGACACCTGCAATTGAAATAATTAAATCTCCTTTTATCGCAACACCCTTATCGAGGATGACATCAAGTATATCTATTAAGGAAACATCCTTGTTTCTGTCAATCGTTTCACGTGTATTCATCTTGTGCCTCCATCTAATAGACGAAATGATAAGCTGGCCAAGGTCCAGTTGCTTCGAATTTCCATCCGGACGAAGCACTTTCTTCATTTTTCTGTTGAACAAGATTTAAGAATGCTTCTACTTGGTCCGCTTGGATAAGATAGACACTGTTCCAGCTCATTTCCAGATCACGACCTGTGACGTCCTTGCTCCAGGCGGTCTTTATTTTCTCTTCTGAAGCAACCTCAGTTAGTTCCGCATGTATCTGTTCACAGAATTGATTCTTCTCTTTTTCTAATTCACCCTCGACAAGCTGATCGATTTTCCGCTTTTCAAAGAACTTACGGCCGGGAGACAAACTCTCTAACTCCTGCATCTTTTCTTTAATACTGGGGCTGTGCTGCAGGACGTGCTCACGGAGGGGTTCATCATCACAGTAGATTTTCAGATTCCATTCCTCACTGCCCTTAATTCTGATAAATAGGCTTTGTATTGTATCTGCTTGTTCACGCAGCTTTTCTTCCAGACTGTCCTGAGTTAGGTAAATCGTACAGAACTTCATCGGAATCAGCGTATACTTCTTTTGTAGAGAAAGCAGCACTTCATGATGGTGCATCGCACTTTCCTGAAGCCATTCAAGATCGTCTTTCATTCTAGACTCCAATGCTTCCCCTTCATACGCTTCTGCATCCACTTCCGTATAAATAGCTGCAATGTCCCCGTATGTCGCAATCGCTGCATTATGTTCTTTATCAATGCCAGCAAAAGGAGAAAATGGCGTTTTATCCAGCTCATAAACAGGTACAATACCGTATAAATAAATATAACTTTCCTTCTGTCCCATGTTCCTTACTCCTTATCTTCTTCTTCAGCAAGCTTTTCCCACTCATCCAGTTCACGCTGCTTGGCAACTTCATAGCGCAGCAGAAGTTCCTGTTCCTTTTCTTTGTATGCCTCTTCCGAGATTTCCTCCAATTCATACAGCATCTGCAGCTGAATCAGTTTCTGCTGTATAGCAGAGATATCGAAGTACTCCTTGTCAGCTTCATCCTTGATCTTCTGCCCGATTTTTATCAGTAGTTTGATGGGTGCAGAGACCAGAAAAGGCATCATGACGTCTTTTCAACCTGTAAACGAATATTGATAAAATTATACGCTGGCCATGGGCCGGAATATTTGAAATCCACTTTTTCTTCCCATTTGTCATGGAGCTCGTTGACTGCTTCATCAAACTGGGATTCTTTTTCCTTGTCCAGTAAAAACGCACTGTTAAGCAGCATCTTCTCACTGATTGGCTCATTTGCTTTTGCTGCTGTAGCGAGCTTCTGAAGCGGCATTAGAATCTCTTCTTCGATTTGCCGGCGCTTGTCAGTAAAGAACTTCTGGGTTAGTTCACCAAGCTTCATTCGATCATAGTATCCAGCTTCCTTGGATTTCTTGCTTACGGCTTCTTTCAGTCTGACGATAGCAGAATCTTTATGAATTTCCTCCTCCAGCCATTCCTGTTTGCCGATCACTTTCAATCCTAGCTCGATTTTATTGCGTATCTCTGGAAATAGTTCTGTGAACTGAGGTTCGAGTTTCTTCAGTATCACCTTGGCATCTTCATCTGTTTTAAAAACATTGCCGAAACTGACCGGGATCATCTCTTCCTGTTTCTCCATGACGGAGGAAAGGATAGATTGGTGGGCCATTAGATTATCCTTAGTAGGATGATAAATCTTCTGCGGAACTCTAGCCGCTACAAATGCCATATCCCCATGAGTAATCATATATGTGCTTCCGGAAACCCCATCAAATTCCACATCTCCAAAGCTCGGCTGAACCGGTTTCTGCACCGCGCAAAATACATACGTTCCATCCATTGCTGCTGCCTCCTTTATTATTGATCCACTGCACTCCTGTAACGTGTACTTTGTCTTGAATAAGATTCAATTTCTGCATCTTTATTCAGTGTGACGCTATACACACCAAGCATCTCGTCCTTCGCATACTTCTTCATATAATCCCGCTCTTCAAATACTTCGATAATGACAGCCCATCCGTCTGCACTATCTTCACCCTGTCTCGGTTCCACTGCTGTAATCTTATGGGGCGGTGCGATATATTCTTCGAAGAAGCTGCTCACTTTTTTCATGATATCTGTAATGCTCATATTTCCCCTCCTTTCAGTAAATTATGAAAGAGGAAACAGGCTTAAAGCCTGCTCTCCTCATACACTGAATAAGGAATTGCTTCGTTCATTCTTTTGTTCCGGCAATCCTTCGTTCTGTACCTCATCACGTAAGAGGCCGACCGCTTCGGCATATCGCAACCATGTATCTACACTGGCGATTACGACTCTAGCCTCAATTGTTAAAATTTCAATTCCTACTACAGAGACCCGTACAAACGCGTCAATTACAATCCCTTTATCTAAAATGCGGTCAATTACGTCCGCTAAGCCGGAACTATCTGTACTTTTTTGAACTGCCATGTTAAACACTCCTTCTTATTTTTTCTTCACATCGCTCATCTTTTTAACTGATGCCGGTCCTTTCACATCTCGGTAGCTCTTTAATTCCTCAACATGTTTAATTTGTGAAATCGACTTAACTTGCGGGCCTTTGCTGTCAGAACTACGGTCACCCTCTACCTTGTCCTTCATCTGCGTTGCAGTGTCTTGGAGTTCATCCTTCCAACCAAGCAATTTCGTCCGCAGCTTATCAGCCGATTGCTGAGCTTTTTCGTGTACATTAGTACTTTTGTTTTCCTTGATATGTTCAAGGTTCGAAGCGGCAGTTTCCGCTTTTTCCCCTACCTTATTTGATAAAGATGCTTCTATCTGATCCTTTGCTATCTGCCCAACTTTTTTTTGAAGGTTTTTTTTCTTTTCCTTTGGAATAGCTTTTTTGAGGACACCGGTTACGAGCCTCGTTGCTGTTTTGGCTACTTTTGGTTTAACGATTGCTCACCTCCTGTGCGTCTAAAGGGTACATTCCCAGAAGTAATCCCTTTTATAGCAAAAAAATTGTGAATGAAGATATTGGCATCATTGGCAAGAAAAAATACAAAAACCGCGCTATCTGATGCGATAGCGCGGTTGCAGCATTTCTTATACTTAAAAATATTGTTAATCGTTGTTTCCTTATAAAATGGTATAGTTTTTAGTTGACTTTTTTATTTCTATAATGATTGCCTTACCTTATGTTCAGCACATAATCATGTGCAGTTATTCCATAAACACTTTTAAAATGCTTATTCAAATGAGCCAGGTCAACGAACCCGCAAGCAGCAACTGCTTCATATATATCTTTGTGTTTCTCTATTATTTGCTTTGCTTGCTGTACCTTGCTATTTAAGAAATACTGGTACGGTGAAATTCCCGTGTGATTGTTAAACAATCTAATAAATTTGTATTTTGAAAGCTGTAATTCATCACATATTTCATCCAGTTTAAGTACACCTTGTAAGTTGCTATGAATTATATCCTTGGCTTTCATAATTAATGTGTTGTCTTTCCTGCAGCTTGTATCCAGATCAGTCCGAGCAAGAGTATCTGTAAGCGAAACTGCCAGTTCACTGCAAAACGCTTCCTCTTTTTCATTTAATATGGCATGAGATAGGTTCAATACCTTCTGTTTAAGTCCAGCATTGTATACGATTGGATCTGCAAAACGAATCAAATCCTTTTGCCCTGTAATTTCCTGAAGCAACTCAGGCTCCAAGTACAGCATCACATATTCAAGGCCAGTCTCATCGTGTGCCATACCGTCATGTGTCTGTTCTTGGTTAAAGAGCATCACGCCATTTGGATAAGACAATTGCTTGTGACCATCCAAATTATATTGTTGTATACCGCGCAACGTGACACCCATTGCATACTCTCTATGCGCATGTTTCTTATATGTGAATTCTTTCATACTGGCCGACAATGCAGTGATACCCGCCGACTTCTTATAGATGAACTTTTCCATTTTCGTCACCTCTGGCTTTTTAAATCCATATCATGCAGGCTGCATAGAGCAAAAAAGCTGCCATAAGTATATTTACTACTTTAGTATGTTTCTGCAGGAATCCCTTAAAGATTGTTCCAAAAAGAACCCATCCAATGAAAGCCAGGAAACCAATGATCGTTATAACAGCAACAAAGATCAGTATCACTGTACTTTCCGTATAGTTTTTCATAACGAAACTCGGAATGACAGTTAGTGTAAAAATAATTACCTTCGGATTCAAAAACTGCATAAAGAAACCAGATAGGAATGTGCCATTCAGTTGACTGCTCTTTTTTGAACTGTCTGACTTATATATTTGATAAGCAAGGTATATCATGTACAGACTTCCGATTATTTGCAATATAACTAGTATTTTCGGTAACACAGTTACAAGCACTGCATTCAGTATAGCAGATAGAAATAATAGCAACCCAAACGCGAGAGTCGCTCCATACGTATAGTGCATCGCTTTTCTCGTACCGAATTGATTCACTGTTGATAAGATAACGATATTAGTAGGTCCGGGTGTGAATGTAACGATAAAGCAGTAAATCAGAAAAGAAGTGATATTCATGCTGACTCTCCTTTACAGTGGTCTTACATGAATATAAACCGAAGTAACTGCTGTTATATAGTACATTATTGCAAGTGTTGGAGCAGTACAAACGTAAAACCACTCAACTAAAGAAAAGTTAAGCAAGCAAAAAAGCCACCATAAAACTGGTGGCTTCAACCGTTTCAAGAAGGTATATTTGTATTCTTGGATTCTACGTAACGAGCAGCTGATGTACCGGCAGTTTTGCCAAATACTGCGCCGGACATGAGACCTGAACCTCCAGGATAATTTTCATAGAAAATGCCGCCTACCGTTTCTCCTGCAGCAAATAACCCTGAAATCGGTTCACTGTTCTCATTTAACACTTCACTGCTTGTGTTTACAAGCACGCCTCCGAACGAGAAGGTAATCCCGCATGTAACAGGAAAGGCATAGAAAGGTCTCTGTTCAATTGGTAATGCCCAGTTCGTTTTCGGCGGTGTAATGCCTTGTGTAGATTTGCCATCTTTAACAGTGGGGTTGTAATAGCCTTCTTCGACCGCATCGTTATACTCGGCTATTGTGTTTAAGAATGCTTCCTTATTCACCGGAAGCTTCTCGACTAATTCTTCAAGTGTGTCAGCTTTAAAATAACTGGCTTCTTCCAGGTTATACTCCTTGCGTAACATTGGACGGACTTGCTGGTCATAAATTTGATAAGCGACATGACCAGGCTGCTTCAGAATTTCCCGGCCATATTTAGCGTAAGTATAATTTCTGAAGTCAGCACCTTCATCGACAAATCGTTCTCCTTCTTTATTAAGCATGATGCTTAATGGATAGGAATGTTTTTTGAAGATATCACCTGGCTTTGTGAAATCCCCTACCTTTGGTGCGTTATAGTCTGTCCCGATGGAGTGGCAGCCAGACCATTCCCCGTACTTTTGAGCGCCTAGAGCTAATGCCATCGTCAATCCGTCACCTGTATTATATTCCGTGCCGCGTACAATCGCCGCTTCCCATTCTTCCCCTATCTGTTCAGAGCGCATTTCTTTATTGGCCTCAAAGCTTCCGCATGCCAATACAGCACTAGAGGCAGATACCTCAATCGTTTGATCGTTTTGCACCACTACAATAGAAGAGATCTTACCGTTCTCCGTTTTTAATTCAATTGCCCTCGAGCCGTACCAAATATCCACTCCCAGCTCTTCAGCTCTGGCAAACAACGTCATCATCAGCCCCATGCCAATGTTGTGTGTCTTAACAGGTAACCCGCCCCAGAAGTGGAATTGTCCCTCTTTTTCAAATGATTGATTACTATAATTCAATTCGAATTCCACACCGTTCTTTTTCATCCAAGAAATAGTCTGATAGGATTCGTTGACCAGGTGGTTCGCTAATGCTGGTGTGCTTTTTCCGCCAGTTACTCGCATGAGGTCTTCATAATAATCTTTTGTGCTGTATTCGGGCATGACAATCTTGTCAGCTTCTTCATCGGATAGGCGGGGGATGAGTTTTCTTATGTCATTGATATCGTTGTAAGCAAAACGGATTGCTCCATCCGTAAAGTATGAATTTCCGCCCCGCTTTTGTTCGGTTCCTCTCTCAAGAACCAATACTGTCATTCCTGCTTCACGTGCTGCGATGGCAGCACATAAAGCAGCGTTACCAGCACCGACAACAACTACATCGTAGCTTGATTGATTCGACATAACTTTTTCCTCCCTATTTCATATCATTAAGATGATTTGGAAATCCGGTCAGTTTTTTTAGCTTGATTCCTTCTTTTGAAAAATTTAAAGATTAGCGGGTACAGCAAAGACGCTACGGTGAGTGCGAATAAAACGATACTGACTCCAGAGGAGAAGAAAATATCTAAGCTGCCATCTGATGACAATAGGGCCTTCCGGAAGTTTTGCTCCATTTCTCCTCCTACAATCAAAGCAAGTACAAGCGGAGCCAATGGGAAGTCCATCACTTTCAGGAATAAACCAAAAAACCCAAAAATAAGCAATAAGAAAAAGTCGATTGTAGAGTAACTCAAAGTATAGGTCCCGATGAATGCCAGGAGCACAATGATTGGGTAAAGTACTTTGGCCGGGGTATCAAGAATCTTCACAAGCAAGCCGACCAAAAGAATATTGATGATGATTAGCGCAATATTACCGATAAACATACTATTGACCAAAGCCCAAGCTGTTTCCGGCTGTTGCTCAAATAACAGCGGGCCAGGTCTCAGTCCAAGCATAATAAGAGCTCCGAGCATAACAGCGGTCGTTCCTGATCCCGGGATACCCATGGTTAGGAGGGGAATCATTGCGCCCACTGAAGCAGCGTTATTAGCCGATTCTGGTGCAGCTAGACCTTCAGGTGCACCTTCCCCGAATTCTTCCGGTTTCTTGGAGATCTGCTTTTCGGTCGTGTAACTGATCATGGATGCAATCGATCCGCCAGCGCCAGGGAGAACGCCAATCAGGAAACCGATGGGACCGCTCCTCAGAATCGGCCATTTCGATCTCTTCCATTGCTCCTTTGTAAACCAGACCTTACCGACCTTTTTCTTTTCTTTTTTCTCTTGATCGATAGTCAGCAAATTATAAAGTACTTCACCAATGGCATATACCCCAATTATGACTATCAAGAAATCGATACCTTCACTTAAATGGGGGATATCCATCGTGAAACGATAAACACCTGTTTGCGTATCAATCCCTACAGTACTCAAAGTAAGACCAAGCATCATAGCGAGAAAGCCTTTGACCATTTTGCCAATGGATAACGCGACGATAGCTGACAGTGTCAACAGCATTAATAAGAAATATTCCGCCGGGCCAAACTCCAAGGCGAAGTTGGCCAAGGGTTCAGCCAGAAAGATGAATCCGACAACAGCAATAAGACCGCCTATGAACGACGCAACCGCTGATATGGCCAGTGCTTCGCCAGCTTGCCCTTTCTTAGCCATTGGGTAGCCATCGAATGTTGCAGCAATAGCGGAACCATCCCCTGGAGTATTAATAAGGATCGAACTTCGTGATCCACCATACATCGCTCCATAATAAATAGCAGCCATCAATATAATCGCACTGACCGGTTCCATTCCGAATGTAACGGGAATCAATACGGCAACTGCTGTCGCCGGACCAAGACCTGGCAGCATCCCGACAATCGTACCTAAGAAACCGCCTATGATAATCCATAAGATGTTCATTGGTTCCAAGGAAATAAAGAGTCCTTCCATAAAACTGCTTCCGTCCATCTCATCACCTCCTAAGGTAAACTGACTCCAAGTAAAACGCTGAATGCGTACCATGATAAAAAGGAAAAGGCAACAGTGACAATGATGTTAACAAGCCATTTTTTGATGCCGTTAATATAAAACAGAAGACCTCCTAAATAAAGGATGGTGGAATAAAGGAAACCGATGCGATCGAATACAAAGGCGTAAATGACTCCCAGCAAAATCGTAAAGCCTATCAACTTCGGTGTTCTTCCAGAAAGCATCTGTTTGATATATTTGTTTTCTTTATCAAGTTTCTTAAGCTCCTGGAACAGATAGATAATGCTGAAGATCAGCATTATGATGCTTAATCCTGCTGGAAAGTATATGGGCGCATTGGGATTTCCTAAGCTTGCCTTTGGTAAGTTAAAGGAAGCAATTAGAAATACAGCGCTAAATAGAATAAAGAAGATAGGAACACTTAATTTGATCGCTTTCATTTAAAAATCACCTCTTTTGTTCCTATTTAATCAAGCCAGAGTCTTCTATCAGCGTCTTATACAAGTTGTGCTGTTCATCCATAAAAGCTTTCGTCTCTTCACTATTTTTATAGAATCCTTCCCAATCATTATTTTCCAAGACCTCTTGCCATTCTTCGGTTTCAACCATTTCGCTTAGCTTTTCATCCCAATAAGCAATTTCTTCTTCCGTCATATCCGGAGGTCCCATGATTCCTCTCCAGTGAGGGAATACAAGGTCTATCCCTTGATCAGTCCAAGTTGGAACATCTTCAATTCCTTCCACCGGTTTATCAGAGGATACTGCCAGAATATTGAGTTTGTCAGCAAGATACTGATCCTTCACTTCAGATAACGATGTAGTGACTGCATCGACGTGACCGCCAAGCAGCGCAGTTACTACATCACCGCCGCCTTCATATACGAGGAAATTCAGCTGTGAAGGATCAATGCCAAATTCACTCGCTGCCTGCACAAGCGATAAATGGTCATCATTCCCTAGTCCCGGACCTACACCGATTTTGATGGAAGCAGGATCCTCTTTGATCGCCTCCAGCAATTCTTTAGAGGATTCATATTCAGAATCGGGAGGAACGGCGAGGGATTGCCATTCAGTTGCCAAGGTTGCAATTGGTGTGAAACCCTCATAAGTCATTTCACTTTGGCCAAGAAGATTGTTTGTCAGTACTAAGCTTGAGTTGATTGCCAGGGAATGAGAGTCTTTGGATTCTAAGTATTTCCACCCTACTTCTCCGCCTCCGCCTGGCTTATTTACCACATTGATATTTTCTTCAACCAGACTTTGTCCTGATAAGACATTTTCAACCGAACGTGCTGTTAAATCCCAACCACCACCTGGTGAAGCTGGCGCTACAATTTCAAGATTTTTAGAAGGATATTCATCACTTGAGGAAGCGCCGCTCGAACAGGCTGTCATAAAAAGAAGCAGAAACAAAATAGCAATCATGCCGAACTTTCTCATATAAGCACCCCTTATTATTTTTGTCCTACACCTTGGTTCCAAGATGAATGACTGAGTGAATTCATCTTAGCTCGTAGAATAATTAATGTAAACGTTTACAAAATTAAATGCTTTAAGTACATAAAGAACGTTTTGTTCATTAAGTTCACGGCATTTTCTTTACGAACGCCAGGTTTATTTTGAGTCTGACTGATCATCCAAGTAATATCGCCGTTCAGGCCGACCGACGATTCCGTATACTTGTTCAACTTTCACTTCATCAGTGCCGACCAAATATTCCAAGTATCTCCGTGCAGTTGTTCTTGAAGCGCCTATTTTTTCTCCTGCTTTTTCAGAAGTTATCCCATCATGCTCTTGCTCTAAAAGCTTTTTGATTTTCTCAAGTGTCCGAAAGTCAATTCCTGTGGGAAGAAGAGCGACGGATTGCTCAGGTTGATGTATTCCGAATACTTGCTCCAGGATCTCTTTATTAACCTCAGAAGTCGATTGAAGCATTTCCCTTTTCTTGAGATAGCGGGATAAGGAGTCTTTAAATTGTTCTATTGTGACCGGCTTGATTAGATAATCTTGGACCCCGTAGGCCAATGCTCCTTCTAGAAAGGCTTTATCAGTGGCTGCTGTAATAAGGATGATGTCCACACGAGGATGTAACTGCCTGATTTGGGGCAATAGTTCTGTGCCAAGCTGGTCAGGCATATAAACATCAAGCAGTAATAAATCGACAGCATGGGTTTTAAGCAGCTGTAAGGTCTCTTTTGCATTACCTGCTTTCCCTACTAACTTGAGGTTTTGCATTTTGGCTAAGAACTCTTCATGAATTTGCGCTACACGAAAATCGTCTTCTGCAATGATAACATGACACATTAACGACCCCTCCCAAATCTTTTATCCTTATCCTTAGGCAGAATAACGGTAAAAATTGTACCTTCATGCTCATAGCTATCCATCTCAATATTCCCTTGAAGCACTTCTACTTCTTCTGTGACATGGGCTAATCCGTAGCCCCGATTATTCCCTTTTAAGGAAAAGCCTTTTTGAAAGATTTGCTGCTCCGTACCTTTTTCAACACCATTTCCATTGTCTGCTATTTCAAAAACGATGTCCCGCCCTAAGTCGGTAACGAAAAATGAGACAATCTTTTCTTCTTTATCCATAACAGCATCAAATGCATTATTTATGAGGTTGCCTAAGATAATTATAAGTGGCGTCAGACGGATATGATCCGGTAATGGCTCGAGAGAACTGCCTTCTTCAATCTTAAAGTTAATTTTCTTCTCAGAGGCTTTCGCCAATTTACCTAGTATTATGGCTTGCACCTTCTCATCACGGATATTTCTAAAAAACATTTCTGTTACTTGTTGTTGAGCTTGTGTTTCTTCCTGAATCATTTTGATCGCTTCTTGAAGTTTCCCTAATTGAATCATCCCTAAAATGACATATAGTTTGCTTGTAAATTCATGAGCTTGAGCTCTAAGATCCTCCGTATACTGTCTAACTTCAGACAGGGCATCAATCATCTTCTTAATCTCGGTTTTGTCCCTAAAACTAATAACTGTACCGATTACGTTATCTTTCATGCGCATCGGCCTTGTGTTAACAATCAGATTCTTATCTTTCAATTGCAGCTCTTTATTTACAATTGTTTCTTTAGAAACGACCATTTCAAGGAATTGGGTAGAAGCTATGACTTCATATACCGTTTGACCTTCTGCATGATCAGGAAGGTCCAATAACTCTTGGGCTGAAACATTAATCATTGTTATGATTCCTTTTTGATCAATCGCAACAATTCCTTCTTTGACGGATTGGAGAACAGCATCTCTCTCTTGGTATAGGGTTGAAATTTCATACGGTTCAAGCCCTAATGTATCTTTGCGAATACTTCGGGCCAGAAAGAAGCTGCCTGCAATTCCTAAGACAAATACAGCACTTGAGGCCGCGATGATTTTCTTTATATCAGCTGTGATTTCATTATGTATGTCATTCATTTGGAACTCCGTTATAACTGCACCTTCCAATTTCTTGTAATTCCCATAGTCGACTAATATAGGTGAAATTCCTTTGAGGATCTCATCATTGCCTTCCCCCGTGTGAAGGATGTAGTTGCTGCCAAACACGACGGCTCGGTAGTAATCCGTTGGTGCTACAGGTGAGCCTGCGCCTGAAATCCCCATCGTTTCTCCGTTTCGGGACACTACTTTAATGGTGGAAGCACCTACTTCTTCTCGGATCTGTTCCGAAACATAATTAATATCTTGCGGGTCTCTATTCTGAATAAATGTTTCTTGGACTACCGGCATGTAAGAAACGGTTTTGGCCGTCTGCAATGCCATGTTCTCAGCTTTTTCCACATCTTCATTCGATTCCATATAGGCAACCATGAAAGTGACGAGGCTTAAAACGAGGAGCAAGAGAAAAATAACTAATCCTAAAATTTTCACCTGTAACGATACTCGCAGAAGATTTCTCATTGTTACCTCCATTGAATGTAATCGTATTACTCTCTTACATCGCGTTTTTTTGTAAGGGCTTTCAATCCTATATTAGCAACTTTACAAAAAATCAACAATTTAAACTTGACAATACAAAATTTGTTTAAGCTTATGTAAGTAAAATTCAAAAACATCCACTTAAAAAAGTATGAGTGATTGAAAGTTTTTTCCCTGTAAGACTATGGATTAACTGCTTTAAAGTGAGACAACCACACGAAGGCTGCGGCTTTGAGCGCAATTATATTCTCAATTTATCTAAGATAAAAAATCCGAACGGATGCAAATTTGCACCCGTTCGGATTTTTTGTTTAACTTAAACTCTCTGACCCAGCCGCCAACTATTTTCCAGCTAAACCATGATTTCTTCTCGTCGCCAAGCTCACCACAATCATGACTACACAATTAACAACCAAAGCAATGATCCCTGTGTTCACATCATTCCATGATTGAGATAGAGATGGGATTAAATCCACTAATGTAGTTTGACTTGTTGTGATATAAGCCACAACAGCTAGTCCGGCAATGATACCTGCTGCTGCTCCATACTTATTAATGAAGTTCCGCTTCCATAAGCTGGAGAATAGTGACGGAGCGAGCTGTGTCATTAGGCTATAACCCATCAATATGATATTTGATAAGGTTGCTCCACCATGCAGTGTGAAGTAGACTGCCAATAAAGAAACAACCGGAACAAACAGTCTCGCCAATTTTCCTATTGTTTTGTCACTTGTCTTAGGCGCAAACACTTGATAGATATTTTTCGCGAGTAGCGTAGCTGTGTTCATGATCAGTAAGGAACCTGGTACCAATGCTGTCAGCAAGCCCGCGCCACCGATGATGCCTATCACCCACGGGTCGAATGTCTCAATCGATAATCGTAACAAGGAGAGATCCACATCTTCTCCCTCCAGCCCGGGTACAGTCAAAATTGCAGCTGTTCCGACGAAAAAGACGAATAAGAGCATAAGCGTATAAAGCGGACTGATGATCGCATTTTTTCGGAAGACTTTTTCGTTTTTCGCAGTATATGTGGAACTGAACACTTGCGGCCACATATAGAAACCTAGCACAAGCAGCAAGACAGTAGATATGACCCAAGTCATACTGTAACCTTCATCCGGGAACTTGAGAAAATCAGGGTTTGCTGCATGGACTGCCTCGAACATAGGCTGGAATCCGCCATAATAATGTAAGGGCAGATATATTCCAAGGAAACAAATGACGACTACCATAACAATATCCTTGATCGCAGCTGTCCATGCAGATCCATGCACACCCGATAGCATTACATATATTGTTAAGCTGATGGCGCCAATCCAAACTGCAGTTTGCATAGAAATAGCGCCATATGATGCCTGTGAAACGATGATTCCCAAGCCTTTGAGCTGTACGACAATGACAGGTAGCATACCAATCACCCCGACTAGTGCAACAAGTACACCTAGATACGGGCTGTTGAATTTACTGACAAAGAAATCGGATTGTGACACAAGTTTGTGTTCCTTAGCGTATCGCCATATGATCGGCAAGAGCCAATAAGACACCACGTACGACAAGCCAATATACATGAGCACATATAATGCAGGTGCTCCTTTACCATAAGCCCAGCCGCTTCCGCCAAGGAAGGAGAATGTTGTATAAATTTCACCTGCCATAAGGAGGAAAACGAAGATACCGCTGAACCCTCTGCCTCCGACTGTCCATTGCTCCAGATCCATGTCTTTTCCTTTGGTGGATCTGATTCCTAAAAAGACTGCTAACAGCAAAAATACCGATATAATAATAAGTGCAATATTCATTTTTTCTCATCCTCTTTATTCCGTGGATCTAGTTTGTACATGATAGCCAAGGTTGCTGAAGTAAGAACAGTCCATAGAACCACCCAAAACATCACGAATGGCATGCCAAGTACAAAAGGTTCCACTCTATTTGCAAATGGGAGGAATCCTAGCATCCCGATGAAAGGAATGACAGTGAGAAAATATAAACGTTTCATTTTTGATTTCACCATCCAAATTTGTTTTGCATTACTTTTCTCCTGAAAAGCACATGATGATATCATAATCCTTCTTCTCTTGATAAGCAAAATTAATTTAGAAAAGACACAAGAGGATGAGACATAAATAAAATTTTAGTTCTTAAAACGAAAAATACTCTTGAGCGCCGCTCCGGCAGAATACTCCGCTTTCCGCGGGCACGGCCTCAGCCTCCTCTACATTGTCTAGCTACAAAGACCAGAAACTACGATATATGTAATAGCCCTGCAGGGTAACAAACACCCTTTCAGCCTCTTACATATCTCTACGTTTCTAAACGGTCTTCTCCGCTTTTCGTTTGAGAAACACCACGCTGCGGGGTCTTCAGCTCGCGCTGTTCCCGCTGGAGTCTACGTATTCCGCCTACGCTAATCCTTTATCCCAATCAAAGGTATGTCATAGCTAAAAAAACAAATAAAAAATCCGAACTTATGCAATTTCTATTAAGAGAAATTCGCATTACAGTTCGGATTTTTATTTAGCTGAAACACTTTTGCCCCAGCCTTATATAATCGAGATTCACTATATCAAACAAATATATCCATAATCAATACGCCGCCGAATGCAACAAACGATAGAATCGTTTCGAGGACGGTCCATGTTCGGAATGTTTCTTTGACGGTAAGTCCGAGGTATTCCTTGACCATCCAGAATCCTGCGTCATTCACGTGGGAGAACATGAGGGAACCGGCTCCTGTTGCGATAACAAGAAGCTCTAGATTTACGCCTGACATGTGCTCGATGATTGGAGATACAATTCCTGCTGCTGTTGTCAGTGCAACTGTAGCGGAACCTGTTGCAATTCGGATCAGGCCGGCAACGATGAATGCGAGTACGATTGGAGAAAGAGATAAATGCTCAGACATTTGTGCAATTGTATCACCAACCCCACTGTCGATAAGCACCTGCTTGAACCCTCCGCCAGCACCAATAATCAAAATAATGGAACCAACCGGAAGAATGCATTCCTCCGTCATTTTTTTCAAGCGATCCTTATTCATACCTTGACGGAAGCCAAGGAAGTAGTAAGCCGCAAATACAGCAATCAATAAGGCTACTAACGGACTTCCGATAAAGACAAGCAGTTTCTCTGCTAAACTAGGAAGCGACAGATATGGCCCAATTGCTGATAGAATCATTAATATAACTGGCAGCAGGATAACAAAGAAGCTAATACCTGTGCCTGGCTTGCTTTCCGGCTCGGTGATTTTAATGAGGTTAGGCTCACCTTGTGGAATAACACGCTTATGCACCCACTTGGCAAATACCGGTCCGCCAAGAATACCTGCTGGGATAGCGATAACAAGGGAGTACAACAATACCATCCCAAGATCTGCTTCGAAAATACTGATAGCCGCAAGAGCACCAGGATGCGGCGGCACAAGTCCGTGCACAATAGAAAGACCGGCGATGACCGGCAAAGCGATCAGCAAAATATTCTGCTTTGTCGTCTTATAGATACTGATAACAAGCGGAAGAACTATCAGAATACCTACCTCAAAAAATACTGGAATTCCGATAATGAAACCGGCTATAAACATTGCCCATGGCAATCTTTTCGGCCCAAATATCTTTACAAAGAAGTCTGCCACCTGATTACCAGCACCGGAATCTGCCATCATCTTACCGAGTATGGTACCCAGCGCCAAAATACCGACGAGATGCCCGAGCACGCCGCCGACACCCGTTTCATACGCTCCGACAATCTGATCAAATGACAAACCTGCTGTAATCGCAAGGAATAGACTGGCGACGGTCAAGCTGATAAAAGCATGCCACTTGAATAATGTGACACCAATAATGACGATTACAATCGATAACAACGTCATGAGTAAAAGATAGATCTCCATCTCTCGATTTCCCCTCTCTCTATTTAAGCGCTTTCAAACCTATAGGCGGAAGTTGCTGCGTTAGCGCAGCATCCTCCGCTGGAAATCAGCGATTCGTTCATATTCTGTCTGGAAGCTTCTTGATAGCTGAATATAGATACTCATGAGTTCCTGATACACTTCAACACATTCCGGGTCTGGAGTATGATGATGTGTCCTGCCAATCATGTCATTCACGACATCAAAGGAATCGATATCTCCTAAGCTGTATAATCCGAGAACAGCTGCACCTAAGCAGGAGCTTTCATAACTTTCCGGAATATGAACTTCCTGGTCGAAAATATCCGCCATCATTTGTCTCCACAATTCAGACCGCGCAAATCCACCTGTTGCTTGGATCCTTTTCGGTTTACCGGTCAATTCTGTTAAAGCAAGCAGTACAGAGTACAGATTTAAAAGTACACCTTCCAGCACTGCCCGGATCATATGCTCCTTTTTATGATGCAGACCAAGACCGAAGAATGAGCCGCGTGCATTGGCATCCCAAAGCGGAGCCCGCTCTCCAGCCAGATACGGATGGAATAGCAAGCCGTCTGATCCCGGTTTCACCGTAGAAGCGATTTTTGTCAGCACTTGGTATGGATCAATACCAAGTCTAGCCGCCGTTTCTGTCTCAGCAGCTCCGAGCTCATCCCGCACCCAGCGCAGCACGACGCCCCCGTTATTCACGGGACCGCCGATGACCCAATGATTCTCCGTCAAGGCATAACAGAAAATACGGCCCTTCGGATCAGTCGTTGGCTTGTCCGTTACAGCACGGATTGCACCGCTTGTTCCGATTGTGACAGCTACTACACCTTCATCGACTGCGCCTACACCTAAATTCGATAGGACACCATCACTGGCACCGATGATAAACGGTGTTTGCCGCAGTACTCCAAGCAGTTCAGCCATTTGCTCTGTGAGACCAATGAATTGATACGTCGTCGAAACAGGCTCAGATAACTTATCTTCCGTAACCCCAGCTACCTGCAATGCTTCCTTATCCCAAGCAAGCTCTTCTAAATTGAACATCCCAGTTGCAGATGCGATAGAATAATCGATCTTATAACTGCCGAACAGCTTGAAAAAGACATACTCTTTAATCGAAATGAATTTAGCCGCTTGTTCAAATGTAGCTGGATGTTCTTCCTTAAGCCAGCGTAATTTTGACAGAGGAGCCATCGGATGGATTGGTGTGCCGGTGCGCAAGTAGATGCTATGGCTATCCGTCTCTTCTTTGATCTTTTCCGTCCATTTCGTCGCTCGGTTATCTGCCCATGTAATGCATGCTGTCAACGGTTTATTGTCTGCATCCACTGCAATTACACTATGCATCGCCGAACTGAAGGAGATGCAGCGGATTGCTGCTTTGTCCACACCGCTAACTTGGATCGTATCCCGGATTGCTGTGACAACAGCTTGATAGATGACTTCCGGGTCTTGTTCTGCTGTTTCAGCTGTCGGCGAATGCAAAGGATATTCGATACCTTCCTTTGCAATCACCTCGCCTTTGGTCGTGAACAGGACTGCCTTCGTACTTGTGGTGCCCATGTCCACACCGATCATATAGGAAGCTGCCAACGTCTTCTCCTCCCTTTTCTTTAGCGTTTCACCACTGCATGTCCACCGAATTCATTTCGCAGTGCTGCGACTACTTTTCCAGAGAAAGTATCTTCGTCCAAAGAACGATAACGCATCATAAGTGACATTGCGATAACAGGTGTCGCTGCTTGTAACTCCAGTGCCGTCTCAACCGTCCATTTTCCTTCACCGGAAGAATGCATCACACCGCGAATCGCATCAAGTTTCGGATCCTTGCTGAAAGCAGATTCTACTAGTTCCATCAGCCAAGAACGGACAACAGATCCGTTGTTCCACATTTTCGCTACTTGTTCATAGTCGAAGTCGTAATCACTTTTCTCCAATACTTCAAAGCCTTCTGCAATTGCCTGCATCATGCCATATTCGATTCCATTGTGGACCATTTTCAGGAAGTGGCCGCTGCCGCTTTTACCAGCATAGTGATAGCCATTTTCTACACTAATCGCTTGGAAGATTGGCTCAATTGTTTTAAATACTTCTGCATCGCCGCCGATCATTGTGCACACGCCGTTACGAGCGCCGTCAGTTCCGCCGCTTGTGCCAACGTCGAAGAAATGAACGCCTGTTTCAGCGAAGATTTTGGATCGTTCCACGGATTGCTTGTAGTTGGAGTTACCGCCATCCATCAGGATGTCTCCCTCGGATAGGTAGCCTTTTAATTCCTCCAGCACTTTATCAGTAATCTCACCAGCCGGTACCATTGACCAGACGATTTTAGGGCTTGGCAGTTGTTCTACCAATTCTTTTATAGAACTAGCAGCTGATCCTTTAGATTCAGCAAATTTAGTACGTGCTTCTTCACTTACATCAAAAGCTACAACATCGAAGTTGTTATCTAATAAATTCAAACCAAGATTGAATCCCATTTTTCCAAGACCGATTAATCCAATATTCATGATAAGTTAGCTCCTTCAAAATAATTTTCTATTTATGATACCATAATACGAAAATAATTTTCATATAGCAACCGCTTTCAATGAATTTGTGCTATACTGCTTATACAATTAGGACGAAAGGCAGCTGATTTTCTTGGCACAACAAGGTTTAATGGGGATCCGCTCCCACTATCCACGGCTGAGTGAAAAAGAGAAAAAAATAGCAGATTTTATTTTGGAACACCCGGAAAAAATTGTTCACCAGACTATCAGCCAAGTAGCAGATCAGCTCGAAGTAGCGGATGCTACTGTATCTCGTTTTTGTAAACGAATCGGATATAAAGGCTTTCAAGCATTGAAAATTGCATTAGCACCAGAAATCATCGCTCCCAATAAGATGCTGCACGAAGACGTAAATGATACGGACGAAGCAAAAATGGTTGCAGAAAAGATTTTTCAATCCAATATTAGGACATTGGAAAATACATTGCAGGTTCTGGAAAAAACAGAGCTGGAGCAAGCTGTCACTTTGCTACTAGAGGCAAGAAGAGTGGAGTTTTATGGGTTTGGCGGATCAAATATGGTCGCAATGGATGCATACCATAAGTTTGTTCGTTCTGGTGTGCCGGCTTTTGCGTTTCCTGATGCCCATTTACAGCTCATGTCTGCCTCCCAACTGACAGATCAAGACGTCGCTTTTATCTTTTCCCATTCAGGCGCCAGCAAGGATGCGTATCAGCTGCTTCAAACCGTCAAGAAGACAAGGGCGAAAACGATCGCCATCACCGGTTTTCCAAAATCCCCTATCGGCCAGCAGGTGGACGTTGCCTTGCATACTAGCTCGGAGGAAACCGATTATCGTTCCGAAGCGCTTGCGTCGCGGATTGCACAGCTGAGTATTATTGATGCCCTTTATGTGACAGTCATTATGCGGCAGAAAGAAAAAGCCCAAACTTCCGTTGAAAAGGTACGGAATGCTATCGCCGCAACAAAAATGTGACCCGCCAGAAGCTGACGGGTCACTTAGCATTTATATTTACTGTTGTAATTTCGAACTTATCAAAACGATGTCTTGCAAAGGAATATTCGAAGGCAATACCGGTATTGAGATAAGCAACCTGCTCAATCACAAGTACAGGCTCATTTTCGGATAGTCCCAGTTCCTCCATGTCTTGCGCTGTTGCTTGCTCCGCTCTGATTCGTCGGCGCGATCCCGCTATTTTCAAGCCAAGTTCTTTTTCCATGTATGCATAAACCGAGTTATGCAAGATGGTCGGAGTAATACCTGGAATGAGCGGAGTCGGCATATACGTTTCCTCGATTACATGGGGATTATCATCGACACAGCGTACACGGATGTGATGATAGACAGGCGTATCTTCCGAAATGGCTAAATACGATGCCACTTCAGCTGTTGGGGCAATCATGTCAAACAATAGAAGTTTTGAGGTGACTTGCTTTTCCTTCATTAAGCTAGTGAAGCCGAGTGTTTCATTCGTCCCTACGTGAATATAGTCCGATTGGAAGGAAGACTGTACAATGAATGTTCCATGTCCGCGTTTTCTAAAAACGATTCCTTCCGATGCGAGTACATCAAGCGCACGCTTAATTGTCATCCTGCTGCAGGAAAATTCTTCGACAAGGCTATGCTCATCTGGTAACGGCTGGTCCAGAGGGTAGAATCCTGATTCGATACGATGTCTGATTTCTTCTGATATCACTTGATATTTCATAGTGTTCCTCCTCTGCTGCCGATCTGTTTGTTGTTAGCTTATCAAAATACTGGAATTGCAGCAATCTGCCAATGAAAAGGACGGCCATATTGGCCGCCACTATTAAAAACCGTGTCGCTGTACGACTTGTTTCATCCATTCGCCGCTTTTCTTAATAGTACGTTCCCCGTCCTTTTCCAGGTTAACCGACACGAAACCGTAGCGGTTTTTATAAGCATTCGTCCACGACCAATTATCCATGAATGTCCACAAATGATAACCCTTTACATTCGCACCTTCATTTAAGGCCTTGTGCACCCAGCGTAAATGATCCTTAATGAAATCGATTCGATAATCATCCTGAATGATTCCTTCAGCATCGCGAAACTTCTCTTCCCCTTCGACACCCATACCATTTTCAGATATGAAACAAGGGATGTTTCCATAGTTATCACGCAAGTTGACAAGTATATCGTATATTCCTTTTTCGTAGATTTCCCAGCCTCGATGCACATTCATCTTCCGGCCAGGCATCTCATAGGAATCAAAGAATCTATCAGGCATGAACGGTGCATCTGGGTGGACAGTATGTTCCTTTGCCTTCACACGCCGCGGCTGATAGTAGTTCACTCCGAGCAAATCGACCGTATTCTCACGAATGACCTTCAAATCGTCTTCCGTATAAACTGGCATATAGCCCTCATTTCGAAGTATGTCTACCAATTTATGCGGAAATTCACCTTTCACAGATGGATCTAGGAAGGAACGATTGAAGAAAGCATCTGCAATCCGGGAAGCTTCCACATCAGCTGGATCACTGCTTCGTGGATACGATGGTGTCAGGTTTAAAATGATACCAATCTCACCATCTTGTCCTTGTTCCCGATATGCCTGAATCGCAAGGGAACTTGAGAGCTGCGTATGATATCCAACTTGTACAGCACGCCTGAAATCTACGACATTTGGATAATGAAAGTCATACAAATAACCGCCTTCTACTGGCACGATCGGCTCGTTATGTGTGAACCACTTTTTCACTTTATCGCCGAACAGACGGAAGCATGCTGCCGCATAATCTCGATAGGCATCGACGACCTCCCTGCTTTCCCAGCCGCCTTTTTCCTGCATCACCATCGGCATATCAAAATGGAATAGATTTACGAATGGCTCGATATCGTTATCAAGTAATTCATCAATTACGTCCTGATAAAATGCTGCCGCTTTTTCATTGATTGCTCCTGTTCCTTCTGGAATCAGTCTTGACCAGGAAATCGAGAATCGAAAGGAGTTGTGGCCGACTTGCTTCATTAAAGCAATGTCTTCTTTGTAACGATAGTAGAATCCAGATGTATCGGCAGGACCGATACCGTTATGAAAACGGTTCGGTTCCTGCTCATACCAATAATCCCATATGTTCTGCGTCTTACCGTCTACATCCGCAGCACCTTCCATCTGGGGCGCCGATGAGGAAGAACCCCACCAGAAATTATCAGGAAATTGATAGTTACCTTGCTGTTGTTTTAGTTCTGTTACTTCCATATCAAATCTTCTCCTTTGGTACTTTTATGTCAGCTGCTGCATTTTTCTGCTCCGCTTCACGCTCCTGTTTGATATTCATTCTGTCGATGAATTTAAGGAATGGGAACCAAATGACGAATACGATCAAGACGTTAACAAGCTGCAGCAGTGAGCCGGCAATCGAGTTGGTTGCCAGGAATCCGCTTATGAAAATCGGAACGGTCCATGGAATTGTTACCCCAGTCGGCGGCGGCACAAGACCAATAGCCATTGCTACATAGCTGACGACTGTTACGACCATTGGCGCGATGATCCACGGCAGCAGAATCAGCGGGTTCATTACGATCGGCAGTCCGAAAATAACCGGCTCGTTAACGTTGAAGATACCTGGTCCGATTCCTAGCTTACCGACCTGTTTCATCTGCTTGCTCCGCATGAACAGAAGGATTGCCACCAGCACAGCCAGCGTCATACCCGTACCTCCAGCTCCAACAAGATAGACCTCGATAAACTGTTTATTGATGATATGCGGTAATTCTCCTGTAGTTGTATAAGCTTGCAGGTTTTCCAAAGACAATGTATTCCAGATTGGATCCATCACCGAGTTGATAATGATTTGTCCGTGAAGACCAAAGAACCAAAGGATTTGGATGAAGAATACGGCAATCAATGTAGCCGTAAGCCCTCCGCCAAGTCCGACAAGCGGCGCCTGCACTGTGTTGAAGATGACATCATGTAAATTTGTGTTGAAGCCTTGTGTCACAATGATATTAAGTATTAAGAATACGGTTAGCGTAACAACCGCCGGGATGAGGGCAGCGAATGATTTCGATACAGCTGGCGGTACACCTGCCGGCATCTTAATGACAATTTTCTTCTGTGTAATAAAACGATAAATCTCACCCGAAAGGAATGCGACAATCATACCGAGGAACATACCCTTTGCTCCAAGACGATCGACAGCAAGCACATTACTTACTACTTCACCGCTTTCCGTCGAAACGACATATGGTGTCAGCAGTAGAAATGCGGTCAATGCTACAGCTCCGCCGAAAATAGCTTCCACACCATAGCTTTTCGCCAAGTAGTACCCTATACCAAACACAACAAAGACAGACGCGATATTCATTGTGGCATTCGGCGCTGGTCCAAGCGATTCCTGGATTCCAGCTACCAGTGATTCACTCATCACATTGTCCAGGAAGGGCAAATTGGCCAATACGACCATGATCGAACCGAAAATCGTCAATGGGAACGCCAGCATGAAGGCGTCCCGCAGTACACCGAGATAGCGATTGTTATTCAGCTTACCGGCAATCGGAATCAAAAACTTACTAAACTTATCGAACATTGCCTGCTTCCTCCTTTAGCTCTTCAGCTCTTGGAAAATTGGTATCATTTCTTTGACCATTTCCTTCATCGTCAATGTAGACATAAAATGGTCCTCTGCATGAAGGAACAAAAGAGAAAGTTCCTGCTGCTGGCCTGCTGCTTCCTGCTGTACCAGCTGGAAATGGACCTTGTGCACAAGTGACAGATCCTCCTCAGCGTCTGTCAGCATTTCATTGACTTTCTCTATGTCACCCTCACGATAAAGCCGAAGCGCTTGCAGAACTTTACTTCTGGCATTACCGCTATGCAGGATCATCTGAAAACAAACCTGCTCCTCAGTCAGCTCTTCCAATTTCAGCTCGCTCATGATGTAGCTCCAATCAGTCCAAGCGCCTGTTTATACGCTTTCTCTCCGTCAGCCATACCATATGCCATCATGTCGATTACTTCGACCTTGATACCATATTTCTCCGCTTCAGCCGCAAGTTCTCCTTTGAGAAAGCTCATTTGCGGCCCGATTAATACAACATCAGCATCAGCCATATCTTTTTTTGCCTGATCCTGACCGACTGCCCAAATCTTTGCTTCTTCTCCAATCGAATCTGCAAACGCTTGCATTTTTGTGACTAAAAGACTCGTACTCATACCGGAACTGCATGCTAAAAGGATTCTGTTCATTGGATAACACTCCTTGATTTTATTAAAAGCGCTTTCATTTGTATTATATAACTTATTTTCCATTTGTCTAGACATTTAATTATAAATGTTTATACTTTTATCGAAATTAATCATCTATTTGTTTGGCAATAGGAATAGGCTTCTAATGCCTAAATATGTTAAACTAGCTTTATCTTTTTAGGGACGGTATAGCTGCTTTTGAATCAGATGAAAGTAGTTTTCTTATAATCGCAGTCTATTAACACCACCCCCTTAACCGTCCAGCATATTATGACTAATAGGAGTATTGGTATATGGCTGTTATTGAAAGCGCGGAACAATTTGTTACACATTTACACACATGGCATAAAACAATAAAAACACGCGACCGAGCTCAATCAGCTAAGCTGCGCGAGGAAGCATATGCCGCTTTGCATGCAGGTGAATTTATAGACGAGCTATGGGATCGTTTTTTGCTGCTAGATGCGCGGTTTGATTTTCTAAAGGGAGATATTGATCTTTGCGAGGAAAAGCTGCAAAGATTGAATCCGGATGAGCTGAATGATTACCAGTCTTTTTTCTATTACAGTTTTCTGGCAATCGTGAAGTACAGCAGAAAAGAATACTTTACGGCTATCAATCTATTGGAAAAAGCAGAATTACATATGCATGCAATTGAGGATGAAGAAGAGCATGCCGGCTTGCATTATAATAAAGCGATGCAATTCTATTATTTGGACATCAATGCCTTGTCCAGTTTTCATTTGGAACAGGCTATATCCATCTACGCGAAAAATCCACAATACGAATTAAAGGTAGCCAATTGCAAATCCCTCCAAGGATTAAACCAAATCGATCTGCGGGAATTCGATAAGGCAGAGAACAATCTCCTCGAAGCCCTCTCCATTGCTGAAAAACTCGGACAGGAAGATATGGTTGTTGCTTGCGGATTCAATATCGGTCTCATGTACCACAAACAGCAGGCCGATGAGAAAGGTATCCCATACCTGATGAAGACCGTTACCTATTCGGAACATCCCTTGTATGTACAAGCACTGTTCACGCTGACTCGTTCCCTCTATATCCTTGGAAAATCTGAACAAGCGCAAGCCTATTACAAAACTGGCATGCGTGTATGTGAAGAAAAGGGCAATCTAGAGTATCGCTGGCAGTTCGCCATTCTTTGGGCGAAATATGTCGATCGTGACACAATGGATTATGTATACGATTCAGCTATCACTTATTTCAAAGAGAACGGACTGTTCTACCTGATGCGCCGATATGCCCGCGATTATTCTCAATTCTTGTGGGAAGCCCAGCAAATCGAGAAATTCCATTACTATCATAAGTTGGCATTGTCGAATGACTTTCAATAGAAAAACAGCCCAAATAAAAATCCGAACGATGCAAAATCAAATGAGAAATTTGCATCGTTCGGATTTTTTATTCGAATTACGCGTAAGGATCCCGCTCCGGCAGAATACTTCGCTTTCCGCGGGCACAGCCTCAGCCTCCTCGCGGAAAACCACCGCTGTGGGGTCTTCGACTTGTGCTTTTCCCGCAGGAGTCTTCGCATTCTGCCTGCGCTGTTTAAGTCTCCCATATGAAAGAGATATTAGTAACTACTAAATAGCGATGGAAATACACGGAGACTCCTTAACATGCGATACGTAAAAAGTAGCACACATCAAAACCAGCAAAAAAATTATTTATCTTTAATCGCGAACTAGCTGATTATAACCAAGCCCCGCTTCTTTATTATTTCTATCAACCTTCCGCCAAAACAGCGTATCTAATCAATTCGCCATCCACTTCTGCCAGCAAGATAGATCCGTTCTCGTTTATAGAATAAATGGATGTCCCAACAGGTAAATGAGTGGCAGTTCCATCTTCAAAAGATATGCCATCAGTGGAAGACTTTTTGATCTGACCAACCTTTTCCTTCTTGGTGACGTCTTCCTCATCCAGCCAATCCATACCTGTTTGATAGACAGTTCCATTATGCTGAAGTATATCTGCATCCTCTTCCATTAAGAGAATTTCCTCAGCAGTTGGATTACCGATAGTAACAACTTCTTCTTCACTGCAAGCAAATAAGAATACCAGACAAAATAGCAATATCGTATAATGCATGATCTTCATCACTACATACTCCTCTGCTTAAGATGCCCAATGATATGGCTGTACCAGGTAGGAAGGCAACTTTGTTTGTTTATTTCCTTTTGCCGAATTAATCTGCATCTGCGTCAAGAACATACTAGTAGACAGATTTGCTCCTTCCAGATTCGCATCACGCAAATCTGCGCCGATAAAGTCGACAGCCCGTAAATCGGTATCTTTCAGGTCAGCTGCAATCAGATAGGCTCCTCTAAAATCTGCTGCCCTGAGGTCTTTCCCTTTTGCATTTTTTCCTATCCAATCTGCACCTCTATAGTCCAATACTCGGTTGCCAGGTATGGAGTTTGTTATAGAACTTCGGATGTGACTGCTCGTCTTGGAGAGCAGCTCATTCACAGGCATTCGGAGCTCCATTATATCCAAATCTAACAAGCTGCCAGCATCGAGATTTGTTAAACTTTCCAATTCCTTTAGCTGAAGTGTGAGTTCTTTATGCAGATCCTGCGGCACTTGGTAAGACAACGCCTCTGTAACATAGGCTAGCATCTCATACAGCTGGACCATCACTGGGAAGACAGAGAACATTTTTTCGGCGACTTGCTTGCTTTCTCTCCAATCCTGTCCATTGAACGTGGTTTGAGAGACTTGTTGACCGGCACCAAAGCAATCAAAAACAGTACATCCCTTATAGCCCTTCCCTCTCAGCTCACTATGGATCTGACAACGAAAATCAGACTCCAGGTTAGGACATGGAACACCTGCGGGTTTGTCTATAGCAAAGTCGCTGGATGCCACAATATGAAGTGCTGTACAGCATAAGCCAAAGCAGTTTGCACAATCTGCTTGCAAACCCTTTCTATACTCCCTGGCAGTAAGGATATCGATTTGAAAAGACATTAGCACTCTTCCTTTTCGTAAATTACTTTTCTTCTCTTCCCCTCGTCATCAAATCCAGCAGCAGCTGAAACCTCTGCAGCATATCCGTCAAATCAAGCTGCAATGCCTCATTGATCTGATTAATCCGATAATTTACCGTATTCGGATGAACAAAGAGTGCTGCTGCAGTAGGTTTGATCTTACAGTTATGAAGCAGATATATTTCAAGGGTTTTCAAGAGTTCCTTCTTATCGTTCGGATCAAGCTTTCGAATCTTTTTCAAATGTTCACTTTCATAGCCTAGCTCGTCATTTTTGTCAGCTATGGCCTGCAGATACCGGTATACATGCAATTCTTTGTAATAAAGAGAGACTGGACGATGGGTCAGCCTGCTGGCATGAATCACCTCTTTTGCTTGATTTGCGCTTTTCAGCAAGTCGAGAGGATTTTGATAGATACCGCCGACGCCGCACAGGACAGTTGTATCTCTATCCTTCACATAATCACGGATACGCTGGATGACTTCCCTAGCTAATGCTTCGATTGGTGCATCAGCTCGCTTTCCGCCGAGTACAATGAGCAGTATGTCGTCCTGTGTGAGCACATGGTGCAGTTTATCCTCAAGCTGTAAGGATGTCTGGGCAACCTGCTGGAGATCGTAAAGGAGCTTATCGTCCTTAGTTATCAGTTCAACAGCCGCAACAGCAAAATGTTCGGGTAGCTTCACGCAGAATTCCTTTGCTCCCCACTCCAAATCAGTAGCGGATTTATATAATTTATTAAAAATATTCTGATAAAGTTGATCCTCTTTTTCCTCTTGCTTCAGCTTCGACTTCTGAATGTCATAAATAAGTCTGCCAATGTGAAAGGAAATATCATATAGAAAACTAAATCCTTCAACAGGCAAAGGTTCCTCCATCTGCTGAATCCAAATGTAGCCCATGATGCGGCCCTCATGCTTTGCACTTACTACAATCCTTGTATTCAAGCCTATATCCGGCATTGCTTCTACTACAAAAGGACGCTCATATGTTTTCAGCTTGTTAACGACGCCTGCATCTATGAAAGTTTCATAAATCGGCAACGTCCACTTCTTCGTGAAAATCGTCTGCTGGTTCGCTTCATCAAAATGTTGGATGTAATGCGAATTATACGCAAGCAACGTATAGTCGGCACTCTCAACAATCACTGGCCGCTCCAGCTCGAAGCTAAGCAAATCGATAACAGCATCCAAGTCATTTATGGATAATACCCGATCGAATAACTCCATAGCTCATACCCCTAAGCATTTTCTTTTATCATAACCGAGTCAGAATAGATTGCCTAGTCGTGAATATGCATCCTTTCTCCCGTTTATTTAAGAGAGAAAGCGTTATCTTCCTACCTATCGGAAAATACCTACACAAATACCTACATAATTCTTTTTTCCTACCGATAAAAGACAAGAAAACAGAACTAGAATAGAGGGAATCAACTTTTTATGGAAGAAACTAAAAGAAGAGGTAATTTCTTCACACGCAAAATACTTCGAAAAATTCTTTATCCAATTATCACGATGTTCATACTTTCCGGTTTGATTACTGCCTACTTGAGCTATGAATTTAGTCGGGAGACAATGCTTGAGAGTCAGACAAATACAATGCGCGATCAGACCATACTACAGTTGGATAGTATCTATAACTTATTCCTAGATAACATTGAATCAACTGTAAATAGCGTTAGTGCAATGGATTCAATCAGAAACTATGATCCAGAGCGCCTTGAGCGTACATTAGAAAGTAGCACAAAACAAAATCCAAATGTAGAGAAGATTTTTTATCAGCCAATTAATGGAGACATGGTGCAATATCCGGATGCAGATTTAGGAAAGGATTTTGATCCTACTACACGCCTGTGGTACAAACTAGGTATGGAGCTGGAAGAAAACCCTGGATATACAGATCCGTATATCTCCAAAGGTTCCGGAGAACTTGTAGTCAACGCTGTAAAACCTGTTTTTGATACAGATAACCAACTAAAGGGTCTTGTCGTTGTTGAATTCAATCTCTCCAGACTTACTGACTTAACTAAAGATGTAAAAGTTGGTAAGACAGGATATGCAGTTGTGTTTGATAAAAATGGTCAATTTTTATCACACCCGGATAAAGAGCATCTTGCAACAGATGCTTCTAAAGAAGACTTCTGGAAAAAAATACAGAAGGCCGGCTCCTCAGGAATAGTAAATTATGAGTTCGAAAATGAAAATCGTGCTATGGCTTTTACAACAAATGATCGCACCGGCTGGACAATCTCCGCAATTGTTCCAACACAGGAATTTAGTGATGATGCAAAAGGGATAATTCCACCTTTACTAATTACTGTCTTAATTGTTTTGGCAGTCGCACTGCTGGTCACTTTCTTTGTTGTAAACTCCGTTATTAAACCTATCAAGACGCTTCGAGATAAAATGAAACAAGTCGAAGATGGCGATTTAACAGTTCAGATGAACAATAAATCCGCAGACGAGATGGGCGATCTATCAAGCAGCTTCAATAATATGATTGGTAACATTCATGGCATGATGCAGCATAACACTGCTATCTCATCTAATGTTCAGTCCGCATCGCAGGCACTGGCGGCGAATGCAGAAGAAAATGCAGCCACTTCCGCAGAAGTAGCGGCGACTATGGAAGAAATTTCTGCTGGTACGACGAGTCTGGCTGAAATCATGGAACGCAATACTGTTGCGACAGAAGCGTTATCTGAGAATATCAAACTTGTGAATGCGCACAACCAGCAAGTATATGAAGAAGCGCTGGAAATGACGGAATCGGCTAAAGTCGGTGGTTCACAGATGCAGCAATTGATTGAGCAATCAAAAGACGCCATCGAAGCAACGAGCAAGATAGAACAAGCTGTACAGAACCTGCAGCAAAAATCCGCTAATATCAGCGGTATCGTTAATACGATTACAGATATTGCCGGACAAACGAACCTGCTGGCTCTGAATGCTGCAATTGAAGCAGCACGTGCTGGGGAGAGCGGCAAAGGTTTTGCTGTTGTGGCAGATGAAGTTCGTAAGCTAGCAGAACAGACAGAACATGCACTTCGCGATATCGGTTCTATCGTACAGGAAATCCAATCTGAAACGGCTGAAACAGCGGCCTTCGCTACAAAGACTGGCGACGTTGTCCGCGGACAAGAAACAGCCGTAAATAATACAAAAGAAATCTTTATCCAAATCCAGCAGGCAATTGCATATAACATGGAATTGACTGCAAGGACGAAGGAAGAAATGAAACTCATGATGGAAAGAGAAGCTACTCTAGCGACCAATACGGGCGAAATTGCCGCAATAAGCCAGCAGACAGCAGCCGGTACAGAAGAAATTACGGCATCTGTAGCAGACCAAACCCATAGCATGGATCAATTGAAAGAGTTAGCTGAAAAGCTTGAGCAGGATGCCAATACATTACAAGAGCAACTGCAGCAATTTAAATTAGATTAACAAAAACCCGCTTTCCATTTGGAAAGCGGATTTTTTCTATACAAAGGCTGGCAACGGATCAGAAAATATGGCACTATCCTGCTTCATTTCCGCATCTGTTAGTAAGCACGCATCCAAACTCCTTGTTATTTCTTCTTTATCTAAACCAATACCAATAAAAACTAACTCCGTCATTCTATCTCCATACTCTGGGTGCCATCTAGCGGCTAGTTCCTCGTCCTCGGCTCGTATAGCTTCCTGTTCTTCCGGCGAATACGTGCTGATCCACGGTCCCGCAGCCTCGATTGCCAGCGATTGGCCAGCCTGCGATAATAAGCCGCTTGTATCCGGGCGAGATGCGAGCCAGAAAAAGCCTTTAGCCCGCACTACTTCACTTGGCCATTTCTCCAGCCACTTCATCCAACGCTCTGGATGGAACGGCCGTTGCCTTCGATAGGCAAAAGATGAAATTCCATACTCCTCAGTTTCCGGTATATGCTCACTGTTCAGCTCTTTGATCCAGCCGGCAGATTGGCTGGCTTTTTCAAAGGAGAATTTCTTCGTATCCAAGATACAACCTGGATCTGCTTTCCCATACTCCGTTTGATGGATGTCCGCTTCTGGGTTCAGTGTATGCATCAAGCTGTACAACCGCTGCAGTTCTTCCTGATCCAGCTGATCTGCTTTATTAAGCAAAATTACATCTGCAAATTCGATTTGGTCGAGCAGTAGATCAGAAATTTCCCGTTCGTCTTCTTCAACGGCCTGCTGCTGTCGATCCAATAATGACTCTCCTGATTGATAATCATGCCAAAAGCTCCCCGCATCTACAACCGTAACCATCGTATCCAGCCGGCATTTGGCAGACAAGTCAATTCCGAGTACATCCTCTTGATACGTAAAGCTTTGTGCTACCGGAATCGGCTCAGAAATCCCAGTGGACTCCACGATGATATAGTCGATATCCAAATCTGCCAGCTTGTCGATTTCAATGATTAAGTCTTCTCGGAGCGTACAGCAGATACACCCATTTTCTAGCTGGATTAGCTTCTCATCGGTGCGCTTCAACCCGTCCTGCTCGACCAAATCAGCATCTATATTAATTTCACTCATATCATTCACGAGCACGCCTATTTTCAGGTGCCGCGTATTAGCAAGCAAATGATTGAGAAGAGTAGTCTTGCCTGCTCCAAGGTAACCGCTCAAGACGGTTACCGGTATTCTTTGATCCACCGCTTACCAGCTCGCTTTCCGCACACCAGGCACTTGCCCTTTATGAGCATACTCACGGAATTTAATCCGGCTCATGCCGAATTGCCGCATATAGCCGCGCGGACGTCCGGTAATTTCACAGCGGTTTTTCAATCGTGTCGGAGAAGAATCACGAGGTAATTTCTGTAATGCTTCGTAATCTCCTTTTTCTTTCAATTCCCTGCGCAGTTCTGCGTATTTCATCACCATTTCCTGTCTTTTCTTCTCTTTAGCGATTTTCGATTTCTTTGCCATTATTTTTTCCTCCTACTTAGTGTGCTGTTTGGATATTCCAGCGAAAAGGATCTGCCAGCTGTGACCAATCTTCTGTCAGCTCTGATTCCGTCAGCAGGCAGCTGTCTAGTTCCTCAGTTATTGCTTGCTGATCTAAATCTGTTCCGATGAACACAAGCTGCGTTTTTCTGTCTCCATATTCGGGATGCCACTCTTGATTGATGGTTGGATTTTCCCTTCGGATGAACTCCTGCCGTTCTTCTTCCAAGGAAGCAACCCAATAAGATACTGGTTCGATATTCGCTGCTGGTCCAGCTTGTGAAAGCAGTAGAGCGAATTGATTACGCGTCGCACACCAAGTGATCCCTTTGGATCGAATGATGTTATCTGGCATCGTTTCTACGAATTGCATAAAGCGTTCTGAGTGAAAAGGATGCTGCCGGACATATGTGAATGATCCGATGCCATATTCTTCGGTTTCAGGCGTGTGCTGTTCAGGCCCATTCTCCAGTTCTTTCAGCCAGCCCGCAGACGAGCTCACTTTCTCAAAGTCAAACAACTGGGTAGACAATATTTCCTTAGGATTCACTTGTGTTGCTTCAATGATTTTTGCCTCCGGCTGTAACAAACGCAGCACATGCTTCAATTCACGCAAGGCCTTTTCTTCCACAAGATCACATTTATTCAGGATCAGCACATTACAAAATTCAATCTGATCAAGCAATAGGTCTGCAATTTCTCGTTCATCATTCTCAGCAACCTCCTGCTGTCTATCCAACAAACTCTCCCCGGAGCCGAAATCATGCCAAAACCGGTTCGCATCCACTACTGTCACCATCGTGTCCAAAGTCGTAAAGTCTGACAGATTAATATTCAACTGCTCATCGATATACGTAAATGTCTGCGCAACAGGTACAGGTTCGCTAATGCCGCTTGATTCAATGAGAATATAGTCAAAGCTGCCATTCTTCGCCAGCTTCTCTACTTCGACCAGTAAATCATCCCGCAGTGTGCAGCAAATACAGCCATTGGACATTTCAACCAACTGTTCATCTACTCGTGATAAAGTACCTTCGTTTTCTACCAATCCTGCATCGATATTAATTTCGCTCATGTCGTTGACAATGACCGCAACCTTCAAGCCTTCACGATTGTGCAGAATATGATTTAGCAGCGTTGTTTTCCCTGCTCCCAGGTACCCACTTAAAACTGTTACAGGTATTTTCTTGTTCATTTCATTCCTCCTAATTGTAATTGTTACGATTTGAAAATAACGAAATTTTTTTCGAACTTTACGCGCCCTTTGTAAGAAAATCGTCTATATCACCAAGACAATAAGCAAAACCAGTCCGCAGTTCTTCTTCATCCAGCTCTCTTCCTATAAAAACCAGTTCATTCTGCTTTTCTTCTCCTTGCTTCCACTCTCTGTCGGTTGTACTTGCAAACAGCATATGCACGCCTTGGAAAAGCACTCGTCTGCTCTGCCCTTTCACATGGAGAATACCTTTATAGCGGAATAAGCTTTCACCTTTCACTTGAACCAAATAAGAGAACCACATATCCAAACGCTTCGGGTCGATCTGCCGCTTATCCTTCAGCACGATTGCTTGAATGTCATCATGATGGTGGTGATGGTGATCCAGAATGTCAGGACGAACACTCAATTTTTGATCAAGCGAAAAACTGAATACATCAAGCAATTTAAATAATGGAACAGAACTGTTTTGTGTGAAGAAAACTTCCGCTTCTGGATTCATTCCCTGCATGCGTGTTGATAGTAGTTTCAGCTCTTCTTCTGAAACAAGATCTTGTTTATTTATGATAATTTTATCTGCAAAAGCAATCTGCTCCCGAGCAACTGCGTGAGCATTCAATTGTCTGTCGGTATGTAAAGCGTCCACGACTGTACACACACTATCCAGCTCAAACCAGTACCGCATAACATCGTCCATCAAGAAAGTCTGAATAACAGGCGCAGGATTTGCCAAGCCTGTCGTCTCAATGATCACGCGCTGAAGCTCGGTTCCATCTTTATGCGCACGAACGAGCATGTCTTTGAGTATTCTAATTAAATCACCACGTACATTGCAGCAAATGCAGCCATTATTTATTTCAACTATTTCTTCCTTCGTTTCCTCGACAAACTTTCCATCGATTCCTGTTTCACCAAATTCATTGATGATAACGGCCGTGTTACTACTTCGCACGTCACGAAGAATGCGGTTCAATAACGTTGTCTTCCCCGCTCCTAAAAATCCCGTCAAAATAGTGACTGGAATCTTATTTGTTCTATTAGACATTATTCACCTCTCAAACCTAATTCGTAATTGTTACGATTTAAATCATACATGATGAGGCACAGCTTGTAAAGTCTGTATCCTAAAAATTGTCTGGGAGATAACTTTACAAAGTGTTTGTTAGATTGATGAAGAGTCTGTAAAATTGGTTTCAATATATCCTGCATCGGGTATAATCTGGGTGAAACACCGAAAAGGAGAGATGTAACATGCGTAACAAACTAGAAGAGACACCAAAGGTAATTCATTGCAAAGATGATGCTGAGTTCAGAGACTGGCTGACAAGATTAAGTGACCCAGAGAACGAAGAAGAGTTAGACGGCTAACCCCTTCTCCTCTATCTTCCTTCTTTTTTTATTTCCCCATATATAAAAAGCGTGCCTGTGATGGCACGCTTTTCTTCGTTTTTGGACGAGTTTTGCTTGGTGGACTGTCTAGCTGCGAAAGCCAGGAACTGCGTCGGAAGCAATTAAACCCTGCGTAAGAAAAATCACCTTACTCCGGGCTTTTTCGCTTATCCTTACGTTTCTAAACGGTCTTTTACGCTTTTCGATGGTGTCTAGCTACGGAAATCAGAAACTGCGCTGTAAGCAATGAATCCCTGGGTGAGGAATTCACCCACTCCGGGCTCCCTTACTTATTCCTACGTTTCTAACCGGTCTTTTACGCTTTTCTGTGTTGTCTAGCTACGGAAACCAGAAACTGCGGCCTAAGCGATGAATCCTACGTAAGGAAAATACACCTTACTCCGGGCTCCCTCACTTATTCCTCCGTTTCTAAACGATTTCCTTCGCTTTTCGTTAATACATCTCACTAACAGTCTTCGCCAGCATATGAAGCTGCAAATAATCCGGGCCGCCGGCTTTGGAGTCGGTTCCTGACATTTTGAAGCCGCCGAATGGGTGGTAGCCTACGATGGCGCCGGTGCAGTTGCGGTTGAAGTACAGGTTGCCGACGTGGAATCGTGCTTTAGCATATTCGATGTGGGCTCTGTTTTTTGTAATGACTGCGCCAGTTAGGCCGTACTCGGTGTTATTGGCAACGTCGATTGCTTCCTCGAAGCTGGATACTTTAGAGAAGCCAAGGACTGGTCCGAAGATTTCTTCCTGCATGATGCGGGATGTCGGTGACAACTCAGAGAAGATGGTCGGCTGGATGAAGAAGCCTTTACTGTCATCACTGGAACCGCCGCTTACGAGCTTACCTTCCTGTTTGCCGACTTCGATATATTCGGTAATCTTATCAAACGAATCTTGATCAATGACTGGTCCCATGTACACATCTGCACTTTCTGGTGCTGCAGTAATACGGGATTCTGTAATTTCAATAACGCGCTGAAGCACAGCGTCGTATACCTTCTCATGAACAACAGCACGAGAGCCAGCCGAGCATTTTTGTCCGGCAAAGCCGAATGCGGAAACTGCGATTGCATCTGCTGCAAGTTCGATATCAGCATCTTCATCAACAACGATTGTATCCTTCCCGCCCATTTCTGCAATAACACGTTTTAGATGCTGCTGTCCTGGCTGTACCTTGGCTGCTTTTTCGAAAATACGTGTGCCGACATCACGTGAGCCTGTAAACGTAATGATGCTTGTTTTCGGATGCTCAACAAGATAATCGCCTACTTCGGCGCCGCTTCCTGGTACGAAGTTAATAACGCCTTTTGGAACTCCAGCTTCCTCTAGCACTTCAACGAACTGAGCAGCGATGACAGGTGTTGCACTTGCCGGCTTGAGAACAACCGTGTTACCTGTCACTAGCGGCGCAACAGTTGTACCAGCCATGATAGCAAACAAGAAGTTCCATGGTGAAATAACGACAGTTACGCCCGTTGCTGTGTAGATGTAGCGGTTTGCTTCACCTTCACGTGACATGACAGCTTTACCAGGGGCAAGCTCTATCATCTGACGTGCATAATATTCCATGAAATCAATTGCTTCTGCTGTATCCGCGTCTGCTTCCTTCCATGGCTTACCTGCTTCCTTAACGAGAAGCGCTGAGAAATAATGCTTTTTGCGACGAACTATCGCTGCTGCGCGCATCAGTATATGTGCACGTTCCTCAGGCTTCGTATAACGCCATGTTTCAAAAGCTGTTGCCGCTGCCTCGATGGCACGTTCCGCATGCTCCTGAGAAGCTTTGGAAACCTCGCCGACTACTTCTTCTTTGTTCGCTGGATTGATAGAGACGATTTTCTCATCGGTCGTCACTTTTTCACCGTCAATCACAAGCGGGTACGATTCTCCCATCACCTTCTGTACCTGCTCCAGCGCTTTATGAAAAGCCTGCTGCTCTTTTTCCTCTGTAAAATCGGTGAACGGTTCATGTTTATAAGGTGTCGTCATGATCAATCGCTCCTTTTCCTTTATTTTTGGGTCATACCTTTGAATGCGAATGCAATATTCGCCGGTCGCTCTGCCAGCCTGCGCATGAAATAGCCATACCAATCATCACCATAAGGCAAGTAAATCCTGACCTTATAGCCTTGCTTGACCAGCTCCTGCTGCAGCTGCTGACGCATGCCGTATAGCATTTGAAACTCAAATTTGTCTTTCCCTATCCCTTTTTCTAGAGCATAATGTTTAACAAAGGACACCATCCGATCATCATGCGTCGCAATCGCTGAATAGCTGCCGCTGTCCAGCTGCTTTGCAATCAGCTTACGATAATTCGCATCTACATCCCGTTTTTCTGGGAAAGCGACAGATTTCGGTTCTTTGTATGCCCCTTTGACTAAACGAATGAACGGCTGCAAATGTTGCAGTCTGTCAAGATCATCACTACTGCGGTAAAGATACGCCTGTATGACGGTACTAACATTCTGATAGTCTGCTTTCAGCTCATGGAACAAATCCAGTGTCTTTTGACAGCGTTCTGAATCCTCCATATCGATTGTCACCATCACATCCAGACGATCAGCAGCCGTCAGGATGCGACGAAGATTCAAACGGACAAGTTCTTCACTGATATCAAGTCCCAATGACGTCAATTTTAAGGATACTTGTGCATCCAGATTTGCAGACTTAATCAGCTCAAGAGCTTCAACTGCTTCACCAGCTCGTTTTACAGCTGTTTGCGGATCAGCAACGTATTCACCAAGATGATCGACTGTCACACTCATCCCTGTTTGATTCAATTGCTGGATAAACGGAACTGCTTGATCGAAGGACACACCTCCGACGATTTTTCCTTTGACCATTCGAATGCCATATAAATTAGCCAGTTTATTCAACGGCTGATTTTTTGATAAATACAAGAAAAAATTGCGAGATAAAGCTTCCAACTGTGACACCTCCCAATCCACTTGCACATGTGCTATACCTTTATTGTAGAAATCTATTGAAGGGCTTTCAATATGCAGAAAAGACAAACAATTTCAGAGTTTTTGTGTAAAATACACAAAAATAGTCATGTGAGGAAAGTTACATTTTAGGATGGGCTGGTTTACTAGAGGGTACTTTTGGAAAAAGGCACTTAATTGCCGATCCCATCCGATAATTACTATATAAATACTGGAGGGCTTCTTGTGAAAAAGCGTAAATGGATTTGGATCGGAGGAGCAATCCTCATTATCGGAATTGCCATAGGAGGATATCTAATGGAAAAACAGACGCTGCGCAAACTTGCCCAAGACGACAATCTGCTTATAGGCTCCTCGATTCGTTATGATCCGCTGCTGGAGGATGATACATATCAAAGACTTGCCACCACCGAATTCTCCAGCTGGACTATCGAGAACGAGATGAAGATGGATGCGATGCAGCCAGAGCAAGGAGCCTTCAATTTTGTAAAAGTAGATGAGATGGTGCAAATGGCAGAGGAGCATGACATCAAGCTCCGGGGACATGTGCTTGTTTGGGGAGAAGCACTCCCAGAATGGGTATCCCAACAGGTTGTAGATCGCGCCTCAGCAGAGCAAGTACTCAAAACCCATATTCAGGAGCTTGTTACGCACTACAAGGGCAGCATCGACACATTTGATGTTGTCAACGAAGCGTGGAATGATGATGGCACTTTACGGGATACGATTTGGCTCCGCACGATTGGACCTGATTATATCCCCCTCGCCTTCCAGTGGGCCCGCGAGGCCAATCCAGATGCCAAGCTCTATTACAATGACTATGGTAATGAAATGTCCAACGCCAAGTCAGAAGCAATGCTGGAAGCCTTGAGCAATTGGAAGAAAGACGGCATTCCAATTGACGGTATTGGCATGCAAACGCATGTAGATGCAGCTGACCCTCGCTTTTCAAAGAATCGCATACAGGAATGGTTTACCCGCATAGAAGATGCAGGCTTCGATATCGCCGTCACAGAAATGGATGTGAAGCTGCAGAATCTGAATAATGGGGATGCAAAAAATGTCCAAGCTGAACGATTCGGTGACGTGATGGAAGTTTGTCTGGATACTCCTGCCTGTGGAGAGTTCACCGTATGGGGCATATCCGATAATCACAGCTGGGTTACCGAGCAGGAATCCCCTAATGGCAAACCGCTACTTTTCGATGAAAACGGACAGCCGAAGAAGGCCTATAACACACTGAAACGAAAACTATTATTCTAAGCAAGGAAGTGATACATCTTGCAAACTTCAGAAATCATTTGGCTAATCGCTTCCACAGTCGTTTTGCTCGTTCTTTATGCTTTAGCACGAAAGCATTTAGCTGCTAAATATTTGCTGCTGGCAGCCTTTCTAGCTATTAACCTCGTTTACTTGATTTGGCGGACAGCATTCACCCTGCCGACGATAGGCATACTCAGTCTGATACTCGGTATTTTTCTGCTCGTGACCGAATGGGCTGGTTATTTACAATCCGTTGTCTTTACCATTCTCTCCTGGAAACCGTTCCAACGGAAAACAATTCCGCTTTCGGAATTCCAAGAGCTGCCGACTGTAGATGTGTATATTGCCACCTACAATGAACCTGCTGACCTCTTAAAGCGAACAATCGCTGCGAGTCAGATGATGACTTATCCTAAGGAAAAGCTCAAAATTTACGTCTGTGATGACGGCAGACGAGCAGAAATCCGCCAGCTGGCTGAATCAATGGACGCGTATTATATTGATCGTCCCGATAACAAACATCAGAAAGCCGGAAACTTGAACCACGCTATGACAAAAACAGACGGCGAAATCATCGTCACGATGGATGCAGACATGGTGCCACGCGCCAATTTCCTTGAGCGAACGCTTGGCTACTTTACCGACGAAAAAGTATCATTCATCCAGGCACCTCAAGTGTTTTACAATGCAGATGCGTTTCAGTACAATCTTTTCTTCGAGGATAATATTACGAATGAACAAGACTTCTTCATGCGCCGCTTGGAAGAAGGTAAGGATCGCTTCAATGCAACGATGTATGTCGGAAGTAATGCCTTGTTCCGCCGCAGTGCATTAGAGGAAATCGGCGGATTCGCAACAGGCGTCATTACCGAAGATATGGCAACAGGTATGCTTCTCCAGACAAATGGGCAAAAAACGGTCTTTGTTAATGAAACTTTAGCTGTTGGCTTGTCCCCTGAGACGTATGCCGATCTCTTGAAACAGCGTGACCGCTGGTGTCGCGGAAATATCCAAGTTATCCGGAAATGGAATCCGCTCACAATCAAAGGTCTTAGCTTCATGCAGCGTTTATTGTACATGGACGGTATTCATTACTGGTTCTTCGGTATCTATAAGATGGTTTATTTGCTGGCACCTTTGTTGTTCCTGCTATTCTCCATTTATAGTCTGCAAACTGATTTCTCGACTCTATTATTGTTCTGGCTGCCGGCGTTCCTATCATCACAGCTTGCTTTTCGCCGAATGGCAGATAATAAACGTACGACGATCTGGAGTCACATTTATGAAGTGGCACTTGCCCCATACATGGCTGTATCGGTACTTACGGAACTATTCTTCCGAAAATCGATTAAATTCAATGTCACCCGCAAAGGTATATTGAATAATCGCCGTCATTTCCTCTGGCGGACAAGCACACCATATGTCATTCTGCTCGCAATGAGCATCATCAGCATGATCATGATCGGAATCGACCTTTATACACCAATACAGCTTTACGATAGTGTCGATATGCTTTATATCAATATTTTCTGGGTGCTGTATAATGCTGTTGCACTCGTCATGGCTTTGATCATTTCGGTGGAACGACCACGATTTCGTGAAGCGGAACGCTTTGACGTGACACTTGACGCAGAACTACAAGACAGCGTGACTGACAGGACACACCCAGTGCGAATCATCGACTTAAGCGAATACGGCGCTCGTTTGGAACTGCTTGATACGAAAGCTGCTGACCTGCTGTCTGCTGGAAGTACACTGATACTATCGGCAGGTTCACTCCAAGGCTTGAAGCTCCACAAGCACTGGGTGTCCCAGCAAGGAAAGAGCTACTATGCCGGCGTATCCTTCGAGGATGTAACCAAAGAGCAGTACCGTGCCCTTGTTAAAATTCTATTCGTCGATGCACCTGACATCTATTCCAGCCGGGAGTATGTAAATTCAACATTATGGAATGCAACTTCCCGCTTCTTCCGCCAAACACGAGCTGAACCGAAACAATCCGAGCGGCAGAGCATCAGGGAAACTATCTCGGTACCAGGCGTCCTTTATTTTGCGGATAAAGGTAAAGTGGAAACCACTCTAGTCGATTACAGTCTGAGCGGCTGCCAAGTCGAATTGAGAAAACCAATTAAACCAGGTCAAGTTCTGCGTCTGCACGCTGATCATAACAGCTTCCGCGAAAGTGATGTCCGTGTCCAATGGGTGCAAAAGCGCGGACGCAAATATTTGGCAGGGTTGAGGTTCCTGACAGAGACAGCTGATTCAGATACTGCATGATTTTTTAAAAGATGGTTTTACTTGAATACAATAAGTGGATTAAAATACCCCCTCCAATAAGGAGGGGGTATTAACATTGTTTAATTATATGGTTGAGTTAGCGGGCTTTAAGATAGAAATCCTTCATTTCGTGTTGCTCTTGTCGATAACTTCTTACGTAGCCACATTTACAAGAATCTGTAATTGTGTCAATCTTATGCCGCCCTCGCATTTTGCATACGAGTTTGTAGAAAAACTTGATACTTACACCCGCTTTCTAGTATATGGTAATATTATACGCTTTTTGTCCTGATTTTCAAGTAAAATACTCCAACTTTAGTAATGGATTCTTTTGAAAGCCCTTTATTTAAGTGAATACGCGCTATATTACGTGACTTGCCGACTATAAAATATATTCGAAAAGAACATAACTTTTATGTATCTATTTCAATAATTTTTTTTGTGTTCAACGCTTACATTTAGTAATAACGTCATGCTTTTCCGTTTTCCCTTTCATTTATCTTAGAGAAAAAAGCAGAAGGATATACATATCCCTCTGCTTCTCTTATTATCCCTTTATATACGCATAGAGCTCCTGCGTTTCTGTTTCTGCTCCAAACGCACGTGTTGCACCCCATACCTTATCCACTTCTGCTCCATTGATCTCCGCATCTATATCATGGAAAATCCGATGTACATATCGGAGGCTGTTCAGATCTGCGCTGTCTGTTGCAATTCGCATGAATGCTTCTGCGTTCCACATGTCGTTAACAGCTTCCGATGGGGCGAAGCCTTCTGTTCGAAGCCTTTCGACATCCTCCTGCAGCTGCTGCCATTCCTCTGATTGAGCCAGGTAGCCGATATCTACATTATCGATATGCCCCCAGCCGGTCAGATCATTCAAATACGCATGCTGGTCACTAATAATTTGTTTGACTAGTTCTTCGTTCTGATAAGCTATTTGTTCATCATAGGGCTCGTATGTGAACGTAGAAAGGAAGTCCTTCGTAACGCCAGATAGTTCCTCCAGCTGAGAAGCTCCTTCTCCTTTTTCTACTGGTTTCAGTTCTTTGTCTTTCGCTTCAGTTGGCATTTGTGATTGAACCGGCGGTACTCTTTCTTCACTGTTTGCCGTATCGTTTTCTTCCTGAGATAGGAAGAAGTAGATGCCAGTACCGACTATCGCAAGTACACAAATACATATTAAAGTAATGAAAAATGCCTTCACTGCCTTCCACTCCTCTGCTAGAATGAATTTCCAGTTTAAGATTGCTAGAATCCATTATAGCAATAATTCCCAGCAGATTCTGTCGAAAGACAAAAAAAATAGGACGCTACTGCATCCTATTCTCATTCTTCGTCATCCATCACTTGATAGGCTTCATTAAATAGAATCAGCTGACTATCTACCAGCTCTTCCTGATCGCCACGCGTCACATAATGATAGACGCCGTTTTCATCCTGTTCTCTTGCTTTGCTATTATCTCGCAGCATGACATCGAGTATTCCGCGAATTCGTCGCTTGATAGGTCCGTCGAAAATCGGGAAAAGGATTTCCACCCGCTTCTCCATATTCCTCGTCATCATGTCAGCCGAGGAAAGCTGTATCTTTTCCTCTCCATTATGATGGAAATAATAGATTCGCGTATGCTCTAAATATCGCCCGACAATACTCCGTACACGTATATTTTCACTGACGCCCTTTATCCCAGGACGCAGGCAGCAGATACCACGGATAATTAAGTCTATCTGAATCCCGGCAATAGATGCTTCATATAATTTCTGAATAATAGGCTTATCCGTAATTGAGTTCATTTTCATAATGATTCGCCCGTTACCATGACGCTTATGTAAGCGAATTTCCTCATCAATCATTGAGATGATATCAGAACGGATATCAAATGGAGCTACCGAAAGATGATGGAAGGTTGGCTTCTCTGTGTAGCCGCTCAGATAATTGAAAAAATTCGTTGCATCGATTCCGAACTTTCGCTTGGAGGTGAACAGCCCCATATCTGTATACAGCTTGGCCGTCTGATCATTATAGTTCCCTGTTCCAAGATGAACAAAGCGCTCGATCCGGGTATGCTTCTTTCGCACAACAAGCGTGATTTTACTATGTGTCTTCAAATGGGTCATGCCATAAATAACATGACAGCCGGACTTTTCTAGTTCCTTTGCCCACTGCACATTATTCTCTTCGTCAAAGCGCGCTTTTAGCTCGAACAGAACGGTAACTTGCTTTCCTTTTTCCGCTGCCCGCTTTAATGCATCGATGATAGGGGAATCGCCGCTCACCCGGTAGAGCGTCTGCTTGATCGCCAGCACATCGGGATCATCTGCTGCTTTCGAAACGAAATCAACAATAGGCTCGAATGATTCATATGGATGGTGCAGGAAAATATCTCGATCATTGGTGGCATCGAATAAATTCTCATCTGTCCCAATTTCAGCAGGCGGCTGCGGGATGAGCGTCTCATAGACAAGGTGCTCCCGTTTTGCTGCAACAAGCTTGTAGAACTGCATCATTCTTGTCATATCAATCGGCCCATCGATCTCATAGACATCCTTCCGGTGAATATCCAATGTCTCTGTCAGGAAGGTGACCATCTTATAATCATATTCCTGTTTCGGAATTTCCAGCCGGATAGCTGCTCCCCATTTACGTTTCTTGAGTTCTTTCTCAATTTCTTTCAATAAATCACGTGCACCTTCTTCATGGATAGTCATGTCGGCATTACGTGTGATCCGGAAGACAGTGACAGACTTGATCTGATAGCCACGGAATAATTTATAACTATAGTGACTGATGATGTCTTCCAGCAAAACGAAATGGAGTTCATCTTCCTTTGTGTCCTCTAACTGGATAAAACGGTCCAGGACAGCTGGCACTTGTACGATCGCTGTCTTTTGCTGAGCGGATTCATCCAATTCATGCTCGTCCAACAAGGATACAGCCAGATTAAGACTTTTGTTCAAAAGCATCGGAAACGGACGATAAGCATCGACTGCCATCGGCGTAAGCACCGGGAATATCTCTTCTTCAAAATAAGTTTCCAACCGGAGCAGCTGGGCACTGGACAGCTGCTCCATATTCAATAGTTCTACTTTTTCTTCCTTCAATTCCGGAATGATGGCATCCTGGAACAAACTGTTCTGCATTTCTACTAGACGGTGTGCTTTTGCTCCGATTTTCTGGAGCTGCTGTTTCGGTGTCATACCAGCCTTGTTCTCCGGACGGTTAAAACCGGCTTTCACTTGATCCTTTAAACCAGCCACTCGCACCATGAAAAACTCATCCAAATTGGAACTGAAAATCGACAGGAACTTTAGCCTTTCCAACAAAGGGTTGCGCTCATCAAGCGCTTCCTCTAGCACTCGTTCATTAAAAGCAAGCCAGCTCAACTCTCGGTTATTGTAATTTTTCGGGCTGCTCAATTCCACCCGCAGCTGTTCCTCTGTTCTCAATTTCCATGCACCACTTTTCGACAGTATTCTTCACTTCTAGTATATCAGTCAGCAAAAAAAGTGATTATGAAGTTATTGTAAATTTTAACTGATATAGGAATGGGTATCTTCCCGGAAAAGGAGCTCTACATTCCTTCGCAGTTGCTTTTCCAAATGTTTTTTCTGTTTTTCTACTTGATACCATTCTGCACGCCAATCTTTATTGCATATTACGGTAAGCAGCAGATCGTCTCCGTCCTCCTGCAATTCAATGTCAGCTACAATATTCCGCTTTGTCGCATGCAAACTGTTTGCCAGTTTGATAATCGCTCCAAGCAACCGATAATGCGCCAGCTCCTCTTCCTTGAACCAGGATTGGAATACTTCTGCGTTGCGATTATAAAATGATTTATTCTTGAAGGATGAAAGCAGCGCCAGGATAATGCGATCTTTATGCAGCAAACCATCAATCGTCCGGTTTGCCAACAGGTAGAATGTGTGCTGATTTCCAGATTCGGTATCGATATAAGCTCCAACATTATAAACATATGCTGCGTATTTCAATAGGAACGTATCATGGTCATTCAATTCCACTAGACCTTTTTTCTCCACTAGCTTTGCTAGCAATACAGCTGTGTTCTGGCGCTGCAGTGCATGCGTTCGATCAATCTCGAAATCCTTTGCCAGCTCCTCGAAGCTGCGTTCCTGTACTTCGGTGAATAATGTCATCTCATTACGGCGATGTAGCACTTCATACAGCAATCCGTCCCGCAATCCTTTCCGGCTGAGGACAAAATCTGTTGTTCCTACAATATCAAGCAAACAGCGGAATACTTGTATCGCCGGCAGGATGATATCTGCTCTATCCTTCGAAAGACCGTCTACCTTCTGCAGCTCGGAAAAGCTAAGTGGAGCAAGCTCTGATTCCAGGTCTTCAATATCTTGCTTCTTCATCTTATATTGATGCAGTCCAGCTAATGGATAGCCGACTTTTTCTTGATGTATCTGGACGACATTCCGTGCGCTGCCGCCAATAGCGATGATCGGCAGCTGTTTGTCCGGCAGCCAATCCAATGTCTTTAGCTGTTCACATACAAACGTATTGATATGCTCCAGTTCTTCCTCAGTCGGCTTCTCTCCTGCAACAAATTGCCGCTTCAGCGATAGAGCTCCAAATGGGAAACTGTGATAGAATCGCAGCTTACGATTCTCAAAATACGTCACCTCGGTGCTGCCGCCTCCGATATCAACAGTGATTCCATCCTGGAACGGCGTGCTGTTGGCCACTGCTAAATAACCGAGATAGGCTTCCTCATAGTCTGATAGAACCCTGATAGTGAAGTCAGTTTCTTCGTCTACCAGCTCTAGTATTTCCTGCTGGTTCTTCGCGTGACGGATGGTTGCCGTTGCCACACATGTCGTTGATTCCAGCTCATAAAAACGCGTTACTTCTTGGAAACTGCGAAGTGTCTTAACCAATGTCTGGATTCCCTTTTCATCCAGGACACCCTCTGCAGTCAAATAATTGCGCAAACGCGCGACAACCTTCACATTCTCTTTTTCTTTAATTCTGCCGCTCTTGTCACGTAAATACACGACAAGGCGCATCGTATTTGACCCTATATCAATAATGGCATAATATTTTGTCTTCATAACAAATCCCCCCCGCGTCGAAAGCCTTTCTCTCCATATTACCCAAACTGAAGCTCTCGTAACATTGTCCCTAAAAGAAAAGCCGCACAATTGTGCGACTGTCCTACATTATTATGCTTCTTCGTTATTTCCGTCTTGCTCTTCACCATCAACAGGGTCATTGGATGGATCCGGCTGCTCTTCTGGTGGAGAATCTGACTCCTGTTTGTCTCCTGGTTCTTCTATTACAGGCGGCTTAGATTCTTCAACTGGTTTATCCGCTGGTTGTTCTTTTGAAGGAACAGATTCCTCAGCTGTAGGCTCCTCCGTTTTCTCTCCAGAAGAACCTTTGCCGCTCGAACTGCTTCCGCTGGATGAACTTCCACTGGATGAGCCCCTGTTAGAAGATCCTCCGCTATAACTGCTGGAGCTGCTGTTTCCACTGTAACTAGGTGAACTGCTTGCTGGTGCTGTATAGCTAGAGCTTGGTGCTTGATAAGCAGAATCAGAGCTAAAACCCGCCTCTGTGTCATCTTCTGCAACAACAGGTTCTTCAGTTGTCAGCACTTCTTCCTCCGTTTCAGGCTCTAATTCAACTTCTTCTTCATCCTCCACTGTGATCATTTCCTTTTGGAGGGCAAACTCACCATCTATATGCTCGATCTTCACTTCTTTTGGTTCTTCCGTTAGTTTCGCTTTAGCAGCATAAGACTGCTCTTTCTGTTCATTCGCTTTAAGAGAACTGCTCGTCACTGATTTGTTCTGCACATAGAAGAATGCTGAGACGGCAATGCCAAGGAAAAGGATGAATGTCCCGATCAGCAGCGTTTCCTTTTTCACTTCTTGGCGGCCTCCTCTTCATACAGTTCAATTGGTAATCCATCAGGATCCTGGAAGAAAGTAAATGCTTTTTCTGTGAAAGGATCAATCCGAACAGGTTCCGTCTTCACACCCATTGCTAGAAGTCGAGCTACTTCCTTTTCAACATCATCTACTGTAAAAGCAAGATGCCGAAGCCCAGATGCTTCCGGGTAACTAGGACGTGCCGGCGGATTTGGGAAGGAAAACAATTCAATTACATATGTATCCCCAAGGGCGAGATCCAACTTATAGGAATCCCGCTCCTCTCGGTATACTTCTCGTATAATTTGTAAGCCTAATATCTCTGTATAAAATCGCTTGGATTCTGTATAATCCGAACAAATAATTGCAATATGATGCACAGCCTGCAGCACAATGCCGCCTCCTTCCCGCATTTCCATTTCTTCCATTCTACTACAAATACTTCCACTATTCAGCACCATTCTGCAAAATCGATAGCTTCTTTACAATATGTCGGAAAAATCGAGACCAGCCGCCAATTCCTTCGCCTGCTTGCGGTTTTTCACACCAAGCTTTTCATAGATTCGGTGGAAATATACTTTTACCGTACCTAGTGATAGTTCCAGATCATCCGCGATCTCATTATTCCGTTTGCCAAGCTGAAGATGATAGACAAGCTGCAGCTCCCGAGTTGTCAGCTTGTTCTGCAGTTTCTGCTCTGTTGTTCCCTCTGACCAGTACGCCAGGATCTGTTCTACGTACTTCTGATGTTTCTTCGGTACTTCTGATGATTCCATCAGTTCATTCAAGATATCGCGTACTGTCTCACCGTTCTTCCAAAAGGTGCGCAAATATCTATGATCAGCGCTGAGGCGCAACGCATCTTTCATAGAGAGCAATGCTTGATCACGTTCATTTGGATACAGAAGCACCGCTTGGATGACGTACAATTCGATTTCAGCACTTATACGATGGCCGAATTTCACGAGCGGCAGCAGCTTCTTAATATAATGCTGCGCCATTTCTACTTCACCCAGTGCAGCATAAGCCCAAACGAGGGTTATGTATTCGAATAAACTTTTTTGCTGCATTGGCGGCTCCTGAAGGACGAATAGAGAAAGCCAATTTTGAATTCTCTTTGTATCTCCTTGATGAATCGCAATACGAGTTCTTGCTGCTTCTGCTTTCTTGAACCAATCTGCTGACGTATTGCTCCTTGTCAGCATATCCTTCAGCGCATGAAGCGTCGCTTTAGCTGTTTGAGCATCGCCCTGCTGCTCCATTTCATGCCGCGCCTTTAGAATATATGCCGGTACAAGCAGACCAGGCAGACCAAACAAATCAGCAATAGTTAATGCTTGTTCCAGATGATTTTTCACTTTGCTGGCCATGCCCCATTCATAGGCAAGCTCTGCCATGGTCAAATGATAATAGCCACTGAACATAGATTCATTTGTAACAGTATGAGCCAGAGCATCGTATACACGCTGAACCGCACGTAAGTCCCCGCCTCCACCCATAGGAGAATGAAGAATAGTGGCATCATGACGGTTATAGTCAACTGAATGAGAAAAGTATCTGCTGGAATTCTCATTGTATATCAATGCCTTGCTTGCATGATCCAGCGTACTCTTAGCATCATCTTCTAACAGGGAAATAAAACTTTTTAATGTATACAAATCGGCAAAATGCCTTTTTTCTTCTTCTTCAGAAAACTTCAGCTCCCGGCGCAGCAGCTGCTCTTCCATCATATAGGCATGACGCTGGGCAAGCTCCGGCTGAAAGCGAAGGCATTGCACCCAGCCATAAATGATACCTAGCTCCAATTGGTAAATAAACTTCCGTGGCAGTTTACCGATCCATTCCTGCAGCTGGTCAACACGTCCTTCATGCAGGAGACGAGGAGCTTCCTTAACTAGAAGCTGTTTCACTCTATCCAAGTCTCCGGCCTTCCAAGCATATTGGATAGCCATTAGCAGCATCTGCTCGTTTTCGTACCAAACGCTTGCACGGATATATAAATTGTTGATATCTGTGCTATGCATATCGAGCATTTCTTTCAAATATGTACGGAAGTGCTTATTATAAGTGAACCAGCCGGGCTCCTCTTGGTTCTCGATGAGCAATCCTTGGGTTTTTAGCCGTCTCATGATTACTCGGCCCCGTCTTGTGCCTACGATATAGTCACATAAGCGGACATGCATTGTATTCAATATAGACGTGCTAAGCAAATAGTTCCGCTCATTCTCAGGAAGGCTTTGGACAATCTCCTGAATCAGCTGCTTTGCAACTACAATATTTGAAAATTGAAGTTCGGAATAGTCCTCCTGGAATTGCTCATACATGTGGATAAGCTGAAGACCAGCAGCCCACCCTTGCGTCTGCTGTACAATATTTTGAACAACAGCCTCCGTCGGTTCCTTATGCAGATGTTTTCGGATGTACGACTCCATCTCTTCTTCTGTGAAGATAAGATCCCGCTTAGTGATCTGTAATACTTGGCGCTGCCGCAGCAGTCGTTTCATTGAAAGACCTGGAAATACTTGTCCCGATACAATGATGTGGAAAGTGTTTGGCATCTCTTCCAATAATGATGTCAATTCATGCAGTTCATTAGAATTCGTCATCAAATGAAAATCATCGATAATCAATGCACCAGCCACAGAATGCTCACGCAAATAAGCACACCATGTCGCAATAAAATGGGTCGGCGAATAGGAGGCAGACTGGATAATATCCAATAGTTTTTTCCGTTCCTCCAATGGTAAACCCGGCATATGTAAAATCGCCTTCTTCCAGAAAGCGACACGCTGGATGTCCTCTTCCTCGAGGCTCATCCACCCTACTTCCAAATCAGTCTGCGCTGCCCATTCCTGGAGCATTGTCGTTTTGCCATAGCCAGAGGGAGCTATCAATGTCGTCAGCTTACACGTTTCGATCTTTGTCCAGACACTGTCCGGCTTGATCCGTTCTATTCTCATTTGACCGACCTTCAAAGTAGACCCAGCCATTTCATTCCGACTAGCTTCGTGTTCCCGCATCGCAATCAACCTTTTTCATCTTAGTTGTTTTTAGTATAGCAAAATTTGTAGGATTTTGGTGGTACAATCTAGCACTATTGTATCTATAATGACAAATCATAGTAGTTCAATGGATACACACCCACAATAAACCAAAAAGACACCCGCTGACTTGCAGCAAGGTGTCTTTCCATCATAGTTCCTGTCCGTTTGTCTCAATTACACGCTGATACCAACCAAAACTCTTCTTCTTCGTTCTTTCCAATGTGCCATTGCCTTCGTTATCACGGTCTACATACACAAAGCCATATCGCTTCTTCAATTCCGCTGTAGAGGCGCTGACTAGGTCAATCGGTCCCCAAGTTGTATAGCCGATCAAGTCAACACCGTCAGCTACTGCTTCTCTCATCTGTTCAATATGAGCACGCAAGTAGTCGATACGGTAATCATCCTGAATACTGCCGTCTTCTTCTACTTTATCTACAGCACCCAAACCGTTTTCAACGATGAACAAAGGCTTCTGGTAGCGATCATAAAGAATATTGAGCGTTGTACGCAATCCCTTCGGATCAATCTGCCAGCCCCATTCAGAAGACTCGAGATATGGGTTTCTTACGCCCGTCATCAAGTTTCCTGCTGCTGCTTCTTTCAGCTTCTCTTCATCTGTTGTCGCAATGAAGCTCATATAATAGCTGAAACCGATATAGTCAACAGTGTGCTCGCGCATGACTTCCTCATCGCCAGCCGCAATCTCAAACTCTATGTCATTTTCTTTGAAGTAGCGTTTCATATAAGTAGGATAGTAGCCGCGTACTTGCACATCAGAGAATTGCAATGTTTTGCGATCCTGCTCCAAAGCTGCAAATACGTCATCCGGATTCGGAGTGAGCGGATACGTCGTCATAGACGCGATCATACAGCCGATTTGTGCTTCCGGATTGATTTCGTGAGATGCTTTTACTGCTAATGCGCTGGCAACGAATTGATGGTGAGCAGCCTGATACATAATGTTCAATTTGTTCTCGCCCTCTTCAAACACCAGACCGCCGCCAGTGAATGGGGCATGCAATACAACATTGATTTCGTTGAACGTCATCCAGTACTTCACTTTACCGTTATAGCGCTCCAGTACAGTTCTGGCGAATTTCTCATAGAAGCCAATCACTTCACGATTACGCCAGCCACCGTATTTTTTCACTAAATTCAAAGGCATCTCATAGTGAGAAATAGTAACGACAGGCTCCATGCCTTGCTTTCGCATTTCATCGAACAAGTCGTCATAGAATTTCAAGCCTGCTTCATTCGGCTCTGCATCATCACCATTCGGGAAAATTCGTGTCCACGCGATGCTCGTACGGAAGCATTTAAAGCCAAGCTCATTGAACAGTGCCAAATCTTCCTTGTAGCGATGATAAAAATCGATACCATCATGATACAGATTCAGTTTAGCCGGATCCTCAGATGTTGGATACATGATGCCGTCTGGCGAAACATCTGCCGTCGACAAGCCTTTGCCATCTTCTTGATACGCCCCTTCGAGCTGGTTAGCTGCAACAGCGCCGCCCCATAGGAAACCTTGTGGAAATTCTTTTTTCACTTCTGCCATGATTTAGTTCCTCCCTGTCTTTTCATGTTCCGTTAAATAATGATAAAGAGCTCCATATAAATTCGCGTCACTTTGATAATGACAGCTGACGATTGTTGGGTCAGCAGCATGGAATGGATTCGCTTGCTTTAACTCTTTTACACTTTGCTGAATCCGTTCTGTCACGATTGGCTGCGCACTGATGCCGCCGCCAATAGCAAACACTTCTGGATCAAAGATATATTGGAGATTCAAAATCTGCACAGCAATGCTCAGACAAAATTCATCAAAAATCTGATTCGCCACAGTATCACCAGCATTGATAAACTTGAATGCCTTTCTCCCATCTGTAACATCCGCAACTTCTTTTTCCTTGTTGATACGTTTTATCATGTTGACTGCTGAACCAGTTGACCCGAAAAATGTGGCTTTCTTTGATTCCGGGTCAACTGCATCCATCACATAACTCAGTTCGCCGGCCAACAGATTACGGCCATGATGCACCTTGCCATCTATGAGGATACCGCCACCCACTCCGCTGCCAAGCACTAAGACGATAGCATCACGCTTGTCCTTAAGGCTGCCAAGCCAAAGCTCTGCGAGAGCTGCACAGCGGCCGTCGTTTTCAATCTCAACCGCCACATCGTAGCGCTCCTTTAGCTTTGCTTTCATATTCACACGATGCTGGAACGGGAAAGACCCGCCATTATAAATAACACCAGTGTCGGTGTCGACAGCTCCTGGCGTGCTGACTGCGATGCCACGTACATCCTCGCTGTACATGTCATCGATGCTAGCAAACAATACTTTATCGAAAGCTTCGATATTTTCTTTGGAAGACGGTCGGCTGTCCTTCTTGATGATTTTGCCGCCTCTATCCATCAAAGCGGTCTTGACCAAGGTTCCGCCGATGTCGACTACAAGATACATGCTTGGCACCTCCTCCAGTTGTCCTATTACAAAACCCCTGCATGTTTATGATATAATGATAACGATTACATTTCTGGTATTAGTTTCGTTTTTTTGGTAGTTACGTTCTATTTTCTGCAATGGAGGTTCTGTATGCCGAACAAATGGTCCACCGTCACACGATTGCTTCATCAGACTTTTCCTATACCTGTTACATATCAATCAGAAGCCGCACTCTCCCATGCTCCATATCTTATGGAGGAGGCTACAGGGGTTTCTTTATACATACCATTTGAAGAGAACGGAGGTATGCTGCAGATTGGCCCAGCTCCAGAAGCAAGCTTATCAAGAGATAGATTGATTGATGTCGGCTCACTCGCTTATTACATGCTGTACCAGCGGGAACTCGATGCGACTGCACTGCAAAAAAATTCCTTTGCGCTGCCGATGATTCAGTCAGCTGAAAACAGACAGAATATCAGCTTCCACCATCACCCTTATTTGGAGGAAAAGCTTTTCGACTGTATTCGCGCCGGCAAGCCAGATCTCGTTAAAGAACAGCTGCAAAGCTTTCCAGATGAATTGAGCGGGACATTGGCGAAACAGAATGCTTTGCGAAATCGGAAGAATCTGGCTATAACAGCAATCACATTAGCAACACGGGCCGCGATTGATGGAGGGCTGGCACCAGAGCTTGCCTTTACGATGAGCGATCTGTATATCCAGCAGATCGAAGAGAAGACAAATCTAGCTGCACTTATACGGCTTCAAACCGAAGCTTTATGCGCATTTGCTGAAAAAGTAAGCGAAATAAAAGCGGGAACGTATTCGCGTAAAATCGCCCATTGTGTCCATTATATTTACCAGCACCTATACGAAGTTCTGACGCTGAAGCAGCTGGCCGATATGCTAAAAATGAATCCGACATACTTATCTGCTCGGTTCAAACAGGAAGTCGGCATGCCGATACGGGCCTATATCCAGCATTTGCGCATCGAGGAAGCTAAGCTCTTGCTGCGACTGACAGATCAATCACTTCTGCATATTTGTGCTTTGCTCCACTTCCATGACCAAAGCTATTTCACGAAAGTATTCAAAAAACATACCGGCCTCACACCCCGCCTATTCCGGGAGCAGGCATAGAAAAAGCCGACAGCAGAAGCTGTCGGCTTTGAATTAATTAGCTGGCTGATTCGATTTTTTCGCACGGATGACAGAAGGTCGTCCGATAGAATAGTAATCGATATTCGCTGTTTCTACATAGCTGAGCGGGTAGCAGTTACGGCCATCGATAACGATTGGCTGTTTCATCTCCTGTTCGAAAACAGTTAACGGTAGGTCCTTGAACTCATCCCACTCTGTCACGATGATCGCAACATCCGCATCGTGCAATGCTTCCTTTGTACTCGCTGCATAATGAACAGTCTCTGGAAGCAAACGCTTCGCATTGTCCATAGCGATTGGATCAAATGCTGAGATGTTCGCACCAAGATCAGTCAGTTTCTGTGCAAGAACAATACTTGCTGATTCACGCATATCATCGGTATTCGGCTTGAATGCAAGACCAAGCATTGCTACCTTCTTGCCTTGCAGTCCGCCGCGCAGGACCATTTGTGCGATATCAACTGGAATTTGCTGCTGCTTGTTATTCACATTAATAACGGATTCCAACAAGTCAAATGTATGATTTACGCCGCCAGCGATCTGAACAAGTGCTTTCGTATCTTTCGGGAAGCAAGAACCGCCATACCCGATACCGGCATTCAAGAACTTATCTCCAATGCGTTTGTCCATACCCATTCCTTGGGCAACATCCTCGATATTGGCACCAAGCTTACCGCAGATCGTACCAATCTCATTGATAAAGCTGATTTTCGCTGCCAGGAAGGCGTTGGACGCATATTTGATCATTTCGGCACTCTCGATATCTGTACGGAAAACCGGTACGCCGAATGGTTTATTAATTTCTTTAATTAGATTTGCTGCTTCTTCAGACTCTGAACCAATTACGATACGGTCACCATTGTATGTATCATGTACGGCAGAGCCTTCCCGAAGGAATTCTGGATTGGATACGACATCGATCTGCAAGTCGCGATCAAGTGCTTCTGTAATCCAATGCTTCACAAGCTTGTTCGTCCCTACAGGCACCGTACTCTTTGTGACAACAACCGCACCTTTGTCCGTTACATGAGCAGCGATATCCCTAGCCACTTGCTGTACAAAGTCAAGATTAGCAGAACCGTCCGCTCTCTCTGGGGTACCGACAGCAATATAGATGGCATCCGCATCATGGAAAGCGATGCTGTGGTCAGTCGTGAAATGAAGATTGCCTCTTTCGATATTTTTGGTCATTAATTCTGCTAGACCTGGCTCATAGATCGGAGACAAGCCCTGATTCATCTTGGCAACTTTCGTCTCATCAATATCCACGCATGTGACATCATGTCCGATATCTGAAAGTGCCACTCCCGTTACTAAGCCTACATATCCTGTTCCAACAATTGCAATTTTCTTCATTTTTACTATCCCTTCTTGTTTCGAGGTGTACAAACACTTCTACTAAGCTATGCTATATCCTAAGCCATTTATTTAATAAAATGATAATGTAAATAGTTTACTATAAAATATCCAATTTGCGGATATTATTTACTGTATTTTTTCATGAAATTTACAATTTTAATATATATGTAAAGGGTGCATGAAGATGCACCCCTACTTTTTCTTACTTCTTCCTGCATTCCTGAATAAATGCACTATCCCGAAGCTTACGTTTTACTTCTTTTCCCCAATTCTTTACGGCATCCTCTGTGGTACTTTCAATTGCGGCTATTTCCTTCACTGCATAACCATGGATTATGTACCAGTACACCCATTTCCATTGCTTATCAGTCAGTGTGTGTTTGACACGCTTCCAGAATTCTTGTTTTTCTATTAAGTCAATTTCTTGCTGGATTACTTCCTTTGTGTGGGCTTCATTGATGATGAGGTCTGTCTTTTCTTGTTCGCGGATGATTTTTCTGAGGTAGTCAATGAGTCGGTGACGGATCATGTGACTGGCGTAGGAATCAAAGGTGCCTTTTGATTCATCATATCCATTATAGGCAAAAAATAATGCCATCACGCCTTCTTGAAGAAACTCGTCATGGGTGTCCCGGATACCTAATCGGTGGATATGGTAATGAATCATATTCTTGTACTGCTCGAGAATTGTATGAAAATCAATATTGCGGATGTCCGACATCGGTATCTTCTCCCTTAGATTTTTATGGGCAGAACAGCTTATCAACCTCTATCCTCCTTTAAAAAAAATTAGGACTTTTTGTTCACCCCTCGCTATTCTGTCTTATAATCGTATGTTTTGCAAGAAAAGGGTTAATTTACCATATTCGACATCTTGAAGCAGAAAACGCCCATTTTAACAGATTTTACAGTTGCTTAACTGCAAGATCTGTCGTAATAGCTAGAATCAAAACGAAAACACGCATTTCCTATTAAGAAATGCGTGTTTCAGCTAGTGTATTAATAATTTGTAAAATAAAAAGATGGACTACCCTCCCATTGCTCTGAATAGGCTGTACAAGTCAGCCAAAAGGAGGCCAAGCATGGGTAGTATACTCAATTATATATTATTAGGAGTAAGTCTCTCTGCACCAGTCGGTCCAGTCAACGCCGCTCAAATGGAAAAAGGAATCCGCGGCGGGTTCCTGCAAAGTTTATCCGTAGGGGTCGGAGCCATGCTGGCGGATATCCTGTATATGCTGCTTGTGTATCTTGGATTTTATCATGTGATCATGATTCCGGTAGTTCAGTCTTTTCTTTACTTCTTCGGCAGCTTTGTTTTTCTTTATCTAGGCATAGAGAGTGTACTGAAGACACGAACATTGACTCGCGCCAGTATGACGACAGTTGCTCCGCTGCAGGGACTGCGTTACGGATTCTTCCTTGCACTCGTCAATCCGATTTCTATCATGTTTTGGGTAGGTGTTTACGGCTCCGTTCTCGCCAAAATCGTCGAGCAAGGCGAGGCAGACCATTTACTACTCTATACGTTAAGCATCTTTGTCGGTGTGTTTCTTTGGGATAATGTGATTGCATTATTATCCAGCAGTCTGCGCCGTTTCCTTAATGATCGACTGCTGCGGCTGATTACCCTTGTTTCTGGAATGTCACTGCTTGGCTTCGGTATCTATTTTGGGTATTTAGGCATTTTGAGTGTGCTCTGATTTTTTGCGTTTGACCCAAATGCCGATAATCAGAATAAGTACAGCAAAGCCGGCACTTACATATAAGCCTGGACGTACTTCCGCCTCGGCAGCTGTTCCGCTGATACCAGCGAGCAGCAGGATACCACCAATGATTGTAACCAGCTTATTGCCCATTTTGAATTTCTCGTTTTTCCAAGCCGAAGCTAAAATGAACAGCCAATTGTAAAGCAGCAGCAATCCTGCCGCTGTGGTGATGTACTCATAAATTTTCCCGGGCAATAATAAAGCTGTGATAATACTTGCAAGCAGACCTACTGCAGCCAGTAGCATACTAGCTAAAGGCAGGTCCTTGTACTTCAGCTTTTTAGCGAAAAGCTGCGGTGCATCTTTGTCTTTCGCTAGTGTGACGAGCAAGTTGGTTACCGCAAACAGTGCCGCACATAAAGTAGAGAAGCCTGCGATGATAACAGCTGCGTTGAACACATGCGGAAAGAAATCAAGCGGTGTTTTCGATAGTGCTGTAACAAATGGACTTTCATTCATCTTGAAATCGTGCGTTTTGACCATACTGATTGCTAACAGCAGTGAAACGACATAAAGTATCGCCAAACCAATCAGCATGACTGTCCCCGCCTTAGCAGCCTCTTCCTTCTTCTTCAACTGCATGGACATCAATCCGATAACTTCAATACCCCCAAAAGCGTAGAAAGCATAAATAAGTGAAGCCCATAATCCTTTGTATCCATCATGTAGGAAAGATTCCTCAAAAGGCTTATACGTCGATTCCGTAGAGATGACATTAAATAAAACAAGTGCTGCTAAAACAATAAACATTGTAATGGCAGCCGTCTTGACGACCGCGAATATATTCTCCATCTTATTGAACCCTTTTGCGCCTGCCAACACGACGATAATTGCCAATACTGCATAGATCGCAGAGAACACCCATAAAGGAACCTTCTCGAACCAGAACTGACTTAGGAGAGAAATTGCCGTCAGCTGACTGCCCATGATCAGGATATTCGAGCACCAATAGCTCCAACCGCAGCTGAAAGCAGCCCAGCCACCGAAAGCTTTGCCTGCATAATAACAAAACGATCCTTCCTGTGGATCATTTGCAGTCATCTTAGCCAGTGATAGAAATACAATCAGCGTACCAATCGCAGCCAAAACGAAAGAAATGACGATGGAAGATCCAGTCAAATGGATACCAATTACCGAACCAAGAAAATACCCCGTCCCAATTGTACAGCCGATTCCGACAAGCGACAGCTGCCACCACTTCATATTGCCTGTATTGGATGTTTTGCCCTGCCCGTTATTACCTGGATGCTTTTTCAATGCCGTTCCCTCCTCGTCTCGTTAGTATGAGGAGTAACGATGGAATTATGTAAGACAAGCATGGTATGATGTTCTTATTGATTACGAAAAAGGAGCACTATAATGGATTCTAAACCATCTAAAGGTAAAAAGGCATTCTTCTACACTATGCTAATATTACTCGCTGTAATGATGATCTTAACGATTTATTTCGTGATTGATGGATATAGTCAATTGCTTTGATTTTAAAGAGCTTGTTCCCTTAAA
>NZ_NPBJ01000016.1 GCF_002272075.1 Terribacillus saccharophilus
CGTTTCAACTTTCGTTGTCAACATGTTTTTTTGTTTCTTGTTTGTCAGCCGTTGTTGCTCCCTGGCGACGCATATAAATATAACATGTATTCTAAATCATCGTCAACAGTTTTTTTATAAAAACCTCAATTTCATTCCGATATGCTGAACACAGCCAGATTAGCTTACCATAGCAGCTGTCCTAATACCACATCAACATTGGTATTTTTGAGAGGAAAGCATGAATTTTACCAACAGCCGTCCTCTCACATGTTTTATCATAATTCTTTAATTCTATACTCCCGATGATATAAAGCCTTGCCTTTTGTTTCTGTCAGCACCGCTTCAATGATCTCTTTCTCCTCCAAATAATTGAGAAGCGCACTCAAATCAGCCGCATATGCTTCCACTTCCGGCCTGTTTTTCAATTCCCCGAAGGTCCAGGCTCCATCCTTTATACGCATGACACGGAGAAGATGCTCAGCAGCAGAATGCGATCTGGCGTTAATAGCGACATTGACTGCGAGGAGCATAAGCTGCACACGCTGATCTGTTTCTTCCTTACTTTGAATGAATTCCTCACAAAGTTTATATACTTCCGAATCTATTCTACGCACCTGATTCCAAACGGTGACTTCCGGATGATGTCCTTTTTCAATTATAGACAGCCGAGCCAAGTAATGCAGACAGCGTACCATCCGCGTATAGGCATCAAGATACTGCCCGCTGTCATGGAGATCCTTCGTTTCTGCATAAGACCGAATAAGCTTCGCAAATTCAATTGTCATTTTCAGCTTGCGCTTTTCATAAGGAAAACTCGCCAGTTCAATTTTCAGTTTCTCGATATACTCATTCCGATCAAAGACCACTTTCCCCTCGAAGATCCATTCGACTGCCCGCCGATATGTACTAGTATCAATCCAATAATGAAGGAGCGTCTCTTCGACAATATGCATTGCTGCTATTTTCCCTTCATAACTATAGTGTTTCGTAAACCATGGTTCTTCAGAGTGTTTGACAATTACTAACAGAATCATATCGAAGTTATCTGTTGTCGGGCTCACCGGCCTCGTCTTTTCCACTAAGATGATACCCAATGTATTCGGCATACTTGCACGTTCCTGATAAATCGGACGAAGAATGTTCTCCAAGGCGATCCCTCCGCAATGTAATTCTATATATTTTAGTAGTTATTCAACATATTTCTTCAAAATCCTTTTTTACCTGACAAAAGAAAAACCTTCATCACAGTGTGATAAAGGCTTTGCTATCTATAGAAGAATTCCGCTGAGGTTAATGCTTGGTTGTTTGCTGACAATCCGGGCACGTCCCGTATAATTCCAAACGATGATGGGTCACATCGAAGTTTGTAACCTGGGCAGCGAGCTTCTCTACTTCATAAAGGCTTGGGTAATGGAAATCGACAATCTTGCCACATTGATCGCAAATCAAGTGGTAATGTTCTTCTGTCTCACAATCGAATCGGCTGGAAGAATCTCCATAGGTCAACTCCCGCACCAACCCGTTTTCACGGAACACACGAAGATTATTATAGACCGTCGCTACGCTCATATTCGGAAACTTATCCTCTAGCGCTCGATATATATCATCAGCGGTAGGATGGATCTTGGAATTCAGCAAGAACTCAAGCACCGCATGACGCTGTGGTGTTATTCTGACGCCAGATTCTTTTAATCGCTCCACTGCTGCTTGTAATCTCTGTTCAGACACCGTCATGCACCTCGCTTTCACTTGTAAATAAAACATTTGTCTAAACGATGACTATTATTACATTATACTTCTTCTAAATTGTAAAGGGGTCTCCCTTATGTTGTCAATAAAAAACCATCGTTTCCTTCAAATATCCGGGACGAGCAGTACCTCTTCTGTCTCATGAAGAAGAATTGCATATCTAGCTGCAACGAAAAGATAGTCCGACAAGCGATTGATAAACCGCAATACTTCATCGTTGCGATTACCCTCCGCCATGGAAACAATCAATCTTTCGGACCGTCGCACGATTGTCCGTGCCTGATGCAAGGCAGCTGCACTGGGACAGCCTCCTGGCAGAATAAATTGCTTCAGCAGCGGAAGCTCTGATGTCCACCGATCAATCTCAGCCTCTATATCATTTGTGTGCTTCGGCTTTAATTTCCATTGCACTTCCTTTTCAGCTGGGGTCGCGAGTTCAGCTCCTGCATGGAACAGCAGCGCCTGTACACGTTGCAATGATTCTTTAAAAGCATCGTTTTCTGCAGTAAAAAGACTAACAGCTGTCCCGATTGCTGCATTAGCTTCATCCAAAGTGCCATAAGCTTCAACTCGGGGGTGGTCTTTCGGGACTCGTGATCCATAAATAAGAGAAGTCTCTCCCTTATCTCCGGTTTTGGTATAAATCTTCATTAGTATCCTCTGTCTAAATCGATTTTATTTATATACTGCTTCTCAGCTTCTTCATTTGTGTATATATCTAAGTTCTTTTCAAAAACATCCATTGCTCGTTCTGTGTAATAAGGAGTTTTACCGGCCATATGCGGAGTAAGTATGACTCGTTCATGATCCCAGAATGGGTGATCTTCCGAAAGCGGCTCTTCCTCGAAGACATCCAATACTGCTGCTTTTATTTTCTCTTTATTCAATGCATCCAGCAAAACATCCATAGCTACCGCATCTCCGCGTCCCATGTTAAGGAACACTGCATGCTTTGGCATAAGATCAAAATGATTCTCTTTATAGAAGTACTTCGTTTCTTTCGTACTTGGAAGGATGGAAATCAGGTAATCCGCATGAGGCAAAACTGTTTCGATATCAGTCTGTTTATACACTTCATCAAAATGGTCTTTTGGAGATCCGCTGCGGCTTACACCGATTGTATGCATACGGAACGCTTTCCCTAAACGCGCCACTTCCTGGCCAATCGCGCCAGCTCCGACGACGACTAGTTTTTTCGCTGTGATTTCGTCTATCATTATATCCTTATCCCATACATGCTCTTCCTGCTTCTTCAGAAACGCGCGTTCGTTACGGGCAACTGCAAGGATGGACGAAATCGCATATTCCGCCATCTGGATACGATGGATACCATTTGCGTTTGTCAGCATGATACCTTTCTCAGCGATAATATCCAGCGGCAGGTAATCGACTCCTGCTGAAATTACCATGATCCACTTCAATTTATCTGCTGTACGGAGTGATGCTTCATCTGCTCCATTTCCGCCAGTAACCAAAACTTCTGCATCCTTCACCAGCTTCTCTGTTTCTTCCTTTGAGGAACTGAAGTGGAATGTCACACCTGGATAAGAGCTTTCGAAATGCTGTTTCATTTTTTGATCTAATTTCACCGCAACTAATACTTGCATATGTATCCCCTCCAAGAAAGTTTGTTTGCCTTCTTCTACTATAACCCTTTTCCATTCCGCACGAAAAGCGACATCCTTCATAAAAAAAGCCCAGACGATAAACGTCTGAGCCAATTTTCATGTAGGGGAGGTTTCATAATGTACTATATGCGCACGATCCTCCTCCGGTATATGCGCTTGTCACGGATTGAGTCCTTTCAGTTCTTCCAGCACAAATAATCCGTCCTTCCGGATAAGTACATCATCAAAATAAATCTCTCCACCGCCGTATTCCGGGCGCTGAATAAGTACCATATCCCAATGGACAGAAGAGCTGTTTCCGTTTTCGGTCTCATCATAGGAATCCCCTGGTGTGAAATGCAGACTTCCAGAGATCTTTTCATCGAAGAGGATATTTCCCATTGGCTCCTTGATGACAGGATTCAAACCTAATGCGAACTCACCAATGTAACGAGCTCCTTCATCTGTATCCAGCACTTCATTCAGTTTGTCCGTTTGATCGGAAACGGCCTTGATAATTCTTCCATTTTTAAATGTCAGGGATACATTCTGGTGAACAACACCCTGGTAAGGGCTTGGGGTATTATATGTAATCGTACCATTCACACTGTCTTTTACAGGTGCAGTGTATACTTCTCCATCCGGCACATTATGTGTACCTGCACAAATGACCGCAGGAATGTCTTTTATAGAAAATACAATATCTGTTCCTGGACCGACAATACGAACCCGATCTGTCAGCTCCATCAAATTCTTTAATGGCTGCTGGGCTTGATGCATTGCATCATAGTCGGCCGTGCTTACATCGAGTACATAATCGTAAAATTGATCAAAGTTCATTTTTGCCTTCTGCGCTGCTCCTGGTGTCGGATATTCGAATAGGACCCATTTGAGGTTTTCGTATAGATAATCATCAGAAGTCTTCATCAGTTTCCCATGCTTGACGAACTGGTCACTCGGGACGCTGCCAAACTCCGCATCATTTTCTTCTCCCTGGATGGCAAGAAAAGCATCGGCATTCTTAAACAGTTCTAGGAACCATTTATCATGTAAGCGGAACTGTTCATCTGGAGCATGCTCCAACATTATCCGGTTTGTCTCTTCCTCTTGCCAAACAATAAACGGAATGACCCCCAACGCATATGCCTCTTTCATAATTTCTTTCACAAGCGGTTTACTGGATGGAACAGCACTAATGATTACCTTCTCTTTTTCACCAAGCTTTAAACTATGAGACAAAAGCAGCTTGGCCAGTTTATTAAGCCGTGGATCTTTCACAGTATCAACTCCCTTTATTTTCCACAATAACAAAAAAACGACCCAATGTATGTACATTGGATCGCAGATTTTATTATAGATTTTCCCGGATGAACTCCAGCGCTTCTTCTGTATGGCCATCCACTTTCACTTTACGGAATTCCTTCTGGAGATTTCCTTCTTTATCAATAATGAAAGTAGAGCGTTCAATTCCGTAATACTCTTTACCAAAGTTCTTTTTCAACTTCCAGCATTCGTAATCTTCTGCCACTGCATGATCTACATCTGCAAGCAAAAGGAATGGCAGGTCGAATTTGTTCATGAATTTCTCATGGCTTTCAACTGGGTCAGGGCTGACTCCGATGATGACTGCATTCAAATCAGTGAATTTATCATGATTATCACGGAAGCTGCATGCTTCTGTCGTACAGCCAGGTGTATTATCTTTTGGATAGAAATAAAGTACGATGTTTTTCCCTTTGAAGTCCTGCAGTGATACGATTTCACCGTTAGTCGCAGGTAAGGTGAAGCTAGGTGCTGCTTTGCCAATTTCAGTTGTCATAAATAGGCCTCCTCAAGTTTCTGATATATTCTTAGCCTATCCGATTTAAGCAAAGAGCACAACTAATCTCCTTCCCCCTTCATCTTCTGCCTTACAACCGTGTGCTGCCATACTTTCAATACAAGTCCCGACGGCAGAAGGTATCCGATCAATGCTTCAATCAACGCTAGGAAACGCCCAACTCCTATAGGCAGAATATCCCCGTAGCCGACAGTGAGTAACGTGACGCCGCTGAAATAGATGGAGTGCATCAAGGAACCCGCAAGAGACGAATCAATTAAGTCGCCTCCTTCCGCAAGCACGATGCCCTCGATTGACAGAATGAAATAAATTAAGCCGAAAGCGAGCATGACACTTATATATAGAAATAACAAAGATAAAAACAAATCCACAGAAAATATGGAAGAGGCTCTTACCTCATGTTTAAAAAAGGAATACATACAGCCAATCAGGGCAAAGAATATCACAATCACCAATACAAACACCATGTCCATCCCTCCGGTCCAGCTGCAAAAGTCAGGAACTAGGGGATAAGCAAGGAATCCCTACGCGGGAAGGACACCCCCTCTGTGCTTCTTTTCTTATCCTTACGTTCCTAAACGGCTTTCTCCGCTTTCATATATAGTTATTAGTTTACGAGCGGCATGTCCCGACTATGTGCACCAAGACGCTTTTTTCGATGGCTGGAAGCTCATATGCTATACTTGATAAGAGAAATTTACGGAGGTTTACCTATTATGAATAAGACTAAATCAGAGCAATTACATAAAGAAGCACAGGAGCATATCGTCGGGGGCGTGAATTCCCCATCCCGTTCTTTTAAAGCAGTCGGGGGCGGTTCGCCAGTTTATATGGAAAAAGCAGAAGGAGCTTATTTCTGGGATGTAGATGGTAACAAGTACATTGACTTTTTGGCTGCATATGGCCCGATCATCACTGGACATGCACATCCGCATATTACAGAGGCCATTACAAAGGCTGCCCAAAACGGTGTATTATATGGAACACCGACGCGACTGGAAAACCAATTTGCCCAAATGCTGAAGGAAGCTATTCCTTCCTTGCATAAAGTTCGTTTCACTAACTCTGGTACAGAGGCAGTCATGACGACTATCCGAGTTGCTCGTGCTTATACCGGCCGCAATAAACTGATCAAGTTTGCCGGCTGCTATCATGGCCACTCCGATCCAGTACTAGTAGAAGCAGGATCAGGTCCATCTACATTAGGTACACCGGACTCCGCTGGCGTTCCAGCGTCAATCGCAGCAGACATGATCACTGTTCCATTCAATGACCCGCAAGCATTGTACGATGCTTTGGAAAAATGGGGCGACCAAATTGCCGGTATCCTCGTTGAACCGATCGTCGGAAACTTCGGTATCGTAACACCGGAGCCAGGGTTCCTCGAGACAGTGAATGAATATGCGCACGCTAAGGGAGCACTTGTCATTTACGATGAAGTTATCACTGCATTCCGTTTCACGTATGGCAGTGCCCAGCAACTTCTCGGTGTTGAGCCTGATCTGACAGCAATGGGTAAAATTATAGGCGGCGGTCTGCCGATCGGTGCATACGGCGGTAAGAAAGAAATCATGGATCAGGTAGCTCCACTAGGTCCTGCTTATCAAGCTGGGACTATGGCCGGAAACCCTGCCAGTATGGCAGCAGGTATCGCTTGCCTAGAAGTGCTGCAGCAGCCAGGAGTGTATGACCGCTTCGAAGAGCTCGGCGTAAAATTGGAAGCTGGTATCTTACAGCATGCTAAAGACGCTGGCGTAACAATTACTGTCAATCGTTTGAAGGGTGCGCTTGCCGTATACTTCACCGATGAGAAAGTAAAAAATTATTTACAAGCTTCTGCCTCCGACGGCGAAAAGTTTGCTCAATTCTTCCAGCTTATGCTGGAACAGGGTATCAACTTGGCTCCATCCAAATATGAAGCATGGTTTATCACGACAGCTCATACAGAAGAAGACATCGATCGCACACTGGAAGCTGTGAAAACAAGCTTCGAAAAGATGAAATAAGGGTATGCTTAAAGGCATCAGCACTTTCGCTGATGCCTTTTTTTGGTCTGAAATTTTTCTTCAGTAAATACTTTATTATCTAGGAGCATTCGTGTAACATCATATAGAATAGTTTTTCAAGGAAAGAACGGAGGATCCAAGACTATGAAACTTGGTGCCAGAATGTTAAAAACTGGCGTGGCAATCACACTTGCCTTATATGCAGCAACATTACTTGGCTTAGCGCCGGTATTCGCTGCAATCGGAGCTGCCTTTTCAATGCGGCAGTCCGTTTATCAATCCTATATCGGACTCATGGATCAGGTGAAAGGAAATGTAGTTGGTCTGGTTGTTGCCATTACAATGTTCTATACATTCGGAACCGAACCGATCATCATTGGCGTTTCCGCCATCCTGACAATTGGACTATGTGTAAGCCTGAAAATACGGGAAAGCGTTATTGCGATCGTATCACTCGTTTCAGTAATGGAGAATACGAGCGATATGGATTTCCTTCCTTTCGCACTGCTGCGATTCTCGACACTGACATTAGGAATTCTGTCCGCTTTCTTCGTGAATCTGGTTTTTCTACCTCCTAAGTATGAAGTCGTTCTGCTGCAGAAAATCGATCAATTTAGTACCGAAATTCTGCAATGGCTCCGAGTTGCGACCCGCAGTTGGTCTGATCAGCCGGCACTGAAGGACGAGATAGCCCGGATCGAATCGGAAATCCAGAAAATAGACGATATCTATACCCGTTTCACAGAAGAAAGAACATACACAAAAAAACAAAAACTCGTGAAGGCTCGGAAGCTAGTCGTCTTTCGTCAGCTGATCACAACCTTGAAGCAGTCACACGGTATTTTGCAAGAAGTTTATGACCTTGGCGATAAGATGACTGAGCTTCCGACACGCTCAAGTGATACATTCGTCGAAGAACTCGATAAAGCAATCATGTCGCACGAAAAACTAATCTTAAGCGCAATGGGACGCATCAAGCACCAGCAGGAAGACAGCAATTTCCGCGAAACGCTCGATCCGGACATCCCGGCACTCGTCGACCTGCTTATCCACGTATTCGAAAACAAGGAAATTGAAGAGAAGATGCTCTTCCTTCCACTCGCTTCTCGTCTGATGGAATATCACAGAGAACTAGACAGACTGAAGCGACTATTAAACAGCTACCTAAAATACCACAACGAAGATTCTACGGTAGTCATGCCGAAGGAATAAAGTACATTACTCCTGTGAGTGATGTACTTTTTTTATTGCTTTATATGCTAATTTTCTTAAGGACTCTGTTATAGTAATTTGCGGAAAGCCATCTTTCAGGTTTCCCTTAGCCTTAAACTAGGGGGGGGGAACTTTTAGCAGTATTTTAAATTTATTCTTCTCCTTTATACCATTCCAATGCCTTCACTTCTATTTCTTTCACTAGTTGTTCTTTTCCACTAATATATGATTCAATATCATAAGGAAATTTATCCACTAATTTCTCCTTTAGCTGTCCATAACGTTTCTTTACCTCGGGATGAAATAGTAAATAATCTCGAAAAGCCAGATGGCGTTTTATTTCATAACTTCCAACCTGATAAATATGGACGTGATGCGTACGCTTATCTCCGCCTTTTTGAAAATATCTTCGTCCAGGTATTCCGTTCTCTCCTTTGGATTCATAACCTATATTTTCTATTTCATCATTCAGAACATCAACAATATGAATATCTCTAACAACCGGCAGGATATCAATGATTGGTTTGGCTATTAACTCCGGAACGGATGTACTGCCGATATGATAAATGTGCACTATTTCATTTCCGAAAATAGTTTTTAGCTTTCTTTCTTCTTCACTGAACATAAGCTTCCAGTTTTCATTATGTGAAAACACTTCAACTTTTCTCAAAATACCCTCCCCCTTTTTCCTAAGCTCTCGTTATTTTATTTACAATCATAATAGAATTCTGTTACATATCAAATTAACAAAAAAAGGATAGATGAACAGGAATCCACCTGCCCATCTATCCTTTTTTTAAGTTGTACTCAATGTACCTGAATCCTCATCCAGATGCTGTATCTGGTAAAGGTTAAAGTAATTACCTTTAAGTGTCATCAGATCAACATGCGATCCTTGCTCTACAATCTGTCCATCCTGTACGACGACGATTCGGTCTGCATGTGTAATTGTTGCCAGCCGATGGGCAACGATAAAGGTAGTCCGATCTGATGCGAGCTTCTCCAGCGCTTCCTGGATCAGATGTTCGCTCTCTAGATCAAGTGCAGATGTCGCTTCATCAAGGATGAGTATCGGCGGATTCTTTAAGAAGATACGCGCGATAGCAATTCGTTGTTTTTGTCCTCCAGATAGCTTAACGCCGCGCTCTCCTACAAGTGTTTCGTATCCTTCGGTTAGATGCTCGATAAAGTCATGGGCATTGGCTGCTTTAGCAGCAGCAACAACTTCTTCATGTGTTGCTTCAGGTCTTCCTAGTTTGATATTCATCTCGACCGACTCACTGAACAAGATATTATCCTGCAGCACCATACCAATTTTATCCCGTAAGGAACGTGACTGGACATCCCGGATATCTGTCCCGTCAATGGTTATTCGTCCGTCCGTCACATCATAAAACCGCGGAATTAGACTGACGATTGTTGATTTACCGCCTCCGCTCATTCCGACAAAGGCGATTGTCTCACCTTGTTTCACATCTAGTGAGATATCCTTAAGCACAAGCTCTTCACCTTCACCATAACGAAAGGAAACATTTTCAAAAGACACATGTCCATCAACCTTAGTCAGTTTCGCTGCTGCTGGCTTATCTTCAATATCATATTTCTCATCAATAAATTCGAAGACTCGATCCATTGATGCGACTGCTTGCGTCAGTGTTGTAGAAGAGTTCACTAGTCGACGGAGCGGGCTGTAAACACGGTCCATGAAGCCTGCAAAAGCAACCATCGTTCCTAATGTCAAATTACCCTGGATAACTTCATATGCAGCATATCCAATAACGAGCAGCGGCGCCAAGTCCGTAATCGTATTTGTTACCGCAAAAGTTTTGGCGTTCCAGGTCGTATGCTGAATAGCGCTCTCTAGAAAATTACGGTTCTGTGTATCAAACTGCTTTTGTTCATAATCCTCAAGCGCAAAGCTTCGTGTAACAGGAATACCCTGTACCCGTTCATGCAAATGCCCCTGCACTTCTGCCAAAGCTTGCGAACGCTGCCTTGTCAGACTGCGGAGACGCTCATAGAAATACTTGATTGCCACACCATATACAGGGAACAAGACAATTGCGACCAATGTGAGTGACACATCCATCGTGAACATGATACCAACCGCAATGACAATCGTAGCCAAATCAAGCCATACATTCATCAGGCCTGTCATAATGAAGTTTTTTGTCTGTTCAACGTCGTTGATGACACGAGAAATAATTTCCCCGGTTTTTGTTTGGGAATAATAGCGCAGACTCAAGCGCTGGATGTGATCAAAAAGCTGATTCCGGATATCATAGAGGACCCGGTTCCCTGTCCATTGTGCCAGATATTGCCGATAGTACTCAATAGGCGGACGCACGATGAGAAAGACAATCAAGGAACCGCCAAGCAACCATATCAACCGATTCACTTTATCAGATGTAGATAAATCTGCATTAACAACATGATCGACTACATACCCTAAGATCAATGGAATCAATAAAGGTATTGCGAACTTAACGATACCAATCAGAATCGTAAAAATAATTTTCCATTTATACGGCTTTACAAATTGTAAATACCGTCTTGTACTGCTCAACACTATCACCTCTCTGTTGTGCACAATGATGAATCCCTGCCGCTTCCGGCAAGGATTCATAGCTTATGTTATTTATCTGTAGGTTAGGAACAGCTCATACCATGTATCGATGAAATCGGGTGAAAACGGTCCTTTTCCTTGCCTGATCCAGCTGATCAGAATATCGACCTGGTTCCACAGGATTCGTTCGATTTCGGGTGGATAATTCATTTGGCGCTTGTGTACATTGAATTCATCTTCATCCAGCAGCGTAAATGTCATATCAGGGTAGATTTTGATATCCAGATCATAATCGATATACTTTAGCGCTTCCCCATCATAAACATACGGGGAGCTGATATTACAATAATAATAAATGCCGTCTGTACGCAGCATACCGATAATATTGAACCAGTACTTCGCATGAAAATAAACAATGGCTGGTTCGCGCGTGATCCACGTCCGTCCGTCGCTTTCCGTGACCATCGTCCGATCATTGGCACCAATCAGGATATCTGCCGTACTCTTCAATACTGTGCTGCTTTCCCATACCCGATGGAGCTGGCCATTATGCTTAAAGCTGTGTATCTGAATTTTCGTTCCTGCCTCTGGGCCAGCCATGCGAATCTTCCTTCCTTTGTTATTGTCCTATGTAAGATGGTTTCTTTATATTATAAAGATATTTCAGACACAATGGAAATGAAAAACGCTGATAGTTGTCCAAGCAAAGATAAAAGAGCCCTTCAGCAAGTGCTGAAGGGCTCGGTTCATACGAAAGTAACAGTTCGGACGATGTCCGTCTTTTTACTTGCGGGACTGTCGGTTTTGCTGCTGAACTTGCTGTACGTCTGTCTCAGAAGCAAACTCAGTACCGTATTGTTGGCTGGAACCGCCAGTTGCTTTCTGACGAGACTGCTGGTTCTGTTGTTGAACCTGCTGTACGTCTGTTTCAGAAGCAAACTCAGTACCGTATTGTTGGCTGGAACCGCCTTGACGGGACTTCTGGTTTTGTTGTTTTACGTGGTTTACTTCAGTACCAGATTGTGTCTTTTTGTTCATCGTTATCACCTCCGCCACATTACTTTCTCCAGAATGTGACGTTGTTATCCAAAAAAGACAAAAAAGAAATTGGTTTATTCTGGTATGCGAATTTGCTGCAGAATTTTCTGATGCGGAACCGGAAATGGATAATCATCTATATCAGACAGCGCAACAAATCTGCCCTGCTCGGGTACTTTGTCTTTTGTTGTTGCACGCAAGACAATCACTTCCCAAATGATGTGGGAAAAGATGTGCCGGACAGGCTGCAAAGTCTCCTCTAGCTTGATAGCGATTCCATATTCAAGCCCGAACCAATACGCAAGCTGCTCCATGGAAACTTCCGTTGCATCTGCCATCGGAAATTGCCACAGATTCGCTAATAAGCCCTCCTCAGGCCTTTTTTCAATAAGTACCTCTCCTTGCTCGTTTTCCACAACAACAGAAAGGTATGGCATCGTCTTCTGCTTCTTGCCTTTTGATTTAATCGGAAGCTCCTCCTGCAATCCTTGCTTGAATGCTGTACAATGCGACTGCACCGGACATAATAAACATGCCGGCTTTTTTGGTGTACAGATCAGTGCACCGAGTTCCATCAATCCTTGGTTGAATGCAGAAGGATTTCTTTGTGAAATCATTTCCTCGACTGCTGCCTCAAAAATCTTTCTTGCTTTCGGCTTGGCGATATCTTCGGTTATCAATAGAATTCTGGATAAGACCCGCATTACATTCCCATCGACTGCTGGCTGCGGAATTCCGTATGCGATGCTAAGTATGGCACCCTTTGTATACGGTCCAACGCCCTTGAGCTTACCAAGCTCTTCCACGTTGTCTGGTACTTTACCGCCGTATATCTCAGACACCTCACGTACAGCGGTTTGAAGATTCCGAGCTCGGGAATAGTATCCTAAGCCTTCCCACGCTTTTAGAACATCCTGCTCCTCCGCTTCGGCCAATGACTGTATTGTCGGAAATCGTTCCATAAAACGATGAAAGTAGGGTATTACCGTATCCACCTTCGTCTGCTGAAGCATGATTTCTGATACCCAGATCCGGTAGGGGTCCTGATTTTCGCGCCAAGGCAGTGCACGTTTTTCCTGCTGGAACCAATTAATTAAATCATCTTGAAATAAATCTATAGAAAAATGTTGAAACTTAACATGTAGATCGTCTAATTGCAAATTAACTCACGCTCCGTGTTACAATATTAAAAGTATTAGGTGGTTTGGTTTCATCAGAAGGAGGACATTAAGATGGACACTGGTACCCATATCGTAATGGGAATAGCCCTAGGCGGGCTTGCCACACTCGATCCTGCTGTTCACCAAGATCCTGTATTGTTCAATGCAGTACTTGCTGGCACGATCCTTGGTTCACAGGCACCCGACTTTGATACAGTACTGAAATTACGCAACAATGCTTCTTATTTACGAAACCACCGGGGAATTACGCATAGCATGCCCGCTGTCATATTGTGGGGACTAGCGATTTCCCTGCTGCTGTACGTGTTAGTACCAGAAATCAACTTCCTGCATCTATGGCTTTGGACATTCGGAGCTGTTGTGCTGCACGTATTTGTCGATGTATTCAACGCTTACGGCACACAGGCATACAGGCCGTTCACCCGGCGCTGGGTCGCTTACGGCTTCATTAACACATTCGATCCTTTCATCTTCACGATGCATGTGATCGGTATCGTTCTTTGGCTGATCGGCATGGAGCCTGGTCTTACTTTCGCCGTTATCTACGCGATCCTTGTCCTGTACTATGTGAAGCGTTACTTGGATAAGCGACGAATTATCAAACAAGTGAAAGAAAAAATACCTGATGCTCAAATCATCGCTACTTCACCGACAATGAAACAAGCATTTTGGCGTGTTGCCATTACTGCCCCTGATCGTTTTTATGTCGGGAAAGTAGAGAATTGGCAGCTTCGCATCATTGATGAATTCGAACGGAAGCCCTTGCCAGATAATGAACTGATAGAAGTTGCCAGAGAAGACAAGAATATTGCAGCCTTTCTCAGCTTCTCCCCCGTTTTTACATGGGAAGTAAACATGTATGATGATTTCACCGAATTACGGCTGATTGATCTTCGCTACCATAATAGTGCACAGCATTATCCATTCAAAGCAGTCGTTCAAATCGATGATAATAATCAAGTGATGAGCTCCTATACCGGGTGGATTTTCTCCGAACAGAAGCTGCAGCGAAAACTGATTACAGATGACAATCCGTCTGCATTATAAAACCTGGAGATTTTTTCTCCAGGTTTTTTTATTGTTGTCTTCGTTCCATGAATAGATGATGGTACTTCGGATTACTGTCGAGGAACTCATCTAGTCTTGGGCCATAATGCTGGATCCACTGACGCACAATTGCCTCTGTCATTTCCTGTCCTTGATACTTACGACCGGCCTTTGCACGCGTTGCTTCGAAATCCTCCCAAAGAATCTCAACCCATGTCCGAGCCTCATCTATTGTCAATCGTTCGTTCTGCTGCTGCAAAAGTGCAGCAAGCTCACGGAATTTATTTTCCATTCATCTTTCTTCCCTTCCATCAAAATCCCAACATATTCGTGAAAATTAAGCACAAGCTAGAAGTACTGCGGGGCATCCAACCCTTGCTCGAGGAGGCAGATAAAATGTCCAAGTTTGATCGTTTTTCTAAAACAGGCACCATCAATTCCGTTATTCAGTCCCCTCGCACTACAGCGAAACATGCGAATAACCAGGTGAATGGAGAAACACAGCAAACACAGACTGATATCATTATCCGTACTCAAGCAGTAAAGAAAAACCGCAGATAAAATATACCTCGGCTTTCCAGCCGAGGCAATTACATAGTCACCCTGCCGAGCACACTGATCGGCAAGGCTTCCAGCTCTTGTCCTTTTTCACTGCCCTGGCGTCGATAGCCCCAGGCAAAAACTCCGTTTAGATAATCAATCGTAAAAACATGCGACCTATCACCCTTGATTTGGTATGTCGCACCTGGCTTGAACTCATCCGGATTCATCGTATAAGCTTTGGCCATCTGCCGTTTTCGCTCCAAAATTTGATATTCACTGAAGTTCCCCATTTGCTCTGCCTTCTGCTGCTGAATCTTCAGCTGTTTCATTTCTTCCTTCAATTGCTCCACTGTCAAGTCACTATAACGTAATTGCATTTTCGCACCTGCTTTCCGTTAGTAAAGGTCTTTTTCTTTAGCTTCCTCAATATACTTCTGAATCAGTTCCATCGGGAAGCCCTTTCGATAAAGTGCCATCTTAATTTTCTGATTAAGCTCATAGCCTTCCGCTTTTTGCGCATATTTTCGCAAAAGCTTGTCTCCCTGATACCGGACTGCTTCAAGCTCTGCATCTGTATCCTGATCGGAATCCGAGAGTGCCAAGGACACCGCTTCCTTGGCAGCAGCACTTGAAAAGCCTTTCGAAAGCAGCTGCTGCTGTGCAAGCTGGATTTTCTCTTGATGAGATTTCTTTGCTTTTGTCTGGAGCTTCGAACCGGCAAGCTTGACAGCTTTCTCCAGCTCTTTTTCGAATGTGTAAAATGTCATCGCTTGATCTGCCGCTGGCCCGGTAATACCTTTTTCCTGCAATTCCTTCCGGATGACGAGCGGACCTTTGCTTGTCGTATTTACCTTCGTCCGAACAAAAGCGCCGGCAAAAGAGGCATCATCGGTGTATCCCTGTTCCTCTAGCCTAGTCAGCGTCTCTTCGACATGTGTCGGATTCTGCTCTTTCTTCATCAAATACGTTTTTATTTCTTTTTTGGAACGCATCCGGTAGCTTAAATACTGTAAAGCAAGGGTAAAACACTTATGTGCAGCATCTTTTTCGATAATGGACTGCAAAGCTTCCTCGGAGATTTCCTGTCCTTTAGTGATACCGCTTGTAATCAGGACATCTTCATCGAGGCCGAAGCCAAACTTTTCGCCTTTACCGTTGTCGAGAAAGATATTATAGCGCCCGATATTGTTTTTTTGGGTCGTGATTTTCGTGATTTTAACCATATTCGACACCTCTGTGTCTCTATTTTAACACGAAATGACACCATACAAAATTGTAAGCTTACCTAATACAAAAGGAGGAATCAATCATGAATATCGTCATTAGCGGCGGAACAGGTTTCGTGGGAAAGCAGCTGGCAGAGACACTGATTGAGGAAGGACATCATGTGTATATCCTTACTCGTTCACCAGAGAAGAAACTGGATACGAAACAAGTCACGTATATTGGCTGGCTGAAAAAAGGATTTGACCCGCTTTCTGAGCTTCCGGAGATTGATGCAGTCGTCAACCTGGCCGGAACCAGCCTATTCGGCAAGTGGACGAAGGAAAAAAAGGAAGATATCAGAAGCAGCCGTATGGAAGCTACGGAAACACTTGTTGATATGATCGGGAAAATGTCGAAGAAGCCAAAAGTCTTTGTTAGCGGTTCTGCTGTCGGCTATTACGGTACAAGCGAACAAGACGCTTTCACCGAAGATACAACAAAGCGTGGACAGGATTTTCTGGCAGACGTGACATATGAGTGGGAAGAAACCGCTAAGCAAGCAAAAAGGCTCGGAATCCGGACGGTCCTTGCACGCTTTGGCATTGTTTTGGGTGATAAAGGAGCACTTCCGCTCATGCAGCTGCCTTTCCGTTATTTCGCAGGCGGGAAGATAGGCAGCGGCGAGCAATGGCTTTCCTGGATACATGTCCAAGATGCAGCAGGGTTGATTGCTTATGCAATCGAACAGGATTCCATCAAAGGACCACTCAATGTCACTGCACCCTCTCCGCGGCGGAATAAGGATTTCAGCAAGACACTAGCCAAGACTCTGCATCGCCCTTATTGGACTGCAGCACCAGCTCCAGTCATACAGAAAGCTTTGGGTGAAATGAGCACGTTAGTTCTCGAAGGACAATGTGTCTATCCAAAAAAAGCGCTCGACAGTGGGTACCAATTCCGATTCCCTGCCTTATCCGAAGCGCTGGAACAAGCTTTATAATCATCTGCTTGATGTATACTGACATTATGTCAGTACCAACTGACTTGTGCACAATTATCCAACTTAAGGTTGTGGATAATGTGCATAAGTCTATTTTTAGTTTAATTCACAAAGATGTTACTGTTGATAATGTTGTTAATAACTTATCCAATTAAATTATTAACACTTAATCTTGCTTTACATCGAGTACTTAAGTAGATTAATTCATTGCATAAGATTAAAATAAACATAACGGTTATTCGCCTTTATATTAGGCTATAATGATAGAACGATAGAAGGAACGATAGAATTACGGAACAGCGGGCCAAAGAGGAGAGGATTGCCATGCCAGACTTACAACGTACCAAACCGGGGAAATTCAGCAAATTTTTCCTAAATAATAAATTTGTCATCGCGATGCTGATTCTTTTCATCATCGGGCTGAATGTACTCATCTATTCACGAGTATCATTTATTTTCACGCCAATTGTCGTCATCGTGAAAACAATTATATTGCCCATCATATTATCAGGTATTGTCTATTATTTGACAGTGCCGATCGTCAATTACCTAGAGAAAAAGCGTGTTAAACGCATTTATTCCATCATCGTCCTCTACCTTGTAATTATTGGACTACTGACAATTCTTATCAGCTTAGTTATTCCTGTACTGAAGGAACAGACATTAAGCTTGATTGAAAATAGTACCGACTATTTTGAGCAAGGCATTGACGTGGTCCAATCTATAACAGGCAGCAATATCGTCAATCAGATTCAGCAATCAGGCAATTTTGATTTCAATCAAATTCTGAATGAGTTACAGACTCGCGGAACAAGCATGCTGAATAATTTGTTCACTAACTTGACGAGCTTTGTCGGCGCAGTAACAGAAGTAATCATAGCTATTGTAACAGTGCCTTTCATCCTCTTCTATTTACTGAAGGATGGCAAGAAACTGCCAGTCTATATTTTAAAATTGCTTCCAGTACGCTTTCGCAGCCAAACTTACGAAGTAATGTCCGAGATGAACCATCAGATCAGTTCCTACATACGCGGTCAGATAATTGTCAGCTTTGTCATTGGTATCCTGCTGTATATCGGTTATATGATTATTGGTCTTGATTACGCACCAGTACTTGCTGTCATCGCGGCGTTCACTAGTGTAGTTCCTTATCTTGGACCAGCGATAGCCATTACACCTGCGATCATTATTGCGATTGTTACATCGCCGTTCATGCTCCTGAAGCTGATCATTGTCTGGACCGTCGTTCAGTTAGTAGAAGGAAAGCTGATTACTCCGCAGATTATGGGCCGAAACATTCGCGTACACCCAATTACAATCATATTCGTTATCCTAACTGCCGGAAATCTATTCGGCGTAGTTGGCGTTATCTTAGCCGTTCCAGGATATGCGATTCTGAAGGTCATCGTCACGCATACCTTCCATTGGTTCAAAAAGAGATCACATCTATATGAGGAAACTACCAAAACAAACTAAAACAGGAGCTGCATCTCGCAGCTCCTGTTTTTTATGGCTTCAATAGTACTTTGATGTTATTATCCGACTTTTCATCGAATATTTTGTACGCTTCTTTTGCTTCACTAATTTTCATTGTGTGTGTGATGATATCCGTAGGATCGAATACACCTTCCTCTACCATCTGATATAGCTTCGGCATCAGATGGATAACCGGAGCCTGTCCCATTGTAAGAGTCACGTTCCGCGTGAAGAAATCACCAATTGGGAATCCATTTGCTTCTGTTCCATATACGCCCGTCAGCTGAACAGTTCCGAATTTACCAACCGCTTCACTAGCTGTAATGATTGGCTGAATTGTTCCGAACTGGTTGTCATGCTCAGAACCGAATGTTACACCTTCCGGGACTGTTCCATCCATACCGACACAATCAATTACAACATCAGCTCCGCCATTTGTATCGCTATGAAGCAAGGAACCAATTTCAGGATTATTGGTAAAGTCATATGTTTCTACATTATTTATTCGTTTAGCATGCGCCAGTCGATGCGGTACATTATCTACTGCAATAACGCGCTCTGCACCTTTCAGCCAAGCAAACTTCTGCGCCATCTGGCCAATTGGACCTGCACCCAAGATGATGACAGTATCCCCTTTTTTGACTCCGCTGTTTTCTACACTCCAATAAGCTGTTGGAATAACATCGGATAGGAATACAACACTTTCATCCTTCAGTTCACTTGATTCAGGTACTTTGAAGGAGGTGAAATCAGCAAATGGTACACGCAGATACTCCGCTTGCCCTCCAGGATAGTCACCGAACTGATCTGCAAACCCGAATAATCCTCCAGCATCAGTATGCGGATTGCCATTCGAGTTATCACATTGACTTTCCATCTGGTGGTTACAATAATAGCATTCGCCGCAGCCAATATTGAATGGGATGACAACACGGTCTCCTTTTTTCAGGTTTTTTACATCAGGTCCCACTTCTTCTACAATACCCATCGGTTCGTGACCAATGATATAATCCTTCTCCGGCGTAATTCCACCATGATACAAATGCAGATCAGAACCGCAGATACCAGTAGCTGTAATACGTACGATCATATCGGTCGATTTCTCGATCGAAGGAGCTTCTACTGACTTGACTTCGATATTTTCCTTACCTTGGAACGTGACTGCTTGCATGGTACCAATCTCCTTTATCCTGTTAGTTGAAAGACTATACCTTTTGCCTGTTGAACCTAAACCTCTCGAAACTTTTCTTAAAAAAAATGAAACCATTCCATATTGGCGCACGTTTATATAACTGAGAACGATAAAATATGTTTTCTAACAGCATTACCTCCCACATATTTCGTTCGTCTCACCACACTTATTTCTAACAACAACAGAAAAGCAGGCAGCCCCCGCTGCCTGCTTTTCCCCATTTTTGAGTTCTCGCTTCCTCTCTCTGCTTACTTTCTTTATAATAGATAGGTGAACTATTTTTTAATTTCATTTTTAAATAACATCATCTTGAGTCATCTGAGCTGGAAAAACCTGATACCTCAGCTCTTTCTGCCAGCGGCCAAATGGTGCTGTCAGCATTCGAAAGGAGAGCACTATGTTTAAAGTCATTGCAATCGACTCAAACCAAGTGAAGCTTGAATTCGTCGGAAAGGACGGAGAAGTATACACTTTTGACACATATGAAGAAGCAGAATCCTTCATGCAGCATGTGAAGGCAAAAGATACGCTGCCGGAACGATACCGGGTGCTCGTGAAAAAAATTGACTGAAGCCCCTTCCTTGCATGACAGGGAATTGTTCCTCATAATAGAAACTAGAAGCAAACAAGGAGGCACACCTTATGAAATGGAACCTAAAACAGCTCCTGGAGAAACGGCATGCTTACACTCCAAAGGCAAAAGCATTGCTACAGGATAAGGAAAAATCGAAGGAGCTCCTTGCAAATGTATCAACTAAAGCAACGGATAATAAAGGTAAACTCGCGGAGATCTGGTCAGATTTGCAGTTGATGGTGGACATGCTCCGCGACTGGCGCAAAGGTGCGTACACCCACCTGCCTAAAAAATCGCTGCTGATGATTGCAGCAACCTTCCTCTATTTCCTAAGTCCAATTGATTTTGTACCTGATTTTATTCCAGGAGGACTGCTTGATGACGTTGCGCTCATCGCCTTCACTTTTAAGCAGATCCAACAGGATGTAGCGGCATATAAGCAATGGAAACATCAGCAGCCGATCGAAACCCAGACAACCGGTGCAGCAGGTGCATTGTAAAAAGAGTGCAAATTGCACTCTTTTTTTTCGGGATAAATTTCCCATTTTGCTTTTTCGTAGGAATCTGTTATATTTATAGATTATGAGCCCAATTTTGTTTTGGGACTTAGTTGTTTTTTAGATTATAAATTGATAGAATCTATGTCGTTGTTCAACTCAATATGACGCCTGATAAGAAAATGAAGAGGTGAAAGATAATGAAGAAGCTCCTGGCTTCAAAGAAAGGATTTTTTGCGCTGGCCGTTATTTTCTTATGGGCCAAGACGTATTTTTCCTATAAACAGGAATTTAACCTGGACATAACAAATGGCATGCAGGAATTCCTGTTAGTAATAAACCCGCTTAGTGCGAGCATTGTATTTCTGGGACTTGCATTCCTAGCAAAAGGCAGACGAATGGGGATTTGGCTTTTAGTCATTGATTTCATCATGAGCTTCTTGCTTTACGCCAATGTTCTGTACTACCGATTCTTTAATGATTTCATTACCCTGCCAACATTAAAGCAAACAGATAATTTAAGTTCCGGTATGGGCGGCAGTATCTTTGGACTGATGCAAGGTTATGACTTCATCTACTTCCTAGACATCATCTTGCTGATCGTCTTGTATATTTACACAAGAAAGAACTGGAATATCGAGCGTCTTGCTTTCCGGAAGACAGCCATGGTCATCATCTCCGGTGTAGCTCTATTCGCAGTCAACCTTGGACTAGCTGAAGTCGATCGCCCGCAGCTTCTGCAGCGCACATTCGACCGCACGTACTTGGTGAAATATCTTGGACCTTACAACTATACAATTTATGATGCGATACAAAATGCGAAGACTTCTACTCAGCGAGTTATGGCAAGTCCGAGTGATTTATCCGAAGTGACAGAATTCACTGAGGCAAACTATGCTGAACCGAATGCGAAATACTTCGGAAAAGCAGAAGGCATGAACGTTATTAAAATTCATTTGGAAAGCTTCCAAAGCTTCCTGATCAATTACAAATTGAATGGCGAAGAAGTTACACCATTCCTGAATTCACTTGTGAATGATAAGCAAATAACTTATTTCGATAACTTCTTTCACCAAACAGAACAGGGTAAAACCGCAGACGCAGAGCTGTTAATGGATAACTCTCTATACGGACTTCCGCAAGGATCTGCTTTCTCTGTAAAAGGTACTAACACTTATCAAGCAGCGCCTGCCATCCTGAACCAGGAGCAAGGCTATACGAGCGCTGTATTCCACGGTGACGAGAAGACATTCTGGAACCGTGATGAAATTTACAAGCAATTCGGAGTCGATCATTTCTTTGATTCCACTTATTACAATATGGAAAACTCGATCAACTACGGTCTGAAGGATAAACCTTTCTTCGAGGAGTCCATGCCGTTGCTTGAATCACTTGATCAGCCATTCTATGCACATTTGATCACACTGACGAACCATTATCCGTTCACACTTGATCCAGAAGACGCTACGATCGATAAAGCAACAACCGGAGACTCTACTGTCGATAACTACTTCCAGACAGCACGCTACCTGGATGAAGCATTGGAACAATTCTTCAACGACCTGAAGGAATCCGGAATGTATGATAACTCTGTTATCCTGCTTTACGGAGACCACTATGGTATCTCTACGAACCACAATCGTGCTATGGAAGAGATTACTGGAAAAGAAATGACGGATTATCAAAATGCTCAAATGCAGCGTGTACCGCTCATGATCAAGGCTCCAGGTCTTGAAGGCGGAGTAAACCATACGTACGGCGGCGAGCTTGATGTCCTTCCGACACTTGAGCATTTGCTCGGTATTGATTCATCTAAGTATATCCAGTTCGGTACAGATCTACTATCAGAGGAGCATAACGATGTAGTAGGCCTACGTAATGGTGATTTCATCAGCAAGGATTACACCGTACTTGGCGACACGTATTACGATACTGCGACTGGAGAAATAGTCGAAGATGAAGCCAAGATTGAAGAAATCAAAAAAGAAAAAGAGGAATTAGCTAAGATGCTAAGTCTCAACGATAAAATCCTTTATGGTGACCTGCTCCGCTTCTATGATCCGGAAGGCTGGACGCCAGTAAAGGCAAGTGATTATGATTATAATAATCGTTCGGAGACAGAGGAAGAATGATTGTGGAACACCTGCCTAATATGGCAGGTGTTTTTTTATACAAGCCTAATTCACCAATTTCTTTAGACAATACCCTGCAATATCGATACAATTAGGAATGCTGTATATAATAGAAAACAGGGAATACATCATGTAGCATCTTGCTAAAAGGAGGAACGGCCTTATCGGAAGTTTCATCTATGCCATATCCATCATTCTGATCGGACTTATCATCGGCAGGGTCATCCGGATAATCGCCGAGAAATATCGGCTTCCGGAATGGTTCTCGCTTAATTATTTCATGAATGCGCTGATTCGGGTCGTCCTGCTCGTCCTGAATCCAATTATCTTAATTAGTGCCTTCTGGTCAGCTGACCTTACTAATGTCAAACTGATCTACTTACCTATCTTCGGGATTATAACGATATTCCTAGGTGCAGGTCTGGCCTTGCTCTTCTCTAAATGGCAGAAGCTGCCGAGAGACCAGATTGGATCCATGTTCATTTCTGGAGCATTCCTCAACCTCGGAAGCTTCGGATTGCTTTTCTGTGTGCTGTTCATTGGCGAGCAGGCAGTCGTATATGCTGCCATGTTCCGTCTGCTTGAAGAATTCACATACTATACAATCATCTACCCAATCGCAAAATCATACGGAACAATTGAAGATAATGCCTCAGGGTCACGTGTGATGCGGATCATAAAAGATCCATTCATTATGATTACCTTCTGCTCTATCGTCGTTGGTGCTGCACTGAACCTATCGCCAATAGATAGATTTGAATGGCTGAGCGCAAGCAATTCAACCCTTGTTGCATTAGCATCCATCCTGCTCCTAATCCCGATCGGCTTCAGTATGCGAATTGCATCAGTGAAAAAATACTGGAATTTGAGCATTTGGCTGATTCCAATCAAGTTTCTGGCTGTGCCGCTTGTCATCACCGGTGGTGCCTATTTACTCGGACTTGGCAACTTATATGACGGTATATTATTACAGGTGCTACTCATAATGTCCGCTATGCCGCCTGCAGTAGCATCTCTCGTACCGCCGAGGCTCTACAATCTTGATATGGAGCTGGCCAACTCAAATTGGATCGTTGCGACATCTTCGCTTATTGTTGTCTTACCAATCTTATTCGTCCTCGTCAATTGGATGAATTGAAAAAAGCTGCTGCCTCACATTTAGAGGCAGCAGCTTTTTTAGTCTTCCTTAGCGGAAATATATTCGTTTTCCGCTTGGCCTGGTCCATTGACATTATTCTTGAACTGGCTCAATCGGCCATTCCGTTTTTCGCCATGATTCTTGTTTTCCTTGAATTGATGATCATTATTGGGCTTTTTCTTCGGCATGATAGAACCCCCTTTTCGCCTAGTATGCGAAGAAAGGCTTGATTTATTCCATTTTACCCGCAAGCAGCTGCTGTTGGGATGCGAATTCCCGGTATAGATTATGACTCTCAAACAACTCTTCATGTGTTCCGATGCCAGTAATACGTCCTTTTTCGATAAATACGATTTGATCAGCATCTACAATTGTCGACAGTCGGTGAGCTATTACGAAGGTAGTTCTATTTTGCATTAAATTCTGTAATGCCTGCTGAACGTATATCTCTGAACTGCTATCAAGACTCGAAGTCGCCTCATCCAGCATGAGGATCTGCGGATCACGTAAAAGCGCCCTTGCAATCGCAATACGCTGCCGTTGCCCGCCTGATAGCTTCACTCCCCGCTCGCCAACCTTTGTTTCATAGCTATCAGGAAGCTCTTCTATGAACTGCTTGGCATAAGCCATTTCTGATACGCGTTCCAGCTCTTCCTGAGATATTTCCCTTTCCAAACCATAACAGATATTTTCACGTATAGTACCGGATAACAGCGCCGTCTCTTGTGCCACATATCCGATTTGGCGCCGCCAATCATGCAGTTTGAAATCCTGTATAGGAGTGTTATCAAGTTGGATTGTACCGCTAGTTGGCTCGTAATAGCGCTCTAGTAAACCAAATAGTGTGGATTTTCCCCCACCGCTTGGGCCGGCAATCGCGGTCACCTTCCCAGCAGGAGCTGTAAAACTGAGATCATGCAAGACCTGTTCCGCTTGATAAGCAAAACTTACATGGTTGATATGCAAATCTCCATCTACGCGATGTATCGGTTCTCCTTTATCACTATCCTCTGTACCTTCTCCAAGTACATCATAAATACGTTCCGTTGCCCCCATTGCCTTCTGAAGATGGGTAAAGAACATGGATAGCTGCGTCATTGGCATGATGATCTGGAACAAATACAAGATGAACGCTACCATGTCACCTGCGGATAATGCTCCGGATGCAACACGGACACCACCGTAACCGATAATGGTTACAAGTAGCAGCATCATGATGAAGAGCATGAGCGGCGACAATAACGCTTGAATCTTTGCTTCTTTCAAGCCGTACGTAAATAAAGAGCGTATACCTTTGTTACCGCGTTCCATTTCTACATGTTCTGCATTCGAGGCTTTGACAAGCTTCATTTCCGGCAGCACCTGGTTCAGGACTGCTGTGAACTTCGCTGTCTCCTCCTGCATTATTTTTGATACCCGATACATCTTGCGGCCAAGTATCATGATGATCCCAATTGCGATCGGAACTGCAAGCAGCATGACAATCGTCATCTTCCAGTCAAGAACTAACAGAATAATAATCGCCCCGACTATGGAAATAATACCTGTAACGAAACTAGTCAGATGATCCGTGATTAGCTCTTTTACAACCGCTGTGTCATTCGTCACTCGGCTGAGCGTCTCTCCTGTCTCATTATCATGATGGAACCTGATTGGCAGATGCAATAGCTTGTCCCATAGCCTCTCGCGCAGCTTCGCCACGACATGATGGCCTATTTTCGCGAGCAAGTAGATGGACAATCCACTAGCTAATGCCTGCAGTACAAAAGCGATAACCAATATTGCAATTTGCACGCCAGTAATGGATTGCCCGGAGAAGCCATCCACTAAATTCTTTGTGAACAACGGTACTGTGAATCCGACTCCTGTCGTCAATAAACTCATGACCAACGCGACAATGACAATCACCTTAGGCGGTTTAGTACCTTTGACCAACGCCAGAAATAAGCGCCAATCAAATTTCTTCGTTTCTATTTGATTCTGCTCCATAATGTTCCCCCAAGTTCTATTAATTGTTTATCATCTGCAAAAAGCATTGCATATCCTTCATGAGCATTCGTCACGAAATATTCTTCTTCCTTCCTCATAAAAGACAGATCCTCTGGAAGTTCTGGCTGCTGCCAATAGAAAAGATTTTCCGCTGCCTGCATTATCAACTGCTTAGAATCCAGACAAATACGGTAATAATAATTCGGTACCGATACATTAGCATCGAAAAGGTTAGCTTTTGTACCATTATCATAAACAATTCCCTGCAAATACGGCTCCAGTTCTTGCAGCAGCCAATGCAGCGTTTGCTTTTGCCCCATCATCTTCTTAGGAAGCTCGGCAAAACTGACTGTATCACACCTATCAAATAATCTCTCCAGTAATTGTATATACGCCTCTTTAGTCAGATCGGTTTCCTTTAGTTCATACATCGTGTCCCCTCCATAAAAAGAGGAGTTCTCGTACCGAGAACTCCTTACACCAATGATAGGAATTTTTCTTCTGAGATGATCCGCAGCGGACGTCCATACTCAATCATCCGCTCCGCTTGAACGAGTTTACTCGTTTTCTTGCCGGCAGCGAATTTATCATAATCTCTAGCTCCGACAACAAGATAGCGGGTAGACTTGTCCATTTTATCTGTGTGCACGCCGCCTACATTGACTAGTCTTTGGATGGCATCCTTTCGCTTCAAACTCTTCATCGTCCCCGTGAACATCACCTGTTTCCGGTAGAACGGGTGGGCTGGATCAAATTGATCCGTCTGTGGCTTGATATCCCCGTATCTTGATCTGCTGCCAGATGAGCTTGTATCATGGATGCTTTTCCGATTGACCTTCAACACATTGGTCAGTTCCTCAATACTCTGTACTCCAGAATCCGCCATCGCATGCAGAAAGATATTTGCGGCAACTCGCGCATCCTCCATGGCATTATGGTGCTCGAACGTGATCTCCTTGCTGGCAGCTAACGTATTCAGCCGATGGTTCTCCATATCCGGCCATACCTTCTTGCCGATAATCCGCGTACATAGATAATCAAAATCCGGCATTTCCAATCCGAAACGTGCCACCGCTTTTCGAATGACACCCATATCAAAACTCGCGTTATGTGCGATGACAACATTACCTGCCAGATAACCGCTTAGCTTTGGCCAGATTTCCTTGAACGTCGGCGCATCTTCCACATCTCGTGGAAGGATCCCATGCACGTGGATATTCTGTTCTTCGAATTCCATCAATGGATTGATCAAGGTATACCATTCATCAATCACACCCGTCTCATCCGCTACAGCAACACCTACCGAACAAGCACTTGACCAATATCGATTCGCCGTCTCAAAATCTATACTCACAAACCGCACTGCATCGTCCTCCAAATCGACTTTTGTTAAATAGATTATATCATAGCAGCCGGTAGAGTCCGATAATCGTGCTTATGAAAAAATGTTGCCAGTAAAGGAAAGAAGCGCTATAATACTTTTGTGACGATAAATCAAATACGGGGCATTAGCTCAGCTGGGAGAGCGCTTCGCTGGCAGCGAAGAGGTCAGCGGTTCGAGCCCGCTATGCTCCATCTTTCAAAAACCCTTATTTTTAAGGGTTTTTTCTTATTTAAAAAGAAATAGTTACTGCATTTTTAAGCTCGTGCTTCAGTCTTAACTATAAGGTTCCTCTAACCTCATTTCCTTCCTTCTATCTACCTTTTACACTTCTATACTTATTCATTTATAAGAGATCTAGCATAAGAACCTACGTTTCTATTTACCCTTTGCTTTACATCTCCATAGTTCCTTTAGAAAGACCCCCTGTAAACGTACATGGACAGTGCCTTCCATTTTTCTTTCTAGACAAATCACTCTAGCAGACAAACATACATTTCGACAATTTAGGTATAAAAATCTAGTCCTTCTATCCGAATTTGAATATACATGTAAAAAACAGGTCGGGGGAGGTTCAAACTTCCGATAAAAAAAGGAAGGAGAAAGGAGTTGTGCAAGATGACATTAGAAATAGGAATTACCGTATTCACATTCCTAGCTACTATGCTGGTCATCTTTTGGAGGCCGCGGGGACTTAATGAAGCTGTCCCAGCAGCAGTAGGTGCCGCGATAATTTTATTGACAGGAATAGTTTCAGGTCCTGATGCGGCAGATATAATGGATAAGATTGGAGGCGCCGCTATTACGATCATGGCCACAATCGTCATGGCGGTTATATTGGAGAGTTTCGGTTTCTTTCACTGGGTCGCTGCAAAGTTAGCTAATTTAGCTCGAGGTTCGGGGTATCGGTTATATTGGTACATTCAACTCTTATGCTTCTTAATGACACTCTTATTCAATAACGATGGAAGTATCTTAATTACAACACCAATCCTAATTTTACTACTTAGGAATCTCCGCTTACCGACACATCAGCAAATTCCATATTTATTGAGTGGTGCCCTTATCGCTACTGCCTCAAGTGCACCGATTGGAGTGAGCAACCTCGTTAATTTGATTGCCCTGGAAATAATTGATATGTCACTTTACATGCACACTGCTATGATGTTTGTTCCGGCGACACTAGCATTACTGTTCATGTCTTGGCTAATGTTCATCGTTGTGAAGAAAAGATTGCCTAAATCATTACCGGAATCTGTAAAGGATATCGAGGAAAACTTTTTCACACAACACTTCAAACCGATAAAAGGCAGAAAGATATTTACAGACACTAAACAAAAACGATCAAGATTCATGCTTATATTATTGTTGTTTGTGTTCTTGATGCGATGCCTACTATTTGTTGCCTCTTATCTGGCCATCCCAATTTCAATCGTAGCAGTTCTCGGTTCTCTTGCGTTGCTTGCATGGCGCTGGTATTACTTGCGTACAAACCCAATCGACATTATCAAAAAAACACCATGGCATATACTCGTTTTCGCCTTTTCCATGTACGTCATCATTTACGGATTGCATAACATCGGACTAACAGAACTGCTTGTTAAATATAGTGAACCGATTGTCGGCCAAGGATTGATGTATGCAAGCTTTGCCATGGGTGGTCTGGTTTCCATTCTATCTAACTTCTTCAATAATCATCCAGCCTTGATGATCGGAACATTTACGATGACTGAAATGGGACTTGACCCAATCACTTTAAAGACAATTTATTTAGCAAGTATCATCGGCAGCGACATTGGATCTCTACTGTTGCCAATCGGAACGCTGGCTTCACTGATCTGGTTATACATCCTGAAACAACATGATATTAAATTGAAGTGGATGGACTATCTCAAAGTATCGATTATTGTCATCCCTATTTCCACCATAGTTGCTTTGTTCCTACTCTACTACTGGGTCAAAATAGTTTTTAGTTAGGGGCAAGGATGTAATGGCATATACTCTCCGATTTAGAAATGAGATAAGGGATTCACAATCAGATTCATTCTCAAGAATCCCTTATCATGAACATAGGTAAATACTTAGGTTCATTTTTACTTTATGCAATAGGAGGAATAGTGAACTAAGTAAAACACCTAAATAGATATATCGTCGATCAAGTACGCGCACTGTTACTGCTGATACATCAATGACTCCCATTTTAATCCTGCATATATTGTCATCAAGGTCAACAATAGTAACAGCAGACACTTTCATAAGAAGGTGTCTTTTTATTACACTCTTAGACTACAATGGGGCCTATCTTATTCAGCTATACAATATTAATTGTATAACTGGTGCTCCTTAATATACTGGTAACAGCTCTCCGGCAGCAAATATCTCGGCTCCCCTCCAACAGCAAATTCATCACGGATATAAGTAGAGCTGATCTCCATCGCCAGTCCTTTATCAATCAGATGGAAGGTTTGACCGTCATCGTGATTGCGCAGCAATGGCGAATGGCTGATTACCTTCAGCATATCAATATCGTTGCGGGCCATCACTATAAACCGGTTATCTCGTACAAGTGCTTCACTGTTGCCCCATTTTCCAGCTCCAATATCCTCTAATAAATCAGCTCCCATGATGAAATAGACCTCATCATCGGGATAAACTTCCTTGAAATGAGTTAACGTCTGTTCCGTGTAAACATTCCAAGCTTCCTGCTTCATCTCATAATCATCGGCAACATAACAGTCATTGTCTTGTATAGCCATCTGCACCATCTGCCAGCGATGCTCGTCAGTCGTATGAAGCTGTTTGTCCTTTCGTTTGCTGGAGCAAGGCAGAAAAATGACTTTATCCAGCTTGCACCGATGGGCGACCGTGCCGGCCGTCCATAAATGGACATTTGTGACCGGATCAAATGAGGAGCCATAGATTCCGATTTTCCCCATGCTATTTCTCCTCCAGCTGTGATTTGATGCGCTCGATCAATTCCATTTTATTATTCCAACAGGCTGTACTTAGATCGACAGGGTATGCTTCTGGATTATGTGTCCTTTTATATTCATCCCACAGGAAGGTGAGGCTATGTGTGACATAGTTTCGTGTTTCATCCAAGGTTGGTAGCTTGTAGACGAGTTCGCCCTTTTGAAAAACTGGCTGCTGCAGCTCCTTCGCTTCAAAATCCGTTACAAATTTACTAATGTACGGATAAGTTGGGTGGAACATTTTGAGTCGTTCTTCTTCCTCCGGGTTCTCATTGGCTAGCGCAATGTAATCTCCTTCTGATTTCTGACTAGCTCGGTTGATGATCCGATAAACGCGTTTAAGTCCTGGTGTAGAAACTTTTTCAGGATTGGCACTGATTTTAATTGTATCGGCCATATCTCCATTATCATCCTCAATGGAAACTATTTTATATACCGCTCCTAATGCTGGCTGATCATATGCTGTAATAAGTTTTGTTCCGATACCCCAATTGTCGATTTTCGCTCCTTGAGCTTTCAGAGCACCAATAGTTTCTTCATCCAAATCATTGGATGCGGTGATCTTCGTTTCTGTAAATCCTGCTTCATCGAGCATCTCCCGTGCTCGCTTGGATAAGTAGGCCAAGTCTCCGCTGTCCAGACGAATGGCATTGAACCGTATTCTATCGCCCATTTCTTTAGCTACTCTAATCGCATTTGGCACGCCGGACTTCAGTGTATCGTACGTATCAACAAGAAATGTGCAATTCATATGAGTTTCTGCATATTTCCGAAATGCTTCATACTCATCACGATAGGCTTGCACTAGCGCATGCGCATGTGTCCCAGCTACCGGTATGCCGAACTTTTTGCCTGCCCGAACATTGGACGTGGCATGAAAGCCGCCGATAAATGCCGCTCTTGTTCCCCAAATAGCTGCATCCATCTCCTGTGCCCGTCTGGAGCCGAATTCCATTGCTGTATCTCCTTCATCTAATACATGCATGATACGAGCTGCTTTCGTAGCGATGAGCGTTTGATAATTCACGATATTAAGCAAAGCCGTTTCTATCAGCTGCGCTTCAGCAAGTGGCGCTTCCACCCGGATGATCGGCTCGGTTCCGAAAACAAGTTCCCCTTCCTGCATGCTGTATAAATCTCCAGTAAAGCGCAGGTCTCGTAAGTAGGCGATGAACTCCTTCTCATATCCAAGCTCCTGCTCCAGATAGCCTAAATCAGAATCCGAGAAACGGAACTCTTTCAAATAATCAATTACTCGTTCCAAGCCAGCGAAAACAGCAAACCCATTACCGAATGGCTGTTTGCGGAAAAACAGTTCGAATACAGCTTTGCGATTATGCTTTCCATCCTTCCAATACGTCTGGGCCATATTGATTTGATAAAGATCCGTGTGCAATGCCGTGCTATCATCCTGATAATGTGTCATCGTTCCGCTCCTCCTTCTGTAATCTCTGCTCCTAAGGCGCTTTTAAAGTGATGCAGGGCGTATGCATGCCCCTCTTGATTGAAACTTGCAACAGCATCTGAGTGAACAACGATTTTGAATCCATAATTATAGGCATCGACCAGTGTATGGAAAACACAAATATCTGTCGCTACACCAACAGCATGAATCTCCTTGATACCCCTCTCATTCAGCCGCTGCAGCAAATCGGTCCCTGCAAAAGCACTGTATCTTGTTTTATCCATATAATAGACATTCAATTCATGCTTCGCAGACTCATATGCATCCGACAGCTTGCCATAAAGTGCACGACCCTCTGTCCCATCTATATTGTGCGGCGGATACAGCTTAGTTTCTGGATGATAGGCATCCTTTTCCTCATGCTTATCGATCGCAAAAACAACATAGTCACCGTTCTCAATGAATTCAGATGTAATCGCTGTAAGTCGTTCCTCGATCTCCCGTCCCGGCACTCCGCAAGTCAGTGCCCCATCTTCTGCTACAAAATCATTCGTATAATCGATATTTATTAATGCTTTCATCTTTCATCCTCCTCTGGATTAATGACGAGCTGTATAAATCGATTGTTTCACTTCTGCATCAATGAACCGATAAAGCTGAGTTGGCAGCTTGGATGTTCGCTGTGTCTTCTGCCCTTCAACTGCTTCGATGAAAGGCAATGTTTTAATTTTTCGTGCAAAAGCTTGCTCATTTTGAATTGATTTGTCATCCGTTATGGTCAGCAAAACTGCCTGCAATTCCGAGTAAGTGAACAGCTCTGGCAAGAATTGCTTTGCTACTGTAGTTTGCAGTAAATCTCGTGTTATATGAGTTATAGCATGGCGGATGATACTGGCATGATCGAATGCTAAAAGATGCTGCTCTAGATCTTGTACAGGGAACAATTCCACTTCTGCGGCATCATCATGCGCTTTTCTCTCAAATAATCTGTGTTCCGGGACAATGGCATAATGTGCATTCGAGATGATCCACCCACGTGGATCACGTCCTGGCTCATCGTATACACCAAAGTGTTTCAGATGTATTCCTGCTATTCCCGTCTCCTCTTCCAATTCCCGACTGGCAGCCTCCATAGCTGTTTCTTCCGGTGTTACAAATCCTCCTGGCAATGCCCATTTACCTGGTTCGATGTTCAAATTTCCTTCGGTATCCTGCTGGGCACGCTTGATTAGCATTAACTTAAGCTCCATTTTTGGCGGTGCATATGCTTTGGTCTTTTCAGAAGTAATGGTGAATACAGCTATATCCGACGTATAACCATCAGGGGTACGATATCGACTAACATCATAAGGTTTCTCTTCTTTATTCGACTTCAATATGTTAATCTCCTTTTAATTAACATTATGTTAATTGTTAATTGTATTATATGTAAAATACACTCTCCCTGTCAATGATAAACAAAAAAGTCTTCTCCTATAAGGAGAAGACTTTTAAGTCTGTGTAAAAATCATGACAGTTGCACTTGCTGCAATAACGAAGACAATCAAATAAACTCCCGTCATCAGCTTTTTCTTATTTAAAATAGACTCAATTGAGAATAATAGAAACATAATAGACAAAAGCGGCAGCATTAGCTGAGGATTCACTTCATAATCCTGGTCGATATATCGATAGATGCCGAGTGCAATGACTATGATAGCGAGCAGAGCGTTTATTTTCCGTAACATTTGCTTTCTTCCCTTCCAAGTCGCATGATACCATAGACAGTATAACAGGACATAGCTTCTTGTTGAATAGAAAGGTTGTATGAATTATGCCAACTTATGATGAATGGCAAGTGACATATAAAGAAACTGCCATCCGAGAGATTCAGAAATACTTCCGAATTTATCAAATCGGCAATGTTTCCGAAGGAGTTTTGGAAGCAGGATCTGCCCGAATAGCTCAGCAAGCTGAGCGTATCGATGATCACACATTTGCTTCCTTGCTGGAACAAATCAGCCGCAGTCTAGCCGCTAATGAGATACAGGATGTGAGAAATAAATACTATGAATTGGAACAACTGCCTATTTAGCTAGCTTGCGAAAGTACGCTCGAACACGGCTTAGATATTTTTTCTGTTTTCCGTTCTTTTTCTCCATGCCGCCGAATTCGAAGATTTTCACTTTGCTGATTCCTACAAATTTAAACAACGCTCGTTTCATCAATATCTTATGTGCATTTCCTAAATAGAATCGACTGTAAAACCCAGGGCCTTTCATTGTGGAAACACAAACTGCCTGCTTGCCTTTCAGCAATCCCTCCGGCAGCAGACCTTCGTGCCGATAAGCAAAGTTGGCTGAGAAATTCTGATCGATGAATCCAAGCAGCATAGCCGGCGGCCTTCCCCAGAAGATAGGATAAATGAACACAAGCAAATCAGCTCGCTTAATTTTCTCGCGATACATTTCATAATCCGGATCAATATGCATATCTCGGCGGCGCTTTTTTTCATGGAAAACCAAAGCTGGATTGAAGTCCTCTTCATACAGATCAATTGTGTCCACTTCATTGATGGCAGGATTATGTTTGATACCTTCCTGCACTGCCTCAAAAAAGGCATAGTTAAGTGATGCATGGTTCGGATGGGCATATATTAACAATGCGTTCATCAATTTCCTCCAGAAAGTAAGATACCTGTTATACGGCGAGGAATTGAATAAAGTTACAAAAAAAGAATGCAGCGATATGCTGCATTCTTTTTGCTTCTGTTCAGGCAGTCAGGAGAAGAATAAGTATAGCTACTATCTGATAGCCGGCTCCGATGACACTGGTAACCAGGCCCCCTACTGCCATTTTACGTCCGGTCTCTGGATTAGTGTCTTTTCTAATTATTTGTATGGCAAGGACAAACCCGATGATACCAAAAAAGATTCCATACAAGGAAAAGAACAGGCTGATAGTACCGAATACAAGAGATAGCAAGGATCTATTTTTCATACCAACATCTCCTTGTCAAAAATTAGCTTACGTCTATTGTAGTCCTTTTCCATATACCGAATCCAATTACTTAACTATTTTAAGTGTTTGGAAGTTAGATATAAGAAAAAACAGCCCTTTCATGATGGGCTGTTTATCTTCATTCGGTTGATTCACCTTTTTTAGGCCAAGCGTCAATATTGCGAAGACCCTCAATGCTATCTGCATAGAATACTGGATCTTTACCTTCTTTACGCTGACGCTTATAGTCGCGTAAAGCCTTAACAGCAGTATTACTCAAGAGTGCAATAACAATCAAGTTCAAAATAGCCATCAAGCCCATGAATAAATCAGCTAGTGTCCAAACAAAATCCAGGCTAGCTAGTGAACCGAATGCTACCATTGCAACAACTGCCAAGCGATAAATAAATATCCAAACTTTACTACGTTTGATAAATTCGATATTCGATTCCCCATAATAATAGTTACTAATAACAGAACTGAATGCGAATAACAGAACGATAACAGCTAGGAATGTGCCTGCCCATTGACCAACACTGGACTGAAGTGCTTCCTGAGTTAATACGATTCCATCACTTTCAGAGGACTTATACAAACCTGAAAGCAAAATGATAAATGCAGTGGAACTACAGATCATCAGCGTATCGACGAATACCCCCATTGCCTGTATTAATCCTTGTTTTGCTGGGTGTGAGACAGTGGCAGATGCAGCTGCATTAGGTGCACTACCCATACCTGCTTCATTGGAGTATAAGCCTCGCTTAATCCCTTGCAGCATGGCAGCACCTATAGCTCCTCCTGCCAACTGTTTCGTTCCGTCCCAAGCATCTGTGAAAATGAGTGCAAACACATCAGGAAGTTCTTTTATATTCATTATTATAACGACAAGCGCAATCAAAATATAAGCTCCAGCCATAACAGGAACAATAATTTCTGATAATCTAGCGACTAATTTGACGCCGCCAAATATAATGACAGCTGTTATGAGACACAAAATAATTGTCATTATGTTTTTATTTAGTCCAAAGGAACTTTCGAATGCATTTGTGATTGTATTCGCCTGAACAGAATTAAATGCAAGACCGAATGTAATCGTAATAAGAACCGCAAAAATGATGCCTAACCAACGCGCACGCAATGCTTTCTGCATATAATAAGCTGGACCGCCTCGAAAAGTACTGCCTTCTTTTGTTTTATAAATCTGTGCAAGCGTACTTTCCACAAATGCAGAAGCAGAACCAATTAAAGCAATCAGCCACATCCAAAAGACCGCTCCCGGTCCTCCCAAAGTGATTGCAAGTGCTACACCAGCCAGGTTACCTGTACCAACCCTCGCTGCCGTACTAATACAAAAAGCCTGAAAGGAACTTACCCCTGTCTTTCTACCTTTACCACTTTCACCAAGCAGACGGATCATTTCCGGTATCATCCGGAATTGCACAAAACCAAGTCGGATTGTAAAGTAGATTCCGAGACCGATTAATAGAATAATAAGTAGACTTGACCATAATAAATCACTAGAAGTTGTCACGATTTTAGTGATTCCATCACCAATCGTGCTCATAAAATCGTTTAAACCCTGCATATTGAACCTCCATTACTTCAGTATACACATACAGTTTAATGTAACAAAATCTCACATGATACGCAATGTTTATTCCTTCCAAAGTCAGCCATCATCCATGCTATACTTGTATTACAAAGACAAGGTGGGATATGAATTGAAGCAATCTAAAGATAAGAAACCTTTCCGTTATCCATTGGCATTTACAGTAGGCATCATCACTGCCATTCTTTTTGGAATCGCTTTTCAGAGCCCTACTGTTGGACTGGCTGTAGGATGTATGTTGGGCATTGTCTTCGGCACTATGCCAAAAGGGACGAAAAAGGAGGAAGAATGATGGTGACGATACGCCCATACGAGACAGAAGATTTGGCTGCAATCACCGACTTGCTGAAAGATGAGAGCTGGACTACCCTTGCAGCTGATCCTTCTCGTTTCGATCAAGCTATGAAAGGATCGTCCCCTGCTCTTGTTGCATTGCATAACGGTGAAATATGCGGCTATATTCGTTGTATCACAGACCAAGTCATCACCCTTCTCGTTGCTGAGCTGCTCGTCGATGGAAAGCTGCGCGGACAAGGGGTTGGCGGCAAGCTGCTTCAAGCTGCACATGATCTCTTCCCTTCGACGCGAATGGAGATGCTGGCGACAAGTACATCGAAATCGTATTATGAACAGAAGAAATTCCGTCCATTTTATGGTTTCCGAAAGACATATGCGGAGTAATATCTTCTTAATCTAGTACATATGATATATTTTATCGATATATTGTTTGTCAATGTGCAAATTGGGAATACATTACTAACTCAACAAGAGGAGGTAATGAAAATGGCACATGAAGATCGCGCACAGAATGCTGTGGAAAACCTATCCCAAGAAGATAAGAACGATATTCTGAACAATTTCCAGAACTTCCAAGATTATTTAGGAAATAAAGTGAAACAAGGTGAACGCCTCGGCCTAAGTGAAGAAGCTTTGACAAAAGCCGCTCAGCGTGTAGCTGATTATTTAGCGGATAAAGAGGAACCTCGCAACCGTGAGGAGTATTTACTCAAACAGCTGTGGCTAGCTGCTGATGAAGAAAACAAGAGACCGCTTGCGAACACACTCGTGAAGCTTGCAGATCAAACAAACTAATACGAAAAAGCGGATCCAAATTGGATTCGCTTTTTTATTTTTTACGGAAGATTGGATTAGGCTTCTCGCTGCTAATCTGACAGGAAAGTCCATTCGTTTCAATACTGATTGTGCCGCCCTTAGCTGTTGCATAAAGCACAGCTCCTGCTTTTTGCAGATTACGTACGACCTCTTTCGTCGGATGCCCTAATTGATTATCTCTTCCATAGGAAACAACTGCATAATCAGGCTTCACTTTCTTCAGGAAAGCGAATGTGTTGCTTGTCCGGGAACCATGATGTGCTACCTTATAGACCTCCGATTCCACTTCATAATTATGTTTCATCGTATACTCCTGCTGTGATTCAGCGTCACTCATAAGCAGAAAATCGACCGTACGATATGTCAGCCGCAAAACGATCGAGGCCTGATTGTTCGTTGCTTTTGGATGATTAGCATTTAATACTTGAATAGACAGAAGCGGGTCAACCGTTATATAGGAACCTTCCTTGGCGATGGTAACCGGGATTTCTTTTTCCGCCAGAATCTCGGTATAGCGCTGATACGTCCTCGTTGTATACAGCTTACCGCTATCCAGTACTTGCTTCACCTTGAATTTCTCCAGTACCGGCAGAAGTCCCCCGATATGGTCGATATCCGGATGAGTAGCTACTAACAGATCCAATTTCTCTACTCCCCTGGCAGAAAGCTCCGATATCACCTTCTCCCCTGACTCTCCGTCTCCTCCGTCTACGAGAATATTATAATGTGATGGTGTTTGTATTAGCATGCTGTCACCTTGACCGACATCAAGAAAATGCACCTGCAGCTTCCCTGCTTCGTCGGTCTGCGAAAAAATATAGTCCCAAATGCCGCTCCCGCTTTCAGCTGCTGTATGCATCGGGAAGCAAAGCATCAGGCAAATACATATAAAAATCATGTGTTTCTTCATTGCGTTCCGCCCCCTTTTTCATAGGATGCAGTCCGCTTACAGTTCGTATGCACCAATACTTGTCTCCTAATTTTAACAATCGATCGGACATGCTATACTAATATCAATTGAAAGGAGCGACGAATCATGTTTACACATCGCATTGACTCAGCCACTTATTTGAAGCTTTTGGAACCACAGGACAGCGACAAGCTGTATCAGCTGATCGACAGTTCCCGTGAGCACTTGCGGCAATGGCTGCCTTGGGTAGATCAGAACACGTCCGTCGAGCACAGCAGACAATTCATCCAGCATACGCTGGATCAGTTCGCATCAAATAACGGATTTACAGCAGGCATCTGGTATCAGGGCGCTTTAGCCGGAGTAATCGGCTTTCATAAGATTGACTGGCAGAATCGATCTACTAGCTTAGGGTATTGGCTGGGAGAAGAGTACACTGGTCTTGGCCTGATGCAAAAAGCAGTAAGTAAATCCTTGGACTATGCCTTCCTTGAACTTCGATTGAACCGGGTGGAAATCCGTTCAGCCATCGGAAATGTACGAAGCAGAAGAATTCCGGAAAAACTCAACTTCACTCTTGAAGGAACAATTCGTCAAGCAGAAAAGCTTGTTTATGGTTATGTGAATCACAATGTTTACGGCATGCTTTTGGAAGATTGGGAAGCGAAAGAAAACAGCAAGAAAAATGATGATGAGGCCAAAGAATAATTATTTCATATCAAATTAATTACAATTGCATTACATGTGTTTAGTCTCATCTCCAACCGGCTATATATGCAGTAAGGAGATGAGAAGAACAATGGAGAAGAAAATGCATATTGTATCATCGACAGATGACAACTACGCACAGCACTTGGGTATGACATTGAGTTCTTTACTTGAAAACACTTCAAACCCTAAGGATTTTGTTATTTCAATCATCGATGGAGGAATTAGCCAAGAGAAGAAACAGCTGCTGAAGGAAACTGCAGCTGCCTACAATACACCGCTTGATTTCCTAGATGTAAATTTGGATGCTTACGGAGGTGCAATTGCCAGCCGCCATATTTCAAAAGCGGCTTACTATCGTATATCCATACCTGAAATGATGGATCCAGCTATTGAACGGACGCTGTATGTTGATTGCGATATGCTGGTACTGGATGATGTCAAAAAACTTTTCGAGACCGATATGGAAGGCAATATTGTTGCAGCTGTCGGAGACTATGGGGAACACCGCCGACTGGAGAAAATGGGAATCACAAAAGAAGATCGTTATTTTAACTCCGGTCTGATCCTAATTGATATGAAGGCTTGGCGTGACAGTAATATTACGAATAAGGTGCTGACATTCATCAACGAAAACCCGGATAAGCTAGCTTGGCATGATCAGGATGCCCTAAACGCCATCCTATGGAATGATTGGCTCATGCTTCATCCGAAATGGAATGCCCAGACACATGTCATCCTGAAAGAATATAAAGCGAAATCACTCAAGGAAGAACGAGTGCTTCGGACAGTAAGGGAAACACCATCGATTGTCCATTTCTGCGGAGAAGAAAAACCTTGGCAGGAAGGTTCCATCCATCCTTACACAGATGGCTACTATAACTATTTGGCAAAGACAGCATTTGCCGCTAAATCCAAAAATTCCTTATCAGTATAAACTGTTTGTAAAACCGGAGTTAAGATAACTCCGGTTTTTTCTATGTGCTCTTCGCATATGTTACACTAGTACAAAAGGAGGTGCTTTCCCTGAAAGCTAGACGCACGCTCTTAGCCGTGCTGCTGCCGATAGGTATCGCTATAATCGCCCTATTCATTTTTCGCTCTTATTTTTATTTCCCTAGTACCGTCTATGGTGAATCAATGGCTCCAACTTTAGAAGATCAAAACAAGATCCTCATTAGCCGCGTCGGTAACATCGATCGTTTCGATGAAGTTGTTTTCCACGCTCCAGATCAGGATGCAAGCTATGTAAAGCGGGTAATCGGGGTTCCCGGAGACAAGATCGAATACAAAAATGATGTCCTTTATGTAAATGGCAAGAAACATGCAGAACCCTACCTGAAAGAAATGAAAAACGCTATGCAGGAAGATGCGTTATTTACAAATAACTTCAAGCTTCGTGATGTTATAGGAGAAGATACTATTCCGGATGGGTACCTGTTCGTCATGGGAGATAATCGCAGAAACAGCAAGGACAGCAGGATGTTCGGCTTAATCCCGCAAAGCACAGTCATCGGAGAAGTAAAGTTCCGCTATTATCCATTTCCTCAAATGGGATTGACCAATTAAATAAGTTGAGTTGACGAACAGTGCAGGCATTTGCACTGTTTTTTTATTTTCTCCAAATTCTGGTTGACTTCCCTTTCTCCTGGTTATATAGTTAGTTACATGAGTAATGAACCAACTACCCTAGAACTTTAAAGGAGCATATGTATGCTTGATGATTCAAAGCCGATCTTTATCCAGATCAAAGAACAACTAGAAGACGCCATCCTCAACGGCTCCATTCAAATTGGAGAACGGGTGCCCTCCACCAATGAATTTGCTCAACACCACAAGATAAATCCGGCCACAGCAGGAAAAGGAATCAATCAGCTTGTAGACGAAGGTATATTATTCAAGAAAAGAGGCGTCGGTATGTTCGTCACAGAAACAGCTCATGACATTCTGCTTGAAAAGAGGAAACAGCAGTTTTTCAATGCATATATCGTTCCAATGAAACAAGAAGCTAGTAAGCTCCATATCCCCAAGGAAGAAATTATCCGTATGCTCAAGGAGGAAGAGTAAAAATGACGATTATAGCTGATAAACTGATTAAAGAATACAAAACTGCCACAGCTTTGAAAGGAATCGACCTACAAATTACAGAGCCAAAAATCTATGGTCTGCTTGGCAGAAACGGTGCTGGTAAAACTACCTTCATGCAGCTTCTAGCTGGTTACGACAAGCCGTCTGGCGGAGAATTACACGTAAATGGTATGAAACCTTTCGATAACCGCGCTGTTACAGAAAATATCTGTTTGATCAAAGAAGCAGATAACTTCAAAAAGGATTTAACTGTTCACCAAGTGCTGAAATTCGCATCAATGCTCTATTCCAATTGGGATAAGGATCTCGCTGCTGACCTTCTGGATGGATTCGACCTAAATAAAAAACTCCGCGTAAAAAGCCTCTCAAAGGGCATGGAATCTGCTCTCGGTATCATTGTCGGACTGGCAAGCAAAGCACCTGTTACGATGCTGGATGAACCTTATATTGGACTGGATGCAGCATCTCGCGCTTATTTCTACGAAGTACTGCTCGAAGAATTCCAGAGCGACCCTAGAATAATCATACTATCCACTCATTTAATTGATGAAGTCAGTAATTTATTTGAAGAAGTAATCATCTTTGATAAAGGCAGTATCCTCCTGCATAAAAGTGCAGACGAACTTAGAGCTCAAAGTTTTTGCATCTCTGGGCCAGCAGCACAGGTCAAAACTTTTACAAACGGTAAACAAGTCATCAAAGAAACTAGTTTTGCTGGAACGTCACAAGCATACTTTCTATCTACAGAAGCACCTGCCTTAACTGGGGACCTGGCAGTTTCGGGAGTCCCGCTGCAAGATATGATGGTTCATCTAACAGAAAAAAGAGGTGCTCGCGCATGATGAAACAAATACAGGCTTTACTCTATTTCTTTGTTGTCGATAGCAGACGTACAGTTACCATTTTTTGCTCTATCCTGCTGTTCAGCATCACTATCTTATCCATTCTTGCTTTTGCCGTCGTGGATAAGATGTATATTACCATTACAGTACCGGCTTATATCTTCATGATCATATTCGGCTTCAAAACAATTCAAGAAAGCCTCCCATTCGCTATAAAAAGAGGCATCACCAGAAAAAGTTATCATACGGCTGTCGGTATCTTTATATTATTAATCAGTTCCGTCATGGTCATTTTCCTTGTCGCTGTGCAATTGGTATTCAACGCTGTAATTCAGGCAGCCAATATAACAAATATCCAAATCCTCCGCCCGATCGGTGCGAGCACCGATCTGAAAAGTATTCTGTATAGTTTACCGCTAGATTTTGCTTTCCTATTATCTTTCTTTGCTGCTGGACTTTTACTGGGGATCGTCGTATATAAATTTGGATTTCTTGGAGGGGCGATACTAGGAGGCATTGTTTTAATCGGAGTAACTATTACTCTAGCCAGCCGTGAGCGTCTAATCGACTTGCTCACATGGATGCAGGACTTAGCTGTACTACCTGCATTCGGATTGATATGCGCAATCGCGATCATTTCCTATATAATAAGCTGGCTTTTCATCCGTACTAGCAGTTCCCAGCATACTGCATAAAAAAGAGACTCATGCCCAAGAGCATGAGTCTCTTTTTTATTATTTACTTACTACAGTAATTTGTTCGTCAACCAAATCTACTACCATACTGCTTACATTCTCTTCCTCAAGGATATAATCAGTGATTTTATCCTCTACTTGATCTTGGATGACACGGCGCAATGGACGTGCACCAAATCGAGGATCATATCCTTTTTTCGCAAGGAAGTGCTTCGCAGCTTCTGTTACTTCAAGCTGGTAGCCTTCTTCTTCCATGTTTTTCGTCAACTCAGTAAGCATAAGCTCAACGATTTGTACCAAGTCTTCCTCTTTCAATGCATCAAAGCTGATGATAGAGTCAAAACGGTTCAAGAATTCTGGTTTGAAGTAAGCGCCTAGCTTTTCAATAACGGATACAGCTTCATTGCTGGAATTCGTAAAGCCGACAGAAATCTGTTTATCTCCTGTTCCAGCGTTACTTGTCATGATAATGACGGTTTCCTTAAAGCTTACTTTACGGCCTTGGCTGTCAGTCAAATGACCGTCTTCCATAATTTGCAGGAACATATGCTGTACATCCGGATGTGCTTTCTCAATCTCATCCAATAGGACGATCGTATAAGGATTACGGCGTACACGCTCTGTAAGCTGACCTGCTTCTTCGTGTCCAACGTATCCTGGAGGAGAACCGATCAGTTTCGCAACAGAATGACGTTCCATGTACTCACTCATATCCAAACGGATGAAGGATTCGCGTGTGCCGAACATTTCTTCCGCCAACGCACGGGTAAGTTCTGTCTTACCAACACCAGTCGGTCCGACGAAGAGGAAGGAACCAATTGGGCGCTGTTTGGATTTTAATCCAGCTCTGCTGCGGCGGATGGCTTTGGCAACCCGATCAACTGCCTGTTGTTGTCCGATAACCTTGTTGGACAGGTTAGCTGCTAAGTTTTTCATCTTATTCTGTTCCTCAGATTGAATCTTCGTCACAGGAATCCCCGTTTTCTCTTCCACAATCTGCTGAATGACCTCAACCGTCACTTTGGCTTTATCTTCGTTTTTTGGTTCCTCGAGCTTTTGTTCCAACTGTATTTCTTCCTGACGAAGGTATGCAGCACGTTCATAATCCTCACGTCCTGCTGCCTCTTCTTTCTCTTTCGCAATTTGGGCAAGACGAGTTTGAATTGCATCTTCATCAGTCGTTACCGTAAGCAGGTTGATACGGGATCCAGCTTCATCGAGCAAATCAATCGCCTTATCCGGCAAGAAGCGGTCCTGAATATAACGTTGAGACAAGCTCACGCTCGCTTTGACGGCATCTTCTGTATAAGAGACTTGATGATACGCTTCGTATCTCTCCTGCAATCCTTTTAAGATATCCAATGCCTGCTCTGCTGTCGGTTCTTTTACGATAACCGGCTGGAAACGGCGTTCAAGTGCAGCGTCTTTCTCGATTTGACGGTACTCTTTCAAGGTTGTTGCACCAATCAGCTGCAACTCACCGCGAGCAAGTGCAGGTTTCAAGATATTACCTGCATCCATTTGGGAACCTTCCGCAGTACCAGCACCGACTAGTAAATGAATCTCATCCACGAACAGAATGACATTCTTACGCTGCTGCAATTCGGAAATAAGCTGTTTCATCTTTTCCTCGAACTGACCGCGCACACCAGTGTTCGCAACTAGTGAAGCAACATCAAGCAAGTAAATTTCTTTGTTTTGCAGCTTCACAGGAACATTGCCTTCGACAATCTGTAAAGCTAGACCCTCTGCAATTGCTGTTTTACCTACCCCTGGTTCCCCGATTAGAACTGGGTTATTCTTATTGCGTCGGTTCAGCGTCTCAATAACACGTTTGACCTCTTGTTCACGGCCAATGACTGGATCAATTAGACCAGCACGCGCGCCATCTGTCAGGTTCTTACCAAGTGAGTCAAGCAATCCTCCGCGTCCTCGGCCATTGCCGCCAGCCTGTGCTTGGTTGTTTGCACCAGCCTGGAAGCCGGATTGTGCTCCGCCGAACATATTTTTAAAGAAGTCATCCATCGTTCCGCCATTGGAAGCGAAACCGGCAGGGTTTTTTGACATATTTTTCATTTCATTATAGCAAGTATGGCAGAGCTGTAATTGCTGTTTTTGGTTATTGAATTGCATTAACAAGTTCACGTTAGCTTCTCGTTCACCACAATGTTGGCATTTCATAATACAATTACCTCCCCAATAGGTTAGATTAGTTTATTTGGTCAAGCGTCACATTTTGACTTTGACTATCTTTGACCTTGTGACTTTATTATAGTCTGACCTTCTTTGACTTTCAAGTGTTATGCTTTCATTTCTTATTTTTTTTTAGAAAAGGTATTTAAAACTAATAAGAAAGAAAAACAAAAGAAGCATCGCCTTAATTAAGGCGATGCTTCTAATTATTTTGCATTTCGTTTTTCTTGATTACGCAGTTCGACACGTCTGATTTTACCGGAAGAAGTCTTCGGCAAATCTTTGACGAACTCAATCTTACGAGGATACTTGTAAGGCGCAGTTGTGTTCTTTACATGCGTCTGCAATTCCTTCACAAGATTTGGTTCGTTCTCATCTACACCTTCACGCAGGATGACGAATGCTTTAACAACATTACCGCGGATTTCATCCGGGCTTGCTACAACAGCACATTCTGCTACAGCCGGATGTTTTACTAGAGCATCCTCTACTTCGAATGGCCCGATTGTATAACCAGAGCTGATAATGATATCATCACTGCGGCCTTCGAACCAGAAGTAGCCATCTTCATCAACAGAAGCTTGGTCACCAGTAACAAAGTAGCCGTTGCGTTCGGCTTGCTGACGGCGTTCAGGTTCACGGAAATATGTCTTAAACAATGCAGGACTGTCGAGTTTCAAGGCGATGTCACCAACTTCACCTGTTTTAACGCGATTACCATCCTCATCAATTACAACCACTTCATTACCTGGAGTCGGTTTTCCCATAGAACCTGGTCTTGGCTCCATACCTTTCATGATACCAAGCAGCAATGTGCTCTCTGTCTGTCCATAGCCATCACGTACAATGATATTGAAATGTTTCTGGAAGACATCGATTACTTCACGGTTCAATGGTTCACCGGCTGATACTGCACTATGCAAAGCACTCAGGTTGTAGCTTCCAAGATCAGTTACTTTTGCCATGAGACGATATTCTGTCGGGGTACAGCAAAGTACATTAATCTTATAATCCTCTAGTAGAGAAAGATAAGTTTTAGCATCAAATCGACCCATGTATACGAAGCCTGTTGCACCAGTTCCTAAAACAGAAAGGAATGGACTCCATACCCATTTCTGCCAGCCTGGTGCAGCTGTTGCCCATACGATATCTCCTTTGGAAGCAGACAGCCAGTTTTCTGCAGCTGTCCGTAGGTGTGCATATCCCCAGCCATGTGTGTGGACTACACCTTTCGGATTACCTGTCGTACCACTTGTATAGGACATTAATGCAATATCTTCTCTAGATGTCTCTACCGTTTCCAGTTCAGCTGAAGCTGTCTCTTTGAGCTCCCCGAGATCTTTCCAGCCCTCGACCGTACCACCAACTGCAAGTTTGATTAAGCTATCTTGATTCTCAATCTCTTCGAATTGCTCAGTAAATTTATAGAAACTGATAATACTCTTTACTTTTCCGTGATCGATACGGTATTGCAAATCCTTCGTCTTCAGCATTTCGGAGCTAGGGATGATCACAAGTCCAAGCTTCAAGGCTGCTGCATAGATATGATACGCCTCAACGACACGCGGTACCATTACAAGTATTGCATCTCCTTTTTCCAAGCCCAGTTCTTTCAGAACATTACCTGTGCGGTTTACATCCTGAAATAACGTTTTATACGTTACTTCCTTCTTATTACCCGCCTCGTCCATCCAAATGAGCGCTTTACGTTCTTCATCTGTAACATAACGCTCCATTTCATCAACGATATTGTACTGCTCTGGTGCAATCAAATCTTTTCTTTCCATACTTACGCCTCCTAAATGGCTGCCTGTTTTAACTAATGCACTAATTATAGCAGACGAAAGCACGACTTCCCAGCAATAATTGTTACCAAATTATAAAACTTGATATTAGTATCAGGTCTCAATACTTCTCCAAAGCGTCATAGTCGCATAACTGCGGTAAGGAGCCCATCCTTCTCCCCGCGTATGTATTGCTGATGGCGTAGGCTTTTCTGCGAGTTCGTCATAGAATTTTAGCGCATTTTGTACCCCGATATCAGCAGCTGGTAATAAATCAGCACGTCCCAACCCAAACAACATCCAGTTTTGCGCAGACCAGCTTCCAAGCCCCCGAATCTTCGTTAGCTCTGCAGCTATTTCCTCATTAGATAAAGCAGCAAGCTGTGCGAGATCTAGCTTTCCTTCTATCATAAGGCGGCTTGTATCAATGACATATTCAGCTTTTCTCTGCGAAAACTGCATCTTTCTTAAGTCGTCATACTCGAGGGAAGCAATTCTCTCCGGTGAGGGATAAAACCAGATATCATCCTCTTTAGTTCCGAATGCTTCCACGAAACGATTTGTTAGTGTGTAAGCAAACTTCAAATTCAGTTGCTGATGGATGATTGTTTTCATCAAACAATAATATAAATCAGTATCTTTTACGATAGGCGTTCCTGCATGTGCATAAAAAAGCCGCTCCAAATCAGAACCGACAAAATGAGCGGCTACCCCTGCAAGATCAATATCCCATTGGAGCCAGTTTTCCACCCAAGTTAGTATGTCCTCCTGCCTTGAAGAATCTGCAGAAGACACTTTAACAACAGGGGATGTGATTTTTCCGCTGAACTGGAGCACGACAATATGCTGCGAACCATCCCCTAATACAACAGGAAGCTTCATCAAATGCTCTTCTGTATCAACAACATTCAGCTGATCCATACTCCATCTTTTCATCAAATAATGATAATCGTATGTATGTGTTCCTGTAAGCTGTTTTTCCCACATCAGTAGCATCTCCTATCCTATTTGTTTTATTGCAAAATCAATTACATCATGCATCACTTTCGACAAGCGCTTATTCTTATGCCAAAGGAGCTTCGTAGTAGGCTGGGTGATCGGTTCATCCAGATGTACAGCGCTCAATTCACCTGTTTGCAATTCTTTCTCCACTGTCATGAGAGGCAAATACGATAAACCTAAACCAGCCATTACGCATTGTTTGATGGCTTCTATACTGCCGAATTCAATTATATTTTCTGGATGCAAACTCTGATTTTGTAATGCCTGTTCCAATTCCGTTCGATAAGCACAGCCTTTCTCCGTCAAGATCAAAGGATGCTGCATCACCTCCGCCAGGCTATTGGAAGGGTGAACTGCAAGCGAATGGCTTGGGGAGCTTATCAGAACGATTTTCTCTTGAAATAGAGAGACTGCCTCCAATAAACCATTATGCTGGTCGTCCCGCTCCATAATAAAGGCTAAATCCAACTCACCTTCTTGGAGCATCTTTTCCGAGGTTTTACTAGATGGAACAGGTTTCAGTATGACCTGTACCTGCGGATACTGATTGCGAATAAAGCGAAGGAGCTCAGGCAATCGGTAGATGCATTGACTCTCACATGCGCCGATTAGAAGTGTACCTTTCTCCTCTTGCTCCTCTTCAAATTCCTGTCGCATTTCCTCATGCAAAGCCAGCATTCTCTTAGCATAGCTCTGCATTTTCATTCCCGCTTCGGTCAAATAAATCCTCTTTCCAAGACGCTGAAATAAGTCTACACCATATTCCTTTTCCAGCGCTTTAATTTGTGCGGTCACACTCGACTGAGCGTAATCGAGCAGTTGAGCTGTCTTGGTGAAATTAAGTGTTTCTGCCGCTACAGCAAAGGTCTTCAAATTGTTTATTTGCAAAGCACACACTCCCTAAATCGCTTTTTCCGATCATAATAATCAAATTATTCAGCTTTTCCTATGTATGAGTGCAGTATACACTTTTTATATAAATATTGGAAAGGGCGTGGTTGCTTGTCCATCGGATTGATACTTGGCAGTAGCCGTACAAAAAGCAACAGCAGAAAACTTGCTGACATACTTATAAAAGGTACGGCACACAAAATACTTGATATTACAGAATTATCTCTGACAGACTTTGAAGATTTCCGTCATGAGCCTATACCAGCATCGCTTGATGAGAGTACACAGATCTTACTGGATTTTCTGCTAGAGCACGATGTAATCGTTATTGCTGCACCGATTTATTGGTTCGGTATACCAGGAAAGCTAAAAGTGCTTCTCGATCGACTTAGTCATGTTTTCAGACAGCCTGCTTTCATAAATCAAAAACCAAGGGAAGCAATCATATTAGCAGTCGGCGGTGATCGACCACGCATCAAAGGCTTACCTTTGATCTTACAGTTTCATCAGATATTCGACTTTCTTGGCATTCCTTTTCAACATTATGTCTTGGCAGAAGGTAACAAACCCGGTGATGTACGCTTTGACCAAAAAGCCTTAGCTGAAGTGGCATGGCTGCGCAGTTATTTGCAGAAAGGGGAAAACGATGAAGGACACATCTAAAAAAACATGGCATGACTACTTCATGGAAATTGTTCATGCTATCATCCAAACAAAATAAAAAAGCTGATCCTATTTAGATCAGCTTAAAATTGCGTAATGGCTTTCGGTAGGATATCTTGTTTGACCAAGTCATCCAGCGTACGGAAGGAGTACCCTTGCTTCTTCAATTCAATGATCAGTTTTTCCAATGCAATAGCATTATCCTCGGATACAGAATGCAGTAAGACAACTGCTCCTGGATGCATTTGGGCCATCACTTGATCATATGCGTACTGCCAGCCTTTCTGTTCGCCAGTTTTCCAATCTGCATAGGCAAGTGACCAGAATACATTTGTATAGCCAAGATCTTCAGACCATTTCAGTGAACGGGCACTAAAAGTACCGCGGGGTGCCCGCAAATAGTGCATATCGTCCTGATCCGTCAAATCCGCCACAGCATCCTCCAGCATCTCAAGCTCCCGCTGCATCTTTTCTTTAGAAACCTTCGTCAGATCTGGGTGATGATATGAGTGATTACCGACAATATGTCCTTCGTCGACCATCCTTTTAACCAGATCAGGCGCTGATGATACATAGTGACCTGTAATAAAGAAAGCAGCTGGGACATCGTGCTTCTTCAATACATCCAGGATATCTCCTGTATAACCTTGTTCATAGCCGTTATCAAATGTGATATATACTGTTTTCTCACCAGAATCATCTAGATAATAGCTGTGATATTCATTCAAAAGCTGCCCGTATTTGCCGATTTCAGGTATACTGCCATCCTTGCTCTTAACAAATCCCCACCCATAGCTGACGGGGCTTTCTGCAGATGCAAACGATGGTGTGACCAGCAGCAGACATAACAGCAGCATTATTGATTTCCATCGCATATGGCACACTCTCCTTACGGATAGATTGTGCCAAATCGACGTCACCTATGCGGTGTAAAAAATAGAAAAGACCGCGCATCAGCACGGTCTTATTTTAGTTTATTTTCCATTTCATCGAGCATCCGGAGCATTTCATCAATTTCCTCTAAAGAAGTCTCTTCCGGTTCGATACTATCCAAATAATCCATGAATGCAGACAGACGCTGCTTCAAATCATCAACTTTACTCGTTGCCAAAGATAAAACCCCTTTACCGCATTATCTGGCTCCAGTATACCACAGCACTGTTCGTTATTGTACGTTGAAGGTGAAAGACAGATGATCTTGAATCGGAATCCAAGCTCCAATTCCCTGTTTGGTAACATTTTTAACAACAATCTGCTTTCTTGATCCTTTTAACTCAAGATAAACTTCCCCGAAAGTGATTGTACCTTTTTCATTAACTGCCGGTGCGTACGCAGTAAGAATACCGGATTTATTCAAAGGCACACCGTATGCATTTTCCTTATTCGTGCCTTTTCCTATTACTGTTTGGAAGGAAAGCGGAAGCTTTGTGTTCTTCTGAGCCTGCTGCAGCATCATCAGCTTGATATCTCTAGGGTTATCGATTTCAGCTGTAAGCCCGCCTTTCACGTAGCGCTCTTCCTGCTGTTCATAATTCATTTGTTTCGCCGATTCTCCACCTGCATTGCTTAGCTGGTTCGTATTCACTTTTTGATACTGCCAGTTGATATTTGTTTCTGCAGACTGGTATTCGAGCGGCCAATGCCCCATATAAATCATGCCTCGGTACCCAATCGCAAGTGGAGATGGTTTCAGCGTCGATTCATTGAGTATTCGAATCAGTTCTGGATTCTGGATGACAATAGCACTGTCTTCCGTTAGTTCTCTGACAAGCTCACTAGGTTCTAGTACAATTTGATCCTTGTTTGAGTTCGGATAAGTATTTTCCTTCGAAATATTCAATACATGATTTGGTATTTCCGTATCTTTCTTCTGTACATTCTCAGCTTTCCCGGCTATGGAGAAAGGAAGAGTCAGCAAAGCCAGTGCCATGATTGCTATGAGGATTCTAGCATATTTCATAAAGAAAAGCCCCGCCTTTCAGATTTTTTCCTAGTATCTGAAGTCAGGGGCTATCCTATACATTTAATAATGGTTCAAATGAATTACTTCCAATCTTTCTTCGATCTCGATACTATCTTTAACTGTTTGCACCATTGAACAGTTGTTGTGTGCAAGCTGGAGGTTCTTCTCCAACTGCTCTTTGTCCAGATGAAAACCGCGTACAACGAAAGTCAACGTGATCCTAGAAATACGGTTTGCTGCCATTTCATCCCGCTCTACTTCTGCTGACACTTCCATATCATCAATTTCCAGCCGCTGTTTATCCATGATTTTACGAAAAACAGACGCACTGCAGCCTGCTATCGAGGAAACCATTAGCTGATAAGGCCGGATACCGAATAGCTCATTTCCGTCTATATCCAAAGTTTGATGTGGTAGTTCGATACGAAATCCATGCTGCTTCATTGTCAGCTTCAATTTCCTCATCCCCTTGCGAATTCTTTATGCATTGTATTCCCTCTTGTATAATTTTCTAACCTAATCAGTCCGATTGACCAAAACAAGGAAAAACTATACAGTAGGATTGGGAAATCATCTTACATACAGGGGTAATAGACATATGAGAAATGCGTACAGTTTTTGGATTTTAGTCAGTATTGTCGCAGTCTCCGGTTTTAGCCAAGGGCTGCTGCTTCCGCTGATTGCCATCATATTCGAACAGGATGGCCTTTCCTCATCTATGAATGGTCTTAATGCAGTTGCCATCTACATCGGTATCTTACTTGTATCGCCATTCATGGAAGCTCCGTTGCGTAAATTCGGTTATCGGCCAGTCATTATGGCAGGTGGGCTAATCGTCGTCGTAGCACTTCTCGCTTTTCCATTATGGAAGTCATTTTGGTTCTGGTTTGTTCTGCGTCTGTTGATTGGTATTGGTGACAATGCCCTTCATTTCGGCACACAGACATGGATTACATCATCATCGCCTGAAAAAGTACGAGGTCGGAATATTTCGATTTATGGACTTTTCTTTGGAATTGGCTTTGCTGTCGGTCCGCTTATGACTTCACTTGTTAAAGTTTCAGAATCTTTGCCATTCATTTTATCTGGTGCTCTTTGTTTGATCGCTTGGGTCACTCTTTTCCAGCTGCGGAATGAGTTTCCAACGGAAGAAAACACACAATCCGCACAGCAGCAAGGACTTCTGAAGCGGTTCGGCTCGACCTTGAAATATGCATGGGTCGCTTTCCTGCCGCCGCTTGGCTATGGCTTCTTGGAATCTTCTTTGAACGGAAGCTTTCCTATCTATGGCTTACGCCAGGACATCGGTGTGTCGGAAGTATCCATCTTGCTTACCGGATTCGCCATTGGCGGAATCGTTTTTCAGATACCGCTTGGTATGCTCAGCGATAAATTTGGACGGAAGTACACACTTTTGACGGTAATACTTCTTGGGACAGTCTTTTTTGGAACTGCCGCATTTACAGAACAGCATTATATTGCCCTGTTCATCTGTTTATTTGCAGCTGGTATGTCCTTAGGGTCCACCTTCTCGCTTGGGATAAGCTATATGACAGATTTAACTCCTAGGCATTTGCTTCCGACAGGCAATTTGCTTTGCAGTATAACCTTTAGTATCGGGAGTCTTGGCGGACCTTACATCAGTGGGGTATTTATCGAGAAAATGCCACATCTCAGTTTCTTTTTCATCATGACGGTCATTTTCGCTGGTATCTTTGCAACACTGCTCGTTCACGCGATTTTCACCAAACATGCTGTTGTAGCGGAACAGTAAAAAGGGATGCGCCCACTGGGCACATCCCTTTTTAATTGATGTATCGGGAGAATCGCTTCTCCAGACGTTCCTGGAAATAAGAAATAATAATACAAAGCGGCCAATATACAAGCGCCACCGTAATGTACATTGTCATGGAGTCAAAAGTACGGCCAGCTACAATCTGCGCCTTTTGGAACATTTCCGGCACCGTAATGACTGCTGCCAGACTCGTTGCTTTCACCAAATCAAGGAATACATTTGTAAGCGGCGGCATTGCTACTCGCGCTGCTTGCGGGACAATGACCCGAGTCAATGTCTGCCAGTAGTTAAGACCAAGCGCATAGGAGGACTCCCATTGGCCATAAGCAATACTGTTCAGCGCCCCTCTGTTTACCTCGGCAATATAAGCCGCACTATTCAATCCGAAAGCAAGAACAGCACAGGTAAAAGCATCCAGCCTAATCTGTACAACTGGTAATCCTTGATACAGGATGAACAAAAACACCAATATCGGCGTCCCGCGCATAAAGGAAATATAAAACCGTGCAGGCCATCGAAGGAGAAAGAATCTCGAACTTCGACCAATCGCAAGGAAAAACCCGAGAAGCAGTCCCATAGCCATACCAGCGAAAGCAACTGCTATCGTCATTGGCAATCCTTCAAGTATGAAAGGAAGGTTCTCCCAAGCTAATTCCGCATCAAAAAATTTGCCGATATCCACCAGCTCAAATGGTATCATTTCTCTTCTTCCTGCTGTTGTTCCAATACCTCATCCACTGTTGGAATATCCTCATCCGGCTGCTTTGAAACATCTGCACCACCGAAGAATTCCTCGGATAGCTTCGTCAACGTACCGTCTTCCCTCATTTCACTCAGAACCTTGTCCACTTGTTTCTTTAACTCCGTTGCTTCCTTCGGCATAATTGCAGCATTGGCTGTTTCATCGAATTTAAAATCAGGATGGATCGTTATATTGAAGTCCGAGAATGCTTGCAGCGCCAAGGATTGAAGATAATAATCATTGATGATTAAATCTGTACGTCCATTATCGACATCACGTAAATAAACATCATTTGTTGTATTCCCATACGCTACTACTTCAGCACCTAATTCCTCAGCAATTTCACTATAGCCAGTCGTTGCCTCACCGCCAGCCTTTTTACCTTTCAAATCCTCTAATGAATTGATGCCGGAAAGGTCATCTTTACGGACAATCATTGTTGTGTAGGAATACTTGTACGGTTCACTATACGCGAATTTTCCCTTCCGCTCATCCGTCACACCAATATCATTGGCAGCAAGATCAACTCGTCCGTTTTGGACCGAAGCGAGCATGTTATTAAAATCAGAAGTCTTGAATTCCACTTCCAAATCCAGACGTTTCGCGATTTCTTTGATTACCTCTACATCATATCCAGTAATGTCATCCGAACCTTCCGGATAATAGCTTGCCGGATACAAAGTTCCAGACGTTCCAACTGTAATTTTTCCGGAGTCTTGAATAGCTTCCCATACTTTATCTTCCGATGCTTGCTCAGCACTATCATCGTTAGAAGAACCGCAAGCACTTAAAACAAGCACAGCCAGCAAGCTGCAAAATACAAGTAATCGTTTCTTCATTATAATGTTTCTCCTTTTTCGAATCACTTATTGCCTTCTTGTTCCAGCAATTCATCTACTGTTGGTAATTCTTCATCTGGCTTCTGTGAAACATCCGCTCCGCCATAGAATTCCTCTGACAACTTAGACAATGTACCATCTTCCCGCATTTCGTCAAGAGCCTTGTCCATTTGTTTTTTAAGCTCTGGGGCATCTTTCGAAAGAATCGCACCTTGTTCAATTTGGTCAAATTTGAAATCCGGGTGAATCATGATGTTGAAATCAGGAAAAGCCTGCAATGCCAAAGACTGCAAATAAAAGTCATTAATGATTAGGTCTGTCCTTCCATTATCCACATCACGCAAGTACACATCATTTGTTGCATTGCTATATGTCACAACCTCTGCTCCAAGCTGCTCTGCAACCTTACTGTGATTTGTTGAAGCTTCTCCTCCAGCACGTTTTCCTTTTAAATCCGTCAAGCTGTGAATACCAGACAAATCATCTTTCCGTACGATCATGGATGTATAGGAATACTTATACGGCTCCGAGAAAGCGAATTGCTCTTTTCTTTCATCAGTAATCTCAATATCATTTGCTGCTACATCAATTCTTCCGTTTTGTACAGAAGCAAGCATGTTATTGAAGTCGGAAGTCTTAAATTCCACTTCCAAATCCAGACGCTTTGCAATTTCCCTAACTACTTCCACGTCATATCCTGTAAGCTCATCAGAACCATCAGGATAATAAGAAGCTGCAAATAATGTACCAGATGTACCAACAACGAGTTTACCTGACTCCTGAATCTTTTCCCACGTCTTATCATTGCCAGCGCTTTCAGAGTTGCTGTCACCATTTGTTCCACAAGCTCCCAAAAGAAGCACAATTACAAATAAACTACATATAATACCTAATCTTTTCTTCACGAAGTCACACACTCTCCCCTTGTTTTATTTTAATATATCCTAAAAGATAACAGGTAATCTCCACTATTTCAATATTTTTCTGAACTGTTTCACTTTTAATTCTAAACTGTTATATATCTATATAAAATTTATTATTTTTTTATATTGATTTTAATCTAGCAATAGAATATAGTGAAATTACTATTAAATTATAATAATTATAAACAAGCTACATATATATTTCTAGGGAGGGTATAAACATATGAAAAAACATTTAGAACTAATTGCTGCTTTAGTTAGTGGTGCCCTTATTCTCATCACCTATTTCACTTTCCACGGAACAGAAGCTGCACCTTTTCTTTATACTGCAGCATATCTCATCGGAGGATTCTTTAAAGCGAAGGAAGGTATTACAGAAACTATTACGGAACGGAAACTTAATGTAGAGATGCTGATGATTTTCGCGGCTATAGGGGCAAGCTTTATCGGCCATTGGCTGGAAGGTGCCTTGCTTATTTTCATTTTCGCCCTTTCTGGTGCTTTAGAAACTTATACAGAGAATAGAAGTAGTCAGGAATTACGTGCACTGCTAACCCTACAGCCAGATGAAGCAACCAGATTAATCGCTGGTAGGAAAGAGAGAATTTCTATTGATCAGCTTCAAGTCGATGATCGTATACTCGTACTGCCTGGACAACGTATTCCGGCTGATGGAATCATTTTAAAAGGAACGACAAGCATTGACGAAAGTGCCATTACCGGAGAAGGTATACCAGTAACAAAAACAGAAGGACATGAAGTTTTCGCCAGCACTGTCAATAGCAGTGCAGTATTGGAAATACGTGTCACAAAGCCCTCAGATGAAACATTGTTCCAACGCATCATCACGATGGTGCAAACGGCTCAGGAACAAAAATCACCCGCACAGCATTTCATAGAGCGATTCGAAGGCCCCTATGTCAAAACTGTTTTGCTGTTAGTTCTGCTCGTCATCCTGGTTCCACCTTTTATAACAAATTGGTCATTTACCGAGTCATTTTACCGTGCCATGATCCTGCTTGTCGTCGCCTCTCCATGTGCACTGGTAGCATCGGTCATGCCAGCAACCTTATCAGCTATCTCGAAAGGAGCAAGAAACGGGATATTAGTCAAAGGTGGTTCGCATCTGGAAACACTCGGACGAGTAAAAGCTGTAGCATTCGATAAAACAGGCAGTTTAACAGTCGGGAAGCCATCTGTCACAGATTTTCTTGTCAGCAAAACTGCTGAAGCATCCCTTGTGCTTAAAGCAGCTTATGCTATACAATCTCAGTCCTCACATCCTCTAGCTAAAGCTGTTGCTGCTTATGCACATGCTGATAATATCAACCAAGCGGAGCAAGTAACCGATACTGCCGGGCAAGGAATGCATGGGATATGGCAGGGACAGAAATGGCGGATCGGAAAAATTTCTTATATGCAGAATCCAGCTGATCAAGATTTAACCGATCAAGCTAATGCATTGGCCGCTGCCGGCAAATCCCTTGTTTATATCGAGAACGAATACGGATTAGCCGGTGTATTTGCTCTGCAGGATACGATAAGACCAGAGGCAAAAGCAGCTATCCGTTCCTTATCCAAGCTTGGCATTTCCACTATCATGCTTACAGGTGATAACGACCAGACTGCAAAAGCTATTGCCAAAGAAGCAGGTATTACAATGTATCGCGCCAACTGCCTGCCTGATGAAAAGGTTGCGGAAATCAAGAAACTGGAAAGCAGCTACGGTACAATAGCCATGGTAGGCGATGGAATTAATGATGCCCCTGCCCTTGCTACTGCTCAAGTTGGAATTGCCATGGGCAATGGAACCGACGCTGCACTGGAGACAGCTGATATGGTCCTGATTAAAAATGATTTAGGTAAGCTAGCCGATGCCGTCAAGCTTTCAAAGCGCATGCGGAAAATTATCAAGCAAAATGTCATCTTCTCCGTTTCCGTCATTTTATTACTTATACTGGCTAATATCAGTCAATATCTCGGTTTACCACTCGGTGTGGTCGGGCATGAAGGCAGTACAATCCTCGTCATATTGAATGGACTCCGACTCTTAAGGTAAAAAAAACGGCTCCCTTATCAGGAAGCCGTTTTCGCTTTCTTCCGCTCATCCAGCATGGCGTTGATCTCACCGCCAGTGATGATGATAATGCCAGAAAGATAAAACCAGATCATCAGGACGATGACTGCCCCAAGAGAACCGTATGTCGCGGAATAATTGCCAAAGTTATCAACATAGAAGGAGAATAACAGGGATGCAAGCATCCAGCCAATTGACGCGACGGCTGCTCCAACCATCGATTCTTTGATCGAGATTTTCTTACTTGGCGCTAGTACATATAATGCAAGCAATACAATGAAGAATATTACAAAAGAAATCACCCAGCGCAAAGCACCCCATACAGTTAGGAAACCATCATCCAATCCGAAGAATGAAAAGATGTAAATACCGATTGATTTACCGAAGATTGGCAGTAAGAATGCTACCGCGATGACGAGTACCATAGCGATTGTAAGTACTACAGCTACTCCTCTGGCTACGATGAAGGATCTATCTTCATTGACGTCATATGCCTTATTCAAAGCACGTATGATGGCATTGACACCATTTGATGCCGACCAGAGTGTTGCTAAGATACCAATGGACAATAGACCGCCGTTCCGATCATTGACCAGACCCGTTATATTTTCTTCCAGCAAATCCATGGTCGAATCAGGTGCGAATGTTGATAATGTATTCATGATATCTTGTTGACTGACCGGCAAGAATGCGATCAAGGATACAAGAAAAATGATAAACGGAAATAGTGATAGTAATAAAAAATAAGCCAGCTGGGCAGACAATCCAGTAACTTCATCATTACCGATTCTCTGCCCAAGCTGTTTTAAAAAGCTCCCCATGGTTCCTCCTCCTTCTCTCTCTAAAGCCGCCTTTTCTTTATCTGGCTGCTACTGTATTACCACCGCTTGCCAATTGTTTCGGACGCTGTCCGGCTGGCAGTTCGATCTGATCGTCGAGCTTACTTACCTTCTGCAGTGCATGTTGGACTTCCTCCAGTCCTCTCAAGCCTTTATCAGCTGAAGTAGATACACTGGTCGCCACTCGAGCGTAGGAAGTTTTAACATCCTCCACGAAAACACCTGGATTACGAAGGTAGAACACCGCTTCAGAACCTGCACGCATCAAATTGCCGCGTACATGCTCCCTAGTCTGTGCATCACATAACGAAATCAAGCCGCCGACTGTAGCACCAATCGTTAAACCTAACGTGAATTTACTTTTCATCAAACCGGCTCCTTCCATTCTGTCTGTTGTTTTATTGTCTCGCACAATTCCGCACACCCAGCCTCGAGCATCTCATACACAGCTTCAAATTCATCAGTGAAGAATGGGTCATCGACATCCTCTCCAGCACGCTCCGGAAGAAGATCTGAAAAAAGCTGATAACGCGACGTATGAGCAGGAGCTATAGCAGATATATCCTGCAAATTAAGCTGATCCATCACAATGATGTAATCGTAGGCTTCCAAGTGCTCTGCCAGGATTTGCTTTGCCTGATGGTTAACTATCGAAATGCCCTTTTGTCCGAGAAGCTCACGAGCAGAAGGATGCATTTCCTTTCCTTCATGCCAGTGACCGATACCAGCTGAGTCGACTGTAACAAATTCAGATAGACTTGCTTCCTCTATCCGTTTGCGGAAAATCGCCTCAGCCATCGGCGAGCGACAGATATTGCCCAAAGAAATAAACAACACATTTATCATTCACTCAACTCCCTCGTTTTATAAATGTGAAAATGTGCGAATGTCTGGTATTCCATTCCCCCTAGAACAACGGTTCAAACGACAGTGTCCATGCTATAATATGGAAAAGGAAAGGGTGATAGTAGTGTCGACCATTTATCCAAGCGCTTTAACTCTTAACTCCACCTTCGCAATTACCGCTCCATCCAGCGGAGTTCCTGCTCCATTGCATTACAAAATACATAAAGCTAAAAGTCAGCTGGAAAAACTCTGTGCCCATGTAGTCATCGGAGAAACTGTCTGGACACAGCAAGCGGCAAGAAGCAGTTCTGCTGAAACTAGAGCAAACGAGCTGATGACCTATCTGACCGATCCCGCAATTGATGCCATTATGCCGCCATGGGGCGGAGAGCTGCTTGTACAAGTATTGCCTAGGCTGGATTGGGACAAGCTATCCAAGAGCAAACCGACATGGCTGATTGGTTATTCTGACACAAGCACACTTTTATGCAGCTATACACTCCAGACGAATATTGCATCTGCCCATGCGACTAATTTCTTTGATTTGAATATGGAAGCACTCGATGAAACGACAAAGCAATGGCATAAGATATTATCGGCACCATCCCGCAAACACGTTGTTCAGCACTCCTCCCTTATGTATCAATCTTCATGGGACGCGCTTTTTGAACTAGATAATCCTTCGGGTTTCGATTTGGATAGCAGTACAGAATGGAAATCCACGACAAATGAAGCTGTATCCTTTACTGGTCGCTTAATTGGCGGCTGTCTGAATACATTGACGACCATAGCCGGGACGAAATTTGCACCAATCAAGGAGTGGCGAAAATCTTTTAAAGAAGACACAATCGTCTACTTGGAATGGTTGGATTGGGATACAGCAGAAGCTTACCGGAATCTTTGGCATCTGAAGGAGCACGACTGGTTCGATGGAGCAAGTGGCTTACTAATCGGCAGGCCTTCTCGGAGCAATCCTTCAGAGGATTATACAGATAAACAGATGATCCATGAATTTGCAGATGAAATTGGCCTGCCCATTATCTTTGATGCTGATATCGGGCATATGCCCCCGCAGTTCACAATGATTAATGGTGCACTTGCAACAGTTTCCTTTCAGAATAAAAGCGGAACCCTGACTTATTTGGAATAAAAAAGAGGCTGGGAGAATAGTATTTTGGCCAAACAAAAATCCGAACGAAGCAGTGAATTTGCTTAGGTTCGGATTTTTTCACTTAAATTGCGAGACCCCGGAGTGCGTTAGCACGAGGAGCATCTCCAGCCGCCCGCGGAAAGCGCAGTGTATTTCCGGAGCGGCAATTCAACCCTTCCAACCTAGAAATTGTTCGCCTTTAGGGATGAGCTATCTAGTTTTGTCCCAGCCTCTTTCCTTGTTTTGCAGGATGTGCCGCAGCTAGATGCGGGTGTCCGTACAATTTCTCCCTGAATGTTCCATCTGCATAATCCTTCTTATATAATCCTCGCTCCTGCAAGATAGGTACAACTAATTCGACAAAGTCATGCAGATCTTTTGGTGTAATGTAATGTGTCAGATTGAAGCCATCTACTCCGCTTCGCACAAAAAAATCCTCGATTTTGTCCGCAACTTGCTCAGGACTGCCGATAATGATATCCATTTCAGCAGGTTGGCTAAATTTTTCCTGTATCTCTTTGACTGTAAATGGCTTGGCAGCATCCTTTGTCAGATAAGCAGCTCGCGATTGACCTTGTTCTGTGTGCTTGTATGTGAACAGCTCTTCTTCATTTTCATAAGAAGCCAAATCATAACCAGTAGAGCCGCCATATTGGGCCTTGGCAGCATCTGCGCTCCAATAATGTTTAACTTCATCATATTTTGCAAGAGCTTTCTCCTCCGTTTCAGCCACTACGACATGCAGGAAAGTAAACGCCTTAATTTCATCGCGGCTTCTGCCATACGCCTCCGCCCGCGCTTTAATATCTTCGATGTAATAGTTGATTTTTTCTGGTGTAGGTCCTCCGACAAAAACACATTCAGCATGTCTTGCTGCGAAATCCCTGCCTTTTTCCGAAGTACCTGCTTGGTAAAGCACAGGTGTACGCTGCGGAGATGGCTCACTCACATGCGGCCCTTCTACTGAGAAATAGGTACCCTTATGTTTTATACGGTGAACTTTTTCCGGATCCACTAGAACCCCTGTTTCCGGATCCGAGATAACAGCATCCTCTTCCCAGCTATCCTCTAGCAGCTTATAAGAAACCTCTAGGAATTCATCAGCTATTCTGTAACGTTCATCATGCTTAACCATCTTATCCATCCCAAAATTCTGAGCAGCATTCGGTAAATAGGATGTAACGATATTCCAAGCAACACGCCCATTTGTCAGGTGATCAAGCGTCGAAAATTTACGCGCATTATGAAATGGCTGTTCATAAGATGTACTGACAGTGACAGCGAAGGACAAATGCTTCGTCACAGCTGCCATGGCCGGGATAACGAAGGCTGGATCATTAAGCGGCACTTGCACTCCGTCACGCAGCGCTGCCTTTTCATCCCCTCCATATACGTCATAAACACCAAGTACATCTGCAAAGAAAATCGCATCAAACTTTCCTTTTTCCAAAAGGCGTGCAAGCTCTATCCAGTAATCCAGCGACTTATATTCCCGATGCCTTCTGTTCTCCGGATGCTTCCATAAGCCATGGGCGTTATGATTGGCGGCTGTCATATCAAATGCTTGCAGGATAATTTGTTTCGTCATTGTTCTCCACTCCTCTAATTATGTAAAAAAAGCCTCTTCCGTTTTACAGAAGAGGCTCCTTATCCAAGGTAAAATGCTCCTCTTATCTGTCAGACTTGTCGTCTGCTGGAATTGGCACAGTACATTACTGCCTGCTGCCGAGGCTTCAAAGGGCCAGTCCCTCCACCTCTCGTGATAAGAAAATATTATTTAGTTAGGTTAGTTTATGTTCGATTTGTTCCCGATATTGACTGAGAGTGCCTGGCGAATTTCGCTTAAGCTTCTGAAGCAGTGCTTCGTATTGGATCTCTTTCTCGCTGATCCGCTTTCGGTAACACGCTCGTTCAGTGTCGTTCGTACAAACGTGAAGTAAATCGCGCAGTGCTACAATCTCTTTTTGCAGCTCCATTTCAGGCGGAATATATCCAGCATTCTTGAGAATTTTGTAGCTCATCCGCATATCCTCCGGTACACCTGATAAATCCTCCAGCTCCAAAGGTTTTCCTGCTCCTGGAAGGTTACGGAACTCTCCATTGGCTTCAGCCTGCTTGATTCGTTCTTCCGCAAGCAGCGAAATCAGATCCATATAATCACTCCCTATATACAAGAAAAGCAACCGATTATAATCGGTTGCTTTTCATTATACAATAATCTGAATTATTTACCAATGAATTGTTGTGTCCAGTAGTTACCGTTTTCTACATAACCTACACCGATATTAGTGTAATCAGGGTTAAGGATATTCTCACGGTGACCTTGGCTGTTCATCCATGCTTCAACGACTTCTTCTGGAGTCTTTTGTCCTTGAGCGATGTTTTCACCTGCAGTTTTATAAGAAATACCGAAAGATTTCATCATATCGAACGGAGAACCGTAAGTTGGGCTGTTGTGATCGAAGTAACCATTGTCAGCCATATCTTTGGATTTCGCACGAGCTACTTTGCTTAGTTCAGTATCAGCTTTTAAAGCTTTAAGACCAGCTTTTTCACGCTCTTTGTTAGTCAAGTCCACTACTTGCTGTTCGAATGCACTTAGACCTTCAGTAGCTTGTTTTTCTTCTGTTTGCTTGTTATCAGAAGCAGTTTCTTGTTTTTGTGCTGGAGCTTGAGCTTTTTGTTCAGTTGCTTGCTCTTCAGCTTTTTCTTCTTTTTTAGGAGCTGCTTTTTGCTCTTCTTTATTAGAAGCAGGTGCTTTCGCTTCCTCTTGCTTAGGTGCTTGAGTCTGCGCTTTCTCCTGTTGAGCTGGCTGCTGTACATTGTACTTCGCTAGCAAGCTATCAGTATTAATGTGAATGTTATAAGCTGATAGATATTCATTCACCCATTTATTCAAATCTTCGATAGAAGAGAAAGATCCGCTTTTCACTACTTGTGCTACGTGCACTTGAGCTTCTTCTTTAGTTGGTTGAGCTGGTGCAGCATTTGCTGTTCCTGCCAAAGCGCCACCTGCTAGGATAGCTGTAGATAGTGTTGTTACTAATACTTTCTTAAACATGATGTTGCTCCTTTCGAGATGTGTGTTTTCTGTTGCAGCAACATCATAGCATGGGTTTTTGTGTAATATTGCAGCCTAGAATTTCCAATAGGCATACAAGCGTAAACAGCTTCGTGAAAAGTCAGTTCTTATGCGAAATCTTACCCATTTTATCGACTACGAAACTAGCAATAAACAGCGTCCTTTCTATTTATTGGATGTAATTTAGGATTGACACCCTTTTTTACTCCTAGATTTTGTAACAATACCTCAGTTTTTGTAATCAATCTGTAAATTGACTTACGCTTACTACTCTCATATAATCCTTTTCTCCTAAACTTATTAGTTTAATCTCCCAAATTAGGATAAAGGTATCTCTTTATCACCTCTATACCAGGTGATAGAATAAATTATGTCGAATCTTAGCGGCTTTTTAGCTCTTTGACAGATCTACCCCCATAAAGCTTTATACGGGGGAGAATAAATATAGTAGAAATATGTCATTATTGGAGGAAATATAATGTTTTCTAATCCCGAAATCGGAATAGACCTTGGCACTGCAAATATACTTGTGTATACAAAACAAAAAGGAATCGTATTGAATGAACCTTCTGTGGTTGCGATTGATATGGAAACAAAAAACGTTGTTGCTGTTGGAGCAGAAGCGAAAGAAATGGTCGGTAAAACACCTAAGAATATCGTACCAATTCGTCCTTTAAAAGATGGCGTAATCGCTGACTATGATGTAACAGCTCAATTATTGAAAGAAATCCTGAAAAAAGTGAGCAAAGTGATGGGCTCTTCCCTTCGCAAACCAACCATCGTTGTCTGCACACCGTCTGGAAGTACTTCCGTAGAAAGACGCGCTATACATAATGCGGTCAAATCGTATGGTGCTAAACATGTTCACTTGATTGAAGAACCAATAGCTGCAGCAATTGGAGCTGACCTGCCTGTAGATGAGCCCGTTGCGAATGTAATTGTCGATATCGGCGGCGGTACAAGTGAAGTCGGTATTATCTCATTCGGCGGCGTTGTTTCTTGCCGTTCTGTCCGCATCGGCGGGGATTCAATGGATGAGGAGATCATCCAATATATCCGCAAGCAGTACAATATCCTCATTGGAGAAAGAACTGCAGAGCAAATTAAAATGGAAATCGGCTATGCTTTGATTGACCATGATGAATTGATGATGGATGTCCGCGGCCGTGATATGGTAACAGGATTACCGAAGACTGTCGGGATTTCTTCTAAGGAAGTACAAGTAGCTCTTAAGGAATCATTGGAGCAGATCCTCGAAACAATTCGTATGACATTAGAAGATTGCCCGCCAGAACTAAGCGGAGATATCGTTGACCACGGTGTCATCTTGACTGGCGGAGGCGCATTGCTAAAAGGAATGCAGCAATGGCTTGCATCTGAAATCTCAGTTCCTGTTCATTTGGCTCCGAATCCACTGGAATCTGTTGCAATCGGTACAGGTCGTGCCCTGCAGATGATTACTAAACTGCAAAAAGCAGCAAAATAAAAAAAACAGGCATATCAGTCAGCTGATACGCCTGTTTTTTTATGGAAAAGCGGAAAAGACCGCTTAGAAACGAAGGAATAAGTGAGAAAGCCTGGAGTGAGGTGCCTTTTCCTCGCACAAGGATTTATCGCTTAAGCCGCTATTTCTGGTCTTTGGATCTGGACTGCACAAGTCCGATACCGATTCCGACCGGGTCAACCAGATAAGCGAGATAGAAAGAATCAAAATCCATCTTTTCTCTTACAACAACTGCTCCTTCTTCTTTTGCAGCTTGAATGGCTTTATCCAAGTCTTCCACTTCAATCTGGATTCTTGTCCCATGCGGAAAATCATGTGGGCCTTTACTGATTCCTCCATCAATTGCTCCAGCTGTCTCAACCTCATGATAACCCCAATTTGGAGCACCGACCTTCCAGCCAAAAACATTAGCGTAGAAGCTCGCCGCCTTATCCGGATCTTGGCTGTTCAATTCAAACCCGATTACTTTACCGTTGACCTTTTCCATTACATCTCTCCTTATCTGTTCAAAAGTTCGCGAATCTTATAGGCATGCTCTTCAATTACCGGTCGCAGGCCCGGATTATAAAAAACGGACGCTGGATGGTAAGTCGGGAAGATACGATATACCTTCTCGGAAAGGATGAAAGAATCCTCCTCCAAGCTCTTTAATTGCTGAATCGGCTGTTCTATCAGCCTTCCAGCAACTTCTGTAATTTTCTCCTTCGAACCAGTTATCCGTTCCCAGCCTATTCTCCCCAGAGTCACGAGAACTTCAGGTTCCGCTTGGGCAATTTCATAATCGAGAACGGGCGCATGCGCAAGAACTTCAGCCTTAGTTGGGGTTCGATTATATTTCTTCGTGATGGTCTCACCGCGTATTTGCTTCGTCTTATATTGATAAGGTCTGCTTCTGACTGCGCTTGAAATAAAAATCTCTGATCTCTCTACAGCAGCTCGCTCCAGAAACAGATCCAGCTCCTTGCCAGCTCGTCCGCTGAATGGCACCAGGCTATGTATCTCCGTTTCCCCTGGCGCTTCTCCGACAAAGAAAAGAACCGGATGCTTCGGCCCTCTTCCAGGCAGGAAACCTTCACACGGATAAGGAGCCATTCTTTCTTTGGCTAACTGAACCAACTTCTCCGGCAGCATGTCAGTCCTGCTCCTGCAATAAAGTGCGCAATGTCCTGACTTCTTCAACAGACAATGTGATACCTTTTCCCATCTTCTCATGCTCCGGCGCCCAGTCCCGGATATCATACTTCGGCTCCCGCCCATTCCAGCTGATCAAATTGAGTCCCTTCTGCCATCCTTTAGGTGATACAGATAGCACTCCGAGTTCTTTCACTATCTCATAAGATAATTCTGCCATCGTTACTCCCACCTTTTTTCCTTTTCTAAAGTCTAGCAGAACTTTCTGCTATAATGAAACGAAAATAAGCCAACGGAGGGAAAACACGTGCAAAACCCAATCCAATTAAACGACACCCAGCGCAATGAAATGATAAGTTCCCTGCAGACGTATTTCGAACAAGAAAAAGACGAGCAGCTAGGCGACCTGGCCGCAGGTCTGCTGCTCGACTTTATCATTAAAGAACTAGGTCCTATTTTTTATAATGCTGGTATCGAAGCATCCTATCAGTTTATGAATGAAAAGATGGAGGATCTTTTTGGGATTCAGGTGAGGGAGCGATGATTGCTCTCTCAGCTTAAGCGATATGTGTGAATGTCGCCAACTCAATTGTCTTGCTTTGTTTGATCCAATCAACTACTTTACTGGATGTGAGTAATTCTACTTCATCCAGCCGCGGGTAATTATAAGAGGATCCTGTATAGATAGCTTTATCCAAATAACCTGGATGGGACATCACTTCAAGTGTATCTGCGTCACCGAAGATCTCTAACAGTGAATCTTCATCAGCCAAAGCTTTCTCTAGAGACAACTCAAATTTTTCCGTAGTGACATACGCTGCTGGCAGCTTCATATTATGGCGGACAGGTAAGCCATACCTATCGGCAAGTTCAAGGAATACTTCATCGATTTCTTTATAGGTATTGATATGGTGATGACTATCCAAGTGTGTCGGTGTAAGCCCGAATGAAAGAAAGCGTTCGATCTGTGCTTGCCACTCCGTTTTCACTTCCTCCCGATCAATCGTATAGGAGCCTTGATAGAATGCTAGATTACGGAAAGAACCATTACTATCGACTATTGTCTTATGTGTCGTTAATAGTGGTTCCCCGCATGTCAGCACTAAGTGGATACCGACGCCAAGATTTTGATGCTCCTTAGCTAGCGCAGCTGCGTGTCCAGCACCCGGCATATTGACCATCATTGTAGCTGATGTTAATACCCCATTTTGAAAGCAATCAAGAATACCGTAGTTTACGGCATGGGAATACCCAAAATCATCCGCGTTTATAATTAGCTTTTTCATAAATCCCTCTCCTTTTGTGAACAGAATGCAGGCTATACATTACTTCTCTACAAGAGATTAGATTACCTCCTGCCTTGAATCAGCAGGCAGCAATATCCCGCTCAGAATTTCCTTAAATACACTTCCAACTCCTTCATCTTTACCATAGTACTGCTTCAACCGGTGTCTATCCAATTTCAAGAAAATAAAAACCGAGCAATATCTGCTCGGTCCAGTTAATTCGGGATATATTCTGTACTAGACTCTGATTCCAGTTCGTCTAGTATCTTCAATTCTTCTGTCAGCTGCAGGAACCAGTCCTTATCGCCGGAAATAAGAGATAGATCAATAAGATTCAAAAGATGCGCCTTGCTCGGATCCACTGTTGGCGGAAAATACTTGATCTTGCTTTGGAAGGTTTCGATCGTTTTGCCGATCGTATTTTTATGGTCACTTTCTGTAACGTATACTTTCACCGTGTTCAGTTTCGCATTCACTGCTTCCACGAATCCGGTAAATAATTCATCATTTATCGAATGTCCTGTTACCCAGTCACCAACAGTTACAAAGCTTTTATTTTCAGACATATCGTTGTCCTCCTTCAGCTTAACCGGCTGGCTAAGCAATGGTGATTGTTGTAGGTTGTTGAATACTATAAAAGATTCACTCCAAAAGCGCAATACTTTTGCGTATAAAATTTTAAAATATTCAGACAAATGGCATTTCAGCAATTTCACAACAGTTACAATGCTTGGCTGTATATTCATTTTATACCCCATAGCCCTTTTCTTTAATCACACTGCTTGTCGTTTTCTCTCTGCCTCCGAATACGTTATAATGTGGCTATATATTGCAGGAGGTTGTACCATGATACGCAGCATAGCGATAACACGTGACAAAAAAATACTTAAAGATCTGCCGTATCAGGAACTAAACAGTCCTGAAATACTCTGGTATTGGGTTGATTTTAGTGTACCTACAGAGGCCGAATCAGATAAACTCGGAGAGATCTTCCACTTTCACCCATTGGCAATCGAGGATTGCTTTCATTTCCTTCAGCGGCCAAAGCTCGATGAATATGACGGGTACCATTTCCTCGTTCTTCACGAACTGAATCACGAGTCTTTCGTGTCGGATGAATTGGATATCTTTATTTCTGAACGTTATGTGGTCACCTTTCATCTCGAAGAATCAATGGCAGCGGACCACGTTTGGCAGCGAGTTATGGAAGAAGGTCCATCAGAGCATTCTCCATCAAAAATTGTCTATCATCTGATAGATAAATTAGTCGATGATTATTTCCCACCATTATATAAAATGGAAGATCGGCTTAATGAGATCGAGGATGAAGAAAGCCATAAATCACCGCAAACTGTAATAAATGAGGTATTTGATATCCGCAGTGATCTGCTTAGAACCCGGCGTACGATTGCACCAATGCGAGATTTGATCTACCGCCTGCTCAGTATTCAGAAATTCGATTTTGTTCAAAACCAAAAGGCCTATTTTAATGATATTTATGACCATTTGCTGAAACTTACTGAAATCGTTGATTCCAATAGGGAGCTCACATCGGATATGCGGGACAGCTATGAGTCGATCAATAGCAATCGAATGAATGCAATCATGATGACTCTGACAATTGTTTCTACTATTTTTATTCCATTAACCTTTATCGCCGGGGTATACGGGATGAACTTTGCTTATATGCCGGAGCTGCAATGGAAATATGGGTATCCGGTTGCAATGCTGCTGATGGCTGTTATTGCCTTAGTAATGCTATGGCGCTTCAAACGAAAAGGCTGGTTCAATATCTTTAAATGACAAAATGCGTGCAGAATCATCTGCACGCATTTTTCATTGGTCGTCCACTACTTCTTTTAATAATGACATAGCTTTCAGCGAAGGTGGGAACCCATTCAACAATGCACAATGTTGGATTGCCTCCATCATCTCTTGGACAGAAATGCCGGACAGAAGAGCAGCTTCGAATTGCTGCCGAAGTGCACGCTCGTCTCCGTTTGTCACGAAAACAGCTATGCTTAGCAATGCTAGGAATTTACCGTTAAGCCCGGTATATCCATTCTCTCCACTCTCAACAGCAAGGTTCTCTTCTTCCTTCATCAGCTTAGCCACCAACGCCCAACCTTGATCTTTTGCTTCCTTCATCGGGAACCCTCCGGTTAATCCTTGGGCAAACCTAGACCTATTTTCCTAGCTGCACATCTCTATTATCGGTAGAATCCATAAGTTATGAACAATTCAGAAGAAAAAATTTCATATTTCTAAACAAAGAAACAAAGATTAAGGTCTGGCACTCCATGGCTCAACTGTTCCGACAATATAGCGATGCTCCCGCAGTTTAACTGCTTCTCTTACTCCATTCGCTATTTCCTCATTTGTAAGCCACCTGGAAGCGCCTCCGGTTAGCTGGAAACCTAGAATGATTTCATGATAATCGATAGTATCAGAATAGTTAGGTGTATAGTTCTGTCGTGAATCATGCGCACTGCTTCCTTTTATATGAAACAGTTCTACCCTCTTTGCTAAAACGCCATAAATACTGCTCAAAGCCTGTATTGCATTGTTTCCACTGCGATGAATCCAACTGACAATGATATCCGGCGCTGGCATATCTTCAAGCTTTTTTTGAAAGCTTTCTAGCTGATGGTAATCTGCTTGTACAGTTCGGAGAAGCTCTGGATAGGCAGCGCATTTGGATAAACGTCGGAGTTTTTCCTCCGTTTGAGCAACGACTGTCACCTTATGCCCCTCCTGATTCCAATCAAGGACAGCTGCTTGGAGCATGCCAGTTCCTCCGATCACTAGATAATGTTTCATAATAATCTCCTTCACAGAATAGGAGCCCGCCAATGGCAGACTCCCATCAAAATCATTTCCACGATTCAGGGTAAACGTTCAATTCAAGGCCCCATAGAGGACCGACAAGCGCAAAGACTCCAAGTATCACTAGTATCAGGGTGAAGATGTTTAGCACAAAACCTGTCCTGACCATTTCTGCTATTGTAATTTTACCAGATGCAAATATGATAGCATTCGGCGGTGTTCCGACCGGCAGCATGAAGGCACAGTTAGCAGCCATTGCTGCAGGAACCATGATAGCATACGGATGAACGTCCAAAGCCAAAGCCAATGAAGCCATTACAGGCAAGATCATAGTGGCAGTTGCTGTATTGGATGTAATCTCAGTCAAGAACAATACTAGTGTCGTCGAAATAATGATAATCACAAATATATTAAGTCCTTCCAAGACTGTGAGCTGATCGCCCATCCATTGGGAAAGCCCGGAGCTAGTGAAGCCAGCTGCGATTGCCAATCCTCCTCCGAAAAGAAGCAGAACCCCCCACGGCAGCTCTTTCGAAACGTCCCAATCAAGAATTCTTTGCCCTTTTTTATTCATACTGGGAATTAAGAATAATATTACACCTGCTAAGACTGCAATTGTCGTATCACTGATACCCGGAATAGCGATAATCTCCAAGAGAGCATCCTCTTGCCAAAGAAAAGTACGGCTTACCCACATGAAAGCTGCGAAAGTGAATACAGCTAGTACAGCCTTTTCCTCGAAGGACATTTTACCGAGATCTCGTTTTTCCTTTAGGATTAGATCCTTACCGCCTGGCAGTTCCTTCATTTTTATTCGGAAAACCACTCTTGTAAGGTAGATCCATGCCGAAAATAGAAGAATGATAACAATCGGTACTGCAATCAGCATCCAGCCTCCGAAGGAAATTTCTACCCCGAACAAACTGCTTGCCATCGCTGCCAGGATAATATTCGGAGGTGTCCCGATCAGCGTACCAAGGCCGCCAATCGTACCCGCATATCCAATCGCGAAGACAAGGGATTTTTCGAATTTCTTATTGTCTTCCCTAATATTCTGTTTACTGGATTTGGCAGCTTGACTAGCTTGGTAGATAATAGCTGTCCCAATTGGAAGCATCATCATGACAGCTGCTGTATTAGATACCCACATGGAGAGGAAACCAGTCGCAATCATGAATCCAAGTACAATACGTGACGTACTCGTTCCGACAACACTGATGATATTTAATGCAATCCGTTTATGCAAATTCCATTTCTCCATTGCCATAGCAATCAAGAAGCCGCCAAGGAAAAGGAATACAATCGGATCTCCGTAACTTGAAGCAGCAGTGTCTCCATCAAGACCTTGTGTTATTGGCAGGAGAATAAGCGGCAGTAAAGAAGTGGCAGGTATCGGAATGGCTTCCGTGATCCACCATGTCGCTACCCACAATGTTGTAGCCAACACCATACGTCCTTCATAGCTCAATCCTTCGGGGTAATAAAACAAAATAACAGAGAAAAACAATAGAGGACCTAAAAACAATCCAACTAACTGAGGGAGTTTGTACGGTCGAGGTGCTTTACCAGAAGTTCCTGTTGTTTCAGAGGGCTGCTTTGAAGCTGCACTCCTTGAGGTTGGTACTGCGAACAGCAACAGTCGCTTGGTTCTGTCATGTGCATTCCATAATCCATTCCATACCGACAGCATACTAGATTTCATCCAATCGCCTCCTTTTTGTTAAGCGCTTACATAATGATGTAAGCAAATAAAAAAAAATACATGTTAAGCCTATTCGACTCAAGGTTGTTCTGTCAAATATTTGTACACAAAAACAGCGGGCGTTTGCCCGCTGTTTTGCTGCTAGCTTGGAATGCCTGCATGGATGGAAAGCTGCTTCTTCAGCTCTCCGCCCTGCATGACTGTCTTTATATTATTCGTATCAGCCATGGAAGCGATATTTTCCAAAGGATTGTCCTGAACGATCACCAAGTCTGCTAGCTTTCCTTCGGCTATTGTTCCAATTCTCTCTTCCCAGCCCAAGCATTCAGCAGCTATTTTAGTAGATGCAAGAATCGCCTCCATCGGACTCATGCCGATATCACACATCAGTGCCAGCTCACGCAGATTCGTGCCATGTGCCATTACACCTGCATCGGTACCCATTGCAATTTTGACACCGGCCTCATATGCTCTCGCTACGCTCTGCTGATGAATTTCCATTACTTCTTTCGCTTTATCAACTGCATACGCAGGCATGCTCTCATTCGCTTCACTTGCTTCCACGACACTGACAGGGGCAAGCAGCGTTGGAACAAGGTACGTACCATGCTCCAGCATAAGCTCGATTGCCTCGTCATCAAGGAAGATACCATGCTCGATAGAATGGATGCCAGCCCGGACCGCTTGCTTCACACCTTCTGCTCCTTGGGCGTGCGCCATCACTTTACGCCCTTTCCGATAAGCGGCTTCCTCTACAATGATGCGCAGCTCTTCCATAGAGAATTGGGTGAATTCTGGATGATCTGTCGGACTCATGACACCTCCGGTCGCATGTACTTTAATGATATCCGCACCTGCCCGCAGCATCTCCCGGACTTTCTGGCGTACCTGCTCCGGACCGTCGCAAATTCCAGATGGAAAGCCTGGATAAGCTTTATTAGTCAGATCCATATCGGATACCATCCAATTGTCACCGTGGCCTCCTGTGATCGTCAGTGGATTGACACTGATTTGCATACGCGGTCCGCTAATTAGGCCATTTTCGATAGCCTGCTTTACGCCTAGGTCAGCATAACCAGCATCTCTTACTGTTGTGATACCAGCATCAAGTGTTCGCTTCATGTACGCTAACGCTTCATAGAAACGCATGGAGAAAGGGGTGATAAGTGATTCTCGTACGTCCTTAATCTCCATCATCATATGCACATGCGTATCGATCAAACCTGGCAGGATGTAGCCACCTTGCGCGTCGATTACTTCTTTGGCATCGATACCTACGAAATCAGTAGCAGGTCCAATTGCAGTAATACGATCTCCCTTGATTGCAATGACAGCATCCTCTATCACCTTTCCAGTTCCATCAATTACGACACCATTGCGAATAAGCTTGTCCATTTTTCTGCCTCCTTAAAGTGTTTGTACTAAAATACTAGCTATGACTACTGACCCGATGGAGACAGAAGCAAATCCACCCATCAGCATCGGCGGCAGCAGCTGATTCAAAATCATCGCTTCTTCTTCCTTGTTTCTGCCGACACTCCTACTTACTTCCTGAGTAATTAAGTAATCACCTGGGAATCCATACATCGCAGTCAGTACAACTGGAACTCCTTTGTTGTAATCCCACTTGAACAACTTGGAACCTAGAAACCCACCTAACAGCAAACCGAAAGTACCAATGATGAGAATGGCAGAAACAGCCGGCAATACAGCCAGAATATCGGCTACAGTCACATCAACGAGTGATTCCATCACGACAAAGATCAGTCCGACCATAGCGATACTGAAACCGTTGGAGCGTTCCAAAGCCTTATCTGGGAAGAAACCGATGGCTGAACCAATAATCCCGATTGCTAGACCGAATAAGCTGTAACTAATACTTGTAAGCTCACCCAGCCAGACAGCCAATGCCGACCCGATGAAAATTAAGAATAAGACAAAGAAATGACTTTCCATGAGTTTTTCGGGAAAGAGGCTTTTTCGCTTTTCAGGAGCTGTTTCATCATCTGTCTCTTCTTCTATTGTTGCTGCTACAAAAGCTTTGTTTTCGTCCATGTCTTTTAGAAGCTTCAAGCCGTGGCGGCGAAGCATCCAAGAGCTGATCGGCATGCCGATCAGTTGCTGCAGCGAAAGAATGATGGCAGGAATCGCAATCAATGCTGTCAACCCCTGGGCCTGCAAACCTTCGGCTGTAACAAGATAGGCAATGATACCGCCAGTTAGCGGCCCTGCACCAGCGACGGCTGTTTCATAATCGAAAAAGATTGGCACTGCAACAAGCATCAGACCACAGGAGATAGTGATTCCGATTAAGGTGATAATGACAGCTTTATATTGCTGCTTCATTACCTTCAAAGGAATCAGCGTCCCCATATGTACAAGAATGGCCGGCTGCAATACGGCTCCTACTACTGTAAAAGTAGAAGCTGCCAGAATATCTTTCGGCAATACGCCGGTCTGTAATAAGGTAAAGAATACGACCACCACAACAAGCAAGGTCGGAATCTTTGCCCGGGATATAATTGAAAAAACTTCCCCTAGAGCGATGATAGCTAATATGATCAGTGTCGCTGTAACAGCACTCATGTTAGTTTCCTCCTATTCCAGCACCAAGTCTTCAGCAATAGCAAGGAACATGTTCGCCCCATCCGCCAACGCTGCTTCGTCGATAAGGAATTTTGGATGATGATGTGGAGCTGGTGTCTGATTATCCGGAGAACAAGCGCCTACGAACACGAAACAGCCAGGAACAACGTTTGAAAAAGCTGAGAAATCTTCGCCTCCCATGATTGCTTCTCCTTCTACATACGCTCCTTCACCAAGTTTGCGGCGGATAGCGCCAACAGCAATAGCAGTAGCTTCCGTATCATTCACAACGGAGTCATAGCCATACGTATAGTTCAGTTCATACTGACAGCCATTCGCTTCGGAAACACCTTTAATGATCTGCTCAATCGCCTCAACTGCCCGTTTTCGGACATCCTGACTGAAGGAGCGAACGGACGCGCCAATTTTCACTTGCTCCGGAATGACATTGACAGCATCTCCTGCTTGTAATGTCGTGACTGACACAACCAATTCATCCTTCGGACTTGTGATACGCGAAACGACAGTCTGCAGGCTCGTGATAATCTGTGCGCTGGTTACAACCGGATCTATTGTGTTTTCTGGCTGAGATGAATGACCGCCTTTTCCTTTAATTGTGACGTGGAACATGTCCGAATTGGAAGTAGCCGCTCCCGGTGTAATCGTCAACTGACCTAATGGAGTAAGAGAGGAAAGATGCAAACCGAACACATAATCCACGCCTTCTGTCACCCCAGCTGCAACCATCTCTCTGGCGCCTCCTGGTAACTGCTCTTCTGCATGCTGGAAGTAGAAACGAATCTCGCCATGGACTTTCTCCTGTTTTGCACTCAATGCTTTCGCGACACCAAGCAAGATGGCAGTATGACCATCATGTCCGCAAGCATGCATGATACCATCGTTTTCGGAAGCATATGGAAGACCGGTTTCTTCTTGTATCGGCAAGGCGTCCATATCAGCTCGGAAGCCGATTGTCTTACCAGGATACGCACCCTTCAGTACTGCCAATACACTCGTTTCTGTAGGTCTTGTCACTTCCAGATTAGGAAATGTGCTTAATGTTTCATAAATAAAGGCTGATGTCTTATACTCTTGAAAAGACAGCTCTGGATACTGATGCAAATACCTTCTCCAGTTGACTATCTCTTCTACCTGTTCATTGGACAATTCAATTTCGGTCTGTTTTGTTAGCATAAGATCTCTCCTCCAATAATTAAATAGTAAAATATTTCAGAAAATTTATATGCTAACTATCATAGCACTCCTGCGTTTTGCTTAAAAGACCTAAGATGAATATCAATTCAATAATTCTAATAAAAACACAGTTTTTAACTAGCTATAAAATGTTTTTATGTCAGAAACAGGTTACAAAAGGTCAATGCGCTTCAATAGCAGCAGACAGCATGGCTCCCTCAAAGTCAGGCCAATATGCCTTTATAAAAACTAGTCTAGCATTAGCTGCCTGCATTAATAGAAAATTACTAAGTCGCTGTTCTCCGCTTGTACGAATCAGCACATCCACATCAGGCATCCCCTTTGTCCAGAAAAACTGCTGCAGTTCTTCATAATCCTGTATTCCTTGTCTATTTGATTGCATCATTTCCTTTATTCCGTAGATGATCTCATCCTTGCTTCCGTAGTTCAACGCAATGCGAAGGATTAGTTTCTCATTATATATAGTTTCCTGCATCGTACGTTCGACTACATCCAACGTCTTCTTCGGCAATACCTGCAGATTTCCAAAGAACTCCACCCTTACCCCAGCTTTATTCAGAGCTTTAATTTCAGTTTTATAAAAGATACTAGGCAGCTGCATGATATAATCCACTTCCTGCTTTGGCCTCTTCCAGTTTTCCGACGAAAAAGCATACAGTGTCAGATTTGATATACCCAGCTGGACAGCAGCTTCTACAGTTCGCCTTACCGCAAGCATACCTGCATAATGCCCGGCACTGCGTGGTTTCCCTTTCTCTGTAGCCCATCTTCCATTCCCATCCATCATAATTGCTACATGGTTCCGTGCCTTGTTCATATCCATCCCTCCTGCATCGAAGCTTACGAGAAAATACAATAAATGTAAACAAAAAGAGGAGTCCAATGGCTCCTCTTTAGAAAACAAGTTCCTCTGCAATGCCTAGAAAGAATTGCACACCATCCTGCATTGCTTCTTCCTCAATTCGAAATTGCGGATGATGATGAGGTGCAGGAGATGGATTTCCCTCTTCCTTAGCACCAACAAAAACAAAGCATCCAGGAACGGCATTAGCAAAGGCAGCAAAGTCCTCGCCTCCCATGATTGCACTGCCATGAAGTACTGCTTCCTCTCCAAGCTTTCGCTTGAGTGCACGTTCTGCAATTGCAGTAGCTTCCTTTTCATTGATGACAGAATCATATCCATACGTAACTTCCAGCTCATATGCAGCATCATTTGCTTCCGTTATACCTTTCACCATTCGCTCAATAGCCGTTATCGCATTCTTCCGCACATCTTGCTTGAGCGAACGCAGTGATGCTCCTATATGCACTTCATTCGGAATAACATTTACTGCATCTCCAGCTTGCAAAGTGGTGATAGAAACAACTAACTCTTCATTTGGACTAGTCATACGTGAGACAACTGATTGCAAATTAGTGATGATCTGCCCACTGATAACAATTGGATCTACCGTCTTATCCGGCTGCGAAGAATGCCCGCCTCTTCCCTTTACAGTCAAATGGAACTGATCGGAATTTGACGTGGCTGGTCCATAAATGACACCAACCTTACCTCGCGGCAATTGAGAAGCAACATGCAGCCCAAACACCATATCCACTCCATCGGTAACGCCGGCTTCTACCATTTCCTTCGCACCGCCAGGAAACAGCTCTTCTGCGTGCTGGAAGAAGAAGCGGATTTCTCCTCTTACGTCTTGTTGCTTGCTGCTAAGTATTTCTGCTGCTGTAAGTAAGATGCTAGTATGCGCATCATGACCGCATGCGTGCATCACACCATCCACCTTGGAAGCGAAAGGCAGGTTCGTTTCTTCCTGTATCGGCAGGGCATCCATGTCTGCGCGGAAGCCAATTACTTTACCAGGTTTTGCTCCCTTCAGCTTAGCCATGACACTTGTCTTTGTTGGTCTGCTTAGTTCCAGATTCCCAAACCCAGCCAATGTATCGTAAACGAACTGTGATGTGTGCTCTTCCTGAAAAGAAAGCTCCGGGTTCTCATGCAAGTGTCTTCTCCATTCCAATAGATGTTGTTTGTGTACGTCAGTTGCATCTAATATAACTTTATTTAATTCCACAATTATCCCTCCATACTCTGTCTTTCAAATACTTTATATAAATGAATTATTCAATTGTATGAATTATGATGGAATGCTACAAGAGACAAAGGATCGAGTACTGACGCCTAGGTTTTTTTCCATTAATTTCTTTATAACACCTTATGATTCTCCCCCATAACTAAGAAATGTCCCCTCTAAAAATGAGCTAGGATACAGTAGAATCTAAGTATGTAAGCGTTAACAATAAATGTGCTACAGTCGGAGTTGTCTCCCCTCGTGCACGGAAAGGAGTGCCTTACAGTATTATCATCAACCACTATAAAGGAGGAATCGTATGCAGACCCGGGTTTATCGTCGTGTTGTGTTGGTTACCTCACTGCTCCTAGTCCTAACCTCGTTTCTACCCTTTGTTTCCAGTCCTGTAGATGCCAAGAAACAGAAAGTCGAAGTTATTAATCTTTTAACAGATTTCAGTTCAACACCGCTTGGTTTGGACAATCCAAACCCTACCTTCAGCTGGCAAATGAAAGCTGATCATCAAGGGGCAAAACAAAAAGCCTATCAGATTGTAGTGAAGGATCCAGAAGGAAAAACGTTTTGGAATACAAAGAAACAGCATTCTGATAAGTCTGTCGCCCTCCAATATGATGGAAAAGAACTAAAACCTGCTACTCGTTATGAATGGTCAGTGTCCGTGTGGAACGAAAACGGTAAGAAGTCAACAGCAGACAGCTGGTTTGAAACAGGACTATTGAATACAGATATTTCTGCTTGGGACGGCGCTGAATGGATCGGTACCGAAGCAGAAGATATGGTGCTCCAAGCGCACTATTTCAATGTGTATAAAGTACATTACAGCTTACAGCTGGATAAGAAGACAAATACTGAAAAAGCCAGCTTCATCCTCGGTGCCAATGATCCGAGACTGATGGATAAAAATAAAAATATGTACAATCTCGAAAATGATGTGAATGATAGCTATGTAGAATTCGAGCTGGATGTTTCAGATGTAAAGAAAAATTCCGGAAATGCTAAGCTGCTCATATACCGTGCAGGTTATGAACCAAAAGATGATCCAGATAAAGCCATTACAGAACTCGTCATCTCTCGGGATATAATTAATCAAACAAATAAGTATCAAAACCACGACATATCCATTTGGGGAAATTCAGGTGTCTTCCATCTATTCATAGATGGGGAAAACAGAATCACTCCTGCGAATGGCTTTAATGTGAACCCTGTCGGCTCAGGCGGTAATTATATCGCTTTTCCTATGCTGTCTGAAATTGGATTTTCAGTTGATAAAAAGCAGCAGGCAAGTTTCACTAATCTGAGCGTAACGAACTACCGCAAACCATCCAATATTCTCTTTGAAGAAAATACAGAAGCGAAGAATTATAAAGGTATCTTTGCCAAATCAAAAGGAGTAACTGTTAAATCTGGTGCATACAACGTTTCTGGCGGCAGCAAAGGCGTCTTTGCTGTTGCAGACCCTAGTGAGCATTCTACTCCGCTGCTAAGAACCGAATTCAAAACAGATAAAAAGAAAATCCAAGATGCCAGACTATATGCAACAGCTCGTGGAATATATGAACTCTATCTGAACGGAGAACGCGTCGGGGAAGATTACTTCAATCCAGGTCTAACTCAATACAACAAGACACAAATGTACCAAACTTATGATGTGACAGATCAGCTTAAGTCTGGTAAAGACAATGCGTTCGGAGCCATGCTGGGAGAGGGATGGTGGAGCGGCGCGAGCACCTTCACGACGGATAACTGGAACTATTTCGGCGATCGTAATTCCCTTTTGGCAAAGCTCGTCATCACCTATGAAGACGGTACGACCGACACTATCACGACGAACCCTGACTGGGAGTACACGACAGACGGTCCGCTAGTTTACGGCAGCTTCTTTCAAGGTGAAGTGTATGATGCAAATAAGGAAATGAAGAATTGGAGTAAGGCAAGCTTCAAGCCTAAGGATTGGAAACAGGCTGTCGAAGTGCCGTTAGATGAAACGACAACCGCAGGAAATCTGGATTACAGTGATATGCAGATTACAGGTCAAGTCGGAGAAAACGCTCAGATTGTCGAGACATTGACAGCAAAAAGCATGGAAGAAGTTCGGCCAGGCGTGTATGTCTATGATATGGGGCAAAACATGGTTGGGGTGCCGCAAGTCAAGCTGAAGAAACAGAACGCTGATGAAGAGATCACCCTTCGCTATGCTGAAATGCTTTATCCAGACAATGAAGACTCTGGTGAGAATACTGGTATGCTCATGCAGGAAAATCTGCGTGCTGCTTTGGTTCAAGATACGTATGTAACGAAAAAAGGTAATCAGACGATACAGCCTCGTTTCACTTTTCATGGTTATCGCTATATCGAGATTACCGGTGTAGAAAAAGCACCTGCTCTCAAGGATGTGAAAGGATTGGTGATCAGCTCCATTCATGATATTGATTCGAGCTACGAGACCTCCAATTCAACTGTAAATAAGCTATGGGAAAACATTACATGGAGCATGCGAGGTAACTTCCTCTCTATCCCGACTGACACTCCGGCTCGTAATGAACGAATGGGTTGGAATGGCGATATTTCCGTCTTCTCGGAAACTGCCACCTATATGGATAACGTGAACCAGTTCCTGCGCAGACATAATCTAGCTAACCGTGATCTGCAGCGTGCTGACGGACGCTATTCAGACGTTACGCCAATTGGACCTGGCTTTGGCGGTATCCTGTGGGGAAGCGCCGGACTAACTGTACCATGGCATGCTTACCAGCAATATGGAGACGAAACTGTCCTCCAGGAACACTATGCTAGCATGAAGCAATATGTCGATTACTTGGATACAAAAGTGAATTCTACAACAGGACTGATAAATGAAGGACCTTTAGGAGACTGGCTGAGCCCTGAAAACAGTAAGACAGAAAATGTTTTCCTATGGGCAGCGTATCATGTGTATGATTTGGAACTCATGGCCAAGACAGCAGAGATTCTCGGTAATGATGACGATGCAGCATATTACTGGAAACGTTATGAAGAACGTAAGCAATTCTTCAATGAAAAGTTCATCGATCCGGAAACGAAAAAAACATTGAAATCCGATGGTACTGTTTCTGATAGTCAAGCTTCTTATAGCGTACCTTTGGCTCTTAACGTATTAAATGAAACCAATGCAGCTGCTGCAGCTGATCATCTAGTAGCTGCGGTTCAGAGGAAGAATACGGATGACTTAGGTAAGGAGCGTCCAGAGTACTCTCTAATGACAGGATTCATTGGAACAGCAGCAATCAGCCAAGCACTTTCTGACCATGGTCACGATGACATCGCTTATCGCCTGCTCCAGCAGACCTCCTATCCATCCTGGTTGTATTCGGTGGAGAATGGTGCAACAACAATTTGGGAGCGCCTTAACTCATATACAGAAGAAGACGGTTTTGGCGGCAATAACAGCATGAATTCCTTCAACCACTATTCGTTCGGTGCCGTTGGAGCATGGATGTATAAAGAATCATTAGGAATCAAACGAGATCCAGATCACCCAGGCTTCAAGCACTTCCTGCTCGAGCCGACGCCGGATCCGGATCAGGTAATGACATGGGCAAAGGGACATGTCAATTCCATGTATGGCCGTATTGAAAGCAGCTGGAAAGTGGAAGATCAAACCTTCAGTTACGAGGCTGTCATTCCATCTAATACGACAGCAACAATTACAATCCCAGCAAAAGATACGAAATCGGTTCGAATTAATGGAAAACCTATTCATAAAGCAGCTGGCGTCACCTTCAAAGAACATAAAAACGGAGAGATTTCCTTCGAAGCAGAATCAGGCAGCTATACATTCGAATCCATTTTGCCATAACTACCGGAGGGCCCCCGACTGGGAGCCTTCTTTTTTATGCTATCGTCTTAGCTGATGTACGAATGCGAGCAGCGAGCATTCTCGTCCACTCACGCTCTAATACTCCGAATCCATTCAATTTTTCATAAGGAGCAAAAGCTTCTTTGCTATACATCAATGCTTTGTCTCCATCCTGCCTGGACCAAGCCACCATCGCTTGCATCCGACTATAAGTGCCATCACTTAAACTTGAGACCCCTGCCGCATATTCGCTTAGTTTCTGATTATCCAATGTGCCGCATAAGGCATCTGCCAGCATGCGCCATTCCAGGAATGGACCATAATAAATAGCAGACTTCTTATCTGGTTTTATCCGGAAATGATTGATTTGCCGATCAATTGCCGGCATAATTCCATCCCTATCCGCTTCCACGTAAAAGACAAACATTGCTTCAATAAATACTTCCTTTACATCAGTTGCTCTATCCATTTTCTCCTGACATGCTTTGTACATACTGGACGACCACTGTAAAGGACGCTTCGCTCCGTACATTTCGCCAGTTAAAAGAGCAGACTGAATCTTACTTTTTGCTTCATTGGTACGTTTAATCAAATGAAAGAAAGCAGTTCCGTCAGTCTGAAATTGTCCATTTGGCAGCGGCAGGATCGTAGCAAACAGGATCACTCCATGAAACATACTGCATATGGCGAAAAATTCTATTCCACTCGTGTACCAGACTGCCAGCATCAGCAACCCTAAAGCAAGGCTTGTGAGAGGCCCGCTCATCGTCATGACAGCTAAATCCTTCCGAAGCCTGTCTTCGGACCTTCCTTCTGCAGGATGCATCAAGGCAACTCCGCCGATGAGTCCCCAGTTGCGGTTTTCTCTTATTCTAATCCCTTTTCTCCCCTTCTCGATATGAAAAGGACCAGCTACAAAATAACCAAATTGCATTCCCATGACTTTGCCGCCAATGACATGGCCTGCCTCATGCAGTGTGATTGCCAGCAGACCTGCCACACCGAATATGGAAAATAAACTGACTATCGGTTGCAAATTGGGCAGTAAGAAATAGACACCCACCAGAAAAAGCACTAGTATCGCGAATCCGAATAAAGGTCTTCTTTGCATTAGTCCTCTCCCTTTCGTATCAGCTTGAGCGAACGATAATAAAATGTTGCTGTCATCCAAATACTCAAGACAGCAAGAATGAATAACAGTAAACAAACAATCGCTGCAATCCAGCTATCTGTCACGTAGTAAATCCAAAAGCTGATTAAAGTCAGAACAGTACTCACTAAAGCTAGCTTCGGTATAAAGGAAGCTGAACGCTTCAGTTTATCCTGCTTCGTATCTACATCCGTATAGATCGGAGCTGCATCGATAGGAGCCTCAAATATATACATCCCATAAGAACCACACACAAATGTCCAGCCGGCATGCTCGAACATATCCAAATACTCTTGTTCCTCTGCTTCATCTATCGTGCGGTAATCGATCATGTATTGCACCTGCTTCGGCTCTCCCCGCACAAGCCTGTAACCCATAAACGCAAAATCCTGCAGATGCCAACCCTTGGCTGCCTGCTTGGCAAGCTTTTGCATATCCTTTTTTTCGGAAAAAGCCAGTCCGCCTGAAGACATATACTTCTTGTGTCTCATTGTCCCTTCCTCCCCCTCGTCTGTAATACAATTGTCGCAAGATCGACCATTCTGCTCCGTCTTTCGACTTCCTCTTCCAGTTTGGAAATGCCATAGTTAGTTGCAACATAGGTTTTCCGCCGTGGCTCGCTGTCAGGTTCAGCTTCTATTAAGCCAGAATCCAGCAATTTTTTAATAATGGTATACAGCGTTGCGGGTCCTATCTTAAATGTCCCTTCCGTTTCTTCTTCAACATATTGCATAATGGCATACCCATGTCTCGGTTCAACTAATGCGACAAGAATATAAAAAACCGGATCCGTCAGTTCATCCAGCGATTTTCCTTTTGCCATAGTCGTTCTCCTTTATATCCATATTTGATATATCACTTATGGATATAGTATTGTACATGGAAGCATGTGGCAATAGGTATAGATTTTTTTTATAGAAAAAAAAGCAGAGCATATCTGCTCTGCTTTACAAGTTATCTTGATTTAGATGTAAATAGCTTCGGAATATCCGATACAAACCTTAGTGGCATGCCATTGACAGGATGTTTGAAGTTCAGCTTGCGTGCATGCAGGCAAAGGCGTTTGATGGAACGATCTTCCGCTCCGTACTTTTTGTCCCCTGCAATCGGATGCCCGATGTCTTGCATGTGGACACGAATTTGGTTTTTTCGTCCTGTTTCCAAGCTGATTTCCATTAACGTAAAGTCCTTGTTCCCTTGAAGTACTTGGTAGTGCGTCACTGCCTTCAATCCGTCGTTCTCGTACTTACTGGAATACATCTTATGTGTACTGGTTTCCTTCAGCCAGGAGGTAATGGTTCCTTCTGATTTTGAAACATCGCCTTCAACGAGCGCAACATAAGCTCGTTCCTTCGTTGTTTGCCATGATTCCTGCATTATCTTTTTAATTTTCTCTGATCTAGCGAACACCATCACACCGGATGTATCGCGGTCAAGACGGTGGACGACAAATATCTTATTATCACTATGTTGCGCTTTTACATAATCAGATAGCTGTCTGTAAGCTGTATTCTCTTTTTCATTATTGGAAGCGATTGACAACAGTCCAGAAGCTTTCTCGATAACAATGAGGGTATCATCTTCATACATGATTGTAATGCCCTGCAGCGGTGCTGCTTCTGTTACCATATCTGTTCGGATGGTAACTTCCTGACCTGGTTGCAGTTTGTCATTAAATTGCGTGGAAACACGCCCATTAATAGAAACCTGACCACGGGCCAAGATAGATTTCACTGAATTACGGCTTTTGCCTACAACCTCCAACAGGAAAGGTAATAGTTCTGCTTCTTCTGTAACGTTATATACTTTCGGCTTCGCAGGCTGGAACCCACGAGAGCGTGGACGTTTATTTTTCATAATTAAATCCTTTCTATGCCATTCGTTATGGCGTCATTGGTGCATCCTTTCATCTTAATTGTTCTCGATTGGAAATACAAGCACTGCTCTTGAAGATAAAGGAATTTTATACAGTTTCCTATACATTTTGCCCAAAAAAATATAATATGAACAGTATAGAACAGCAGGAGTGAAGGATAATGAACATTGACGGATTGGAGTCGTTTCTTTCAGTTGTCTCCAATAAAAGTATATCCAAAGCATCAAAAGCCTTACATATTACACAGCCTACATTGAGTACACGAATTCGAAAACTGGAGGAAGAACTTGACTTCGTCTTATTGAAACGGAGCTGGGACGGAATCGAACTGACCGAAGAAGGTTATTTTTTCCTTCCCTATGCGATTGAGCTTCTCGGGGAACTGCAGGATGCATCGTTTGCACTTACTGGTGATAATAAAATAAGCTATCAGTTGCTGAGCAGTATTACAGCAGGCAAAGATGAATTGCGGATTGGAATCAACATTTGGCTTGCACCGGTATTCAACCACATTATCATCCCCTACATGCAGGAACACTTTCCGCACATTCCATTCAAGTTCATTACAAGACCGACTAATGTCTTGAAGAAGCTTTTGGAATATGGCAGCATCCAGTTTTCCATCCATTATGAAAACAAAGCAAAGACTCCGTTTCTCTGTGAGCCGCTGCTCCAGGACGAGTTAGTTTTCCTTTGTCATAAGGATGATGTTACAATTTTGGACGGCAAGCTCGCAAATTCAGTCAAACTCGATAAGAAATTGATTGTCTTCGAGCACGCAGCATTGACGAATAATTTGGATAAGATCAGCTCTCTTTTAAGGTTGGTACAGGCCAAAGATTATCAAATGGTCGATGATGTTCAGAACATGCTTGCTTTCGTGGAAGGCGGTCATGGATTTACAGTACTGCCGCGGTCAATTTTGTATCATATAAGTGAGCAGAGAATGTCCAATATCGTTATTCTGCCGATTGACGATTTGAATTATAGGGCTTCAGTAGCTCTTGAATACCGGGAAAATCCCCGATTCCAAGAGCCAATCAGCGGATTGACAGAAGAATTGAAACGATTCGTCCAGGTTATGTATAAGGAAAAAGAGCTAAGCGAATGATTCGCTTAGCTCTTCTCTTTTAATATAAGTATTCCGACCGGAACGTTTCGCTTCGTATAAAGCTTCGTCCGCTTGTCCGAGGAAATACGATAACTGTATACCTTTTGATATAGCAGCACTATATGCACCGATACTTACAGTCACCTTATCTGAGACCGGTGAAAATGCATGGTCAATACGGAGCTCCTGCACTGCCTGCCGGATTGATTCAGCCAGCTCGTCCAACTCTTCAGAAGACTGATCAAAAACAGCCAAAACGAATTCCTCTCCGCCATACCTTGCCCAGCCCGCTGTCGGAATCGCTGTAGTTTGATAGACACACTGCGCCACAAGACGAAGCACTTCATCTCCTCGCAAATGCCCGTAATGATCGTTATAGCTTTTAAAGGCATCGACATCGAGCAGGAATAAAGAGAGACGTCGTTTCGACTCATTAGCCAATGCAGAATGAATATAATCCTGGAAGCCCCTCCTATTCGGTACACCGGTCAGCTCATCCAGCATTGCTTGTTTCTTCAGTTGCTCGTTCATCACTTCATTTTGGGCAATCTGCGCTTCTAATTCTTCATTAATCTCTGTCAGTAAAAGCTTATTGAAAAAGTTTGCAGCGAACCCCTTATACAGCAGCTGTGACGCCAGCCAGCAAAAGAAAATGAATACTGTAAGGTTCGTATAATGACCTGACAGCATATTCGCTGATTGCTGGTAGAAAGGCAAACCGACATAAAGAAAAACAACGTTTGGAAGAGCAAACAACAGATAATGCTTACCATTTGCGAGAAACAATGTCGATACACACATATAATTAACCACAAATGCCATGACGTGGCCGTAATGCAGCTGATCCAACAGTGTAACCATCGTCCCCCAAGCCAGGAACAGAAATACAAAGAAATGAACCATAAACATTCTGTATCCGGTAGGTATCTTCTTTTTTCCCATTATGTATATACAAAGCAAGTAGATAGCTGCTGCACTGAACAATCCAAGATACAGCCCTACATATAAATCAATTCCTCCTGGAAGCTGCCTCACAATCAAGATAGCTTCAAAGAACAATATGATGATAGCGAACAGTTTCGTTCTTTTCCAATTCTCCTCTAAGACAACTTCCTTAAGCTTCTGCTTGTTTTCCTTAGGGACAGACGGCAGTGTAAAGGCATGTAATATACCCATCCTTCTCCTCGTTTCTCCATTGAATGAGCTTATTATACAGAAAACAAGACTTTTAGCCTAGCAGATTTTTCGCTTTAATTGATTAGTATGTTGACAATTTTCTGAATATAGTTTAGTTTTTATTAATATTCTTACATAGAAAATGGAGGAGGATGTACATGTGGAGTGAGATCAGTAGCAACCCTGTCATGATCACCCTTTTATTGATTGCTGTGTTAGGTTTAGGAGAACTCATCTCCATCTGGACGAAAGCACGCATTCCAATGCTGCTGGCAGCTTTGCTGCTATACGTTGGGCTCCTTTGGGCAGGAATCATCCCAAATGGACTAATGTCTGATTCAGTCATTACAGCTTTCGGATCCCTGATTGTTGCACCATTCATTGTCCACCTTGGTACACTTGTTCCGTTCTCCTTGATCAAAGGACAGCTGAAACCTATCTTGATCGCTTTGATTGGTTCCCTTACTGCAGTAGCACTAGTACTAGCAATTGTTCCGATATTCTTTGATTATGAGACTGCAGTAGCAGGTGCAGGTCCAGTCGTCGGCGGAATTGTAGCATATCTCGTTACGAGTGAAAAACTGACCGAGTTAGGATTATCCAGCCTTGTCATCATCCCAGCATTAGTACTAAGCATTCATAAGCTATTCGGCATCCCACTTGCTTCCTTCTTCTTAAAAAGGCATGCCCTTGTTGTGAAACAGCAAGTACAGGCCCGCCTGCACAGCGGTGCAGCTTTGGAAAAAGAGGAAGTTTCAGAAGAACGGCCAAATAAAGTAGTCAAAGCCCAGAACGAACGCAAATTACTTTTACCGGAAAAATATCAGACATCCCTTATTTTCATTCTTCAGCTTTATTTGGGCAGCGGTATCGCTGTTATCCTTGATGCTGTCACCGGCGTCAACTACACTATCTTCTGTTTAATCATCGGGGTAATTGGTGCCTATATCGGCTTCTATCCTGCCAAGACAATGGAAAAAGCAAACGCAACCGGAATTGCCATGATTGCTGTCATCTTCATCGTTATTTCTTCAATGGATGATGTGACACCAGCTGCTTTGGCCAGCTATATTCCAGAAATTCTATTGATATGTTTGCTTGGTACGGCAGGTGTAACAATAGGAGGATTGCTCGCTTCCAAGCTTCTCGGTGTCGGAAAGTATCTTGGTATGCCTGTTGCATTGACAGCACTTTTCGGTTTCCCTGCAGACTATATCCTTTGTGAGGAAATCAGCCGTGAAGTCGGAGAAACAGAAGAAGAAAGAGAAGCCATCATGAATGAGATTGTGACACCCATGCTTATGGGCGGTTTCACAACTGTGACGACTTGTTCAATCTTGATTGCCACAGTTCTGATTGGAACATTGAATTAAGAAATAAAGGAGAATTATATGAACTCATCTGCATTAAAGGATTATATACAAACAAATAAACAAGACTTCCTGGACCAGCTATTCACCTTGCTGCGCCAGCGAAGCATCAGTACGCAGAATGACGGAATTGAGGAATGCGCTGAACTATTGAAAGGAATGATGGAGGAACTCGGAATAGAGACAAAAATCATTCCGACGGCCGGTCATCCAGTCGTATATGGAGAATTGATCAAGGATCCGGAAGCTTTCACTTTACTTATCTATGGACACTACGATGTACAGCCTCCTGAGCCTTACGATGCGTGGGAATCTCCTCCATTCGAACCCCAAATCCGCAACGGCAAAATCTATGCCCGCGGTGTAGGCGATAACAAAGGTCAGCTGATGGCTCAGTTGTTCGGCGTCAAAAGCTACTTGAATACAGTGGGCGATCTGCCTATCAACATTAAATTCGTCTTCGAAGGTGAAGAAGAAAAAGGCAGTACAAATCTTGCAGCATTTGTGAAAGAGCATAAAGATCTGCTGCAAGCGGATCTTGTTTACACATCTGATGGCCCGTCTCATAACAGCTCTTCCCCACTCGTGCTGCTTGGTGTACGCGGAATGCTTTCCATTCAATTCGATAGCAAAGGAGCAGATCGGGATAACCATTCTGGCAACACTGGAAATATTGTTCCTAACCCTGCCTGGAAACTGATCGAGCTAATGCATACAATGCGAGACGCTGACGGTCATGTCAAAATAGAAGGCTTCTATGATAGCATCCGTCCGTTCACCGCTTATGAGGAGCAGCTGCTTACGAAGCTACCTTATGACAAGAAATCATTAGGTGAAAAGATCGGCTATCCGGACCTGTCCATGGATGGTCCTTCCTACTATCAGAAGATGACTGGTGAGCCTACCTTTAATATCTTTGGTATGGAAAGCGGCTATACAGGAGAAGGAACGAAAACGATCATCCCTTCCACTGCTCGTCTCAAAATGGATATTCGGCTCGTTGTGGATCAGGATCCAAACGATATCTTTGAAAAGATCCAAAAGCATGTTCAAGCCTATGCCCCTGACGTAGAGGTTACATACTTGGGCAGCATGCAGCCCTCACGCACAAGAGCGGAGCTGCCGATTGTTCAGAAAGTAATCAGCGCAGTCGAGAATGCTTACCAAACAGACCCGCTCATTCAGCCGAGTATGGGTGGCTCCCTTCCGGATTATGTGTGGACAGGTATACTAGGCTTGCCATCTATCATCGTTCCTTATGCGAATTTTGATCAGCATAACCATTCGCCGAACGAGAATCTTGATGTGGATTATTTCCTGAACGGCATCAATTGTACAGCTCATGTGATTCATACATTAGGGACTGCTAAATAATAATTTAACTGATGAGCCATGCCTATTCAGGCATGGATTTTAAGATATTTACAACCATATTTGAGAATGCCCTGCCTTGTCTAATAAGAATTAACCTTCCTACTGCATTAAAATGAAAGCGCTTCAACAAATAAGGAGAGGAATGGTTATATTGAAAAAATGTCTGCTTTTGCTGCTCGTCCTGCTTCTGACATTCGCAATCCCCTTCTCTGCCGATGCCAAGAAACTGCCTAAAAGGCAAATGGAATATTTGGAACGTGGCGCTGTTGCCGTCCAGACAGAGGATGGTGTCTTCTTAAGCTGGAGATTCCTCGGGAACGATACGAAAAAAACCTCCTTTCATGTATATCGCGACGGTAAGAAAATCACTCGGAAACCTGTGAAACACAGCACAAATTTCCTGGATAAAGATGGTACTGTAAATAGTGTATATCGTGTAGAAGCAATCGGAAAAGGCGTAGATCAGGATAAGATTAAAGTATGGCAAAACAATCAGCTGCATATCCCCCTTCAAAAGCCAGCTGATGGTAAAACACCGGATGGGAAGTCCTATACTTATAATGCCAATGATGCCAGCGTCGGAGATCTGGATGGTGACGGAGAATGGGAAATCATTTTGAAATGGGATCCATCCAATGCACAGGATAATTCCCGCTCCGGCTACACAGGCAATGTTTTAATCGATGCTTATGAAATGGATGGGACGCATAAATGGCGAATTGATCTTGGCCATAATATCCGTGCAGGTGCCCATTACACACAAATGCTCGTTTACGATTTTGATGGTAACGGAAAATCTGAGCTTGTCGTCAAAACAGCTGACGGAACAACAGATTCAAAAGGAAAAGTTCTCGGCGATCCTGACGCGGATCATCGCAATGCATCAGGCTATATACTCGAAGGGCCAGAATATTTGACTGTATTCGAAGGCAACACGGGTAAGATCAAGCAGACAGTCGACTATGAACCAGCCCGGGGGGATATTTGTGATTGGGGTGACTGTTACGGGAACCGAGGGGACCGTTTCCTTGCCGGAGTCGCCTATCTGGATGGCAAAACACCGAGTATCATTGAAGCAAGAGGCTACTATGAAAAGACAGTAATTGCGGCCTATACCTATAAAGATGGCAAACTGAAAAAGCAATGGATGTTCAATAGTGAAACACCTGGAAACGAAGCTTATGCACAGCAAGGTAATCATAATTTGAGTATCGGAGACGTGGATGAAGACGGCAAAGATGAAATCATCTATGGCGCGATGGCATTGGACGACGATGGCACTGGTCTTTATTCGACTGGTCTTGGTCACGGTGATGCAATGCATCTTAGCGATTTAGACCCAAGCAGACCAGGGCTTGAAGTATTCCAAGTACATGAATCCTATCCAAATGAAGCAGGATTAGAGTTCCGCGATGCCCGTACAGGAGAACTAATTTGGGGGATCCCTACAAATATAGATGTAGGACGCGGTCTTGCATCTGACATTGACCCTCGCTATCCAGGAGCAGAAATGTGGGCAATTGACGGTGCATGGAACAGCCCGACAGGTGGACTCTACGCTGCTTCAGGGGAGAAAATTTCCACAAATATCCCTCCTGCCAATTTTGCTATCTGGTGGGACGGCGACTTGACACGTGAAATACTTGATCATACTTTCGATGAAAGCATCCAGACTGGTACTGGCCTAATCGGAAAATGGAACCCGGAAACAGAAAAATTGGATACATTACTCGATGCCGAAGGAACTTACTCCAACAATGGAACAAAAGGAAATCCTGCCCTGCAGGCTGATTTAATCGGTGACTGGCGTGAGGAAGCCATCTGGCGTACAGAAGACAGCAGCGCTCTTGTCCTTTATACGACAACAGACATAACCGAAGAAAAACTCCCTACCTTAATGCACGACCCTGTTTACCGCTTAGGCGTTGCTTGGCAGAATGTTGCTTATAACCAGCCACCTCATACAAGTTATTTCTTGGGAAATGATATGAAACAGCCGGAGATGCCACGGATTGACGTAATCAAAGCTAAATGATCGTTTTTCAGGGTACAGGAAAACCTCCTGTACTCTTTCTTTTGCTTTAAACCACCAAGAACTCTCAGTGAGCAATAGCATAGGATACGATATAACTGCAGCAAAGGAGAAGGATAAATGTACCCTGGATATCCGCACTATCACTGGCCCCCGAGTCCAAATGACTGGCGCAATTATCAGTGGCAGCAGCAAATACACGATCACGGAAATTCACCATATGTTGTCGACATCGAACAAGCTACAGAAAATAATCGATTCTTCCGAACAGCTATCTGGACCGGAAAACATCTTCAAGTGACATTGATGAGTATCCGACCAGGAGAAGATATCGGTTTGGAGAGGCATCCGAATGTCGATCAGTTCCTACGCATTGAATCCGGGCATGGACTAGTCCAAATGGGCCCTAGGAAAGACAACTTACAATATCAGCAATATGTCCAAGATGATTATGCCATCTTTGTCCCTGCTGGAACATGGCATAATGTGATAAATACCGGTCGTACACCTTTGAAGCTTTATACTATTTATGCACCGCCTGAACATCCATATGGCACAGTTCATCGAACCAAACAGGATGCCATGGCTGCAGAGTAGCTGCACATAAAAAAAGCCCCACAGCCTTATGAGCTGCGGGGCTTCTATCATTAGCTATACGGATATTGTCTGCGATCGTGCTGAATGCTTATCCATTTTGTTGTTGTGAATGCATCAAGGCTCCAATCGCCATTCAGGCGGCCAAGGCCGGAATTCTTCACCCCGCCAAAAGCAACAGTAGGTTCATCATTGATTGTACCGTCGTTGATGTGGATCATACCCGTATCCATTTGTTTCGCAAGCTCTGCACCGCGCTCCACATCTCTTGTATGTATAGCACCGCTCAAGCCATAATCGCTGTTATTTGCAAAGGCAAGCACTTCTTCATCGCTCTTCACTTTCAAAATGCTGACGACTGGGGCAAATAGTTCTTCGTTTGCAAGTGTCATATCTGGCGTTACATCGCCGAATACTACTGGCTCAACAATGTTACCTTCCACTTTACCTTTGATTAGCGGTGTTGCACCTTCTTCGATACCTTTTTCAATCAACGCTACAGTCGTTTTCACTTGCTGTTCGTTAATAAGCGGTCCGATGATTGTGCTTGGATCTTTCGGGTCACCGCAAGTAAGCCTGGAAACCTTCGCCAAGTATTTTTCAACGAATTCATCATACACATCTTCATGCACAATCAGACGATTGGCAGACATACAGATCTGACCTTGGTGAGTGAAACGGCTGAATACAGCTGCACTGACTGCAAGTTCCATATCTGCATCCTCTAAAACTACCAATGCACTGTTACCGCCAAGCTCCAAATGCGCCTCTTTCAAATTCTTACCGGCTACCATTCCGATATGTTTACCGACTTTAGTAGACCCTGTGAAGGATACCGCACGAGGAATTGAATGCTCTACGAAGTTATCACCAATTTCACTGATTTCTGTCACAATGACATTGAGCAAGCCCTTTGGAAGACCAGCGTCCTCGAATAGCTTCGCAATCATCGTACCACCAGTAATTGCAGTATGTTCATGCGGTTTCAATACAACACCATTTCCAGCTGCCAATGCAGTCGCAACAGACTTCATGGATAGGAAGAATGGGAAGTTGAATGGGCTGATAACGCCCACCACTCCAACAGGAACACGATAAACACGGTTTTCCTTGCCATCAATCGGGGACGGCAGGATTTGGCCGTTCATTCGGAATGGGAATGTTGAGGCTTCCTTGATGATATTTGTAACGAGACCGATCTCGAATTCAGCTTTTAATCTTGTACCGCCAATTTCCTCGATGATAGTCTCAACAAATGCTTCATGGTTTGCTTCGAGATAAGCAACAGCTTTTTCGAAGACAGCGCGTTGTGCTACCGGGTTTGTTTTCGCCCATTCTTTCTGCACACGGGCAGATGCTTCATATGCTTCGTTTAAATCATCTAAGCTTGCAGCTTGATAGGTAGCAATTAGCTCACCGTTATATGGATTGCGATTCTCCATTTTTACACTGCTCTGACCCTCACGCCATTCTCCATTAATATACTGACTGTTCAAATGCTTGAAATTTTCCATGTCGGTCACCTCTATTAGTCTTTGATTGAGATATTCTCTTTTGCTAGATTTGCTAGAGTTTGTACATTAGCGTTAATCTCTTCCATCGTCGCTGTCAGCTCTTCGATGGCAGCTGATTGTGTGTCTGATTCTGCATTTGCTTCTTGAATTGAATTGCTCAGCTTGCCGATAACAGTCTTGATTTTCTCGGTAATCTGATGGATTTCTGTTACCTGATCCTTGGAGCCAGTTGCCATCTTGCGGATTTCATCTGCAACCACACTGAATCCGCGTCCCTGTTCTCCAGCACGCGCAGCTTCAATAGCAGCATTGAGACCAAGCAAGTTGCTCTGATCCGCAATACCCTTAACGACGTTGGATACTTCCTCAATCGTATCCACGCTATCTGTTACCTCTGAAGCTTTCTTTGATATGTAATTCATGCCTTCTGCCAAACCAGAGATGGATTGCGCCATATCCTGGATTGTTGCAGTCACGTCGCCAATAACATCAGAAAGATTAGAAGCAATTGAGGACAATTGATTCGCACTTTCGATGCTCAAACCGACTCCGATACCGCCTATTACATTTCCTGCTTCATCGTGAAGCGGAATAGCACGGGCGATAATACTGATTCCGAAAAGCTCCTCCGGTACGACTGCATATTGATTTTTGTTCTGGCGAATAGCCGCTGTTACGATATCCCCATCCATTAATGGGTCTCCAGGTGTAACATTCAATGAAAAGGTCTTGGCAGGGAAATTGATAATCAACTTCTCCGTATTATAGATACCAATCGTGACATCTTCATTGATTAGATCCTGCAAGAACGGCCCTACCTTTACAAAGGCGTCCAACATCGGATGTATTGCCTGTTCCGTCTGCTCATGTACTTGCATACTCATTACATCAAGCCCCTATTCATAAAATTTCACTCTATTACTATATATCGGCAATATTCCACATTTGTAAAGTAATTTGGTAAAAATGGAATATTAATAAATAATATAATTCAAGGTATTATTCCCTATTAAATCGACAAGACATACAAATATTCAATATTTTATAGACTTAATGGACTAGCTTAATAGGGAAGATTCGCATATGGATCTGTGTTCATATGGGCAGACAGCAAACAATGAATGTAGGAATTCTGCGGATAAAGGCTTATTGGCTTTCGCTTATAGGGAATCATTTGTGGACTCGCTTGTTCTGTATCAGAAGAGATTGTTTCTTGCGTGTCTTTATTAAAAAAGGTATGCAACAAAGTTTCCAGCCAAGATTCTTCTGCTACTGGCATTTCAGCTGGTATTGCGTTTTGGAAATCTTCTGTTGAATATTTTCCGTTAGTCTCTTGAAAAACTGGATCTGAACTGCAAATAAAAATGTCTGCTCTTTTGTTATTTATTGATACAGATGAGTTAGGATCTAATGAGGCTTCAACCGCATGACAACAGAGGAAGATACAGCAGCATGTAAGAGTGATCGCAATAGAGGATGACTTGCTCTTCATTATTGGTAACACTCCTTTTCACTGGATAACATTAGCATAGCAGAACAGCAGGCAAACCTAGCGTAAATTTTAGATAAAAAAAAGCCAGCTGATTGAGTTTCCCCACCAGCTGACTTCTTTATCTTCTTTTCATTCCTCTTTTGCGAGCTTTTATGATCCGCCAATATCCGATTTGGAAAAGTACTATCCCTATAACAATAATTACTATACCACTAATAATCGCAACCATATCGTCAACTCGCCAGAACAATATCAATAGAATACCGATGATTTCCACCAATACCCCAGCTATAAGCAGCCATTTGTTCATCTATCTTCCCTCTCCTTCAAATGAGGTCCCGAGGGTTAATGATAGCAAGAGTTTGATGATCCTGCCACTTTCCATTGATTTTGACGTTCTGTTTTGCGATACCTTCCTTATGGAAGCCTGCCTTTAGCAGCACCTTGATAGAGCCGATATTATGCGGCATGACACCTGCCTCTAACCGATGAAATTCCAATTCATCAAAAGCAATAGCCACTACCTGACGGACTGCCTCTGTCATATACCCTTTTCCGTTTTGATCCTTATCAAGAAAATAGCCGATCCAGCAGCTCTGAAGATTCCAGCGCACTACCTCTGACAGCATGACAATACCGATTATATTTTCATCCATAAGAATGACAAAATAATAACCAGTATCATCAGCAGCAGAAGCAATTGCCCGATCAATACGCTCCTTTTGACCATCCAGTGTATAAAAGTGCTCTTCACGCTTCCCCGTATAAAGCTGGAAGAATTCCTTATTTCGCAGCTCCAGAGATAAGAGATCTGCTGCATCCTGTTCTTTGACTAATCTTACTGCAATCATTTCTGCTTCTCCCTTCCTGACACCGCATCCCAGTCTTCCCCCGCTTCGCGGAATCCTAATGTCCGATAAAGTGATCTGGCGCGATAATTCTGCTTGGTTACAACTAGATAAAGAGCTTCATAGCCTAGCCGAACTAAGGCCTGCTCACTAGACTGTATCAAACTAGTGGCAACGCCCTTTCCCTGCCATTCCGGAGCAGTGACCACATAAGCAAGCAAAGGAACAGAACGGAAGAGCGTTACCATCGTAACACCGTTTATCCCCTCAGAAGTTTGTGAGAAATAAGAACAGGAAGGCAGGAATAGACCGTACTTCCCATCCAACACATCCTGTATTTCACCTAAATAGGCATTCTTGCTATCGTATTCTTCATCTATCGTATCCCTAAACCTCTTGTAAAATAAAGCAGCTAACGCTGTTTTGCCCCGCTCATCAAATGGATGGAGATCCGTCTGCATCCATTCGGCAGACATAATGTCTTTACGCATAATCACCCGTCGCAAAACTTTATATCCGCTTTTCGTAATAAACCAATGTAGCCCGCTCATTCAACGTTTGTATCTTGCCAGTCAGTTTATATCCTATTTTTTCATACAAATGACAGTTGCCCTTTTCTTCCCGCAAGGTGGCCAATCGCCAAATCCTAGCATCCGAAAACATGTTTTCTGCCAGCTTTAGAACCTGCTGAGCGATTCCCTTCCCCTGGTGAGAAGGATGAATGAAGATTGGACTGATCCAATAAACATAAGGTTCTTTCGAAAAAAGGCAAATGGCGCCCGTAAGTTGTCCCTCTGTCAGTATCTTGTAAAATCCTCCGTCTGTTCTGTTAATGCGTTCAATTGTACGTGATAACGGCTCATTGGCAGGGTTTGAGTCCAAGTCCTGATACTTATCAAGTAGCGGCTGAAAAGCTGCGACCTGGTATTCATGAATCAGCTCCGCATCTGCCTCTGTTGCTTTATGTAATATGATATGCATTCTCTTACCTCCATCTGAGATAATGCGATCAACTAAGATTAGAGCTCTTTCAGGCTATCAGTTCTCTGATTTTGATTGTTTCAAGATGGCTACAGTCTTAAATCCCATCAAGAAAGCCCATACACAGTATACAATCAAAACTCCCCACTCCACCCATTTCATATGACTTAAATCTATACTTGTCATAAACACGATGAAGGTGAGCAATATAATGGCATCCGTATAGTCGAATGGTTTCATCCCTTGTTACCTCCTCTTACTAATACCCTTTCTTCCGCCCGAAGCGAAGTACGTATGCAGTTAGTGAAAGTACAATAGCCGCACAAATAAGCAGATCCGGTATCAAGAGTACATATCCGTCGAGATTGGGACGGATCCCGATCAAATAGATGCAAGCAAACACCCAAAAGCCTATTTCCTTCAACACTTGGATCGTCCGCAACGTACAACTCCTCCTAAAATATTGTACCTACTATTACGAGATAATATGGAAATAGTTTCAATAATTACTCTATTCCGATAAGCTATTCCGCTTATCCACCATATGAGATACTAGGAAAGCAAGAAAGGAGATATTCTATGTACGCTTATTTCAATTTTGCTGATGCAAATGGACAAACACAGCATCGGCGTTTCACAGAGCAGCATACACTGCTGACCGCATACACAATAGATGAAGTCATTCCCTGCCTGGAGCAGGTGCAAGTATATACAGAAAAGGGATATTATGCTGCCGGCTACCTTTCCTATGAAGCTGCTGGAGCATTCGATCCAAGCTATGTCACTGCTGCTGGATCAAAGCTGCCCCTTTTACAATTTGGTATTTACAAGACCTTTAGTAAAGAGCAGCCAGAATCAATTAGTGAAGCACCGATTAAGCTGAACTGGCAGCCAGCAATCTCAAAAACAACATATGACCAAGCTATCCAGACTATTAAAGAGGAAATTGCTGCTGGCAATACATATCAGACGAATTATACAATGCGTCTGCGCACAGCCTTTGCTGGTGATTCTGCTACTCTTTTCCGCCAAATGCAGCGAGCACAGCGTGCCGATTATACTGCCTATTTGGCGTGGGAAGATACTGCTATTTTATCCGCTTCTCCTGAATTATTTTTCCGCTGGGATGGAGAACGTATTATTACAAAACCGATGAAAGGTACGATCAAGCGTGGACTTACATACACGCAGGACCTTGAACAGCTGGAAACCTTAGCTGCCTCTGTCAAAGACCGTGCGGAGAATGTCATGATTGTCGATTTGCTGCGCAATGATATCAGCAGGGTTGCCAAGCTTGGTACTGTGCATGTTCCAGCGTTATATACAATTGAAAAATACCCGACAGTTTACCAGATGACTTCAACTATAGAAGCAGAAACAGTCCCAGGCACAACAATTATCGATATCATGCGGGCCCTCTTTCCATGCGGATCGATCACAGGAGCTCCTAAAGCGAGCACAATGAAAGTAATTACGGACCTCGAATCTGAACCGCGCGAGGTTTACTGCGGTGCCATCGGCTATATTGAACCAGGCGGCGAAGCTGTCTTCAATGTGCCAATCCGTACTGCAATTGTCGACAAGGCAGAAAAGCAGGCTACCTACAGTGTCGGCGGAGGTATCACTTGGGATTCCACTTCTAAGGGTGAGTATGAGGAAGCAATCGCCAAATCATCTGTACTGCAGGAGCAGCTTCCTGATTTCGAGCTGTTGGAAACGATTGCGTATTCAAGTGGTGTTTTCCTATTGGAGGATAGACATATACGCCGTCTGCTGCAGTCTGCAGATTATTTCAGCATCCCGATTAAAGAAGCGGCTGTCCGCAAGCTTCTGTATCAACACCAAAACGAGCACCCTGGACAATCTCACCGGATACGTCTTTTAGCTAATCAGAGCGGACAGCTTGAGCTCTTTTATAGTGAAATGCCAGCATCGATTAAAAATAAACAGAAATTCACTTTGGCTGCCACACCAATTGACAATAGAAGCCGATATTATTATCACAAGACGACTTATCGCAAAGTATACGAAGATTATAAGATAGAGAAGTCAGGTGTGTTTGATACGCTGCTTTGGAATGATGCTGGCGAGCTGACTGAATTCACGATTGGCAATCTTGTCATCGAGCAGGATGGCAAGCTGCTGACGCCTCCTGTTTCCAGCGGCCTGCTGCCTGGCACACTGCGACAAGAATTATTGGAAAAAGAGACGATTCAAGAAGCTGTATTGACGAAGGCTGACCTCCAAACTGCTTCTCGCATCTGGCTGATCAACAGCGTTCGAGGCTGGGTAGAAATGGAGCCCGTCCATTAAGGACGGGCTGTTTTTCTCGCCTTCAAAATAATGAATGATGGTCGGCGCAGCTCATGGTCTATCCGCGGCAGCTGAGCAATTGCCGCTTCACTTGGCATTGGCTCTGTTACTTCTTGGAGACTGAAACCATTCCGTATAAGTCCGTTGCATAGCGCAGCGAACGACCGATGGTAGTAAACTACTCCATTTACATACCATTTAACTTCACGTCTGCCTTGCTCCTGGTAGTTATCCACCGCGAAATGAATCCGGTTCCCTTCTTCATCTGTAATCCATTTGTCGCCTTCTTTTCTGGCAGTTACAATTGGATGCTCGGTGGAGAACAAAAGGATACCGTCTTCTTTCAATGATGCATGGATAGACTGGATAACTGCATCGTAGTCTGCCACATAATGCATTACTAGTGAACTGACAGCAATGTCGTAACTCTCTTTTTTCAGCACTGCATCCTCTAATGCTGTTTGAACAAAATCAATTGCTGGATGACCATTTCTGAGTTTTGCTTCCTGCAGCATTTTGCTGGATGGATCAATAGCAGTGACACGCTCAGCTCCATGTTCCGCACAATACCTGGCCAAGTCCCCCATGCCACAGCCAATATCCAAAACATGCTTGCCATTTAAGTCAGGCAGCATTCGTTTTATCTCAGGCTGTTCCAGAAGTTCATTGTAATTCACAGGATCTTCCCGCAGAGCCTTGTAATTCTCAAAAAATACTTCATTGTCATAAATATTCTGCTTCATAATAACGCCTCCTAATCTATAATCGAATACAATTTCATTTTGGCATCAATTAAAAATAATACTAGACTTATTTTTTAGAATTTTGTATCATTTAGATTGAGGCATATCTTCTTTAAGGTAATAAAAACATCACATAGTAACCTAATTAATTTTTCTCTTTTAGTTTCTCCAGCTCTTTTTTCATCTGCTTTTTCATCTGTTTGAACAGCTTTTCCCGTTCTTTCTTCACTGCTTTTTTCACTGCACGTGAGACAAGCTTCTCCAGTTCCTCCGCAGTTACGTTCATTATTTTCTCTGTTTCTGACTTCTTCTCCATAGACTTGTTATGCCCGGTCAGCTTCTGAATTACATCCGCAAAAGTCATTTTTTCTCCAAGTAATTTCTTTAACTCTTTAAATGTAGCGATATCCTGTTCTGTATATATCCGCTGTCCTTTTTCGTTCCGCTGAAACGGATAATGAGCACTTTCCAATGCAATCGCCCATCTTCGAAGCGTCGAGGTTGTCACATCCAATGAAGCAGCCAAGTCCTTTGCCGTATACTGCATTTCTTGTTCAGACAAATCCATTCCCCCTGCTATATGTATAATTGGAAACACTTTCCTAAAGTATACTATAGGAAAGTTAGAATCCAAAGCACATATAAGCTGATCCGATTTAATCTAGTAATCCGATATATTGCCGGACTGCCCAGGCTTGGTGCTGATGAAATAATCTGCTCGCTGCTTCTTTAGGAGTCAGCCAAATCAATTCATGATCCTCTTCCATTGGTTCTATCTCTTTAACTCCTAGTGTACAGCTGTAGAAACTCCCTATATTTTGTATATAGTGACTAGCATCTCTGGACTGGAAGTATTGTGTTCCTTGACATAGAAATGCTGGCTCGTTTATCGTGTAGCCAGTTTCCTCCACGACCTCTCTTTCCAGACATTCTAATTCATTCTCACCGTTCTCTATTCCACCTCCAGGCAACATAAATAATTGATCGTTTCTTTTACGAATCACGCCTATTTTTCCGGATATGCCCCCGTGCAGAATCCCGTATACAGCCCGTCTCTCTACATAGTTTTTTCCTTGCTCTTTATTACCGAACGCACGCATATGTATCCTCCTTTGCTTTTGTAATCGAAAGTATACAGTAAAAAAGAAAAGCCCACAAAGGGGCTTTTCTCATGATTTGGATATACGAATTGTCTTTATTTCATATGGAGTGAAGGATAATTCTATATTTCCTTCCTGAGGGCTTTGGTCTACTTTTCTTTCCCTCAAATCACATTCTTCCCAGAAGGTATAGTTGAACTCTGGCTGTATCGTCACCTGCTGTGTACCACCGGTATATTCATGCAAGCGGATGATGATGTCTTCATTATCTTCTGCTTTCTTAATTGCATCCAGTTGCACATGCGGGTTATCTATAGAAAATAATTTTGCTCCGTCTTTGTCATTTACTCCGCTGTATACTTGGAACGGCTGATTCAGCTTCCATGCCTCTTGTACAGTATTTGCCTCCACCCATCCTTTTTCATGTGGGTAAAGGGAATACGAAAATACGTGGTGACCTTGGTCTTGTTCGATATCCGGTGCAATTGCGGATTTGATCAAAGACAGACGTATTGTATGATCTTTGATGTCATGTCCGTACTTGCAATCATTAAGCAGACTGACACCGTAATTTTGCTCCGAGAAATCGACCCATTGATGCGCAACAGATTCGAACCTGGCTATATCCCACGAAGTATTCCAATGTGTCGGTCGTTTGACATTGCCGTATTGGATATCATAAGTTGCTTCTGTAGCCCGAATTTGGACAGGAAAGGCTACTTTTAATAATTGCTGACGCTCATGCCAATCTACTTCTGTTTTAAAATCAATAACTTTCCGGTTGCGATAGAAGATAATGTCTTGATGAATAGTCGAATTACCGTACTGCCAGCACGCTTCTATCACCAGCTGCAGTGGACCTGCTTCTTTCAGAGTAAAATCGAGCAGGTTTGTGACTTCCTTCTTTTTCTCCTGATAAAATAAATCGATATCCCAAGCATCGTAATCCAGTGGCTTATCCTCAAACACCTGAAACACATTTGCATTCTCCGACTCAGCTATTACATGACGCTTTGCTTTCCTGTCATATAGAGACTGGAGTTGACCGTATTCATTAAACCTAGCTTCATAAAATGGAGTTACAAGCTCCCGGTTCTTCAACTGGAACCACGCATTATCCTGTTCTGAATCTTTTTTGTCGGTCTTTAAATGAACCTGCTTACTTCCTGTTCCCGGTACAGCCGGTACTTCGACCAGCCAGCCGCCTTTGTGTTTTTGAGCTGCCAAAGGGCTGCCGTTTTCATCCTCCCATACACCGTCATCCTCTGTCTCTATCTTGACAATACCATTCAATTGCCACGATGAAGAATTCACAATGCTCCATGTATGCTTTTCATCTGTAATCAAATCGTCTGCTGCAACCTTCTGCAGCGCTTGCAGCTTTGCATACCCATCCTCGTATTCCTTTTCACTATCTTCATATACTTCCCGAATTGAAGATCCCGGAATAATATCGTGGAATTGATTACGTAATAATGTCCGCCATACCTCTTCTAAAGTAGAAGATGGATACTTCAAAAAGTCATCTGCCTGAATTGCTTTCCATACATGCAGGAATTCTGTCTCACGCAGCTTCAGTTCCATCCTGCGGTTCATTTTCTTATTGTAGGCTTGACTCGTATACGTACCGCGGTGATATTCCAAGTAAAGTTCTCCATCCCACACTGGCATGAACTCTGATGTATTCTGGGTCTGATCATGGAGTGATTCGAAATAACTTTTAACATCGCCTGTTTTGACGTTAGGCAGCCCTGGCATACGATCCAGTCTTCTCCGCATTTCAAGCATGGTCCTGTTCACGCCGCCTCCGCCATCTCCGTATCCATAGGAAAGAAGCAGTTCCTTTGTAAGTGCTTTGTTTTTATAGTTATCCCAAGTTCCTGTTACTGTATCAGGCAGGATTTGACCGTTATACGTAGCGAACCATGTATTTTCCCTTGGTGATGGATCAGGTGTCGTGATAAATTGTGTCAGCACTTCACTTCCATCCAGCCCTCGCCATGTAAATGTGTCATTTGGCATCCGATTGAATTGGTTCCAGCTAATCTTGGACGTTAAGAATGTATTGATCCCTGCCTTGCTGAGAATCTGAGGCAATGCCCATGAATATCCGAACACATCTGGCAGCCAGAGGTAGTTCACATCTTTTCCGAATTCCTCCTGGATGAACTTGGCACCCTGTAAGATCTGACGCACCAATGATTCACCAGAAGGTAAATTACAATCAGCCTCCAGCCACATCGCACCGTCCACTTCCCACTGACCACCATCAATTCTCTCCTTAATCTGAGCGTACAGTTCCGGGAAGTCTTGTTTTACATAACTATAAAGCTGCGGCTGTGTTTGCAGAAACTTATAGTCAGGATATTTTTCCATCAGACGTAAAACAGTCGAGAAGGAGCGGCCTGCTTTTTCTCTCGTATGTTTCAAACGCCACAGCCAAGCTACATCAATATGAGTGTGACCGATACAACGAATTGTGATTGGAGAATCGCTGTCCAGATTATCCAATTCTCTTTGGAGATAGTCGTTTGCCTCATAAATAGAATGATAGAATATATCACTTCCTGGGGAGCTCCAATCAATTAACCGGATAGTCTGGTCTAACAGCGATAATAACTGGACCCGCTCCGCGGCATTCTCGTCTAGTACACGTATTGTTTCAAGAATGGCAAAGGTCGTATAATAAAAATCATCGGTTTGTTCATCGAAAAGGGCTACTTCAGCGCGCTTTATTTGATGCTCCTGGTCTACCCTTTTGCCACCTCCTTCTAATCCTGACCAGAGACGAAATGCCAAAAGAATAGAATCACCATACCACTCATCCTCAAAGAACAGTTCCTGGTGATTGGAGTCTACCGCCTGATACATTACATTGTTCACATAGCATTGTGACTCAAAGCCTGAATTTCCTCCGCCGCCGGTCTTGCCAAAATCGAATACACCAACTACCTGTTTCCCTGCCCATTCCTCAGGAAGAACGATTTCCTTTGCCAGCCATAGATAGCGATCTCGGCCTTTCCAATGGTCCCCAACATGCAGCTTCTCTTTAAAAGCTTCCAGACCTGGTACTTCAGGTGCGACCTTCTTATCCTGATCCTCCAATGCTAGAAAATGCTGCAAATCATGTCGATCCCGATAGCGGTATTTCTCCAACTCTTCTATTCTTCTTTCTAGCTGACGTTCTTTCAAACCCAACATACTTACACTCCCTTAGCCCTTGGATGCTCCTCCGAGACTGAAGCCCTTGGACATGTATTTTTGAGCAAAGATATAAAGAATGATAGATGGCATTGTGTACAGCATGGAGAACGCTGCTAATTTGCCGTATTCGATAATGCCGTAGTTTCCGAAAAACTGGTATAGTGTCACAGACGCTGGAAGCTTCTCCTGTGTCTGCAGCAAAATATAAGGAACAAAGAAATTTCCCCAGCTGCCTGTAAATGTGAAAATTGCAATCGTAAAGATTCCTGGCAGCATTAACGGCCCAACTACTTTACGCATACTCGTCAGCACCGATGCACCATCCACCCATGCCGATTCCTCCAGTTCAATCGGTACCGCATCCATAAAATTCTTCATCATCCAGATGGCATATGGCAATCCTGACGCAGCAAGGAAGATCGTCGTGAAAATAATAGAATCTTGGATGTTCAGGAATAGGAACAGCTGATAGACCGGAACCATAACTGCCGTGATCGGCAAAGACGTCATGAACAAGATGGTAAGCAGGAATGACCGCTTATATCGCAGCCTATATCGAGAAAGCGGATAAGCAGCCAATCCAGCAACAATTACAACAATCGTTGCCTGCCCAAGCGATATAAACAAACCGATTGCAAAAGAACGGATATTACTTGGGTCTGACAGAATAGCCGTAAAGTTATCGAGCGTCCATTTCTCCGGCAGCTTGATTGCTTGGGTTGCCTGCTGATCGAAGGAAGCGAATACGAGCCACAAAAAAGGCAGTAAGAAGCAGATAGCTAAGAAGATGAGCGCCAGATAGTGGATTACTAATTCTTTTTTCGATACCTTCATTCTGCATCCCTCCTCCTTATAGTTTTACTTTCATAAAACGCATGTACAGCAGACTGGCAACCGTACCGATTACGAGTAGAACTAGCGAAATGGCTGTGCCATATCCGAATTGGTAGTTTACGAATGCTTGGTTGTACATGAATATTGGAAGAATCTGTGTAGCATTACCTGGTCCCCCGCCTGTCATCGTGTAAATCAACGTGAAAACGCCAAGTGTCTGCAGCGTAACGAGCATCATATTAGTCACTATCGAGCCTTTAACAATTGGAAGTGTAACGCGGAAGAATATCTGCCAGCGGGACGCTCCATCTATGACCGCAGCTTCTTGTACTGATTTTGGCACATCGTCCAGTGCCGCTTGGAAAACCATCATCGAAAAAGCAGTACCATGCCAGATGTTTGCGATAATGACACTTACCATCGGGAAAGTGAATAACCAGGTGATTGGTTCAAACCCAATCCCCTGCAGAATTGCATTGAACGTACCCGCATCACTCAGGAAAGCTACCCAGCAAAAAGCTACGACAATCTCCGGCGTCACCCAGCCGGCAATTACGATCACACCAATAAATCGGCGAAAACCGCGTCGCTTCTCCTTCATTAACAATGCAAGGATCAATCCTAATACAACCTGTCCGACTACGGCAGAGAAAAGTAAGAAAATAAGCGTCCGGAACACACTAATTCGAAATTCTGGGTCTTGAAACATATTAGTGAAATTTTGGAATCCGATAAATTGAATGTTGGCTGCATCGGTTCCTGTAAGTGACAAATTCGTAAAAGCAAAACCGAAAGTCAGTAACATCGGTGTTATGAAAAATAATAAAAGAAGAATCCAAGACGGAGACAAAAAAAGTATCGCTTTTCTATGCATACATATTCGTCACCTTTCTCCCGCCCAATCAAAGGGAACTGGGTAATCCAGCGCCCTTGATGGGATGGTTTCCTATTCAGCCACCTTCGTGTTTTCTTTGCCTACCACTCGTTCTACTCCAGCTTTATATTGCTGCACAGCATCTTCAGGAGTCAGTTTTCCAGTTGCGATTGCTTCGACTACTGTCTGCAGCTGCGTGGAAACTGCTGGATACTTATCATTCGCTGGTCTGAATTGTGCATTTTCCAAGTACGCTTGCGATTCTTTGGCAAATGGACGGTTCACATACTCTTCTACTTCAACAGCATCTGTACGAGTATTCAAGTTACCATCTGTCAGGGAGCGATTGATGCTGTTATCCTTTTCCATCAGGAATTGAATGAATTCCCATGATTCTTCCTTCATATCTGCTTTGGATGGAATTGCCCATGCCCAGCCTCCACTCATTGTAATTGCTCCTGGTTCCTGCCCATTCTGGGTCGGCATAGGTGCAAACCCTATTTTCTCCTCAACATTTTCAATCGGAGCCGCTCCGTTCTCAGCCCAGTTCCGTGCGTTCCAGCTGCCATCCAGTGCTATTGCCAGTTTCTTTTGCGGGAATAACTGCTGGAAAGCCACGTTTCCTGATTGACCGCTCATGACGACAGAGAAATCTGGACCAACTTTTTCTACATCGTACACCTGTGAAATAAAGCGGAACGAATCCAGTAAACCTGGACTATCCACAACCCACTTTTTATCGGAGTCGTCGTAGAGAGTATCACCAGTTCCATATAGCAGCATCTCGAGTGTCTGCATCGAAACTGCCTCGCCATTGGCCTTGCCAACTTGCATAAATAGCGGTGTCACTCCATCTGTCTTCTCTTTAATTGTTATCGCTGCATCCAGTACTTCTTCCCAATTTTTCGGTTCCCAAGGTACAGGAAGGCCCGCTTCCTGGAACAGCTCTTTGCTGTACCAAAGCCCACGAGAGTCAGAAGTCGACGGCACCCCATACACCTTGCCATCTTCCGCTGTCACACCTGATTTTAGATTTTCAATAATGTTATCCCATTCCTCCCAATCTGCAATACGATCATCCAAAGGATCAAGATAGCCGGCATTCGCATCAGAATTAAGCATGAATGTATCCTCCGATACAACATCCGGAGCGGTTTCTGCTGACTTCATCTGCAGTGCAACTTTAGAGAAATAGTCTCCCTCACTCGCTGTAATTGGCGTTATCTTCACATCGATATCCGGATGTTCTTTTTCAAATTCATCCAACACACCTGAGTCAAAAAAATTCTTTAGTGAATCTACTGATCCAGGTGATCGATAAACGACAGTCAATTCTTTCTTTCCGCTTTCTGTTTCATCACTGCTGGAGCATGCCGTCATCAAAGCAAGAACAAAAATAAGCAGAATTAATCCAAAGCCTTTGACTCTTTTTCGCATACAGAATTCCCCCTTCTGATTTCTGACTAAATTTGTAAGCGTATACATTTTTAGAGTAGAAAATAGAGGCATGAACAGTGCTCATAACCGATTATATGTTTAAGGAAATCCCTTATACCGAATTTATACGAGTAATTCAATATAACTAGTTGAATCAAAAAAGCTGTCAGCTTTATTAGCTGGCAGCTTTCATGTATAAAAAGAGCTTAAATAAGATTTTTTATAGCAGATAGTGAAATTAGGCAGTTCATGCTGCAATTTGATAGACAATAACCTTCCTTCCTTATTAAATTCTTCTTCAGTCCTTACTGCACCTATCTTTAATAATTCCTTATCCCAATCTAACCAATGCCCATATTTCTTCGTCCAATTTCCAATCATCTGTTTCAACTCATTTGATATTGGAAATTCATCAAGATCTAGATTTTCCTTGCAAACCGCACACCAAACTGGATCAGCAAAGTCCGCTTCAAAAAGAATATCGTTCGTTTTCTCGCAGCTACAATCCACTTGTTTTCCGATCCTCTCTCACAGCATCCACCAAATGATCCAGCAGCTGATACAATACTTCTTTATTTTCTAACGGAAAATTTGCTGTCTTCATTGCCTGCTCACTCTGGACATATAGACTATCATCAAGATAATCCCGGTCATGCAATATCAATTTCTCCATACTTTCTCTAGTCGTCTCGAAATGGAATTGTAAACCTATTATATGATCGTGATACACAAAGCCTTGATTTTCACAGATTTCATTTCCAAAAAGCCGTATCGCACCGTCTGGTAAGGAGAATTGTTCACCATGCCAATGGAAGACAGTCATCTCGTCTGGAATGAAAGAAAAGTGCGTAGAAACGGTCTGAATTGGATGCCAGCCAACTTCCTTTTGTTCACCTTGGAATACAGTCGCTCCTAAAGCCTTCGCAATTTGCTGTGCACCGAGACAGATACCGAATACAGGCTTTTGCTGATCAATTAGCTGACGGATCAGTTCGCGCTCCTCCTTTACCCATTGATCTGCATCATTGGCACTCATCGGCCCGCCCAGAATGATGAGCAAGGTGATATTCGCTGCATGGGGAAGATCAACTTTTTCGTAGAGATGATGAACGCGAAAGCTATGTCTGCGCGCTTCTCCCCAATCACTTATAGCAGCAAGATCCTCAAATGGAACATGCTGCAGAACATCGATAATCATCCTCTACATCCTCCTCTACAGGGTAAACTCGTAATGATAGAACTGCTGGTCTCGCTCGTATCCTTTCCGTTCGTAAAGACGCTGCGCCTTCTCGTTATCAGGAGCTGTACTTAGTGCGATACTTCCCGCACCAGTTTCCCTTGCGAAAGCCTCCGCTGCATCAAGCAATTTTTCTCCTACACCTTGTTTTCTAGCACTTTTCGCTACATATAAGTCATTCAGTATCCATGCGCGTTTCATCCCGATAGAAGAAAAAGTAGGATATAGCTGAGTGAAACCGACATAATCATCTCCATCCTTTGCGAGGAATATGACGGAATCATCCTTCTCCAGCCTTTCTGTTATGTACGCCTCTGCACCACTTAAATCGTGAGCTTGCTTATAGAACTGCCGGTATTGATCGAATAATTTTGCTGTTTGTTTTACTTCCTGTATTGTTGCTCTGGTAATTTCCATGTCTTCACCTCTGATTTGTATAACTAACTATATGCCACTAATTTCTGCTGCCGTTACATTATTTATCATTCAACCCTTTTCCATCGAGAATGTGCTGCATATATTTATCAATCCTTGCCTCTCGCGTTTTGGATTGTTTAGCTTGAGAAAAGTAAAATATATATGCTCTTTGTCGTCCCGGTGTCAGTGCTTCAAAAGCGATTTTCAAGGCAGGGATTTCATCGAATTTATTATGAAGTTCTTCAGGAATTATGTATTCAGCGTGCTCTTTTAAATCTACTTGCAGACCGGCTTTTTCAACTTCTATCGCCAGATATATATAGGATTTTATGACGGTTTCCATTTCAGCTATTTCTTGTACATTGGTGAACCTTATTTGGCGTGCCGCTTGTACATTCTCCGTTTGCTGAATCAGTACCCCGTGGGCATCTTTTAACAAAGCACCTTTGTGAAACAAAAGCGCGCAATAGTCTTTGAATCCATGGATTAAAACGATGTTTTTACCCTCAAGCGTGTAACAAGGATGCTTCCACTTGAAATCTTCGGTCAGCTCACAGTCAAGAACAATATTTCTCAGGCTTATGAATTCTTCCTTCCACTGTTTAGCCTTGCTTAAGAACTCGTCAACCTTAGGATTCGTTTCACTATTTGTCATTCGGGAACTCTCCTTATCACATGCTATTCTTCTATCTAACTATTTTAACTGATTTATCCTGTTCTGTTCTTCTTCCTTATCAAGATATTCATAATATCCGAGCTGATTCCCCCACGGATCAGGAAAGGTTGCCCACTTGACTGGTACATCTGAACGCATATGAATGTCAAAATCCTGTATGTCCAACTTTTCGATAACTCTCTCTCTTGCTGCTTCCAAGTTCCTTACACCTAGGCGGAGTGGCCCGTTTCGATATTCAGTTTCCGCTTTTTCGGCTAACTGCAGCCAGCAGCCTGACACTACTTCCCATTCTAAAAATCCTGCATGCGGAATGAAGTCCGGATCTTTCTGAAGAAAGATCGTATACCAGCTCCTGGCTTTCTCAATATCGGTAACAGCAAAACGGATTGTCATTTCGAACATAATTTTTCCCCTATTCATTTTTTAAATAAATGATGTAAAAGTTTGCCTCTATCCTCGAAAAATTGCTTCATGATGCTATAATGCTGTGTATCCTCCAGTTGAACTTCTTCCATTCCTTCCGCATCCAGCTGTAGAATCTTCGCGCCCGGGTAAGCCATCAGCAACGGAGCATGTGTCGAGATGATGAACTGCGATCCATCTTCCACCAGTTTATCAATCCGAGCAAGCATCGACAGCTGGCGGATCGGAGATAAAGCTGCTTCTGGCTCATCAAGAATATATAATCCATTGCCGGCGAAACGCTCCATAAAGGCTGCGAAGAACGCCTCTCCATGGGACTGTTCATGCAAGGATGTCCCGCCGTAGGAATCAATGATTTTCCGTCCGCCTCCTCCTCGATCCAGCTCTTCAATATGCGTCGCTACATTATAGAAAGTCTCTGCTCGAAAAAAATAGCCATCCTTTGGGCGGTTCCCGCCGCGTACAACTCGCACTAGTTCATGCAATTCGGAATGTGATGCGTAGCTTGAGAAAGAGAAATTTTTCGAACCGCCTTCAGGATTGAAGCCGAGTGCGACAGCAAGCGCTTCAAGCAGTGTCGACTTGCCCATGCCATTTTCTCCAATGATGTACGTAACATTGGGATGGAAAGAAAGTTTGCCTAACTTTTGAATGACTGGCAGTGAAAATGGGAAATGATTAAGGAGCGCTGAGGATTCTTCCTTCAGACTCATTTGTCTCACAAATTGATTGGTCGAAGTTAATTTCACATTATCAATCCTATCTTCATGTAAGTCAGTTTAACAAGAGAAAGGAGAATATATATCATGCAGGAATATATTCTGTTAGCTATACTGCTTGTCTTATTTTTTGCGGTCATCCTATCTACCCGCTATTTAAACAAACCTATTAAAAGCTTATTTATTATTTACTATCTAGTACTCGGTGCTCTGTTTGTTATGGTTAAGGAGCGCATTGATAACGCTTATGAAGGAGCAACGACACCTAACGTGAATTGGATCGTGAATAATGAATGGGTAGCTGATATCCGTCATTTACTGTTTGTACCGATGATCGGTTTATTAATATATCTGTTGTATAAAGGTTATAAAGATCCAAAAGGTCCCTGGAAACGCTCCAATATCCTGGGCGTCACCATACCGCTGGCAGCTCTGCTTGCAGTCCTTTATTTTCTATTCACGTACACATATGGCTACCATTCTTGAGGGTGTTCTTGTTCTAGCATGCTGTAAAGGAAGGAATCCCGCCAGCTTGATTTCATGCGAATATGTTCCCGGATAAAACCTTCCTTCTGCATGCCGATTTTCTCCAATACGGTTGCAGAAGCCAGGTTATTCGGATCACAGGTAGCATAGATACGATGCAGACCAAATCCACGAAATCCAATAGAAAGAACAGCTTTAGCAGCTTCTGTTGCAAAGCCTTTGTTCCAGAAATCGGGATGGATGATATAGCCGATTTCCCCTTCTTGGTTTTGTGTGCTATTAATACGCAATTCTGCAGAACCAATCATTTTCTCCTCGAAGATGATTGCATATACATATCGCTTCCGCGGCTCTTCCTCAGCATCCTGCAACACTTCCTCTACAAACTGTTTCGATTCAGCTTCCGTGTTCGGCCCCCAAGGCTGATAACGACAAGCCTGTTCCAGTGAAGCATACGCATGGACAGCTTCCCAGTTCTCCTCCATAAGCTCACGTAACTTTATTCTCATATGCATCTCCTTTCCATTCCATTAACAAGCAATCCCGATAGCTCCCTTCATGCCACTCACGCTTTTGCAATGGCTTTACTTTGCGGAACCCCGCCTTCATAAAATACAAGTACTTCAGGATCTGACAGCCATTTGACCAGAAGGGCAACATCGGTACTTTTAAGCGGACGAACTTCTGATTTTTGTTTTGTCACGATGCAACAGTCTCCCGTATCGTTTTTAAAAGATTGATAAACTTCTTCGGTTCCTCGAGAAACGGGCTGTGTGCACTTTCTGAAAAAGTATGAAACTGTTTAACTGGTGCTTTAAGTGATGTATAGAAGTTGTAAGCCTGCTGATAAGTAGTTTGATAGTCATACTGCCCATGAAGGAAGAACACCGGCACTTCCAGCTCAGGAACAGTACGAATTAGATTGATTGTGCTTATCTCTTTTGCAAGCCTTTGATACGAGAGTCCGCTGCCTGCGAATATATTGAATTTATCTATCCATCTATATTCTGGACAGACCATCACTTCCCGGATCAGGCGACTGCTATTGTAACCATCTCGGGTAAAACCAACAGCGTACTTATTCGTATACTTGAATCGAACTGCTCCATAGGCACGGTTTTGGTAGTAACTTTTATCAAATTTTTTCCGAGCTAATTTACGTTTAGCTCTTTCATCTGAGCGGCGATCAGCTTCCGAGACGAGGAAGTCATATGCTTCTTTTTCCGATTCAAACTGAATACCAATTTGCCCTACTCCTATATAGGCATGAAGCTGTTCTGGCACTTTTTGCGCAGCCATTGTTCCTAAAATACTGCCCCATGAATGCCCAAGTACATATATCTTCTCTTTGTCATAGGTCTTCCTTAGGAATGCAATTAATTCCAAGGTATCTGCAAGTAGTTGTTCCAACGTAAGCAATTTTCCGCCCTCAGCTGCTTTGTAGGAGGAACCGGTACCGCGCTGATCCCAGTAGCAAACAGTAAACTCTTGTTCCAGTTGCACTCCATGTGCCTTTATTAACGGATAAGCAGGAAATCCAGGACCTCCGTGCAGAAATAACAAGATAGGAGCAGCTTTATCCTTATTATGCTTCATAATGACACCCTGCTGTGCTCCATTTAGATCCACCAACTGTAAAGCCATTTTTTCACTTCCAATCAGAAAGGATAGTAACTATGGATTTTCATCATACAAAGAATAAATGGAGTTATACCCAAAGAAATGCAAACGCCACATGGATTAGAACTTATACCTCCCTCATCGAAAATCATCCTATTGAACAGGCTCTCGATATCGGCTGCGGCGGCGGTATTTACACGAAAGCACTTGCGGAAATGGGCATCCCATCTGTGATAGGAGTAGATTCATCAGAAGTCATGCTCGAGGCAGCAGCAGAGTATTGTCACGGGCGGGAAGGAATTAGTTTCCACAAGGGTGACGCTCAAGCAACTGGGTTGGAATCAGCGAGCTGCGACCTGATTCTGGAACGCGCATTGATTCATCACTTACAGGACATACAGCCTTGTTTCTCAGAAGCATATCGTTTATTGCGCCCCGGTGGAGTATTGCTTATTCAGGACCGCACACCAGAAGATTGCCTGCTGCCAGGAAATCCCGAGCATATTAGAGGATACTTCTTCTCATGTTTTCCAGAACTCGCAGAGATGGAAATCAGCAGAAGACATACATCCGCTCAAGTTATGAAAAATCTAGAAGATTGCGGCTTTCATGATATAGAGAAACATACATTATGGGAAGTTCGTCAAATACATGTGTCGAAAGAAAAACTGCTGGCAGATATTCGTGCCAGACTGGGGAGAAGCATCCTGCATGCTTTAGAGGATGCTGAACTGGAGAAGTTGGTTTTGTATATAGACGATTGTATCACAGAGGAAAGGGATATTGTGGAAAGTGATAGGTGGACGATTTGGAAGGCAGTCAAAAGATAAAGGCTATCGCTTTATAACGACAGCCTTTATCTTACATACTATTATAAACTTCTTCATTCGCAGTGAGTGACATCCAGTTACTTCTCTATAAGCCTTTGTACAGCTTCAACGATATCTGTATTTGTGAGCTTATAATAAGTCTTTAAATAATCTACTTTCCCCACTTGCCCAAACTGTTCACGTACTCCTATTCTATACATCGGTACAGGGTGATTCTCAGCTAATACTTCCGAGACGGCACTACCTAACCCGCCGATTACATTATGATTTTCTGCTGTTACAATTGCTTTTGTCTTTTGGGCATATTCTGTGATCAATTCTGCATCAATTGGTTTGATAGAATACATATCAATGACAGCCGCGTGGATCCCTTGCCGCTCGAGAATATCTGCAGCCTGTAAAGCTTCTGCAACCATAATACCGGTTGCTATGATAGTGACATCACATCCGTCACGCAATAGCTTCCCTTTTCCGTCTTCAAAGGTTTCGTTTTCCTCGTAAAGCTTGACGGCATTCTTCCGAATTGTACGGATATAGTGGATGCCGTGCTCTTTTTCAATACGTCTCAGCAAGTACCCAAGCATAGTAGAATCACTAGCTTCATAAACATGCGCTTGCGGAACCAGCCTCATAAGCCCAATATCCTCAAATGTCATATGGGTACCGCCGTTATGCTCTGCCGTAATACCTGCATCTGACCCGAGGATTTTGATATTTGTCTTGGCATATCCGCCTGAAACGAATAGCTGATCAAATGTCCTTCTCGTAGCGAACTGGCCGAAAGTGTGCACATAAGGAATTTTCCCTGTAAGAGATAAACCAGCTGCAACTCCCATCATGTTGGCTTCCATAATACCGCTGTTGATGAGCTGATTTGGTATTTCTGCTTTGATTTTATTCGTTGTGATAGCACTCATCAAGTCCGCTTCCAGAGCTATCACTTCCGGGTTTGCTTTTGCCAGTTCCAGAATGGTTTCAGCATAGACTTGGCGCATCTCTCGTTTTTCTTTTTCATAAACAGTCGAAATCATCCTCCCACCTCCTGCTTCAGTTTCGTTTCCAACTCATGAATTGCCTGTTCAATTGCCGCTGTATCTGATTCGTTCGGTCTGATGTGGTGATTATCAGCCAACTCCTCCAAATAACGGACTCCCTGCCCTTTGATAGTATCCAAGATGATGGCTACTGGTTTTTCCTTTTGATTCATACCTTGCAAGATTGCTTGATGGATGTCTCCTACGTCACTTCCGTCCACTTTGCAAGTATAAAAACCAAAGGCATCCATCTTTGCAGCAAAATCGATAGGGTCAATGATATCCTTCGTCAGACCATCCAATTGCTTCTTATTATCATCAACGAAAACGAATAAATTGTGCAGTTTATGATGGGCAGCGAATTGAAAAGCTTCCCAGCATTGGCCTTCATTCAGTTCTCCGTCACCTACGATACAAAATGTCTTGTTCTTCCGTTCGGAGAGCTTATGAGACAGCGCAACACCTACAGCAGCTGATATACCTTGACCGAGCGAACCTGTCGTCATGTCCACACCTGGAGTCAGGTTTTTGTCTGGATGAGAAGGCAGCTTTGTACCATTTTGATTTAGTGTATACAGCATCTCTTCAGGAAAATATCCCTTTACTGCAAGCGCTGCATAAAGCCCTGGGCCACCGTGTCCCTTTGATAAAATGAAATAGTCTCGATCTTCCCACATTGGATCAGTCGGATTAACTTGCATCACATCTCCGTAAAGTACTGCTAATGTTTCAATGATAGATAAGCTTCCTCCATAGTGACCGAACCCCAAATGATGAAGCTCTTGAAGTGTCTTCAATCTAATTTCATCCCGGAACCTCTCTACCTTCTCTAAATCCATCATTTATCTTCTCCTTTCCTATTCAGCATCTATTAGGCACCAATCTGATTGGAGTCATTTGTCTTTTTATTGCGTTTAAACAATCCGAAGACAACAGCCAACACAACAAGACCAACAACCGTTACGGTAACACCTGCTGCACCGAACATTTTCGCCACCTGTCCAAGTACGATGCCAGAAGCCGCAAAGTCTGCATCTGAGAAAGTCGTACTAGCGAATCCTAAATCTCCTAGTACCGGCATCAAAAATACCGGAAGGAAAGTAATCAACAATCCATTTGCGAAAGCTCCAATAGTTGCTCCTCTCACACCGCCAGTGGCGTTTCCGAAAACACCAGCTGTAGCTCCTGTAAAGAAGTGCGGTACAACGCCCGGCAAAATAATAACTGCTCCAGCAAGACCAAGTGCCACCATGCCAACAATTCCTCCAAGGAAGCTGCAGAAGAATCCAATCAAAACAGCATTCGGTGCATAAGGGAAAACAACTGGACAATCAAGAGCTGGTTTAGAATTCGGAACAAGTTTCGTCGAAATACCTTTGAAAGCAGGGACAATTTCAGCTAGCACTAGACGCACCCCTGTCAGGATAACGAATACACCTGCCGCAAACGTTACGCCTTGGATTATAGAGAAGACGATATAGTGAGTACCTCCGCTCAATTCCCCCTCTACATATCCTGGACCAGCAAATAGTGCAATGATGACATAAAGCACAACCATCGTAAGCGAGATCGTAACCGAACTATCTCGCAGGAACCCCAATCCTTTCGGAAACTTAATATCTTCTGTAGATCTGGATCCCTTCCCAACTACTTTGCCTACCACTCCGGAAAGTGCATAACCTAAGCTTGAGAAATGACCGAATCCCACATTGTCGTTACCTGTGATTTTCCGCATGAACGGCTGGCAAATTGCCGGAAAAGCAGCCATGATCAACCCAAGAGCCAAGGAACCGACAATGATAAGCGGAACACCCTTCAATCCTGATACTGCAAGGATTACAGCGAGCATACAAGCCATATACAGCGTGTGGTGACCTGTAAGGAAGATGAATTTCAATCTAGTAAAACGCGCGATCAGAATATTGGCTAACATACCAAAGAACATAATAAATGCAGTTGTACTTCCATATTCCGTCAGTGCCATCGCTACGATAGCTTCATTGTTCGGTACTACACCATTTACATTGAAAGCATGCTGGAACATTTGCCCGAACGGGTCAAGTGAACCAACAATGATATTCGCACCAGCAGAGATTACCAAGAAACCAAGGAATGTTTTCGTCGTCCCTTTAATAATCTCGCTCAGCGGCTTCTTCAGGATGATTAGCCCCACCAAGGAAATCAATGCCACCAATACCGCCGGTGTGCTAAGAATATCGATGACCAGCTTCAGAAATCTTTCGACCATTGTATTCTCCTCCTTTGTTCTTTAGGAAATGATGCCCTTCTGTTGAAGAACCTCTTGCAGCTTTGATTTGATTCCGTCCATATCGATGATGCTGTCAATCACGATTACTTCACCTAAGTGATGCATCCCATCAGCAATATCCTTGGCAGCAATAAACAAATCCGCATCATCAGGAGTTGCCGAGCTCAAATCTGAATGACTCACCTCTACACCAGTGACACCTAACTCTGATAGAATCTGCTGAACATTCATCTCCAACATAAAGCTGCTTCCTAGTCCTGACCCGCAAACTGCTAATATCTTCATAATTACTCCTCCAATTTTCAGGCTATAGTTGAATAACTTTTAAATAGTGCAAGTATTTCTTCCTTACTATCAGATTCAATCAGTGTTGCAACATTTTCTTTATCGCTGAGCAGTTTGGTCAGCTGCGACAGTGCCCTTAAATGGGTTTTGTTATCGATTGCCGCAATACAAAATAATAATCTAACTCCTTTGGTATGATTTGTGGAAAAATAGACAGGCTCCTTTAATCTAAGAAAGCTCATTCCTACTGCATGCACACCGGATTCCGGTCTGGCATGCGGGATGGCAACATCCGGTCCTATCACTACATAAGGCCCTAGTTTTTCTATATTTTCTATCATTGCCTCTACATAAGATGGCGAGATAGACTCATTTTGCAGCAGAGGCTTGGCAACGCAGGCAATTGCATCTTGCCAGCTTGGTAAACTTTCAGCTAGTTGAACAGTATCTTCATGTAACAAGTCTTGTAACACTGGTTGATTCTCCTTTCTTCGTTCTGTTTTGCGATGGAACTGGAATGTCCGCAGCATGTTTTCTAATTGTTTCTCATCATGGATGCTGGCGTATCGGCTGATTTCCTGAAGAAGCTCTCTTACTGATACGCCATCATATTGAATACCGAATAATGTTTCATATACGCCATTGACTAAAGCACTTTTTTCAGTAGGCGACATGATCGGTTTAACGTGAAAACACGGGATACTGGACTGCAAATCAATTGTTGAGAAGATAACATCATAATCCATTGCAGTCTTCTGTTCGTATTGTCGGAGTGAGCATGTATCCTCGACCACAATCTCTGAAAATAATGATTCGAGCATGTATTTCACCATCAAGGATGAACTTATACCGCTCGGACAGACGACTAGAGCTCTTTTCTTCCTTGGCATTTGCTGTGTCGGCTTTTCTAATAACGCGCCGAAATGAATCGTAATAAATCCTATCTCTTCTTCCGGAATAACTATATTGAGCAGGTCTCCAACCGGTTGTAACAGCTCTTGTACAATCAGATATAATTCTTGATGTTCATTTTTAATCTGTTGTAAAAGCGGGTTGTGTATCGGAATCCGATATTTCATTCGATAGTAAGCTGGCCTCATATGCTGATAGAGGGTGCGTACGACATTAGCCCTTCGTTCGAAAACGACAGCAGCCTTGTTCTCGAAATCCAAGACCAATTGTTCGCACAATCTATACAGCAGATCTCGCGTATTGCTTTCCTGCTGTATTTGACCTAGTGATAGAGCAAGCAAGTGGATGCTGAAATAACATACTTCATTTTCATCAAGTGGTAGTTGAAGCTTTTCAAAAACAGAGAGTGTCACACCCCACATTGCATCCTGTTTCATATTGAGAATTTCGTCTTCATGGAAACGGACTGTTTTTCCTTCACGAAGTCGGCAGGCATACAGCACTAAAAAATAAGTGAAATGATCCAGCCTTTCCTCAACAAACTGAAGTCCGAAATCCTTTTCCATCGTCTGCAATAAATCTTGCACATCTTTTGCAGTTACATTTTTTAAATGTGCTGTGAGATGTTTCACTATTGTCGGAAAAGTGGGATTTTGGAGCATCTTCGCCAGATGATTTTGAACCAAAATTCTTTTATCCGCTTCGGATCCCCTAAGATGATAGCCATTCTGTCTTGTATAACGAATTTCTACTAAGAATGGATTAATCCGCTTATTGGCACGTTTGATATCTGCAACTACTGTATTTTTGCTAACTTGGAGCACATGTGTTAAATGGTAAGATGATACAGGCTCCTCCCTTATGAACAAATACAGGTAAAGAAAAAGCAGACGATCTTCTTCGCCTAATACAAGCTGCTGACCATTTTGAATCAGCTGCTTCTTTTGGTAACACTGCACCACCTCCTGAGGTACACGAATGAGCTGCGTCCCTTTATATAGGATCTGCGGCAACTGCTCTGCTGTAAGCCAGTCATTCAGCTTCTCCAAGTCATAAGTCAGCTGCCTTTTGGATAATTGAGTGAGATCCATGAGCTGTTGCAATGTAATGTGCTGTGAACGGATAAGCTGCTCAAGCAAGATGGATGGCCGCTTGTCTAGCATCATTGGATTCACCTCCTGATTTCATTTTATATTAAAGCGCTTACATTTTGACTAGTGATTGGGTACAAAAGTTGTATGGCCTTCGTTACAAGATTGGGATAACATGCAACACGCTAGTTGCTTAGAAATACATTTACTGGATATTACCACCCAATTTCCTGATCTGTATCCGGATATACAGACCGATTAAGTTATCTTTGCAACAGTCAATAACGTCTTTGGATAGCTGTTTTTTCCCCATAAAAAATACCCTCCAGTTATCACTCTGCAGTACTTGAAGGGTGTTTCATTATGTTCTATTCACTAGGTTAGTCTTCCCACTGTTCAGCTTCTTCAGTTCAGATATATCATTCATTTTCTCGATATTGACCAGCACAAATCAGCGTACTGTTTGTGTGTAACAATTAAAGGAGAAAGATGACATGATGAAAAACTGAATTATACCTTCTATCTCACTTAACGTAATAAATTAGATGTATATATCAGGCTCTAATAAAAATAAAAATCATGACGTGTGCTGAAAAAGTACTTTTGCCATCGCAATGGAGTAGTCCGCTGCTTTATCCGCACCAATCAAGGTGGTCATAGAAGTGGTTCCTTCAAGAAGCAGCGTCAGCTGATTGGCTAAATCAAGTGGATTATTATCCCAATTTTCTTGTGCTAGCTGTTGAAAATAATGCAGCAATCTTATTTTATGTTCTCTAGCGATGTTTTCAATTTCATCGTCTATCCCTGTATAATCTTCTATTGCCCTCAAAAACATATCCCCTTTATAGGAATGTTCCTTTAACCAGCGACAGTGCGCTTCTACAGCTAGAATGAAAGGAGAACTCGAACCTTTCTCTATATAAGAATCCAGATAAGACCAATAGCGTTCTTCTCGTCGCTTCAGTACTTCTTCAACTAATTTATTTTTGGAAGGAAAATGGTTATAAAGCGTCATTGTAGCAACATTTGCCTCCCGGATGATTTGCTTAAGACCTACACCGCGAAATCCATGCTCATAAAACAATCGCTCCGCTACTTGCAGTAACATATCTTTTTTTGTAGATCGACTCATATGCTTAACGGCTCCTTTAAATTAGATAGACCTAAATTACAAATTACAACCTACAGTAATTACAAGTCAAACAATTTTCTACTGCCTCCTGTAAAATCTTTTCCCGTCTTGTACCTTACGATTTAAATTAACAAGATAATGAGTGATAACGGAGGGCTTTATTGCTTATTTAATATTTCGTTAAAATTATATTATCAAGGGGTTTTTACGGCGCTGAAGAAGCTTTATCGGTTGATTGAATATTAAACTTATGTTAAAAATAGAAAGGTCGTTCTATACAGTTCGGATAAGTTGTTAGAATTCTTATGATCCTGGCCGCTGTCTTAGAAAGAGTAGAATTTAGAATCACTAAGATAAATTCACTCCTTATAAAAACAGCTATTGATGAGATTATAAGAATTTTTGAAAGGGGAATAGAATTATGAATAAAGTAGGCAATGTTTTTTGGATATCTTTAATCCTTTGCGCTATTTTTGTTCTTTGGGGCGTAATAGCACCAGAGAATATGGATTATATAACTACTGAGGCGCAATCCTTTTTGACCTCAAAATTTGGTTGGTTTTATATTCTTTCAGTTGCTATCTTTCTGATCTTTTCCATCTACCTGATTTTTAGTCGTTTTGGGTCTATGCGTTTAGGAAAAGAAGGAGAAAAACCAGAATTCAAACGTATTACATGGTTTGCTATGTTGTTCAGTGCTGGTATGGGTATAGGACTTGTGTTCTGGGGAACAGCAGAGCCGCTTGCGCACTTTGCAGCACCACCCGAAGCAGATCCGGAAACTATCGAAGCGGCTAAGAATGCACTTCGCTATTCTGTATTCCACTGGGGATTACAGACATGGGGCGTTTATACAGTCATTGGTTTAGCCATTGCATACTTCAAGTTCCGCAGAGGTGCTCCTGGACTTATTAGTTCCACATTCCAGCCCTTGATAGGAGACAGAACAAATGGATGGATTGGTAAACTGATTGATATTATTGCTGTTTTTGCCACTATCTTTGGTGTTGCTACTTCCCTTGGATTAGGAGCTTCCCAAATCGCCGGCGGATTGGCATTCATTACTGATATAAAAAATAATTTCAGCACGCAGTTTGTTATTATTATCATTGTTACCATTCTGTTCATGGCATCTGCTTGGTCGGGCATAGGTAAAGGAATAAAATGGCTGAGCAACGCTAATATTGTGTTGGCAGTATTACTGCTTTTACTTACTTTATTCCTAGGTCCTACACAATTTATTCTTAACACGTTTATATCTACTATGGGATCGTATGCGGAGTCTCTGCCTGCACTTAGTTTCCAGACAGGATCATTTGATAGTGATATTAATAGTTGGGTTCAGAGCTGGACCATTTTCTATTGGGCTTGGTTTATTGCATGGTCACCTTTCGTAGGTACATTCATTGCACGTGTCTCTAAAGGAAGAACCATTCGTGAATTTGTAATAGGCGTTTTATTTATCCCAGCTATCTTCTGTGCATTCTGGTTTGTTGTCTTTGGCGGTACTGGTCTGTTCCAAGAAATTCATGGTATCAATACAGGACTTACTGATCTTGCGCAAGAACAATCATTATTTGGTGTATTCGAAGGATTACCGATGTCTACGTTACTATCAGTCGTTGCATTGTTCTTAATCGGCACATTCTTTATTACTTCTGCTGACTCTGCAACGTTTGTGCTTGGTATGCAAACATCAGGCGGAAGCCTCAATCCATCCAATAAAATTAAATTGACTTGGGGGATTATCCAAGCAGCAATTGCTTCTGTACTGCTGGCAACTGGCGGACTTAACGCGTTACAGACTGCGTCAATTGTTTCTGCATTTCCTTTCGCCTTTATACTCCTGTTTATGGTTTGGTCACTCTGGAAGGCCATGAATGAGGATTGGAAGAAAGAAAAAAGTAAATCAAGACATAAATAAATAGCACTGCAAATAAAAAAAGACCTCTGGAGGTGGAGACACCTTCCCAGAGGTCTTTTTTTTTATAGCTCTTCCCCATTCGAAGCAATCACTTGCTTATACCACTCAAACGAATCCTTCTTCGACCGTTTCATGCTGCCGTTTCCTTCATTATCACGATCCACGTGAATCATGCCATAGCGCTTCTTCATTTCACCAGTTGTGAAGGATACGATGTCGATAATTCCCCACGGTGTGTAGCCAAGCAGATCGATGCCATCGTAGTTAACTGCTTTTATTAGCTCCTCGATATGAGAGCGCAAGTAATCAATCCGCTGTGGATCGTGGATGGATCCGTCTTCTTCCACGGTATCAATTGCGCCGAAGCCATTCTCGACGATAAACAATGGAATCTGATAACGGTCGTAGAAACGGTTCAATGTGTAACGTAAACCAGTTGGGTCAATGGACCATCCCCAGTCACTTGCTTTGATATATGGGTTCTCTACACTTTGTGCCAACCCGCCATTTGTCATATTTCTGTCTTGTTCCGTCTCTTTATCACTTTTGACAGTCGTACTCATGTAATAACTGAATCCAAGGTAATCAACCGTACCATTGCGAAGAATCTCTTCATCGCCATCTTCAAATACGATGTTATAGCCTTCTCGTTCGAATTCTTTTAGCACATAGCTTGGGTAGTAGCCGCGAACATGTACATCCGGGAAGAAGTAACGCTCACGCATCAGCTCTTCTGCCAGCATCACATCGTTTGGATTGGAGGAATACGGATAAATCGGCACGTGTGATACCATGGCGCCAATTTGGAATTCAGGATTGATTTCCTTCCCTTTGCTGACAGCTAGTGCACTTGCAATCAGCTCGTGGTGACCAGCCTGGTACATCACTTCACGGGCATTTTCGCCCTCTTTCACTGTGACACCAGAGTTCGTCCAAAGGAATAATGGATTATCGGTATCCATTTTGTTATTGATTTCGTTGAATGTCATCCAGTACTTAACCTTGTCTTTATAACGGTCGAAGCAGACTTCTGCGAACCGGACAAAGTGGTGGGCAACCTCTCTGCTGCGGAATCCGCCGAACTCACGCGCCAAATGTAATGGCATTTCGAAATGGGATAGCGTAATGACTGGTTCAATGCCATGCTTTAATAGTTCATCAAAAAGATCGTCGTAGAACTTCAAGCCCGCTTCGTTTGGCTCCGCTTCATCGCCTTTCGGGAAGATGCGTGTCCATCCAATGGATGTACGCAAGCACTTAAGACCCATCTCTGCGAATAAGGCAACATCCTCTTTGTAGCGATTGTAGAAATCGATAGCTTCATGGTTTGGATAAAACTTATCCGGTTCCACCGTTTCTGTAAGTTCCCGCGGCACACCATGTGCACCAGAAGTTAATACATCAATAACACTTGGGCCTTTGCCATCCTGGTTCCAGCCACCCTCGAATTGGTGGGCGGCAAGAGCGCCGCCCCATAAGAAGTCCTTCGGTAATGTATTCATCTCTATCTCCTCCTATTTCACAACCGTCAGCAAGTCATTGCCTTGCGTCGTTGTCTCTGTTTCGTCAATGATGATTTCTTTATAATTAGCTGGATTGGTAAGAATGATAGGCGTGATCGTTTGCACACCTGCAGCTTCAATCGCTTCGCTGTCAAACTCGCTCAATACATCCCCTTGCTTCACGCGGTCTCCTTCTTTCACATGCAGTGTGAACGGTGAGCCATTAAGCTTAACTGTATCAAGACCTACGTGGATCAATACTTCTGCACCAGACTTAGAGCGTAATCCTATTGCATGCTTTGTCGGTGCGAGCATGACAATGGTTCCGTCAAATGGCGCATAAACTTTATTTTCACTTGGCTCAATTGCCAGCCCTTTCCCCATTGCTCCTGAACTGAACACTTCATCTGGCACTTCTTCCAACGCCAGCAATTTACCGCTTAGCGGTGCGTGAACTACTTCTTCATTGTTTTCTGCTGCAGACGCTTCTGCGTTGCTATCTTTCTGATCTACTGCCACACTGCTGTCAGCTTGTGCTGCAGTATCTTCACCGAAACCAAAAATCTGAATCAAGATGATTGGCAGCACAATAGCGATAGCGGCGCCGATAACAATACCTATGAAACTTGTAGGGTAGTCTCCATTGATACCATTCACAATAGTTAATGGTCCTGGAAGTCCAGCATAAGCGAAATAATATGGATTGAAGAAACTTGCTACAATTGCACCAATTGCACCAGATATACAACCAATAATAAATGGTTTCTTGAATCGCAGTGTCACACCATAGATTGCTGGTTCTGTTATACCGAATATACCGGTAATACCTGCGGAAACACCGACTTTTTTAACTTCTTTACTTTTCGCTTTTAAAATAACACCGACAACCGCACCAACCTGTGCGATTACCGCAATCGTTTGATAAGCCTGGAAAGAATCACGACCATATTGCTCGAAGTTAGCCAGTACCATCGGCGTAATACCCCAGTGAACACCGAAGATAACGATAACCTGCCATAGGGAGCCAATGATCGCTCCTGCAAGCCATGGTGCGTATTCAGCTAAGAAATTGTATCCGTTCGCAATTCCATTTGCTCCAAGAGAAGTCAATGGACCTATTGCTACAAGTGTCAGCGGAACCATGACTATGATAGAAATCAATGGCACGAACAATGGACGGATTACTTCGTTCATGTGCTTGTTCAAGAAGCGCTCCAAGTAAGAAAGGATCCAAACTAGGAACAGTGGCGGCAAGACAGATGATGTATAAGTCGTTTCTGTCAAAGGCAACCCAAGGAAGTTCATGCTATTTCCGTCCGCAATGCTTGCAGCCATCGTAGCCCAATCAGGACTGACAAGCGCTGCACAAGCAGCAACAGCTATATACGTATTTGTCTTGAAATGCTTAGACGCCGTAATAGCAATGAAAATAGGCAGGAACGTAAATGGAGCCCACGAAATAAAGCTAAATACTTGGTACGTACTAGTTGTTTCGAAGTTTGGGAAAACCAAGTTGATTAGAATAAGTGCACCTTGCAGAATACCGGCCGCCGCAAGCACATAGATGAATGGTGCGAATACAGCTGACATTGTTGCAATAATTCGGTTAAGGATTGAGCCTTTGTTCTCGTTACCTGCTTCAGCAGTATCAACATTTACGAGTTTGGCAAATTCATCATATACCTCGCCGACATGCTGACCGATAACGACTTGGAACTGACCACCGTTTTCTACTACTGTAATGACACCTGGCAAACTATTAACCTCTTGTTTAGCAGAAGGCTTCGAACGTTTCAGCACTAAACGCAACCGTGTCGCACAGCGGGTAGCGTTTACAATATTCTCTTCCCCACCGACAGCCTCCAGTATATCCCCAGCAAGTTTTGGATAATCCCTTACTTTTTCAGCCACTTGGAACACCTCTTTTTCTTTTAGTATACGCTTACATTATAATTATACCGGTATAATTTATCAAGTATAAACTAATAAAATTAATAGAGCATTTTAAAAGAGTAGGGTTTTCGTTAAAGATTTAATGTGCTAAAATCGCTCTATCCAAACAAATAAGGAATGTAGCTATGCTTAAATATCAGCAAATCGCCAATGAGATCCAACACGATATCGAAAAGAAAGACCTCCCGCAGGGTACCAAGCTGCCTGTGCTGGAAACCTTGATGTCCCAATATAAAACAAGCAAAAGCACTGTCATCAAAGCACTCAGCCTGCTCGAACGAAAAGGGCTTGTCTACCAAGTGCGCGGCAGCGGCATCTTCGTACGGCGTCGCAACCGAAAAGGCTACATCAGCTTCTCGAACCAAGGCTTCAGTGACGAGCTGAGCGGATTCGACATTACAGCAAAAGTGCTGGAGCTCGATATCCGGAAACCATCAGCAGAAGTCGCCTTCAACCTGAAAATCGATTCGGAAGATGACGTCTATTACGTTAAACGGATACGTTATATCAACGGACAAATACTTTGTCTTGAAGAGTCCTATTACAACAAGGATATTGTCACCTATCTGAATAACGAAATCGCCACCGGATCCATCTTCGATTACATTAGCAATGCCTTAGGTGCCAAAATCGGCTTCTCCGATATGTACGTGCACATCCAGAAGCTGAATGAAGATGAAGCATCGCATCTTGGACTTCTTGTAGGTGATCCAAAACTATTCGTAGAAACAATCTTCTATTTGAACAATGGTCTTCCGTTTGACTTCTCGCGAATATCGTATAATTACGAGCAGTCACAGTTCTTTTTCCAGTCGACGGGGTATTCTTTGTAGGATGCGAAATGAATTGATTAAGATATTTGCAAATTGGGAGACAAAGCTAGAGAAGAATGAATGGTATTTTAGTGATTGCTATGAGGAGTTAACAACGAACTTATCATCATTTGAGGCTTTTTCTGCTATACCAGATGTCATTTCTGTACTCCTCACGGTTAAAGATCCCTTTCTTCTAAATGAAACAATTGATTTCTTAGATACTCTATACATCATAGCGGATACAACGGAAATACATCCTATGCTTCGAGGAGAATGGGAGAATATAAAGTCGCACATTCAACGCTTCGGAGACAACCATAGCTATGTTGCTTGGAAAGGTCTCACGCACATGCTCCGAATAAGCGAGATGCCATAAGTCTATTAAAAATTAAAAAGCAACCAAGTGCGTTAGCTGCTTGGTTGCTTCTTTGCATATTAGATATTCGGTTTAACCATATCCTCCGGCTTCACCATCTCATCAAACTGTTCTTCTGTCAGCAGATCGAGTTTCACTGCGGCTTCTTTCAGTGTCAGTCCTTCTTTATGTGCCAGTTTAGCTATTTTCGCCGCATTTTCGTATCCGATGTGCGGGTTCAAAGCAGTTACCAGCATCAAAGAATTCTTTAAGTTATCCTGAATTGTTTGCTCGTCCGGCTCAATGCCTACTGCACAGTTGTCATGGAAAGATACCATGCTGTCGCTTAATAGCTGAACAGACTGTAGGAAGTTATAGATAATAACTGGTTTGAATACGTTCAGCTCGAAATTACCCTGACTTGCAGCAAATCCAATTGTAGCGTCATTCCCCATCACTTGGGCTGCTACCATAGTCAATGCTTCACACTGCGTTGGATTTACTTTCCCTGGCATGATAGAGCTTCCAGGTTCATTTTCAGGAATAATGATTTCACCGATACCACAGCGTGGGCCGCTCGCCAGCCAGCGTACATCATTGGCAATTTTCATCAAGTCAGCAGCTAGTGCTTTCAATGCACCATGAGCATATGTCATTTCATCATGGCTTGTTAAAGCATGAAATTTATTGGGTGAGCTAATGAATTCTTGTTCTGTGAATTTGGTAATTTCCTCAGCAACGGTGTCACCAAACTGTGGATGTGCATTGATGCCTGTTCCAACTGCTGTACCGCCAATTGCCAAGGCACGCAGTTTCTCAGTAGATTCTGCAACCATTTCCTTTGATCGATCCAGCATATGCACCCAGCCGCTGATCTCTTGTCCTAGCGTCAAAGGCGTAGCATCCTGAAGATGTGTACGTCCGATTTTCACGATGTTATGGAATGTTTCCGCTTTTTTATTTAGCGTGTCACGCAGCTGTTCTACCGCAGGAAGCAACTGTTCATAAACAGCCAGCACGCCTGCAACATGCATAGCCGTCGGGAATGTATCATTTGAGCTTTGGCTGCGGTTAACATCATCATTCGGATGTACTACTGCTTCTGAACCTTTTTCCTTCAGCAAAGCAGTAGCAAGGTTTGCAACCACTTCATTCATGTTCATATTACTTTGTGTACCGCTTCCTGTCTGCCATACAACAAGCGGGAAATTATCATCATACTTACCAGTAAGAATATCATCACAGACCGTCACGATAGCGTCTGCTTTTTCTTTAGCCAGATTTCCCAGACGCTGGTTGGCAATAGCCGTACTGCGCTTCAATATAGCGAAAGCCTTCACGACACGCTCCGGCATTCTTTCTGATCCTATTTTGAAATTCTCTTTGCTTCGCTGCGTCTGTGCACCCCAGAATTTATCCGCTGGTACTTTTACTTCCCCAAGAGTATCTTTTTCGATCCTATAATCCATGGTAATCCTCCTCAGATTTCCTGTATCTTTATTTCTCCTATAAAATCGTAACACTCGCTATGTATAATGTATAATGCATAATAAATATGTTTTTAATTACTCTATGTAATACATAATAAATGGAGGCTAAACAGCATGGAATGGGAACAACTCGAATATTTCCAGACACTCGCACGTGAACAGCACGTTACAAGAGCTGCGCAGATTCTGTCCATTACCCAGCCAGCTCTTTCCCGCTCGATTGCTCGACTGGAAAGTCAAATTGGCACACCGCTTTTTGACCGTCAAGGCAGAACAATTAAATTGAATAAGTATGGAGAACTTCTATTAAAGCGAGTTGACCTCATCTTAAAGGAATTCCAGGAAGGAAAAGACGAAATCCAATCTTTGCTTGACCCGGATAAGGGAGAAATTTCACTTGGATTTCTGCACACACTCGGCACAACAATAGTTCCAAATATAATCGGTGCATTTAAAGAAGAATTTCCGCACGTTAGATTTCATTTAAAACAGAACCATTCCAATTGGCTGTTGGAAAACTTACAATCTGGCGACCTGGATCTATGTCTGCTCGCATCCTTCCCTGAGGATTCCAAAATGGCCTGGACTCCATTATGGCAAGAGGAGCTCTTCTTGTTCTTCCCAAAAGACCATCCCCTAGCCAATCGAGAATCGATCACATTACAAGAAATCGCCGATGAACCTTTTATCCTTATGGAGGAAGGCTATGCATTGCGCGTAACAATTGATAGTATCTTCGAGCAAGTGGGCCTTGTTCCTAAGATTATGTTTGAGGGTGAAGAGGTAACGACGATTGCCGGTTTCGTCGGAGCTGGGATGGGCATTTCCATCCTTCCTGACGTTAAAAGCTTGGATCGAACGAAAATCGCTAAGGTTCGTATAAGCTCACCAAAGTGTGAACGGACAATCGGCATCGCTAGTATGGAAGGGAAGTTTTTATCGCCTATTGCGGAGAAGTTCAAGCAATATATTGTGGAGCATTTTCATCTAACAGATATTTAAATAAAAGAAGAAGCATGTGCAATTTCGCATGCTTCTTCTCTCAATCAATTAGTATAACTATCTTTATGCTTAACCACATTATTACTCCTTCAAAGATATTTGACATGCGGTTCTGATTTTCCTACAAAGCTAAACTTACACCTTCAATGCCGATAAAAAGATTGTATATTACATCTTTCCCCAGAAGTCGTCACACGATAGAACTAGTATGGAACTTCTGAACATACGTCCTATTTTCATAGACTTCCTCCATGCCTCCATTCGTAATATCGGAAATCGTTTTCCGCCAAAAAGCTAAAGCTGGTTGATTCTTTTCAATTTGAGAGACATTCCAGTATCCGTCGAATGCTTTAAAAATATTTCTAGCAGCTGCTTTTCCAAATCCCTTCCCTTGATAACTAGCTAGGACGAAGAACTCTAGCACCGTATTTATCTTCTTATTACTTTCTATGAGTGCAAATCCGATCACTTCAGTTTTCAGACAGAAAAAGTAAGCAAAATGTGTTTCGTCTTCCCAGTTCTGACTCAGGTCAAAGGGCTTATACTTAAAGTTGCTTTCAAGTTTAATTTCCGGGATGTATTTACTAAATTCGTAAATATAAAATTGCATAAGGTTATGAAGCAGTGCTTCTTCAGACTTCTTTACTTTTCTAATATGAACCATGTCTCGTCTCCACTATTCTAGTATACTTACATAATTTAACTAATTATAACAAAAGAACCATCTTGCATCTTTTCTCCACATGAAAAAAACTGCATCTTATCAAAGATGCAGTTTTAGTTTCAAGCAGTTTTATTATTAACGTTGATCTTAATCTTCTCTCCTGCTTTTCTTCTTTCCTTGAACTCAGCAGCAGCAGTGAACAAGACATCTGTAGAGGAATTAAGTGCTGTTTCAGCAGAGTCTTGCACGACACCAATGATGAAGCCTACACCTACTACTTGCATCGCAACGTCAGCTGGGATACCGAACAGGCTGCTTGCGAGCGGGATCAAAAGTAATGATCCCCCTGCCACGCCAGAAGCCCCGCATGCGCTGATAGCTGCTAAAACACTTAAAAGGATAGCAGACACGATGTCGACTTCAATATTCATCGTATGAACAGCTGCAAGAGTCAAAACAGATATGGTAACTGCTGCACCAGCCATATTGATTGTTGCACCGAGAGGAATGGATACAGAGTAGCTATCTTTGTTCAAGCCAAGCTTTTCGCTCAGCTTCATATTAACTGGTATATTTGCTGCTGAACTGCGAGTAAAGAATGCTGTTACACCGCTCTCCTTCAAACAAGCAAATACAAGTGGATATGGGTTCTGTCTGATCAACACGTAGACAATAAGCGGATTGACAACGAGTGCCACGAAAAACATGCAGCCAAGAAGTAGTGCCAATAATTGACCGTAACTTGCTAAGGACGATAGACCATTTTCCGAAATGGATGTGAAAACAAGACCCAAGATTCCAAGTGGCGCAAGCTTGATCACCCAAGTAACTACTTTCGAAATGGCATCCGAGAAGTTGGAAATGACAGACTTCGTTGTATCTGATGTATTCCGCAATGCCAATCCGAACAGAATAGCCCAGGCTAGGATACCGATATAGTTTGCGTTCACGATTGCATTGACCGGATTGTCCACGATATTCAGCAATAATGTCTGCAGTACTTCGGCAATGCCACCAGGAGCTGCCGCTACATCTTCAGGACGATCTGCAAGTGATAAGCTGATCGGGAAAATGTAGCTTGCTACTACAGCCACGACTGCAGCTGCAAGAGTGCCGACAAGATAAAGAACGATGATCGACTTCATATTTGTCTGCTGTCCTTTTTTGTGCTGTGCGATTGCTGCCATAACCAAGAACAACACAAGCACCGGTGCAATGGCTTTTAAAGCACCAACGAACAACGTACCTAGAATTGTGACAGGCTGCGCAGCATCCGGAATCGTGACGCCTAAAATAATACCAATAATAAGACCAATAATAATTTGCTGCACTAAGCTTAACCGATTCCACAGTTTTAAAGCATTTCTCATGATAATCCCCTCACTTCTTATGCTGTACTAAGGGAGAAATAATAGTAGTCCACCCTAAAAGGACAACTGTCTTTTTAATAAGAACAATTATAGGGGTATTTTTGCGGGATTACAAGATTAATTGTTAAATTCACATCTTTTCCAAATTTACTTTTGTCCTTCTAATTATCTCGATTCCTTCTTAGGAATAACCATGCACTTAACCCCGCTATCAGAACTTGTGTTAGAACAGGATATTTCACAGCTTTAACAAATATACTCCGTTTTCGTTTCCATCCGAGATTCACACCACGCTCATGCATACCGTATCCAGCATGATACAGATTACTTTCTTCCGGTAAATTTGATAGCCTGTTCTTATCGTACTGCGTCCGAGGAAAAACAAGCTCCCATGCCTTATCTGTGAAGCTGGGAAAATTCACTCCTAAAAATTGCATCGCCTTTGCCTGCGAGCCAACATAAATATCTCTTTTCGGATTCACAGCGGCATAACAAATAGCTTCAGCTACTGCTTCTGGAGGATAGATCATGCCTTTATGAACTGGATGATGCTTGAGATAGCTTCTGGCATGCTCACTATAAGGAGTATCGACTCTTGCTGGATGGATTAGTGTAATCGAAACGGGGACTTTTTCTTTTTCAAGCTCCATTCGCAAGCTTTCTGTCCATCCGCGTACAGCGAACTTTGAAGTCGCATAAGAAGATAGATAGGGAGTGCCTTTATCTCCAGATGAACTACCAACATTAATCAGTGCCCCAGGATTTCCCCGTTCCGAGAAATGACGTACTGCTTGCTTGGAGCCATAAACAACACTCCAATAATTTGTGGCAAACAGTCGTTTCATATCTGCATTACTTACCTCCATTGCCTTACCATAAATACCCACACCCGCATTGTTCACCCATGTGTCGAACCGGCCAAAAGACTTTAGCGCCGTTTCTGCAATCATGTTCACATCCTCTTCAATACCAACGTCCGCTCGTACATAAACAGCTTCATGACCAGCTTGCCGTAGTTCTACTGTTAACTCTTTCAGCGCTGCTTCGTTTCTTGCAGCAAGTACTACTTTCGCGCCTTTCGCAGCTGCCATTCTGGCTGTTACTAGTCCGATACCGCTGGTTGCGCCGGTTATGACGATGACTTGATCTTTTAATTTTCTTAGTTTTTTTGTATGTTCTACTCCAAGTTCTTCTTGATTCATTTCCGTCCATCCTCCTTGAGCTTCGTCTGCAATTTAGTATGAAGCTTTTCCCCATTACATACTCATCGCAAGGGGAAACATTGTCATGATAGTTGTTAAAATCAAGAAGCATCGGTTGTACTCTCACTCCCTTTTACCATAAAATAGAATGAAAGAAAGGATGTAGAAATATGCGTTATATTGTAGGTATTTGTCTCTTTTTATTTCTGTTAGTTGGCTGCCAGGAAGAAGAGGCTCCGAAACCTGAAGAAAAACCAACAACTACCAGCTCTGTTATATCTTATACAATTGACCAATCAGGCTTGCATATAACTATGAATAATGGCCAGGATTGGATGGAAGTTCCTGTCGAAGTCGACGAGCTCTTTTCTGGGGAATATCAAGGCTCCAAAACGGAACTGATGGATCAAAGTTATGTATTATCTCAAGACAGACTCGCCTTTATTGTTGGAGGATTTAAGCAAACTGCCATCTTGTCATCAACTAATCAAGGCAAGACATGGGAGACAGCGGAACTGCCTGGTGCAATCGAAGGTATCCGGTTGCGAATCATCGGATTTACGAGCGAGCAGGATGGTTTTGTCATTCTGTCAGGCGGCAGAACCATGTCAGCCGAAGGCAATCAAGTTTACCAAACAACTGATGGCGGAAAGACATGGAATCTAGTCGGCAGCGCGCCAAGTGAACGGATTGTGCAAAGCGGAACCTTCGTCTCTATGGACCTTGGTTTCATGAGCTTTGGTTCAACAGGTCCTACAGAATACTATCGCACAACCGACGGCGGATCGAATTGGGATAAGTTCGAGGTAGTCTTGCCAGGCATATACAAGGATGTCTTTTCGGTAATGGAATCGGCGGAGTTTGATGGAGACGAGATCGTCATGCAGATGGGACAAGGCACCAATGGAGATTATTACGGTGGAAATGTGAAAGCAAGGCTTGTTTCTGATGATAACGGAGAAAGCTTTGAAATGACCGGATTAATAGATCCTGACGACGTGATGACAGACGAGGAAGAAGAGAATTGGCGTGAGAATGATTCGTACTATTAAAGGTAAAAAAGAAGGCTTTGATCTCTTATAAGGAGTCAAAGCCTTTTCATTTATTCAGTTTTATCTTCATAAGTAACTGATAACCTCTGCTTCTTCATATCAGCGACTTGCTCATTAAATGAATTAACAGCTTTATTAATCTTTGAAATCACGTCAGTATAAATAGACTCATCCCGATCCTTGCGGGCGGTAGTCTCTTTCTTCATTGCATCAATGATTTTGCCTTTTTGGTCTTCTCCAACGATGATATTGTTAATTAAAGCATAAAACTCATCATCGTCAGCTCTCATATTGTCTACGTGTATACGTAATTGCTTTTTCTTATCGGTATAATCTTGATTCGGAATCAATTGTTCCGTAACAGAGAATGTAAATTGAGGCATTCAAATCCTCCTCGATAGGTCGAATAACTGAGATACGTTTTCTTCTTCCTCAAATAAATCCTCAATAGCATTTCGATACTTTTCTATATATAACTTGCCTGACTCCACCGACTTCTTCAACTCTTCCAAGTGCTCTTCAAAGTCATTATTTTCTAACGGATAAAAGATCTCATGAATCCTGATCGATTTTATCTCTTTATTAAAAGTCGGGTAATACCCATGTTTACTCAATAAGAATCGATAGCTGCTAGGACTGGATTCCATTTGATTGATTTCATCCTGAACTTTTCTTTTCTCGTCCTTATATGATTCATCTAATTCATCTTTTATTGCCTTTTCAAAGTTACTAATCTTGGTTGATTTTGCTTCTAGGATGGGGATCGATTTCTGATACATTCGGAGTGCTGCGGAGATATTTACTTTGATGGGTTCGCCCTTGGTTGATGTTGATGTGTATATCATGTCTGCACCTATGTAACTCTTCAATCCATCTGACATAGATGAAAGCATCTCCTGCAGACCATGACTATCCTTAATGGACTCTAATCGCTTCAGAATACCTGTCTTTTCAATTTCCATATAACTCATATAAATCTCAACCAAGTTACTGGCTAATCTTAGAATAGTAACAATTTCATTACCAGCTCCTAAAAAAGGATTGTTGAGTTTATCTCTGAGATTAACGTTGTCTTTAAGGATATTCTCAATATCAATCAATGATTTCTCTATCCTGGTCAAATGATCAATGGTTACTTCTTTTTGCCTCTCTGTAATATAACCAGCTTCCTCTAAGCTCCCGAAAATTTCATTTGAATTAGCAGTTACTGTTTGGACTCTATCCAGAAGAGGTGGCAGCTTTTCATTTAAGGCACGGACCATAGTGTCATAATTCGCTATGATATGGCCTGCCAGTTCCATCCCCTCTTTATCTTTAAATGCCCCGACATCAATACCTATCAGTTCTTTTACACCTTCGTTTGTCCCTCCTTCGTTAGACGCAACCGCGAAATCAATTGCCAGCTCCTGAAACTCTTTAATAACATTATCAGGTATATCGGCAATCAGCTCCCGAAGTCCAGGAACATCCGGATTTGTATCAACCATAGTAATACTTCCTAGTGTAAAGAAGCCGCGCACAACGCTAACTGCGTATAAAGGGTCGTCAGTTGAAATAACTTGATCTATTCTATCAGCTTTATCTTTATAATAGGTCATTGCAAAGTCATGTAGATCTTGGGGTGAAAGATTGTAAACTTCATCGTCATTATTAAAAGAGAACTCGTTTTTAACAGCATCATTAAACCTGAAATCTGTATTAAAAAGCTGATAATAATTTAATTGTGCACCATTTACACTATACACATTATCGAAAGTATTAAAAGATAAGAGAGCTATAGTATTATTATTATGTGCCAATGAATGTGACATCCCATTTACTTCAACATTGTCGTCGACATTAAAATGTTTTTTTGCTTCTTGAACAAATACGTCTGTGGCCTGTGCCTGTTTGATGGTTTGGCCTGCTAACATAGCTTTTATATTATATAGCCAATCTGGCAAGTCCTGGGTACCTTCTGATATTACATAAACTTCTTCCTTTTCGACCGTGTCGATATGAACTGCAATTCCGTCATAGCCTGAATCTTTAACAAAATCACTTTCTATATCAGATGATTTAAGGATTTTAATGTCAGCTTTTAATAACTCTCCATTTTCCTCCATATATATTTGTCTGATATTAAACTTGAGTTCTTCGGATGATAAATCCTTGTATCCTAAATCAATTAGTCTTGTTTTAAATTCTGAGCCGCTAATAATATCTTCGCTCATAACTTTACTCACTTTCTTTAGAAATTAGTTGAATGCTTTTTAACCAATTTTTTATTTCTGCTTTTTCATCTTCAATTTGCCCTTTACAAACATTCCCCTCCATATCATTTGAACATCTGAGGCTTGAGAAAGTTTGAATTTGTCCCTCTACACCATCTTTTGTAATCAACGATACTATACCTGAAGAATTCTCGTATTCATATTCAGCTATTTCAAGTTTTTGATCGTAATTTGTGGACACTTCTTCAAAATTAATTTCGACACCCACTCGTCCTTCTATCTGATCTCTTCCATGTTGCGGATCATTTATAAAACTGTAGTATTCTACATGATGGTCTATAAAGGGACCATTTGAATTTTGAGAGGAGAATATCACTACCTCACTATTTTTATCCGGATCTATACTGTAACTTTTATCATTAATTTTCATACCTTCAGGGAAATCCATTTTATAAGCACCTGTTTTGGATAAGAACGGGTAATAACCTTCCCTTGTTGGTTCGGTAGATTCCAAAAATTCTCTCGTAAACTCATCTTGAAATGCTGTTACTTCTGGAAATTCCTTAGCTTCATTTGCTGAAGAAGATTTTGATTCGTTATCATTATTCATGTTACAACCTCCTAGTACAAAAATCGTCATAAATAAAGCAACAATAAATTTAACCTTCATGGTCACTCACCTCTGTAGATGATCTTAATGGATTATTACTATAGTCGTTAAAAATTATACAAAAGCGATCCATTCATTCCCAGTAATTTAGATGAAATTTCCAAAAACCAAACTTTTGTCGCAGGATAAAATACCAGTAATCAGTATCCAATTACACATTTCAACTTAGCCAACCAAGTTATCACGTGGTAGGATTCATCATTAATCAGGGCAAAATCCAAGAAACTCCCCTTTCACTCTTTGTAAGCCATTTCATTCAGATAGCACCTTAAAACGGACCATAACTGTGTATTTAAATGGATAATACAGCTTAATCCACCTGACGCCGCCCTACAGCAGTAAACACCAATTTATACAGTTTTTATAGAATTTACTGTATTTTCTGTATGAGTTAACATAATACTTGTGCTTATAAAGAGAAGGGGGAAGAATTTTTGATTAAAAAAAGAATAATCGGTATTATATCAGTCTTGTCTTTTGTTTTTGTTTTAACAGGCTGCGGCAGCTCTGAGAGTAAAAGCGAAGCTGCAGATTTAGGCGAAGAATTAGATTATACAATTACAGGTATTGAACCAGGAGCTGGTGCAATGGGGCTTGCTGAAGATACGGTAGAGGGTTATGAGAACTTAAATGAATGGGAACTTTTTGAGAGCTCAACTGCAGGAATGTTAACCGAGTTAGGTGAGGCCATTGATAATGAAGAGCCCATTGTAATAGTTGGCTGGAATCCGCACTGGATGTTTGCTTCATACGATTTAAAATACTTAGAAGATCCAAAAGGTACTATGGGTAGAGATGAAGGCATACATACAATAGTCCGAACAGGTTTACAAGAAGATTTTCCTGAAGCTTATGAAGTTCTTGATCGTTTTAACTGGGAAATAGAAGACATGGAAGCTGTGATGAATGACGCTCAAGATATGGAATTTGAGGAAGCTGCAACTAAATGGATTGACGCAAATCAAGATAAAGTTAAGGAATGGACGGAAGGCGTAGATAAGGTCCAGGGAAAAGAGTTTGAATTAGTCGCTACTCCTTGGGACTCAGAACGGGCTTCTGGTGAAGTTATAAAGCAAGTATTAGAACATCAAGGGTTTGAGGTAACTGTCACCCCTGTCGATCCAGCTGTTTTGTTCCAATCAATTGCCCAAGGAGAAGGGGATGCATCAGTAGCTCCTTGGTTACCAGTAACGCATGGGCCATTCTTTGAACAGTATGGATGATATTATTGATTTAGGTGCAAATTTGACAGGCGCAAAAAATGGTATTGTTGTACCATCCTACATGGACATTGATTCAATTGAAGATTTACCAGCAAAATAACGAAAAAAAGGCAGATCACTTGTTCCAAGTGATCTGTCTTTCTTTGTTAATCTAAAGTTAGTACAGCAACACATTCCACATGCACAGTATGCGGGAATAAGTCTACCGGCTGTACTTCCTTCAATGTATAACCAAATTCATTTAGTTCCTTAATATCGACTGCAAATGTTTCTGGATTGCAGGATACATAAACGATCCGCTTTGGTTTGGATCGGCCGATCTTTCTCATTACTTTCCCGCCTGCTCCAGACCGAGGAGGGTCTAACAGCAGCAAGTCTGGCGTGCCAAATTTCTCTAGAACTTTATCCATTCCAAATCTGGCATTATCGGCTAGGAAGTAGGTGTTGGAAATGCCGTTGTCTGCTGCATTTCGTTTTGCTGATTCGATGGAACTTTCCACAATTTCGATGCCGGCAAGTTTCTCAACTTTGCTCGCAAAAGGAAGTGAAAAGGTTCCTACTCCGCAAAACAGCTCCAGCATCGTTTCTGTTTTTTTCGGCTGTGCCATTTCTAGAGCGGTGTCGATAAGCTTCTGTGCCTGTACCGGATTGACCTGGAAGAAGGTATCAAACCAAAGACGATAACGATAGCCTCCAATTTCATCATAAATGAAATCACGCCCGGCCAATAGATGCATGTCCTCTGCTTGGATGCTATCGGCCCAATCTGTATTTACAAACCATAAAAGACTTTTTACCTTCGGATAATTTTGTTCAATTCGTTTCTTGAGCTGTTCGGTAGCCTGAGCCAAACCTGTATCTGGCACTTGTGTCGCAAACAGTGCCAGCATGATTTCTCCTGTAACAAATGATTGTCTTACCATCAAATGCCGAAGCAAACCCTCATGCGTATCTTTGTTATAACCACTTAATGCATGGTCCTTCACCCAGCTTGCAACTTCCATAGCAACTTCCTTCATGTCTTCTTCCATGATCAAACATGTCTCGAGCGGGATGATCTTACGGAAATTCCCCTGTTCATGCAAGCCCATCGAACCATCCGGTGCAAAAGCAAAATCCATTTTATTGCGATACTGCCAAGGTTTCTCCATACCAATAGTGTCCTTCACAAGCTCTGGATCAAAGCCTTGTCCTAACAAAGCTTCTTTAACATGAGCTGTTTTATGTGTTAACTGTCCTTCATACTGCCAGTGCTGCCATGCGCACCCGCCACATAAGTCAAAATGAGGACAGGCTGCAGTAACCCGTTCTGGATGTACCTCCAAAACTTCCTCTAAAGCGGCTTTGGATCTTTTCGCATGCGGCCAAGCGACTGTGGCCCGCACTTTTTCGCCTGGCAATGTCTTCGGTACAGTCAGTTTCACTTTCCGTAGCTTGTCCTGTCCTTTATCCACCCATACAACTGCCTGGCCAGCCCCTTTATTGTCTAGCGAGCTAATTTCTGTGTCCATGATTTCTGGATCTAGGATTACTCTCGTTGTTTTCTTCATTATTTTTCCTCCCTTCTTGTGAGGAATCTATTAATCTATCAACTTAATGAAAGGTAATTTTTCTGAATTGACTCCTATACTTTTTTAACATGTTTTGCAGCAGGATGCCAGATAAAGTTTTTTCCTCAAAATATATCTGAATAATTACAAATAGAAAAAGACCCGATTCCACAAGGAATCGGGCTCCTACTATTCATTGATCAAGGATATTCAATTGGCGTACCTGGTCCAATCGGCTGCCCAGTCAACATCCAAATTAGCAGCATCAATACCCAGCCGATGGTAAAGGCAATTGAGTAAGGAAGCATAGTAGAAATCAATGTACCGATCCCAACCTTTTTATCGTACTTTTGTGCAAAGGCGATGACGATTGCGAAATATGGCATTAAAGGGGAGATAACATTAGTGGTTGAATCGGCTATTCTGTACACGAGTTGGGTAAACTCAGGTGAATAGCCCGAGAGCATCATCATTGGGACGAACACTGGTGCCATGATAGCCCATTTAGCAGAGGCACTGCCGATAAACAAATTGATAAAACCTGAAACGATGATGAAGGTCAGTATTAGCGGAATACCTGTAAAACCGGTGGAGTCAATGAAAGCAGCACCTCTAACCGCTAGAACGGTACCAAGGTTTGACTCGTTGAAATAAGAAACGAATTGAGCTGCGGCAAATGCTAGCACAATGTAGGATCCCATCGTTGCCATCGTTTCCGAGAGTTGATTGGCGACGTCTTTATCGTTTCTGATTTCTTTTGTAATGAGCCCATATACAAGACCGGGAATAAAAAATACAATCAGGATGACTGGGACGAGTGTATTCAAGAACGGTGCATCGATAATATTAGCTTCACCCGCTCTTAATGGCCCCCAAGAAGGAATAACAAGTAACACAATAGCAACAATAGTTAAGAGGAAGGCAATAAGTGCTCCCCATAACCCCTTCTTCTCTTCCGGCTTAAGGTAATTAACTTCTTCATTAACATTGCCTTTATACGTGCCAAGCCGCGGTTCTACGATCTTATCAGTTACCCATGTACCTAAAATTGTGAGCAGGAAAACGGAAGCAAACATAAAGTAAAAGTTCATCGCATAGTTGATGCCTTCCGCATATTCAGGGCTGATGATTGCTGCGGCATCCTGCGTCATACCGCCAAGGAGCGGATCAAGTGAAGTTAGCAGCAAATTCGCACTGTAACCACCGGATACTCCGGCAAAAGCTGCTGCGAGACCCGCCAGCGGATGACGTCCTAAGCCCGCGAACAAGACAGCTCCTAATGGTGTCAATACAACATAGCCAGCATCCGCTGCCATACTCGACATGACACCGCCGAAAACTAATGCTGCCGTCATCAGTGTGCGGGGAACCGAAGTAACAAGCCCGCGAAGAGCGGCACTGATCAATCCCGAGCGTTCTGCAATTCCGATACCAAGCATCGTCACCAAAACTGTTCCAAGCGGAGCAAAGTTAGTGAAGTTTGTTACAGCACTTTCGAACAGATATAAAATCCCTTCAGAGTTCAGCAGATTTTTGACAGCGATTGTTTCTCCTTCATTGAGAGGGTCTTCTACACTGACACCGATTGCAGAAAAAATAGCCGATAACACAACCACTACTGCAGCAAAGATGAAAAATAACGTAACCGGATGAGGAAGCTTGTTGCCGACTCGTTCAATGCCATTCAAAGATCGCATGATAAAGCCATTTTTGTGCGACTGCTCCATCCCTATACCTCCTGTTTGATTTAGTTTAAAAATTCAAACAATTGTATAAAAATAACAACCTAAGTATAGACAAGAGTTATGGTGATTGAAATAGGCAAAAAATCCAGTTCTTGATACCGCGAATTCACATGTAAAAGACCCAGTATAATGAAAGAATATCTCACATATACCGGGTCTATATAAGGAATAATCATTTAGTTAAAAAGAAACGCCAATTAGATATTTCGATCCAATCTTACTATTAATTTCTTCCACCGCGAGTATTTGATCTCGCTTTTCCTCTTCTTTGTTCATCAGGCTTCTTACCTTCGCCATTCTTTTTCTCGCGAGGTGCATAGGAATCTTTAACCATGGGCTCTCCCTCCTCTTCTCATAAAATTGTTCAAAGTTAGGATTTCCGTAATCAGATGCGCTATACAAACCACAGGATCAAATACATGTAAGGAAATATAAAAGCCTTCCAAATGGAAATGAGTGGTATCATGAAAATTACAGGATTTTCAAAATGAACAGACAAGATAATTCAATATAAAAGTAATACCTGAAGAAGTGAAACAAATTAAAAAGGAGGATTGTAAATGACTAAAAGGAAACCATCTGTTTTAGTTCTAGGGACCTATCATATGGGGGATCGTGGTAATCAAGATATTTATAAGCATAACATGAGTGATGTAAAAGCTGAAAAGCAGCAGAAAGAAATTAAAGAAGTAATTGAATGTATCAAGGCATTCAATCCAACTAAAATAGCTGTAGAATTTGAAACAATCAGAGCAGATATTCTTGATGCACAGTATAAGCATTACATAAGAAATGAGATAGAAAATGAATTAGAAAGAGACGAAATACACCAATTTGGTTTTCGACTTGCAAAAAAACTAGGTCATGAAAAAATATATCCAGTAGATTGGAACCGCCCTGTGGGAGGCGTTCCTTTGGGATACGTTTATGATTTTTTAAAAGATAGTGACCAACCGTTGTATGATCAAGTGGTGGAAGAAGGTGAAAAAAATAATAAAAAGGTACAATCCTTAATAAATACAAAATCAATCAGAGAAGTATTGGTTTATCTAAACAATCCCCATAATATAAAAAAGCAGCAAGCAATGTATATGAAATTTGCATTAGCTGCCTTTGAGGATTTTTATGTTGGGATTGATTGGCTTACAAACTATTGGTATCGTCGTAATCTAATTATATTTACAAATATCAAGAGACTCGTCCAAAAATCCGATGAAAGAATTCTTGTGATTTATGGTGCAGGGCATAAATATCTTCTTGATAACTTTTTTAACGAAAGTGCCATGTTCCATGTTCATGCAGTTTCGGAATATCTATAATTATTTATGTAAATAAATAGTTAACCGCACAATTGAGGAATCTCTCGAGTTTGTGCGGTTTTCTGTTCTATGATATAACCTAATTTGGTGTTTTACCGTTTTGATTGTGGTATGCATTGCTTTATACCACAATCGCATAAATTTAAAAATTATGGATGCCCATATTACGATAGGAAGTGTCAATCACCTTGGTTCAACAGGATTTTACAGAAGGCCGGATTATGAAGCAGCTCTTTACTTTTGCCGGACCTATTATGCTTACGAACTTATTGCAGGTTTCATATCAATTCATTGACAGTTTATGGGTCGGTAATCTCCTAGGCGCAAATGCGCTTGGTGCAGTAACCGTCTCCTCTACCGTTTTACTAACGATACTTGCATTTATTATTGGGATCAATAATACAACTCTGACAGTTTTGTCTCAACAAAGAGGAAGAGGCGACAATCAAGGATTAAAAGCTTACTTAAATGCCTTTGTTGTTGTACTCGGATTGTTATCCATATTTGTTGGTATTATCGGATTGCTTTTCTCCAGGCAAATTGTCATCATGCTCCATACACCTGCTGAAATGGTGGATGAAGCCAGAACTTATTTACAGGTTAACTTTATCGGTATTTTGTTTTTAATGGGCTACAACTTTATTGGTACTGTCTTAAGAGCTTTAGGGGATAGTAAAACACCATTGAAGTTTGTTTTAGTCGCCGTTATTTTGAACACGATTCTGGATCCATTATTCATTTCTGGTTTTGGCTTGGGTATCGAAGGCGCAGCGTATGCCACGGTCTTATCGCAAGCAGTCGCTTTCCTCTTAGGTTTGTGGTACACACTTCGCAATGGGCTTGCTCCGCTATCTATTCCTTTCTTACCAAAGAAGGAGCAAGTATTGCTTATTTTGAAGCTTGGCATTCCATCCGGTCTGCAAATGATGGTCATCTATGCTGGTGTGACAGCAATAATGAGTGTCGTCAACTCTTTCGGCGGATCGGTCGTCGCCGGATTTGGAGCTTCGCAAAGAATTGATAGCTTGATCACCTTGCCTGCCATGGCATTAGGGACAGCCGTCAACAGTATGGCCGGCCAAAATATTGGTATCGGCCGCTGGGACCGGGTAAAAGAAATCGCGAAGTACGGCGCACTGTTTAATCTAGCTATTATGCTTGTGATTGCCATTCTTGTCTTTTTACTCGCAGAACCTTTAACCAGTTTGTTTATAGATGAGGAATCAGCCGTTTCATTCGGCACCGATTACTTAAAAATCATTGCTTTCTTCTATCCATTTATCGGGCTTAATTTTATCTTGAACGGCATCGTCCGAAGCTCAGGAGCGATGTACCAAGTACTGATTTTGAACATCCTATCCTTTTGGCTGCTTCGCTACCCGCTGACGTATATCTGCTCAGCTTTCATTGGGGAAAACGGAATCGCACTAGGAATGGGAATTAGTTTTATTCTAAGCAGTATCTTTTCTTTTTCTTATTATAAATGGGGGAAATGGGATAAGAAGCAATTGTTTGCTGATGAAAAAATTTAATTCATGATATATTGAAGAAAAGCGTTAGACCTGGATAACAGGGCTAACGCTTTTTTAGTACTTATTCTAACCGTTATTCCGAAAACGCTCCGCCGTAATCAGCTAACTTATCACGCCATACAGTATGGAAATGCGCTTCAGCATCTTCACCACTGTTATAGCCCACTCCTTGCTGAGAAGCAAATTCAAGCCATAGGCGAGGTCCGTCAATTCTCACATAAGATCCTACGTCATCATAGTTAGTTGATCCGGACCAGCCGATATACGTTTCGGCAAGTGCATCATCAGATAAGTACACATCCAGTAATCCCTGCGCTGTATCCTCTTCTGCGTCTTCCATCCAGGCTTTGATAGCTGTTTTTACAAGTTCCTGTTGCTCTTCACTCAGGTCTGAGTATAGAATTCCTTCACTTTCTTCCGGAAACTCACCATCGCTATCTGCTCCTACAACAACATCCCTAAATTCTTCATCGATTTTAGCTTCTGCAAGCTGGTCTTCATCAAGTGATTCAATGATGGAGTACATCCCTTTTCTGCGTGTTTCGATTGGGGCAAGCGTTGTTCCATTCAACTCAAAGGTTTGCGGCTCTGTTCCAGTGAATTGCGGTGTTGCACTGACCTCTTCCCCATTGAACACAATATTTTCAGCCAAATGATGTCCGCTGATTTGCAGCATCCAGGTATCAGTATCGGATGGTTCTCCCAAAATCGCGATATAGTATAATCCTGAACCCCATTCTGTTCGCCCTGTATCAGTTGTCAAAAACTCATCTGCACGTATGATATTCAGCATCGTCTCGTAACCCTGCTCACTTAAGGAAGCTTTGGCAAGCGTTAAAGCAGCTTCCACACTCTCCTCCGACAAATCACCTAAAGCGACTCCATTTCGATTTTGTGAGTTAGCAGGCAAATTAGACCAGTGCGCTGCATTTTCTTCCGTGAAATCATAGCTTACTTGTTCCTTTTCGTCATCTGTTAGCGTATCTAAAAAGGCTTCAGCAAGCTCCGCCTCACTTTTACTCTCCGTGGTATTATTTTCTGCCGATTCTTCTACGATATCTATAATAGAATCCTTTGGTTCGGATTGCATTTGCATTCCTTCCCCTTCAGGTCCTCCTTGCCCGTTCCCTATTTCTGCGACTTCAGCAGTTTCAGAAGCATTTGATATATCCGCCTCGGCATCGGTTAAATCAGTAGCACACCCTGTTAAAAACAGAAAACTTGAAGCCAAAACATAAAATCTTATCGTCATCCAATTGTCCTTGTCCATGTCTGTACCTCCACATATTTTGTTGTTCTTCTCTTAACATAACAACAAAATGTAGATACGAAATGGGATAAATATATAAAAAATAGGCAGTAAACTAAGTTTTTACACAAAAATTCCGTTAACCGGTGCTCTCTGATTAATTTATTTAAAGTCCATTTTGTTATTCCTTCTTCAATAAAAAATTCCTGTCACAGCTGGAACAAGTGTGATTCCTATGAGGAAATGATAGGTTAAACTTTCCAAGCGTATCTAACAATTCATTTTTCAAAAAACCAGTTTAACCTTCCTGCTTGGAGGAGCTGCAAGCTGCCTTTTACCTTACAGCCACTTCTCTATGCAAGTGACTTCCTTTTTCTTTGTATCAATCCGAACTTTTTTCCCGATCGCTAAAGGTATCATAGGATGCGTATGACAACAGTCGAAATCAGCTAAAATCGGTATCTCCTTACCATCCAATTGTTCCAGCAGTATATCTAGAGATTGCTTTCCTGTTCCCAGATCATCATACTGTTCATGCTTTCCTAAAATAATTCCAGAGACCTTCTCAAAAACTCCATGAAGCTTAAGCATTGCTATATTCTTCTCCACTATCGCAGCATTTTTGGATGTATCTTCAATCAATAAAATATCTCCCTGTTGAAACTGTGGAAAATATGGTGTGCCAATAAATCCATACATCGCATTATTATTTCCGCCAACTAAACGTCCTTCAGCAACCCCTCCATTTACACCAATCCAATTATTATCATATAAAGTCTTTTCTTTGGTATACTCCAGCCAATTTACTACTTCATCGGACCAAAATTTTGGCATTGGGATTACATATGGCGTTATAGGTTGTTCACAAAAATACTTCTCAAAATATGCATATGTATCATTCACTAAAGGCTCAAATTCACCAAAAGAAGCAACGAGGGATGACCCATAATAAGTTGGAATATTAGTTTTGGCATATAAACTCATCAATACCGCTGTAGCATCCGAGTAACCTACTACTAGCTTAGGATCTTTCCTAAATGCTTCATAATCAATATAAGGAAGCAGACTATTTGAATTCGTACCGCCGATCATCGCCATGATCATCGTAATGGACGAATCTCGGAGCAATTGATTTAATTCTTCAGCTCTTTCCTTGGGGCTGCCTGAACGATATATTTCACTTTTACCAGTCAGACTCCCTTCCACAATTTGAAAACCCTTTCGCTCAAGAAATGATTTCCCACGCTTATATCGCTGCTCTGACGAAACAGAAGCTGGCGAAGAAGGAGAAAAAATGCCAATCTTATCGCCCTTTTTTAGGTTTCTCATCATAAACATCCTCCTCTTCATATATTTATTTATTAGCAAAAATCAGTTTTTTTATTGTGGAGTATCCTTAGATTTCCAGATAGTCAGACTAATAACTGCTCAAACTCTTGCAGATATGCTTTTCCTCCGAATAAGATTTCAACTATCTCTAAAAGGACCTCCATTAGCTCTTATATATATTGGATTACACTTATTCTAACCAGTAAAAACGGCAACAAAAAGGACAAATATAGACGCTATAATACAAATAACAGCATTTCCCTGACGTTTCACCTTGAATTCAGAAAAGCCTATTACCATAAACATTAGACCTAAAAAGAAAAACATATAAGGAGATAGCTCATGATTACCTGTGACCAATCCATAAATTCCGAATGTCACTACAATTATTGCTAAAATAATACGAAGTACAGTTAACAAATACTCACTCCTAACTTAAAATTCCAATTAATTGTAGCATTCCCTTATTAAATTTTATATAGATTCACTCTTCTCTAAATCACAGTTTCCTTATTTTATCACCGGACCTAATAATAATATTTATATCTGATGCACTTCCCCCTTCAACATGGTTTTCTATGTTCGAAACATCTATGTTTGTTTTGATTTTCACTACTTTTTTCTCTTTTCCCTCTATGCTGACCTCATAAGGAGCTTTATTATTCATGAGGGCTACCATTGGAACATCATCTTCAGAGTAGTAATCTTCATGAAATTCAAGAGTGAATTGAACATCTTTACTACTATAATTTTCAAATGATAGCTTACATTCACCACTCAATGTTGATTCATTAACCATCTCAAATTCACACTTACTAACCTCATCATTGTAATGAACTGCATCAACACCTTTTGCAAAGTTTTTTTGATAAGAACTGAGAACCATTCCAGGTGCGAAAATAGCTATTAGTAATGCAAGTAAGAATGCACGCATATGATACTTCTTTAATGATCTTGTAAGGAAAAATATGCTGGCAATAAATATAGTTAATGAAGCTATCCCTACATAATGCCATCCATTAGCAGAACGAATTGGAAAATTAAATACTTCTGCAACTGTCTCCCCATAAGGAATTGCATGTGGAAAAGGAAAATTCATTACTGCAGAAACAATAAAAAGGATAATTGCTATCCACAACATTTTTTTGCTTTTTATCACCAGTACACCTCCAACCTATGTAATATTAAAAATAGATATTTTATATGCCTACGAAAACAATATCGTAACAGATTCAAATATCTGTTAATGTTAGGTATTCTCTTTGTTTTCATGAGCAACTCAAGTATGGACACAATTAAAAAATCAGCATCATCGCTCTCTTTCAGTAATTATTTCTTCCTCTTTTCGCTTCAATTTCCATTCAGTTAATCCATATATCATAAATAAAGAAATAATTACCCACAGTAATTCAACAAACAAATAAAACTCATTTTCATAGCGAAAAAACAATAACACTATCCCTCCAATGACTATATGCATCACTCCTGCCAACACTAGCAATTTAGCAGCATAAGATTGCCCTAATTTCCACAAAGCTTTATTCTTCATTGATCGCTTTGTTCGATAGCCTACTATCCTGTTAGAGCTGCCTGATTCAGATGTTTTGAGAATAAGACACGCCATCAAGTGACCAATACCACATATAAGAATTAACATGTATAAGACACCTACTCTTATTAGAAATACAAAATAAATTCAAAAGACATTAGCGCTAAAAGTATGATAGATTCTTGTACATTAGAAGAAAGTTTTAACCACGTCAGAAAAAATGGTATATTTTGTATATATATTGTAGTGTACCTTGTAATTTGTAAAGAAATAGTGATTATTCATTTGATGGAGGTAATAGTAATATCTGCTATAGACTGGGTTATCATAGGAGTTATTCTAATTGGTCTCATAGTGTGGTTAACATCTGGAAGAGTGTTCTATATGCTTGTTTATTTTGCATTATTTTCATTGGGTTCGTTAATTTATAGATTAAGCAATAATCATTCACTTGCTGACGCATTTTTTAGTTCGCTGGGTTTAGTAGATATTTTGGTTATTGTAATTACTTCGGCGCTGCTGATTGAAAAGTTAAAGGATAATAAAAGCTGATTAATCATATAATCTAACCTATATATTGAGACTCTTTATATGCTTATTTCACACTCATTATCCAGTCTCTTTATTTTAAACACCAGTAACATTCCAATCTTATAGCAAAAAATGAACTTAATTCACTAAAGGATGTGAATGCTTTGAGGTCCCTTAACCCATTTCTCTCTATCTTTTGCCTAATATTAACCATAATAGCACTGCTAACCCTTTATACATATGCTACTTATATATCACAAGGTGCATTGTTCGCAAATTCAATCATGAATTTCCTTGTCGTATTTTGTATATTAAATCCAATCATCGGACTTACTTTTTCGATATTTATAAATGAAAAAAGAGTTAAACTACTACTTATAATTATTAATTCAATCGTTGCTCTTGTTGTTATCCCTTTTATGATATTCATTGCTGTATTTAGATTTGGTTTTGCATCATTTGTTTAAGCTAATTTAAAACGTAAGTGGATATGCTCGTCTTCATAAATTCAACTAGGAGAGACCATTCAATAGATTATTAAAATCATATAATATAAAAATTGGCTGGCATAATCGGTTCAATACCGCTTTTATACCAGCCAATTCTATACTAAAACTTGTTTTGCTTCCACTTCATTTCTACCTAATACACTTCTACTGCTCTTCCACCTCAACAAGATACTTTCTCTCAAAATCATCAAGCAATGCGCGAACTTCATCCGTTGACTTCGTGTTCATGCATTGATTTCTCAATTCACTTGCACCTCGGAATCCTCGAAGATATATCTTGAAAAAGCGTGGAAGAGGCTTGTACGCACGGGCTTCTGCTTTTGAATATTCATCATGGAGATCCAGATGCAGTCTCAAAAGATTAAGCAATTCCTTACTGCTATGTTCTTTCGGTTCCTTTTCAAAGGCAAACGGATTTGTAAAAATCCCGCGCCCAATCATGATCCCGTCAACTCCGTATTGTTCAGCCAGTTTTAAGCCAGTTTCACGGTCTGGAATATCCCCATTGATCGTTAGAAGTGTATCAGGAGCTATCTCATCACGAAGTTTCTTGATTTCCGGAATCAATTCCCAATGTGCATCTACCTTGCTCATTTCCGCTCTTGTACGCAGATGGATGGAAAGATTAGCAATGTCTTGCTTCAATACATGTGTCAGCCAGTCGCGCCATTCATCTATATCTGTATATCCAAGTCTTGTCTTCACACTTACGGGCAATCCACCTGCTTTTGCAGCTTGTACCAGCTCTGCAGCAACTTCAGGACGACAAATAAGGCCGCTTCCCTTTCCATTTCCTGCAACATTAGGTACAGGGCAGCCCATATTGATATCTAGTCCCTTAAACCCTAACTCCGCCATACCAATACTCATTTGGCGAAAATTCTCAGGCTTATCTCCCCATATATGAGCCACCATCGGCTGTTCATCCTCCGTGAACGTCAAACGGCCACGCACACTATCTATTCCATCTGGATGACAATAGCTCTCCGAGTTTGTAAACTCAGTAAAGAACACATCAGGTCTGCCAGCTTCACTCACTACATGACGGAACACAACATCCGTCACATCTTCCATCGGAGCCAATACAAAAAATGGTCGTGGTAAATCACGCCAGAAATTATCTTTCATATATAAAACCCTCTCATTATAGTTACAAATCTAATATTTATTCAAGGAGCAAAGATGCTCTGTTTCTTTTACTTTAAACACGCTCAAGCAATACATATCAAAACATAGTAAAAAATACAACATTTTATTTTACTATTAACCAGTAAAAAGTGCAAAGAAAACTGAATATCGAACTAGGTACACATAAAAAAGACCTGGAGATCGGAGATAATTATTTTACCGAAATCCAGGTCTGTATATCAAATGTATATCTTTACACGAAGGAATTTAAATATGTATCTTTTCAATTTATTATATCTACAAAGCGTTCAGTAATCTGCTGCGGCCTAGTAATCGCACCACCGACCACAACAGAATATGCCCCTAATTGTAAGCATCGTTTTGCCATTTCTGGTGTTATGACATTACCCTCAGCAATTACCGGAATACTAACATTATCAAGTACTCTTTTTAAGAATTCAAAATCGTTGTCGTAAAGCTTGTTATTCTTTGTTTCCTCCGTATAGCCATACAATGTAGTGGAGACACAATCAAAACCAAGCTGATCAGCTTGTATAGCATCCTCTAAAGTAGCAATGTCAGCCATCAATTGTACCGATGAATCCTTTTCTCGAACATACCGTACTAATTCCCCTAATTCAATGCCCTCAGGTCTTCTTCTTTCTGTAGCATCCATAGCAATCATTTCACATCCACTTTCTAGCAGTTCATCAATCTCTTGATATGTAGGTGTGATGTATACCGAGGAATCTTTATAATCACGTTTAATTATTCCAACAACAGGAAGGCTCACTTCCTTTTTTATTTCTATAATATCCTCTTTAGAATTTGCCCTTATGCCTTTTGCGCCCCCTTGCTTTGCAGCTAATGCCATTTTGGACATGATGAATGAACTATGTAGGGGTTCTTCTGGTAAAGCCTGACAGGATACGATTAAATTGTGTTTAACTTCGTTTAGCATTTTGGCTTTCCTCCTGATTGTGAATATAGTAATTACAATACAGCTCAGCACTAAATATAAAAGACCACGTTAGCATCACATTCTCTTTACTCTCAATATCCATAATATACTATTACTAGACAAGATAAAATCAAGCTAGGAAAGACAAAGTCTTTGCACAAAAAAGACCCGGATATCGAAATTGTTTATTTACCAAAATCCAGGTCTGAAGTTATTTTCACTAGGAGGAGTTTATTTTTAATTAGACATAGTAGGATGAAGATATATAGAAGAAAAGGATCTCACACTACATGTTAGTTCAGTAGATATTCTAATTGATTAAACTATTCAACTGACACACCCATAAAGAGGGTGCAATTTCAAGCTAACTTCATGTTCTTTTAAATATTAAAGCTAGATAACCAATTATAGAAGCACCTATAAATAGAACATTATAGCTTAATAGATCTGCAATGACCCCGGAGAAAATTGATCCTATTGCTTGACCAAGTGCCAGTATTAAAAAGGGTATACCTAGTCCAAATGATGGGTTGGACTTAAACACGGAAATTCCCCATACTATTAACACACCGGTCATAAAAATATATGAGCTACCAAAAAGGGCTGGTGATAGAAACCCTATCATAATGTAATCTGTAAATGTCCCTAATAGCAGAGACGAGGTTGAAAGTGCTATCACAGAAATCCTGTATGCAGGCATTAAACCAAACTTATTGATACATGCACCTGCAGTTCCTCCTAATAACCCTGCAACTCCAATAATCACCCATAGCCACTCTCCGAGGTAATCAGGAACACTCTCATTTTGTAACATAAAATCTCTTGAAAATGTCCAATAGGCCGAACAGGAGGTTCCTAACAATAGAGATGCCAGAATTAATGGTATGGCTCTTCTCCACTCTTCTTTTGAGAAACCTGATTTTACGTTTTTATTTAAAGTTTGATTTTGTTTTTTAGGCAGCACTTTGTAATTAGCGAATAATACTACTGTGGCAATGACCATAAATATTAAGTACGTTTCTCTCCAACTATCTGTCATTATAATTGCAATAACTCCAGTTAAAGCTGTTCCAATACTCGTACCAGAGTTTATCCATGAATTAGTCTGATTCTGTAATTTTATTTCTACGTTTTCATCAATAATATCAGCGTACGGTGGTGAAGAAAAACCTGTACTTAGCCCGGCCAGAAATATACCTAAACCTAATACTCCAGGATTACCCGATACAGATATAATCCCCAAACCAATAGTGGATGAGAATCCTGCAACAATAAGAATAGACCTCGGTGATACTCTGTTCGAAAATACCATTGCCAAAACGATTGCTATACAGTATGCGATATAAGACAAAGACGAAATGACCCCGCTAGTGGATTGTGCCATATTCATTGTTTCATTAATATATGGAAGCATCAGCCCATAACTGAATCGAGATAAACCATATGTCACAGCAATCATTGGTAACCCAACAACAATCAATTTATTTTCAAACATATCTATCACCTCTTATTTTATATATAACGTTCATTATAATAATTGAGTAAAAAAAATAGGAAACAATGCACTACATTGATCTTCCTATTCAAATTCATTTATCAGAAACCTGCATACCTTTCATTAAACGTTCTGCTGCTTCTTTTATTTCATCTAATTCCTGTATTTGGGTCATGGATGTTAAACCCTCTAAAATAATCATGATTTGCATACCCAAGGATTTTGGAACATCAAATACCTTCATATCATTTTCAATTTTGTTAACAAGTGTTTTTTTATGCTCTCTGCTTAAGGAGGCAATTCCCTCGTTTACACCTTCATATTCCTGCTTTGCTCTTAAAAACAAACAACCATTTGTACCTTCTGCTTCTAACCAGTTTATATGAGCTTGAATCAACGACTTTACGTAAGTATGAATACCATCACCTTTGTTAAGCTTATCTCCTACTAATTCAAAATATTGATGTTCTCTTCGGGCTAATACTTCTTTAATTAATTCTTCCTTTGATTCGAAATGATAATACATAGTCATCGGTGCGACTCCAGCTTGATCCAATATTGATTTAACACCAATTGCATGAAAACCATTCTGATAAAATAACTTTTCTGCCGTATTCAATATAGCTTCTTTTTTCTGTGACTTTCTCATATGACACCCTCTTTTATATTGAACGTTCATTATAAAATTATCATACCGTTTCTCTTATCGCAAGAAACTGCAGTGAAAAAAGACCCGCACTGTAGCAAGTCTCATTAATCAATAATTTCGTCCTCTTTGCTTTTTAGTTTCCCTTCCGTGAGAATGTAAATGAGGAATAAGGAAACTATTACCCAAAATTAGCACTTATGCATAAAAGCTTTCTTTGTTAGAAACCGCTGACCGATGTTGCTTTTGAGCATACCTTATTGCTCCTATTAAACCTCCTTTAAATTCCTCGCCCACTATACTTTTATCTTTATTTACATATATACCTCTCCTCTTTTTTGATAAACTAACTTTTACAAACTAAAACTATTTAAGGTGACAAAACATGAATATAACCCAGCTTCAATATTTAGTAGATGTCGGAGAGTTAGGCTCCTTTACTGAGGTTGCTAAAAAGAACATGATGACCGTTCCAGCAATCAGTCTCTCCATAACCCAGTTAGAAACTGAATTAGACGTACTGCTTTTCACACGCTCACGCAAAGGAGTAGTTCCAACCGCTGAAGGAAAAAAGGTCATCCAGTATGCTGTTTCTGTCTTGAAAACAATCGACAGGCTTAAAAATGATATTGCAGTATCAAAAAACAACCAGTACGGTAATATTGTCATTGCTACAATTCCCGGATTAGTGTCCCAAATCATTAACAATACCCTCGAATTCCGAGAAAGCTATCCTTATGTAAATGTGCAAGTAGTGGAGGAAGATACGGCTGCTGTGCTGGAACAAGTAAAAAATGGCCATGCAGATATGGGGTTTGTTTCACTAGGGTCAAACAATCATGATGTTGCATTGGAATGGGAACCGATTAAAAGGGTTGAAGTGGTGCTTGCCGTTAATAAGAGCTCCTTACTACGATTCAACAATAAAATCTCCCTTGACCAAATCATAAACGAAATGAATGAATCAATCGTATTGTACAATGACCCTTACTTAAAGAAAATAGCTGAAGATTTGTTTCCAGATAACTTGAGAAATAGGATTGCATTAACGACAAATAATGGAGATGTCCTTTTACAAATGGTGCTGCAAAGGAATGCTATCACGATAACGAATGATTATATTATCCAAGCATTGCCGGCACATTTAAGAGATGAAGTGGTGACGATTTCGATTAATGAGTACTTTACCCTTTCCAATTATTTATGGCGAGTGACGAGAAAAAATGAAAAATGTCCGGAAATGGTAGACCAGTTTACCGAGCATCTTTTGCAAGACTTAAAATAGACTTTAAAAAGAATCCTCCTGCCATTATGACAGGAGGATTACTTTTTTATTGATTCCCCAAGAAATCAGGGTCCATAAATCGAGGATTAGGATATTTATAGAAGCCTTCTCCTGTAGCAACTCCAAGTTTTCCTTTATCAACATACTCTGTTTTCAGTAGCTCTGCGAGTTTCTTAAATTCTGAATTTCCTGTTGCGTCCGCTTTAGCCTTCACAATATTATAAGATGTTTTGATTCCGACAACATCCAATATTGCAAATGGACCTTTCGGAGCTCCTGTAGCAATCATCCATGTTTTATCGATCGTCTCCACATCTGCAACCTCTCTTGATAGCAATAGCTCTGCTGCATCTAGAAGAGGAACAAGCAATGAATTCAAAATATATCCTGGCTGCTCTTTATGAAGAGGTAATGCTACCATTCCAATTGCTTTCGCAAACTCAACTACTTGGTCAAACACATTCATATCTGTGCCTGGATGCTTCATAATTTCGGCTGTATTATTAATCCAAATTTCATTAGCAAAATGAAGTGCCAGGAATTTTTCAGGACGTCCTGTCGCTCCAGCAAACTGACTTGGCATCAATGTTGATGAGTTTGATGCAAAAACAGTCTTATCTGGTGCAACTTGATTTAGCTTCTCATAAAACTCTGTTTTAATCGTCACTATCTCTGGTATTGCTTCTATCAGCAAATCTGCATCAGCAACTGCCTTTGCCAGGTCGCTATAGTAAGAGATGCGGTCAGATGCAGAATCTACTTGCTCTTTACTAGCCTGTAAATCCTCTTGATAACGCCCTTTCAATATGTTTATTTTGTCTTTAGCTGATTGTAATGCTACATCATTAATATCGTATACTGTTACATGAAAACCATTAAATGCAGTTTGAAAAGCGATTTGACTTCCTAAAACCCCACTGCCCGCTATTGTAATATGTTTGAATTCCATGATTCTTTACCATCCCTTTGTACGATAAATTAAACAATTAATTACTACATCTTTATTGTAAAATACATTTAATATAAAATAAAGTTAATAAAATTTAATCTTACTTAATTTTTATTTAATCTAAATACCACAGTTTGAAGATAGTGTGATAATATAGATCTCCGGATTTCCGAATTTGTTGAAGAAAGGAAAACTAGAGAAAAATGAGTAAGAACACGTGCTGCACATGAAAAAGACCCGGAAATCGGAATTGTTTATTCTACCGAAATCCAGGTCTTATTAGGAAAAGTATATTTTTATTGGGAAGAGTTTAAATTAGTTAGACACCTTCTGTTCAACAATAATAAACATTTCCTAAATCATCGCCTCCAACCCGCATTCCACCGTTTCGAGTTAAAATAAAGATTTCCTACCGAACACTCATTTTCATACTTTTTATGATCAAAATTGGCCGTTTTTCACCCGCTTTTCACCTGTTTTTTCACCTTTTTTCCTCAGTTAAAATAAAGATTTCCGATAAAAGAAGGAAGAGAATATTGAGAGAATCCAGTAAGGACAAGGGATAATAGAAAAAAGACCTAGAAATCGGAAGAGTTTATTTTAGTTAGACATAGTAGAGAAAAAAGTTTAGATTCAAGAAGATGATTATAAACCCCTTCTATCTCATGCTATCCACCTCTAACTTTGTTAATTTCAATCCACCTCTGAAACTACTATTACAATAAATACAGAGTATAACGTGTATGATTAAATCACTTTGTATAAAGGAGCAATATCCGTATGCCACTTGGTAAAGAAATAAAACAAAACTTAATTAAAAATGCTATGAATACTGAAGCCAAACATCAAAAGTTCAAAAAAAGCCTCATAAGCTTCTATCTCAATCAAAGAGAAAAAGAGTATCAACAAAACCACTAGAAAACAACAATAGTGAATTGGAGCAAAGTTTGACCTTTATAACTTTTTAGTTAAAAACAATTTATAAATGAAATAAATTCCAATTTGAAAGGAACAGTAGTTTGAAAAAATCATATTCAGAATGGGAAGCAGCAAAAAAACTTGGTTTGAGTATCAGCACTATCCAACGTATGTGTGAAACTGGCAAGTTAAAGGGCTGCCATAAAATTAACGACACTTGGCAAATTCCTCAATACAATTTCATTACTAACAAAGTACATGATATTAAGTCAGAAAGCTTTGTGCGAAATCTTGATAGAAAGAATAGTATCAGCGGTAATGTAGATGAGTTTAATTTATGAACAAGAAGAAGGAACTAGTACGCATGGCTAGTCCCTTCTTCATTCCATATTGTGGTCTTCATAAGTAACTGATATTCGCTGTTTCTTCATTTCTGCCACTTGCTCATTAAATGTATTTACAGCTTTGTTTATCTTCCTGGTAACATCTTCACATAGTCCTTCATCATGATTCATCCGACTTGTCGTTTCCTTCTTCATCGCATCAATGATTTTTCCTTTTTGATCTTCACTAATGATTATCTTACTGACATAAGAGAAAAACCGTTCATCATTTTCTCTAATACCATCAATGGGAGTCTTTAGAGCCTTTTTCTTGTCGGAGTAATCCTTGTTAGGGATTAGCTGTTCGGTAGCTTGGAATGTGCGTTTCTGTCCCATTTAGAACCTCCTTGAAAAATCGAATAGCCTAGATACATTGTCCTCTTCATCAAATAAATCCTCGATGGCCTTTCGGTACTTCTCGATATACAACTTACCGCTTTCCACCGACTTCTTTAGTTCATGGATTTCTTCATCAAAGTCATTATTCTCCAAAGGGTAGAAGACTTCGTGTACTTTGATAGTCTTCATTTCTTTATTGAATGCCGGTAAGTGTCCGTGTTTAGCAAGTAAGTCACGGTAACTACCTGGACTCGATTCCATGCGGTCGATCTCGTCCTGGACTTTTCGCTTTTCATCCTTATAACTATCATCTAATTCCTCTTTTACCGCTTTCTCGAAATTCCGAATCTTGGTTTCTTTTTCTTCTAGGATGGGGAGGGTCTCTCGATACATGCGGAGTGCTGCGGAGATGTTCACTTTGATAGGATCGCCATTAGTTGCTGTGTAGACCATATCTGTACCGAAATAGCTTTTGTTACCTTTCGACATGGCAGCAAGCAGTTCCGGAATGCTATGGCTGGCTACTATTTTATTTAGACTTTCAAAAAAACCGCTTTCTTTCATGCACTCTATTGATGACGTTAGCGATGACTTTATCCATACCAGACTTCCTCCAAATGCAACCGTAGAGATATCTTGCAAAAACTGAACACCAGACAAACTGGAATTAGCATTCAATCCATCTTCTATCGTTGAAAGATGAGACTCTATAAGTTCCAGTTCTTCAATCATTGTATCTTTTTCTTTTAGGGATATATAACCCGTTTCTTGTAACCGTCCGAAAATCAAATCCTTGTTATCCAAAACGACTCTTACTTTATCCAGTAAGGGCGGGACACTCTTATTTAGAGCCTTTACCGTTTCATCGAATTCTCCTTGATTAAACGTGTACCAACTCAAGAAACTTCCGAAGCTGTTTACATCCTTCAGATAGTCCATATTCACCCCAAAGAGCTGTTTAGCGACCTCTTTTGTGCCACCCGCATTATCTGCTTTTGCATAAATTAAAGCCAAGTCCTGTACATCCTTTATAACTTCAGGAGGAATGTCTTTTGCTAACTCTTTAATTCCCGAGACGTCGGGGTTGGTGTCAACAACTTCAATCTGCCCCAATTCTACCATTCCTGGAACAAAAGGGGTCAACCCATTTAGCGGGTCATCAGAAGAGATTATTTGATGTATGTTTTTGGATTCGTCTTTAAAAAACTCTTTAGTGAACACCTCTAACTCATCCGCAGAAACTCTTTGGCGTAGATCCGCATCGTTTCTCACCTTAAACTTTTCTATTACTGCTTTTTGAAAGTCAATATTCATATCAAATAGCTGATAAGCGTTAACTTGGGCCCCATTCATACCATAAACCTCGTCGAAAGTGCCATAGCCTAAGTATGCCTCTGCATTATTGTGGTGGCCAAGTGAATGCCCCCAAGAGATCACCTTAGCGTCCTCGTCTACGCCTAATTTATTCTTGGCCTGTTCAACAAATAAATCTGTAGCTTGAGGTTGATCAATTGATTCCCCTGCAAGTGGACCTTTGGCATTAAATGACCAGTCTGGTCCATTGGTGGTTCCTTGAGAGATAACGTACATCTCTTCTTGATTTCCGTCATCAATGTATATGGCTGTACCGTTATAGCCCGTCTGATTAATTAAACTATCTTCAGTATCAGAGGAGTGGAATATTTTTATATCTGCATCTAAAAGTGAGCCTGTCTCTTCTAGGTAAATTTGTTGTATGGTTGACTTTAATTTATCTGCGGTCATATTTTCGTATTCTTTATTAGTTAATCGCATTGCCATCAGTTCATAATCAAGTATGCCTTTAGCCATTGCATTCACTTACCTTTGTCATTGTTAAATTGGATCGATTTTAACACATCTGATACTTTTTCTTTCTCTTCTTCTTTTAGAGAATCACACTGATTATTTTCAATATCTTCTCTACAAATAATGCTTGTAAATACCTGTATTTCTTGTTTTTTTTCATTTCTTACTATGGCTGCAATATAACTAGTTGAATCATCCGAATCCATTTCAGCAATCTCAAGATGTTGGTTCTCATTCTCACTCGGTACTTTTTTAAAATCCAGTTCTTCTCCAGCTCTACGATTCATTAGATCTCTACTATATTCAATATTAGGTATGGAGCTATAGTAGTTAATGATGAATTGATCCATTACATCTGCATCATTGTCATCATAATAAAAGATAAGAGATTCTGAGTTTCCTTCATTACCCGCCATACTTGTTTCGTCTACAACCATGTCTTCAGGAAAATCAAGAGTGAATGTATTAGTAGCTGATACCAAAGTGTAGTACCCTTCTCTAACTGATTCAGTTGATTCTAAGTAATCTCTGGTCAATTCATCTTGGAAAGCCGGCACATCCGGCAAGTCTTTGGGATCCATCTCAGAAGGGGAGAGGGACTCTTTGCCATTACTCATATTGCATCCTCCTATAATCAGTGTTGTTAGAATTAAAAAGATTACAAATTTAAATTTCACGCAGCGGTACCTCCATAAGGTTCGGATTATTGCTGTAGTCCATAAAAATTATACAAAACACATCCAATCATTCCCAACAATTGTATAAGCCTTTTGCAAAAACGGTTCTTTAGTCTTGGGGATATGTGCCAGTGTTATTTTCCTGACAAAAATGCTATTATCCTTCTTCCTCCTCGTTTAATGGAATAATCTTGCCATCAGGGTACTCCTTAACCAACTCGCCGTCCTTTTCATATACGATATACGTATTATTCTTTTTTGCCTGTTCCATAGCCAGCTCTCCGGTTCGTTTTATGTACTCATCCATCCACGCATACTTCCTCTATTGTTCTTTTATCCGCCATACTTAAGACCTCCTATCGATGCCCTTACCTTGAATAGCATAGCAGTGACTCATTTTTGTTATCCCTATTTCTTCATTCTTATCTCTCACAAACACAATATCAAGGAATAATACAAGCTCAATTAAAATTCTTTTCTCTACTATGTTCAACAATAATAAACATTTCCTAAATAAGACCCGTCCAACCCGCATTCCACCGTTCGAGTTAAAATAAAGTTTTCCTACAGAACCCCCATTTTCACTCTTTTTCTGTTCAAAATTGGCTGTTTTTCACCTACTTTCCCAACTGTTTTTTCACCTTTTTTCCTCAGTTAAAATAAAGATCTCCGATAAAAGAAGGAAGAGAATACCGAGAAAATCCAGTAAGGACAAGGGATAATAGAAAAAAGACCCGGAAATCGGAATTGTTTATTTTACCGAAATCCAGGTCTTATAAGGAAAAGTTTATTTTTACTGGGAAATGTTCTTTTTAATTAGACACCTTCAACTGAATCTCCGCAACACACTCAATATGCCCAGTCTGAGGGAACATATCAACTGGCTGTACTTGCTTCGTCTCAAATCCGCCGTCTTCCAGGAAGCGGAGGTCGCGAGCGAGCGTGCTTGGGTTACAACTCACATATACAATGCGTTTTGGCTTCATATCGATCATAGCTTGAAGCAGATCTTCTTCACAGCCTTTACGCGGGGGATCGACGACGATGACGTCAGGGTTTAAGCCTTGGGCTTTCCACCATGGCATAACTTCTTCGGCTTTGCCGACATAGAATTCAGCGTTGTCCATGTGGTTGAGCTTGGCATTCATTTTAGCGTCAGAGACTGCTTGCGGCACAATTTCGACACCGTAAACTTTCTTCGCTTTCTGAGCTAGGAATAGCGAGATCGTACCAATCCCAGAGTAAGCATCAATAACAGTTTCATTGCCGCTCAGGTTGGCATATGCCAGTGCTTGATCGTACAATACTTTCGTTTGTGCGGGATTGACTTGGTAAAAAGATTGCGCTGAAATGGCGAATTTGATATCTCCGATTGTATCGTAGATATATTCTTCACCCCATAGCAGCTTCGTCTTACGACCAAGGATAACATTCGTACGTTCCTTGTTGATATTCTGAACGATTGACTTGATCTGCGGGTACGTCTCATGCAGTTCAGCTACAAGTTCCTTTGCATAAGGCAGTTCGTTCATGCGCGTGACGAGCACGATCATCGTCTCGTTTGTCTGCTGACCGGTACGGACCATGATGTGGCGCAGGTCACCGCGATGCGTTTCTTCATTATACGCCGAGATGCCAAGACGGCTAGCGATGCGGCGAACAGCCTCTACCATACGGTCATTTACTTCATCTTGAATAACACATGTTTCCATATCCTCGATGATGTCGTGGCTGCGTTTACGATAAAATCCGGTAATCATTTCGCCATTGCGTTCTGCTGTCGGAATTTGGATTTTGTTTCGGTAACGCCATGGATCATCCATGCCAAGTGCCGGATGGACTGGTACATGCTCCAGATGGCCAATTTTCTTCATCGCGTTTTGTACTTGTTTTTGCTTCATGTCCAGCTGCATCTTATAGCTCATATGCTGCAGCTGACAGCCGCCACATTGTATATACACATCACAAGGCGGTTCTACTCGATGTTCACTCGGCTTTGTTACTTCAAGTAGTTTACCGAAGCCGAAATTTTTCTTTGTCTTAATCACTTTCACTTGCGCTGTCTCGCCTGGAAGCGCATATGGTACAAACAATGGATAGCCGTCTACTTTACCGACACCGTCTCCATCATGCGTCAGGTCTTCGAAGGTCAGTTCAATTGTTTGGTTCTTTTCAACTGGTGGCGCTAATTTTGCCATTTTCATCGTCCTTTTTGATTTGCTTTCAAGATTGTATCACATTGTGGGTGAAATCAGAAATCCAGGTCTATTACCCGGGAAATATGTCGAAAAAAGAAACAAGACAGCTTAGTCAGCTAAGCTATCTTGTTTCTGGATGAATTCCTCTGTAACGAAGTATTCAATGTGCTGATGCAGATTGACGAATTCACCTGGCAATAAACCGCCGTATTCGCCATCGATGTTCAACTGCATTTTATCAGCAGGTTTTACCTTGATTCGATTCGCTCTTGTATAGAAGATGAGATCATGATCCAAGTGCGCTCCTCGGATTGCCAAGGAAGCAATACGGATAAATTCGGCTATATTCGTTTTTCGTAAAATAACCAAATCGAACAATCCATCATCCAATAACGCGTCCGGTGCGAGCTTCTCGAAGCCGCCAACGGAGTTTGTGTTAGACACAAGGAAAAGCATGATTTCATCTTCGAACCATTTGCCATCATACTCTATTTCTACCTTGATTGGACGAATCGATGGCAGCATTTCAATGCCTTTTAAATAATAGGCCATTTGACCGAGCATCGTCTTCGTCTTGCTTGGAACATCATAGGTAAGCTCTGTTAGCTTCCCTCCGCCAGCGATATTCATAAAGTAATGGTCATTGACCTTACCGATATCGAGCTTGCGAGTCTTGCCTTCTACAATGATCTCAGCTGCTCTCTTGATGTTGCGCGGAATAAATAGTGCACGAGCTAAATCGTTCGTCGTACCGACTGGAATGATGCCGAGCTTCGGTCGGTTTGGCTGTTCAGCCAAGCCTGATACGACCTCGTTGACAGTACCGTCCCCGCCGCATGCAACGACAAGATCATAGCCGCGCTCTACTGCCAAGCGCGCTGCCGCCGTCGCATCTCCTTCACATGTGGTCGCATGCGTCGAAGTTTCATAGCCTGCCTTTTCAAAAATTTCTAATACATCTGGGAGTTCGCGTCTAAACGCTTCTTTACCTGATGTTGGGTTGTAAATGATCCGAGCGCGTTTCATTGTATTGCCTCCTACCAAACCTTACGTTCACATTGTCCAAGTCTTATCATAGCTTTTTTTTCCTATTTTGAAAAGGTCTTTGCCCGTTCCTGGAAGCCTATCTCAATCAGTATAGGAATAATATGCCCCTTTTAACCCGGTTACAGGAAATTCCTTGGCTTTTTCCAAGTGTGTTGATAGACGTCTCTTCTCAGCTTCTTCATAATAAATTTCCTTTACATCACTCTGCAATTTGGCATATTTCTTTCTCTCTTATTATATGTATTGATGTTCTGCCCTTTTATTTTGTAACGTTAACATAACGACGTATTATAATTTGTTCTATTAATCCGCTAAACTAAACAGAAGAAGAGGAGGAGATGAAACGTTTGGAAAACAAATGGAGCGACGTAGATACCGTGTTTTTGAATAGCTTGCTGCCTGCTGAGGAGGATCATAATTATGTACTGAAAGTAAATCGAGAAGCAGAACTGCCTCAGATCGATGTATCCCCATTACAGGGAAAGCTGCTGCATCTGCTGGCCAAAATCAGAGGAGCTAAGCGCATCCTGGAAATTGGCACTCTTGGCGGCTATAGTACTATCTGGCTTGCAAAAGCCCTTCCCGCTGCTGGAAAACTGTATACCCTGGAAGCCAATCCCTATTTTGCTGAAGTAGCACGCAGCAACATCGCAACAGCTGGGCTGGAGAATAAAGCAGAAGTAGTCGTCGGCAATGCAATTGATACACTGCCTGAACTCTATAATGAGCTGAAAAATGTTTTTGACTTCATCTTCCTCGACGCCGATAAACAAAGCTATCCAGATTATTTGAAATGGGCTACCAAGCTAGCTGCTCCAGGAGCAGTTATTGTTGCCGATAATGTAGTCCGCGAAGGCGAAGTAGCCAATGTGCAAAGCACAGATGAACGTGTCCAAGGCGTACAGCAGTTTCTGAAACTGCTTTCCGAAGAACCTCGTATTGAAGCTACAGCTGTGCAGACTGTAGGAAGCAAAGGTTATGACGGTTTTATTCTCGGATATGTTAAATGAGCCGAATGGGCGCTTCCTTTCTTTCAAGCGCCCATTCGTTTAAATGAAATTTTCGCTCAGCCAAGACTTGAGCCGTCCACCATATTCTCAGTAAACTGATGATTGACTTCGTTATAAATATCAAAAGTAACGTTGGGACTGCTGCAGTGCGAGTAATAAGCATATTGCCAGAGGAATCCAGTATTTGATCACTATCTCCATGCATAAGCAATACAGGTTTATCGCTATACGTATATTGAATCGTAGGTTTCAAGCTTATATTCTACCAAAACTTGAAGCAATTAGAAGTTGGTATTAAAAACTTCAATACATACTAAAAATCCCGTTAAAAGGCGGGGATTTCTAGTTAGCGTTTATTCATTTTCGTGGTCAATATTTTGTGATCATCTTCTGGCCAGCTGCCAGTATAGAATTAAGAAGCCACTTTTAAATTTGATCTCATCTAAATCTTATTTCTATAGACTGAGGTTCAGATTCTGCTCCAATAACATGAACAACTGCATGTTGATCATCTTCCCAGACTACATTTACGTTTGATTTATTAAGGGGTGCACCATCATTCCCTACTGAAATATCTTTATGTCTCCAACCATAGCGTACACGGGCTTTAGAGAAACCGAACAAAAAGGGTTCGCCTTTTTCATACACTTGGATGTCATTATATCCATTCGGTGATTCACTATCTACAAGAAGTGTCTTTTTGAATTCCAGCGGGTACATAATTAGTCCTATTGGCAGGATGAGTGTCAACAAGATTGCAACCAAACATCCCCAACGTTTTTTTCTTTTCGTCTTCTTTATTTCATGCTGTACGTCCAATTCATCCATTTTGTCACCTCTGTAAAAAAAGCCCCTGCATCGCAGGGGCAATTTATTAGCGCTTATTCATCTCCGCAATAAGGATTTTGTTTACCATTGGCGGGTTGGCTTGGCCTTTTGTCTGTTTCATGACTTGGCCGACTAGGAAGCCGAGTGCACGGTCTTTCCCGTTCTTGAAGTCAATAACAGACTGTTCATTCTGATCAAGGATGCTTGAGATGATTTCAGTCAGCTGGCCTTCATCAGAGATTTGGACAAGTCCTTTATCTTTTACGATCTTTTCTGGATCGCCACCGTTCTCAACAAGCTCAGCGAATACTTTCTTCGCCATCTTAGAAGAGATAGTGCCATCTTCGATCAGTGTGATCATTTTCGCTAGTCCTTCTGGAGTCAAGGCGATATCAGCAAGATCTTTCTGCTGCTTGTTCAAGTATGCAGAAACCTCACCCATCAACCAGTTGGAAGCAGCTTTAGGATCAGCTTCAGCTTTCAATGTTGCCTCGAAGAAGTCGGACATTTCAACGCTTAGCGTCAATACCATTGCATCATATGCAGGTAAGCCAAGCTCGTTCACATAGCGGGCTTTACGAGCATCTGGAAGCTCAGGGATGGATGCACGGATGCGTTCCTTCCAAGCGTCGTCAATATACAATGGTACAAGATCTGGCTCTGGGAAGTAACGGTAATCGTCAGAACCCTCTTTAATACGCATTAAGATTGTCTCTTTTGTAGACTCATCATAACGGCGAGTTTCCTGCAGGATTTCTCCTCCAGCAAGCAAGACCTTCTGCTGGCGTTTTTCTTCGAACTCTAGGCCTTTTTGAACGAATGCGAAGCTGTTCAAGTTCTTCAGTTCTGCTTTTGTACCAAATTTCTCTTGTCCAATTGGACGAAGCGAGATGTTGGCGTCACAGCGAAGGGAACCTTCTTCCATTTTCACATCGGATACACCTGTGTACTGAATGATATTACGAAGCTTCTCAAGGTAAGCGTAAGCTTCTGCCGGTGTACGAAGATCTGGCTCGGACACGATCTCAATCAATGGTGTTCCTTGACGGTTATAATCGACAAGGGAGTAGCCATCGCCTGTGTGAGACAGTTTCCCAGCATCCTCTTCCATATGAATACGTGTGATACCAATTTTCTTTGTATAACCGTCTACTTCAATTTCAATCCAGCCATTCTCTCCGATCGGCTGATCGAATTGAGAAATCTGGTAAGCTTTCGGGTTATCCGGATAGAAGTAGTTCTTCCGGTCAAATTTTGTATGTGTCGCGATTTCACAGTTCAGTGCCATCGCTGCTTTCATAGCAAAGTTTACTGCTTCTTTATTTAAGACAGGAAGCACACCTGGGTACCCAAGGTCGATTGGGTTGGTGTTTTCATTTGGTGCGGCACCGAATGCATTTGGGCTCGGACTGAAAATCTTAGATTTCGTTTTCAGCTCCACGTGTACTTCGAGTCCGATGATAGTTTCGAAATTCATCCTTTTACGCCTCCCAATGCCGGTTTCTGTTTGTGATGATCTGTCGCTTGCTCGAATGCGTGAGCAGCGCGATAGATCGTCGCCTCATCAAAGTGCTTCCCGATGATTTGCAAGCCGATCGGCAGCCCTTCACTTGAGAATCCGCAAGGCAAGGAGATTCCTGGTACGCCTGCAAGGTTTACAGGGATCGTTAGGATATCAGTTGCGTACATTGTCAATGGATCTTCAACTTTTTCGCCAACTTTGAAAGCAGGAGTAGGAGTTGTTGGTCCAACGATGACATCATAGTCCTCGAACACTTTATCAAAGTCGTTTTTAATCAATGTACGTGCTTTTTGTGCTTTTTTATAATACGCATCATAATAGCCGGAGCTAAGAGCGAACGTACCAAGCATGATGCGGCGTTTTACTTCTTCACCGAAACCATCGCGGCGGGAATATTTGAACACATCGACCATGTTTTCCGCTTGTGTAGAGCGAACACCATAGCGGACGCCATCAAAACGCGCTAAGTTAGCAGATGCTTCAGAAGAAGACAGCAAGTAGTATGCTGCTACTGCGTAACGGGAGTGAGGCAGGGAAACTTCTTCCCAAGTTGCGCCAAGATCCTCATATACTTTTAGTGCAGCTTTGATGGATTCGCGAACTTCATCAGAAACGCCTTCCCCAAGATACTCGGAAGGTACGGCAATGCGTAAACCTTTAACATCTTGTTTCAAAGCTTCTGTGTAGTTCGGAATTTCCACATCTGCACTTGTAGAATCCATTTCATCATGACCTACGATTGCTTGCAGCAAGTGCGCGTTATCTTCAACCGTACGAGTCATCGGTCCGATCTGGTCAAGAGATGATGCGAATGCAACAAGACCGAAACGGGATACAAGACCGTATGTAGGCTTCAAACCGACTACGCCACAGAATGCAGCTGGTTCACGGATGGAACCACCTGTATCAGATCCTAGGGAGAAGAATACCTCTCCTGCAGCTACAGCAGCTGCTGATGCACCGCTGGATCCGCCAGGAACATAATCTGTATTCCAAGGGTTACGTGTTGTGAAATAAGCGGAGTTCTCATTGGAAGAACCCATCGCAAATTCATCCATGTTCAGTTTACCGATTGTAACAGTTTTCTTATCCTTTAGCTTGGAAACAACTGTCGCATCGTAAAGCGGATCTGTGAAATTATCAAGGAACTTACTCGCACAAGTTGTACGAAGACCTTTTGTTACGATATTATCCTTGATACCGATAGGAATACCGAATAGCGGGTTGTCGCCACCCTGCTCGTCCAATTCCTTAGCAGCTGCACGTGCATTTTCTTCATCAAGCGTCAAGAAAGCCTTCACTTCATCGTCTACTTCCTTAATACGCGCATAGGAAGCATCCACAAGATCCGTTACCGTGATCTCTTTGTTATGTAGCTTTTCCTGCAATTCTTTCAATGTATAATCAAACAAAGACATAATCTTCCTCCTCAGTCCAAAATCGACGGCACACGGAACTGGCCATTTTTCTGATCCGGTGCATTTTTCAATGCATCCTCCCGGTCGATCCACTTGCGCGCTTCATCCTCACGCATAACGTTCTTTAAATCAAGCACGTGTGTCGTAGGCTCCACGTTATCAGTATCAAGCTCATTCAAAAGCTCGGCATACCCGATAATCGCATCAAGTTCCTTCGTCATTTTTTCTGCTTCTTCATCAGTAATTGCAAGACGCGCCAAATGCGCTACATGCAACACCTGTTCTTTCGTAATCTCTGACATACTGTCACCTCCGGAATTCACCTTACATGTATATAAAAATGATCATAGCAAAAGGAGCTGCCGTAAAGCAACCAGACTATAACATATAACTATTTTAGCACGTTTTTCCCTCTAAACGAAACTAAGCACAATAAAAAGAAAAAGCCCGCCTTATCCGAAAATAAAGCGGGCAATTGAGGGTCTTACTTAAGGGAAATAGTACATGATGTATTTATTCGGCGAAAAATTGGATTCTCCTTCTTAAGAAAGTATATTTTTAAAAATCCACTAATTTAATTGTTAGTACGCCAGGAGTAGCCTCTGACATTGCCACGTTACCCAAGTTATTGCTTCCTACAATTGCACTAACTCCCAAAACCGCAATCAGACTAGTTACAACAAGTAGTTTTTTCATAATAATTCGCTCCTTTATACTTTTAAGAGTTTTTGATAATTAAGACTCGCCATCTTATAATAGTTGGCAGCATTCTTGTACTTCTTTAATTTTTCGAAGTGTTCCCCTATCATATTCGAATAGGTGACGATATTAGCATAATCGCTTTTTTCTTCTAAATATGGCAAAAACTCATTAATTATTGTATGTTCAAGTTTATTATAATCTTGATATATAGCATATTTATATACGTCCATCTCTAGTTTAAACAACTTCTTGCTATGAGCCGGCAATTCTTTAACTAGGGAATAATTTTTTTCTAAAACCATCTTTGCTTCATCGATTCTTTCACTATTATAATACTCTTTAATTAAGGAAATAGTAGTTGTTATTTGAGTTGTTGTGAAGTTACTTCCCATCTCATATGCTTTTTCTAGATATTTAATGGCTTCATCACTTTCACCTAAAGTAGAGTGTAGATACCCTAAGTTATGATTCGAAAGTTGAATCACTTCTGAGTTCTCAGTTATCTCCCCAAGATGTTGTGCTAAATTATATTGCTTAATTGCCATATCGATCATATGCACTCTACGGTAACAAATACCTAAAATAATATGGCACTGAGCACACCGGACAAAATTATAATTCTGCCTGAAAACATCAAGTGCTTTATTCGCATATTCGATTGATTTCAAATCGTTGATCAATCTAGTATGCGTTACTGCAAGCGTATAATGAATATCAGCTATATCTGTTTCCGCTAATTCAATCTTCTTAATTAAAGCCTCTGCCATCTTGTAGAACTGAAGAGCTTTAACGTTATCGTCTTCATAATTTTGATAATAATTACCTAAGTACTTATTCCAAAAAAAGCTTTGTCTAGTATCAAATGAATATTCCAGATTTGTAAGCTTTTCGATTTGTTCTTTAGTTTTTTCGTTTTCATTTCTAAGTAGATAGTATCTGATCTTATGAATCTCAAAGAGTATCTCGTAGTCAGAATTACTATTCTTGAATAATTGCTCTAATTCTTGGTACTTTGCGTCCCGTTCTTCTCGACTATGCGCATCATAAAGAAGCGCAAACCATTCCTCAGCCTTTTCCTTTATCATATCCTCGTTCTCCGCGTTAAGCTGGATTCCGAGTCGTTCGCATAATAATGCGATGACTTCTGGGCTGGCATCAGTTTTCTGGTTTTCGATTTTGGACAGGTAGGATTCTGAAACAATGCCCGCTGCTAGGTCTTCTTGCGTCATATTTTGCTTGATTCTATGTAGTTTAATTAAAGGGCCTATTTCCATTTGGGCTACACCTCGAAACATAGTTATTTCTTTCTGCGTAAGAGCTTGTGCCCAAGACCATTGCTGGGATGTGTTCCTGCTTTTATTCTAACACATCCCAGCTTTAAGTATATTGGGAAAGTAGGGATTGAAGCATGTGCTTCACTACCTATTTTCTGGTGATACTTTCCTAGTCTTGTCTAATAATGCAATTTTTTGTCTCTTTTTGTATGGCTGCTTTAATTAAGGATGTAAACTTCCGGTTCTTTGGTATCATGTTCCCTCGTAATGATTGCTTCTGTCTGATCATTTGAGGTGATGTTTATTTCGAGGTCATAATAGTTCGGGAAGATATCCATGATCTGGCTGTATGCATATTGTGTAAAGGCAACTACTTCAGCATTTCCTTCGAATTGAATCGGGATATCAATAGTCAGCTTCTTAAGTTCGTCATTTTGGTAGAATCCTCTGCCGACCATTCCTGTGTAATTCGGGAAGAAGCTTGCCACTTTTGTCGTGAAAGCGGAAATATATTGACTTTCATCTGGGTAGTTTTCATTTGCATCATCCGAAGGGAACAAGACGTTCTTCTCGTCGATCTTATCCCAATCTCCGACTGAGCTGCTGCCTTTATCTACAGTAGTTTCAGCAACGAAGCTACCTGGCACGACAGATTCCTTCTTAGCTTCCTGGTAAACTGTGATATGAATTGGAACGTCACTTAAGCCGTCAATGCTGCGCATTCTTTCGACAATCTTTTTAGACATTTCATTCGCCTGCGCGAGCATCTTATCCTCTGGAATTTCTTCACGGTAAGGACCTTTTCCGCCAGTCGTAAATTGGTATTCCGACTTCATCGCAAGTGCAATGGAGACTCCGCCCAGCTTAATATCACCGTTATCATCCTCGATCATATAATCCTGCTCCAGGATGTGCGATAGATACTTCGGATTATCACGGAAATCCTTCTCCGATGCTTTATCTTCATTCAGCTCCGGATTAAGCCCGAGCTCCTTCGCTTTTTCATCGTCGGTAATTTCGCCCTTATCGTTCTCTTGTGCTTTGGCATAACGACCAATCCAACTATATAGCGTATCACTATCGAGCATTTGTCCTTCACGGAAATAATATTCATCTGGACTGAATACGTCCTTCGAATGATTGCGAAGCCCTTCTTCGACTTCATCAATATCCAAACGGTTGGCAATTTGGTTAATAATTACTCCGCGAGCTGCACTAGTCTCATAGTTGACGACGCCTTTAGATTTGCCGCTCTCATAAGGCAGCAATACTTTGTACTCTTCGTCAGAGAAATTATAGCTCGAAACGACGGACGTTTTTTCCCCGCCATCTGCCGTTTCCTGCTTTACTTCTTCTTCCCCGCCGCCAGACGGTCCGCAGCTTGCCAGCAATACGAGTGCTCCTATAGATAGAACACCTGCTAATCTTTTCATGTGTTTCTCCTCTCTATTCCTGTAACGCTTCAATCAAACGTGCTTCATCCCATATCTCTATACCGAGCTTCTCTGCTTTTTCATATTTTGAACCGGCATCCTCGCCAGCAATCAGCAAATCAGTTTTCTTACTGACACTACCTGTGACAATACCGCCGAGTGCTTCGATTTTCTCTTTCGCCTCTGGCCTTGTGAGAGCCTCCATTTTCCCGGTCAAAACAATGGTTTTGCCGCTGAAGATGCTATCACTTGTTACTTCCTGTGGCTTGATGCCTTTATAGGTCATATTGACGCCTACAGCTTTTAGTTCTTCTATCAGCTGAGTTACTTTGTCTTCTTGGAAATGCTGATAAATGGAGTCAGCCATTTTTTCTCCGATTTCATCAATAGCAACAAGTTCCTCAACAGTTGCCTGCTGCAATCTGTCAATTGTTTCGAAGGCTTGTGCTAATGTTTTCGCAGCTTTCGCTCCGACAAAGCGAACACCTAGCCCGAATAGCAAGCGCTCCAGCGAATTGTCCTTAGACGCTTCAATTGATTTAAGCAGATTATCAGCCGATTTCTCGCCCATACGCTCCAGATCAAGTAAAGCATCCCGATCAAGTTTGTATAAATCATCAATCGTATGCACCAATTCAGAACGGTACAGTTGGATGATGACCTTCTCCCCAAGTCCATCAATGTTCATGGCATTCCGGGAAACAAAATGAATCAATCCTTCGACAAGTTGTGCCGGGCAGTTAGGGTTGATACAGCGAAGAGCCACTTCTTCTTCCAAACGCACAGTTTCACTGCCGCATTCCGGACAGTGCTCTGGCATATGGAATTCCTTTTCCTCTCCTGTACGCGCATCTGTAACGACACGGACAACCTCTGGAATAATGTCACCGGCCTTTTTAATGACAACCGTATCTCCAATACGAATATCCTTCTCGCGAATCAGATCTTCATTATGCAGAGTTGCTCGCTGTACCGTCGTTCCTGCCACTCGGACAGGTTCCAGCAATGCTGTCGGGGTGATGACACCAGTACGCCCGACATTAAGCTCGATATCATAAAGCTTTGTGGTCACTTCCTCGGCTGGGAATTTATACGCAATTGCCCAGCGCGGTGTCCGAGCCGTGAAGCCAAGTTCATCCTGCTGTTCACGCTTGTCCACCTTGATTACAATACCATCGATTTCGTAGCTTAGGTCGCGTCGTTTGGCGCTCCATTCCTCGACATAAGCGAGCACTTCTTCGATTGTCTGGCAGCGACGGCGTTCTTTATTTGTCTTGAAGCCTAGCTGCTCCAAGTAGTCGAGCAGCCCGCTATGTGAATCCAGATTATTGGTCTCCCATTGCCCGGAACCATAGAGGAATACGTCCAAATTACGACTGGCAGCAATCTTCGGATCAAGCTGACGCAAAGAGCCGGCTGCAGCATTACGTGGATTCGCAAAAGGCGCTTCGCCGTTTTCTTCTTTTTGGGCATTCAGTGCTGCAAATGATTTTTGCGGCATAAATGCTTCTCCGCGCACTTCGATTGCTTCCTCTAAATCAATTCGAAGCGGGATGCTGCGAATTGTCCGTAGATTCTGGGTAATATCCTCACCAGTTGTCCCATCGCCGCGTGTCGCTCCTTGGACGAACTCTCCATTTTCGTAACGGAGAGAAACAGCCAGGCCATCTATCTTCAGCTCACAGATGTAAGAGTAGTCATCGGTTTCCAAGCCGTTTCGGACACGCTTATCAAAACTTCGCAAATCTTCTTCATTAAATGCGTTGCCCAAGGATAGCATCGGCACGCGGTGCTCTACCTTGTTGAATGCTTCAAGCGGTGCAGCGCCGACACGCTGCGATGGAGAATCGTTTGTGACAAGGTCAGGAAATTCTCCTTCGATATCAAGCAGTCGTTTCAGGGTCTGATCATACTCAAAATCAGACACCTGCGGATTATCAAGGACGTGATAATCATAATTATATTGATTGAGCTTTTTGCGCAAATCTGCAAGCTCTAAAATCGCTTCATCTTTGTTCATGCTTGCCACCTCGGTTAAGCTTTTGTGATCGGTGCGAATGAAGCAAGCAGTCGTTTGATTCCAACAGGCGCAGGGAAGGCGATATCAAGTTCCATCGCTTCTCCTTCTCCGTTGACCTTAACTACTGTTCCTTCGCCCCATTTCTTATGAACGGCCTTGTCACCAGGTCCCCATCCGAGCGCGTCTGCTCCAGATTTAGGCTTTGGTTTACGGACGATACGTTTTTGCTCTTGGGGTTTAGCTGGTTGACGACTGTTTCCAAGTCCGAATGGGTTTTGTTTTGTTTCTTGTATACCTTCTAGCAATTCACTTGGAATTTCACCGATAAAGCGGCTGACAGAGTTCATATTCGTCCGTCCGAACAATGTCCGCATTTTGGCATTCGTAAGGAATAACTCCTCTTCTGCACGAGTGATGCCGACATAAGCAAGACGTCGCTCTTCTTCCATCTCTGTCTCATCCATCTGGGAACGGCTATGCGGGAATACGTTCTCTTCCATTCCAATCAAGAACACAACCGGAAACTCAAGTCCTTTGGCACCATGCAGCGTCATAAGGATGACTTTATCATCGCTGGATGGATCTTCATCCATAGAATCGATATCCGCAATCAGCGCAAGATCTGTCAGGAAAGTAACCAGTGTTTTATCTTCACTCGTCTGCTCGAAGTTTTTTGTTACTGTCTTGAACTCTTCTAAGTTCTCAAGTCGGCTCTGTGATTCAATGCTTCGTTCTGCCTTCAGCATCTCCTCATAGCCGGAACCTTCCAGCACCTGCTCGACCATATCGGTCGCAGTCAGGAAATCAGTCTGCTTGGCCCAGTTGCTGATCATCGCTCCAAACTCACTTAAAGCATTTGCAGCTTTAGCACTGACGCCAGTGAAATCAACTTCTTTAAGCGTATCAAACAAAGAAATCTCGTGTTCGTTTGCATATGCCTTCAGTTTTTCGATCGATGTTTTACCGATGCCGCGCTTCGGTTCATTGACTACACGCTCAAAGCTGATGTCATCATCCGGATTTGCAATCAGACGAAGATAAGCCAACATATCCTTAATTTCTTTACGATCGTAGAACTTCGTGCCGCCGATCATTTGATACGGAACACCTGCTTTTACAAACGTTTCCTCAATGGATCGGGACTGGGCATTCGTCCGATAAAGAATCGCAATATCGCGGTAATGCCGTTTTTTCTCCATCATAACCATTTCTTCGATTTTCTCTGTTACATATAACGCTTCATCACGCTCAGTAGCTGCTTGGTAATAACGCAGCTTTGAACCATCGATATTGTCTGTCCAAAGATTTTTCGGTTTGCGTCCTGAATTGTTGCCAATTACTTTGTTAGCTGCATCCAGTATTGTCTTTGTCGAGCGGTAGTTCTGCTCGAGCATGACGACCTTCGCGTTCGGATAATCCTTTTCAAAAGAAAGGATATTCGTAATGTCTGCACCCCTCCAGCGGTAGATGGATTGATCGGAGTCCCCGACTACACAAAGGTTTTTATAACGGGAAGCTAGCTGGTTTACCAGGCGATACTGCGCGTGGTTTGTATCCTGATACTCATCCACGTGGATGTACTGGAAACGACGCTGGTAATATTGCAGCACTTCCGGCACCCGGTCAAATAGCTGTATTGTCTGCATGATCAAGTCATCAAAATCTAATGATTGATTGCGACGCAATGTCTTCTGATACAGGTCGAATATTTCGGCTACTTTTCTTTCGTAGACACTTCCTGCTTCCTTACTGTATTGATCAGGTGTGATCAGTTCATTCTTCGCTGAGCTGATGGCACCGAGCATTGCACGCGGATCGTATTGCTTCGGATCAAGGTTAAGCCGTTTGAGCGCTTGCTTGATCACAGAAAGCTGGTCGCTTGTATCCAGTATCGAAAAATTGCTATTGTATCCTATTCTGTCTATATCACGCCGTAAAATGCGTACACACATAGAGTGAAAAGTCGAAACCCAGATCTGAGAACCTTCATCTCCGACTAATTTGTGTACACGTTCCCGCATTTCGCGAGCTGCTTTATTTGTGAAGGTAATCGCCAAGATACTGCGCGGCGACACTTCCTTCTCTCCAAGCAAATAGGCAATTCTGTTCGTCAGCACGCGAGTTTTACCGCTTCCCGCACCTGCCATGATCAAAAGCGGCCCTTCGGTATGCTTAACTGCTTCTGCTTGTTCTTTATTTAAACCATTTATTAAATCATTCGCCAATCGGCTCATGTTTGCACCGCCTTTATTTCTTTCCTTTTACTGCTCTCACTGTCTTCAGAGCAGCCTTTATATTATCATACACGCTATTTCCGACAATAATCACATCAGCATATTGCTTCATCTCCGCTGCTTGCTCTGGTGAAACGATACCGCCTCCATAGAATAGCAGCGTGTTTGAAAGCTGATCTTTCACCTTTCTGACAAGTGCAGGATCAGCATATGCTCCGCTGTTTTCCAGATAAAAAATCGGGAGCTTGTACATATGTTCCGCCATATAAGCGTAAGCAACCGTATCTTCTTCAGTTGGCAGCTCACATTGCGTGTGGGTGAAAACCTTCGCTTGCGGATTGATGACACAATAGCCTTCCATCATGATTTCATCCCAGTGCATCATATCCCGATACGCTTTGACTGCTTCATGATGCTGCCCCATGACCCATTGCTTGTCCTTGCTGTTCATCACCATCGGCACATAATAAAAATCGAAGCCAGGTGTCAAAGCTTCCATCGTGCTGATCTCCAGAATGACCGGAACTGTGTGACGTCGTATCCGCGCGAGCAAATCGAGTACACCATCCAGAGTTACATTGTCTGTACCGCCGACAATGATGGCATCCGTACCGGACTCACAGATTTTCTCCAAATCTTCATCGCCTATTTCCTTGGCTGGATCGAGTTTGAATATATGTTGCCACTCTTTCATGTTATACACGTGCATATCCTCCATTACTTGCTTGCATAACGTTCATTATAGCAAAAATCGACTGGATAATTTAGTGGTTAGGGCGAGGAAAATACGAAGAGTTTGCGAATGAAGAAAGCCCGGCAACCGATTGCCAGGCTTCATTGTGTCATTGGATCCGATCAGCTGGGTAAATCAAGCCAAACTGACTTCGCGCTTTCTCCATAATTTCGGCTACAGATAGTGCCAGTTCATGTGTATTGATACTTGATTCCCGCTTGCCTGTTTGAATCAGGTTCACGAATTCCTCTATTTCATATTTCATGTTATGGTCGTTATCCTGCGGACCGCTGATGGTATCCTCTGTGCTGTCATGATATTGGATCGTAACATCCTCAAAATGTCCAATATGATCGATCCGAATCGTCGCATCTTCTCCTTGAATCTCAGAAGGCAACGTAGAGCTGGTAATTTTCGAATAGTAAACAAGCGCCTCCATACCTTCATACGTCAGCGTTATTGTTGCTTGGCCATCCACACCGGACTCAAGCAAAGTTCCGCTCGCCTTGATTTCCTTCGGTTTGCCGAACAAAGCAACAAGTGGATACAAGCAATAGATACCGATATCCATTGTTGCACCATTACTAAGTTCGGGATTGAACGCATTCAGAATCGTCCCTTGCCGGTAAGCATCGTAGCGGGACGAGTACTGACAAAGCTGTGCCACATAGCGGCGCACAGGTCCTATTTTCTCAAGATGCTGCTGAACGGCATGGAAATTCGGAAGAAACGTCGATTTCATCGCTTCCATCAGTAAAACATCGTGCTGCTTTGCTGTTTGAATGAGGTCCTTCACTTCAGCAGTATTTGACGCCAGCGGCTTTTCACATAAAACATGAACACCATGCTGCATGAAAATCTTGGCTTGTCCCGCATGCAAAGCATTCGGACTCGCAATATAAACTGCATCGATTTCCCCGCTCGCCGCCATTTGTTCAATGTCGATGAACGTATGTACTGCTTTATGCTTGCTGGCGAATTCTTCCGCCTTTTCAAGCTTTCGAGAGTAGACAGCCGTCAGCTCGAAATTATCGACCTTTTTACTTGCTTCTAGAAATATTTCTGTAATCCAGTTCGTTCCGACCACACCAAAGCGTACCATCCAATGTCAGCTCCTTATTCTTCTGGTTTTTCTTCCAAACGCTCAAGAACCGTATTATAGCCGTCGTTCCCATAATTAAGGCAGCGTTTCACACGGGAGATCGTTGTCGTCGATGCGCTCGTTTCCTGAACGATTGCATGATACGTCGCTCCATCACGCAGCATCTTCGCCACTTGGAGGCGTTGTGTAAGCGATTGTATTTCGCTGATTGTCGCAATATCATCAAAGAAGCGATAGCATTCCTCGACATCGTTTAATGAAAGTATTGCTTGAAATAATTCATCTAAATGCTCACCACGGAGCTTATCAAGCTGCATACAGCTTCCCTCCCCCATACGCACGTATGTGCTTCTTCCTTATCCCTTATGATACATCATCTCGACCCATTTGCGTAATACGATGCGCATTGGAATTTTTATACTAGCATAAACACCTGATATAGCAGGAAAAATAGAGTTAATAAAGGAAAGGAGTGCATAAGGTTGAAACCGAATATGGGAATAATCCAGGCAATGATTCGAATTGCGGCTGGCGTCAGCATGGTCGGGTATGCCACTGCTGCACTTGTCACAAAACCGAAGCAATTAACTGCCCATTTGACTTTGCTGGCAGGCGCCATCAAGATCGCTGAAGGTATTGTGCGCTACTGCCCAAGCATGACTCTGATCAATCAATTTCGCCAAAAACAGGATTCTCAAGGTGAATAAAAAAGAAGAACTGGCCCGTATACCAGTTCTTCTTTCCTTTATTTCCCGAATCCAATATCAGTCCGATAATGGAAATTTGGATTACTTTTAAAGATGGTAAGTCCTGTTTTGACACTTTCCACCGCATCCGTACGATTATGGTGTACAGAACCGATGAACAAGATACGTCCTCCGTTCGAAACATAACCTTCCGCCGTTTTTTCCGTACCGGCGTGAATACAGTACACGTCCTGCGGCAGTTCTGATAAGTCAGGAATCGGAAGCTGCTTGTCATAGCTTCCCGGATAGCCACTTGCAGCAATAACAGTACCTGTAGCATAAGCATCCTTCCACGTCAGCTGAGGATTGTTACCAGCAGTAACATCCCGCATTACTTGCAGCAAATCATTTTCCAACAATGGTAAAATGACCTGTGTTTCAGGATCTCCGAAACGGGCATTGAATTCAATTACTTTCGGTCCGTCTGTTGTTTCAATAAGTCCTGCGTACAAAACACCAGTAAAGGAACGGTCTTCTTTTACAAGTCCAGCAGCAGCAGGCTTCAGAATTCGTTCGATTGCTTCATCAATCACACTTTGCTGCAGATCAGGGATCGGAGCATAGGCACCCATGCCGCCTGTATTCGGTCCTTGGTCATTATCGTAAACGCGCTTATGATCACGAGCAGGCACGAGCGGATAGACATCTTTACCATTCACGAAAGCCATAAGTGAAAATTCCTTACCGTCAAGGAAATCCTCAATAATAACAAGGCTTCCCGCTTGGCCAAACTGGTTATCGACCAGCATGCTTTCTACAGCTTCATTTGCTTCCTCAACTGTGTTGGCAACGACAACGCCTTTACCTGCAGCAAGACCATCTGCTTTCACAACAATTGGCGCACCTTTTTTCGCAATATAATCCTTTGCTTTCTCTGCGTCAGAAAAAGTCTCACTTGCAGCAGTCGGGATAGCATGTACACGCATAAAGCTTTTAGCGTAATCCTTGCTTCCTTCAATCAAAGCAGCTTCCTTCGTAGGTCCGAATACGTTTAGGTTTTCCTGCTGAAAAGCATTGACGACACCTGCAAGCAAAGGAATTTCCGGGCCGACAAATGTCCAGTCGATTTGTTCTTCCTTTGCAAAATGGACAAGGTCATCTACAGCTGTTACATCAATTGGCACACAAGTTGCTAAATCGGCTATACCGCCATTACCTGGTGCTGCGTACAATGCCGTTATCTCGGTACTTAAAGCTAGCTTTGCGACGATACTATGCTCGCGGCCGCCGCTGCCTATCACAAGAACTTTCACAACGTCTCCCCCTGACAATTAGTGCTTAAAGTGGCGCATATCTGTGTAGACCATGGCAATGTTGTGCGCATTACATACAGCTACAGAATCTTCATCTCGTTTAGATCCGCCTGGCTGGATGACCGCTGTCACGCCAGCTTTAATAGCTGCTTCTACTGTGTCTGGCATCGGGAAGAAGGCATCCGATGCCAGCACCGCTCCTGCTGCTTTTTCACCAGCTTGTTCCAAGGCAATTTTAGCTGCTCCAACTCTATTCATTTGACCTGCACCAACACCGATTGTCTGATCATCTTTTGCGATTACAATCGCATTCGATTTTACATGCTTCACAACTTTCCAGGCAAAGAGAAGATTTTTCATTTCTTCCTCTGTCGGCTTACGATCAGTCGCTACAGTAAGTTCTGCTTCCGTAATAGCACCTGCATCATAATCCTGCACAAGCAAACCGCCGCTTACGCTAACGACCTTTTTCGGCTGCTGAATTGCATCTGCAGCAAGCTCCAATAGACGGATGTTTTTCTTCTCTGTCAATAAAGCCAATGCTTCTTCTGTGAAGCTCGGCGCAATGACAATCTCAAGGAAGATTTCCTTCAGTTGCAATGCCGTATCTTTGTCGACTTCACCATTCAAAGCAACAATGCCGCCAAAAATAGATGTCGGATCTGCTTCGAATGCTTTTCGGAAAGCATTCGAAATAGTTTCTCCGATACCAACGCCGCAAGGGTTCATATGTTTGACTGCTACTGCGGCAGGCTCTTGGAATTCCATGACGATTTCAAGTGCCGCATTGGCATCCTGAATGTTGTTGTAAGAAAGCTCCTTACCATGAAGCTGCTTTGCATTTGCAATAGAAGCTCCTTTGACGATTGGGTCTTTGTAGAATGCTGCTGCCTGATGCGGGTTTTCTCCATAACGTAAGGATTGAACTTTTTCATATGTGAGCGTTAATGTTTCCGTATCATGCTCTTCATTCAATTCGGCAAAATAACTTGCTATCATCGCATCATAATTCGCTGTATGGCGGAAAACCTTACCTGCTAATCGGCGTTTTGCTTCATAAGAAAGCTCACCCTGTTGTAAAGCAGACAAAGTTGCGTCGTAATCTTCTGGATCAACTAGAACAGTGACACCAGCAAAGTTTTTAGCTGCTGAACGAAGCATTGTCGGTCCGCCAATGTCGATGTTTTCAATTGCATCCGCTTCCGTAACGCCTGGTTTTTCAATTGTATTTTTAAACGGATAGAGATTTACCACGACCAAGTCGATTGGCGTTATGTCACGCTCTTTCAGCTGCTGCATATGGCTTTCATCATCTCTTCTAGCTAACAAACCACCGTGAATGGCTGGATGCAGAGTTTTCACACGTCCGTCCATGATTTCATCAAATTTCGTCACGTCAGACACTGCTACAGCTGGAATACCTTCTTCCAGCAGCTGTTTCAGAGTGCCTCCAGTCGAAATGATGTCATAATTCAATTCTGCTAAACCTTTAGCAAATGGGATGATTCCTGTTTTATCTGATACGCTGATTAACGCACGTGGCATTATAGTCATTCCTTTCTATCGCGTTCTTTGAGTATGTACGAAATCGTTTCCGGATAAAGACGGTGCTCAATGGCTTGGATTCGTTGATGCAATGTGTGATGTGTATCTTCTTCCAGTACTGGAACTGCTTCTTGGGCAATGATGTTTCCCGTATCCATTCCCGCGTCAACGAAATGGATCGTCACGCCGCTCACTTTCACACCTGCTGACAAAGCCTGCCCAATGGCATCCTTGCCGGCAAATGCAGGCAGGAGCGATGGATGGATGTTCAGGATCCGCTCTGGATATGCTTCGAGCAGTGTCGGCCCGATCAAACGCATATAACCTGCAAGAAAGATCCATTCTATATGCTTTTCCTGGAGCTTAGTAAGAATAGCTTGTTCATAGGCTTGTTTATCTTCAAAGGTTTTCGGGTCACAGACAAAAACCTCTGCGTCCCACTCTTTTGCTTTGCTTATAACAGGTGCTTCCGGTTTATCACAAACAAGCAGCTGGATTGTGCAAGGTAATTCCGAAGCCTGCACAATCGCTTCTGCGTTGCTGCCGCTGCCAGATGCAAAAATAGCAGCTGAAATCATGCGGTAAACTCCACGCCTGTCTTATCCGTTACTTCACCAATGATCCAGGCTCTCTCGCCTGCTTCTTGCAGGATTGTCATCGTCTCTGCCGCTTCTTCCTGAGATACGATTAGTGCCATGCCGATTCCTGTATTGAAGACACCGAGCATATCCTCGAAGACTAGCTGTGCTTTTTCCATTAGGAATTCATAGACAGCCGGCAGCTCCCAGCTTCCAGTCTGAATGCGAACACCTAGATCCTCGGGCACTGCGCGCGGCAGGTTCTCATAGAAGCCGCCGCCAGTAATATGAGAGATACCATGAATATCGATTTTCTCTTGGACAGCACGCACTGCTTTCGAGTAAATTTTGGTCGGCTCAAGCAAGATTTCTCCTAAAGGACGATCAAATGGTGCGTACACCTCGTCCAGGCTCAGTCCATGCTGATCGATCAGACGTCGCACGAGGGAGAAGCCATTGGAATGCAGGCCACTTGAAGCAATACCGATAATGCTATCTCCTGCTTTAACATCTGCACCACTAATTAGCTTTGACTTTTCTCCGATACCAACGACAAATCCAGCTAAATCATATTCTTCTGCTCCGTACATACCTGGCATTTCAGCTGTCTCGCCCCCTATCAACGCCGCACCTGCTTCGACACAGCCATCAGCAATACCTTTCACGATCTGCTCGATCTTCTCCGGTTCATTTTTGCCGCAGGCAATGTAATCAAGGAAGAACAACGCTTGTGCGCCTTGAGCGATGATATCATTCACACACATAGCGACAAGGTCGATTCCGACTGTATCATGCTGATCCATATCAATAGCAAGCTTCAGCTTCGTCCCAACTCCATCCGTTCCGGAAACAAGCACCGGTTCTTTATAAGAGAAAGACGACAAGTCGAACAGTCCGGCAAACGCGCCGACACCGCCGATCACTTCCGGACGGTTCGTACGGTTGATATGTTTTTTCATTAAATCTACTGCGCGATAGCCTGCTTCGACATCCACGCCGGCTTGTTTGTAAAGTTCGCTCATGCTTGCCCTCCTAACATTTATACGCCGGAAGTACTGTATCCGGATAGATTTCAGTTGGATAGTTTCCTGTAAAGCATGCTTTGCAAATACCATGTGTCATCGTGTCGTTGTCTCCGACGATGCAATCTTCCAGACCTTCGACAGTCAAGAAAGACAGGGAATCTGCTTCAATCAGCTCCCGCATCTCCTCAATGCTGTGGTTAGCAGCAATGAGCTCAGATGTTGTCGATGTATCAATACCGTAGAAGCACGGATTTTGAATCGGAGGAGAAGCGATTCGCACGTGCACTTCTGTTGCACCCGCTTCTTTCAGCATCCGGACGATCCGTTTGCTTGTCGTCCCGCGCACGATAGAATCATCGACCATAACTACGCGTTTACCTTCGACAATCCCGCGTACAGCCGAAAGCTTCATTTTGACGCCTTGTTCACGAAGCTCCTGCGAAGGCTGGATAAAAGTACGGCCGACATAACGGTTTTTAATTAAACCAAGCTCGTATGGAATGCCAGAAGCCTCGGAAAATCCGATAGCGGCAGAAATACTTGAATCAGGTACACCTGTTACAACATCTGCTTCAATTGGAGCTTCCTGTGCGAGCATTTTACCTGTTTTTTTACGGGAAGCATGAACATTCTGGCCGTTCAAATTAGAATCTGGACGGGAGAAGTACACATACTCCATGGAACAAAGCGATCTTTCAAGAGTGGAAGAAAAACGCTGCGTATGAAGACCAGCATCGCTGATCGTTATCAATTCGCCTGGCTCCACTTCACGTACATATTCCGCACCTGTTACATCAAAAGCACACGTTTCAGAGGAAACTACCCAAGCGTCACCAAGACGACCAAGTGACAACGGACGCAATCCCTTCGGATCGACTGCCACAAACAGCTGCGTTTCGGTAAGGATTGTAAGGCTATACGCGCCCTTGACCATGCTGAGTGCTGATTTGATTGCATCTTCCAATTCTATCTGCCCGCTCCGTTTGATCAAGTGGGCGATCACTTCTGTATCAGAGGATGTTTGCAAAATGCTTCCCTGTGCTTCCAGCTGCTGTTTCAGTCCGTATGCATTGACGAGGTTTCCATTATGCGCGATTGCCAGACTATCTTTCTGGGAGCGGAACAGCAATGGCTGTACGTTCTCATAGCCTCCTCCGCCAGCAGTAGCATAGCGGACATGACCGATAGCAGCATCGCCGTTCAGCTTGTTGAATTGTCCTTCCGAAAATACATCATTGATCAGACCGATTCCTTTATGCAAATGAAGGTTTTCCCGATCAGTCGTGACAATACCTGCTCCCTCCTGCCCGCGGTGCTGCAGGGCATGAAGGCCATAGTACGTTACTTCTGCCGCTTTCTCATGTCCCCAAATCGCAAAGACGCCGCATTCCTCATTCAAGCCTTTGATTTCAGCAAGCATGGGATAGCTCCTTTCCAAAGTGCCTCGAGTGTTGGTACTGCTTCTGAGATGATAGATTGCCCGTCTTGTTCTACAGCAAGCTCTGCTTCTTCTGTAACCAAACCTATTTGCTTCGCTCCTGGGACTGCCTGTTCAAAAGCTGCCTGGTTTTCTGAAGAAACTGTCAAAAGAAAGCGTGACTGTGATTCACTGAAAAGCGCTGCCGTCACATCACCGTCGATTGTTACTTTTGCGCCAAGCTCTGTACCAAACAGGCTTTCCGCCAATGCAACACCAAGTCCGCCCTCTGCAAGGTCATGCGCAGACGCCACAAACCCTTGCTGGATGCTAGCTAGAACTGCTTGTTGATTGCTTGCTTCCACATCTAGATCGATAGCAGGTGCTTTGCCGTAATAACGTCCTTCGAGCACATTCTGCAGCTCGCTTCCGCCGAATTCAGCCTTCGTTTCACCTAGTAAATAAATAGCATCGCCAGCTTGTTTGAATTGGCTTGTCGTTACATGTGCCAAGTTCTCTACTAAGCCAACCATTCCGACAATCGGTGTCGGGAAAATCGCTTGCTGGTTGGATTCATTGTAAAGCGATACGTTACCACTGATAACTGGCGTTTCCAAAGCTAGACATGCGGCGCTCATACCATCGACGCTCTTTTCCATTTGCCAGAAATTCTCTGGTTTATCCGGGTTTCCGAAGTTCAAGCCGTCTGTCAGTGCAAGCGGCTTCGCACCAGAGCTGATGATATTTCGAGCTGCTTCAGCCACGGCAATTTTGCCGCCGGTTTCTGGATCCAAGTAGATATAGCGGGAGTTACAATCTGTCGTCATCGCTATTGCTTTCTCTGTTCCTCGCACACGCACGATTGCAGCATCACTTCCAGGTGCGACTACTGTACTTGCACCAACCATGGAATCATATTGATCATAAACATATTCCTTGCTGGCAATTGTCGGCTGCTGCAAAAGCTGCTTCAGCATCGCTGCATGGTTCATGACAGCTGGAGTATAATCTATAGTTTGGAATTCTGTGTAATAGCCAGGTACCTTTGATTCTTTGTAATATACCGGTGCATCTTCTGCTAGGCTGTCAACTGGAATTTCTGCTGCAACTTCACCGTGATGTAAAAGACGGAACTGCTTATCATCCGTTACAGTACCTACAGCAACAGCTTGTAGTCCGTATTTTTCGAATACTTCGATGATGCCCTGCTCTTGGCCTTTCTTCACGACAAGCAGCATACGCTCCTGAGATTCGGAAAGCATCAATTCATATGGTGTCATATGCTGTTCACGCTGCGGAACAAGGTCAAGGTTCATTTCCATACCCATACCAGCTTTACTTGCCATTTCACTTGCACTAGATGTCAAACCAGCTGCGCCCATATCCTGGATACCGACAAGCGCTTCATGCTGAATCACTTCCAAGCATGCTTCGATCAAAAGTTTTTCCATGAATGGATCTCCGACCTGTACGGAAGGACGTTTTGATTCGGATTCTTCACTCAAATCTTCTGATGCAAACGTCGCACCATGGATACCATCACGGCCAGTCGGAGCACCTGCGTAGATAACGGTATTACCGACACCAGCAGCAATCCCTTTTTGAATATCCTTTTGGTCGATCAAACCAACACACATCGCATTTACAAGCGGGTTGCCTTCGTAGCTGTCATCAAACTGGATCTCGCCGCCAACAGTCGGAACACCGACACAGTTTCCGTATCCAGCAATACCGTGGACAACTTCCTCAAGCAAATATTTAACACGCGGTGTAGTCAGGTTGCCGAAACGCAAACTATTCAACAGCGCAATTGGTCGAGCTCCCATAGAGAATACGTCACGAATGATACCGCCGACACCTGTAGCTGCACCTTGGTAAGGCTCGACAGCAGACGGGTGATTATGACTCTCGATCTTGAACACAACCGCTTTGTCATCCCCGATATCAACGATTCCGGCACCTTCACCTGGTCCTTGCAGGACATGCGGACCCTCCGTCGGGAATTTACGCAATAATGGCTTGGATGTTTTGTAGCTGCAATGCTCTGACCACATAACCGAGAAAATGCCTGTTTCCGTAAAATTCGGCTGTCTGCCAAGGATATTCTTAACAGATTGAAATTCCTCATCTGTCAAACCCATATCCCGATACAGACGGTCTTGTTCGATTTTTTCCGGACTGATTTCAGCTTGTTGTAACATACATTTCCCTCCAGTGTTGTAGTACGGATTGGAACATTGCCAGCCCATCACTTGAACCGAGCAGATCCTCAACAGCTCGTTCCGGATGCGGCATCATACCTAGCACATTACCTGCTTTATTGACGATCCCGGCTATATCAAACCGAGAACCGTTCGGATTGTTCTTGTAAGTAAAAACAATCTGATTATTTTGCTTCAACTCTTCCAGTGTTGCATCGTCGCAGTAGTAATTTCCTTCACCGTGAGCGATTGGAATTTGAATTTGCTGGCCTTTCTCATAGCCGCTTGTGAACATCGTATCGTCTCTTTCGACAACGAGTGTCTCATAATGGCACATGAACTTCAGCTTTTCATTTCGCAGCATTGCACCTGGCAGCAAGCCTGTTTCCAATAAAATCTGGAAGCCATTGCACACACCAAGGACTGGTGTACCAGCTTCAGCTTTAAGCTTGATTTGGTTCAAGACATTGGAGACAGATGCGATCGCGCCGGAGCGAAGATAATCACCGTAGCTGAATCCCCCTGGAAGCAAGATAGCATCATAGTCTGCCAGATTCGCATTTTCATACCATACTAGATCGACTTCTTCTCCTAAACCGTCCTTGACCGCATGGTACATATCCCGGTCACAGTTGGAGCCTGGAAAAACGATGACAGCAAATTTCACGAGCGTATGCCCTCCTCGACTGTATAGCTGTATTCCTCCATGACAGGGTTGGCAAGAAGCTTATCACACATACGCTGTACTTCCAGCGCGACATCAGCTTCATCCGGCAGCGTCATTTCGATGTACTTACCGACACGAGTTTCTGCTACATCTGGGAATCCATTCGCCTGCAATGCTTCCTGAACAGCCTTACCTTGCGGGTCTAAAACCCCTTCTTTCAGTGTGATAAAGATTTTTACCTTTTTCATTTTGCTGCCTCCAGTCGATTTAAGATTGCATCATATACGTCGATCAAGCTACCAAGGTCTTCTCGGAATACATCCTTGTCCATCTTGCCGCCATTCTCCTTATCCCAAAGCCGGCATGTATCTGGGGAAATTTCATCTGATAGAATGATGGAGCCGTCTTGATCACGGCCAAATTCTAGTTTGAAATCAACCAGCTGCAGGCCGACTCTATCGAAGAACGTCTGCAGCTGCTGGTTGACTTCCAATGCTGCTTGTTTAATGAAGGCAAGCTCCTCCTCATTCACATCCGTCAGCAGTAATGCGTGTGCATCATTGATGATCGGATCATCCAAGCTATCATCCTTATAGTAAAGCTCTGTCAAAACGGGTTGGAAAACTGTCTTTTCCGGAATACCAAGCCTTCTTGTAATGCTTCCTGCTGCAACATTCCGAACGACTACTTCAAGCGGTACAATCGTCGTCTTCTTTACTAGCTGCTCCGTTTCACTGAGCGGCTTGATAAAGTGCGAGGATATGCCCTGCTCTTTCAAGTACTCGAAGATATGGGTAGAGATAAGATTGTTGTAACGGCCTTTTCCTTCAAAGCTTGCTTTCTTCTTACCATTAAATGCTGTTGCATCATTTTTATAAGACAGCACGAGCTCTTGCTCATTTTCGGCTGATTGAAACACTTGCTTGGCTTTTCCTTCGTACAGCAATTTTCCTCTCACGTTCTCCACCCCGTTTGTCAAAGTATTATTCTAATCCTATCTTATGGAAAATCTGATCTACATTCTTCAAGTGGTACGTATAGTCGAAGCAGTCATCAATTTCTTCCTGGCTAAGGAATGCAGAGATTTCTGTTGTTGCTTCGATAAGCTGCTTGAACTGTGTTTCTGTTTCCCATGCTTCCATCGCTTTCGGCTGAACGATATCATACGCCTGCTCACGGCTCATGCCTTTATCGATTAGCGCAAGTAGTACACGCTGGGAGAAGATAACGCCGTATGTGCGATCGATATTACGCTTCATGTTTTCCGGGAAGACCGTCAAATTCTTCACGATGTTAGAGAAGCGGCTCAGCATATAATCTAGCGCGATTGTCGCATCCGGCAAGATGACACGTTCGGCAGATGAATGAGAGATATCGCGTTCATGCCAAAGGGCAACGTTCTCGTAAGCTGTGACCATGTGTCCGCGGATCAGACGGGACATGCCGACCATATTCTCAGATCCAATCGGATTACGTTTATGAGGCATCGCAGAAGAACCTTTTTGGCCTTTAGCGAAGAACTCTTCCACTTCACGCGTTTCTGTTTTTTGAAGACCGCGGATTTCAGTCGCGAATTTCTCGATGCTAGTTGCAATCAATGCCAATGTGCCCATGTATTGTGCATGGCGGTCACGCTGCAATGTTTGCGTGGATACTGGTGCTGGCTTCAAGCCTAGCTTTTTAGTGACATATTTCTCCACATACGGATCGATATTCGCATATGTACCGACCGCACCGGAAAGCTTGCCGTATTGGATCGTATCAGCAGCAGCGTCAAATCGCTCCAGATTACGTTTCATTTCTTCATACCATAATGCCATTTTCAAACCGAAAGTCGTTGGCTCAGCATGAACGCCATGTGTACGTCCCATCATGACCGTATGCTTATGTTCCTTCGCTTTCGCTTCCAAAATCTCGATGAAATTGACGATGCCTTTGCGAATGATTTGGTTCGCCTGCAGCAAAAGATATGATAAAGCTGTATCGACTACATCTGTGGATGTCAGGCCGTAATGCACCCATTTGCGTTCTTCGCCCAATGTCTCGGATACTGCGCGAGTGAAAGCAACAACATCATGACGTGTCTCCTGCTCGATTTCCAAAATACGATTAATATCGAAGGATGCATTTTCACGCAATGCTTTTACATCTGATTCAGGGATGATGCCTAGATCACTCCATGCTTCACATGCCAAGATCTCGACTTCAAGCCACGCCTTGTATTTATTTTCATCCGTCCAAATGTTGCCCATTTCTTCTCTTGTATAACGTTCAATCATGCTTTGTTTCCTCCTAGTGATCGTGTAAAAGCGTCGGTTGCGTCCAGCAAGGTCTTACGTGACGTACCCACCATTGTGAAATGCCCCATTTTCCTTTTGGGCTTGGCTTCTTGCTTGCCGTAATCATGGATGTGGGCTAATGGTCTGTCAGGCTGCTGCCAGTACTGGTCCAGCTCTTCTCCTAATAAATTTATCATAACGGCGGCCCCGATAAAATGGACCGGCAAAAGAGGCAGTGCGCAAATCGCGCGGATATGCTGCTCGAATTGCGATACCGTACAAGCTTCAATTGTATAATGACCGGAATTATGCGGTCGCGGAGCCACTTCATTCATATAAAGCTCATCGCCTGAGACGAACATCTCGACGGTAAAGGTACCGACAACCCCGGCTGCTTCTGCAAGCTTTCCAGCAGCAGTACGCGCTTGCTCCGCCACATTCTCAGAGACAGTTGCAGGTGCAATCGTCCGATAAAGGATGTGATCACGGTGTTCATTTTCTGCCACCGGAAAATAAGTAATTTCTCCATCCTTGCCTCTAGTCAGTACAACCGATATCTCCTTATCGAATGTAAGCCATGATTCAACAATGCAGCGTCCATTTTGCCGGACGAATGCAGCAGCTTCTTGCAGGTCATCCTTAGATTCCAGTTTTAGCTGTCCTTTGCCATCGTATCCGCCGCGGCAAGTTTTTACGACCGATGGAAAACCGATTTCTCTAACACCTGTCAGCAGTTCCTTTTCATCTGTGACTATCGTAAAGGGCGCTACGGGAAGATTCAGTTCCTTCATGAGATTTTTTTCATTCGCTCGATCTCGGCTGATTTCCAAAAGAAGGGAGCCTTGTGGAAGTTTCCCCTTTTCCTCCAGCAGTCTTGCTGCATCCAAATCGACGTTTTCGAATTCATAGGTGACAACATCGCTTAAGCTCTCTAGTTTCCGGATAGCGTCCCTATCATCATAAGCTGCTTCAATATGCAAGTCCGCTACTTGTGCAGCAGGACAATCGTGCGTAGGATCGAGGACAATAATTCGGTATCCCATATGCTTAGCAGTTATAGCCATCATGCGGCCAAGCTGCCCGCCTCCAAGAATGCCGATAGTGATGATATTATTTGGTCGCAAGCTGATTCCTCATTTCCGCTACTTGTTTCTTCATCCCTTGCTGATAATCCAGCAGACGTTCAGCAATTTGTTTGTCATGAGTACCGAGAATTTGGGCCGCCAGGATGCCGGCATTTTTAGCTCCTGCTTTTCCGATTGCTACCGTAGCTACTGGAACACCGCCTGGCATCTGAACGATAGAGAGCAAAGAATCCATTCCATCAAGCGCTTTTGTCTGTACTGGAACACCGATCACAGGCAACGTCGTCTTGCTTGCCACCATACCTGGCAAATGGGCTGCACCGCCTGCTCCAGCAATGATAACCTTCAAGCCTTTTTCTCTAGCACTCGCTGCATAGTCAAACATATCCTCAGGTGTACGATGAGCTGAAATCACTTCTTTCTCGAAAGAAATATCCAGCTCTTCCAATAACTTGCACGCATGCTCCATTGTCTCCCAATCAGAGATGCTTCCCATGATGATTCCAATCTCCGCCATCCAATCCCTCTTTTCTCTTTTTGCCGTAAAAAAAGCCTATTCACCTCTCCCGCTAACTGAGAGAAGACGAATAGGCATACGGTGTCGTAGGCTCATAATCATGCAGTCCATCTTCCCTCATAGTCCGCCATTTACGGTAGCAGGTAGAGACTTCCGGACCGTATTTCCGGAAATATATGAGGTACGATCTATAAAGCACAGCTTCACATCTCGCGCTGTAGTGTTGTCAAATCTAGCCGTGTCTTTCATGCATGTTTATGATAACAATTCTGACACACATCGTCAATGAAAAAATCGAACGATGGTTATATTGTTATATTTAATGTTCGGTTTTTAGTAATTTTGTATCAAAAATAACTTTTCTTCCAATCGGTTCTACCTTCTTTGCCCCATTCTCGGTGGTTTCCCGAAAGACCGGTTCTTCCACTTTCCGAACTGGCAGATAGCCCTCTGCTTTGATACGATCCAAGCAAGCATCGATTGTCTCATTCTCACCGAACTCAAATCGTTTCTTTGCTGGTTTCTTTTCTTTTGGCATTACGGATACGCTCCCTCTTTACACTTTTCACCCAGAAACCGCCAAAGATTTGACGAGGCTCGTAGGCAATGATAAAAGCCTTCGGATCGACTTCCTTAATTGCCTCATACAACTGGAGCTCGTATTTACGAGGCGTCAGAATTTGCATGGCGAGGCGGTCCCCATCCATTCCATAAGCAAACCAGCTGGTTACACCATACCCTTTTTCCCGCAGTCTTCTCGTGAACTCGATACTCGGGTCAGACGAGATAACATTGACGGTAATATAGCCGAGTGCAAGCTTCTCCTCTATCTTCGAACCAAGAATAACACCAATCCCGAAACCAAGTGCGTAGGCAATCAGGTTCTGGATTTGATCCAAGTTATCTAGAACTAAGCCGAGACCAATGGTATAGATCGTAACCTCGAAAACACTAACGAATGCTGCTATATAACGCCGTCCCTTCAATGTCAAAATCACCCGTAATGTATTCAGGCTCACATAAACAATATTGACGACAAAGATAATCAATAACATGACGAGTGGGATTTCTAACAACTTACTTCCTCCTTCTTGCTAATAAAAAATTGCTGCTTATGTGTATCAGTAGCCGTACTGCTTACGTTTTCGTCTTCGAAACAAATGAATCGGTATGGCAATCAAAATGAGCAGCGCCATAATGCTGGCAACTGCTGTAATTGCCGGAAAGTTCTCCGCTCTCGCAGAAGCAATAGCCACATATGCCCAAATGAACACGAGTGGATAGATACTATCACGGAAAACATGCATGAAGCCAATTGCCAGAACAGCACCGACTATCAGCAAAATGATTGTCCAAACTTCTCCTGACAAAAGCCACCCTTCAATATTATCTACCCCAAGCGATACAAAGAGAATTCCGACGTTCAGAATTGTGGCGACGGAAACCCAGCCGATATAGATAGAAAACGGAAACAAATCAAATTTCCGGCGGTCGGATGAAGTGGAGATGGCTTGATACAGGATGATCAAGGAGATTAACAGTCCCACCATCGGAATGATGGAAATACTAAACAGTTGATAATGGAAGCTGAAAAGCCAAGCGATGTTAAAGATACAGCTTGCAATGAATGCTCCAGCGGCTCTTCCATACCACTCTGTTTCGCGTGTCGACCGCAAGAATAAGCGGATGACCCAAATAAAAGCGAATAGATAAATGTCTCCCCAAATGCTGAAAGCATATCCTGCTGGCTGAAATAATACGCCAAGTTGATCAGATAATTGACGGGTGTTCTTCCCACCGAGCGGCAAGGCGTTGGATAGATAATTGACGACGATGGCTGCGATATATGCCAGTAAACTGAACCAAGCCAGCTTCACTGAACGGTTACTCATAGAAACTCCTCCTCCTCGCCCGCTGACAGACGATTGTAATCTCTCGTAAGTATAATACAATTATACCCTTCACCGTTGCAATCAACGCATAAAGGTAAAATCCGATCACAAATCTGTCATATATCTCCTATAAAAAAAGCCGCCCCAATAGGAGCGGCTTCTATTTATGCCAAAAAGATGAAGTACAAGATGAATACGACGAACAAGAACCACATAACTGGGTGGATCTCTTTTACACGCCCTTTTACAAGCAACGTAAGCGGATAGAAAATAAATCCGACCGCAATACCAGTAGCAATACTGCCTGTGAGCGGCATCATCAGAATTGTGAAAAAGGCTGGTACAGCCAACTCTACTTTATCCCATTCAATTTCCTTCAAGGAAGAACACATCAGTACACCAACCACGATCAAGGCCGGTGCTGTCACTTCGTTGGTAATGACAGACAATAGCGGACTGAAAAATAGTGCCAAAAGGAAACAAATCGCAGTCACTACAGCTGTAAATCCTGATCTTCCGCCTGCGCCTACACCTGTTGTTGATTCAACATATGCAGTTGTGTTTGAAGTACCAAGCACTGCACCTGCAACAGTAGCACCAGAATCCGCAAGTAAAGCCTGACCTGGATTTGGAAGCTTGCCGTCTTTCATCAAACCAGCTTTGGTAGCTACTGCAACCAATGTACCGGCTGTATCAAAGAAATCCACGAATAAGAAAGTCAAGATGACAGTCAGCATTTGAATCGTGAAGATATCACCGAAATGCGCAAATGCTGCCCCGAATGTAGGAGCAAGACTTGGTACGCTTCCGACAACGTCTCCGACTGCCGTTGGCGGATCAATCAATCCGACAACCATGCCAGCTACTGCAGTAATGATCATTCCAATGAAGATCGCTGCGCGGAATCCTTTTACCAAGAGAATTGCTGTCACAAAGATACCAAAGATAGCTAACAGTGCTGGACCGCTGTGGATATCTCCAAGAGCCACAACTGTATCCTCACTCATCACAACGAGGTTAGCGTTCTTTAAACCGATGAAAGCTATGAAAAGACCAATACCAGCGCCAACAGCCAATTTCAAAGTCGGTGGAATTGAGTTAATCAAAAGCTCACGTAAACCCGAAAGAGAAAGAATCATGAAAATGACACCGGAAGCAAAAACGCCTGCCAATGCTGTTTCCCACGGAATACCATAAGTTAGAACAACTGTAAAAGCGAAAAAGGCATTCAATCCCATACCAGGAGCGAGCGCAATCGGCAATTTAGCGAATACACCCATTATCAGTGTACCAATCGCGGAAGCAATCGCTGTTGCAGTGAAAATTGCACCCGCATCCATACGGCCTCCAGGAATTGCGCTGTCCGGCACACCTTGCAGAGTCAGAACATTAGGATTAACGAACAGGATGTACGCCATCGACAGGAATGTCGTGATACCGGCGATAATCTCAGTTCGGTAAGACGTGTTCAATTCATCAAAACGGAAAAAACGTTTCATAACTTGTTACTCCTCCTGTTGCTTCGATTGGGCAGGATAAGCTTTCAAATAAAAAACACTTCTGCCCTAAGAGCAAGAAGCGTTTCCTATCTACACCACATCTGCGTATGTAACTCAGATTGAGAGGTCAGCGTAGTCAGGTTAATGACGGTAACCTGGTAGAAACTCATGGGCCATATTCCCAAAATTATACGAAGACGAAAATATATAGTATTAATACTCTTTCACTATAAAAGCATTTTGCCTGCTTCGTCAATGTTTTTTCGGTAAATGTACCTAAGAATAGTATTAGTAATCGTTTCCAACTTATTCAGCTGATAGTGGATTGTACCTTTTCTGCATTTTGTTCTTCGAAATATGATTGAATAATTGCGTGGTCAGAATGCGGAATAGCCTTTCCTCTGACGAACTGTGCACCATTGATTTGTCCGCCTGTAAGCAGGACAATATCTCCTTCCCGACTCAGATCGAGCGCAAGACAGACAGCTTTGGCTCTCGTCTGTGCCGTGGACACATTCTGCACGCGGTCACTAAAACCCTTACATACCGCATCGATGATGTTTTTTGGATCATGATGACCTGGATGATCAACAGACACAACAATCTCATCTGCTCTTCCCTCAATTGTCTGCGCCATTTTCGGCATCTTCCCGAAATCCCTGATGCCGACTCCCAATATCATTACGATCAAGCGACGATGCGGAATAGCATTCACCGCTGTTAATAACTGATCCAATGCAGCTGGAGTGTGGGCATAATCAAGAATAATTTTCCTGCTGCCGTACTGTTCGATTACTTCAAAACGCCCTTCAGGATTCTCCATTGTAACTAAGACATCCACGATTGATTCCAAATCGTAACCAAGATGTATTGCTGTTCCAACTGCAGCAATAAGATTAGACACGTTGTACGCACCATAAATCGGTGCACGAATCGTATATGTTTTTCCATTTGTATAAAGCTCAAATTGGATACCATGCGCATCTGTCTGAAGATTTGATGCAATCAAATCTGCCTCGCTATTTTTCTTAAGACTATATGTCAGCAGCTTCCCTTGGAACGTATCCAGAATATCCTGCGCCATTCCTTCGTCGTCGATATTTACGATTGCAGTAGCGGCTTGCTCAAACAATTTCATCTTCGCCTGCTTGTAATTATCCATTGTTTCATGGTATTCCAAGTGCTCTGGAGATAAATTTGTATGAATTGCAACATCAAATGTCATGGCTGCCGTACGCTTCTGATCCAATGCAATAGACGTTGCCTCCATAACTACCGCTTTTTCGCCCTCCGATTCCAGCAATTTGAAAAGCGCATGCAAATCAGCAGATTCAGGCGTAGTAGGCGTGCTTTTAAAGAAGTCGAGCTTCTCTTTGGACGTAACAATACCGCATGTTCCAATTGACGTTGTCCGAAGCTGGAGCTGATTCAACAAGGAACGGACATACGCCGCTACTGTCGTCTTCCCATTTGTTCCGGTGACAGCAACTGTAACAAGCTTTGTCCAAGCCTCATCTGATAGCAGCACTGCCAACTGTGCCATCGCCAGCCGGGCATCCTCTACAACAAGGAAGGTGCAATCCTCAAACTGGCGATAATAGGATTTCAGCAGATCTTCATTTGTTCCTACAATGATAGAAGCACCTTGTGCAATGCTATCCTCTATAAAAGCGTGCCCATCATGGTTATCCCCTTGGATACAAACGAAAACATCATGTTTCGTTACGTAACGGGAATCAAAACGGACAATATTGGCAATCGTACTAGAAGCACCGTAAATACGCTTAAAATTGACCTTATTCTGTTTCATTAAATTGATAATCATGGCTACCCCCTGTATTTCCGGTCCAAGTATTTTCTTTTTTTACCCGAAATTTACGGCGGTTATACCATTTCTTCAAAAAACATGCTCCAAGCCCTATAACTCTTCCACATTCAACCATTGATTGCCAGCTTTATACACTTTATAATGTAAACATGCTACATCAAAGGTGTTGACAGACTGTGAAGAAATATTTCATCGGCAGCCGTGTCATCAAGACAGGGATTGCTGTGTTTTTTACTGCATTAATTTGTGAAATTGTACACATATCACCGGCTTTTGCGGTTATTGCAGCTATCGTGACGATAGAGCCGACAATTCATGCATCCATACAAAAAGGTCTGATCCGTTTACCAGCCAGTATGGTCGGAGCAGCATTTTCTGTTCTTTCGATTTATTTATTCGGAGCTTCTCCGCTGACCTACACGGCAGCGGCTTTTTTGACGATTCTGGTTTGCTTTAAATTAAAACTCCATGCAGGTTTGATTGTAGCGACAATTACAGCAGTTGCTATGATTGACGTGGAACATACAAGTTTATGGGCAGATTTCTGGGCCCGGCTCGGCGGAAGCGTTATTGGAATTATCATTTCAACATTGGTTAATATGCTTATCCTGCCGCCAGATTACTTTAAGAAATCTCGTCAGCAGTTAGATTTAGTTATTTCGCATACGAATGAGCTGATCCATGCTTTCGTTGATATAAGGATCAGGAAAACACAAGGTGACCAGCCTGTCCACAGTTTAACGGCATCGTTCAGCAAACTGACAGATGAACGGCTGCTCCTGGAACAGTATGTGCAGCACCAGCAGATGGAAATGCGATATCATCTTCCGAATTCGAAAGCAAAAGCAGTATTAGATAAAGAAGCAGCCCTAACTCAGAAGCTGAAGCTGATTCATTATCATCTTTGGAATTTGATTCACGCAGGGCGCAGCGACAGACAGCTGCATTGGAATACAGAACAGCGCAACCGCTTCGGTGCAGCTGCTGAAGCAGTTCAAGGGAAACTATCACATTGGATGAAGGAAGATCAAGTGTCAGGCGAAAAGCAGTTTCAGGACTTGTTCCAGTTATTCTGGAGCATCGATATGCCGAAGGATCCGTCAGATGGCTACTTCCCGATTGAAAGTATCTATCTGTACGAACTGCTGTCCATACACGAGCTTGTTTATGACCAGCAATCCGGTAAAACTCATCTGCTTGTACAAAAAGAGGCCATGCTATCTGATTGATAGCATGGCCTCTTTCCTTTATTCCCACTCGATTGTTGCAGGTGGCTTACTCGTCACGTCATACACGACGCGGTTTACATGTTTCACTTCATTGACGAAACGTACAGAGATACGCTCCAATACATCCCATGGGATACGTGCCCAGTCGGAGGTCATACCATCAATAGAAGTTACCGCACGAATTCCTAGTGTGTAGTCATACGTACGAGCATCTCCCATTACACCGACGCTCTTGAATCCTGGAAGGACAGTGAAGTACTGCCAGATATCGCGTTCAAGACCTGCTTTTGCAACCTCTTCATGTAGAATCGCATCGGATTCGCGCACGATTTCAAGCTTCTCTTCTGTAATTTCACCGATAACACGGATTGCTAGTCCAGGCCCAGGGAATGGCTGACGGTGAACGATCGCGTCCGGCAAACCAAGCTCAGTTCCTAGTTCACGTACTTCATCTTTGAACAATGTTTTCAATGGTTCGATCAATTCGAACTGCATATCTTCTGGCAGTCCGCCCACGTTATGGTGAGATTTAATTGTCTGTGCTGTTTCTGTACCGCTTTCTACGATATCCGTATACAGTGTACCTTGTGCAAGGAAGTCCATGTTTTCAAGCTTGGATGCTTCATCATCGAATACATAGATGAATTCATTACCAATGATCTTACGTTTTTGTTCTGGATCTGAAGCGCCTTTCAGCTTGCCCAAGAAACGGTCTTGTGCATGCACTGCAACCAAATTGATTTTGAATTCGTCACGGAAAGTCTTCTCGACCATTGCACCTTCGTTTTTACGAAGCAAACCATGATCCACAAAAATACATGTCAGCTGATCGCCGATTGCTTTGTGGATAAGGGCAGCTACTACAGAAGAGTCTACACCGCCGCTCAATGCACAAAGAACGTTTTTGTCGCCGACTTGCTGACGAATTTTTTCTGTTTCCATTTCGATGAAGTTTTCCATCGTCCATTCCGCTTTTGCATGGCAGACGTCGAAAACGAACTGCTTCAGCATATGGTTTCCGTACTCGGAATGGCGCACTTCAGGGTGGTACTGAACACCATAAAGGTTACGTTCTTTGTTGCTGATGGCAGCAACTGGGGTGGACGGGCTTGTCGCATCAACGCTGAAGCCTGGTGCTGGATCCAATACTTTATCACCATGGCTCATCCAGACTAGCTGTTTTTCCGGTGAATCTTTAAAGATGACAGATGGGTTTGTCAATGTAATTTCCGCACGGCCGTATTCCCGGCTGTCAGCACGCTGCACATTTCCACCGAAATGTTGCGTCATTAGCTGCATACCATAGCAGATACCCAATACTGGGATTCCAAGTTCGAAGATTTCTTCGTCACAACGGAAACTGTTTTCGTCATATACACTGTGCGGTCCGCCGGAAAGGATGATTCCTTTCGGGTTCATCTTACGAATCTCATCTGCTGTCAGTTTGTGGGAATGTAATTCGCTGTATACACCGAACTCCCGGATCCTTCTTGTGATTAATTGATTGTACTGGCTTCCAAAGTCCAGTACCAATATCATATCTGTATCGATATCCAAAGTCTGTCCACTCCTTCATTATTCTCTAGATATAAGCAGGTTGGGTGCATGCACCACATTTTACCTTTATCACGTCTTGAAAAAACAGAAGCTGAATTCGCGCCATGTTTAAGGCGGAATCCAGCAAAAGTAACGTTGTCGGCTCAAGCCTTCACAAACGTCAGCAGCACTAAACTGCGTCCTTCTGAAGGTGCTTATTGCCTCTTATTCTATCAATGTGCCCAAAATGGGTCAAGATGCCGCTTGTTTAATTAAATTTTCCCACAATTCGACGGCATTTATCCATGCAGGTGCGCTTTTTTCGTTGCGGTACAAGATTCTTTCGTATTCGCTCGTCAGTTCAGACATCTGTTTATTGCCGAATTCCCGGTCAATTGTAATGGCGTATTCCCTGAGCGTCTGACCGGAATGACGTTTGAAGCCCTTATGTGCTAGCAGGCGCAGCAAATAATGATAGGCTTTTTCATATGTCTCCTCAGATTGTTCATTTCGGTATTTTCGAATGTAATAAGCTGTCAGCCATTTGTAGCGGGTGAAATACAGGGCAAGTGCTGCTATAAGAAATACTGCCGACGGAATGACCCAATACAGTGGATGAATGGAAGCCCTATCCGTTTGACTATCTGCCGCCTGTTCTTCTTCCTGCTGCTGCTCTTCTGGCTGCTCTGGAGCCGGGCTTTGTTCTTCTTCTTCTGGCGTTTCTGTTTCTGCTTCCGGAGTCTCTGGCGTCTCATCTTCTTCGCTAGTAAACTCTGCTGGGTTTGTAAATCCTTGAGTTGGTTCAAATGGAACCCAACCAGTTTCCGGGAAATACACTTCTACCCATGAATGAGCATTTCCGTTCGTAATTAGATAAGAGGACATACCATCAGGGGTAGATACACTTGGGTTCGACCCAGGCTGTCCTGCCGTGAACCCTTTCACCCAGCGCGCAGGAATATCCGCTGCTCGTAACAGTACAACCATTGCAGACGAGAAGTTATCACAATAGCCGATTTTGCTTTCAAATAGAAACTGATCGACATAATCCTGATCATCTTCTGGTACAGGTATATCCTGTGTCTGGTATTGAAAGCCATTCTGATTGAAATATTGTTCCACTGCCTTTGCCTTATCATACCGTGTATCGGCAGAAGAAGTGATCTCCTCGGCTAATTCACGGACACGCTCCGGCAAATATTCAGGCAGCTGCGTATAACGATAATGGGTATTGTCATCATCCAGCTCAGAATCATTGCGCAGATCATCGATATTATACTGTGGTTCTTCAAAGGCAATCGTATAATTCTCATCCGGATATTGTGCTCGATTGAATGTTTCTACGACACCGAAATCAGAATCAACAGCAGCTCCTACCTGCCCGCTGAAAAATGTCTGCACACCATAAGGATATACGAGCCTATCCAGTATTTGATTTTGACTTGGATAGACAATCGCTTCCCGCGCTTCAGTGGCTACATTTTCTGTGTAAAGATCAATACCGACCTGGTCTCCGCTTTGGAAGCTTTGCGGTTCTGCCTCCCTTGAACGTTCCCAGCCTTTGCCTGTATACACATCCTTACTGTCAACACGCCAATAGCCGCTTGCTTCTGTTGCTGCCCAGAATGCGATTGAATTGTCCTGAACAAACGGACCTCCAAGACGGGAATCATTTTCTCCGTAGCCTACTTTTTGGATGCCGCCTTCCCCTTCATTTTCATTGTTGTTATCTGACATCGTTTGGATAAATGGCACAGGATCAGCCCATTGCGGCGGCAGCTTCGGTGCTGCATAGCCTACTGCAGCGGAAACAGCAAGTATAGAGAGTAGCGGGATGCTCCACAGCAGCACCTGCTTCGGAAACTTCCGTTTTTCTCTGCCTTGATATAGTTTTGCAAAAGTAGAAATTCCCATCGCAAAAAAGCTGATCAGAAAGACACGGACAATTGCTCCGCTGCCATCGTAAGGGGTAAATGTATCAAGAATCCCAATGTAAAGGAAAGTCATGATAATAAAGAAGAAAATACGATTGACTACGATGAACCAGTAATAAAGCAAATAGCTCATCAGCCAGAGCAAAGTCAAAAATAGTAACGTTCTAAAAAATGGTGTCAACGAGACAAATTCACCCGTAAACAGCAATTGGAGATTATTTTCAAGCTCCGTTAGGATAAACGTGAACCAGCTTCCGGATATTAAGTTTTCCTGAATAAGAAACACTTGCAGAACTATTACCATTAAAACAAACTTCAGCAAAAAGCTGACCCACCAGCGCAGTTTAAGCGCGGACAGTAAGAAGCAGATAGCTGTAAATACTACAAAGATGGGCAAATTGCCTGTATCACTAATCTGATCAAGCGGACGGAGCCATTCCCAAAACAAGAGGAATCCACACACAAAGATGAGATAACGCAGCCACTGTAATTGACCGATTTTTCTACGCATTTTGCTGCACCTCCGTTTGGACCGTTTGCTGTATGGGATAGATATCCATCTGATGACCAAGCTGACGAACTTCCCGTATTAGGTTCTTTTCCTTTGTTCCTACTTCTGCATGACGACAGATGTATAAAACGGTCAGTATATAACCGCTTTGCCTTAATTTGCGGAGCACTGCCAGCTCCCGACTGTCCAAATCAGTTGTTACATAATAAACTGTTGAACCTTTAGGTTGTCTGGACAGTTCTGCTGCTAAAGCTTGGAGCCGCGTCTGTTCCTGCTCCTGTTTCACAGTAGTCAAATACTGTTGCACACGCTGAAGCTGAGCACTGCCCATTGCAGCTGGCAGCCACTTAGCTGAATTGCCGATGCTCATGAAGCCGACTTGCTCATTTCTGCTTTTCAGCTTCTGGTAGACAGAAAAAGCAATGACGACGCTATATTCAAAAAGTTCTTCTGTCTGCTTTGCTCCTCTTCTATCGAAAACCACGAGTACATCCGCACTTTTTTCCTGTTCGAATTCTTTCGTCATCATATCTTGTTTTCTGGCAGACGCTTTCCAGTCGATCCAGCTGAACCGGTCACCTGGGGTGTACTCCCGAATGCCAGAGACAACGCTAGTCTGCTTTGAACGCGGAGCATAGGCAACAGCAGCACCTTCTGCAAAAACGGTTTGCGGGTTCCCAACTGTAATCTCCCTTTCAGCTGGATAAACATGCAGCTTCTGTACGACTTCAAAAACCGCTTCTTTTTCGACCAGCTGAAACGGGTCGCCAGTACGCAGACGAATTTGATAGAAGCTATGTTCCCCTCGAGGAAGCCTGTCCAGCACATATTGGATTTTAAGATTCCTCCGAAACCAAGGAAATAGAATATGCTGCTTCGGCTGACGAGATTGGGCAAACTGCAGGGTTCCGTCTGGTCGGCTTACTTTTAGCAGAGATCGGTCATGAAGATCTTCCATTTCCAAATATATAAGCGGGAAGGGAAAACGGCGGGTCAAACTGACTTCGACAGTTACTTCTCCACCGCTCCTGATATATGTTTTGGAAAGCGTACGATCCACCTTCCAGCTAGCAAGCGGGTAGCACAGCACCAGCAGCACATAAAGCAGAATCGGAAGAAAAGCATAAAACAGAAACCAGCTGACAAAACCTCCTTGGAACATGCTGTAACAGAATAGGATGGCAGCCAGCAAGACGATGCCTCCGAGCCTAAAGGCGAAGCGGAACTTACCTTTCATGTACAGATTCCCTCTCTACAGGTACATCCACTGCTTCCAGCAGACGCTGGACCAATCTTTCAGGTGTCAGGCCATCGTAGCGTGCTTCTGAACGGAGTAAAATCCGGTGGCCAAGTACAAACGGCGCCAAAACTTGTACATCATCTGGTAAACAATAGTCGCGATTATGGATATAAGCATAAGCCTTCGCTGCCCGCATCATGGCAATAGATCCGCGCGGGCTAAGTCCTAAATAAACATCTGGATGACTGCGGGATATCTGCGCTAAATCTACTATATACTGCTGTATCTGAGGAGCGACATACACATTGGCTGCTGCTTCCTGCATTTTTAATAGATCTGCTTTAGTCATAACCGGCTCAACACGATTAATTGGATGTTTCATACCAACAGAATCCAGCATCTGCATTTCTTCTTGTGCATTCGGATATCCCATTCGCAGCTTCAGAAGGAAGCGATCTAACTGTGCTTCAGGCAGCGAATACGTACCTTCATAGTCGACAGGATTCTGTGTTGCCATGACAAAAAAAGGATCCGCTAGCGGCAGTGCATTACCCTCTACTGTAATATTCTTCTCCTCCATCGCCTCAAGCAAAGCAGACTGTGTCTTTGGAGATGTACGGTTAATCTCATCGGCAAGCACGATATTCCCTAAAATAGGTCCAGGACGGAACTCGAATTCTAGCGTTTTTGGGTTGTAGATAGAAACACCTGTAACGTCAGATGGCAATAAATCAGGTGTGAATTGGATACGTTTGAAATCACAATCAACTGAACGAGCAAGGGAGCGGACCAGCATCGTTTTACCGACACCCGGTACGTCTTCCAGTAAAACATGACCACCAGCAAGGAGTGCAGTCAGACTAAGTACAATTGGTTCTTCTTTTCCAATGATTACTTTATTAATATTATCTATAATCCGCGAGACTGACGGATGATAGATTGATAGCTTCGTCATACAAGCATTCCCTTCAAATTGGATTCGACAGAATATTTTGGACAAGTGTTCCTTATATGTTACCTGCCATATACGGCTTGCCGCAAGCTATATACTTGTAAATTTATTGTCATAACAAAAAGAAGGCACACTTTGTGCACCTTCCTTTTAAATTAGGATTCACGAACCCTTTTCGGTTTGACTTCCTGCCATTTGAATATTTTATTAAGGAAGTTAAAGATATGCTTGGATTCTTTTGTCATCAATGGGCCAAGTATGGCAAGAATCAGCACATACAACGCTGAGAACGGCTGCAGCACACCCATAAGTCCTCCGGCCAAACCTATATTGGCCATGATAATAGAAAATTCTCCACGAGAGACAATGGTCAGACCGATGTTCGTGGACGCTTTATGTGATAGACCTGCCCGCCGGCCTGCGATCATACCAGCAACAAAGTTACCGATTATTGTGATGGCTACAGCTCCGAGTGCAAGCCATACAGCGTCTCCCAGTGTAGTCGGATCGATACTCAGACCAAAGCTGAAGAAGAAGATGGCCCCGAAGAAATCACGGAATGGGACAACCATATGCTCGATCCGTTCACCTTGATCGGTTTCAGAGAATACAAGTCCGAGTAAGAGGGCTCCGATTGCTTCGGCTACATGGATTGTCTCCGAGAAGCCTGCGATAAAGAATAGTGATGCGAAAATGACGATGATAAATATCTCATTTGAGGAGATACGTAGAAGCTTGCTTAAAAGAGGTGCTGCCTTCCGTGCAATGACGAAGAACAACAGCATGTAACCTAGCGCGATCAGAATGGACAGGATTGTTCCTCCCAAGGAACTGGAGTCTCCTAATACCAAGCCTGATACAGTGGATAAATAAACTGCGAGGAAAATGTCCTCAAACATAATGATACCTAGAATCAATTCAGTTTCCGTATTACCGGTACGACGCAAATCTACAAGAACTTTTGCGACGATCGCACTGGAACTGATTGTTATGACACCTGCAATAATCAATGTTTCCTTGATTGGAAAACCGAGTATAAACGGATACAGGAAGCCGAGGGCAAAGTTGATACCGATATAGATACTGCCGCCTACAACAATATTTTTACCTGATTTAATCAGTTTCCCTATTGAGAATTCCAACCCTAGATAGAACAGGAGGAATAGAACACCAATTCGTCCGAGGAATGCAATGATATCTTCACTGTGGACAAACTGGAGATTAATTATGCCAAAACTAGGTGCATGTGGTCCGACCAGCATCCCGATGATAATGAGGAACGGGATGATGGAGAAGTTTAACTTGTTGGCAAGTATGGCTGCGATTGCAATTAAAACAAGCGCAGTCCCTACTTCAAATACTAAATGGTCCATAGCCTATCCCCTTTCTTTCAAGAATAATTCACTGTTGGCACGTTTAATATCGGCCCGCTCTCCTGAAATAACAATAGTATCTCCACTCTTGAATGCTGTATCGACACCAGGGTTCAGCTGCTTCGAATGATTCTTGCGAACGATTCCAATGATGTTGATGTTGTAATTCTGGCGGATACCGATCTCTCCGATGGTCTTCCCAATGATCGGAGCATTGGGGCCAAGCTTATACCATTCGATCACAAGGTCATCGAATGCGACTTCAATTGTTTCCACTGCCTTCGGCTTATACGTCATGCCGCCGATGATGGAAGCGAGCTGTCTTGCCTCAGAGTCGGTGAAAGTAACACCGGAGATGCTTTCATCCAAATCTTCGTCATCGTAATGGTAAACTTCCCGACGGCCATCGTCATGGATGATAACGACTACCTTATCGTCATTATCCGTCATAAGCTCGAACTTTTTCCCGATACCCGGCAAATCTGATTCACGGATGTTCATACTGATGCCTCCTATTTCAATTGTTTTGCCTTCCGGACGACTTCCTTGAACTTACTGTCACTTAGTATTTCCTGCAGATCGTGGATCGAATCAAGATCCGCCTTCGCCATGAACACGATACCGCCTTCTTCAACAAATGCGACATGTTCTCCTTCTTTGACGCTGAGCACATCCCGGATATGTTTCGGAACGGTGATCTGCCCTTTTGAACTAAGCTTTGCTAACTCCATGATTTCGCCCTTCTTTCAAGTTTTCCTTACATTCTTTACTTTCTTTACAACTAAAGTTTACTATACATTCAGGATAGGTGCAAATAGCGCGCTTACATTACTGAATGTTTTCTATCATTGCTGTTCAATAATTTGTCACAATCAATCAAGGTTTATTTTGCCAATTTACACTAGTCAACTTACTGCATATCCTTTATACTATAAACAAGAACAAACGTTCTAATTTATAGAGCATACCTAGGAGGACGAACAGCCAGATGCAATTTCGATACGCATATACTGCAGGCAAAGAAGCAGTTATCCGGCATGAGCTAGAGCGGAGCATTTCCGATTACGTAAAGGAAATCATCCCGGATGCACATCGACTCTATTCCAAGAAGACAGCTTCAACTAATAAAGGACAAATTCGACAGGATTGGCGCAATATCATAAATAAGGATGGCCAAGAAATAAACCAGATCTATATTCAGATGTACAAAGAACTAGCAGATGGGTCTTCCTATTACATTGCTGATGTCGAATTGGCAAAATAAAAAACGATGCGGAATTTCCGCATCGTTTCGTGTTTTTTTATTGATAATAATTCTCCAGTCCCTGCACAATTCCAGATGCAGCTTTTTCCTGATAGCTGCTTGTTGCCAGATTAGCAGATTCTGCTGAATTGGTAATATAACCAATTTCCGCTAGGATCGCTGGTGCATTGGTATTACGCAGGACACTAAAATCAGCTGCCTGTGTACCTCGGTCAATCGATCCAAGCTGAGAAGAAAGATTATCCTGTACTTTCGAAGCGAGCTGGACACTCGTATCTCCATCCGGATAATAGTAAACTTCCGTACCGCTGACGTATTCCTCTGAAGTAGCATTCAAGTGAATACTCACGAACATAGATGCATTCGCAGCATTTGACATGGCTGCTCTTGCTTCCAGCGCTACAAATGTATCATCATCCCGCGTCATGATTACATTCGCGCCTAAATTCTCCAGCTGTGCTTGTGTTTTTAATGCAATGGACAGGACGACGGACTTCTCATAAAAGTAATCCCCGATTGCGCCGCTGTCTTTTCCGCCATGACCTGCATCAATTACAATAGTTTTTCCTTTTAACGGTGACAGGCTGTAAGATGCTTCATTTTCACTTGTCGTAATGAAGTCCATGCTCACATAACCCGTTGTTCCATTATGTTCAATTTGTGCCCAATTATTATCAATCGAAAGAATAGAGACAGCATCACCATTATACAGACTGTCTACTACAGAAGCTGACATATCCGGAGTTGATCGGACATTCAACGAAGTGGCAACTTGGACATAGCCTTCGGTTGCGTCAGCAGTCTGTGAAGTCTGCTGCACATCTGCTTGTGCAGAACCTGAGTCTTGGGCTCCGCTGACAAACACCATACTTATGTATCCTTCTTGCCCATAATAATCTATCTTGCCCCAGTCATGATTGACTTCCTTAATGTCAATTGCTTGGCCGCCTTGCAGTTTACCAATTACTTCTGCATCATTAGAAGGCTCTGCTCTTACATTCAGAGACGTCGATACGTCGATAGTTCCGCTATTCGCATAACTCGTTGCCGGCATAAAAGCAACAACTGCTATAAGTGCGATAATAAAGACCAACAGCGAGCGGTGCGTCAGATGTTTTCCTAGCATACGATTCCCCTTCCGTTTTTGTAGAATTTTGTAGATTCGCCATCCATTATAGATGAATATGTTACCAATTAATAGTCTAATAGTCTTGCCAAATATTTTACAATTCCTCTCCTTACAGGAAATCAGAGCTTTTATGCGCTACTTGATCAAGTCAATGAAAGTAAAAGGCAGCAAATACTAGATTTGCTGCCTTTTACCGGAATAAATAAATAGATTATTCTGTGTATTCTTTTACTCCTTGCACAAGTCCAGTGGCTGCTTTGTCCTGATATGCACTCGATGCCAGCTTACCCGCTTCTGCAGCATTTGTGACGAACCCGATCTCTGCTAGTACAGCAGGCATGCTTGTGTTTCGAAGAACATTGAAATCAGCACTCTTAATGCCACGATTACGTGATCCAAGCTGGTTCACGAGACCACTTTGCACACTGTTCGCTAGTGATTGGCCGCTAGATGACCCCGGATAATAATAGACTTCCGTGCCGCTAGCAGATGTTGCCGAGGAAGCATTTGCATGAATACTCACAAATACATCCGCTCCTGCTGCATTTGCCTTAGCAGCTCGATCTTCCAGCTCAATGAATGTATCCCCTGATCTAGTCATGATCACATCAGCACCTTGTGCTTTGAGCTTCGCTTCTGTTTTCTGTGCAATAGGCAGAACAACATTCTTTTCGAGCACACCGTTTGCGACAGCACCGCTGTCCTTACCGCCATGCCCAGCATCAATAGCAATTGTCTTTCCTTCTAATGCACCAGAACCTGTCTGTATGTAAGTCATGCTTACATAACCTGTTTTGCCTTTGTATGTAATCTTGCCCCAGCTGTTTTTCACTTCTAACAAATCAACTGTATCACCCGGATGCAGGCTTCCAATTATGGCGGAAGAAGTGGCTGGCTCTGCCCGGACATTTAAAGTCGTATCAACATCAACAGTGCCGCTTTGGGCGAAACTCGTTGATGGATAGAGCAGAATAAATGCGCCAAAAAGAACTAAAATCCCTATAAGTAACTGTCGTTTCATATACATGCATGTCCTCCTTTGCTGATACTAATCAGATATTGTCACAATTATAGAGGACATGCTGTATAGCAGATAGACCCAAACCGGTAAAGGGTGCGGACTGTCTAGATGCCATACTTGTTTTTCCAGACATGGGTGCATCTGCATAACCTTTTTCCCATTACTAAACTGCCATGATTCGTTAACGGTTAGCATAAATCTGTTCTGTACTGTGTGAATAAACCTCAATAATGTTTCCGAATGGATCCTGGCAGTATACAAGACAATACCCTTTTTCTTCATCCAGCGTCCATATTTTGCTGATGATTTTTCCGCCTGTCTTCTCTATTTTTTTTGCCATGCCATGAACATCTCCACCTTCTGCTACTACACATAAATGGAATATTCCCGGTTCCCAAGGTTTTCTAGACGCCTCTCCTCTTGTTTCCGGCACAACAAACTCGAATAATTCAATACCAATTTGATTTGATGCACTCATATGGACATTCCGGATGTGCTTCACTTTCTCTCCCTGAAGATCACGGGTCATGTCACCTTCTTCTGTTTTCATGTCGAATGGTCCAGCAATGATCCGGAAGCCTAATGCCTCCTTATACCAATTGATTGCAGCATCGAGATTGGAAACCGTCATGCCAATATGCGTTATTGCCGTCATTGCGCATCTTCCTTTCCAATTTTTAGATGATATTTACAAAAAAATTATATCCTTCTTCTTTTTCACTTCACAAACGTTTTCAAACACCGATTATATAGGTGAACGGATCTATGTTCAGAGGGGGATTACCATGAAAAAGAGACATGGCTTAGCAACAAGGTTAATGATTGTCGTTGCAGTGATCACGATTATCTGCGGCGCGGCTGTCGGTACCATCAGTTATATGACAGCAAAGAATGAATTGATTGATGCTGGAAAGATGGATTTGCGGCATATGGCCAATAGTGCCAGCAGTCTGCTCACAGTGTTGAACGAGCGCGTGGAAAATGGTGAAATGACCTTAGAAGAAGCACAGGAAGAAGCACGTAATATCTTGAATGGTCCTATCGAAGACGGCGCACATGACTTATCGCAATCAAATTTCAATTATAAAGACGGCGCCGGATATATTATCGCTTACGATAACCAAGCTAATATGGTCCTTCACCCAACCGAGGAGATTGGCTCACCTCCGGCGGATGACAGTACAAAGAAAAATAGAGAAGATATGATTTTATTAGCCCAATCGACCGATGAAGAAGATGCAGATAGCTTTCTAAGCTACGATGACACCGATGAGAAATCAGGAGATGTTAGGGAGAAGATGGCTTATGTGAACTATTTCCAGCCTTGGAATTGGACGGTAGGTATAACTGTCTATACGGATCTTTTCTATAAGGATCTGGAAAGTGTTAAATGGTTTATAATTGCGGTTACAACAGCCCTTACCATACTGAGTCTCGTTCTTTTTTATTTTTTGATCCGGCCGAAACTTACACAATTAAAAGCGGTGACGGACGCAGCTACACAGCTTGCTGCCGGTGATTTCAGAGAACAAGAGCTAAAAGAAACCAAGGATGAAATTGGTGTTCTAAGTAATGCTTTCACGAAAATGTCTGGCGAACTGCGTTCACTAGTACAAAGCATCATCCAATCCAGTGATAAAGTATCAGATGCAGCTTCCGAGCTCTCCGCAGTCAGTGAGGAAACATCTGCAAGCAGCGAACAAGTCGGCGTGGCAGTAGATGATATTGCCAATGGAGCTAGCTCTCAAGCATCTGATCTGGAAACGACAACATATCATCTAAGCGGATTCAACGATTCTATCCACATGATGACAGCGCAAAGTGATGCAATAGCCCAAGCCGCACTTCAAACAAGTGAAGCAACAACAAAAGGCAGCAATATGATGCATGATTTGACGTCGGCCAATAATGCTTCGATGCAATCAGTAGAAGCTATCTCAGCTGGAATGCAGGAACTTGATAAGAACTTGCAGCAGATTGTCCGAATTACTGATGTAATAGAGAATATAACAGAAGAAACGAATTTACTTGCTCTTAATGCAAGTATCGAAGCAGCACGGGCAGGAGAACATGGCAAAGGCTTTGCTGTAGTTGCAAGCGAAGTTCGAAAGCTTGCTGATCAGTCTAATGCTGCTACGAAAGAGATTCAGCAAATGATTAGCTCCATTACGAAAGAAGCAGCAGAAAATGTAGCTCGAATTGAATCTAATAAACAACAGGCAGAACAGCTAAATCATTCTGTCGTTGCTACAGCTGCTGAGTTCACAGCCATCGAGGCGGCAGCAGAAGCCACAAAGAATGCCGGCAACAGATTACTCGAAGAAATCAAGCAAGTCACTGCACAAACGAATGACATTACGGACAGCATCCAAAATGCATCCAGTGTATCTGAAGAAACAGCTGCCAGTGTTGAAGAAATCGCAGCCTCGATTGCCGATCAAATTCAAGCTGTCGCAAATATCGCAACATCCGCAGAAGAACTGACGCATATAAGCCGTCAGCTTAATGAATCAATTGCAGTATTCAAGCTATAAAAAAAGGCGACCCATGAGCATTAGCTCTGGGTCGCCTTTTTAATCAGGTGCATCCTTCACATTCGTAATATTGTTTGCTTGCATCCAATGTACGTAGCAAGGTGCCGATTTCGACTTCTTCTGGTTCAACGAATTCCAAATCTGCCACACGTTCCTTAATGGACTGGCGCGCTTCTTCCTCAGAAGCTGCAACGTGACTGAATTCACTTGTTTCGCCAGTTGGCAGGATTTTGTACTCGAATAGGTATCTTTGCATATTCATGGCCTCCGTTACACTATATCTTGTGTACATTCACTATACACCATCCCATATATACAGGTCAATTGTAAAAATGCACTTCTACTATATTGCTAGTTTTCTTAATAATCTGTTTCCCAACCCCGCCGATTGCTAAACGGTTTTTCAGCTCATAAAGGAAATTTAACTCCATCCTTAATAAGTTGGGACAGCCCAGCATACGTTATACAAAGGAGGTAGGGACGTTGGAATTTCCTATGATCATGACGAACTTCTGGGATGCCGTGCTCGGTGTGCCCATCGTTCTTATTTTTACGCAAATCGTAAAGCACCTGCTGCCGCTTCCCGGCAAGTATACGCCTACGATTGCCTTACTGAGCGGTTTGATTTTATCTATCTTTTTCAGCCATCCCCACAATCTGATTGCGGCTATTTTTATGGGCTATTTTTATGGCTATGCCGCTATTGGAAGCTATGCAGCCTTACGATCTACCCTTCGCGCCTATCGGAAAGACAAGCATGATTATCGATAACGAGACGAACGCCGGGCAGGCGTTCTTTTATATTCCGTAAACGCTCTGGAGAATTGTATCTTTGACTCGTTCGAATGCTTCTGCTTCATAAGCATATGGATAGCTCATAAGCTGCAAAGGAAGAGGTGCTTCTCCCTGCCGCAAGGGCGGCTGCTCATAAGGAAAGTCATGCAGGTGAAACCCTAGTTTCTCATAAAATCGCACGCGGCGGGCAGCATTTTCTTCTCTTTCTGGCGGTTCCACCTCGAGAATGATCGGTTTATCTGAGCTGGTTATAACTTCTTTCATGATCTTACTGCCCATACCTTGGCCTCGAAAATCTTCATTGACTGCAATATGTTCAATAAACGTTAATTCCTGCAAGTTATAAATCGCACAAAACGCCGCAAGTTTATCTTGTTTTTCATATATGTGAATGTGATAATCTTCCCTCTCAAGCAGCGCTTTTTGCTCCGCATAGCTGCGATATTCCTCAGGCGGAAAAGCATTTTCCATCAGTTCATAGATTGTATTGAAATCCTGCATTTTAAAACGTCCTTTTTTTCTATAAGTATACATGAAAAAAAGCGTCAGCCGCAGCTGACGCTTCTTTTCTTGCTTTAGGACACCACTTCGGAAATACCTTTCACTACTGCAAAGAACGTAACCCAAAGGGGAATACTCAAGCCTGTACCATATAATAATCCTACGAAAAAATTATTCTCATTTTTCTTCATTACTGTCCACTCCTTCTTTTTTGAGGATGCAGAACTTGCTTATATACATTCTACAATGAAAGCGTTTACATAGTAAAGAATTTCCTTATGTCAAATTTCTGCACTATCCGCTTTCTTACTTCAAGGTTACCCATAATAAACCTATGATAAACGTTCCAGCAATAGGACAGAACTTATTAAGTATATAGATCAGAATATTATTCATTCAAATTACCAAACATATTTTCCCTCCGATTCGGGAAACTAAAGAATATATGGAAGGAGGAATAAAAGATGGATAATTCAAAGCAAGAAGTTGCAAATGAGGTAGCCGAAAAGATGTACAAACCTCAAGACAATGAATCATCAAATTCAGTGGATAAGGGTATTTCGGATACTCATGAGCAAGTTAAGGATACGTATACAGAGGGTACTGTTGATGAAAAGATAGATAACGCAAAAGAAGATGGGTCCGAGAAGGACAAATAAATACTAGGTGAAGTGTACTGATTAAAAAGGGACAGCCCGTATTGGGCTGTCCCTTCTCCCTATCTTCTCCGGACATCTTTTGTCCGTTGGTAAAACCAGTCATAAAAACGATTCGCTTCACTTGCTGGAATATCTTTTATTTTATTATGCAGAACCGGCTTCGCTCGATTGACGGATTCGATTGTTGCCAGCTTGAGCCAGCGTTGCATCGGGTTCTGACTACGAGCAATCTCAATCATTTTGTTTCGTTTTGTCACAAAGAGTGTTGTTGTTAATGCTCCCATTTTAGTCTGGAAGAATTTCTCGCTAATCAGATAGCTCGTATGTTTAAAATCCAAATAGCGATACCCTTCTATCACAATAAGCAGAACGATAGAAACAATCCACCACTTTATTTCATAGCCCAGCAACTCTGGGCGCCAGAAATACAAGGTGATGGTCACGCCGAGCCAAATAATACTCGGCTGCAGCAAGCGGTAAAGCAATACCTTCTGCTCCAGTCTCTCCATCGAAAGCTGCACCTCATACTCCGGCAATATCTCGGTAATCAGGATCTTTGCCTGTTTCAGTGGAAAATAAGGATATAGCGAGTTGATAGTTTCCGTCTCGTCGCTAATATCCAGAGAACCTGTACTAATCAGCTTCACCTTCGCTAACCCTAACAGTCGATGCAAGACCGGCTGGGTGATTTCAATACCTTGTACCCTAGCTTTCCGAATGGAAAAGGCTGATTCACTTAAAAGCCCTGTCTGGATATAAATATACTCATCATCTGACGCCAGCTCATAGTTTCCGTACTTTTGCACAACCCGCCACATCCCGACAAGCAAGGACACCACAATAATTCCAATAAGCCCAAATGCCGTAATCCACCAGACTTTCAATAGTGGTAAATACTGACGCATTTCGCTCCAGTCAAAGAAAATATCGAATTTCAGCAAGAAGGATATCAACAGCGGCGGAACCAGCAAAAAGCTCAACGAAGTGAATGATGCTCTGATAAGTTCTTTCTTTGTTGGTTTGAAGTGGATAATTTTCTTCTCAGTATGAGGAACTGTCTGTTCAGATACTGCATCCTCTTCTTCTAAATCGTCTCCGCTTATCTCTATTTCCTGTATAGCAGCTTGCTCCTGTACATTTCCTTTGGTCAACTGCTCTATTCGAGAGGCTTCTTCTTTCGTCAGGACTTGAAAGTCTACAGCTTTCTCCTTGGAACCTGTTTCGAATTTAATCGCAGTTAATCGAAGTAAGCGATGTAGAAGATTTGTATGCTTCGTTACATTTTGGATTTTTTCGTACGGAACAGTTCGACTTGATTTTGAAAAGATACCGCTGTACAAGTGAAACGCTCGCTCATCGGCTGTATATTTATCTGTAAGCCATTTTAGAATACTACTGATAATAGAAAGCAGCATTATTCCTAGAATGCCGTACTTTGCATATGATCCCCAACCATCTGTATTGTTGAAAAAGAAAACAATTATAAGCGGCACAATCCAGCCCCTAATTATCTTCACAATAGCAAACAACATATTAGCCGGATGATAACGTCTCTTCTCCATCAGTCATCCTCTTCCTTTGCCTTAGCATATGCTGCAATTTCATCCCTCAATGCATAGGCCTCTTTATCAGGTAATGCCGGGATGCTGTACTCCCCAGCCATTGTCTCGATCTCCACTGCCCGAAGTTTGTATCTCCTCAGAAGTGGTCCTTGCTTCGTTTCAACAGACTGAATTTTCGTGACTGGAATAAGCTGATCCTTTTGGAACCATGCTCCTTGTCTCAACTGGACATATTCCTCGTCTATATCATAGCGCCAGTTGCGATGGTCGATAACGGTTCCTAAGTAGCCAATGATTAAGAGCGGTACAGAGATGATTAACAGAATTAAAAGTACTGTTCCAATCCAAGCCGGCCATTCGAAAAGAAAATCTAGTCCAAACAGAACAGCAAAAATCAGCAGTACTACCACATCAAATATGACGTCTCCTATCAATCCGACGCGCAATGATTCTTTCGGCAATTTATTCTGAGGTTCTTTTACTTGAGTTTGCATCGGTTTCCTCCCTTTTCTCTCTCTGTTAATTCTTTACGTGGACGAATAGGAATAAGTTCCAAAATTGTACTAAGGAAATAGTACACCACTACCAAAAGGCAAGCAATATAATTTTTGGAAAAATATTCTTAAGATTTTCTTAAGATAAAATGAGTGTAGAGGGAAGGAAAAACCTGAGATTTGCAGTGACTGTGACCTAACCGAAATATATTATCTACAAAAAAGAATGGACCCGGTAGAACCGGATCCATTCTTTTTATTTTGCAGGCTCAGGGGTTACCTGACCGCCCCTATCTTGTTTTTCAATTTTTCGTACAGCATCACTGCTAGTGTCCACACGTTTTACAAACAGTGCCAGCACCAATGCCACAATATTAATCGCTAGTGCTACCCAGAAGGCAGCTTGGATACCTGCCAACAGTGCCTTCTGCGTCATTAGCGCAGTAGATGCTTCTGTTAAAGTAGTCGGGTCCACTCCAGCCATCAAGCTTTCACCTTCATTTTTCGTTACAGAGTTCATGATTGTGACTAAGATAGCTGTACCGATTGAACCGGATACTTGCTGAGCCGTGTTATTCACCGCTGTACCATGCGGGTTCAGAACCGTTGGCAATTGGTTCAGACCATTTGTCATGATCGGCATCATTACCATCGACATACCAAACATCCGCAATGTGTAGATGAAGATGATATAGGCATAGCTGGAATCCAGCTGTAAGTGTGCAAGCATATAAGTAGAAACTGCCGTTATAGCTAAACCGACCACTGCCAAGATGCGCGGTCCGAATTTATCGAATAGACGACCGGTAATTGGTGACATCACACCCATGATGATGGCACCAGGAAGCATCATCAATCCTGAATCCAATGGTGAAATTCCGCGTACATTCTGAACGTATGCTGGTGTCAAAATCATACCTGAGAACATTGCCACAGCATTTACGACAGAAATAACGGAAGAAAGTGCAAACATCGGATGTTTATAAACACGCAAATCCAATAATGGTTTCTCCATGCGCAGCTGACGCATGACAAAGACAATTAAAGCAATTGCACCGACAATCAATGTTGTAAGTACGATTGGATCTGTCCAGCCGTCAGAGCTTGCGGAACTGAATCCATAAAGCAAACCACCGAAACCGGTGGAAGAAAGCACAATAGATAGATAATCTAGTGTAGCTTCTGTATTTTGCTGCATCACATTCTTAAGCTTCCAGACAGCAAGTAACAAGCTGATTACCGCCAATGGAAGAATCATTTCAAACAATACACGCCAGTCATAGTACTCTACAATATATCCTGACAAAGTAGGTCCGATAGCTGGTGCTGTAATCATAACAAGACCGAAGATACCCATAGCTGTACCACGTTTTTCACGTGGGAAACTAACGAGCATGATGTTCATCAGCAAAGGTCCCATTACAGAAGAACCCGCCGCTTGGATCATACGCCCAGTCAGCAATAGGCCGAAGTTCGGTGCGAATGCTGCCAAGGCAGTACCTAATGTAAAGATAATCATCGCTGTAATAAACAACATACGGTTAGAGAATCGAGTAACTAAAAATGCGGAGGCTGGAATCAGCACACCGCTGACCAGCATATAACCGGTCGCAAGCCATTGTACTGTTGAATAATCCTTAATATCTAAGTCAACCATGATAGATGGCAAGGCGACATTCAGTAAAGAGTTATTTAAGAAGGAGACAAATGCTCCTACAAATAAAATCGCCAGCATCAAATATGGTACTTTTCTAGGTTGTGTTGCATCGGTGTTCAAATTTCTATCTCCCTTTATTTAATTTTTAGTGCTGCAAAAGCGGCCGTTTGCAGAGTGTTGCGTTGATTCCTTGCTTTTGCAGTGTCTCCACTAGCTTCTTCATCAAATCATCACTTTTTTTGATTACAGTGCTGTACATCAGTCGACCTCTTTCCTTTGCAGTCCTTTTTTTATCAAACTAATTTGTGCTTCATAATTGTAGATGGCTTCTTCATCCGTAAGATCATGAACGAATACCTGCACAAGATTATGAAAAGTAATAGCTCCGACAATTCGAATGACATGCGATAGCTCCTGCTTATCTTCTATATTCAGAAAAGAGATATCCACCATTTCAAGTGTTTGAGAGCGCTCATTCTTCAAGCTTTCTTTATATATGTTGTTTGCCATAGTATTTTCTTTCCTATGGTTCATATTCAGAAAAGCATACCGAAGAAAGTCATTATGCTCTTCATGATGACGTAAAGAAATCATATATCGGAACTGTTCAAACAAGGCTTCGAATAAGTTCCCTTTCTTTTCCTGAAGAATAGAATTCAGCTTTTTATTATTCTCCTGCGCTACCTGATTCAGCAGATAATAATACAAATCTTCTTTATCCTCGAAATACTGATAAAAGCTGCCTCTAGGTATTCCGGCATCTTTAATGATGTTCGCTATAGACGCTTCATGCAGGGGGACACGAGAAAATTCTTTTTTTGCTGATTGAATCAATGTATTTTGTTTATCTTCCGGTAAAGAAAGAAAGGTTTGCTTCGGCATTTCTTCCCTCCTGCCCAAACATATGACAACGTGTCACAATTGATGATAAATAGATTATATGTGACACCGTGTCACATGTCAAGACTATACTACTATTTATTTCCATACGAAGAGAAACGGATTGCCCAATAGACAATCCGCTTCTCTTCATTCATATAATCAAGGTAAATTATTACCTGCTGTTCGATACAATTTGTACCACTCTTCCCTAGTCAACCGTACATCCTGCGCCTTACAAATAGCTTGGATTCGTTCCGGATTCATAGAACCTATAACAGCTTGGATTGAGGCAGGATGGCGCAATATCCAGGCAATCGCAATCGCTGATTTGCTTACGGTATACTTATCCGCCAGTTCCTGTAGTGCTGCATTTACTTCCGGAAAGTCTGGGTTGTCGACGAATACGCCTTCTATCATACCAAATTGGAATGGCGACCACGCCTGTACCGTCATCTTGTTAAGCTGACTATACGGAAGTAAACCGCTGTCCCTCACGACTGACTCTCTGTTCTGCATATTCACATTTAATCCAGCGTCAATTAAAGGCGTGTGCATCAAACTGAGTTGAAGCTGATTGATAATCAGATCATCTTTTACATATTGCTTCAACAGCTCTATTTGATGAGGATGGTGGTTGCTGACACCAAAGTACCTTACCTTTCCGCTTTCCTTCAGCTTCTGGAAAGCCTCCGCTACTTCCTCTGGCTCCATCAGCGCATCCGGACGATGCAGCAATAGGATATCGAGATAATCTGTCTGCAGCCTATTGAGGATAGCATCCACACTGGACTGAATATGTTCCTTTGAAAAATCGAAATACCCTTTGCGGATTCCGCATTTCGACTGTAGAATTACATCCTCTCGCTTAATCGTGCTTTCTTTAAGTGCAGCAGTAAAAACTTCCTCTGACGCTCCGGCGCCATAAATATCAGCATGATCGAATAGGTTGATACCTGCCTCAGCACTTGCTTCAATTACTTTTACAGCTTCCTGCGTATTCAAATCATTCATCCGCATACAGCCAAGGGCAATCGGAGCTGTATTCAATTCACTCGTTCCTAGCTTCATCGTTATCTCTCCCTTGTCTTTTACTGTAATACTTGCTTCAATCGTTCCAAAGCCCATTCCAGCTCATCTTCGGTAATAACCAGCGGCGGAGCAATGCGAATTACCGTCTCATGTGTCTCTTTGCAAAGCACACCAAGCTCTTTCAGTTTTTCGCAGTACGGCCTTGCTGGTTCCGTCAATTCGATACCGACAAACAATCCTCTGCCTCTGATTTCTTTGATCTTATCTGAAGTTAGCTGCTGCAGCTGTTCCTGGAGATAAGTTCCTAGACGTTGAGACCTGGCAGCAAGATCTTCTTCCTCCAGCACATCCAGTGCTGCAATCGAAACAGCACAAGCTAATGGATTCCCCCCAAATGTGGAACCATGTGAGCCAGGATTGAAGACTCCTAAGACATCTTTATCCCCTGCCACACAGGAAATAGGGAAGACTCCGCCGCCCAGGGCCTTTCCAAGGATAAACAAGTCAGGAGTGACATCTTCCCAGTCACAAGCAAAACGCTTACCCGTACGTCCCAACCCTACTTGAATCTCATCAGCGATGAATAAGACATTCTCTTCCTTACACAATTCCGATGCTGCTTTCAAATACCCTTCTGGCGGGATGATAATGCCTGCTTCCCCTTGGATAGGCTCCAGTATGAAGGCAGCAGTATTTGGCGTGATGGCTGACTTCAACGCATCCAGATCACCATACGGAATATCTTTAATTCCCGGGATCATCGGACCGAATCCGCGGCGATATTCTGCTTCTGAGGATAGGGAGACTGCAGTCATCGTCCGGCCATGAAAGTTTCCGCTGCACACAATGACTTCTGCTTGTTCATCTGCAATTCCCTTCACATCATATCCCCAGCGTCTTGCTGCTTTAAAAGCTGTCTCCACAGCTTCAGCACCTGTGTTCATCGGCAGAATCATGTCCTTGCCAGTTAATGATGCAACTTTTTCATACCATAAACCTAGCTGATCATTATGAAAGGCACGGGATGTGAGCGTAACCTTCTGTGCCTGCTCGATTAGCGCTTTGATAATTTTCGGATGGCGATGCCCTTGGTTCACTGCCGAATAGGCACTGAGCATATCCATGTAACGCTTACCAGCGGTATCCTCTACCCATACTCCTTCCGCCTTCGCTATGACGATCGGAAGCGGATGATAATTATTTGCTCCGTATTGCTCTGTCAACTGCATCAAATCTTGTGCATCTGTAGCCTTCATCCCAACTGCCCCTTTCCAGGTTCATTTGGCGCCCATGATACAGCGCAATCATTCTGCTTTTATTCTAACAAAGTAATAACACTATGTAAGCGCTATATTAGAAATAAAAAAATGAATCGTCTTCCGTTAGGATGTAGACGATTCATAGATTGGCATTATACCTAAGCGCTGAAGAACAATAAATGCATATTGCAGCAAAAAGCCTCCTAATAAAACAGTCAGTACAGTACCCGGTCCAATCGGGCCTGCAAGCAAAAAGGCAGAAACAAGGCAGACTGCGTACAAAAATGTCTTAGTGACAGCTACACTTGAATGTAATTTATCGATTAATACAAGCTTAAGTCGATCAATCGGAATAGGTGCGAACTTTGTATGCAGGTACAAAGCTGTTCCTGCAGCAAGAAGAATCTGTGCACAAAGGAACAAACCGGCTCGGCTGATTATCGACTCAAGTTCCATCCCTGCCAGCAGAAATAACCACCCATCGAGAAAAAGACCAGTTGCGAATGCAGTCAGCAACCCTGCTAATTCAGGTGCTGTTCGAGTAAGAAGGGAATTTACCAGAATGAAAAGACCTGCAAGGATAATTTCCCAGATTCCCACCGTCATACCCGCACTATCCGCTAATCCAACAAGTACCGCATCGAAAGGCGATGTTCCCAAATCCGCTTCAATAGTAAGGGCAATTCCTAGAGTCATCAAGAGAAGACCCGAAAAAAAGAGTATGCCTCTAACCCACATTTTCCTGTTTCTCCATAATAAGATGAGGAATCCCATCCTCATCGAATTCATCTGAAATGCCCTTATAACCGAGCTTCTCATAGAATCCTTTAGCTTGGACTTGCGCATGGAGTTTATATTTCCTTTTATCTGTTTGCTTCGCTATCTCTTCAAGACTTGAAATGATAACGCTGCCTAATCCATACTTCCGATACTGTTCCAGCATACAAATGCGTTCCAATTTAGCATAATCATCTACATAACGAATACGCCCAGTTCCAACTGCTTCTCCTTCATGATAGACAAGGATGTGTTGGCAGCTGTCTTCTAACACATCAAACTGATCAAACTCATCCTCTAACGGGACTCCTTGCTCTTCTACAAATACAGCTAGCCGTATCGCTTTTGCTTTTTCCAGATCATTTTTATCTTGTATAATTTTATATGAAGCCAAAATAATACCTACCTTCACTATTAATATATCCTTCAAACATCATTATGTTGTAAATGCAACATAATGTAAAGGTGAAATTAGGGCTCCTTGCTATTTTTAAAAATATGTTTCACCCTATTTCAGAGAAGTGTGTACGGGTAAAAAAACAAATACCTAATAACAATAAAAAAAAGAGCTGCAAGTAAAAAATGCAGCTCTCTTCAACCACGTATCTCTTTCCCTTCCAGCGGCTTATTCCGAAATAAAGCATATATACCTAAAATCACTCCTCCGAGCAATCCAGCAATCAAATCCGTCATCGTATCTGTATTTCCGCTCCGCTGCATGACACTTGTCACCGTCATGTCTCCGATGAACTCGACGCTTTCCCATATCGCACTCCCTATTGTCGCCATACCGCAGACAAATAGGAAGATGATCCAGCGTGAAATATAGATGCCTGCTGGCCGCAGTACTTTATAGCGATAGATAGCCAAGGCAAGCCAGGCAATATACATACTGCCTACCACATGAAGCGTAACATCCCACCACTTGTACTTATCATAAAAATGAAATATGGCACCCAAGATGAAAGTACAAACAAGCAGACCGTAAAATCCAAGAATATGAGGTATACGGAATGGGCTACGCTTGAGAAAGAGCAAGCCTAGCGGCAGTGCACTCATAATTACCCTGCCTCCGCCTTTCGTCCAGGAATTCGTATCTCCATTTTTCAGTTCTATCACAAAGGAGACCACCATGAAGCATATGAATAAAAAGCTTAAGACAATTATCGTTTTCTTCAAACCTCATCTCTCCTTAACTCTTTTTCCATAGTCTAACCAGTTAAGGGGGATTCTAGTGCGAAAATGATAAAGAGGCTGGGACAAAAGTGTTTCATCTAGGCAAAAACCCGAACTATGACACAAATCTTCAACCAAAGACTTGTGTGAGTTCGGGTTCTTATAAATGATGAGCTATACTAGCGCAGGCAGAATACGGAGACTCCGACGGGAACAGCACGAGCCGAAGACCCCACAGTGGTGCCTTTTCCACGAGGAGGCTGAGGCCGTGCCCGTGGAAAGCGGAGTGTTCTGCCGGAGCGGTGCTCAGGAGTATTATGCGTTTATTGGCATAGGCAATTTAGTTGTGTCCTGATTTTTTCCTATTGAAGGAATTTCTCCATATCCTCATCTAAGTAAACCCAGCCCTTCCAACCAATATGAATCGTGTCACGCATAAAATACGGGTCATATTCGTGGTCGGAATAGTCGGCATAAGTAAAACCATTATCATCAATTTGTTTTTTGATGCGATTATAATAGTCTTGTCGTCCTTGTTTCGGGAACCCAGTATAATCGTAATACTCTCCATTAACCGGTATGATGACGAATAGCGGTTTGGCATCTGCTTTTTTCAGAATATCGAGCATTAGCTGAAAATCTGCATATTCAGGTGATTCCGCATAGGAATGCCCTTTGTTTTTGCCTTCCATCTCTTTGATGTGATTTTTTTTATGCTTATAGACCTTATAGTCGATATTGAATTTTGAATCCTTTGTGCGTTTTTCGCCATACGCATCTGCTTGAGCTTGCAGTTCCTCCCAAGTCTTGTTCTTTACTTTATCAGACTGACGCCGGTTCGATGGATCATCCTTGATTAGTGTGTAATATAGGTCCTTCTTCTTCAGCATTGATATGTAAGCTTTAGCTGGTGCGGTTAATAGGTTGAACTTGATTTCCTCATCATTCAAGTACGCATCATACAGCTCATAAAGCATCGTGTCATTTTGCACCGCATCATATGACATCAGCCTTTGCATCAATTCCCGCTTCACCTGTTCATCTATTTCTTTATTGAATGGCAGCTGGTATGCCTGTAAAGAGGAATAATTCGGTGCAAAATGCTGCTCATCTGTACCATGCTTGACGAACCACTGCGGCGAGACGATGATGACCATCTGCTTGTCCTTCAGCTCTTCTGCATGTGTAGCAAAGTTGAGATCATTAATGATGGATGTTGTACCGCCTTTCCCTACTAAGTAAGGCGTAAAGTCAGCACCAGTTGCTTCGAAGTAATTCGATGGATGAAACGGGTCCCAGCGTGACAGCTCGGAGGATCCGTAGATCGGAACATACTTTGGATCAGAAAGCATTTCACTCTGTAAGTATGTCCCCTGAAACATATTCGGCTCCAGACTCGTTGCTGATTCTTCCAAACGATCCGCTGGCACCAGTTTGGCCAGCCAGGAAGCCGGCACAAAAACGAGCGCAGCGAACAGGACCAATGCTAATATAATCGGTCCGAATAGATACTTCTTCTTCATTATTTCAGCTCATTCAGACGATCAATAATTGCATTCGGTGTATTCCATGTATCACGGTCGAACTCTGTAATCGGTACGTTGATGCCCAGCTGTTCTTCAAATTGCACAATCAGCTCCACTGTAGCAAATGAATCCAGCAATCCTGCTTCAAAAATATCAAGATTGTTCTCCTCTTTTACAACATCATCTTCACAAACTTCTGCAATAACTTGTAGTACTTTCTCTTTAAAATCCATTAGTATATTCCCCTTTTATTGAAATGGTCTTCCGGAAAACAGATAGAATCCGAAACAGACGACATGGAAAGTGATGACAATTGAAACAATTGTCATGATATTGCCGGTCGGCCAGCGTTTATGTTTTTTGTTCCACGTCTCAAAGAAATTAAAAGCTGTCATCATCAGGGCATGATAAGCACCATAGACGATGTACTGAATCGCTAATCCATGCCATACTCCCATCAACAGGAATAAGAGGATATAGCCTAGATTCGACACGAGCATTTTGTTTTGTATCCATTTTTTCTTTTTCATCAAGAAGACAAAACGCATGAATACATAGTCTCGGAACCAGAACGACAGCGACATATGCCATCTGTTCCAGAAATCCTTGATGTTCCGGCTGATGAACGGCATATTGAAGTTCTCCGGCGAACGGATACCCATGATATAACTGACGCCGACAGCAAACGCTGTATAGCCAGCAAAGTCGAAGAACAGATACAGGCTGTAACTGTACATATACAGCAGGTGGTAGCTGAACCTGCCATCTGCTATATGCTCGAGATTCATGATGAAATAGGTGTTGATTGCATACCCGATAATGAACTTATACAGGAAGCCGAGGAAGATCTTATTGATACCCTTATAAAGCAGCTCCTTGTATTCTTCTGGCGCCCATCGCTTCTCTTCATCCTTCTGAAAACGGCGGAACCTATCAATAGGACCAGAAGAAATCGTCGGGTAAAACAGCATGAAATTGACAAGCTGGTAGATTGACAGCTGCTGCTTGATCAATCCATCTCTCGTCTCGATAATGATTTGAACAGCCCGGAATGTCAGATACGAGATACCAAGAAAGCTTGCCCAATTATCCACTGCCAGGAACGGCAGGATCTTTGAGAGGATCAAAGGCAATATCGACAGGAAACTCATCAGATAGAATACTAGACTGCTATTCTTTTTCTGCCTGTACGAAATATAGCCTTTGATCAGAATCAGCTGCAGAACGGTGAAAAGGACGAGTGAATAAAATCCTTCATCTCCGCCAGAAAAAATCAAGGCCAGGACAGCAATCGATACGAACACATTGTAATAACGCAAATGCTTGCCCATGATACCGAGAATCATCGTCGGCAGGAGCAGAATGCCTAGAATAATAAAGAAAAGGAACGAACTATACGGGGTCATGCGAATACCTCTTCCTTCATCTTCTTACGATCTGCTTTCCCGTTCATCGTCATCGGGATAGTCATCTGATAGGTAAATTTACGCGGAATCATATAAGCAGGCAGACGCAAAGCAAGGTCTTTCCGAATAGCTGCTGTGAGCTGATATTCCTTTTCAAAATCATGTTCCTCAGGAATGACTGCGGCAATCAAGTATTCAATTTCCTCTTCTGGCGTATAAGGAATGATGATGGCAGATTTAATATACTCGGATTGCTGTAAGTGGAATTCGATCTCCTCCAGCTCCATCCGGTAGCCATGCAGCTTGATCTGATAATCCAGTCTGCCCTGACAATATACGATTCCATCCTTGATAAAACCAGCATCTCCAGTTTGATAAGCTTGCATATCACACATAATGCCGTATGCTTTTTCCGTGAGCAGCGGCTCACCAAGGTAACCTTTTGTCACGCTCGGCCCTACGAGGATAAGCTCTCCTTTTTCTCCATCTGGGAGCGGATTACCGGTTTCGTCTACGACGAGAATACGCATATCCGGTTTCGGGCGACCGACTGGCAATGCTTCCTCTTTTGCCAGTAAATCCTCTGTAACTTCAATCGAAGTCACGGCAACTGTTGCTTCTGTTGGTCCGTATGTATTGAATATCCTTGCTTCCGGGAAGCGTTCCTTCAATTCTTTTGCTACTGCCAGTGGAAGTACTTCTCCACAGAAAAGGAAGGTATCAAGCTCTGGAAGCATCTCCGCGTGGAAGTCAGGATTCGGAAAGCACATTTGGACGAAGGATGGCGTGGAAGTCCAAATCTGTAAATCAGAACCACGGAGATTCTCGAAAAGCAGCTTTGGCTTATTGATCACATCTTTCATCAGCGTATGGATGGTACCGCCGCTGTGTAATGCTGGATAAAAATCCATTACAGACAAATCGAATGAAAATGGTGCCTGATTCAAAAACACTTTTCCTTGTCCGAGCGGAAAGTCATTCGTCATCCAATCGGTAAAAGACTGCAGGTTCGCTGCTGTGACCTGTACACCTTTTGGATTCCCTGTACTTCCGGATGTGTAGATGATATAGAATACCTCATCTTCCTTCACCCACAAGTTTTGACTGATACACTCTTCTTGTTCCAGCTTTAAAGCTGCTGTATATAAAACAGCCACATTATCAAGCCCAAGGTCATAATCCGTTGTATTGATGACCAAGCCTGCACCGGATTTTTCCACGATTAGACGCACCCGCTCCATCGGAATGGATGTATCAATAGGTATGTATGGGTAGCCTGCCTTCACACAGGCGAGGAAGGATACCGGCATATCCGTTCCCATATGACCGTACACAACAATTGGTGTCTGCCGTTCAAGCTGACAGCTGTTACGGATAAGAACTGCCAGTCTGTCCGATCGTTCCCAAAGCATCCTGTAGCTGATTGCATCCTCTCCATTACGGAATGCTGTTTGCTCAGGGCTACCTGCCGCATGCTGTGCAATAGTTGTTAAAAGTTTCATTGTTATATCTTCTCCAATTAAAAATCGTTATATATGTAGTTACCTGTGTTGGCTGTATGGAAGCCATACAGCATAAACAAGGTGACAAGGATTGCCAAATAGAAACAGGTATGCACAACAAAGCGAACACCTGTATGTGCATACAGCTGCTTGATCTTATTCATTTTTTCCTCTGCCTTCTATTCAAATTTGTATCCAGTACCGATAACAGTCCGAATATGATGAGATTCATCCCCAAGTTTGGCACGCAGCTTCTTAATATGCGTGTCCACTACGCGGTTATCCCCTTCAAAATCTATACCCCATACATGATTCAGAATTGTTTCACGTGAAAGGACGTTATTTTTATGCTGCAGCAGGAGCAGCAAGAGATCATATTCCTTCGGCGTCAGCTCGACTTGCTGTTTATCCAATTCCAGCTGACGTGATTTTGTATTGACCACGGCATGACCGAAGCTGAGCATATGTCCATTCGGCAAGTAATGTTCGGTTGCCCGCTTCATCAAGGAATTAGCCCGTGCAACCAGCACTTTCGGACTAAATGGCTTCGTTACATAATCATCTGCTCCGAGATCAAATCCATGGATTTTATCATCGTCACTGGACTTGGCTGTCAACAGGATGATTGGTACACCCGATTTTGCACGGACCTCTTTTGTAACAGCAAAGCCATCCATCTTCGGCATCATGATATCCAGAATGACTAGATCGGGATAAATAGCGTCAAACCAATCAATAGCGCTGCTGCCATTATCTGTTTCATGCACTTCCCAGCCATCCTTTTTGAAATAGTCCGCCACTACTTCCCGGATACGTAATTCATCCTCGACAAGCAGCACTTTCTTTCTCATCGCGAATCCTTCCTTCCAACTGATATACATAAATTAACAAGCTCATATGTCCTTCATGTGTCCAAATAAGTAATTTTTCCCATTACTGATAAAATTGCACGATGAAACGGACTCCTTCTGGCGTATTTTCGACTCCATAGCTGTAGTGGTGCAAATCGAGTATTTGCTGCACAATAGCAAGTCCCAAACCTGTGCCACCTGTCAATCTGCTTCTGGAGGATTCCGTGCGGTAAAAACGATTCCAGATCTTATCCAGCTGTTCTTCTGGTATTTGAGAACCTTTGTTGTCAATCATGAACACACTGCGAGCAGTGTCCAGGTCTGTTTCGATACGGATACTAATGACAGAATCTGTTTCGCTATGACGGACTGCATTAACAAGCAGATTCCGCATGACTCGCTCCATCCACTCATAATCTGCCGTAATCGGCATCTCATTCCTCGGCATCACTTCAATGGAAACCTGTTTATCCTTCGCCATGCAGTACATTTTATCGGAAAGATCTTCTATCATTTCACTCAGCAGGAATGATGATTTTCTTAGCTTAATAGCTCCGTTCTCAAGCTTGGCCAAATCCAGCATATCCCCGATCAGTACTTGCATCTTGTCTGATTCCTCAATAATTACGTCAATATAGTGATCGTGCTTGTCTGGGCTGATACCATCCTGTAGCCCTTCTGCAAAGCTTTTGACGATACTGAGCGGTGTCTTCAGTTCATGAGAAGCATGCTCAAAGAATTCGCGCTGCGCTTTTTCCATCTTTTTGCGCTTCTCCATATCCTGCTTCAGCTTCTCGTTGGCTTGTTTCAAATCATCCAGTGCTACATCCAAGTTCTGCGCCATAATCAGCATGTTATTGGAAAGGCTGCCAAGTTCATCTTTTTGCTTGATTGGCTTCACCGATGAAAAGTCCAGATGTACCATTTTTTTAGCCATCTCATTCAGTTTGATCAATGGACTGCTCACAAGACGTGAGTAAAACAAAGAAAGCAAAAGAATGAGTAAAATACCGGCGATACCGATATAAAGATAAAAAACGCGCAGTGCTTCATTCGTATCTTTGGTTTCCTGTAAGGAAGTGACAGAGAAGAGATATTGTATTTCGCCGTCTTTCTCAATTGGATCCATCAGTACTAGATTATGCTTTCCAGTCCATGGTTCCACCCAATTCAGCTGTAGACTTTCTCCATTGTTAAGCTGCTTCAGCAGATCTTCATCAAGCGGGAACCATTCCAGCAGCGCATCATAAAGAAGGCCTAACCCTCTATTTGACATACCACCCTGGGGAAGTGAAACACTTTTTACTTTTCCTTGGAGAGTTATTTCATTCTCTTCCAGATGTTCACCCACACTTTCCTCATCCTTACTGATTACAGAAGGATAAATGACCGAAGTGACCGACAAATCTGATTCTCCATTAACCTCTAACGTATCTCCCTTTTTGATGTTCAACGCATCCAAGTCGGTACCATAATCAGTCACAAACAAGGATAATGCCACTTCAAGTACATCCCCATCTTCTGTTTGCAGCATAATATGGAACGGATCTTGTACTAGCTGATATCCTTCTGCATCAACAATCGTCAAAGGACTTTTCGTCTCCTGCATATAAGACAGCGTGTGCTTCGTCAGCTCCTCTGCACTCCAGGAATTCTCTTCATAGCCATCTGCCAATGCATGCAGATGCTCAGCAGCTTCTTTCGTTTTATAGTGCTGGTAAAAGCTATCAAAGAACACAAGCTGAAAAATCATAATCATAGCGTAAAATGCCAAGAAGAATAAAGCTGTCACAGCGAACAGCTTGATCGTTATGCCTCGTTTTCTCATGTGGTACCCCTTTATGTACTACGACAGTTAGTTATATATACTTTAATTTACAGATATGTTTTTTGTGTGTCCGCACACTTCATCAGCGTACACGCATTTATAAAAATACGGAACCCTTTTTTTGTAAAATCCAAACGCCTGCCTCTTGCATAATCTAACTCCGAAGCATTTCATCAGAAAGAAGGGGAAGGTATGGGGAAAGAAAATGAGTACATGGACTACACCAAGAGTAATGTCCAGTATTTTAGCGATGTGAATAAAAACCGGCTATTCACACGGAATAACCGGAACTATATAAACCGGCTCGGCCGGGATGTATTGAATACACTTGGGAATGTGTCTCTTCTCGATATCTATTTGAGCAAAGGGAAAACAGTCGAACCTCATTACCATCAAAATGCTGCTGAACTTGTCTACTGCATTAGTGGGTCAGCTCAAGTTTCCCTGATTAATCCTTTTACGAATAAGGTCGAGAATATACGCATCACCCGCGGTCAAGTCGCAAATGTCCCTCAAGGCTGGTGGCACTGGGAAACAGCAGTAGAAGATCAAACACATCTGCTGGCCATTTTCGATGCGCCATACCCTGAATATATTTTCGGTTCGGACATCTTAGCGAGGACACCAGCAGAAGTACTCGCTAAAACCTATTGTCTGGATAAGACGAAGCTTCAGGAAACACTGCGCCCGCTCAACAACCAGACTATTATCATTGGTCCACCAGATGAATGCAGCCAGCAGCGGTCTGAAGAACAAAAAGCCTCTCACCAAGAAAATACAGACGGGTATCACTATTATCGTTTCAAATAAGAAATAAGAACAGCCTCTCCTAATGAAGGAGAGGCTGTTCTTATTTGAAAAGTAATTTCTGCTTGAACCTCCAGTCACGTCATCTTTTATGCTTGGATTATAAAACATTGGAGGTCATAACATGCCATTAAAACAAAAGATTCTTGCCAGTATGATGCATCTATTATCTTTACTGCTTACTTTCTTCCTGCCGCTGGCTGTCCTGCTCTTTGTCAGGAAAAGGAACTGCTACCTCAGCAGCCATGCAAAGGAAGGATTGAATTTACATTTCACCTTCCTCCCTATTTTTATATTCATCCGAATCACTGCCGAAATCTGGCCTTATGCCGGCACAGCATCTATGGCTTTGATAGGTTTTGAGACGGTGCTCATTGCACGGGCTGCCTATTTTACATTGACAGATAGGCCATTCTCATATCCTGTAATTCGATTTTTTAAAGTTCAAGGAGATGCATCTCATGCTGCTTGATATACTGGAACCTATTTCTGCATTCCCGCCAGTTCTTCTTTACTTATCGCTAATCTTGCTTAGTGCCACCCCTTTTATAGAAGCACATATAACCGTGCCATTAGGAATTATGCTCGGGCTGCCTTTTCCAATCTGCTGCCTGATTGGTCTTTCTGCAAATTTTCTATCGGTGATGATTGCGGTAAAATGGACTAGAAACACCAAAATAGGAAACGATTCATCCACTCGTCTGGGAAGGGCAGTAGTAATGGGAAGACGCTATGGAGTTCCAGGTCTGGCATTGATGGGACCAATACTTGGGGCTAATCATTTCAGCGCAGTGGCTGCTGTTTTACTAGGAGTGAGCAAACGCAGCATTTACATCTGGCAGTTTTTAAGCATTAGTCTCTGGGGGATTGGTACTGGTCTGTTATTCAAGTACGGTATCTCTTTATTTAAGGAGGGTGGTATTTTCTTATGATGTATGATAAGACATATACAATCGGAGAAATGGTGGCAAAAGGAAAAGTCAGTATTCGTACACTTCGGTATTATGATCAGATTGATTTATTAAAACCAACAGCATACTCAGAAGGTGGTCACCGATTATACTCAAATGGGGACTTGGACCAACTATCAGCCATCCAAGCATTGAAGAATATAGGTTTTTCGTTGAAAGAAATTAAAGACATACAGAACTCCGGTCATTTGCAAGGAAAAGAAGTGCACCGCACTCTGCAATACCAACGAAAAGTTTTGGCTGCTAAACAGCGTACAATAGAAGATATGATCAAGGATATCGACCATATGCTTCGCATTACTGACCCCGACAAGGAAATAAATGCAGATATTTTTTGTTCCATGGTTCACTATATAACCAACGCTGAGGCACGAATGGAGTGGCTGGAAGAAGAAAAAATATCAGCTGATGAAGATGAAGTATTGGAAAAAGAATGGACAATAGTTTTATCAGATCTAAAAAAAGTGATTAGGTCTCAAATAAGTCCAGACGCCCCTATTGTACAAGATATGATTGGAAAGCTTCTGGAGGTAATTAAGCGCACAGCAGGCGATTCAAGAGAAACCGGACTACCCTCCTCAAAGCCTCCCGTTTTAGCTCCCTTTTCAGAAAAGGAACAGCAGTACTTAAAGCAAGCAATCCGCATCTATAAAGAATGATTAACCCAAAAAAGCTGCCAAATTTATGGCGGCTTTTTCATCGAAGCAGCATTCGCAAATCTGCTTCATTCTTTAATAAATCCTGCAGCGTATACGCATCAAGCACTTGCAAATATGCATGCAATGCTTTACCTAATATTCCTCTCAAGCCGCAAACAGAAGCAATCGGGCATGTATTGTTCTCTCTATTGAAGCATTCGACGAGATGAAAATCATCTTCCATCCTCCGCACAACCGCTCCGATATTAATCTCTTTTGGATCACGTGCTAGTTTAATACCGCCTGAACGCCCCCGCACAGCTTCAATATAACCTGCCTGGCGCATTTCATGTGCTACTTTCATCAAATGGTTTTTGGATATATGATATGCTGTCGCAATCTCTTGAATCGTCGACAGCTTGTCTTTTTCTTTTGTTCCCAAATAAAGAAGGACTCTTAGGGAAAAGTCAGTATACATCGTCAATCGCATCTTGGTTATATCCTCCTCTTCTTGAGGATTATAGCATAACAGAATAACTGATTGGGCATAAAGAGAATGTGACACTTTTGTTAAAGTGGTATTTAAAATATATCTTTTATCCACTGTTAGTTCTATGATAGAGATAGATCAAAGAAAGAAGGAATCCAAAATGCTATCACAAGAAACTATCGACATCATTAAAAGCACTGTACCTGTGCTAGAAGAGCATGGCACTCAAATTACTACTGTCTTTTACGAAGAATTGTTTAAAGCGCACCCTGAACTTCTGAACATTTTCAACCATGCAAACCAGGCAAGAGGCAAACAGCAAACTGCACTCGCTAATGCAGTCTATGCAGCTGCGGTACATATCGATAAGCTGGAGGCAATACTTCCGACGGTCGTACAGATTTCTCACAAGCATGTCAGCTTAGGTGTAAAACCCGAACATTATCCGGTTGTAGGCGAATACTTGCTTAAAGCAATCAAGATGGTTCTAGGAGATGCTGCGACTCCTCAGATTCTGAAAGCGTGGGAAGAAGCTTATGGCGTCATCGCAGATGCTTTTATCGGTGTAGAAGCCAATATGTATGAAGAAAATGAAAAGAAAGAAGGCGGCTGGGCATTCTTTAAAGACTTCGTTGTCGAAAAGAAAGTCCAAGAAAGTAATGTTATCACATCCTTTTACTTGAAACCTGCTGACTCTGAACGCGTGCCTGATTTCGAACCTGGTCAGTATATTTCCGTCCGTGTATCAATCCCTGGAGAAAAATACATGATGATCCGTCAATACAGTCTATCTAAGACACCTTCATCAGATACGTTCCGTATTTCTGTGAAGAAAGAAGACGATAATGATCCGGATGGCAAGGTTTCCGTCTACTTACACGAACAAGTAAAAGAAGGAGATAAATTAGAAGTAAGTGCACCTGCTGGTGTCTTCACTCTTGAGAAAAATGCGGACAAACCGATTACTTTTATCGCAGGCGGTGTTGGTATCACGCCAATCATGAGTATGCTTGAGACTCTTGCAGCAGAAGATTCCAAGCGGGAAGTCGTCTTCCTGCAAGCTGCACGCACTCCAGAGTTTGCTGCTTTTACTAAGCAGATCCAAAGCATTCAAGAAAGAATGCCTAATTTGACGTATCAGACATATTATGAAGATAAGAGAATCGATGAAACTATCCTTAAAGATATGGTGAACACTGATAGCGATGTTTATGTCTGTGGTCCAGCTGGTTTCATGGAATTCGTCATTTCCACACTGTACCACGCTGGTATCAGTAAAGAACAAGTTCATTTTGAGTTCTTCGGCCCTGCTGCTGATCTTGAAAAAGCTCAATAAAACAAGTAAGCGCACTGCCTCGGCAGTGCGCTTTTTTTATTCAATCTGCTTATCTTGCTCTTCTATACTTTGCACAATATCCTCAATCGTCACATGCGCCAATGCTTTTTCCATGACCGCCTGTGCTCCAGCGAATATTGGAAGAACAGCTGCTTGAATATTCCTGCCAACCGTACATTGTGGATTCGGATTTCCATGAACACTGAAGAGTTCATTTTCCGGGACTGCTTCCACTGCTTTGTACACATCAAGCAGTGTGATTTCATCAAGCTTACGTGCTAGTTCCGCTCCTGCTACTCCTGGGCGTACATTGACCAGCTCCGCTTTTTTAAGCATACCCATGATCTTACGGATAACGACCGGGTTCGTATTGACACTGGCTGCAATGAACTCAGACGAATTCACCTCGTCTTTATTCACCTCTAGAAGTGTCAGTATATGGATACCAACAGCAAAACGGCTGCTTATTGACATAATTTCCAGCTCACTTTCAAATGAATTCCTATCTCTATAGTATAACGCAAAATGAAACGGGTAAAAGGAAAGTGTTGACAAGTTATAACCTGTAACTTATTATACTACATGTAACTAAATTAATTACAAGATAAAACACAAGGAGGAGTTACCATGAAAATAGGGATTATCGGAGCTACAGGTAAAGCAGGCAGCTTAATTACAAAAGAAGCTATGGATCGCGGCCACGAGGTGACAGCAATTGTACGCAGCGCTGCAAAAGTAAAACAGAACATTAACATACTAGAAAAAGGCATATTTGATATCCAAACATCCGATATCAAGGACTTTGATGTGATCGTTAACGCCTTCAATACTGCTCCTGGCCAAGAAAAACAGCACATTGAAGCTGGTCGGATTCTTATTGAAGCATTAAAGAATGCTCCTTCCACTCGTCTTCTCGTTGTCGGCGGTGCTGGAAGCTTGTTCGTAGATGAACAGAAAACCACTCGGGTATCTGAAACACCTGACTTCCCAGCTGCCTTTTTACCGACAGCTACCAATATGGGTGAAAACCTGAAGGAACTGGAAAGCAGTGAAGGTATCCAATGGACCTACATCAGTCCTGGTGGATTCTTCGATGCAGATGGCAAACGGACTGGCAGCTACCAAACTGGCGGTGAGGTCATGATTTTGAATAAACAAGGCAACAGCTATATCAGCTACGCTGACTATGCTATCGCTGTCTTGGATGAAATTGAAAAACCTGCACATCTTAATGAACGTTTCTCTGTTGTTGGAGAAAAGGAATAAATAAAAGCGCTAGACCACTTGGTCTAGCGCTTTCCTCTTATTTCAACAGATTCAATGATTCGCGGTTGAATGCTTCCAAATCATCCGGTGTTCTGCTTGTGACGATGTTATGGCTTACGACTACCTCTTCATCTTTGTAATTCGCACCCGCATTGATCAAATCTTTGCGGACACTGCGATAGCCCGTAATATCCTTGCCTTTTAGCAAGTCTGTATCGATCAATACTTGCGGACCATGGCAGATAGCGAATACAGGTTTTTCATTTTCTACGAAAGCTTTTGCGAATTCACCGGGACGGTCATCTCCGCGAAGCAAGTCAGGAGAAAATCCCCCAGGAATCAATAGTGCATCGAATTCACTTGCATCAACATCGGAAATCGCTTTGTCGATTTTCACTTTCTCACCGTGCTTACCATTAACTTCTTTGCCAGCTTCGAACTCCACGTTTACGACACTGTGACCAGCTTCTTCGTATGCTTTTACCGGACTTGTATATTCGATATCTTCAAATTCATCTGTAATTAGAACTGCAATTTTTTTACTCATATATAGTCCCTCCTATTTTATCTTTAACTTAAGACTACCAGAGGGTTCTCACTCTATTCAACTATCGCGCTCACAGGTTATCACCCAATACTTATAACCCCGAATATCAATGCCGCGATAGTCATCACAATTGTTGATCCGAATGCCCAAAGCATAGCATAGCGCTGCAGTTCCCCGAATTGTATGCCTACCATACCGATTAGTAGATGGGCTGCGGCTACTAGCGGACTCAATACGTGAACTGGCTGACCGAGCAATGCCGCACGACCGATTTCTACTTTGCTGACACCGTACGCTTGTGCTGCTTCGGCCAGTATCGGCAGTACGCCAAGGTAGAATGCATTATTAGACATAAAGAAAGTAAATGGAGCACTAATGATGGCGATAATGACTGCGAGATATGGTGACATGAACTCTGGGATGATTGATACAAGCGTATTCGCCATCGCATCAATCATTTCCGTACCAGACATGATACCTGTAAAAATACCTGCAGCAATAACTATCGTCGTGACAGCTAATCCGTTTTTTGCATGTGCTGCCATTCTCTCCTGCTGCTCACTCATACGTGGATAGTTGATCATCAGAGCGACGGCAAAAGCAACCATGAATAAAATCGTCAGTGAAATGAAGTCCATGATTAGGCAAACAAGCAACGCTATTGTAAGCAGCAAGTTCACCCAAACAAGCTTCGAACGACGATAAGCTGGTACTTCTTCTGCGGCACTGATTTCTCTGTGCGTTTGATCATCCAGCTGCACAACACCTAAGCGCTTCCTTTCCTTTCTCCCAAGGATGAAAGCTACTGTTATCGCATAAACAAGCCCTACTCCCATAACAGGAATAATCGGTATGAACAGCTCAGATGCTTCCAGGTTCAAAGCAGCCATAGCCATAGCAGAAGCCCCGCCCCAAGGCGTGATATTCATTACCCCCATTGAGAGCATAGCTACTGTTGCAAGAATCAAACGATTCATTCCTAATCGTTTATAGAGCGGTAGTAACGCAGAAACAGTGATCATATATGTTGTTGTACCATCTCCATCAAGTGCTACCATCATAGAAAGAATAGACGTACCAACAACAATTTTGAGCGGATCCCCTTTTACAACTTTCAAAATGAGATTGATCAAGGGATCGAACAGTCCTGCATCAATCATGACTCCGAAGTAAAGGATAGCAAACAGGATCATAATAGCTGTGGCCGCAATTCCTTCTACACCTTCCAGCATCATCGGCCCGAGTGAAGAAGTGAAGCCGCCAATTATACCAAAGAGAATAGGAATAAGCGTCAACGCCACAAGCGGTGATAGCTTTTTGGACATTATCAAATACATAAATACAGCAACCATGGAGAAGCCCAATAAAGATAACAAAAGAAAGTCCTCCTTCAAACAGCGCTAATTGTTAGCGCTTTCAATTGAAAGAAGTGTAACATTGTGTTCACAAAATGCACAGTTTACTTACATTAAGTGCATTTTTTTCATTTTTCTCACGGCTATTAGGATGAGTTCTCGGCTCAGTATTTATACTTGCGGACAGGCCTTCCGACTGTTCCATAGGTGACTTCCACTTCCGCTTCTTTTCTCGACACCATATATTCCAAGTAGCGGCGAACTGTAGAATGGCTTACCCCTATCTTCGCTGCTATTTCCTCAGCCTTTTCGCTGTTCTGCTGCTCCTTCATTGCCTGTCGTACCGATTCCAAGGTGTGGCGGTCTACTCCTTTTGGATAGACTTCCTGTTCCACTGCTTCTGCTGTATGTATATTAGGATGAAAGATAGCATCTACTTGCTGCTGACCGATTTCATTGCCAGATTGAAGTTCCTTCTTATAGATAGCATATTCCTGAAGCACACGCTGAAAGCGATCACCATCTACCGGTTTGATCAAATAGCTGTACACGCCTCCACGCATCGCCTCACCGACTGTTTCCGTATCATTCGCCGCTGTCAGCAGAATTACATCCGTCTTGCGGTAATTCTGGCGGATGAACCAAAGGATATCGATACCATTCGTATCAGGAAGATAGACATCAAGCAGTACCACGTCTGGCTTCAATGCCTGAAGCAGACTTTTGGCCTGTTCTCCATTTTCTGCAACACCAATTAGTCGATACCCTTCCATTTGATTCAAGTAATTCTGAAATATCATTGATGCTTCTACATTATCTTCCACTATCAGAACGTTCATCCGGTCCATTTTTCACGCTTCCTTTCGGGAGAACAATCGTCGCGAGTGTCCCTCCTGCTTCGCTATCTCCATAATACAAAGCTCCATTCAGTTTCTCCAGTGCTGCCTGTACAATAGTCAGTCCAATACCATGCCCATCCCCAGCTTCCTTTTTAGTTGAATATCCATCCACCAATACTGTCTGTTTTTCCTTCTCAGACAGCCGCTTGCCATTGTCCTCGATATCGACTATCACTTCTTGTCCTAGATCTGTGAAAGACACAAAAACCTTTCCTTCCGTCCCCTGGTGCTTCGAAGCGGACTCAAAGGCATTCTCTAGTAAGTTTCCTATGATAGTCACAATCTTCTCTGTTGCTTCCGGTCGCAGGTCAATGTTCATGCTGCTGCCTTCATCAATCGTCAATGACACCTTCAACTCTTTGGCACGATTGAATTTTCCTAGCAGGCAGGCTGCAATCATCGGTTCCTTTATGCTTGCCATCAGCAAATTGACGACACTCTGCTGTTCCTCTACTTCCTCTGAAATGAGTACGAGTGCCTTATCATATTCCTGTAAGCGAATCAAGCCGTACAAAGTATTTAGCTTATTCATAAATTCATGATTAGAAGCACGCATCTGATCTGCTTGCTGCTTCATTTTTGCAATTGTCTCTGATACGTCAATCACTTCTGTTTCAGGACGTAATGTAAAGACGACTCCCAATGTTTCTTCCGCTTCTTTTATGGGAGAAGCATCTACTATATAAATATCGCCAGCAACAAAAGTATATTTGTTATACCTTCCTTTCCCATCTGCCAAAACTGCTTGATAAAGAGATTGCAGATTCTTCTGGTCGATTGCATCCTCCAGCACGGATTTACGCTTAAATATCTCTTGGGCTCTACGATTAATAGATGTAATATGACCTTTGCGATCAATGGCTATGGTAGCATCTTTGATCGATGTCAGTGTTGTCTCCTTCTCTTTAAATAAGAAGGAAATCTCTTCTGGCTCTAATCCATAAATCAGCTTTTTCACCCGTTTCGCCACAAAATAGGCACCAAGCAGACCAACAGCAAAGATGAGCAGGAACCAGATGATTACCTCCTGCAAATAGGAAAGTATCTGATCATTTAAGTTCTGCTTCAAAAAACCGACTGATGCTACACCAATGATATCACCTGATTCATTTCTTATCGGTGTTTTTGCTTTAACCGCATAGCCGGAAATACCATACCCTTCGTATATGACTTCCTTTCCTTCTTCTAATACCTGGTCATTGCTCGTCTTGGTTGGTTTACCGATTCTCTCCGGTTCTGGATGTGAAATTCGGATTCCATTCGTATCAGCAATTACAACATAATCTGCACCGCTATTTTGCTGGATCTTTAACGACTCCTGCTGTATCGCATCGTCATTATCCCGCTCCTCCAGATGCTGAAGGATTGTGTCATCCTTGGCAGCAAGCTTAGCGACGGCCATCGCAGTGTTCCCTGCATCTTCCTCGACTATCTCATCAACCTTCCTTATGAATAGAGCGCTTACAAATAATAGACTAATCATAAGCAATATTGTCACCAATAAGACAATCTGACCTAGTAAACCAAAACGCAGTCGTCTCCGCAGTTCCCCCATATAAGTCGTCCCCTTTGTTCTCCTCTACTATTATCTTACTACTTTACAGCTGTAGGAAGAAGAAAGGTTATGAAAATTAAAAAGCACCCACTCAAGGAATGGGTGCTAAACTCGTTATCTGCTTGTATAACCTGCATCAGCATGAATAGTCGTACCAGTCACGTAAGAAGATTGATCAGATGCTAGCCATAGGCTTGCTTGAGCAATCTCTTCCGGCTGACCGAATCTGCCAAGAAGGCTTAGCATCGGTGCAAATTCTTCTTCAGTCTGACCTGTTTCTTCCAGGGAACCTCTTAGCATCGGTGTATCAATTGCTCCAGGAGCGACTGTGTTCACACGAATGTTCTTCGGTCCGTTTTCAAGAGCTGCAACCTTGGTCATACCTACAACGCCATGCTTAGCTGCAACATATGCGATGTTATTCGGCTGTGGACGGAAGCCGCTTACTGAAGAAATATTGACGATACTGCCGCCTTCACCTTGCTTAATCATTTGCTGTAATTCATATTTCATACAAAGCGCAGTACCTGTTAAATCAACCGAAATCAAACGGTTCCAGTACGCTTCATCGAATTCTGCTGCTGGTGCATTATCGGGTGTGAGGGCTGCGTTATTGATCGCAACATCCAGACGTCCGAACTTTGCTACTGTTTCTTCTACCATTTGTTTTACTTGTGCTGAATCAGATACATCCACTTTTACGAAGAAAGCAGTTCCGCCAGCTGCTTCAATCTCTTCGACTGCTGCTTTCCCTTTTTCTTCATTAAAGTCTGCTACGACAACTTTCGCTTTCGCTTCGGCAAATAGTTTTGCTGTCGCAAGACCCATCCCCATTGCTGCGCCAGTTACGATTGCTACTTTACCTTCTAAAACTGGAAATGTCATGATTATTTCCCCCTTATGTTCTACGCTTACATTTTCACTATAGAAAAATCCATTTGCTGCGACAATATGCGATAATAGAGATAGAAATTTATTTTGAACAAGACAGACCATACTGTTCAATAAAAGTGAGGAGAAACCTGTGAGCATCACCTATCCCGACAAACGAGTAGAAAGAACCCAGCACGCGTTAAAGAAAGCTTTAATGAAACTGTTGGCGGAGAGAACGCTTCATAAAATCCATATTTCTGAGATAACCGAAGAAGCTGGTGTCAGCAGGGGAACTTTCTATACCCATTATGAAAAGAAAGAAGATCTGCTGGATGAACTCTCTGAGGATATGCTTGAGGAAATGACCATCGCTTTCCGAAAACCTTACGAACAGTTAGGAATGGTAGACTTTCGGAGCCTGCCAGCAGAGTCCCTAGTTCTGTTCGATCATTTCCTGGAAAATAAAGCATTCTACCAGCTAATGCTTGGCGGCACTTCGGACAATTTTTTTAAAGAAAAGATGATAGATCAGCTTCATTACCTTTTCCGGAAAGACTATGCCTTTTATTTCCGTCAAATTGATGCTGAAATAAATCTGGAACTGTTCTGTACGTATCGCATCCATGGCATCATTGGATTGATTGTTGAATGGATTCAAAAAGGGTTCGATAAACCTGCTCCCTTCATGGCAGAACAGCTGCTGCATATTTTCAGGTTTCATACCGAGAGTGTTATGATCAGGCATTAGAAAATAGGGTGTACCTACTTAGGCACACCCTTGATCAATAATTCACTAGCATACGAGCTGCTGCATCATCTGTAACTAGGACATGAATCAAAATTCGCAGCTAATGCCCAGATCCCCATACTGGTTAAACATCACATTAATCAGTCTTCAAATATAGCAATCCCTCCATATTAAAGGTCTGCGTCAAAATCATAAATCTATTGATTATATTTTTCTTTCTCTCGCCATTGAATTAGACAGAAAATCAGGGAAGTATTTTCCTGCTAAGCGCAGAAATTTCGAAGCACCCGGAACTACACGCTTCTTGTTCTTTTCCATACCTTTAATGCCATGTTTAACAAGTGTATCTAAAGACATACTTGGCATGCCCTCTGCTTCTGTTCCATTCGATTCAAGATTTGTTTCCGCAACAAGCGGCGGTACCAACTCCATTACATGAATATTTTTCCCTGACTTATTTAACTGAATACGGAGCGCGTCAGTATACATATGAACTCCTGCTTTCGTAGCAGAATAAACAGGATGAATAGGTGAAGTTATATATGATAGACCAGAACTGACAGTTACGATCATTGCTTCATCTTGCTCACAAAGTTGTGGCAGCAAAGCTTTGGTCATCCACATTGTTCCATTAAGATTTATATCAACTTCCGCTGTCACCTGTTCAAGCTTCATTTCTTCATCAAGTAATTTAAAAGAACGCATAATTCCGGCTGAATTAAATAAAACATTGGCTTCAGGATAGTTTTCCTTAATGAATATCGCCATTTTGCGAACTGAGTCAAGACTTGAAACGTCCCCTTGTAAACCAATCAGTCCTTTACAATCTTTCATTACCCGATCAATTGTTTCTTGATTACGACCAATTACAATTACTTTATTCCCGCGTTTTAACAATTCTTTAGCATAAGCAAGACCTATTCCTGAAGTACCGCCAGTAATAATAATTGTATTATTTGAAAGCTTCATAGACTTTCTCCCTTTTGGTTACAATTTTTATTTTTTGTAACTTTAAATAAAACCTTACTCCATTAGGTTACAAAAGTCAACTTTTGTAACCTATGAGTTATGTAGTATAATTAATACATGAAGACTTTAAGTAAAGAACTTATATTAGAAACTGCTCACCGTATGGTAGCTGAACAAGGAATGGAAAAAGTTAATCTTTCAAAGGTTGGCAAAGAATTAGGAACGAGTCATGCAGCAATATATAAATATTTCACTGGAAAGGAAGAATTATGGACAGAGCTTGCTCTTTCATGGCTTGATAATGAACTAACAAAACTATTTCCTTTCGACACTAAAAATTATTCCTCTACGAAGGAAATCATTCATGATTGGTTTTGGATTTTAAGTGAATCAAAATATAAATCGTATCATCGCGAACCAGAAATGTTTAAGTTATATACGACATATATTGATGGAAATCCACCAGTTTTAGCTCGTCACCTTACAGAATTATTAAGTAGCTTAAAAGAAGCAAGCAGAATTGAAAACAACAGCACACTAAAGGCGCTGCTCGTGGCGTTTTCTTATTTTTCAGCCCCCTCCTTTGCCGAAAATTGGTCACAGATTGACTTCAAAGGAGAATTCGAGGCTGTCTGGAAATTAGTCGAGGTTGGAATAATCTTATAGCATTAAATCAAGTATAAAAAAAGTTCTAATTAGAAATTATTGCGATTGCTTTCAAGCTGTACAATAACGCCCATCAACGCATTTCAAAGGATATACACTCTTGCAATATTCAGATAAAAAGTTAAGCGGATCTACCACAAAAAAAGAGGCTGGG
>NZ_NPBJ01000017.1 GCF_002272075.1 Terribacillus saccharophilus
CTGCACAAAAAAAGCCCTCCAAAAGAGGGCTTTTTCTTATCAATTATTTGCTGCATTATTCTTCGCTTTTACCCGAACCTGATAAACAATTAACAAAATAATGAACCATACTGGTGTGACAAACAAGGCAATACGTGTATCTTCAGCTAATGCTAGTACTACGATAACAAACGCCAGGAATGCCAGGATTAGATAGTTGGATATCGGTGATAATGGCATTTTGAATTTGCTTTTCTTTGCAAGCTCTGGACGTGTCTTACGATATTTCAAGTGGGCTAGAACTGTAATACCCCAGATGAAGATAAAACAGACTGTCGAAATGCTAGTAATTAAGGTAAATACACCTTCAGGTATAATATAGTTCAGAATAACCGCAATTAATATGACGATTATGGAGAAGAACAATGCGTTCTTCGGTACTTTACGCAAATTCAGCTTTTTGAACGGCTGCGGTGCGTGGTCTTCCTTAGCTAAACTATAAACCATACGGCTTGTACTAAAGACCGCACTGTTACAAGCTGATGCTGCTGATGTTAAAACGACAAAATTGACGATACCTGCAGCTGCGACGATTCCAACTGCTGTAAATACTTGAACAAACGGACTTTCCGAAGGATTGATTGCATCCCATGGATAGATACTCATGATAACGATGAGCGCACCAATATAGAACACAAGGATTCGAATCGGTATATTATTGATTGCTCTTGGAATGACTTTTTCCGGATCCTCTGTTTCTCCGGCTGTCAGACCGACAAGTTCAATTCCGACAAAAGCGAAGACAACCATTTGGAATGATAGAATAAATCCATGGATGCCATTTGGGAAGAAACCGCCATGATCCCAAAGGTTCGCAAAGCTGGATGGTCCAGCATCTGTCGAGAAACCGCGGAGTATCATAAACACACCGACAACAATCAATGCCAGGATTGCAACAATCTTAATTAAAGCAAACCAGAATTCCATCTCACCGAACAGCTTCACAGTCGCTAGGTTCATAATGAGCAGTATAACAAGTGCAACTAGACCCGGCATCCACTGCGGCACTCCCGGGAACCAGAATTGTGTGTAGATACCCACTGCAGTCAAATCGGCCATCGCAATCGATATCCAGCAGAACCAATAGGTCCATCCAGTAACGAAGGCAGCCCTATCACCAAAGTAATCACCGATAAAGTCCACGAATGATCCATATCCAAGATTACTTAATAGAATCTCCCCTAACGCTCGCATGATAAGAAAACAGAAAATACCGGTAATTAAATACGCAAATAAAATGGATGGTCCAGTCAGATGAATCGATTTCCCGGCACCAAGGAATAATCCTGTACCAATCGCTCCGCCAATCGCGATCAATTGGACATGCCTATTTTTCAATCCTCTGGCTAACTTTTCTTCAGCCATATGTTATGCTCCCCTCTTCCTTCATTTCGAGCATGGAAACATGTAGTATAGCCCTGACTCAAAATAAGTATACTAGTATATAGTATCTGAACAGAAACAGGGGTGCAATAATCAAATTTTTCTAAAACTTAACTTTACAGGTGAGAATTATAGCCTATTTTTACGCTTCTTTATGACATATGCTCCGATAATTACTAGATAAATAGCCAAAGTCACTGCTGTAATGATCACAGATGTTGTCCATATTACTCCAATCAGGATCAGTAACAGTGCAACGATTGCAAACCATGTCGTCACAGGAAATGCTTTGACATGATATGTCGACTTATCAGTCCGACCTTTCCGGGATTTCAAATGGGCAAAAGCAATAATCAGCCAAATGAACAGAACCGTGTAACCTAGTGATCCCATCAAATAATCAAATGTCTTGCTTCCTATAAACAAGGAAATAAGCACACCTACATATAAGAAAGAAGTACAAACAAGTATAGCGACAACCGGCACTTGTCTTTTTGACAGCCAAGCGAACCGTTTCGAAATTCTGCCATCGAGTGCTTGCGTATAAAGCACGCGTGATGAACCATAAAGACCTGAATTCATGGACGAGATGATTGCCAGTAAGATGACTGCGTTCATGACGTGATCTGCTCCCGGAATTCCGATAAGCTGGAAGACAAGCACAAATGGACTTACTGCGGATCCGTTCACTTCATTCCACGGAATAAGACTCACAATAATGAAGAACGGAAACAGATAGAATGCGATAATCCGAGTCAGCGTGCTGCGCACTGCCTTTGGTACGACCTTTTCCGGATTTTTCGTTTCAGCCAACGTCACACCAATGATTTCTGTTCCTCCATAGGAATAAATAACAACTAGCATTGCTGTAACTAGTCCTCCGGCACCATTCGGGAAAAATCCGCCATGTGCTGTCAAATTACTGAATCCGGGAGCTGTGTGATCTCCGAATGAAACAAGCAGCAGGACGACACCAGCAAGAATAAATAGAATGATAACACTTATTTTGATTAATGCCAGCCAGTATTCTGTCTCTGCGAATGCTTTAACCGAGAATAGATTGACTGCTGTCACAAGCACCGCAACAATCAGCGTCAATAGCCATACCGGATAATCAGGAAGCCAATATTGCAGGAAGATAGCTGCAACGACAGCCTCTGCTGCAATGTTCAATACCCACATCTTCCAATAAATCCAATCTAAGAAGAATGCCGGAAACTTGCCGATACTATTTTGTACTAAGTCACGGAAGGTTCTTGCTTCCTTATGTTGTACTGCCATTTCGGCAAGACCTTGCATGACGAATAAAAGAATAATGCCTCCAATTAAATAAGCAAGGATGACAGATGGTCCAGCCATATCGACAGCGGAGCTTGAGCCTTTAAACAAGCCGGCACCGATTGCCCCGCCCAACGCCATCATCATAATATGGCGTGCTGTCATGGTTCGTTTTAATCCATGTTGATCTTTCTTCATGATGTTGCCTCCTTGTTGTTCTCTAGCATTTCTCCAAAGAAAAAAGCCTTCCGTCTCATCTCCATCTAGGATGGAAAAGAGACGGAAAGCTTCTTTACTTCCGCGGTACCACTCTTATTGGTTTTATAAAAACCCACTCTTCACCTTGTAACGAAGGTCACTCGTCAAAACCTAAAGAATAAATCTATCAGTTCTGCTGCTCCAGGGTGAGTTCGAAGGAAGACATAGTCTGCGTTTCACCAACCCGCAGCTCTCTATGGCTATGCCTATCCTACTACTACTCCCATTCGTCGCATTTGTTAAAATATTTCGATCAATTTCGAATTATTCCTAACTATAATCGCAGCAGAATAGTTTGTCAACATTTCTTACAAATTAATTGACATGGAGTTTCACCTTGCCTAACAGACTAAAGTCAGCTTCGTACTGCCCCTTCCCTAATGGAATTGGTGATAAAAATGTACCCGAACTGATTACCATTCCTTTTTTCAAAAACAAGTTCTTTTCAGCTAATTTCTCTGTCAGCCAAGCTACCGAAGTAACGGGATTTCCCATAACTTCCGAGGCAAATCCCGTACCTACCTCTTTTCCGTCATGTGTTAATGTAAGCTTGATGCGCTCCACTTCTTCCAGCGCTAAATCACCCCTGCCCTTATCCGAAACAACCACTTTTCCTGTCACGCCATTATCACAGATTAAGTCCATCAGCTGGAACTTCGGGAACCAATCAGCGAAACGGGAATCGGGTATCTCTATACCGGCTGAGAGGATACTTTTCGCTAATATCTCCTCTTCTTCCGCTCCAATACTTAAATCCTCTTTTATAACAAAAACAATCTCCGGCTCGAGTAGTGGAGATAACATCGAAGCCAGCTCTATTTCTGTGTCACCAGTATGTATTGTATCTTCAAATAACGTTCCATAAGCTGGCTCCTTCGCTCCGAATAATGCCTGCGTGGCGGGACTTGTCATACTTATTTTATGACCATTACTTTGCTTGCCAGTTTTTTCGGCTCTTCTTTTGGCAAAAGTCTCTTGTACTTCATAGGCCTGTTCTACTGTAAGGTGATGTTGTTGGCTGATAAATTTTATTGGCTGCTTTATTTCCTGGACTTCAAGCAGCTGTGCTGCTAGTTCCTCTTTATCAACTTGTTTTGTTTGTTCTGGCATTTCTTTCTCCCTCTCTTTGTTTGAATTGTCTGATTTATAAGATTATATTATACGCATATAGTAATTTCCAGGAAAATTCCGTTTTCCAAATTTGTTTACCAGTATTCCTCTGTCTAATACACACACTATGCTCTGTTGCCACTCAACAAAAAAAGCACCTATCTTTGATAGGTGCTTGCATTTTGCCCTTATTTTTCGATTACTTTTGCATTCGTCACATTCGCAAGATTAACAACTTCTCCAGCTACACCGAACCAGCCGTTTTCACTTGCCTTAATCTCGTTGACAACGTGAACATAAGATCCAGACTGATAATCTGTGAATGTGTATTTCTCCCCACCAATAAACGTAAACTCTACATCAAACTTTTCCTGCACGAATAGTGCCTCCTTCAAAATCATCTTCATATATGGATTTCCCTTCGCTGACTAAGTTAAACGCTTATTTGCTTATTATCAAACTATTTAGTAATCTTGAGGTATAGCATCTTTGCTATAGAGGGAGATTATGATGGAAAAGTATATATTCTTGCATCTTGTTGGAACTTTCATCCTAGTCGGCGGTATTTACTTATCTTTAAAGCATACAATAATCGGTGCTTGTATGGCACTATTCGGGGCGCTTCTTCTCGGTATCGGATCCTATTTAATACCTAGTAAAAAAATGAAGCAGCCGAAGCATCAATAGGAAAAGCTTTTTTTACGCTGCAAGTATACAAGCATAATGAGTATATTCGGGACCCAAGAAAGCCAAGCAGTGTAAGCATAATACACACCATATAGAGCTGGGCCGAAAACAAACATAAACATACCTAACCAGATTCGCAGTGTGACAGCAGCGAATGTCATACTGTAATTGACCATTGTCCAGCGTCGATGCTGGGCTATTTTCTTTTGGATTGCTGCTTTCACAGCAAAGAAGACTGTTACCAGCCAGGTGATTGCCATCAAGGCAAAACCTATTTTTGCAAATGTTCCCCCAGATGCATAGTAAGCCAAATAAAGGCCAGTTATCCCTCCACCGATTACCCCTGCTGTATAAATATAGCCCATCCGTTTGTGTAATACTTTATTCTTTTGTCTGATACTATCCAGGAGCAGAAACGGACCAAGTACGAGCGCGAAGATACTCGTGGCAATGTGTATACTGAGCATGATTCTCCACATATCTGATAAAACCTCACCAGAACTGATTTTCTGCATTACCATGCCTGCTTTATCCAATCCGACAAACCCGTACTGAACTACAGAATATCCAGCAATACCGACTGCCAGCAAAGTCACAACACCCAACCGAATTCGTTTCAGGATCATTTCTTCCTCCTATTTTGACCAGTGGTCAGTTTTAGTTATAATAAAAGACCACTCAAATGGTCTTTTTTAAAAATTCTACATGCCTAGCTGCACCCTCGGCTGCCTCTTCGAAATTCTCAATACGGTGTAAATGGAGCGACACAAAACCATGCAAAGCAAGGAAAATTGAGTAAATATGATCGCTATAAAGATGAATGCCGCTAGCCTGTTCTACTGCCGCCGCAAACCGCTCATAGCTTTCTGTTGCCGGCCGCTGCATCAAACTATCCATTTCTTTACTTTTCAACATAAACATCAACTCATATTGATATGGGTGATCAAGTCCAAAACGGATAAATTCAAGGAATAAATCCTTCAGTTTATCATTCTCTTCTTGCACCATGATTCGATCGATAATACTATTCAATTCTTGAAAATAGTAGTCCAGCACATCCGAAAATAACGCTGTTTTATTCTTAAAGTGATAGTATAGTGCACCATGGCTGCATCCTAAATCATTAGCAATTCCCCGCATGGATACTTTTTCATAACCTTGCTCGATGAATCGTATCCTTGCCTGCTGGATAATTATATCTTTTGTTAGTTCCGCCATTTTAAACTCCCTTTTTGACCAGTGGTCAATTAGATTATATGTAAACAAAATCCTCTTGTCTACATATACGATATTATTATTGTTCGACACTTTCTTCCAAATAATCACAAAATAAGCCTCTATATACAAGATATCAAACCGCTTACAATATAAGTAAGACAAGTATATGACGGAAGGGTGATGCAATGTGGTGCTTAAAATGAAATGTATCTCCATCTTACATGCTTTTAAGAAAGGTGATCCAGGCAGTGCGTCCATTCTATTTTGGCAACACCATACATACAGCTTATTTACAAAAAAATTCGCTATTACCAATCTCGACTGAAAGCTACACAATATTTATTAATTTTACAATGAAATAATTGGATACATATTCCATTTGTGTTACGGTTGGAATAGTGGATAACTGTAAAAGATTGGATGGATAGAATTGATAAGACCCAAAATACGATTACGCTTTTTTGCATTGCCTATTCTTCTTCTGCTGACTGCAGCTGGATGTAGTAATACAGAAGAGGCAAGTACATACGAAACTAATTTACATACCAAAGAAATTCAGATGGAACATAAAGATACACCTACTTCTGCAGTGCTTGAGAATGAGTTAACAACTGAAGCTAAAGCAGAGTCTGAAAAACAGCAGTATGCAAACGATGATAATGCTGACACAGATACGGTTAGTCAGGCCAATACTAGTGAAACAAACCCAGAAGAAACAGAAACTAGCGAGGATAAGACCAAGTTTATAAATAGCTCTGATGAAGCTGTTGCTCTGCTTAAAGATCGACTTTCCATCACTGATGACGACGATCTCATTGTTGATTCTTTGGGTGGAACCCTCGAGAAGGATGTCTACGGTGCCTACTATACTTTAGTCACAAAAGTAAAGTCATGGGTAGAGAATGGTGGATCTGGTACCGCAGACACTTACCTTGTGTATGAAGACGGAACGATTATCGATCAAAGCGCAAGAAATGCCCCACAGGAAACCACGAATTCGAAGCTTGTAGGAAGTACCGATGAAGCTATTAATCTAGTAATTAAGCAGCTTGATTACTATGATGATGATTTCCTAATTGATTCAACAGGCGGAGATGCGGAGGAAGATGAATACGGCACGTACTATTATGTAATTGTAAAGTCCAAATCAGCAATGGAAAATGGCGGAACCGGATCTGTAGGAATTTACCGAGTATATGAAGATGGCACAATTATCGATGCATACGCAGAAGCAGCAGGTAGATAACTTATTAAAAAACACAAAATAAAACCGGATGAATTAGTAATTAAAACTAATTCATCCGGTTATTTATTTTCTAAATCACTTCTCATCAAAAATCGTATTCTGCTTCTTTTTTTGTTCGTATGGAAGCCTGTGCTTCCGCCAGGTCGAATGCATCTTCAATAAGTCTCTGCACTCGTAAATGCACATCATCATTGATAATATTTCCGTTCAGAAAATCCTTCTCTTCTGCAAATACGTACGATGATACCAGATGAGCTTTCATATACGAAAGAATTGGTTTCAGCTGCTGCTCTGCCACTAGGAAATGTCTTGCCGAGCCAGCAGTGACTATAATAGCTGCGACTTTATCGCGTAATGCTTGTGTTGGCAGCAAATCGAATACATTTTTTAATGTGCCGGGAATCGATGCCTGGAAGATTGGTGTACCGATAAAAAGAATGTCTGCTTGCATAATTTGCTCGGTGACATATGCTGTATCACCAGTGTAATCCAAATAGTTTCTTCCATCGCTGAATTGCAGCTGATAGTCCGCTAAGTCCAATAGCACGTGTTCTGCATTAGGATAAGCCTTATTCATCTCTTCCCAAAGAAGCGACATTGCTGTTTTTGTCTTAGATCCGACAATCGAACCGGATATACCTACCACTTTCATTGCTCAGCGCCTCCTTGCTTTGTATATTTCTTGATAGCCGGTAAAATTTCGGTACCAATATACTCAATGTTCCGTGCCATTTTCTCGAAAGGCACACCGCCGAAGTCAAGCTGGGCTAAATAACGCTGATGACCGAATTGCTCATGCTGATAGAGGATTTTCTCAATGATTTGCTGCGGGCTGCCGACATTGATGATGCTTCGGTGATCGGCACCTTGTGCAAATAGCTGTTTCGGGAAACCTTGTCCATTCGTCTTTTTCATACCTTCATTTATGTGCGGATAATAATCGCGTAACGCTTCCTGTGTTGTCTCCGCTGCATAGAAGAAGCCTGTCGTTGCTACTGGCAGCTGAGTCGGATCGTATCCACTTGCTGCCAGCGCTTCCCGGTAAGTATCAATCGTCTGTTTGAACACGCTTGCCGGTCCGCCAAGCATTGCCACTGTCATTGGTACACCAGCATAACCTGCTTTGATTGCGCTGGCAGGTGTTCCGCCCACAGCACGCCAAATCGGCAGAGTGCCAGTGACTGGACGAGGTAGTACCTCTGCATTACGCAAAGGTCTGCGGAATTCACCGCTCCAATTGACGACTTCTTCCTCATTTAGTTGAAGAAGCAAATCGAACTTCTCTTCGAAAAGCGCCTCATAGTTATGCAGGTCGTATCCAAGCAATTCAAACAGACCAACACGTGATGCACGGCCGGCGATAATTTCTGCGCGTCCATTGGATATTAAGTCGAGCGTTGCAAAGTTCTCATACACACGAACCGGATCTGATGTACTAAGGATTGTCGAGGAACTGCCGATTTTGATTTTTTCCGTAGCTTGCGCAATTGCTGCCAGTATAACAGCGTGAGCCTGCGATGCAAAATAAGGCTGATGGCTTTCACCAACACTGAAGAAATCGATGCCAGCTTGATCAGCTAGTTGAGCGAGCTGGACCATCTGCTGGATCCTCTCTTTAGCAGAGATACGTTCACCTGTACGCGGATCAGCCAAATGGTCACCTAATGTGTATATGCCAAATTCCATACCTTTACTTGGGTCAATGCGATATTTTTCCATATTCCTGTCTCCCTAAGCTTTATCGTACAACCATTATCCTCCAAAGAACTCTTATTGGAAAGTACGCACTTCAAAGTGGTATAGTATAGAAAAGGATACTGTGAATGGGGGATATAAAATGAAAGATGTACCTGTAGAAATACAACCGGAAATGTGTAAAGTGACGGATGCGCTTGGTATTCTTGTAGGAAAGTGGAAACCGGTCATCCTTCTGCATCTGCTAAACAGTGGGACACAGCGCTTTAATGAACTGAAGCGTAGTTTACCCGGTATCACGCAGAAGATGCTGACAAACCAGCTTCGCGAATTAGAAGAAGAAGATATCATCGAACGTAAGGTATACGCGCAGGTTCCTCCGAAAGTTGAATATAGCGTTACGGAATACGGAAGAAGTCTCGAACCAATTTTGCATGCAATGCATGAATGGGGAGCCAAGCATACAATCCATAAGCAATCAAAGAAACATAATCAAGCAGAAGCTAAATAAATACAAAAAAAGATGAACTGTCGCCAGTTCATCTTTTTTGTATTATGCTAAAGTTTTCAAACGTGCAGCTGCTTCTTTCACTTGTGCAAGACCAGCTTCTACGATTGAAGCTGCTTCGCTAGGAGATGCATTATGACCTTCGATGATTACTTCATCAATGATTTCCATTCCGAAGATACCGCCGAATACATTACGCATGTAGTTAACAGCCATTTCCATTGGTGCAGCTTCTGGTGCAGAGTAAACGCCGCCGCGTGCATTTAGGAAGATTGCTTTTTTGTCAGTCATCAATTGAATCATGTTGCCTTCTGCATCATATTTGAATGCAAATCCTGCAGCATAAACGTAGTCGATGAATGTTTGCAATTTAGCAGGAATAGTCAAGTTCCATAGTGGGAACGCGAATACAACTACATCTGCTGCTGTAAGAAGATCCATCGCTTTTTGTTTTGCAGCCAATAGACGCTGCTCTGTATCATTTAGTTCAGCACCAGTTTGTACTTTACCGAAAGCATCGAACAACTCTTGGCCGAAATAAGGTGTATCCTCTGCGAATACATCATAAGTAGTAACAGAAAGATTTTCTGCACCTTCAATTTCTTGCTTGAAAGACTCATACATTTTGCTAGAAATCGCCTCGGTAGCCGGGCGGTTATTTGCTTTAACAACTAATACGTTCATTCTGTAAAACCTCCATTATTCCTCATTCAGGATCGTATTCCCCTAAATCCCCTGTTATCTATTATTAAGTTTTTTAGACACTGCAACAAGTACGCACTTAAAAGTGGCATAGTATCTTTTAGGATACTATTGGGAAGATACAGCAAAAAAGCAGCCTATCCAGGCTGCTTCTCCATCTTAATCTTCTTTATTCTGATGTAACGGCGGTGGAATCAGCCAGCCTTTTTCCTTCAAAAGCTTCAAGAATTTCGCACCTAACATCGCTTTATTTGTATGGAACTGTCCAAACATCATACCCACATCTTCTCTGATAGACTGACCCATCATCGTACTGCAGCTGACAAGCCCAGCTGCCACAGCAGCAGAAGCTGTAGCTGCCACGTCTGGATCAATAAAGCGCGCTCCGACCGGGATAGATTCGAGATCCACTTTTGGTGGTTCCGGAGCAGCAGGAGGCAATGCAATACCATTCGCCTTTAGTATTTCCGATACTTGCTTGACCTCTGCCTGTGCTCCATCAATTGCTTCCCCGATTAATTTCTTCAAATCATCATCGCCAACATGATTCAAAAGCATCTGATGATTCGCGATCATTTTATTACCTGTTAATACAAACGTCCACAGACCATATACTTCGCCATAATGCAACGGCTCATCTTGCGGGTTTCCGCTCAAAATTCCCATAGTAATCCTCCTAAACAAGTTCATACTTGTGCCGCCTTTCCCTTGCACACTATTAGAATTACCAATTTCACTGAGTTTATGTAGATCTTTAACAGCATCTGCCATCAAGTTAAAAACATGGAAAGAAAGTGACAATTAGTTCAGCTGTTGAGGAGGTTCAGGCTGATGTTTGTGTTTAATTTCAGAAAACAGATTGGATGCTTCCGTTTGTGCCGGTTGAGGGCTTGGGTAGCTCTGATTACCTTTTAAGATGCCTTCGATCATCTCTTTTAGTTCGGCTACTTCTCCCTTGGTTGCTGGCTGACTTTTGTCTTTTAAAAGATAGCCCAGTTGACCGCTCGGCTCGACAGTGGCCCACTTAACATCTTGAATGGATGAAATACCTTGTTGCCTGAGACGCATCTCCAGCTTATCAACGGATAACTTCAATTTTTGAAGGGTTTGTACGTCTAATTGTCCGTTCTCAATAACTACTTTTGCCCTGCCGGTAAAAAAAGACTCTGCTCTATCCCACTTCAATTGGATATATTCAATGACCAGCAAAGTAAAAATTAAAATCGCAGCAATGCCGAATGTCCCCCAGAGATTCTTCCCGCTGACTGGCTGGATCAGTAATGTACCAATTGAAATCATGATGACTGTTTGGGAAATAGTCATCTGAGAGATGGACCGTCTCCCCGAAAACCTGATAAGCAATATACCAACGATAATAATGAGGACAGATTTCCAAATAACGTCCCAATCCATTTTTAAATCACCTTCCACAGTGTTCGTTTGTCTTAACATCTCCCTTTAATCTAAAAACATGTATGATTGGAATCTAAAAAAGCCAGCCCATATAGGCTGGCTCCAATTATGCATTTTTCAATTCGATTATTCCTTTTCGAATCGGCGTCAATGATCTGCCAAGCAATTTTTCAAAGTCATCACTTGCCACTTCCAAAGCACCTTCCCGGATTCCCTTTTGAATATCGACGAGCATCGGCAGAAGGAAATCTGGTACCCCTGCTTCTTTCATAAATCCTGCATATGCTTGGTCATCCACTTGCTGCACCTGTACTTCTTTACCAAGAACTTCTCCTACTTCTTTAGCAAATTCTGCTTGAGAAAGGAGTGGTCCAGACAGTTCATAAATTTTATTCTCATGCCCTTCTCCTGCAAGAACAGCTGCCGCTGCTTCTGCATAATCCTGCTGCAAGGCCCAGCCTACTTTTCCATTTTCTGCAGATGTAACCCAAGGGGCACCTGCAAGTACTCCTTGAATACTTGAAGCTTCGTTTTCAAAATACCAGTTATTGCGAAGGAACGCGTAAGGAATTCCTGCATCCATGATCGCTTGCTCTGTAGCTTTATGCGTAGGAGCAAGGAACAGCTTACTTTCCTGTGCATTTACAACACTTGTATAAGCAATGAACTTCACATTAGCCTTCACAGCTGCTTTCACTGCTTGGGTATGCTGGAGAATTCGAGTCTCATTATCTCCATCTGCAGAAATAAGCAACAAGCGATCAATCCCAGCAAATGCTTTATCCAAAGAATCAGGTTGATCAAAATCCCCATGACGCACCTCTACCCCTTGTGCTCGCAAATCTTCAGCTTTTTCTGGTTTACGTACACTCACTGCTAAATTTTCAGCAGGAACTGTTTCAAGCAGTTTCTTTATAATTTTGGTTCCTAGGTTACCAGTAGCGCCTGTTACTAACATTTTCATATGTATAGCCTCCATCTCCATGTAATTATTTAGGTTACTTGTAATCAATATAGTTACTAGGGGTGTCCTTGTCAATCAAAAGGTTTCTTCAATTTCTTACTGTATGAGATACATTACATCACCGAACTGAACATGATGAGCACCACATACGTTAGACACGACCTTCCAATAAATAGCTCATTACAATAAGTATCCCTTTCGATCCCTTAACTCGGCGGCCCGTATCCTTGTAACCATACTTCTCATAAAGCATACGAGCAAACCCATTCGCTACATTCACTGCAAGCACAACTTCATTTACTTGCGGAAACTGAAGCTGTACGAATTCCGGCAGCTGCTGCAGCGCAGCTTTTCCGTATCCTTTTCCGAGTTCATTATATTCAGTTGATAAAGTGCGCAACAGTATTGCTTTGGGGTTATCCGAATAAGGCTGTACTCCTTCTTGCTCATGCAAAGCGAAATAAACTACAAGACGATCATTTTCTATCCCTAGGATTGCATGACGATTCGGTTCCGCCATGCATAAGGGGATACTCTTAGATGGATGCGCCGTAAAACGGAGCTGTTCTTCTGATAGTACATAGGCATCAACCAAGCTTGTATGTGTTTCTCTATAGTTAATGAGTTCCATATCGTTTCCCCTTTCAGTAAATAAATGAACTAATCTTAAACTGTAAAGCAAGATTACTGAAGAATTTATAATAATCAAAATATAAAGCAGAAGCAATTAGTTATTTGTATTAATTTTACAATTATATACTTGATTGAAATATATAATTGAATTAATCTTATATCATGAACAAAACAAGTTTACTCAAAGGTCACTTAGAAATGTGTGTATTATCGATTTTGAAGAAGAAAAAAAGCTATGGATATGAAATTATGAAGGAATTGGAGAAATACGATTTAAAACTGAAAGGAGTAAGCAGCATTTACCCTATTCTCACCAAATTGAAGGAACAGCAATGGGTCGATGTCAGCAGTGAAATTACCGATAGTGGTAAAGCACGAATTTACTACACGATTAATCACCTCGGTGAAAAGCATTTGGAAAAAATTATCGGGGATTGGATAGAACTGCAATCTAATATCAAGTCTTTACTCACGAATAATGAGGAGGAATTGTAATGGGTGTAGAACTTACTAGTAAAGAAAAGGAGTATTTGAAGAACGTCTCACAAGAGTTAATCAGCAGAAAGTCTACGAAGGAACAAATTCATATTATCGAACAACAGCTCCTGGAACATATGGAGGAATCCAGACTGCATGGGATCGATCCATTTGAAGACTTGGAAACACCAGCAGAATTCGTAAAGAACTACTTAGAAATCAATCAGACACAATCTATGGCTCAACAAAAAAGATCCATATCAAAGAAGCAAATCCTTCTGGGACTTTCATCTTTTATCATCATATATCTGTTATCCCAGCTCATATTATCCATGTTTCTCACTCCATCATTCAGTCCAGCATTTAAAATTGCTGATTTTAACTACAATATTTTTTACAGCATCTCAGATAATTTGTGGTGGAATACCATGCTTATCATGATCAGTTTGATTGCAGCAGCACTCATCACGTCTCTTATAGTCTTTTATCTTTTTAGCAGGAAGGGCAGATCGAGATAATGATGCGTTTTTTCCTTCTCCTCATTGTCTGCTTCTCACTCCTTCCATTTTCTGTCCAAGCAGAAACTAGCAAAGAAACCAGATTGACAGAATACCTGGAAAAGTACCTGGAACAAGAAAAAATACCCGGTGCATCTATTTCCATTGTCAGTAAAGGCGAAACAGTTTATTCATATAATTGGGGTGTAACAGGAGAAGATGAACAGCAAATCACCTCCCAAACCCCTTTTGCCCTAGGTTCTATCAGCAAATCCTTTACCGGTCTGGCCATTGCAAAGCTAGTCGATGAGGGGAAGCTCTCACTTGAAGATAAAGTAAGTGATCTTCTACCGTACCTACATTTACAGGGCAAAGAAAACAGCATTACGATTCATCATCTTCTGACTCATACAAGCGGCATTAGCAGCTATGACGGGTTGAAAGTTGCAGATTTAGGAATTACGGAACAAATTGAACTATATGATATTGTACACAGACTGTCCGATATCACACTTACACATGACCCAGGTTCCGTTCACCAGTATAGCCCTGCTAATTATCTAATTCTTGGAGCTATCATCGAAGAAATAACAAATCAAAGATATGCGGACTATATGCAGCAACATATCTTTTCAGCGCTTGGAATGACGAATACTGCAGCTGATGATGATGCTGCCAACCGTACCGGTTATCGCTACGGCTACCAATCGTGGTTCGGTTATCCCGTTAAAAGCAAGGTTGCATACGACAATAGCGGCGCACCATACAGTACTATTACTTCAAGTGCAGAAGAAATGACACAATTCATCTCAATGCTCTCCGGCAGAAGCAGCGAAAAGATAGATGATTCCATTTTAAACCTATACACCGAAAAACTTTACGAAAGGAAATCGGAGGTCTATTACGGCTTTGGGCTTCGGCATACCAAGCTTGATTCCGGACAAAACATTATCTGGCACTCAGGATCCACACCAGATGCTCATGCTGAATTATTCTACATTCCAGAAAATGATTGGGGAGCTATCATTTTAACCAATAAAAATCACATCCTCGAAGAAACTTCACTCCCTCTGCTTAAGCAAGGTATTGTTGATATTATGCAAGACAATGAACCTGCCAACATCCCTGGATACTTCCCAATCTTTCAAGTTATCCTGTGCATACTTGTTGTGGTACTTTTTCTTTGGACAGTTTATTTGATTACGAAAAGAAAAAAACTCAAAAGGAAAAAAAGATTATTTATAATAGGCACACTATCCTTAATATTCGGAGGCATTGTTATACCAAGCTTAATCTATATGACACAGTCACCATGGAGAAGCATCTCTGCATTCGCTCCTGATATTGCTTTCTTGACTCTATCACTGGCAGTTTTAATGATGAGTAGCGGGATAATTTGCTTGCTGTTTTACTTTCGCAAATCACCAAATTAAAAAGAGGCTGGGACATTAGTATTTTAGCCATATACAAAA
>NZ_NPBJ01000018.1 GCF_002272075.1 Terribacillus saccharophilus
TTTTCTTACTAATATGTTGTTATAGTCCGTTCATTTTCTCAATGAAACTTATGACGTCACCCGTACATAATATCCATCAGGATCCACTATGCGAAAATCAAGTTTTCCCCATGGCTGAGAAGCAACTGCAGATTCAATACAGTCTGGATATATACGATTTATCTTGTTAAAAACCAATTCCACGTCGTTAACAGGGAGAATCAGTTCTACGCCCTTTCCTTTCTTGGATTCTGCCATAGCGGCAAAATAGTGATTACCACCTAGCACAGATTCGTCTGTCAGCAACAGTGAAGTGCCCTCTTCATTCTTAAAGACTGCTCTTTTCTCGTTATAATCCGCACAAGCTTTTCCAAACAAACAACGATAGAAAACAATAGATGCAGATAGCTTATGTACGAACAGTTCAGTATGAAACATACTAATCACCACCACATTTTTTTACAATTAGAACAATGGTCCCTTGAATCCATTCAACCTGGCAATAACTCCAATCTGACCAGCATGATACGCTTCATGAGAATAGACATGATGAAACAGCCAGCGTATCGTCGGTTCAGATGGAGGTTTCCACCCATCTGAGAAGTCAGGAACATCTACCAGCCTGTCCCAGTCGCTTGCTTGTAAAGATTGCAAAACTTGATCAGTTTCTTTTCTGATTTGGAGATACTGTTCTAACGGATTCAGATTACTTCCCGATAATCTGCTTTCTTCACTCAGCCCGATCTGAAATACCCAATAATCTTCCGTTTGAGCCATATGTTCGATTACCCAGGAAATAGTATTATGGTAAGCATTTGCATCCCATTGCTGCGGTGAGAGTTTATGCAAATAAGGAATGAGAATCTTTCTGACATCATTTCGATATGTAAATATGAAAATCATCTCCTTCCATAAAACTTATCAATTTATATAGAATATTCTATCAATCTAAATAATATTTGGAAAGAGAGAGGTACTGTTGGATTCTTTCGATGAACCACAGTCTTTTCCTACTGAACGGTTCACTGTCTTATCTGATCCTATCAGAAATAAGCTAGAGTTGCTGAAGTTTGCTAAGAAAAAAAGAAACATTTACTTAATATTAGGAAGAAGCCGATCTTTGTCGGCCTCCATCTTTAAAGGCAAAAATATACCAATCTTAAAAGGCTGCCGTAATTCCCGACAGCCTTACGTATAGTTCTTTAATGAATTAAGGAACCTCTCAAACTACTAACTCCATTTTCCAAATAACCCTTCAAACAAGTTAACGTATACACCCAGCCTTCTTTTTGTCCTAGCATCTTGCTTACTATATTAGGGTCGTCTGCCTTAAGACCTGATTCAACCACTTCAATGACTGAACTTGTATCATCCAACTCTTTCAGTGTAATGGTAACAACTGTTTTTTCATTGGATTCCTCTCCCCATGAAAAAACAATTTTCCTATCTTCTTCGACTTCCAGAACTTTTATAGTTACTTCTGCATTGTATTCATCATAATTCAATGTAACGGATGAGCCTGCTTTCCATACTTCGGAACTCGATGAAAACCAGAAGTTGCCTATCGTAACGGGATCAACTATAGCATCATATACCTCATTAGCTGGCTTATATATTTTCATTTTCGAAGTTACTTGGGTATCCATTAAAATCAACTCACCTTCGCATTTTATTTTTTCCATTATATCCTTCTAGGGGGACGCTGATAACATGCTAGAAGAACTCTAATCTCTTATTTCCAAGCATAATAAAAAGCTGGAGGTTACCCCAGCTCATTTATTGGCCAAAAATAGCCCTAACTCTGACAATAACGCACTACCGACATAAGTTCCGGTAAAGACAAACACTGCGACAATACCGACTTTCCAGGATGTCTTGCGCAAATCAACTAATCGGTCTACTACCGAGATTCCCGCAAAAGTTAAGATAGGTGTTGTAATAGCAAGAAAGTCCACATAACCAATTGCTTCTACAAAGAAATCGAAGAACATGCACAGAAAAAGGGATGTAACTGCAACCCAGCCAAGCATCGGGAATTCCTGCAGTATTTTTATTGGCGTTTTTTTCATCAAATCAGATAGCAGCACACCAATCATCGAGAATAGCCATAGAGTTAATAAACCCATGATTGTCATCCATTCGACTGGCGTAGATGCAGGATCCTTCAACAGCTTGATTTGCTGCGTAAATAGAATCAGAGCCATACTAAGCAGGATGACTAATCCATATTTAAAATATTTATTCAGCTGCACGGACATCCGCTGGCACCTCCGGTTGTTTTTTCGTTTTTGTCAGTTTGTTGTACAAGAAACGCTGCAATGGTACTGCAAGGAACACCATTGTGAAAGTTCCGAGGAAACTTGTAAGCAGCTGGCTTGCTGCGGCATAACCAAGGATGGTGCTCTCCATTTCCGGAACTCTCTCTATTAATGTGGCAGATGAAGCGGTCATCATGCTCGCAGAACCAACTCCGGATGCCATCGCCAATGCTTCTACACGGAAACCAATATCAAGCATAATCGGTGCAATCAAACTAAAGAAAATGGTACCGAAAAGCGTACCGATAATATAAAGAGACAGAACTCCCTGCCCTTCCTTTGATTCAAGTGTGTATTTCTCCGATATGTATGCAAGCTCCCCTTCTCGGCCAAGACCGAGCGTCGCTCCAATAGCTTCTCGCCGCAATCCGATAAGCAATGCCACTGGTAAACCAAATAACACAGTCCCGAGATTTCCAAGTTCCTGAGCAATGAATACCCATCCGACATTTAGGATTTCCCTCAGCTGCGGTGCAACATCAGCACCGTACCTTGCCATTAGCGGCAGCATGATGAAAATCAAATATTTGCTGGAGAATTGCACATTCGCTTTGCTGTATATTTTTTTCAAGAAACCTTTCCGAATGACTGGCAAGCCGAGAATCATCGTAATAAGAATTGCGAAAGCAAGCGGCAGCAGGGAAATAGAGAATGCCCCGAATGATAGAGATTGTGTCCCAATCATTTCTGCTGCGGTAATAACAATAAGTGCGAAGACAAGTAGAATTACATAATTACGCTTCAATTCCATGCTCCTCCTTTTGTTCTAAAATAGATTGAACTAACTGCACATACTCCTCATAGGACCTTTTGTACAGCTTGCTTCTATCAATCTTGCCATTCAGCTTGTCCAGCACCTGAAACAGGAATTTCGGAAAGATATCATAGATATATTCCGGATCGACGTCGATGAAATCATCACCATGAATCGTCCCTGTAAACCCACTATAGCCAATTTGGATACACGGCATCATATAGGACAAATCTCCAATATCGCCCGCTGCACTGATGCTGTTATCCTCCCAAATATCCTCAATCTGTTCCTCTTCTTCATAAGCTGCTTTCACAAACGACGATAAATAACGATCCTGTTGAAACGGTAAATAGCCCATTTGCGTATCAATTTCTACTTCACCCTGTAGCGCCAACGCACTGCCTTGTGCTGCAGCATCCAATCTTTTTGCGACAGTTTGCATATATGGTGTCGATAGCGTACGTAAATCAGTCCCTACTTTTATCTGATTCGGTATGACGTTCGTCGACATATCCGATTCCATTACAATTGGGTTTAGACGGACTTTTTCCTTCTCATCCAGCTGCTGCCGCCCAAGACTGATTGCGGTGTGGAACAACGTAGACATGTTATAGGCATTGACCGATGAAAATGGGTCGACCCCAGCATGTGTTGACTTTCCTTTAAAGGTGTAACGCTTATATAGGAATCCCGCCAAATCACAATCAATTTCAATAGTACGTTTCGAAAATTCCCCGCCCATCGCATGCACACAGATGCTCACATCAATATCATCAAACACACCAAGCTTCATCGCTTCCGGCTTTCCACCATAATGTGAGATGACTCCCTTCTGTATCAGCTCATCACGAAAAGCAAGATCTAAATATTCTTCTGCAGGAACGAAAATAAAACTGATTGTATAATCGAATTGTTCATATGCTTTTGATTCGACTAGCTGGCGATAAAGAGCTAGTGCGATGGCCACCTGCGTGTAATGTCCACAGTTATGAGCAGCTCCTGTTTCCGAGTCTGCCCGGAAATGCGACGGTGCATAGACGGCATCCAATTCAGCCAAAAAGGCAATATGTATAGGCTTTCCTTCACCAAGTGTTGTTCGCAAACCAGTTGTGCTGAATTTTTGAATAGTACATTCTGGATTATATTTCTTTAGATAATCAATGACTGCCTGTTTCGTATGTTCCTCTTTGTAGCCTAATTCAGGATTCTCATAAATAGATTCACCAAGCTTTTTAATTTCCTCGTAATGTGTACTGGACAGAAATCCCGCCTCCACTCACTAAATATTTTAATAATTATGATTAATTTAACTATTTATATCGTATTAAGTCAATAGTAAAAATGTAATTTACTAAGCAAAAACCGAACTATATAGTTAATTAACTAAATAAAATTCGTTTATGTTCGGTTTTTCTATTTTTAGAGAAGGTGAAACTCGGAGCTACTTATAATTTTATTCGTTTAATTTTCCAGCCTCTTGCGACTATTTGATTTCTTAATCCGTTCACAAAAAAAATACACCGCAGAAGCCCAGGGCTTCTGCGGTGTATTTCAAACAATATTTAAAAATCCCCTTGTTTAACTCGCTTGATTAACTCTTCCAACCAATGAATGGTATGTTCCGTTCTTGTTGTTACATAGCCACTCATAAAATCAATGAATTTTTCTTTATCTTCATCTTTTTGGACAAGCTTATCGAAGGTTTTGATTTGCTCCCAGCGATCTGTAATTCTTTCTAGCTTATCTTCTAGAATACTGACTACTTTATCACGCTCAACATATTTAATATTAGCTAAGCAAACGACCATGTCGCTTATCTTATCTGCATTCTTCATGACTTTATAGATCTTTTTCGGCAGCTCTTCGCGACCCTTTGCTGTAATCTGAAATACTTGCTTATCGGGGCGATGTTCTTCTTTTATGATTTCCACTGCTTCAATTAATCCTTGCTTAGCTAAGGAATCGAAGTGATAGTAAAGCTTGCTTTCTGTCAGCCCGCCAAGTTGATCTAATGGGATAGGCTCGGACAGCTGTTTTTTTAGTTTATAAGGATAATTATTATCCTCCATCAGTTTGCTGAGTATGAAAATTTGAATGGACATTCTCTGTGCTCCCTCAAGCAGAATGATCTTATTATATCAAATTTAAACTGTTACTTTAATAGCTTCAGCTTCTTCGCTGCTATTTCCGCCTTCTGCCGCCTTAGGCTTATGAACGAAAGCAACAATGATAATGTTAATGAGCATTGCAGCAGCACCTACCGCAACCATTGACCAGATAAAGGGACTTGGGCTTGTGCTTCCGAACAAATTAGCAAAGTATGCTTGAACAGAGTAATACATTGGAGAGATATGACTCATCCATTCATATGGAGCATACATCATATCACGAGACATCGTAGCACCATTTGCTAGTGTTTGCATCAACAGAATTGGCAAGTTTAGAATCATACCAGCTTGACCAAGCAAGAAGATGAAGATTGCTGTGAAGTTGAAGCACACCATATAGTTCAAGATTTGCTGACCTAACATACCAAAGTACAAATCACCGCTTGGATCATTTACTAGGTAGACGATTCCTGTCGCAACCAAACCAGCAAATACTGCTATTAACAATGCAGTCAATTGGACATATAGGAATAGACGAGTTCTGCTTGCCTTTCCTTGGCTTTCTTTGAATGCACCTACTAATTGCATTGCACCAATCATGGCTCCGACATAACCAGCCATTGTTAAGAACATAGGCAGCATGTTGTTGTTCATGCCATCTGGCATTTCGTTGATGGTTACAACGTTACCTTGATAAGCTGTTTCAATTTGATTGCTTAATGCTGCAGCTTGATCTTTCGGTACGTTGAAGTTCATCAATACACCTTCAGCAGTCTGCTGCGAGAACTGGGCACTCAATTGGTTGTTAATTTGCCCAACCACTGAGCTCATTGTAGAAGAGACAGTCGTTGCACCTGCTTCATTAATCGTAAAGTCGATACTAGAGGAAGCTTCTCCGCTTTGTATATTTTCGGAGAAATTCTCCGGGATATGCACAACTAAAGCCAGATCATTTTTATCCAAAGCATCTAATGCTTGTTCATTCGTCAAATCAGTTTCGATATCTTTAAAAGGCAGCTTTTCTGTCAGCTGATCTGCAATTGTAGCACCAACTTCTCCAGCATCATCATTTATGATGGCAACTTTTAGTTGATCCACGTTTCCTGGTATTGCTGAATAACCGGGCAAGAATATCCCGAGCATAAAGATGGCATATAGAATCCCCATGAAAATAGCTCCGATAGCCCCTTTAGATTTTAAGAACTGTGTATATTTCATATTTGCATCCTTCCTTAAGTAAGAGAGTAATTTATTTTATTTAAAGTACTCAAATTAGAGTACTTTTGTTAGAGTAATTAACATTCTATTTCACTTTCTCTCTAAAGTCAATTGGAATTTGCTCTTGTTCAGGTTGTTATTGGTGAAATACTACCTCCTTCACATAAATGTCACATGAATCACTTTTTAAAAACCACAAATAAAAAAGTGCACTCGTTTTTTAACGAATACACTTTCTAAAATCAATTCCATATATCTTTTAGTTTCCACAGATTAAAATCATTTATCTTAGCAGTGCCATTTTCAGCAAACACTTCCACACCAAGCATTTCATTTTCCGGATAAATGCGACTCGTCATGGTCGCCTGACCTTCATTTATAAAAACCTCAATAGATGATCGATCAACAAACACTCTTAACGATAGGACTTCATCTGTATAAAGTTGTGTACGTCTAATTCCATCATCACGTTTACCTGACCGGGAACAGTCAAGCGTAAATATCCCTGTACTCTTTTCAAATGATAATACAGTTTGTTCATCTTTTTGCCCACGTATCTTAATTCCTGCTGTCTCTGCATTTGTGTTTTTTAAATCAAGTTCTATTTGGAACTCAATTAATTTTTCTTCTGTTTCTATTAAATGACTTTCACCAATTATCTTATCTTTAAAGGCTTCCGTTTTTGATTCCCTCAAAAGATCCATCTCATCCGGTGGATTCATGTGAATTTTGTTATCTTCTGTTAAAGTAAGTACCCTTGGCATTGTTAGTGCTCCACACCACCCGTCTTCCTTAGTTGGCATAAGGGATTCCCACATATCCATCCAGCCGATTGCAATACGTCTTCCCTGCGCATCTAGAAAAGTCTGCACTGCATAAAAATCATGACCATTGTCCAACTCTGTAAATGTTCCATGATTATAAGTATTTCCTTCGTAATCATAATCTCCGATAAAGTAACCAGTCTGAAATAGATTACGATACTTGTTTCCATCTGCTTTCATTCCCTGTGGCGAAACTAACAATACTTGTTTTCCATTCAGCTCAAAAAAGTCAGGACATTCCCACATATATCCGTGGGTTCCGTCACTCTCCGCAACCACACCTACATACTCCCAATCGCATAAGTCAGAGGATTTATAGAGAATTACTCTGCCTATTTCTTCTTTAGTGGCATTTCCGATTATCATATACCACGAATCTCCATGTCTCCATACTTTTGGATCTCGAAAGTGATGACCACTATCCTGCGGTGGAATAGCTACAACTGGATTTAAATTCGATTTCTTAAACGTTATTCCGTCTTCGCTAGTTGCGATATTTTGATTCTGATAAAAGATATCCTTTTCCTTATCTATATAATGGTGTCCTGTATAAATTAGAGTCAATTCCCCATCATTATCGACTGCCGACCCTGAGAAACAGCCATCACGATCACAATCATCACCAGGCACAAGCGCTATCGGTAAGTGCTCCCAATGAACTAAATCTTTGCTCTTCACGTGGCCCCAATGCATCGGCCCCCAATTCTCATCATACGGATGATGCTGATAAAATACATGATATTCATTGTTGAAGTAAATCAGCCCATTAGGATCATTAATCCAATTCGCCGGAGCCATGATGTGATAGCCAAGCCGGAATCGTGTGTTCATATTCTCTTTAGCAGATTGCAGTGCAGCCTCAGCCTGCTGTTTCTTTTTCTGTGTTAACATCTTGTATTTCCTCCTAGATCACTTTTTCTATCATTTTTTTGTTTTTGGTTTTTGAATTTAAGAGTGTAAACATAGAAATTACAGTAAAACAAAGCACCAGTAGACCTATGATAATGTATGTCTGGCGAAAACCGATCGTATCGTATAGCTTTCCTGCTATCGGCGATAAAATAGAGGCACCAACTTGTGATGCAAACTGAAAACCTACAAGATATAATACAGAAGACAAACGAGTATCAAAGTTTGCAGCAAGATATTTAAAAATAGCAATCAACATAATCGGCAGCTCTAATGCATGAATTAATTTCATTACAGATATACCAATTGGCTCAAATGCCATCCCGGAACCAATAATTCGGAAAGCCATTAAGAATCCTGCTAAAACCAAACTATTTTTAGCTCCAAGTTTATTAACGACAAAAGGCGCAAGGAACATCATTCCAGCTTCCAAAAAGACTTGAAACGAGTTTAGATATCCAAAGACCTGATTTCCTGTGGCTTCTGTGGGAAATAAAGACGAATAATATACAGGAAATTGCTGATCATAAACGCTGTATACGCAAGTTACACCAATCACGTATAAAATAAAGAACCAAAAGTCTTTTAAAAGAAACAATTCTCCTACATCTTTTAAACTTACTGACTTCGCTCTCACGACTTCTTCATTGGTCATTTCTATCCTTATCGATAGGATGATACCTACCAAAACTACTGCTGAAACTGATGCGACCCAGAAGTTAATATTGGGATTAATATTGAAAAGCTGTCCAGCAAAGAATGTAGCTGCTGCCCATCCTAAAGAACCCCACATCCTCGACTTTCCGTATTCGAATCCGTACTTTCTGCTGATTTTTTCGATATACGTTTCAATTGCGCCTATGCCTGCGAGGAAAGCTACTCCTAGGTATAATCCTCCAATTATAGCTCCCAAGAATGCATTATATTGCAGCAATGGACCGTAGACATAAATATAAAAAGGTCCAGTAAAAACTAGTAATATACTGATAAAAAATAAGATGTTTTTCTTTAAACCAATCTTGTCAGAAATGTAACCATAAAGAGGTTGTATGCATAAGGCAAAGATAGCGTTTACAGAAAAGATCATGCCTGTCTCTGCCCCGCTTAAATTAATCTCTTGCCCTAACCAGATAGCAAACAAAGAATAACTGGCTGACCATGTGAAAAAGAAAAAGAAAAAGTATGCACTTAACTTCCAATAAAGTTTCTTTGATTTTTCCATTTCCTGCTCCTCCTTTAAGGACTTCAGTAAAAAGAAAACGTTTTCAAATTTAATATATGTCAACCGGTTTCATATGTCAACGGGTTGACATATGAAAATTAAAAAAACATTGCCTAAGGCAACGCATTTTTATGTAGTGGACCCTTCTATTAAACTGATTGGAAGTTTAGTTTCATGCAAAGGATCTGTAAATTCGCCCTCTATCTCCTTCAGCAAAATGTTAATTGCCTCTTTAGCAATCATCTCAATAGGCTGTCTGATTGTTGTAAGATCTGGTAAAACAGTTCGTACCGTTTCCGTACCATCATACCCAATAACTTTAATATCTTCAGGAATTTTCTTGCCGTATCGCTTTGCAGCAGTTATAAAAGATGCAGCAAATATGTCGTTTGTTGCAAATACTCCGTCCACTTCGGGGTGTTCGCTAAATATGTTTTCAATAATTTCTTGCTGACTCTGCACATTAAATACTTCCGGTATTTCATAAATGATTGGTGTTTTTCCTATTTTGTCTAGTGTATCTATGTACGCTTCTCTTCTAAGATAAGACTTCTCTATCTCTTTTACTCCGTCAATTAGTACAATATGTTCGCAACTCTTTCTAACTAAAAGTTCTGTTGCTAATTTTCCTCCTTCGTAATTATCTGAACTCACAACAGGGATCGTTTCAGACAAATACCGGTCTATCGATACGACAGCTAAATTTTGCTTCTGATAATTTAATATGCCTAAATTATGAGTACCAACAATAATTCCATCAACCTGATTGCGCATCAGCATATCTAGATATTTTTTTTCTTTATCTTTTTGGTTCAGACTATTACAAAGAAGCACTTTATAGCCTAAAGAAGCACAGATACTTTCCAAATGAAATGTAAGCTCTCCGAAGAATGGATTGCTTGTTGTTGGCATGATAATGCCAAGTAAATTCGAACGCTTCGTATACAATGATCGGGCAATATCATTAGGAAAATAATTCAGTTTGGCCATTGCATCTTGCACTTTCTCTTTCGTCTCATTACTTATGTATCCACGATCATTCAAGACTCGAGAAACTGTTGTAGGAGATACGCCTGCTAATCTTGCTACATCATCAATTTTGGGTTTCAATTGTCACCATCCTCTTTCACAATTCCTTTACAAATTATAATATCAGAATATATGAACTCCTGCCTTTATCAACCTTACTTATTACTACGTATCATTTAGTTCAATGTTTGTATTTATATTTACCTCCTCACAATTATTAGATACTTCAAAAAGTCCTTATACAACTGTATAAGGACTCCCATTTACTCAATTATTATTGTTGCTTTTACCTTGCTCATATCTTTAAGTCTATACCCTGGTTCACCGAAATACGGCATCCCATCCTTCCAGAAGAAACGCTGGATGCGAGCATGGCGGTTCGGGTCGTATAGTGGGTTTCCTTCAATTTCCTTATAAGATCTAGCATGATATACAAGCAAATCAAAGCCTTCCTCTGTCGCTGTAAAACTATTATGACCAGGTCCATAAAGACCGGTATTCTCCGAGCTTGTCAGCACAGGATCTGGCAGCTTTGTCCATGATGCAGGATCAAGCAGGTCAGCATTTTCATCTGCATATAGTAGACCCATTGCATAGCGATCATCCGTTGCACTAGCAGAGAATGTCAGGAATACTTTTCCGTGGCGATGCAGGAATGCCGGGCCTTCGTTAACGTCGAAACCGTCTGTTTCCCATGAATGTTCAGGTTTTGCCAGCAGTACTTGCTCACCTTTTATCTCCCAAGGATTTTTCATCTCGGCAATATAAAGATTGGAGATTGTATCATTCTCTGTTTTCTGAGCCCAGACCAGATATCGTCTACCTTGATGTTCGAACGTTGTGGCATCCAATGAGAAGCTTTGGAAATCTGTATTGATTGCTCCCTTTTCCGTCCACTCATCAGAAAACGGATCACCTGTACACTCCAGCACATATGGACGTATTGCCCACACATCCTCTTTTTCTCCGGCTGCAAAATGTATGTACCATTTCCCATCTATGTGGTGCAGCTCAGGTGCCCAGATATGTTCTGACAATATGCCTGATTCACGTGCCTCCCAAACCGTATGTTCCTTTGCCCCACGCAAACCTTCCAATGTCTTGGCGCGGCGCAGAACAATTCTGTCATACTTTGGATAAGAGCCTGTGAAATAGTAGAATCCATCCTCTGCTTTCAAAATATACGGATCAGCACGCTGCTCGATGAACGGTTCTGGGAAATCATCCGTTTCAATCTCTCCTTCAAATTCATATGTTCCAGCTTCACTGAGATCCGGCAGATTGGGCCAGCTTACGCGGTATGCTGCTTGCACGCCTTCGTCAATAAATACGTCGACTGTCTTCGGAAGCTCTACATGCTCTCCTTGCTTCACGCGAACTTCTATATGTTCGACATCAATTGTTTTCATCGTATCTCCTCCATATTCTTAAGTGAATGGAAGTTCCTTGATGGATGGCAGAATCAGATCTGGCTTGATACTAGAAATATCTGCCTGTTCTTTTGTTGTATTTCCTGTGAGCACTAATGCTGTCTTTAGGCCGAACATAGCACCCATAGCGATGTCGGAGGTCAGACTGTCTCCAACAATCATTGTCTTTTCTGGTTCACTGCCCGCTTGCTGCATTACCTTTTGATACATGAAATGTGATGGCTTGCCGACGATAATATCGGTTTTCTTGCCTGTTGACGCTTCTATTGCTCCAATCAATCCACCAACATCCAGCTGTAAACCATCTTTTCCCGGGAAAACAGGATCCTGATTGGTTGCAAGAATCCTAGCGCCATGGATGACAGCCCGAAAAGCCTGGTTCAGATCCTGATAGGTAACACCTGTGTGCAAGGAAATCACGAGCCAATCAGCATCTTCCGGTTCTTTAGCAAGTGTCAAACCAGCTTCAGTAAGCTCATCCCGTAAGCCTTCTTCCCCGAGCACCCATACAGGCAGTTTAGGATAATGGGTCTGCAGATAATCAGCTGCAAGGTAGGAGGATAAAATAATATCTTCCTTTTCCCACTGGATACCCTGCTCCCTAAAATATGATGCGATCTGATTTCGAGAATGTGTGCCTCGATTGCTCAGCCCAATCACTCGTTTACCCGCTTCCTGCAAGGTCCGGATCGTTTCAGCAGCCCCATCAACTAACGTAAAATCCTTCCATACCGTTCCGTCCAAATCGAATAGAATGCTATCTAATGCCTGATAGTAAGCCATAACTATCGCCTCCTTGCTTAGATTATACCTGCTGCCAGCGATTTCCGTCAGGATCTGGGCAGCGTTTATCCGGAAGGGAGGCTCGGAACGCAACAAAACAGCCGCAACGCGCACAAGTATGATCTGCTGAAAGCGATGGACAATTTGAACAGATTGCTAAACGAGCAGAAACTGTGCTTTTTTCAGCCAAAATAGGTTCCAATGCTAATTGATCTGCAACAAGTGCTGTCACTTCCTCCACTGTATAGCTTTTCTTTTGCAGACAAGTCCGGCAAGTCATCGAGTGCCGATCCGATCCTGCGGTGGGTAGCTGATCTGTTCTTTCTTAAATTGATTGATAAGAAGCAGACCAGTGCAGCGATCACGCAAATGATACGCTTCATTCAAGCTGTCCTGTACAAGCTCTGAACCTATCCCAATTTCCTCAGCAGAAGCAGGTGCTCCGACCTGGTACAAATAATATTGCAGTGCTTCCGGCGTCGGGAGCGCAGCAATCATCAAACTGATTTCTTCCCAATTCTCCACTAACCCTGAAGCATAAGCTCCTTTTGCTTCTGAAGGATCAAACTGCTCAATCCAGCTTTTGTATAATTCCGTAATGATGCTGCAAGCAACACCAACTTTAGCTCCATGAAGAAGCTGTCGTTTATCTGTTTCAAGCAAATGCATCTCCCAATAGTGGGACAAATGATGCTCTGCTCCTGAAGCAGGTCGGGAGAAATCCAACACCTGCATGACAAGACCAGATTCGATTAATGCTTCCATTAAAATTCGTATTCCCGCTTCATCCGCCTTGGCAATTTCCTCGACATGATCGACACAAGTGTCCAGCGAATGTCGTGTCATTTTGGCAGCCAATGCATTATAGGCTTCTCCTCCAACTCTTGCGGAGATTTCCCAATCAAGCAGTGAAGTGAACTTTCCTAAAATATCTCCGAAGCCAGCGGCTGTAAGTGGCTTAGGAGCTGCACATAACACATCCAAGTCGGCAAACACTGCCACCGGAGCAGCTGTCTGGATTGTCTGCTTCACTCCCCGCAGGATCAGTGGCGCTCCTTTGGAGGTGAAGCCATCGACTGATGCTGCTGTTGGAACTGACACGAATGGAATAGAAAGCTTCTGGCTGCAGAAACGTGTGATATCATGAATCGTTCCAGACCCTACTGCCAACAGGACATCTGTATCTACCGGTGTTTCAACAAGCACCTGTACAAGCGAAGCTTCATCGGCGTTCACTTGACCGTGATGATTCGCTAAAAGTTCAATCGTCTGAATCTGGATGTTCTCTCTTTCAAGCAGCGCTGCCAGTTTGTCCCCTGCGGCTGCTCTAGTCTGAGCATCCATAACAAGGACAGCTTTGTTCAAGCCCTTCTCCTTCAAGTAAGCTCCAATTGATGAGAGTGCTCCAGCTTCCACTTGCAAGCGCGGAAAAGTGTCCGAGCTTATCCCGTATTCATCTGCTAATGCCAGCATATCTGCTGATAACTGCATCAGGCACCCTCCTCGATTGTCAAAACCGTCACGCTCATAGCTGGTAAAGTAACTTGTAATCCGCCATCCTGCTCGGCGAAATTCGCAAACGGGACTACCTCCACGTCACTAGGCGCATCAAACGTATTGCGGGCATCTCTCTTGTCTGATGTGAGAATTTTGCCGCTTACAGTTCCGAGTGTTGCACCGCGAAGCTCTGTATCTACTGTAACCTCATTTGTGTGATCCAGATTACAGAAGCTAACATGAATCTTGCCGTCTTTTCCTCTGGATACAGAAGTACTGACAGTTGGATAAGCCAATTCACCATGCTTTATTTCATCTGATTCCAGATGAGACGAAAGACGTTCCGCATCTTGATGCACTTGATACAAATCAAATACATGATACGTCGGTGTCTTGATCATTTCCTGTCCTTCTGTCAGGATCATCGCCTGCAATACATTGACTGTTTGCGCAATATTCGCCATCTGAACTCGTTCGCTATGGTTATTGAAGATATTGAGTGAAGCACCTGCTACGAGAGCATCACGGATTGTATTTTGCTGATACAGGAAGCCTGGGTTAGTGCCAGGTTCCACATCGAACCAAGTTCCCCACTCATCAATGATCAGTCCAACGCGTTTCTCAGGATCGTATTTATCCATGATAGTGCCGTGCTTCTCAATCAATTCTTCGATATGAAGAGCACGCTTCAGCGTCAGATGCCATTCGTCTTCGGAAAAATCAGTAGCAGAGCCCTTACCAAGCCAGAAATCTCCCGGAATCGTGTAATAATGAAGGCTTAATCCGTCCATCATCGGTGCTGCTTCTTGCATGAGTACCTCTGTCCACTTGTAATCGTCGATATTTGCTCCGCCTGCAATCTTATACAGTTTGTTGTCGCCGTAATTGCGTACATACGTCTGATAGCGACGATAGAGATCTGCATAATATTCCGGCCGCATATTTCCACCGCAGCCCCAGTTCTCATTACCAACACCGAAATACGTCAGCTTCCACGGCTCCTGGCGACCGTTTTCCTGGCGCCAAGCCGTCATCGGTGATTCGCCATCGAATGTCATGTACTCGACCCACTCAGACATTTCCTGGACGGTGCCGCTGCCAACGTTTCCGCAAATGTATGGCTCTGCTCCGAGCAGCTCGCAAAGTGTGAAGAATTCATGTGTTCCGAAATGGTTGTTCTCCACAACTCCTCCCCAATGGGTATTAACCATGCGCTTGCGCTCTTCACGAGGGCCAACTCCATCTTTCCAGTGATATTCATCTGCAAAACAACCACCAGGCCAGCGTAGTACCGGGATGTTCAGCTTTTTGAGTGCCTCCAGTACATCGTTGCGGATGCCTTTTGTATTCGGTATGGAAGAATCCTCTCCGACCCAGATTCCTTCATATATCCCTCTGCCAAGATGCTCCGCGAAATGACCGTATATGTTTTTATTAATTTTCCCTTCTGTGACATCAGCTTGAATGATCAATTTTGTTGACATGCTTATCGCTCCAATCTATCAAAATAAACTAACTGGCTAACTGTTCTTCTTGTTTCATTGTGGAGAATACCTTCATACTCAGCCACATCCAGCCAAACGCACTGATACTGAAACAGAAGAACAGCAGCAGCACCGGCAAGCCGATACTATGATACAAAAGCGCGAACAGAAGTATACCGATCGATAGCGTCATATGGAATCTCGTCAGCCCAATGATGAACGCGCTCCTGATGACTTGGAACGTTCCTGCCTTATAATTCGCCAGCAGCGGAAAGCTCCAGAGCACAACCGTCATATAGCAGAAAATGAGTACATAGAAAAGGAAAGGCACCAGGAAGAATAACTGTCCATCCGCCTGTCTAATAAGCAGATAGTTTGTATACAGGATGAAACCTGCTGCTCCAAGGAGCCACCCTAACTTGTTTGCTGACCAGAACTCCTGTTTAAATGCTTTGCGGAATGCTTGGTGCACCTTTACTTCCTCTCCATTCAGAATCCGGCGAGAAACCTGCAATGCAGCTACCGTTGCCGGAGCAACTCCGGCAACGACCAGTCCTAAGAGGCTGTATAGCAGAAACAATGCATTCAAGTGTGCAAATCGGGTGATCCACAAGAGAGACTTATCGAGATTCTTCATCGCTTTCTTCAGCATGGTTTTAACTCCTTTCTAATCAAAACTCTTACTCAGCCTTTGACGCCGCCCACAGTCAATCCGGAAATGAAATAGCGCTGGAAGAAGATAAACAGAATCACAATCGGAATAATTGTCATAACAGACCCAGCAATCAAGACGTCATAGTTATTTCCATACGGCGTAAGCAGTGTAGCCAGACCAAGCGGCAACGTGAACATATCGTTCGAACGAAGAACGAGCAATGGCCACAGGAAGTTATTCCAGCTGCCAAGACCTTGCAGGATTGCCATCGCTGCTAGTGAAGGTCCCATCAGCGGCAGCATGATTTTAAAGAAGATGCCGTATTCGGTCGACCCGTCAATCCTGGCAGCATCCATCAGCTCTTTTGGCAAACCAAGTGCATATTGCCGGAAGAAGAAGACTGCCACCGGTGCTACGATACCTGGCAGTATCACCCCTAGATACGTATCAATCAGCATCATATCCATCATAAGACGGAATAGCGGCAGCATTAGGATTTCAAATGGCACCATCAAAATGAATACCACCGCAACGAAGAAGATATTGCTTCCTTTGAAATCGTACATCGCCAGCGCATAACCAACCATGGAAGAAAAGAACAGAGACAGAACAATCATCAACGCTGAAATCCATAGGCTGTTTCCATACCAAGTCCAATATTCTGCTGATTGTGTAAAGATGTATGTGTAATTGCTAAGCGTCAGTTCATCCCAAGGGAAACTGAATGAAATACCGTTTCGCATCAAGGAGCCGGAAGGAATGAACGAAGATAGCACGATACTGATGATCGGGAATAGTGCTATCAAACTGACAATAGCCATGACAACTGTAGCGACAACTCCCAGCAGTTTGTTATTATTCTTTTTCATCATCTATCTCCTTTCTTGAATGTACCGGTAGCAATCAAATAGATAATGCTGATCACAAAGATGATAAGCATTAGTACGACACCAAGTGCAGCTCCGAAGCCCATGTCATTTTGCTGAATACCTTGCTGGTATATATAGGCCGCAATCGAAAGGCCGATGTTACCAGGAGATCCTACAGCCCAGAAAACATAACTTTCTTCGAACATACGGAAGCCGTTGATGATTGTAATCGTACTAACGAAAATAATGATCGGCTTCAGCATCGGCATCGTTATGAAACGGAAGCGCTGCAATCTGGTGGCGCCATCAATTTCAGCAGCTTCGTACATCTCATCCGGTACATTTTGTAAGGCTGCTAAGAAGTAGAGGATATTCACACCGATCCAGCGCCAGCAGGCAAGCAAGACCATAAGACCGATTGCTGCCCATGGAGTAAACATCCACTTGAGTGGATCAAAGCCGAACACCCCAATGAGTTGGTTTGCGACCGCCCCTTGCTGCTCACTAAACATGAAGCGGAAAATCATACCACCGACAATCGTCGATGTAAGCGCCGGTATGAAAAGCGATGCCCGGAAAAGCGTCCGGAAGCGGACATGCTTCGAGTTCAGGATAACCGCAAGTACCATCGGAATGATGGTCAGAATTATTACGGTAAAAACCACGTAAGCCGTCGTATTCGACACAGCCCGATAAAATGTCGGATTCAGTACTCGCTCATAGTTACTCATTCCGATGAATTCCACTTGTCCAGGAAGCACGCTCTGGAAACTCATGATTACTCCCTGAATAGCCGGATACACTGTGAAAAGGAGCAGAGACAGTACAAATGGCGATATGAAAACGAATGGTACTACCTTTTTTGAATTCAGAAACCGGAGGAACTTATTCTGTTTCTTCCGTGTTCTCACCGGTGATACTGGCGTAACTGTATTCATTACAATCCCCCCCTCACCCTTAATTTGTTCTGGCTTTTTGCAGCCGGATAACATTCCAAGAAGTCCGATTCAATTGTGCCTTCAATCTGCCGTCTACCAAACTTGATTCTCCTTTGCCATGCGGTGCAACGCGTGTCGTGTCCTTTGTATTGGCAGCCTTCAGATCGTGATGCTCAAGCACGATATGCTCTGCAATTTCATACCCTTCAAAACTCCTGACATCCACATCGAGCGGGATAGATTCTTCCAAGTGCTTATTCACTAGGAAAATCGTCAATGCTTCTTCCTGCTCATCATAGACAGCAGCACTATCAATGAACGGTACATCTGTGAAGTCTTTGCTATCATACTTAGGAGAAGAAAGGATTGGCTGCAAGCTGATTCCTCGACCGTAAACGGATGCGTGCAAATAAGGATAATAGATTGTCTGTTTCCAAGATTGGCCATTGTTTTCAGTCATAATCGGCGCAATGACGTTCACTAGCTGTGCCATGCAAGCCATCTTCACGCGATCAGCATGACGGAGCAAAGTGATGAGCATGCTTCCTACTAAAAGCGCGTCTTCGAAATTGTAGACGTCCTCCAGCTGTGGTGGTGCGACTGTCCATGGATCCAGCTTTTCATCATGCTCTCTGGAGTGATACCATACGTTCCATTCATCAAAGCTCAAGTTGATTGTTTTCTTACTGCGATGCTTTGCTTTAATGTAATCACAGGTAGCAGTTACAGTCTTGATGAAATGATCCATATCCATGTTCTTCGCCAAATAGTTGGCCGGGTCATTGGAGCTGTTTCCGTAATATTGATGCAGTGAAATATAATCCACTTCGTCATATGCGATATCAAGCGTTGTCGCCTCGTACTCCGGGAAAGTCGGCATATCCGTATTTGAGCTGCCGCACGCTACAAGTTCAATACTCGGATCAACGAGTTTCATAGCCTTGCCTGTCTCTTTGGCTATTCTGCCGTATTCAGCTGCTGTTTTATGCCCTACCTGCCACGGTCCATCCATTTCATTTCCTAAACACCAGGTTTTAATGTTATGCGGCTGCTCATATCCATGCTCCCTGCGCAAATCACTCCAGTACGTACCGCTCGGATGATTTGTATATTCAATCAAATTACGCGCTGCATCAATACCACGCGTACCAAGGTTCACTGCCATCATGACTTCCGCTTGTGCTTTTTTCGCCCAATCCACAAATTCATTTGTTCCTATTTCATTCGTCTCGATTGTTCGCCAAGCCAGCTCCAGTCGTTTTGGTCGACTTTCCTTTGGTCCGACACCATCTTCCCAGTTGTAAGCAGATACCATATTTCCACCAGGATAACGAACGATAGGCACTTGCAGCTCTTTCACCAAGTCAATAACATCTTTTCGAAAACCTTGTTCATCTGCATCGGGATGGTCTGGCTCGTAAATACCGCCATACACTGCTCTACCTAGATGTTCAATAAATGATCCGTAAATTCGCTTGTCGACTTCGCTTATTTGATAACTCTTATCTAAAACCATCTTCGCTTGCAATTTTTCTGCCATTTATCCCCACTCCTCTTTCTTTTTTGATAACGCTTACAATTAAGGTAAAAAAAGAAGGTGACACATATCGCATCACGTACGAACATATTCCACCTAATATCTCCACATCCAGAAATATGTACGTATAAGTTTATATATTCAGTATAGACAGATGTGTCTGTAAAAACAAGCGTTTTTTGCATTAGATGGAAGAAATATAAAAACCCCAAGCTGCTGAATTGCTGCTTGGGGTTTTAGAGTCCTAGTTATTACTTCATACTACTTTCAATTTTATCAGCAGCTTCTTTCATTGCTTCCTCAGGAGTCTTATTCTTCTGCCTCAGCACAGAATCTGCAATTATAGTATTATACTCCGTCGAAACATCCGGTGTATTTTCGGTAATATTTAGTGTGTTAATCTCATCCTTTATCTCCAAGAGCATATCGAAGATACCTTCACCAAAGAATTGATAATACTCGTTATCTTCTCTGACTGCTTCACTTTCCCATACATCCCAGCGAGGCGGGTCAAATCCGAGAACCTTCCATAGGTTGATGCTTCCCTCTTCCGAGATCTTTGTATAAGCCAGGAATTCCTTCGCCAAGTCCGTCTCTTCTGACTGATTGGTTACGACTGTTCCTGTACCACCCATACCAGCCGATCTTTTACCGCCTTCTTCCCAGGCAGGAAGCGGCTTGATGGCAATTTTACCTTCCATTTCCGGCATGTTATCAAGGAAACGTCCCATGTACCAAAGCGGCGCTAGGATAGCAGCTGATTTTCCTTCTGAATAATACTTATAGAAATCCTCTGATTGGTTCATTCCACCAGGAGTAAGTTCAGCAATTTTTTCTGTATAAATGGCATCATACAAGAATTGAAGGGTATTTACATTGGTTTCGTTATCCAATGTCAAATTTCCTTCCGTATCAAAGAAATCTGAATCCTGCTGTGAAACCATCGGCCACAAATCCATCAGAAAGTCGCCTGTACCGACGTTCCACATAACTGCATCTGTCTTTTCCGTCACTTGTTTACCGGCTTCTACGAAGTCATCCCACGTCTGAATGGAATCGATATCCACTCCAGCTTGATCCATAATTTCTGTATTATAATACATGACAGTTGCACCTACATGAGTCGGAACGCCATAATAATCGCCTTCTTTTGCATATAGATCAAAACGAGCCTCTACGGAATCAGCAAGTACCGGCTCTACATATTCGTTCATTGGCTCAAGCTGCGGTGTTCCTTGTAAAAAGTTCGGAAACTTACTTAATTCGATATCCGCAATATCCGGTGCACCTTTACCTGATTGCAGACTAAGCAGCAGGTTATTATGCATATTATCGTATGGATACGTTTCAGCTACGAGCTTGATTGGTCGATCCGGGAATTCTTCATTCCAGCGTTCGGCTGAATCCTTGAATAAATCCATATGTTGACCAACAAATGTCCAATAAGTCAATTCTGTTGCATTCTCCAGATCTGCACCGACAACTTCCGTTTCATCCGCTTCACTGCCTCCACCACCACTGCCTTTGCTACAAGCAACCAGTACGATGATCATCAAACCGATCATCAGTGCCTTCAAGACCTTCTTCATAAAGCTACCCCCTCATTTTTAGACTCAACAAGCAGTATTTGAAAGCGTTTACTAAAGAGGTCATACCTCCCTTTCCGTACTCGGCCAACTTGGGAATAGTCTAGATGATAGCGCATACATTTTGGTGTGTCGGCCTATACGATGCGTGTTACATATATCCTATCACCGCTCTCCTAATCAGTCAATAAGTTTTACAATATTATCTTTACAACTTATACGAACAAGATTTTACAATGAGAAATGATATAGAATACTTATTCAACAAGTTATAAAAAAATGGAGCTGATTAACTCAGCTCCATCTGTTTACTTTATTTTTTCTAATGCATCTGCTTTAATGGCTTGGGTTGACTGCCTTGGTACTAGCTTTGTCGGGAAGACAACACTCTCAATCGCCCCTTCAGAGCCTTTGCCCTGATTACTCTCGATTAGATCCAGAATCAATTTACCAGCTGCCTTGCCAAGCTCTGCTTTCGGGTGTTCAACAGAAGTCAGTTTCACTTCCGATAATTCAGTCAGGAAGGAATTATCAAAGCCTACAATCGACATATCCTGAGGAATTTTCATATTACGTTCTCGCAGCACATTGATCAGTTTGATAGCCAGTTCATCATTATAGCATACCAATCCAGTTGGCTTGGCATCTGTTTGATTCAATAATGCTTCAAGCTCCTGTATTGGTTTGTCATGTTTCTCCTCCGTACTGTATGTCACGATATGCTTCGGATTAATTGGCACTTTATATTCGCGATGCGCCTTTAAATAACCTTTCATCCGCAGCGTTCCCTGCATGTCGTCCGTTTTGAAGAAACCGATAATATCCTGGTGTCCTTGCTTGATGAGATGCTCTGTTTGCAAAAAAGCACCACGCTCGTCATCGACAAGTACTCGATACGGCTCCAGAGCATCATAATAAGCATTAATCATAATATATGGAATTTGCAGCCGCTCCAAATTCAAATAATAGTTGATATTCGGGTTGGCAGATGCACTCTTGGTTGGCTCAATAATAGCACCGTCAAATCCTGTAGTGATAATCCTCTCTAAATACTCCCGCTCTTTTTCATGATCATTATTCGTATTGAACAGGCTCACATTATAGCCGCGATCACTTAAATACGCTTCTGCTCCGCGAATGATTGATGGGAAAATATAATCGGAGATATACGTCGTTACGATGGCAATATTTTTATTTTGCATAGCGTTCTGCTGCAGCTGATGTTTCGACCGATCAGCACAGAATGTACCCGCACCTTGTTCTCTGTAAAGCCAGCCTTCATTTACCAACTCACCAATTGCCAGCCGTACGGTATGACGGCTCACATCAAATTGCTTCATCATCTCACTCTCAGACGGAATCTTTGCATGTGGCTCATACGTACCATCGAGGATTTTGGACTTTATTGCCTGTTTTACAATTGCATACTTTGTCTGCATAACTTACACCAGCTTCCTTCACATGTTCGTATAAGTTAGCATAACACATGAGAGAGGATTGGGCACTATGTTGCTATAAATACATTCAATCAAAAGCCATGTGATGGTAAGGGGAAGATTTCTTCCGTCTTTTGCCGATTAGATAACGATATGATACGATCGGGACATATGTCCTTTCCTTTTCAATCTACGTACATATAATATAAGTAAAAGGCAGGCCTGTGTATGCAACTTATACATGACGAAACGCTGCTAGAATTTTATATAGAGAAATATGGAATCAGGCAGCACTTCCCATCTGAAGTTATGAATCATTTTTGTTTATACAGCGCCAGTATCGGTGATGCTATCTGCGCACAAGGAGAACACGTAACGCAGCTGTATCTGCTCGTTAAAGGGAAAGCTACTGTATCCTATGTTGCAGAGAATGGCAAAAAACTGATTGTTTCATTCAAGCAAGCTTTTGAATTATTTGGTGATATAGAATATATCAAACAGATAGATGCATTACATACAGTAGAGGCTGCGAGTGTTGTCCATCTGATCGGGATACCAATTGATTCACTACATACATACGCGGCTTCATATCCGCTATTTCTGCAGCTCCTGCTCTGCGAAGTAACAGAGAAATTCCAGCTGAAATCAAGAGCGTTCAGTTTCAGTCTGACACACGGAGCACTCACCAGGTTAGCTAGCTATCTAATGCTTGTGATGACAGCAGATGACGGCAGACAGCTGACCGGCCCCTTGCCAACTAGCCGAACAAGCGATATTGCGGATCATATCGGGACGACCTCTCGGCATGTGAACCGTTTACTTTCTACATTAGCTAAGGAAGGCATTATTAAACGCCGCAAAGGGGCAATATCTATAAAAGACTGGGAAAAGCTTGAGCAGCTAGCACATCAATCAATCTATTCCTAATAACTGGAGGAAGACAACATGACAAAACAATATGATGCTTTATTTTTTGACGTTGACAACACCATTCTAGACTTCACAAAAACCGAGCAAGAAGCTCTGCCGCTTCTATTCAACCAGCACGGTCTGCCATCAGATGAAGCAGCTATGACTGCGTACCGCACCATCAACCAGCGATTGTGGAGTTCTTTTGAAAAAGGGGAAATCAATCGTGATACTGTTGTTAGTTCCAGATTCACAGAATTCTTCGCCCTCTATGACCAGCAAGTAGACGGAGCTGATTTGGATGCTGCTTATCGCGAGCTGCTCGCACAAGGAAGACATATGATAGCTGGCGCAGCAGAAGTGTTGGAAAAACTGTCCGAGCACTATCCCTTATACATCGTGACAAACGGCGTTTCTGAGACACAATTCCGCCGTCTGAAAGCGACCGGACTGCTTCCTTACTTCCAGTCTGTTTTTGTTTCTGAAGATACCGGATTCCAAAAACCGATGGCAGGTTTCTTTGATTATGTGTTTGAACGCGTTCCTGGAATTGAACCAGAACGTTCATTGATCATCGGAGATTCCTTAGTAGCAGATATCCAAGGAGGAAATATGGCTGGTATGGACACCTGCTGGTTCAACCCAGGCAGACTGCCGAACCACCTTCCGCTTCATCCGGATTTTGAAATAACTAAATTAGAGGATTTACTGGATATTCTGAAGTAAAAAAAGGTGTGTGCAATACTTTAATTTATAATCGAAATTTAACTAGAAAGAGTGTGACAAAAAAAAGGGGCTTCTACGCCCCTTTTTGGTTTTTCTTTCGATTTTATAAAGAATGACAAATTGATCTTATTTCCATACCAACTGGTTCCACTGCAACTCTTTCCGGAACTGTTTTAGGTTTGTATTATTATCAATCGTCACACATTCAATGCCGACCAATTCCGCAAAGTCCTCAAGCTGCTCTGCTGTGAGCGCAAACGACAGCGCCGTATGATGGGCACCACCAGCATAGATCCACGCTTCTGTTGCTTCGCTCAAGGACGGCTGCGGCTTCCAAAGTACTTTGGCAACCGGTAGATTCGGTGTTTCTTTTTCAGATTCGACAGCGTCCACTTTGTTGATAATCATGCGGAAACGTCCGCCGAGCTCGATAATTGAGACATTGACCGCTTCACCGGCAATACCGTCAAATACAATGCGAGCCGGATCTTCCTTGCCGCCGATACCGAGCGGATGCACTTGGATGGACGGTCGATTTACTGCCACTGTCGGACAGACCTCCAGCATGTGCGATCCTAGAATTAGTTCATTACCTTCTTCTAAATGATACGTGTAATCCTCCATAAAGGATGTCCTATCATTATTTGCCATCGCCTTCAGCAAACGCACAAGTGCTGCTGTACGCCAGTCTCCTTCTCCGGCAAAGCCATAGCCCTGTGCCATTAGGTGCTGGACAGCAAGACCTGGGAGCTGCTTCATACCGTGCAGATCTTCAAAGTTTGTGCTGAATGCCTGATAACCTCCGCGATCTAAGAAACGCTTCAATGCAACTCCAATGCGCGCCTGCTCCCGAACAGAAGCTAGCTGATCTTCTTCTGTCGGAAGATCATAAGATTCCTTATACGTCGATATCAATTCATCAACGTCGGATTCACTAACTTCCTTCATTTCGGCAACAAGATCACCGATACCGTAATAATCGACAGTCCAGCCAAATTTAATCTGAGCTTCGACCTTATCACCGTCTGTGACCGCTACCGTGCGCATATTATCACCAAAGCGTGCTACTTTGATCTGCTGACTCTCATTAAATCCTACGGCAGTCGTCATCCAATCCGCGACCCGATTTTGTATGTCTTTGTTGCCCCAATATCCAACAATGACTTTTCTAGCTTTATTGAGACGCGTTCCCATGAAGCCATATTCGCGGTCACCATGAGCGGATTGGTTCAGGTTCATAAAGTCCATATCGATTGTATCCCATGGCACATCACGGTTGTATTGCGTGTGCAAATGCAGCAATGGTTTCTGTAATGTCTTCAATCCGCCAATCCACATCTTTGCAGGTGAAAATGTGTGCATCCAAGTGATCAACCCTGCACATTCTGGATCTGCATTCGCTTCCAGACTTACACGCTGAATATCAGCTGCATTTGTCAGCACTTCCTTGAAGGCGATTGGAAACGGTAATGTTCCTTGTTCATTCAGTTTGTTTACCAAATCCTCAGAGTTCCCCTGCACTTGATTAAGCGTTTCTTCTCCGTATAAGTGCTGGCTTCCTGTCACGAACCAGAAAACATATGGCTTTACTTGCAACATCATAGCTCCCCCTTTATTTTTGTACTGTGAGTTTTCTTTCAGACTGCGACCGAATTGTTTTCAAGCGCTTCATCACGTCGTTGGCTCCCCTGCCAAAGTAATCGTGCAGTGTGTTATATTCCTGATAAATAAGCTCATAGATCTCCACATTTTCCGGTATCGGCTGGATAACTTCTTCCTTCACTCTGGCCATTCTTTCAGCCGCATCAAGGATGCTGTCATATCCGCCTGCTTCTGCACCAGCAGCTACAGCACCGAACATTGCTGCACCGACAGCTGGCGTTTGCACGGAGTCAGCAATATAAATAGGTCGGTTCGTTACGTCTGCGAAAATTTGCATGAGCAATTTATTCTTCTGCGGCAAACCGCCGCATGCATAAAGCTCTTCTACCGCAACACCACTTTGATGGAAAGCGTCTACAATTTTACGTGTACCAAATGCTGTTGCTTCGAGCAATGCGCGATACACTTCTTCAGGCTTTGTCGCCAGCGTCAGTCCGAGCACCATGCCGCTTAATTCTGTGTCAACGAGTACCGAACGGTTACCGTTCATCCAGTCAAGCGCCAACAATCCTGTTTCTCCTGGACGATACGTACTAGCTCGCTCCTCCAGCCATTGATGCACATTCTGCCCGGCAGCTTCTGCCTGACGATAGACATAAGCCGGCACTTGCTCGTCGACAAACCAGCCAAAAATGTCCCCAACAGCAGACTGTCCAGCTTCATAGCCATAGTAGCCTTCGATAATGCCATCCTCGACAACACCGCACATTCCTTCAACCGTCCGCTCTTCTGTACCAAGCAGCATGTGACAAATGGATGTGCCCATTGCCATAACAAGTTTTCCAGGAGTCACAACACCCATTGCAGGAACTGCTGCATGGGCATCGACATTTCCTACTGCAATTGCAATACCTGGTGATAGATTCATAGATGCTGCAAATGAGTTCTGGAGTTCTCCAGCTTTTGTTCCGAGAGGATAAACTTCTCCACGCAGCTTCGTATCAGCCAAATCCCGCATTGCTGGCTGCAGGCTTTCGAAAAAGTCTGCGGTTGGGTAGCCGTCCTGCTTATGCCAGATTGCTTTATAACCAGCTGTGCAGCTGTTTCGTTTCAGTTCACCTGTCAGCTGGGAGATGACCCAATCTGTTGCTTCGATAAATTGATCAGCAGCCTCATAAATTTCAGGAGCTTCATCAGCTATTTGCCATATCTTCGGTATCATCCATTCCGAGCTGATTTTCCCGCCATAGCGAGCTAAGAATTCCTCTCCACGCTCACCGGCAATGTCATTCAGCTTATTCGCTTCTTCCTGCGCAGCATGATGCTTCCAAAGCTTTACCCAGCTGTGCGGATTATCACGAAATGCCGGATCGAAGCATAGTGGTTCAAGATTTACATCCACCGGTAAAATTGTACAAGCAGTAAAATCTATTCCGAGTCCAATAACATCAGCCGGCTCTACTCCCGCAGCCTGCATAACCGCCGGCACTGATTGGCGCAGTACATCGAGGTAGTCCATTGGATGCTGCAGCGCCCATTCATAGCCAAGTGCTTTATCCAAATGCGGTAGTTTTACATCCATTACACCATGACGATATTCCGTCACATGCTCTGCTATTTCCATTCCATCTTGAAGCCGGACGAGCACAGCTCTGCCGGATTGTGTTCCATAATCAATTCCAATCGAATATTTTTCCGTACCCATGGAATTCTCCTCCTAAGTGGTCTGGCCGTAGTATGCGTCAGCCCCGTGTTTTCGTAGATAATGTTTATCCAAAAGCTGCTGGTCCATATCCTCCACCTGCTGATCCAGCTGATAAGACAGATGTGCAATCTTAGCCACTTCTTCCAGCACTACAGCGTTATGTACCGCTTCGGCCGGTGTTTTTCCCCAATTGAAAGGAGCATGTTTGTGTACAAGCACACTCGGCACCTGATTTGGATCAAGCCCCTTCGTCCGGAATGTCTCTACAATCACATTACCCGTCTCCAGCTCATAGTCCTTTTGAATCTCTTGTCCGGTCATCGGCCGGGTGCAAGGGACAGTTCCATAGAAGTAGTCCGCATGAGTTGTACCAAGTGCAGGCACCCCTTTGCCTGATTGTGCAAAGGATGTTGCCCACGTAGAATGCGTATGGACGATTCCGCCAATATCTTCAAAATGCTTATACAAAACCAGATGAGTCGCGGTATCTGATGAAGGCTTCATGTCGCCTTCTACTACTTCGCCATCCAGGTTAACAACTACCATATCCTTTACCGTCAGCTTCTCATATGCCACACCACTCGGCTTGATAACCACCAGCCCGGCATCTCTATTGATACCGCTTACATTTCCCCACGTAAAAGTTACCAGCTCATGCTTTGGAAGGTCTAAATTCGCTTGCAGTACCTGTTCCTTTAATTCCTCCAGCATTAGGTCCACCTCTTCTTGTACGTATATTTGACTTCATATTGTGATTTTACCTCAATTGGTACGTACAATCAATTACTTTTTCTCAACATAAACGTACAAGTTGAATAATTGGCATAAAAAAAGAAGACATTTCCGAGGAAACGTCTTCTTGAACTTATTTTTTTCTTTTAATTGGAGCAGGTTTCGTATCGGACGGAATCAATGATCTATACGTTTCTCCACCAAGATTGGTCTGGTGTTCTGTCTTTATTCCTTCGAGCAGCTCAGGCTTCTCTAATAATTCTATAGCAGATGCAGCCAGCACCTTACCTGTGAACAGCATGCCTTTATGGGCAATAGATGTTTTTCCTTGCGTAACAAGCTGCCAGCTATGGAATGGTGTTGCATAAGCACAGGTAGTAACATAGATCTGACCGGTAGGGACAAGCCAGCTGACGTCACCAACATCTGTTGATCCTTTGAAGAAGCCTGGTACTGGAGGGAAGTCTAAGATGCCCTGTGCGAGCACTTTATTATCATTTTTCTGTATTACAGCTTTTTCTTCTGCACTGAATGTCTGCTGTACCTCTTGGGCAAATGCAAACTCTTCTTCTGAATAGTTAGGAGCATCAGTTGCTACCAAATGCTTATGTATCAGCTTTCCTAGCGTTTCATTTGGAATCAGATCTGCTGAAGCCGCATCGAATTGGATTTCCAATTTGGTTCCTGTCATCAAGGCTGCTCCTCTTGCTACGTCTTTGACCCGCTCTAGAATCTCTTCAACCTGACCCATTTTAGGAGCACGGATTTTGTAAAGTACCTCTGCATTAGCCTGTACAACATTCGGGCTCATTCCACCAGTATCGGTAATCGCATAATGCAGCTGTCCTTCTGGAATGATATGCTCCCGCAGGAAATTGGAACCGATGTTCATCAGCTCAACTGCATCCAAGGCGCTTCTGCCAAGGTGCGGACTGAAAGCTGCGTGGCTGCTTGTCCCAGTAAAACGGAAATATACTTGGCATGTCGCCAGCATTCTAGCATGATAGACTTGATTTTCATCCCATGGATGCCATGTTAGCGCCACATCTACATCATCGAAGAGACCCGCTCGAGCCATAAAGGCCTTACCGCCTCCGCCTTCTTCTGCCGGACACCCATAATAACGCAGTGTTCCTTCCAGTCCGGTTTCTTCCATCAGCTGTTTCACTGCAATTGCAGCCGCCATCGCGCCTGTACCAAGCAGGTTATGTCCGCAGCCATGTCCATTGCCGCCTTCTTCTATCGGATCCTTCGTTGCGCTGTCTGCTTGCTGACTCAAACCAGATAATGCATCGTACTCGCCTAGGAATGCAATGACCGGCTTCCCGCTTCCGAAGCTAGCAACAAATGCTGTCTCAATATCACCTGCATTTCGCTGCACCTCAAAACCTTCTTCTTCCAAAGTGGCCGCTAATATTTCTGCAGATTGGACCTCTTCGTATCTCGTCTCTGCAAAACCCCATATTCGATCGCTGACAGCAGTCAACTCTTTACTTTTACCTTCTAGAATTTCCGATATTCTCGTATACACATCGTGACTTGTTTGCAAGATAGGGTTCCTCCTGATAGTAGAATTGTTCACCCCTATTATAACATTTATAATTCTGAAAATTTAGTCGTTAATATCTAAATCGTAAATAGACTCAAGCATTGGCTTGAGTCTATTTTAGCCTTATTGATAAGTGTTCTGATGCTGCTCATTATTTTGAGTGTTGATCTATTTTGACGGGAAGCAATTCTGTACACAGTGCCAAAAACTCACTCGCCATTATCTTGATAGTTTCACTAGATAACATCTGATCCTCCGCATGTGCAAGAAGCAGTGAAAACGGCAGCATTTCCCCTGTTGCTTCTCTTTGAATAAAGGAAACATGCACTTTATGAATCTGGTTATATGCTTTATCTCCTGATGCCATTGCAGATTTTGCTCCCTCAAAATCCCTTCCTCTTGCCAATCGCATGGCCTCTACGTAATGACTGCGAGCATCCCCCGCATGCGCTATGATCTGGAAGGCTGCCTGCTGCATTTCTTCTAATGTCTCTTTCACCAGATCCCCTCCTATTGTCGCTGACTTGCTAACTGCAGCGCTTTTTCCAATAACTTCTCTCCATCAGCAGTGCCATACAATTTTACATCCATTACATCCACAGGAATACCATATGGTGCTGCTCGCTTTTCTGTTGCTCGTTTAGCAAATCTGACTTGAGGACCTAACATGATGACGACCACTTCATCGTGATGTGCTTGCAATTCTTCCTCTATTGCTCCTTCCGGGATAGCATAGATATAATACTCCTCTCCCCCTAAAGCATCTGCTGCCTTTTTCATCTTTGATACAACCATCGATGTTGACATACCTGCTGAGCAGGCTAGTAGAATTCGCTTCATACTGTTACCCCCTATTATTTGTATTCCTTATCTGCACAGTTCAGTAACCTTGAATGGATGACTTGCTGATACGTCACATCTGCCGCCGTTTTTTCACGTCAATCTGATGAATGACAGTAGAGCAAGATCTAGTAACTATACTATCTTTGTACTACTTTCATCTTTGTTACCTTCATCTAGTCTGCGTGTGCGGTTCGCGATGAAAATGAAAGGCAGGTAGATCACAATGGAAGCAGCTATACAAATCAATTGGGTAACGACCGCTCCCCAGCTGCCGCCTGTAGATAACCATGCATTAATAATCGGCGGCGTTGTCCACGGAACCATGACGACAGCTTTATCTGCAAATCCGATAACAGTTGCAATATATCCAATTGTACCCGTAATTAGCGGAGTAATGATGAATGGAATCGCCAGAATAGGATTCAACATGACTGGTACACCGAAAATGACAGGCTCATTAATGTTGAATACACCCGGTCCTGCGGATAGCTTTGCAATACTGCGCATCTCCTGCTTTTTCCCTGCAATGAATATCGCAGCCAGAAGTCCGATTGTGACACCCGAGCCTCCGATGTTCATGTAAACATCCCAGAAAGGCATCGTGATGATATTTGGGATTTCCTCACCGGCAGCGTAAGCATTCATATTGACTGCTATAGACCCGAGTAAAAGCGGTTCCCGTATCGGCTTGATCATCTGGTTCCCATGAATACCGATTACCCAGAAAAATTGTGCAACGAACATAAGTAGCAAGATACCCGGCAAACCTTGAATAGCAGACTCCAAGGGACGCTGTATCACGTTATAGACTGCTTCATGTAAATAAATACCTGTTAATCGATGGAATGCAAACCCGAAGCTGGCAATAATCGTTACCGTAATAATCGATGGAAATAAAGAAGCAAACGATGTCGTTACATTGGATGGAACACTGTCAGGCATCTTAATCGTAAGTTTATCCATCTTGGAAAACCAGGTGAACAGTTCTACAGATATGAGAGCAATGAACATGCCAAGGAAAAGACTTTTCGGATCTGAGAACTCCCTAGCTAATACATTGACCACTTCTTGCAAAGAACCGTCGACCTCTAGTAATACCGTTGTTGGTATGACGGAGATATACGACATTAAGGCCATCAAGCCTGGGAATAATGATTTGTGACCATTGATTCTCCCAAGTTCTATCCCGATCAGTACCACTGCTGCAATGGTAATGAAATTCAATGTTGCATAATTTATTGCGCCCATGATTCCTTGTAATTCAGCCAAGAATGAAAACATACCGAAGGCTGCTAAACCAGTCTCCGGATCCAGAATCATATTCTCGACCAGGACTGCAAACGCCCCGACAATAATGACTGGCATCAAGGTTACGAATGATTGCTTAATCGCCTTTATGTGCTTCTGGTTGGATATGGTATAAGCTACGCTTTCCAAGGCACCTGTGAATTTATCCATTTTCTTGCCCATCTGACTCTCCCCCTTCGCTTATACCAGAGTCTATTATAAAAGCGCTTACATTTACATACATTGTTTTTCCTCATTCATAGGAAAACTATCAGCTTAACAGGGGGAGACAGGCTGCTAAATCCTGTGCGTGTATAAGCTGTTTCACTTTCTGTCTATCTTCGATGAAAACGACCATACTTTCGTAAAGCTGCTGCAAACCCTCATTATATTGTTTTGGTATACAGAAAAGGAATATGACTTGTACTTCATTTCCTCCCCAATCAATCGGCTGCTGCAGCGTACAACAGAGCACCACTGGTTCATCCATAACTGGATAAATAGGATGTGGGACTGCAACAAGGTTTTCCTGGAATGTCGGAGCCATCTCTTCTCGTTCCTTTATAAGTGCCAGTAGATTAGATGGGACAACGAAGCGCTTTTTCATTTGCTCAACCAGAAACTGCAAAACATCATCCCGATTAGTATAGGTTTGTTGTAAAAAGATATGATCTGCCCGGATATAGGCTGATAGGGTTTGCTTTCTATCCGTAAGTATACGTTCAATCTGACCTACATCAGACTCCCGAAGCAACGTATGAACATTTACAATTGGTGTAGACAAGGTACTCGTCAACGGCACTGTGCTGATAATAAGATCAATATCTTCAAGTGACCGTCTTTGTAAATCTGCAGCACTGCACGTACCTGCAACTTCCATCCTCCCGCTAAATCGTGCTCGCAGTTTATAGTACAGCAGCTGCGAACTAGCTATCCCAGTTGCACATACGACCAAAGCACGCTTCTTTACACGCTGACTTTCTTGTCTTGCCATTGCAGCTCCGACATGTAAAGCTAAGTAGCCTAGTTCATCTTGATTAATCGCTACATCTGTCAGTTCCTGCAATTTCTTACCCATCAATACGCTGGCATCAAACGCTTCTGGATATGCTTGCTTGATCTCTGAAAGCATTGGATTCCGAATTGTGAGTCCGTATTTGAAGCGGTTCAATGCTGGTTTAAGATGCAGAGCGATACCACAGAGCAGCTCATTATCCGTCGAAAGTGCAAGCTGCATATGGTTATCCACGATACGTAGCAGCTCTCTTGAGATTTCCATGACTCGGGGCTCTACAACTTTCGTAAAATCTTTCACTCCTTTTTCTTCATAAGAAACCGACTTAGCTCCTAGTATATGCATTGTCATGTATACAATCTCGTCTTTTGGCAGGTCTACTCCCAGTACAATCCCAACACTTTTCGCAAGCTTTTGTGCCACTTGGTATTCCTTCGATCGAGTAATAGATTCCTGATCTGATTGGGATATATCTGCAACTAAACCTGCATCCATCCGTTCACTAGCAATCCAAATATGAATTACTAGATTATCCACACCTATATCCGTTACTAATGTATCTTCTTCCTTGAGTACTGAAACGACTAACTCCCGAAGCTCTTGATACCGTTTATCCTTAAGTCCAGGTATAATAGCATCTGCTTCAAGAAATGAACGATACACATTTCTCAGCTGTCGTTCAGATCCAATAATACGTATCCCATATTTCGGCTTTGTGATAACAGCAAGACCTCTGGATTCCAAATCTTTTTTTAGTACTCTCAGATCATTCTTAACGGTAGATTCGCTAACATACAGTGTTTCTGCAGCTTCCTCTAATTTCAAGAAAGTCTTTCTTTGTAACAGTAAAAGGGCTAATTTTACAACACGGTCTGATTGATCCTCCATCTCTTGCGTCTGCATTTTCATACGATTATAAGCTTCAGGATCATGCACGGTCAGTCTATAACCCTTGCCCCTTTTCGAATCGATGACCGCTCCGAAAGTTGATAAGGTACTAGACAACACGCGCATATCAGCCCTTACTGTTCTCGCTGTTACGCCTAGCATACCTGCAATCTGTTCACCAGTATACTCGTCCCCGAGTTCCATCAATTCAAGAATTCCAATCTGTCTCTTTGACAGCAAATTCTATCACCCCGATCTATTGAATCCGCTCATACAGTACGGATCCCGACACCATATTTTCTATTCCATAGAAAAGAGGCATACATAGTAAATGCCTCCTTATGCCACAGTAAAGCTGTCTACCTCGATGAAACAATAGAACCTTCTTTAAAAAACCTATACCATCTATCAATCTTCTCGTCTTCCTGTACAGCCAGCAGTTTTAGGATATCTTGCGCAAATTCCAAAGGTGCGGTTCCATTAGCTGTAATCAAGTTTCCATCTCGGACTGATTGTGCATCAATATAATCTTCTTCCCCAGTATAAATTGGAGCACCTTCCTTCAGATATTCCAAGGTATTGCTTGTATGCTTCCGGCCTTCCAAGAAACCATACCTTCCAAGAAAAACAGTTGCATCACAAATGGCTGCCACAGGAATATTGTTTGCCACACAGTGTGCAACCAGCTCTTTTACTGGGACAGTTTCGGGCTGTCTCCACGTGTTGCCGCCTGGCAAGATAAGCATGTGAAAGTCGATAGTCTTTGTTTCTGCTAAACTATAATCTGGGAGAACCTTGAATCCTCCTATAGATGAAACTGGCTTTCCATCCAGCGTGACAGTCTTCACCTGATACTCTGAATGCGGTGCTTGCAGTTCTGCTGCTACATAGCTCACTTCCCAATCCGCATATTGGTCAGTAAGAAAAATAAGAACTGTTTTTTTCATTCATGCACCTCTTTTCTACTATTTTTAAACGTCCCTGCTCATGAACATAATTCTCTCAATCTCCTTGAACCCGTTTCGCTTATAAAAAGTTTCTGCTGGCAATCCACGGTCTGTCAGCAAGGAGATTGTCTCTGCATCTGTAGTTCCAATAAGGTACTCCATAAGAGCCTTGCCGACGCCTTTACTCTGCTGGTCAGTTCGTACACACATCTCGTTTATAAAGAATTCATCACCAGACCACCATTTCCTTTTCACACCGAAGAGAAAGCCAATCACTTCCTCATTTTCTGTCGCAACAATTCCTGTAAAACCAGGTGTTTGATAAAAATCAATCAAGTAAGAAAATGCAGTTTCTGTAGTCCAGGCTTCATTCCATGGAGCTTCATTGAAAACTTTGGCATAGGTATCGCTGCATGCTTTCAAATCATCATCTTTACATAATCGTATTCCCATATGATTCCCACCTCAAAGTTTCTTTGTCTTCACCATTGATACCGTCTCATAACCTAGCCGACTATATACATGCTGCGCACCCGCGTTGTTAGCAAATACATTCAGTGCAATTGTGCCAATACCTTCTTGTTTCGACACTTCTTCTAAGAGAGTCAGCGCAGCACTGGCATAGCCCCTCTTACGGAATGTTTCAAATATGTAGATGTGGAAAATAAAAATCCTGTCCCTTTCTGGCTGAATGTTGTACCAAATGATACCAACATTCTCTTTCTTATCTTGGCAAACTACGTGCCCAATAAAATGATCTTTCTTTCTGTTTTCTTCTGTTAATAAACTGTGCAGCTGTTTGTCGGCATCTTTAAGAGCTGTCTCTTTTGGAATACCGAGATTAGCAGATACATTTTCCGCATAGTTAGGAATTTCAAATTCAATATACTGCTGTACTTCTTCAGTGTTCATTTCTTTGTATATGACTGACATAAAGTAATCCTCCTGAATTCCATATTTTTCTTTTTATTGTACAGGAATGACATATAGAAAAGAACCCACCTAAAAAATAGGCAGGCTTACTTCGTCATTATCCATCTTGAAACAAATGCTTCAAATACCCTTCCCTATTCTCCAAAAAACCTCTCGTAATCTGGTAATGCTCCGTCTCTTCATATACCATAGACCGAATTCCGTCCTCACTGAAGTGCAAAATCTCCGCTCCCGGATAACCAAGCAAGATTGGTGAATGGGTAGCAATGATAAATTGCACTTCCCCTGTCTTCTCTAAATCATGGATGATACGGAGAAACGTAAGCTGGCGTTGCGGTGATAGTGCTGCCTCCGGCTCATCGAGTAAGTATATTGCCTTGCCTCCAAATCGATTCTGAAACAAAGAAAGAAAAGCTTCCCCGTGGGATTGATGATGCAGTGATTTTCCGCCGTAGGCTTGAATAGAGCCGATGTCATCTATATGTGAAGCAAAATGATAGAAAGATTCTGCCCGCAGGAAGAAGCCCTTGGTCACCTTAGGCAGCCAGGATAGCCGAATATGATCAGAAAGCGCAGCTTCAGATGCTTCCAGGTCATATGTATTGTTACGCCCGCCCCCAGCTGTGTTGAATCCGCACAAATCTGCGATTGCTTCCATTAATGTCGATTTCCCGCTGCCATTTTCACCGACGAAGAAGGTGACAGGTTTCTTGAAATCCAGTTCATTCAGTTGCTGGAGAGCTGGTATGGTAAATGGATAGGCATTGGAATTATAGCTATTTTCCTGCAGCAGTTTTACTCTTTTCAAAAACATGACTTACCTCCTTATTAGAAAATGCCATTTATCACCTCTATTCCATGATACGAAAATGAATAGAAACTATCCAGAGGTCTTGAGCATTCTGATCAAAGAAGATAGAGAACGAATTGACTGTAGATGAAATAGAGCGGACCAAAAAAAATTAGGCTGCCGTATACCATAAGGATTCGATAGCCTGGCAGCCTAACAAGCTTGTTTTCTTTATAAATTCTCCAAGTTAATGTTTCTTATAGTGCTTCTTTTGATATAAAACATACATGATGTTTCTTATGAATAAACAGTAGGCGTTGGATACTCCCCAGTCAACATCCAACGCCCTATGTTTTTCCGTTTGTATTCAATAGGATTATGAAGGGAATGGGTGCGAACATTTCTCCAAAACCGATCAAAGTTGTTTTTCCTGGTAGCTGAACGAGCACCCATTACCTGAAAAATTTCGCTTGTCACGTGTAAGGCAACCTTGGTTCCAAAAGCATTCGCTGCGCCTGTGAAAAGAGCCGTTTCTCCCCGTTCTTCCTCTGTAAGCGAACGATCCTTTGCCCAAGCCTCGTCTACCTTTTCCCCGGCTTTTTCCACTAATTGAACTGCAGCTTGAACATCAATCCAAAGATCCCCATAGCTCCGTTGAATAAAAGGATCATCAATAGCTTCTTCATAATTTGTAAGATACCATGGTCGTGATTTCTCAATTGTGTATTTCTTTGCTTCTTCTAATGCTCCTTCAGCAGAACCAACAAAAACATTCGCTAAAACAATCTGCGATAAAATGGCATCAAAAGTGGCAAAAGGGGTTCCTTTAGATTCCGTGAAATCAATAACTTCATCTGCTTCCACTACAACATTTTCAAAGGTAACGGATCCGCTATCCGTTTGTCTTTGCCCCATACCGTCCCAATCGGTATTGATCGTGACACCTTGTCTAGAACTTGGAATAATTCCAAGATAGAAGGTTGTTTTTTCCGCATTATCGTACCATGTGATAGCCAAGCGATCAGAATCCTTAGCACCAGTGCTAAACGTGTTATGTCCATTCAGAGTAAAAGAGTCTCCTTGCCTTCTCCCGATTAAACTAGGCTCAATCGGGTTAGACGAGTTTCCCCAAAACCAATTGTTTTTTGCTGATTGCGTATAAAAATACTCTTTTTGTTTTGCAGTACCCGCAATATGCGGCAAAACTGTTTGAAAAGCATGGTAGCCATACAAATGTCCAAGAGCCGCATCCGTTTTGGCTAATTCTCGAGCAATTTTAAGAACAATAGACCAAGGCTGTCCTTCTCCTCCGTACTCTTTAGGAATAATAAGATTCAATAGTCCACTTTCCCTTAAAGCGTCTCGCTGTACCTTAGCTGTACCGCCAGCTTTATCACGTTCTGCCGCGTCCTTCGAAAACTCCTGAGCTAAAGTTGCTGCTATTTTCACATATTGTGTGGCATCATTAGCAATTATAGTCTCCATTCAAATCTCCCTTTCCATAGTGTACTTCGGGCATTAAAAAAACCTCTTCTTTAAATAAGAAGAGGTAAAAAAACCGTTCCGTTATACTCCTCTTATCTTTCAAGCATACGCTTGCTGGATTTGGCACAGTGCTTTAAAAAGTCTGCTGCCGAGGTATCCTAGGGCCAGTCCCTCCACCTCTCTTGATAAGTTTATTTAATTGTTAGTTGAAATATAAATTATGTATAAAATAAAGTCAATACTTTTAGAAAATTTAAATAATATTGCATGTTATTTATTTTAATGAATCTAATGAGAAGATACTACATGCAGTACGCAGCAGGCTCTCAAAGAGACTATTGGTATCATTCTTCCTCCCGATGCCTCTTTTCCGAATTGTTTCACCATCTATACAATTACAGTACCAAGGGTTTAAATAATCTTCAAATATTTTATAGGTCTAATTTCTATATGTCCGAAGCACCAATTATAGTTACTTAGCTGGTTCTTGCTGTCCGGTAAAATGTAGACAAGCATTACAAGGGAACAACCCCATGGATAAGTCAATCGCTTACCAATAGGACTGCAGTACATAAAACCGGTTTGACAAAGACCAATTACGGAAATGGATTAGTAAGCAGCATTTACTCCAATAGTCACATGACAATCCCTTCCAATTGCGTTACTATAATATTTGTGCACAGAAAAAGACCGTTCGGTGCTGCCAACACCAATCGGTCTGTCCAGTAATAGCATGGTTCCCTAGGGGATCTGCGCGAAAAAGAGGAAACATTACCACCCTTCTCGAGCTGCCAACTCAAGGGTGGTTATTTTTTCTCGTTCTTTTCCGACAAGATCGCAACAATCAACGTTCCAAATCCGATCATCAACGTCAACGCCTCAGCCACCGTCATCCGCTACACCACCCTCCGTTAAAGGAAAGAGTAATGCGCAAACCACCCTTGAGTCACCTATGCTATTGTCCTACTATTATATCAGAGGTTCCAGAAAGCCCATATATAACAAAAGTCCATATTTTACCATAAAATGCGTTACTATAGTACCTGGCAAAGCATCTTTTTTCAAAGAAAAAAGGTGACAAGCACCCTTTATAACAAGAGTCTTGCCACCTTTTCTTATCTCAATTGGAAAAGTTTCAGCTATGAATATACAGTCGGCGTCGGATACTCTCCAGTTAACACCCCGTGTCCTATGTTTTTCCGTTTATTAGAAATATAAAATATACAAAACTTAAAGCCAATAATTTCTGAATATTTTTACACTTATTATTTAATGCCAGGTCCATATGTCTGACATTCCTTTAAAAAAACGGAACCTTCGATTTTAAGACAAAATGGATACTAAATCGTATTTATCACATCGCCTGCTTTGGGTTCATCTTCCATAAGAGAATCAACTGTGATTGCCTTGGCATAACCAGACCTAATCCCCATTGCTTGGAATAAATAGAAAACGGCCAGATAAACGATTACAGAGCACACTACACCTAATATCGAAGGCACCATCCAAGGCTGTGCTAGGAAGGAAACTGGATCCAAGCCTGCGAAAGGCAATCCTGTAGCCATGAGTGTTATTAGGATTCCGCCAAATGCAGCAATGATGGCTGGAGCATTATACCTCGGAAGCTTTGTCAGATACTCCACTTTATATTTTGTACGGTGAACGATCCAGAAATCTGCTATCATCGTACCTGCCAAAGCGGGTACGACTGCCCCTATACCGTTGATAAAGGTGGAAAATTGCTCAAAAAAGCCTAATGCTCCTAAAAGGGTCCCGATGACACCGCAAATGACGACAGCTACTTTAAATGGCCGCTTAAAGATTGATGCAACTTGACTGGCAGGTAGATATAAATTCGTATTGGAAGAAGTCCACATTGCCAGTGTCATCGCGATCAAGGCGACAATACCAATGAGCGGAGAAATTCCGCTAAGATAAATCGTAAAATCATAGGAACCGCTCGTAACTGCACCAATCGCTCCCATAACAATCAGAAGCACTTGGGTTAAAAAGAAACAACTAAACTGCATGCCGCGTGCCACCCACTTATTCCTGGCGAATCTGGTGAAATCAGAGGTGAGCACTGCACCTGTAATCCATGAGCCGATCACCAAGTTGATAGCCGCTGCAAAGGTTACTGTTCCTCCATCAGAACTGGCTGCCATCGTTACGGTCTGATCATTAAAAGCAGTCCATCCGCCAGCTTTGTTTATATTATAAAAAATCGCATAGATACTTACGACGATCAGCAAGGCCATAGCCGGGTTCGATATTTTCTCGATCAAATCGATTCCTATATAACAAGTGACAGTAAACAATAGACCAAAAAACAGCGCTACCCAGAAAAAGGCCGGATGATCTGTTCCCTTCAGCCAGAAACTCGCTGTCCCTCCGACTACTACTCCTTGAAATCCCATAATGACAATTATCAGGAAGATTGCAGGTATCCTTCTGCCCATTTTGCCATAGGCGAATTGAAATGCCATGTCATTGGTACCGCCTAATTTATAGCCAACCATGCCTGTTAAAGCAGCAATCAAGAACAATACCAAACAGCCAATGAGTGTGGCAGGTATTGTGCCGGTGAAAAACGGTAGCTCCGGTCCGATTGTTCCGCCTATCAGCAGGCCTGTGACTAAGAATCCCCACGTAAACCCGAGAATCAAGAGCGGCCAGGCCTTTCTCCGCTTATCAAACGTAAGTGGCTCATGCACAGAATCAAGTGAATTTGCTTCTTTTGCTGGGTCATACCTCCACCATTCTTTTAAGCGATTTATACATTCCATACCTCCATTTTCTTAATTTTCTGAAATATAAAGTCATACATGCTTTCACACATTATCCTGCCTAATCTCTTTTTCTCATAGTTGGCATACTGTTAATACCTGTTTAACAAATTGCTATGTAAGCATATGTTACACAAGCTTTGTAATAACTGCAGTGTCATGTTATATTCTTTTGAAAATGAAGCCGGCTGCCATGTTTCGAAAAATTGGAGAAGGGGTGTTATAGTGAGCTCTAAAGTGCTAATTCTAAGTCATCCTAAATTAACGCATGTTGTCCAGCAGGTCATGGATTCTATGAATCAGCTGCCTGATGTAACAATCAGAGATGTCAGCTTCGGTGGTGTCGTCCATTTCCTGAACACGCATCTTCAAACAATCAAGCCGAATATGATCATCACAGGCGGAGCCCATTGGACCATGCTGGATAGAAGTAATTATCGATCCGATCTGCCCATCCTGCCTATACCGATCACTCGCTATGATTTGCTTCAGGCTGCCCTCCAAGCAAGGCAGTTCGGGAAAAAGATTGCGGTCGTGCATTATGGCGAGGAATTACAATCTTGTCAGGATGCACTCCTGACACTTGACGGAGAGTACGAATACTTCTCATACCGATCCCAAGAAGAAGCAGCTTCCTTGCTTTTATCTCTAAAGCAGTCAGGTACCGATGCGATTATAGGAGGCGGACTTATCTGCTCCCTTGCAGATGAAAACGAAATTCCTTCTGTTTTTCTGCACTCGAAGGATTCCATCATGAAGATTCTGGAGCATGTGGCACGCTTAGAGACCTCACGTCAGGAAATTGAACAGGTCACCCAAAAATGGGCAAAGGAGTTCATACGGCATCCGCTGCACTCGTATGAAGTTTCTTCCTATTCTGCAGGAAACACTGCTATGCCGCTGCCGCAACACCCCATCCCAACCAAGTCAAAATCAGACATAGATATTGCTCTGGATAAGTTTATGTTCCATCAATCACTCGTAACGGAAAAAAGCACCCGCTTCGTTTCCAATAGTTGTTTTCCGTTTGCATTTGCAGGGATTTTTACCAGTGAAGAAGGCACGGAACATCTGACAACTACTATCAAAAAATTAGAAGCCAGCCGAGACGAACCTCTTTTCTATGCAATTGAAGATAAGGAGTGCCACGTTCTGTTTCTGTCAAAGCTGCCTTCATCCAATACGCTCTTGAACATTCCTTGCCCTGATAAACTAGCAGGAGGCATCAGTTCATCCAGCCCGACAGAAGATATGTTATCCTCTGAAACACTGCTCTCTGAAAAAGTTTGGGAGGCACAAGTCGCGATGGAATTAGTAAACAGCCGTGCTGTTTCCGATTCCCTCTGTATTCTAGGCGAAGGCAGCCCGTTTCATATGCTGCTCCCTCTCCTGCGCACCGATTCATTGCCACAAATAAAGCTGATCAAGCCGCTTTTTGAGCTGAAGAATACGGCAAGATTGCTGCAAATACTCCGCCTCCTGCTTGACCATGGTTTATCCATCACTACGGTTGCCCACCATGTAGGCACCTCCAGACAAACCGTATATGGATATATGGACAGAATAGAAAGCGTGATTGGTCTGCTTTCAGACCCTGAAAAACGCTTCGCACTATCCCTGGAGCTGCGTATTTGGGCATTACAATCTGCTGTTGAGCAGCTAAGACAAAAGGACAGTCTTGCTTATGAAAAATCTGAACGAGTGAGTATTTGATCTCCTTTCTGTGGCCTGTTATATGAAGCCACAGCTTTTTCTCACATTTATAGTAAAGCGCTCTCATAAAACCTCAAAAACACACCTCTTAACTACTAAGAGATGTGCTTCTTGTTCAATCAACAGTTATTAGTATAAATTGCCTCTCTTATTATCCCAATCTCTCCTACGCTTAAAATCCATGTTGTATTAGCTTTTTCCCATAAATATCAAAGCGTAAGTCTGCCACATTATCAATGAATCTCCGATCATGCGAGACAAAGATAATCGTTCCCTTATAAGCCGTTATAAATTGTTCCAATGCCTCACGCGCGTGTATATCGAGAAAGTTGGTCGGTTCATCCAATAACAAAATGTTATACTCTCCCAAGAACAACTGACATAGATGTAATCTAATCGATTCACCACCGCTTAAAGCAGATACCTTCTTTGCCAAATCAGTGCCTTTAAACTGCATGTAATCCAGAACACTCCGCAAAAACCCCTCATCATGAACAGATCTTTTTCTGATAAACTGCAGCACAGATTCATCTGTTGTAAATTGATAACTCATTTGCTGGAAATAGCCGATTGTTGCTTTTGGAGAAAGTACCAGCCCTTCTCCACCATCAGCGATATGCTGCAATAAAGAACTCTTGCCAGAACCATTTCTTCCGGTAATGACAATCTTTTTACCGAGAGGCATTTGGAAGCTGACATCCTCCAATAACACTTGGCTTTTCACTTTAAGCGTAAGCCGGTCTGCCATAACCGGAAATTTATTATGCATCTCCAAATGCTTGGAACGTGGAAAAGTAATCGAGTGCTCCGCTTGCACAGGTTCGACTTCCTGCAGCTTCTCCATTCGGTTTTCTATCGCTTTGGCCGCCCGCTGCATCGCTTTTTGGCTCGTGCCTTTTGATTTCGTTTCAATGATTCGATTTGCTTTTGACTTTGATTCCTTTTTAGACATGTTACCAGCCTGCGCGATTTTTTCTGCCTTTTTCATTTTGTCATGGGCTGCTTTTTCAAGTCTGCTCTTTTCCTTCTTATATTGTTCATGCGCCTGCATCTGCTGTTCGCGTTCCAACTCTTTTTGAGCCGCATAATTACTGTAATTTCCTTGGTACACGCTCACTTTTCCATCAGACACTTCCCATATCGTCGTGACAAGTTCATCAAGTACAGCACGATCATGACTGATGAGTACCAAAGCTCCATAATAATAGCGCAGTTCATCCAGTAAAAATGATATACCATCTTGGTCTAAATGTGTTGTCGGCTCATCAATTAATAGCGCCTCATAATAATGGGTAAACAATTGTGCGAGTTTTAATCTTGTCTGCTCTCCCCCGCTTAGTTGCTGCCTACCTTTCGGCACTGCCAGCTTTCCCATCAATGAAGGGTCAGCTTCTGCTGCTGCCGGAGCTTCCAGCTGCTCAAAATAGCCGCTATCCGCGTGCCGATGTACCGTTCCGCCCGTCGGCTGCTTGAAGTCTGCAAGCAGCTTTAATAGAGTACTCTTACCAGCACCATTCTTTCCTACAATGCCGATACGATCAAATTGATGGACCGCTAAACGTTCAATGCGCAGCACATCTTTATCTAAATACGTGACCTCGATATTTTCTAATTCAAAACAGATTTTTTCCATCGTTGCTACCTCCCGAAATGTTTTATTCCGTATCGATAGCTAGGATCGATACGAGCCTTTAAATCAGACCCGTATCAAAAGAATAATAAAAATTGCATTGCCAGCACTCCCCAATCATTTAAAATGCAAAAAAACCACAGACGACTCGTCTGCAGTTTCAGAGTAAACGAAAAGATATCAGCTACCAGCTGGATTTCTCATTGGGATAAGTGGACACTAAAAAAAGACATGTAATCGTCTTATTTCTCACGTCAACTATTCTATAAAGAAGATTATTAAAAAAGGACAGACTGATCCCGTTTACTCTGTTGTACAAACAGAGCCTTTGAACGTATTCAATTACTGGTTCAAAGCTGGGAAACGAAGTCTCATTGCGTGTGTCATTTTTTAATAATCCTCCTTAGATAATGGATTCAGTTTCATTATATATACCTGAAAAGAGATAGTCAAAGGTCTTTTTTAGGAAGCTGCCCTTTCAAGGAGGGTTATGATTTTCTAAACGAAAACTGTCTCAACTCCTAACCCTAACCTTGAATATTACTTAGACAGCAATTTATAAAGATAACCGAAAAATGACTTACTTCACATCTCCATTTCTTACCTCAAATATTTTCTTTGCAACGAAAGTGGCATTGAGTACTCTGGGAAAACCAGTATACGGTACACAGTGCATAATAGCTTCAATAATTTCATGATTCTGCAACCCAACATTAAGTGCTGCATTTATATGCACCTCCAATTGTGGCTCACAGCCTCCCTGGGTAGTAAGTGATGCTATCGTCACTAGCTGTCTCTGCTTCAAATCAAGGCCTTCCCTGGAATAAACATCTCCGAAAGCAAATTCGACAACATAGTCAGCCAGATCGGGGGCAATTGTCTGCAGAGAGGATATCACACGCTCTCCCCCTGTCCCATCTACTTCCATCAACCTTTCCATACCGCGCAAATATCGTTCGCTTTTCATAATTTTTCCTCCTATGAAAATAAAATGAAATACAAAATGAGCATATACCTTCGAGTGAACTCTATAGCAAGGAGGAATTAATTGTGTTAGGATAAATCCATGAAAATTCAAACATTTACCATTCAAAAAGTTTCCGACATGACAGGACTGTCCCCACACACACTGCGCTATTATGAAGAGCTTGGCCTACTTAACAAGATTGGCAGGAATGAACATAGTTATCGAATGTACACCCAGGCCGATATCTCCTGGATTCATTTCCTGCTTAGACTGCGGTCTACAAGTATGCCGATAGCACAAATGCAACAATTTTCCTCCCTAAGGAGCATGGGAGATGAAACAATCGCTCTTCGTCTAGAACTCTTGGAAAATCACCACAACCAAGTTCAAGAACAAATAGATCATTTAACAGAAAATCTAGATAAAATTGCACGCAAGATACATCATTATAAAGAGTTACTGAATAATGGTTCAAAGTAACTTCCTTGGAGCCATTATATAAGTTAATAATTTTCTCTGCCATCCTCGAAAAAAGTGATGGCTCTTCATCATTTAGACATATTATTACTTGTACATCAGGGCTTTCTTTGCCGTTATTCCAGCAAACAAGTATAATTTAAGCAGGAACTTCTATGATGAGGTGGTCATTATGAACTTTAATCCAGTCACAAATAAACGATTATACATACAAATTTACGAACAAATCGTCGAGCAAATGAAGTCTGGTGCTTTCAAAATCGGTGACAAGCTTCCCTCGGAACGAGAACTATGTGAACAATTCGGTGTAAGCAGGGCGCCAGTCCGACAGGCATTGAGTGCGCTGGAGATGAACGGTTTCACTTTCTCCAGACAAGGAGAAGGCGTCTACATCAAGTCCTTGCCCGCAGATGAGATTTATTCCCCTGCTTTCTTATCAAATGTCTCTCCAGAGGATATCGTGGAAGCTCGGATGAACATCGAACCGCTTATCGTACGATTTGCGGCCATGCGTGCGACGGAAGAAGATTTGAAGGAACTGAATGAAACAATCAAGCAAATGGAAAAGGAAACGAATGAAGGCGTATACGTTCCGGAAACGGATGAAAAATTGCATAACGGAATAGCAAAAGCTTCCCATAACGACCTATACATCCAGTTCATGGCAACCATCAGCAGCGCCATGAAGCAGCAGCAAATGTGGACTTTCATCCGTGATCGTACAGTAACAAGACCTGATTTTCGCGGCGTAAATTTCCATGAGCACAAGAATTTAATCGAAGCGATTGAGGATCATGACGCGGAAAAAGCAGAAGCCTTGATGAAGCTTCACATGGATAACCTGTATGAACGGTATTGGAAAGTATAAGAGGAGTCAGCAGATGCTGACTCCTCTTTTCATCATTGGGCTGTATTGCTATCGTCTGAGCATTCCGGGCAGACACCGTATAAAGTGCGACCGCCTTCGGGACTGACTGTCACATCAATCACATCATCGCAATCTTGACAAATAATCGTTTGCTTCGAATTTAATCTCTCTTCCATTTTCTTCGCCTCCGATTGATTTTTTTGTCATGCATCTATCAGCTTGATTTACCGAGTTTCTTTTCAGCAATCCGAGAGACTGCTTTTCCGGACTGCTTCACTAGGAATATTATGATAAGCGAGCTTAGAATCATGCTTATACCAAGGAAAAACATACTCATTGTGAAAGAACCTGTTGTATCTCTGATATAACCGACGGCATACGGTCCGAAGAATCCGCCAAGATTCCCAATACTGTTGATCAAAGCAATCGCACCTGCAGCGGCTGATTCAGTAAGGAAGGAAGGAGGTATTGCCCAAAACGGAGAGTACGCTCCGAAAGCCCCGCACAATGCAATTGTGAGTAACACAAAGGAAAGAATGATATTCGATTCCGCCACATAACTACTCGCAATCATAGCGATTGCACTTGTTGTTAAACAAGCAGCCACATGCCAACGTCTTTCGTTCTTTTTATCTGAGTGATTCCCGACAAGGATCATTGCCACCATGGCGATAGCATACATGAGCCCGAGCAGCCAGCCCAGCCCCTGTGTACTGATAGACAAGGATTCAGACATAGACTCTGTTACGGTCGGCAGGAACATATTGATGCCATAGTAGCCGAACATCCAGCAGAAGTAGCCCGCGGATAGAATCAGGACATCTCGATCCTTCAGTGCCTGCGCAAACGTATAATGCTTTACCTGCTGCTTCGCCTCCTTTTCTTTTTGTGTTACTTCCAGCAGCCAGTTCCTCTCTTCTTCCTTCAGCCATTTCACATCTTCTAAACGATCATCCAAATAGAAGAAGCAGATGATTCCTAGAATCATAGCTGGAACCGCTTCCAAAATAAACAACCACTGCCATCCTGCAAGATTCAACCAATTAATCTGCATCAAGAACGTAGATAATGGGGCCCCAACTGCATTAGCTCCAGGTATGGCCAGCATGAAGGCAGCAATGGCCTTCGCATGGTGCTTCGATTGGAAGAACCCACTCAAGTAATACACCATACATGGATAGAAGCTTGCTTCAGCTACTCCTAAGAGGAATCTCGCAGTATAAAACTGCCAAGGTTCTGTTACAAATGCCATGAGAATCGCGATAATCGCCCACGAAATCATGATTCGACTGATCCAGCACCGCGCTCCAATTCGGGTCATTATCGCGCTTCCCGGCACTTCCAGCAGGAAGTAACCTAAGAAGAATATACCCGCTCCCAGACCATATACAGCATTTGAAAAACCAAGATCTTCATTCATCTGTAAAGCTGCAAAACTGATATTCACACGATCCAGGATCGAGATGAAGAAACAAAGAAACAGAAACGGTATCAGACGTAATGTCACTTTCCGAGTAGTTGATTTCTCCAGCATGTGCTGCTCCAAGATTAACCCTCCAATCATTTCTGATGCAGGACGGGGCTAGGTGGCCCGCCCCAGTTCTTTAGTCCATGTGCGAGCCACCATTGATATCAATCTCTTCCCCAGTAATATAGGAGGATTCTTCTGATGCAAGAAATGCAACAGCAGAAGCAATTTCCTTCGTCTCCCCTGGTCTGCCAAGCGGAATACCAGAGATGACTTGCAATGCATCTTCCTGCGGCAGCGACTTCCAAATATCCGTATTCACTAATCCCGGCGCAACACAGTTAACAGTGATGCCATCCAGTCCCACTTCCCGTGCAAGGTTCTTGGAGAATCCAAGTACAGCTGCTTTGGATGCCGAGTAATGCGCCCCTCCAAAAACACCACCTCCGCGCTTCGCTGAAACGGAAGACAAACTGACGATGCGGCCGAATTTCTGCTTACGCATTGGTTGCAATACCGCTTGCGTGCAAAGAAACAGCCCGAACATATTGACGTTGAAAACCTTTGTGATGTCAGTGAGTGTCATTTCCTCTACAGTCACTTTTTGCGAGATGCCGGCATTGTTGACAAGGATATCAATACGCCCGAATGCTTCCAGCGTCTTCTCCACCATTGCATCGACAGAAGCTTTATCTGTTACATTGACTTCCACTCCAAGAGCTGTCCCGCCGGCTTCTGTTATGACAGCTACAGTCTCTTCGATACCTTCCTTATTCATATCGGCAATAACTACTTTTGCACCTTGCTCGGCAAGTGTCAGTGCGATAGTTCGGCCGATTCCTTTTGCAGATCCACTACCTGTAACGATTGCGACTCGATCATCCAATTTGAACATGTTCTTCAGACTCCTATGCTATTAGTTTGTAAGTAATTGATTTGCTTTTGCAATAATGTTTTCTACGGTAATGCCGTTGATTTCGAGTAGCTTTTCATAAGGTGCAGATTCACCGAATCTGTCCTGTACACCGATACGAGCTAACTGACCTTTCCCTGCTTCAGCTATAACTTCTGCTACTGCGCTGCCAAGACCATTAAGAATGTTGTGATCTTCAACAGTAATGATGCTGCCGATATCCAAACAATCTTTGACTGCTTCTACATCAAGCGGTTTGATCGTATGCATATCCAGCAGCTTGACGGAAACACCATTTTGCTCGAGCTGTTCAGCAGCTTCGATTGCTAGACGTACGGTATCGCCGTTTGCAATGATGGCAATATCCTCTCCGTCACGGAGCTGCTTTGCTTTGCCGATTTCAAATGTCTCATTCTCGTCATAAATCATTGGTACCGCATCACGCGTGAACCGCAGGTAAACCGGACCGTACATGGCAGCTGCTTCGGCAATCAATTTGCGAGTAGAATGATAATCCGCTCCCATAATGACTGTCATATTCGGGAATGATCGCATCACGCCCATGTCCTCAATCGCCTGGTGACTTCCGCCGTCATTTCCTGGTGTCAGCCCGCCGTGGGAGCAAGCAATCTTCACATTCAAGTTCGGATAGCAGACTTCCTGACGAATTTGCTCTGCCATACGAAGGGATCCGAACACCGCATACGTACTGATGAAAGGAATCTTCCCTGTTGTCGCAAGTCCTGCCGCGATACCTGCTCCATTCTGTTCTGCGATCCCAACATTGATATGTTGCATTGGGAATTTTTCGATGAATTTATCCGTTTTGCAGGATTTCCCGATATCAATATCCACAACGTAAATATCTTTATTTGACTCACCCAAACGGACAATCTCGTCTCCAAATGCAGCTCTTGTCGCTTTTTTCTCGACGGCTTTTTTTGTCACACTCATACCGGCAAGCCTCCTTCTAGTTCCTTGATTGCCAACTCGAATTCTTCTTTGTTCGGTGCTGTACCGTGCCATGCAGCTTGGTCCTCCATATAAGAAACACCTTTTCCTTTCACGGTATCGCAGACAATGCACTTCGGCTTCCCGTTCTTCTGCTTCGCAAAGGTATCCAATGTCTCGACTATCTGTTCCATGCTATGGCCGTCAATACGAGTTGTATCAAAACCGAATGCATCGAATTTCTTTTCCAAATCGAGCAGCGGCATTACGTCCTCACAGAAGCCATCTATTTGCAGTCGATTGTTATCCACGAATACGATTAAGTTATCCAGCTTATATTTGACTGCCGCTTGAATAGCTTCCCAAATTTGTCCTTCCTGGCATTCCCCATCGCCTACCATCGCAAATACGCGGTAGTCTTTTTCATCACGCTGTCCTGCAATCGCCATGCCGACTGCACAGGATAGACCTTGGCCTAAGGAACCTGTTGAGATATCAATTCCAGGGCATTTTTTCATATCCGGATGCCCTTGGAATGGGGATCCGTACTGACGCAAAGTGTATACGCTTTCATTTGAAACAAAGCCTCGCAACGCTAAAGCTGCATATTGTATCGGGGCTACATGCCCTTTCGATAAAACGAAACGATCCCGATCTTCCCATTTCGGATTGGCCGGATCTACATTCATCTCTCTGAAATATAAAGCAGATATAACATCCGCAGCCGACAAGGAACCTCCCGGGTGCCCAGACTGTGCTTCATACACCATCGTGACTGCTGTCTTGCGTAATTCAATCGCATGCTGTTTCAACTGTTCAACACTCGTTTGCTGCATATGCCACACTCCTGTTCCTAAGTGATCCTCTTGTAAACCCATATACTTGTATACTTGTATTACAAGTGGTGTTGCACATATAATACCTCCATTTTTCCGTCGTGTCCAGTGAAAATGTTAAATTGTTGCATTTGCCTAGTTTATGGTAAACAAAAAAGACACCTCTAAAGGTGTCTCTCTTGTATCACATAAAACGATATAATTTATGCAAGTTCTTTTTTCATCACTAATTCATCCCACATAATTTCACCTGTCATCACAAATCCTGCACTTTCATAAAGCTTCTCGGCCGCAGCATTCCCCGGCACAATACTCGTATAAAAGGAAATTGCTCCATACCTGATTTTAATCAGCTCTAGCAGCATCATAAGAGCAGCTTTTCCATAACCCTTCCCCTGGTGCTGCTTATCTAGCATAAAACGGCATAATTCTATCCGTTTCGTTTCCTCATCTGTCCCGAACATCAAGAAACCGACTAGCGTATCCTCCGCATAAATAGCATGCGGATACCATTGCTTTTGATAAGCAGCTTGTGCAAGGGATTCAGCATTCTCAGCTACATACTTTTTTTGTTCATCACTTACCGACAGCTTTATACAGCCATGCCAGTTATCCGCGTCTACCGCACGTAAAGTCATTTGCACGATTGCTCAATTCCTTCCCTATAGGTAAATTTCTTTTGACGTTATCCATTTCATAAATTGCTGGTATGGATAATATGTAGTTCCATTCAATTCAATTTTTGGAGCGTTGGGATGCTTAGACAACAAGTCCGCACCCTCCGCCTTATTAAGGTTCAAATATGTATGCAGATCCTTCTCCTTAATTAGGGTAGGATATTCGTCTTCAAATTGAAACGAAGCTTCTGGATTTTTAAAAATCTTAAGTCCATTACCTATGAAGTATCCGAATGCCGCTATTCCTAACCCGATCCAGAAAAAATCTATTTCCATTTTCGTTTATCTCCTTTATCCGTCAGCAAGAATGCTAATTCTCATTCGAACTTAAAAATCCTATAAAGCCTACAATAATAAGAGCTGCAGCCGAAGAGATTAACAATGCAATGCTAATACCTGTTATCCCCAATCCTTCCCAACCTCCGATAGGGAAACTAATAATCAACAAGACAATACTTAACACAGTAAACAAAGTAGGTATTAAAAACATTATAGGTTTCTTCTTTTTGAAAATCAGTGAAATACCTATGATAAGTGCAGCGAAGATAACTGTCGTTAACAAAAAGCTCATTTATGTATGCCCCTTCTAAGAATAGTATTCGTGATCAATATTAAAACCCAATGTTATACTCCTTATTACGAATTAGCTTACATAAAGTTCCTGATTTAAAGCAGATTCCTTTGCATACTGTAAGAATTTACATGCAAAGGAGGAAAGTATCTTTGTGATCGAATATAAAGAAACAGCTTCTCAACTTAAGAAGAAGCGGTATAACCATCTTTCTCACTCGTCACTTCGGCTGGCAATTCCTCAAGTGCTGGCTCAAAAAGGTTCCTGCCCATCACCACAGATATCAAGGCGATGACTGCTCCGGAAGAAATCATGATAACGGCGGGAGAAACATAATCAAACAAGACACCATAAACAATTATTCCAAACGGAGCCATTGCAGTAGCACCCGCCTGCATAATTGAAAAGACGCGGCCTTTGTAGGCATCCTCTATCTCCGTTTGCATCAGTACACCAATGGGATTATTGATAAAGATCAGGCTAGCCCCAACCATGAAAGTTGATACAGCTAAGATGATAAACTGAAGGACTGCTGGCAAAGGCAGCAGTACAGGAAGCACAAAGAAAGCCAGCAAGACACCTAAGCTTATTAATCCGAGTGGGATAAGTCTGGCAGTAGAGCTTTTGAAACGGCTGAAGCTTAATGCCATTACAAGCATCCCAGCAGCCAGCATTGCCTCTATAAAACCAAGTGCCTGGGAAGACATCTCTAACTCCTGAACGATGATATAAGGCATTCCAACTTGAAGTGCAGCGGCAAAAAAGTTGATCCAGACTGCTATTGTCAGGATCTTCATAATTAATCTTTTTCCTGCCGCATACTTGAATCCTGATACAAAAGAGGTCCAAAAAGACTCAATTTTAGCGCTATTACCAGCCATACCGTCCTGCTTTTTGAACAACGTGAAATTAAGCGATGCATCCAAAAAAAGCGCGACTATACTCGCAACGATCAATATTATCAAAAATACTTGGATGGAAAAGAAGCTGTAAAGCATACCGCCTATAACCGGGCCGCCAATAGCTGAAAGTGAGCTCGCAGATTGATTGTAGGAAACAGCCTTTTGAATGGATGCAGCTTCTACTAAGTTCCCGATAGAAGCATTTATTGTAATGCTGATGAACATGGAGGAAATGCTTAATAAAGACGATGATAGATAAAAGTAACCAGCAGCCACGGAACCCTCTTGTAATAAAAGAAATAACAAGCAGACAGTTGCAATTGCAAGGAGCTGAGAAGATACCACCAGTTTCTTTCGGCTGATTCGATCTGCCAGATAACCTGCAAACGGCGATAGTATGATTGTAGGTAGGATTCCAAAAAACAAATTAAGTGAGAAATTCAAAGATGAACCCGTCAGCTGGAGCAAATATAAACTGATACCAAATGAATACACACTGCTGCCAAAAGTTGCGATTATCTTACTGATTGTAAAAGTCCATAAGTTCATATTTGAATATTTCGATAATTAATCTTGTGTCAATATTTTTAACTCCTTTAACCAAAGTATAGTAATAAACTAAATTTTAACAGATTAAAGGAAATGTTTGTAAGAAAAAAAGTAAAAAAATCTTATATCAAACCAGTTTATCCAAGTAAATCACTAATGCCAGATCAATTTTCTATGATCATTTGTCCTTCACACGCAGAATGAACAAAAATACTATTAAAAACGCAATAAAGTAATTCATCGGATTTCTTAGGAAACTCATTTCCAGCAGCTGCTGCAATATAATCCAACATATAAAAATTATGATGATGGAAGGTAAGATAAACTTATTCATTAACTGACCATCTGCCATTTAAATTATTTAATGCCTTTGGCAGCCATCCTATCACCTATACTTTTATATGTCACGCCAGCTGATGGCCATTAAAAAGAGGCTGGGACATAACTAGCTAAATGTAATTTAAAAAAGATCCTCGTCACCGTTTTTTGGTGATGAGGATCTTTTTTCTGTGTTCTCATACTGAATAAGGACTTACTGGCAGTGTACTTCCTCAAGTTCACTGCCATAAAGGCGAATCCGATTTCGTTTTCTACCTTCTCTTTTCCCCTTACGGAGAAACGATAGAAGCGCAAATTAGCCTTCAGAAATCCGAAGACTGGCTCTACATCTATCTTGCGTCTGCCATAGATTTTGCCGGTTTCCTTTTCGGAAAGCAGCTGTTTAGCGTACGCTTTTTGTTGTTCCCATCTTTCATTGAAGAATATTTTCCGGTTGCTTCCTTCTTTGGCTTTCGTACACTGGGCGCGCAGTGGACAAACGGAACAATTTTCACATTCATACACACGATATGTCCGGGTGAATCCATATTTGTCCTGCTTATTTGAGAGATGGCTGAAAGGGAGTTTTTGGTTGTTAGGACATGTGAAGCTGTCATCTTTCGCGTTGTATTCCCAGTTTTCAACGTTGAAAGGATCTTGCTTGTGTTTCTTTTGTTTTTCTTTGCGATACTGATTATACGTAATAAGAGGGATCCGATTTCGATTCTCCACGACATCGTTATAATTCGGTTCACTGCCATATCCGGCATCAGCTACGATATAATTTGGCAAAGAAAAGAAATCCTGTGCAATTCTGTCCAAGCAAGGGATAAAGGTTCTCGTATCCGTAGGATTCGGAAACACATCATAAGCAAGGGCATACTGCCCCTCGGTTGCCACCTGTACATTGTAGCCGGGTTTAAGCTGGCCATTCTTCATATAGTCGTCTTTCATGCGCATGAACGTGGCATCCTTATCCGTTTTGGAGTAGCTGTTTCTATCACCAAAGATGGTCATGTCATTTTGGTATTTTTGCGTTCGCGCAACGAAATCGCGAAAATCTTTCCGATATTGTTTTGGCTCTTTACGCGCTACACGCAGTTCTTTTCGTTCCGTCACATCGTTACTTGCGTCAATTTTTCGGTCATATTTTTGAACTTCATCGTCCAATCTTTCAACGACCTGCGTCATCTCATCGACGGTCAAACTTTCCGGATTTTCTCGTTCAATGGACGGGATAATCTCTTTATCCAATAATTCTTCGTATCTCTGGTTCGATTTTTCTACCAGTTGTGTACTATATTTTCCAATGGATTTACGCCAGACAAACGTAAACTTATTAGCGTTTGCTTCGATCTTAGTACCATCGATGAAAATGGCTTCTTCTTCAATCAGTTTCTCTTCGACAAGCTGACAACGAAACTGAACAAAGCACTGCCGTAAAAGTTCTTTAACGTGAGGATTTACTCGAAAGCGATTGATGGTGCGATAGCTCGGTTCATAACCTTGTGCCAGCCACATCATCCGGACACTATCTTGAAGTAACGCTTCAATTTTACGACCGGAAAAGACCGATTGCGTGTAGGCGCATAAAATCACTTTCATCATCATACGAGGATGGTAAGCAGGATGCCCGGTTTCCCGAAGGAAACCATCGAAGGCTTCATCGGGAATACTTTCTACGAGTTGATTTATGGTAAACGCAATATCGTTCTCCCGTAATTTCCATTCCATATCTAGCGGTAAAACAACTTCATTCATGGTATAATGTTTAAACATAAGGATCCTCCTCTTTTGTTTTTGGTGTGGTAACTTAATTCTATCAGAGGGGTCCTTATTTTGCTTCTAGGAACAAATGAATTAATACATAAAAATAGGCAGGCATCTCCGATTCTCGGTGATGCCTGCCTATTTTATTTATTTACTTTACCGGGTTTTGTCCCAGCCTCCTCCTATTTTTACAATGTAATCGGCGTTGTCTTCAATGCCTTCAAATATGCCGCCACCTGCTCCTTCGGCAAAACATCTGCATACCGTGCATTTACATCAAACAGATTCGCATCATGTGATTCCTTCGCCTGGTCACCGACGCATTCCTCTGGCACGATTGTCTTGAATCCATAAGAGAATGAATCAATGATGGAAGCACGCACACAGCCGCTTGTTGTACAGCCTGTGACAATGACAGTGTCTATTTGTTTCGTCGTCAAGAGCGACAGAACCTCTGTGCCGAAAAAGGCGGATGGATATTTCTTCAATACTACTGGTTCGCCTGCAATCGGTTCCACCTCTGTGCTCACTTCCATGGCATGAGAACCAATCGTGATCCATCCGATATCTGTCTTCCAATTGCCTGTATCCCAATCATCATCCCGGTAGCCTACAACCGTATATATAACAGGAATATCCTTTTCCCTTGCTAATGCCAGCAGCTCTGCGGTTTCAGCTGCAGCCTGCTTGATAAATGGATTCTTTCCTGTCGGGTATTGATCACTCGTGAACGCCTGCTGGAAATCTACCAATAGCAGCGCTGGTTTTTCTCCAAATCCTACCTGCTTCTGCCCATAACCTGCTTGCTGATAGACTGCTTGTTTACCTGTCATATGCATCCCTCCTGTTTTATGTAAGCAATAGAATACCACCGAAGATCGGCAGCAAAATAATAACTGTCCGCAGCACCTGCACTGGAGCAAGGCGCGTGAATTTCGCACCGATGAACGAGCCTATCATCGTACCTGCCACTACTTGCACTAAGAGTGTTATATCAACGAAACCAGCTTGCGCGAAACCGAAAGCACCGAGAAATGATATCGGAATCAGCACAAACATGCTCGTCGCTGCGGCCTGCTGGATGCTTAGTCCGAAAAAGATCATCAAACCCAATTGAATCAAGGGCGTCGACCCGATGCCGAAGCATCCGGACAGAAAGCCAGTGCTGCCGCCAACTCCCATTGCCAGCAGCAAATATTGCTTTCTGCTAAACACTTTCTCTACGTTTACACTCCCGCTAAGCCTCGTACGGAAAAACAGCAGGATAGAAGAAACGAATAAAAGCAAGGCAGAGACAATAATAAGTGGTGTTTCCGGCAGCTGAGCCGCTACTTGTGTCCCAAAATAGGCACCCACTGCACCAAACGCTCCGACCATGGCGCCAGTTTTCAGCTTCATATTGCCTTCTTTAAAATGACTGATCGACCCGGAAATGACCGTGAAGATCATCGCAGTTGTAGACGTGCCGAGTGCGGTATGAATCGGGATCTGGAAGACACTGATCAATAATGCCAGCACAAACCCAGATCCTCCCCCACCGGCAAAGCCCAACAGCAGCCCTAATACAAACATCGTCGCCAGCATCATCATACGTTCCGACCTTTTCTGTTTAAATTAGCGAAGAGATTATACAACCTGTTCGATCGTCACACCTTCCAAAAGGCCCTCGACCGCCTGATCCAGTCTTAACTTGCAGTCCTCTCCCAGCTCAAAACTGTTGTCCTCCGTACGGACTACTTGCTTATCCTGAATGAATACACCCTGTTCGATTGCATTAGCACCCAGCACAGACAGCACCGGCTTCAAAGAGAATTCCAGCATCAGTAAGTGCGCTGTCGTACCGCCCATCGCAAGCGGCAGCACCTTTTTGCCAGCCAAACCTCTTTCCGGAACTAAATCCAGGAAGCATTTCAATACACCGGTATAGGAAGCTTTATACACCTGTGTCGCTACTACGACGACATCCGCATCTTTGACCTGCTGAGTCGCATGGATAATTGCATCACTTGTGAAATTGGCATACAGCAAGTCCTCTGCTGGTAAATCTGCCACAACAACATGTGATACGTCACAGCCCTTCAGTTCCAAATCAGCAATCACATATTCCACAGGACCATTCAATCGGGACGTTTTCTTCGGACTGCCTGTAATCACAACTGCTTTCGTCAAATTAATCGCCCTCCATTTGTGTGTTAGTTCAATACTTCCGTCTGATAGCGTTCATAGACTTCCGGTTTCCGATTAGCCATCCAATCAACGCGTTTTCGTGATTTCGCGAGCGTGGTCTTGCTGATTTCGGCAGCTACATGCTGCCACTCTTCGTCATCTGTAACCGTCACGACATCCCCGAAAGGACTGAGGATACAGGACTGGCCAAAATGGTGACGCAGCACTTCCTCGCCTTGCAGCGCTTCTGTACCAGCTTTATTCACACCCATAACGAATAAGTTATTTTCCATTGCCCTTACCCGGAGTTCTGCTACATACAAATCTTTTCGATAACCATATGTCGCAGTCGGTACGACGACCGCGTCCACATCCTGCATGCGTAATGAACGCCATGCTTCCGGGAATGACCGATCAAAGCAGATGAGGATGCCAATCTTCCAGCCATTGTCCAAAGTGATTGTCGGGAACGCATCCCCACCGCCGCCATATTGTTCGAAATAGAATTTCTCATCTGTCTTCATCGTCGCATCATCAACCTTTGGCACATGCACCTTGCGATAGCTTCCAATCAGTCCTCTTGTCGGAGAACAGACAAACGCCGTATTATAATAGTTCGTACTATCCCCTTCCTCCGCTTTCTCGAACACAGTACCAATCAGATGTGTATCTGTTTCCTTAGCCAACTCCACCATAGCGCTCACTGTAGGACCATTCATCGGTTCGGCAAAATTGAAGAACGTCTCATCCGGTGTCGTGACCGCCGCAAAATACGGCGCTGTCATCAGCTCTGCACAGACAAGCAAGTCTGGCTTATCTAACGTAATTACACGCTTGCACTCTGTCACGATTTTCTGCAAATTCGTTTCCACATCGCCCGCATAAGCACCGTTCTGCAGCCCAGCAATCACCATACTTTCCTTCACTAAATCTCCCCCTTAACCGATGATTTCTTTTACGACTGTATTCCGGAGTCCTTTAGCATCCAACAATGGCACGATGTCACTTTCGAAGAAATTCATATCTGTCACAAAGTCAGGGAATGTGAACAGCAAGCCGTCGATCATCGTTTCCTTCTCAATTCTTTCAATCTGTTCGGCAATTGTTTTCGGGGATCCAACAAGCGTTGGTACAATAAAGATTTCACCGAGCAGTTCCATCGTCGAGCCTGTTTTATCGTTATCACGTGCATCCTGAAGCCCATCGAAGCCGCCTTTATCTGTACCTTCAATAAAGTTCAAATACATGTTCTCCGCCTCTTCATCTGTTTCAGCAGAAATAATTGTATACACCGCATAAGTCTTGATCGACTTGTTCATGCTCGCTGCAATTGCTTTCCCTTTGGCACTAAGCTCGGCGATGCGGTCAAAGTCACCTGCAACAAAATTGATATCACCATGCTTGATCGTGAATTCCAAGCCTTTGTCAGACATACCTGCACAAACAATTGGCGGATTCGGCTTCGTTTTTGGCGTCGGCTGACACATGCAATCTTCCAGCTCAAAGTATTTGCCTTTATGCGTTAGCCGTCCTTTATCCCACAGCTGCTTCACAACCGTCAGCCATTCATCTGCATAGTCATAACGATCGCCATAGAACTCATCCCCAGGCCACAGTCCCATTTGAGAATACTCATACTTATTCCAGCCTGCCACCACATTCAAGCCAAAGCGCCCATCACTGATATCATCAATCGTCGCCGCCATCCGCGCTGCCATTGCTGGATTATATGTGAGCGGCTGCACCGACGCATAAATCCCAATCTTGTCTGTAACAGCTGCCAGACCCGCCATCAGATTGAAGGACTCCATCGCATAATCCCAATGCTCCGTCTTTCCTCCATACCCGCGATACTTTACCATCGACAACACAAAATCCAATCCCATATTCTCTGCCCGCAGCGCAATATCCTTATTCAATTCAAACGTTGGCATATACTGCGGTGAGTTATTCGACATGATCCACCCATTATTCGCTATTGGCAAGAAAATTCCGAAGTCCATTTGTATCGCTCCCTTTTGTGTTGTGTATTTAACATACACAAATTGTATAATTATTCAGAAAATAAAAGGAGCTTACAATGTGTTAAGCAAAAGTGACAAAGTGTAACCATTAAGTACAACTTCTCGGATTAAGCTATAATGGATGCTCACTAATGTATCGAAAAGGTGGGTAATCCATTGGTTAATCTCGCACAACCACTCTCACACATCTATTGGATCGGCGGCTCTCCATGTGCCGGTAAAACAACCATTGCCCGAAAGCTCGCAGCTGAATACGGCTTTACCTATTACAAATGCGATGATTGCTATGATGACCATATGTCCCGCAGTACACCGGATCAGCATCCTAACATGTACAAAATAAAAGACCAGACATGGAATCAGGTCTGGTCTACGCAGTTTTGTTCGCTAACCGTTGAGGAACAAATTGAAGATGTAGTTCGTGTGTATGAGGAGCAGTTTAGTCTAATACTGGAGGACTTATTATCCCGTCCTAAAACAACACCTATCGTTGTGGAAGGAGCAGCGTTGTTGCCGCATAAAATAGCTCCACTTCTTAATGACTTGAACCATGCAATTTGGATGGTGCCGACACCGGAATTTCAAGAAGATCATTATAAGAAAAGAGAATGGGTTCATCGTATTCTTGATCAGTATGATGATCCTGGTTTGGCTTTTTCTAAGTGGATGATGAGGGATAGTGGGTTTGCGCAGAAGGTTGTGGAAAGTGCAGAAAATATGGATCTAATACTTGTGAGCGTTGACGGCAGGTCTACCATTAAAGATAATCTTAAGATAGTAAAGAGACATTTCAATTTAGACTAGAAAAGAAACAGAAGAATTCGTTGTCAGCTCTTGTCTCTCCGAATATCCGCAATCACTAAATATATACTTATAACATATAAAGTAATCCTATTTCTTTATATGTCTTTGTTGTTAAGGGCTTACAACCCAATCTTCTTCCACTAAGAAATTCCAACCTTCTATTTGTTCTATGTCAGAAATAATGTCGGCTGCTTCTAATAAGACTGGTAATATATTTTGTTGGTACCAGTCATGATCTTTATAACTTACCCATCCAGTTAAAGTTATGTAACTATTTTTATGTCTATTTGATTCTCCAAATAGACAACTATCCATTTTCTGAGTAGTTGCCATCTCAGGTATCCATAGATTTTTTTGCTTTTCAATATAGCTTTCTGTGCATGAAGGCTTTATCTTTGATTTAACAATTCTAATAAATGGGCTATCAGTAAGAAATTCAGTTATATTTCTCAACTGATCTAAGAATGATAAATATATATTATATGTCTCTACTTCTATGCTCAAAATAGAATCAGATTGATTTCGTTTGGTGTAAATCTTATCATGTTGATTATTCATAAACTCTTCATATGAACTATCATCTTTCCACACGGAGACAATATGTGCTTTATCGATTTCCTTTATGTCCCAACCACCAATTTGACCTAAGAATCCTCTCGAATTCTTTAGATCTCCCCATGAAGCTTGACCTAAAGAGAATTCAGCTTTTTGTTTCGGATCTACACGGCAAATTAAAAACTTCAATAACATAATAAGTTCTCGACTCCCCTTTGTATTATTAGGTAGTAATTTGTGTAAACCCCTTCAGAATTCCATTTTTGTACAGGCTTAAATTTCTTGTTTATCATTTTAGAAACACATTCATTTAAAGAGATTATATTTAAAGACTTTTGAATATCTAACAATGATTGATTCATGACAACACTTCAATATAATAAGCATCTATCTTGTATTATTCAACCTGTCTTTCTTCTTTTAATAACTCTTTGCTCTCCAACCTCTTCCATATCAAAGCTTGAAATACAATACCTCCAACCCCAATCAAAGCAATAACACTTCCTGTTAAGCGGAAAGCTGCAAGTACTCCAATATTATTTATAAGAAAACCGCCCAATAACGGACCTAAAATGAACAAAGTGCTCAAGCTAGAATCGACAATACCAGCTACTCTACTTACCATTTCCTTCGGTGGTTCTCTTTGAATAAGGTAGTTCACACCTGCAAAGACAAGTCCATTTCCAAGACCTCCGATAAAAGCTAAGCCAAGCGCTATAAAAATGTAGCTTTCTCCTGTAGTTAGAAAACCGAACCCACTTGTCATCAATCCGAGACTAAAACAGCCGGTTCCGAAAAACCATCCATACCGTCGAATTTCTTCGAGTCTGTTCAAGGTTAAAACCATGACCAGTGATCCTAACCCAATACTAGCTGTGATCCACCCAGTCAGTTCTTCTCGCTCCGGATACAACGTGCTGAATAACGTGACTAATTGCACGTCAATCATTTGGATAACAAGTGTACTTAACAGTCCAAACAATAAGCTGGAAAGAATAATGCGGTTATGGATAACTGCATACCATCCTTTTTTCCAGGATTCCAGTACACCCTCTTTTACCGCTGATTCGTTCCTTTCAACATGCGAAGTGATAATCTGTATTCTGTAAAGCAGCAATGCAGATAATATAAAGGCTAAGGCGTTCATCCCCATTGCAATGTGAGTAGAAAAAATGCTTACTACAGTACCGCCAATGAGAGGACCAACTACTTTAACCAATTGAATTACTCCGCCGTTAAGTGATACTGCCTGCATTAATTGATCTTCTTCCACTATCCTTCTCATAAAACCCTGCTGCGCAGGCACGCTTATTGCACCACAAGTACTACGCAGCAACAATATCCCTAGCGCGACATAGGGTGTGCTAGAAAAAAGCAAAATGACAGTCAGCACAGCCCGCACCCAGTCAGAATATATGAGGATCTTTCGCTGATCCCATCGATCGGCCAACACGCCGGCCCATTGACCAAAGAGAATACTAGGTAATGCATAAAACACTGGAATTAAAGCAATAAGCATGGGATCTGCTTTCCATGTAAAACGAAATAGGATCAGCACGGCAATGAAATCGAACCAATTCCCGAGGTTAGCTAATCCATTGGCAAAGAAATACTTTGTAAAATTGCTGTTCTTCCAAACACTCATACTTTAAGCTCCCATCCTCTGTTATTGACATCAGTGTAACTTTGCAATGTCAGAGGAATATCAGAGCAGGATTATAAGTGCTTTTCCAGTTCACAGCTAATATATGGACCCAATTCTACAAGCTGATACATTTCTCTATATCGTTCTAATTCTTTGAAGTAATAGGTATGTAAATCTGGATAGTCTTCGAATTCTTCTAAAAAGGCGATGATTATCTTCAAGCTTTGGAATATGCCAGGTACATATTTTGCCTTGCGGAATTGGGCAAAACCCTCTGCTATTGTTTCTTTCACATTAACGGAATTGCCCTTATAAAGTTGATACAGTCCCTGCATGATTGAAAAGAGAGCTTTCTCTCTTGAGAAAGGACGCTTTATAAGCTCACTTTCAATCATCACTAATGCAGCCTCAATCCAAGCATCATTCCGTTGGAGAAAAGCAAGGCCTAATTCCATTAGGTACAAGATAAGAACGAAACCTTCCATCTCTCCATCGAGGATCTCTTGTTTGGAAATCTTAAGGAGAACAGCTGCCTCATCTAATTGTTTGGTGAGGATCAGCAGAGTTAGCCGATTCAGCAAGCTGATCTCTAATTTGTGCTGCAGAGGCAAATGCTCACAATTTAATGCCTTGGTGAAATAGAACAAACTCTTCTCTGCATCCTCGCAAGTATAGTAATGAAGATGAAGCAGATAATAGCACTTATCCCAAAAATCAGTATGATCAAAATGCAACAGACGCTCAAATTCTCCATTCATAAAATAAAGATACAATTGACTGGAAGCATCCAACTCCACCCCAAAAACAGCTTGATTATCCGCCATCAATCTCAGCGCATCCCCTTGTCCATACAAGTGATACTTACGGAACAGCTTTCCCATATCCTCAGCCAATTCACGGTCATCTGATAACGGGTTTGTTTGTAACTGCGACAACTGATCCAACACATAACCTTGTCCTCTCACTGTTCGGATCTTCACCACATCCGCTAAAGGAACTAACTTCTTCCTTAAGCGATAAATATGATCATCCACTGTCCTATCTACAGGATCAGCCATTGGCCAGAGAAGATCCAGCAATGCCTGCCGGGAAAAGATACGGGCAGGGTGCTGATAAAGTAATTGGAAGAGTTCATATTCTTTGGGCAAAAGTCGAACCTTTTCGGATCGATAGCTTATCTGGAAGAGTTCTGATTGGAATGATATACTTTGCATCTCTTAAACAATCCTTTTGTTGATTAGTCCCTTGCATTCACCTTTTCCAGCAGTTCATCATTTAACTTGTCATCTGCCACATCTTTCGCAACAGCGACCTTTATATAATCAGATAATTGCTGGCTCTCTTTCATTAACCGATGGATACGCTCGCAATTTTCCCAATGCTCTTCCCAAACCTTAGAACCAACCACCTTCTCAAAATCTACGATAGTCGGCCTACTCCAAGATTCATACTTTTCCAATTGATTAACCAATACGTCCAGATGTTCTACTGCACGCGTTTTAGGAGATAATCTAGCATCACTCAAGATCCATTCTCGCCAATATTTATTGCCTTTGGACTGATTGCACTTGCCGCATGCTGGCACCAGATTTTGAATCTCGGAAATATACCCTGTTGGCTTCTTATTACGAACCAATGGCCTGAAATGATCCCATTCGGTAGATTCTCCACCACAATAGGCACATCGCACACCTTCCGTCATTCCCAATAATGCCAGAACTTCTTCTAGTTCCTTTTCCGTCGGAGGAATGGTTGGAATGATACCATTCACGAATGAATTCGTTATACTCGACGATCTTCCTGTTATTTTAACTGCCTTAGGCATTTGAAAAACTGCATTTAAACTCAATTATTTATCACCCTAACCAAATATTTACACTTTTCTCAAGTATAGCTTATTTGTTTAGGCTGTGTTGAAGAAAAAAAGAATAGATTTTTAAAAATAAAAGGCAGTCAAAACTATCAGCTTTGACTGCCTTTTCCATTCAATTCGTTATTATTCCTCTTACATCTTCTACAGTTTCAGTAAACGATGATAACCTAACCGTCTTAATTTCGATATATTTCTCCTGACCAGGTACTTGCCACTTCGGGAAACTTGCTTCTTCCGTTTTTGGGTACAGCAAGATGCACTTCTCGGCTTTCAAGTAGGAGGTGATGTACGCGTACATTTGATAAAGGTCTGACTGCTGGTATAGAACTCGTCCTTCATATACGATATTCTTCCATTTGGTATCGACAATCATTTGATAATCTTCTCCATTGATGACAAAGTCCGGCTTCAACTTGATATTCCCTCTACCGGAATGCACATTGATCAGAAGCTTCTTTTCATCATGCTGTGCTTGGATATCAACTTGTTTCTCCGATGACAGGAAGCGAAACGCTCTTTCCATGTAAGACTCATACAGCATATTCATCTCAAATAAAAAGGCAAAGCTATGGCTGGTACTGTATGCTGACGTCATCATATCATTGGACAGGATTATTTGGGCAATCTTAAAGACTTTTTCAAAGCGCTGATTCTGCCGGTTGAATGGGACAGCTTCCAGCTGATTCTTCGAAACGGAAACATCCGATACGTTCTGGAGAAACTGCAAAATCATAAGTGCTTCGTTTTTCATTGTGCTTTTAGTTAGATATGGCATGATAAGCTTCAGTGCCTTTTTCAGGATCCTGTTCAGTAGGACGTCCTCGTGGATTTCATCATATTCACAAAAAGCTTTTACCGGCTGAAAAGCATTTCGTCTGATATGTTCCTGCAGGAGAAATCGTCCCTTTAATGCCGAGCTGTTCTCTCTAGTTAGCTTGTACTCTTTATATACTCCGCGCCGCAGCTCCGACAATAACAGCTGAAGATAGATATGGCCAAAAATATGGAATAAGTCTGCCTTGGCCAGTTGACTCAGTGTCGCGTCATGGAGCTTGATTGGCAGGGTCTGCGTCACGGATAGCATATTCAGAAGTGCTTTTCTGTTTTTCTCCTCTGACTCCTCATGAATGGTCAGTTTAGGCAGGATTTCGATTCTGATGGTGGAAAGCTGGATAACCCCGACTAGATTGATGAAACGAATTTTCCCATAACCGATTTCCACAAATGTCATGTAGCTTACTTGCAAATAGAGAAGCAGTTCATCCCATTCTTGCTGTGTTATATGCTGTCCAAGATGCAGCCAATCATAAGCTTCCCGGATACTGACATGTTTCATAACTCATAAATCCTCTGAACATCACGAAGTTTGATTGTTTTCTTGATTCGATATTTCACCGGCAAATCAAGTGCACTAAGCATCGCAGTATCTTTGAACAGCTTCTGCAAATCGATCTTTTCCTGATAAACAATGCAAGGCTCATCCTCGGATGCCCCGAGTCCGCCAAGCACGAGTCCGATTTTCTCCCAGTCATCATAGAAATATTCCTGAAGGAGAGGGACCACTTTGGTCAGTAAAACTTGATAAACATCTTCCTCCATCTCCGCGTTCATGAAATAAGCATGCCCTATCATATGATCTCGATCGAACAGGACCTCAATTCTCCGATTCATCATCTCAAGAAGTGCGGGAAGGTCGATATTCTCTATCGGCTGAAGCAAAGATGGCTTTGGCATCATTTCTTCAAAGGAGAAGCGTCGGCGCAGCGCTGTGTCCAATAAAGAGATGGAACGGTCTGCCGTATTCATTGTTCCGATGATATAGAAATTAGGCGGTAAGATGAATGGATCGCGCGAATAAGGCAGTTGGATCATGGTTTCATTCTGTGCTGTGAGTCGCTTATCATCTTCCAGTAATGTAATCAGTTCTCCAAACACTTTAGAGATATTGGCGCGGTTAATTTCATCAATAACAAGTACGTAACGTGAAGCAGTCGTAAAATCAAATGCTTCATTATCCTGTAGTGCCTTGATGACTTCCTGTTTCCGTGAAAGATACATTTCGGCATTTTCTTTTTTCTTCAATCCCTCATAAAGTGCTTCCATCACAATTCTTTTTAATGTTCCGTCTTCGGGCTTGAAGCCAGCTTTTCCATCCGAACGTAGTCCTTCAATAAAATCCTCATAGGAGAAGCTCTGATGGAAGGTCACGAATTTCACCTGACTCAGATTCTGCAGATCTTTGAAATGCTTCCTTGCATCCACTTCTTCACTTGATCCCTCCACAATTTCTACGACACGTCGCGCGATATTGTATGTTTTTCCTGTTCCAGGAGGTCCGAAGTAAATTGTATTCAACGGTCCACTGTATTCATTTACCAAAGTCTGCACATCTTCTTCCGGAACTGGATCTTCCATTGTTTCTAATTTATTGAACATTTTTTTGATATGTCGCTTCTTCGTAATCTGGTGAATGCGATCACGGAAGCCACCGTAGCCTGGAAGAAGTCGCTCATCCACATCCATCCACTCCACTGGTATGGTATGGCCTAGCTTTTCATCAAAAGCATAGCTTTCAGAAACCCGGCTTTTCACCTTGCCAACAGCAGCAATCTTCAGGATATATGTAAGGCTTCCATCTTCAAGTCTTTCCGAATAAGTTGTCTTCACCCCGACAATATCTCCCTTATCCAGCTTCAAAAATGCCTCCAGGGCTTCTTTATCTTTCTCATCCTTTATTTCATCCAAAAAAGAAAAATCATCGCTCGATAGATAACTGGATATATCTTGTCTGATCAGCGGAAGAGATACCATACCTCTTTCCGTATAATCGGATAAATAGTCACGCTCCTCGTATCGATGCTCGATCAGCCAGTGCTTTGGACGCTTCTTCTCTCCATAACGCTTCCAAATGAATTGACTGAGCTTCACATAATCCCAGTCCTTGAAAGGTTCTAATTCCCTTAAATGCTTATATTCCAGATGCTGCAGCTGGATGTAATTTATCGGCCTTTGCTTTAGAAGCTCTGTTGAAATATGTAATTCCTCCGCTAAAGGATCAAGCACTTTCTTCGCATACACATTGAAAAATTTTTCCGGATAATAGATATTCAATATTTTTAACATGACCATCGGCCACACTCTCAATTTAGTGAATTCTATTTCCTCTATCCGATTTTCTGCCGCCAGATTTAAATTAGTGACAATCTGATTGCGTAATTTACCATATTCGTTTTCTAAGTCTTCTCCAGTGAGTATTTTCTTTTTAGTTGATGCACCCATGCAGTACTCACCTTTACCACTGCGATAAATGCCGAATTTAGAAGCATTGCCTCCACCAATTCCGCCAAGCACTTCCTTATGCTCCAGCCAATAGATGAAAGCATCTCGAGTCGAAGTATCTGCGTATTCATTTACTGGCATTTGACTCAAAGATTCCAATGGGAACCGCCGAATAAATTCTTGTCTCTTATTTTCACTTTCTACTATAAAATCTTCATCCAGGTTGAATTCTCTTGCTGCTTGAATTAAATTTTCCATTGTCTTCACCCTACTTCTCTTTTTATATACTTATACTAAAGATACAATATTTACCTCTTTCATGTTCAAGTTTTCTCTTTATAAATATAGAAAAGCGTCATCTCTATGGAGTAGAGATGACGCCTTCTTAAAAACATCGTGAACTTAGTGAATATCACTCTTCCTAAAGTTCCCACCCTTAACTTCAGCTACATCATAAATCGTAACAAAAGCTCCGTCATCAATATCATTGATGATTTCTTTCAGCTTACTTTCCTCTAGGCGGTTGATAACACAAGTAATTTCCATGAATTTTTCATGTGTATATCCGCCGTATGCTTCCTTGTAGGTAGCACTTCTTCCCAAACGATCGCGGATGGTGTCTACCATTAGCTTCGGCTCGGTTGTAATGATTTTGAAGGTTTTCGAACCGCTTAGACCTTCTTCTACAATGTGGATGACTTTGGATGCGATAAAGTAGGCGATTGCGGAGAGAATAGCTCCCTGCAGACCAAATACAGTGGAAACGAAGATGAAGACAAACATATTAAGGAATAAGATCAAATCACTTGTTCCAAATGGCAGCTTACGTGCTAACAGTACGGCCAGCATATCAATGCCGTCTACTGCTCCGCCGTTACGCAAGGCGAGACCCATACCTAGACCTAGGATAATACCCCCGACTACAGTGACGAGCAGTGTATCCCCTTCAATAATGGCTGGCGTGTGATGCATAAGAACGGTACCAATTGATAATGACGCGATTCCGATAACGGAATATATCGCGAAGCTTTTCCCTATCTGTTTATAACCCAACCAGACAAACGGAAGGTTAATAATAGCGATTAGTGCACCTAGCGGCAATCCGGCTAGTTGAGAAATGACGATACTGATACCAGTGACGCCTCCGTCTGATACGTTGTTTGGAATCAGGACGGTTTCCAGGCCGTATGCTGCGATAAATCCCCCGAGGATGACGAACAATCCTCGTAACAAGATGAATAACTTACTTCGGTTACGCTTTCTGATTTTGCTCATACAAATACCTCATTCTAAATTTTTTAACCTTATAATTTTACCACAAGCGGTATGACCTCTGCTAATTCCTAAGATTATTCTTATTTCTTTCCAAAATTGAACTGCCAATCTTATCCTGTTTCATCTCTTGGTCAGAAAGGGAAAAATAAGATACTATCATTATGTAACTATTAAAATTCGATACAATAACACAAATTCCACCTATACTTGCAGATTTATCTTATAATAGAAGAAGTAAAATTATGTAAAAGTTAGTAATTCTGAAAGGAGATACATAATCTTGAACACCAAATACTTAGACTTACTAGCTCAGAAATATGATACGGAAGAAAAAGTAGTCACTGAAATCATCAATTTAAAAGCGATTCTCAATCTCCCTAAGGGTACGGAGCATTTTGTGAGTGACTTACACGGGGAATATCAAGCCTTCCAGCATGTGCTGCGAAATGGCTCTGGAAGAGTAAAAGAAAAAATCCGAGATATCTTCAGCGGTGTCATCTTTGAAAAAGAAATTGATGAGCTGGCAGCTTTGGTTTATTACCCAGAAGAGAAACTGCAAATCATAAAAAATGATTTTAATCAGGACGAGGATCTTAACGAGTGGTATAAAAAGACAATCAAACGAATGATCAAGCTTATCTCGTATGCCTCTTCTAAATATACTCGTTCCAAACTGCGGAAGGCATTGCCTAATCAGTTTGCTTATATTATTGAAGAACTCCTATATAAAACGGAGGAATCCGGAAATAAGGAGCAGTATTACCACGAGATTCTCGAACAAATCATCTCGCTCGGACAAGCTGACAAGTTAATTACAGGACTTGCATACAGTACGCACCAGCTTGTGGTAGATCACCTGCATGTTGTAGGCGATATTTATGATCGCGGACCTAAACCGGATAAAATTATGGAAGAACTCATCAATTATCATTCTGTTGATGTGCAATGGGGAAATCATGATGTACTTTGGATCGGCGCCTTTGCTGGATCAAAGGTTTGTCTAGCGAATATCCTTCGTATTTGTGCGCGCTATGACAACTTAGACATTATTGAAGATGTGTACGGCATCAACCTTCGCCCATTGCTGAATCTAGCGGAGAAATATTATGACGATAACCCTGCGTTTCGTCCTAAAACGCAAGCAGATAAGAAAACATCTGAGGAAGAAATTGTACAAATAACAAAAATGCACCAAGCAATTTCAATGATTCAATTCAAGCTAGAAAGCCCGATTATCAAAAGACGAGCGTTTTTCAATATGGAAGAACGGTTATTGCTTGAGAAAATCGATTTTAACTCAAACGAGATTACACTGAATGGCGAAGCTTACCCATTAGAAAATACATGCTTTAGCACAATCAATCCGAAGCAGCCCGATATGCTATTAGAAGAAGAACAGCAAGTGATCGAAAAGCTGCTATTCTCTGTTCAACATTCTGAAAAGCTGGCTAGACACATGAACTTCCTCATGAGGAAAGGCAGTCTTTATCTGCGCTATAACGGCAACCTATTGATACACGGATGCATACCGATAGATGAAAATGGCAACATGGAGAATATGGAGATCGAGGGTAAAAAATACGCAGGCCGCGAGCTGCTAGATAGGTTCGAGCAATTCCTTCGTTATTCATTTGCTCATCCAGAAGTAACGGATGACCTGGCGACAGATATGGTCTGGTATTTATGGACAGGTGAATACTCTTCCCTCTTCGGGAAAAGAGCCATGACAACCTTTGAACGTTATTTTATCAAGGATAAAGTAACGCACAAAGAAATAAAGAATCATTATTACCACCTGCGCGAGAACGAAGAAACCTGTGAAAAGATTCTAGCAGAATTCGATCTGGATCCCGAACATGGCCACATCATCAACGGACATACACCAGTTAAAGAGATTGAGGGAGAGAACCCGATCAAAGCAAATGGAAAAATCATCGTTATCGATGGCGGATTTTCTAAAGCCTATCAATCTAAAACAGGCATCGCAGGATATACATTATTGTATAATTCCTATGGCATGAAGCTCGTGGCCCATAAGCATTTCAACTCCAAAAACGAAGTGCTGCATGACGGTACGGATGTATTATCCGTCAAGCGATTGGTCGATAAAGAACTGGAGCGGAAAAAGGTTCTGGAAACCAATGTTGGCGAGGAATTATGTCAGGAGATTAATATACTTAGGGATTTGATGGAGTATCGGTATATGAAGTGAGATGGAAGAAACGCTGCATGTGTTTTTCAAAACCCCTATTCTACTAATCGAATAGGGGTTTTTTGTTTTCTTTTGCGAGCATATCTTAATCAATAATTAAATGATCAATCTTAGATGGAATCTTATTTCTTCTAAACTTGCCCGCAGACATCCCCACTGCTTTGCGGAAGACTTTATTAAAGTAATTCGCATTGCTGTATCCTACCTGTGAAGCTATTTCATTAATGGAATGTGTTGTCGCAAGCAGAAGATCGGCTGCCTTCTGGACTCTAATCTTTGTTAGATACTGAATCGGAGTCATGTGGAGCTCTTTTTGAAACTGCTTCAGAAAGTAATAACGTGAGTAGCCAGAAGCAGCCGCAATATCATTTAGCGCAATAGGTTCAGCATAATTCGCTTGAATATAGGAGAGCGTCTTTGCGATTGGGATAGAATGATCAATTGGTGATTTTTCAAGATTCCTTACATAACGATACAATTCCATCATAAACTCATAAGCTTTCGCTGAGGCATGATAAACGTCTGTAATCTTCTGTTCTGCTGTATCCTGATAAATACGAAACAAAAGCTGAATCAACTTTGAATCAGGGGAGATCTTTAGCACAGAACCACTCTGTGCTTTGGCAAATCGCCAGCATTCTGCTGCTTTACTGCCCACTAAGGTGATAAAAATAAACTCCCATCCGTCACTATCTTTGGGCAAGTAATACCGATGATCACTTGGTATCTCTACGATAAATGCTTCTCCTGGATTCAATGCATAGCTTGTTCCTTCTATCTGAATCTGCCCTGTTCCGGACAAGGTGTATTGGAATACATAAGTTCCTACGTCCTCACGTTGCATTCCGTACCAATCATAAACAGTTCCTGGTATTTTTTTATCTCTACCAAGCAGTAAGATGTTTGCCATCTCATTAAAGAGTGCGTCATAGAAGTGAAAACCATATACACCGTACCCTTCCTCTCGCTGATGAGCAGACATATTCATCCTCCAATCTAAAGGCATAAACACAAACAAAGCGACTGAAAATAGCCGCTTGTTTGCTCTCAAGTATACTTTTTGATAAGACCTCTCTCTTACCCTTTGACACTTCCAGCCGCAAGTCCTTCAATAAAGAAGCGCTGCAGGAATAAAAACAAGAAAATCATTGGTAATGATGCAATCAGTGCAGCTGCTCCTACAAGTCCAAGCTGGCTGGTATTTTGACCAAAGAAGCTTGCCAGGGCTACAGTCAATGTATGCATATCGGAATCTTGCAAGAAGAAGATGGCGAACTGATAATCGTTCCAAATATAAACACAAGACAAAATCAATACTGTTGCGGTAATTGGTTTCAGCAGCGGGAACACTATTCGGAAGAAGATGCCGATAGTGCTGGCTCCGTCCATTTTTGCTGCTTCCTCTAATTCTTTTGGTACCGTGGAACGAATGAAACCGGCATACAGGAAAATGGTTAACGGCAAGAATGCAGCCACATTATTTAGTACAGCTACCAGGCGTGTGTTCATCAGACCAACGTCTACGACAAGCTGATATAACGGTACCAGTGCTGTCAACGGCGGAATGACCATAACTGCGACAAATAACATATACACATACTTATTCAGCCTTGTTTGGCGTCTTGCCAGTGCGTAAGCTGCCAAGGAGCCGAATAGTATAAGCATCGCTGCTGCAAAGAAGGTAATCACAAAGGTATTCATAAACGCATTAGACAGATTCGCCTGTTCCCAAGCAGCCGTGAAGTTTTCCAAGCTAAAGTATTTTGGGAACATCCATTTTGACGAAAAGTCACCGGCCCGCTTAAAAGCAGTCGTTAACAAAATGTAGTATGGAATTAAATGAAGCAAGGTTATCACTAAAGCTACAGCTGTTAAAAACCATTTGGCTCTTTTGGATACTTGATTCATTATGCTTCCACCTCTTTTCGTTTTAGGTAGAGAAGCGCTGCCAAACTAAGCACCAGGATAATCAGGGCCATCAATACTCCTTGCGTTGCTGCGTAACCCGCATCCTGCCGCGCAAAATAAAGCGAGTACATAAACGTCGACATCGATTGAGAGGCATTTCCTGGTCCGCCATTTGTCAGTGAGACAATGACATCGAATAGCTTCAATCCGCCGATTATATTGATAACAACATTGATTGTGATTGCAGGAGCCAACAACGGCAGCGTAATATTTTTGAATTTCGACCAACTTGATGCGCCATCAATATTCGCTGCTTCATAATACTCCTTGGAAATACTCTGCAAACCAGCCAGATAGATAATCATCGCAACACCAACAAACTGGAAGGTATTAACGAAAACGATAATGTACGGGTTCACCTCTGGGTTGCCGAGCGCATTGATCGGATCCAAACCTAGCCAGTTATAAATATCGTTCAGCGCCCCACCTTGGTAGGCAAAGAAGAAATACCAGATGTAACCCATAACAAGTGGGCTGATAATAACAGGTAGATAAATGATTGTACGCGTTAAAGTCCGCACCTTTAAGTTGTAATTAAGCAGTAAAGCATAGCCAAGCCCGATAATATTTTGCAGCACAGTACTCCCGATTCCGTACAACAGGGTGTTCTTAACAACCAGCCATGTGTCCGGATCTGCAAACATTCGCTTGTATTGTTCAAGCCCAACATAATCATAGATTTGTGAAAATCCATTCCAATTCGTCAAGGAAATTCGGATGCCATCTAAAAAGGGGTAAACAATAAAAAGCATGACGAGCAAAACACTTGGCAGGTACATCCACCAAAGAGAGGATTCTTTTCTGCGTTTTTTCGCTTTTTTCGCTTGTTCAGTCGATGATAAAGGCTGATCCATTCTCTTTCATCTCCTTTTACTAAACAGAAGGAGCATCAGCTCCCTCTGTTTGCAATATCACTATTTCACTAAGCGACTATATTCTTCGCTCATTTTCTTTGATACTTGTTCCGGCGTCATTGCTCCTGAGACAAGCTCTTGACCCGTAGCGCCCATTGGATCCCACATTCCGCTTGGCAGATATGCACGGTCAAAATATGGCTCAATCCGCGTACCTTCATACTGGTTATAAAAATCGGCAAAATAATTATCGGCATCAACATTCGTTAACGCATCCGGCAGTGATGTTCCTTCTGCAAATTTTTTCGCTACTTCCGGCTGTGCGATATACTCGATGAATTTCTTAGCTTCTTCCTTGTACTCGGAGTCCTTTGAAATAGCTAAAGTAAAGCGTTCGCCGCCAATCCAGCTTGGCTTATCATCTTCATGTATAGCAGGAACCGGCATTGTACCCAACTGTACATCTGGATTCAGCTCCGATACCTCACGTCCAATCGAACCACTCATCATAATAAATGCCACTTTATTTTGAGCTAGTAAATCCGCAACCTGGGTTGTCTGAGCCGTAACTGCATCTTTATTCAGCAACCCTTTATCATTCATCTCTTCCAGCTTCTCCGGCAGGTATGTGTAATTTGACCAGTCAAAGGACCCATCCAGTAAAGCATCACCATGACTGTTGGAAGGCGACGTGATTAACAGTGGCGTTGCGAACTGATCAAAGTACTGACCAAATTGGCTTTTATCTGATCCGCCCAGCCAGAAAGGTACAACTTCTCCGTTACTCTTTTCTTTCACTGTTTCTAGTGCTGTCATAAATTCATCAAATGTTTCAGGCGGCTCAATTCCATACTCATCCAACAGATTTTTGTTGTAGGTCAGTCCATCAAGTGCTTGGTTTATCGGATAAGCATTCAGCTTCCCAGTCTCATCAGTTAAGATATCTGCCATGGCTTCATCCAGATTCTCTGACCATTCCATATCACTTAAATCCTCTGTATATTCGGCATAACGAGTAGTTGACCATCCATGTGTATCAAATAAATCCGGCATATCGTTTGCTGCCATCTTAACTCGCGCCATCTCTTCATACCCATCTGTCGGATACGTATCTTCAATATCGATATCCGGATTTTCCTCTTCAAATTCAGACACAACTTCCTTAAAGATTTCTTGGTCTGCCTTATTCGTTGCTGTTGACATGAGCGTTAATTTCGTTTGTCCATCGCCGCTGGCACCGTTCCCGCATGCCGCCAGCATAACCGTCGCTGATAAAGAAACCAGAAGTAACGTTATTCGCTTTTTCATGGTATCCCTCACTTTTATTTTTAATTTAAAGCGCTTACATTTATCTTTAGAAACAACAGCCTTTAGTTTCTAAGGCTGATTGTTTCATTTTCAGAATAATACACAGGCAGCATCTCTCCATGTGCCTCAATCAAATCATCACACATACTGATAATGTCCTCCATGGAAAGCTCAGCAGCGGTGTGCGGATCTAGCAGAGCAGCCTGATAGATTTTTTCTTTCGATTTTGTGATTGCAGCTTCAATCGTTAGGAGCTGCGTATTAATATTCGTGCGATTTAAAGCCGCTAGCTGTTCCGGTAATTCGCCCATGTAGGCCGGAGTAATCCCATTTCGGTTTGCTATGCAAGGGACCTCAACGACCGCTTTTTCAGGCAAGTTGCTGATCAGACCTCCTGTATTTACAACGTTTCCGCCGAATACAAACGCCTCATTTGTTTCCATCGCTTCTATAATCCGCGAACCATATTCACGAGAACGCTTATGGGTCAAACCTTGATTGTTAAGCAATTCGCTTTTAGTCTTCTGCCAGTTCTCAATCTGCGCCTCACAGCGCCGCGGGTACTCATCTAACGGAATATTTAGATGATCAATCAATTCCGGGTACTTATCTTTAATGAAATAAGGATGGTATTCCGCATTGTGCTCAGAGGATTCAGTCACGTAATAGCCGAATTTGTCCATTAACTCATAGCGGACCATATCAGGATGCTTTTCTTTTTGTTTTTCTTTTGCACGCTTCTTGATCTCCGGGTACAAATCCTTTCCATTCGATTTAATCTCAAGCAGCCATGCCATATGGTTAATACCGGCAATCCGCTCCTCTATATTCTCGTGCGGGATATCCAGATCCTTCAGCAAATCCTTCGTACATACCTGTACACTATGGCATAGCCCGACCATTTTCACATTCGTAAAGCGAGAAACCGCACCAGTAAGAGCTGCCATTGGATTCGTGTAATTTAACAGCCACGCATCGGGACAGACCTCCTCGATATCCTTAGCGATATCAAGCATTACCGGAATCGTTCGCAGCGACCGGAATATCCCCCCTATACCAACCGTATCGGCAATCGTCTGCCGAAGCCCATACTTCTTCGGTATCTCAAAATCGATTACAGTACTTGGCTTATAGCCACCAACCTGAATCGCATTAATAACATAACTCGCATCCTTTAATGCTTCTTTGCGATTTGTATATGCCTTGATGGTGACATCTGCCTGCAACGTAAACTTCAAGGCATTTAATAACAGCTCCGACTCCTCTAGCCGCTCCTCATTGATATCAAATAACGCAAATTCGAAATTCTGAAGTGCAGGAGATAACATGCAGTCTCCCAATACATTCTTTGTGAAAATTGTACTTCCTGCTCCGATAAACGTAATTTTTTTCATCTGCCAGCCTCCTGATAATCAAAAGATATCTTTTTTTAAATCATTGCTTTAATCGATAATATAGCGCTTACATATTGAGAAGCAATGGTAAATAAAATCGAAAAAAGGGTAAAATATTGCTTTCTATATTTCTTGATACTTTTCACAATCTTTGCTCTGGGATCTGTAGTAAATCCATTTATCTTTAGATTTGAAAAACGATACAATCCTACCTATGTCTTAAAAGAATCATATGTACTATCTCAGGAAACCTACTAGATTATATCGGTTTTAAATGAACTACACAGTGTAAATAATTCCCAATACACAAATCGACAATACTTGGTAAAATTAAACTGTAATCTATTAAATTTAAGGAGCCTTGCACTATGGGTCGAAATAGTACCGAACTTATCGACATTGCAGCTCGCTTGGAAAACTGGTCTGTCAGCATTCGACTTGATAAGAAAGAAGCTGCTGCTAGTATCCATAAAGAACTGCAACGCCACATCGACGAATACAATCATGAATCAAAGCTTTTGTACTTCCTATTGGAAAGCCGACATTACATCATTCAGAATGACTTGATGAAAAGTATTGCCTCTTTAGAACAAGCAAAAGATCTCTTTGACTACTTCTCCGACACCCACCGTTATCACCTTCATTTAGCAGAAGCTATGATTTTTTATGAAGAAGAGCATTATCAGGAAGCACTGGATAGTTTCGAAAAAGCCGAAAAATATCTCCATAAACTGAGTGACCCTGTAGATGTTGGCGAGTTTCATTTTCGTAAGGCCATGGCGTATTTCTTCTTAGAAATTATTGCTCTATCAGTCGTACATACAGAAAAAGCCATTCAATCATTTAAACCACATCAACCATTTCATTTTTTACTAGCTCGTTCGGAAATGTTACAAGGATTAAATTTTATAGAGCTTGCTAATTATGATTTAGCAGAAGAATATCTTCATAATGCTCTAACGCATGCTAGAAAAACTGAAGAACATGCTTTAACTTCATACATTAATCATAATCTAGGCGGGCTTTATGCGAGAAGAGGTTTACCAGCTGCAGCAATTCGTTATTTGAAGGAAGCCTACAAAAATAAACAGCAGCGCACACAATTAAAAGTCTTATTTTTGTTAGCAGATTGCTACTGGAAGACTAATCAACGTTCCAAAGCTACTAAAGCATATAACGAAGGATTCCAAGCTAGCATTGAGGAAGATAATATGAAAATGAAGTGGGAATTCGCTATGCTGCATAAAAAATATGAAGATAGATTAAATTTTGAAAGCGTATGGCAAGAAGGCATAGACTACTTTCACAGAATCAACGATAATTACAATGTAAGACATTATACAAAAGAATTAGCTGACTATTATTCTTCCAAGAAGAACTATGAACTTGCAAATCGTTACTATGCACTTGCTCTACAATAAAAAGGAGGGCTTTTTATGAAAAAAGTAACTTTTACTTTGATTCTGGCTATCACAATTATTGTAAGTGGATTAACAGGATATGCTGACCATGGCTCTACCGCAAGTAACAAAAATGATCCAGGTGGCGGTGGATTTTCCATCATCTTAGATAAATAATCATAATATAGATCACCCACCGATCATCGTAAAAAGACAAGCACTATACTTCCAAGTAAATCTAGGAACTTGCCGTACGATACTTTTATCTTGCTCTACATTAAAAGGAGGGCTTTTTATGAAAAAAGTAGTTTTCACTTTGTTTCTAGCTGTTACGGTTATTGTAAGTGGAATTGCAGGATATGCAGAACACTCTGATACCGCTGAAAAACAAGGGGATCCCGGTGGTGCTGGTTTATCCATTAGATTTTAAACAAAAAAAAGAAGATCACATGTTGATCTTCTTTTTTTGTACATATTTACTGTTCCCTAGATTCTCTCTTTATCTTTTCCTTGTGTACCAACAGATATTTTTTGATTCTTACCTGCAATCGTCCCTAAAAAGGCAATACATAAGGCGGCGACCATAAGAATAATGAGCGGTACCGTCCATCCATTTGTCTTTTCAGCGATGGTACCAAGCAGTAGCGGCCCCGTAGCAGCAACCAAGTAGCCGACTGATTGCGCCATACTTGATAGCTGGGAAGATTCCGCAATAGAATTAGTCCGCAGAACAAAGAACATCATAGCTAAGCTGAATGCTGTTCCTGCACCAACCCCCGTTAATACAAGCGGTGCGATGATCAGCTGAGAGGAAATAAACGTAACTCCCACTAAACCAAAGAAAAATAATAGGCCGGCAATACAGCCAAGCAGCCGCTGGTTTTTCATTCTGCCCGCAATGATAGGTGCAATGAATGTCGTAGGGATAAGCCCTAGCTGATAAATGGCAATGAGCCAACCTGCTTCACTTTCATCGAACCCTTTGGACATTAGTATATCTGGCAGCCACGTAAACAGGCTGTACGGTATGAAGGATTGCAAACCCATAAAGAGCGTTACTGCCCATGCAATCTTAGATTTGAAAATCCCCCGAGAGGCCTTGTTCTCTACTTTCACAAATACTTTCTTTTCCGAACGTGCTGCCGGTAATCGAAGCAATAAGATAACTATTGCTATTAAGGAGAGGATACTCCATATTTGCATCGCATTCCGCCAGCCAAAGCTAGGTACAGATGCTATCGGCACGGAAATACCTGAAGCAAGCGCTCCGAAAATGTTCATCGAAACGGAATATATGCCTGTCATCAGCCCGATTTGATAAGGAAAACTAGACTTAATCAAACCAGGCATCAGCACATTACCAAAAGCAATGGCCATCCCCAGTAGAACAGTCCCAAATAACAGCAGCGGAAGACCGCTCAAAGCCCGAATAAAAATACCTACAGTCAGCATGAACATTGCAGCTAACAGCGTTAACTCCATGCCAAACTTACTCGATATCTTAGGTACTAATGATGAAAAAACACCAAAAGCAAGCAGCGGTAATGTATTTACCAGACCAACCATGGAGTTGGAAACGTCCAGTTCTTCCCGGAAGAATGGTATAAGCGGCCCAACGGAAGTAAGCGGTGAACGCAAGGTAGCAGCAATGAAAAGAATTGCTAGTATCAATAAAAATGTATAATAACGTTTTTGCGTATTTGTATTAGATCTGTTCACATAAAATATCCTTCCTAAGTTAGATGCAATAATTCATCATAACAAATAATTTAAACTGGAAGAAGAAGTTTATTCAACAGTTAATAATTATTATGAATATCGCGTCTCCCTATAGGCATTCGCACAGTCCCTTAGGCAATGACCTACATATCGTACATGGAAAACAATGGAGGTATGTATATGACCAATTTTTATTCCTTCCATGGAACTGTAACGATGATTAGTGATTTCCAGGGGAATGGCCGAGCGGATGGCTGTTTTAAATTCTTTACTGTCGAAAACGATACAGGATCAATAGTGAACTTTGTTGTATCACCTACTACTTACTTCGTTGATCATGCAATGGTATCCGTAGGTGATCGTGTAACTGGCTATTATGATGGAGATGCACCTGCGATTCTTATTTATCCTCCCCAGTTCCCAGCACTTGTTATGGTGAAGGAAAACCAGAATCAAAATGTGAAAGTTAGTTTCTTTAATAATCAGCTGGTTAGCAGTGATGGACAATTGCAGCTGAATATATCACAGTTTACACCGCTAGTATTAACGAATGGGCAAGCTTTTACTGGTGACCTTGGGAACCGGGATTTGATTGTTGTATATGGACCCACAACAAAAAGCATCCCAGCTCAAGCTACTCCTTATTGGGTAATTGTTTTGTGTAAGAGTCTATAATACAGTTGATGATGTGATCGGTAAACCATCAGCTTATTGCATTCAAAAAATCCAGGAACACTTATATGTTTCAAAGGAAAAATGCTTAATCATTGGCGACCGGTTAGAAACGGATATCTTGATGGGCAAAAGCTATAACGTACCTACCTGCCTCGTCTTGACTGGTATATCTGCCTGCACTATGTTTAAATAACGAAAATAGAACCAAATTATATAATACAGAATTTATTAGAGCTGTTTGAAGATGTTGTACCGTCAGTGATGCGATTAATAGTAGAAGCTTGGTTTGGGATAAGGACGATTGAATTTAACAATTTTAAATACACCTATAACATATTCCGATAAAAAAACATCAAACTTTAGTGTATCAAGGTTTGATGTTTTTTTGAGAAATGATATTACATCATGTAAGGTAAGGACTGCTGCCAGCCGTTTCTTCTGACTTGTCAGCTACTTCATAGTACATGCTAATATAAAGATCCCCTCTCCTATAAACCAGGAGAAATAGTTAGAGAGTGGAACAGAATCTTACAATTATACTTTTACTACTGTCGTCTTCATAAATAATTCTAAGTGTTCTTTTAAGAATCCAACATAACGGTCGACTTCTTCTATTGTCGAGTATGGCGAGATTGCAAAAAATTTATGAGCATATATGGATATTCGATCGTTTGAGTTTGCTGCTTCCACGAGACACTGCTTTTTTGTAAATCCAAAGTAGACGGTATCTCGTTCGGTTCCAATCATCTCTGCAAACTCGTCATTAAATTGATTAATTTCCGTCATTTCTTCTATAGTTAGCAGTCCATTCAATTCACCATTCCATTTATTCTTCTCGGGATAAAAACGGAATGTTGTAATAGGAGAAACCTCATTCGTGATTGCCACATTCGGAAATTCCCTTTTTAGTGTCTCTCTAAATGCAATATTAACATGAATATAATTGGCTAAAAGCTTTTGATAGCCTTCGATTCCAAATGCTAGTAAAGATGCATAAATCGCCAAAGCACTTCCCATTCGCGAGCATTCGAGTGTGTAGCCTGTATGATAACTACCATAACCGCGATTCCCAACATACGGCGTTTCTACTGCATCTAAATCAACATTCTTAAGATACTCTTTGTTTTTGATTAAAAATAAACTTGTGATATATGGCGTTTGTCCAAGCTTATGGAAATCAAAGACCATACTATCTGCAAGCTTTATATTTTTAAATTTTTGTTGATAGGATTTCAATACCTCAATAACGTTGTCTGTAAATTGCAAAGTATTGCTTTCAAAGCTGTAATTATTAAAGAAAGTATACATGCCCCCCATAGCAGAGTCTGCATGGATATAGATTGGATCTATGCCATATGTGCGTTCCATTTCTACCGCTATATGCTTAATCCCCTTAATGTCATCAACCCCAAATGTATCAGTAGTTCCCATTGTGGCAAGGACATAAAGCGGAACACCGCCTTTTGCAATAATATGCTCCATTTTTTCTTTTAGATCTTCTAGATTGATTGAATGATCAGCATTAACTTTCACTCGAATCATGTTTTCTATGCCAATCCCAGTTGCTTCTACAGATTTAAGCAGACTGTAGTGTGATAGCTCTGAACAGAAACAATAGAGATTTTGCGGTACACCATTTTGATTAGAGAACGGCTCGTAACGGGCAATGGCAAGACGTAAAGAGTTAAAGACAGCCCCTTGTCCTCCCCATGTTGTATATCCTGCGCTGATGCTTTCATCGTATCCGATAAGTTTGGATAGCATTGCAGCTACTTCGACTTCTGCTTTTGCTGCAGCTGGTCCCTCCACATCCCATAGATTATTACCATTAACTAGAACCATCACCAGATTACCAAGGATACTAGCAATATTGGGAAGGGGAGCTGCATTGGCTACATAGTTTCGATTGACGAACCGGTGCCCTTCTACTAATTTTAGAAGCTCCTGAACCACTTCCTCCATCGACACTCCTGTATTCGGAACAGACGCCTTTTGAATAACGCGATTATAGTAATCCTCTGTGTACTCAGGCATTTCTCCTAGCGTTAGTTTGTTAGGATCTTTTAATTCATCTATTTTTGTTAAAATCGACTTGAAAAAGGACAATAATTCCTCTCTTTGAAAGTCATTCCCGTCCATACTAGGATATAATTTTTGAATTTCATTCATTGTTTTACCTCCTAATGTCTAAATAATTATAGAAATTACTGATTGAGATTTTATGTTTTAGGTAGATAAAAGGGGAATGTTAGCTATAAGAATAAATTAAGACAAGCGCAAGTAATTTTCTCATAAGAAAAAGATCCCCTCCTTTGTAAACAGATCAGAATGCTCTCTTTATTTTTAAATCTGTTCACTAAAAGGGATCATCCCATATTAGATAAATTATGGAGAAGCCTTATATTTTTATTCGGTAAGGCGAATATTGTCAAACTGCTACCTTGACCTTTTATTCTGGCATTTCTAACTCGCTTTTACTTCTTCTGCTTTGACATCATCATTCTCTTTTAGTAGTTCGCCTACTACGTTTTTGTGGTCTATAAGATTTCTTGCTTTCTCAACCAGGTTTTGTATCGTATGAAGTTCCTCATCATTAATCTCAATTAGTTCCTCAAACATCTCCACCGATTCTCGTGAGATAGATGCAATCTCAACGATTGTTGTCATGATCTGGTGTGAAGCAGTAGATAATTCTTCTGTGTTTGCAGAAGAGTTCTCGTTGTTTTCAGCAATAATTTTTGTAGTAGATAGTATCTTTTCGAACATATTTCCAACCTCTAAAATGTCTGCATTCGTATCTTTAAATTCTTCGGTCCCCTGGTTCATTGACTTAACCACTATAGCTGTTTCTTCTTGTATATTTTTCACGATATGTGATACTTCTGAAGTAGATTGGCGAGTTTGTTCTGCTAATTTTCTTACCTCATCTGCAACAACAGCAAATCCTTTACCATTTTCGCCTGCTCGAGCAGCTTCTATCGCAGCATTCAGCGCCAGCAGATTAATTTGTTCAGAGATCTCTGTAATCACCTTAACAATACTGCTGATTTCATAAGATTTTTCTCCAAGTTTGTTTATTGCATTAGAGGTTGTATTTACTGTTTGATTAAATTGATCCATCTTTACCAAGGAATCTTTTAGTTTCTCATTTCCTTGCTGCGTTAAATCTAGCGTAGTATTGGATTGTTCTGAAATCTGATTAGATCTAACTGATAAATTTTCTATCGCTTGTGTCATTTCTTCCATGGAGGCAGCACTTTCTTCTGTGGCTACTAATTGTTTCTCTAATCCTCTGCCTACCTCGTCAATTGCTGCTCTGACAATATCAGCTTGTTCAGAAGCATATTCACCTGTTTCCGCAAGATTTATGCCTTTTTCATTCACATCTTTTGATAACGATAGTAGTTTCTTTTCTATATGGCTGAAGTTCTCAAGCCGCTGCTCATTCCCAGCGCTATTCAAAATAATTTCATCGCCACTGCCTGAAGTGTTAAATTGTGCACGACGTTTCAGTGCAACATATTGGTAAGCAAAATAACCTAAAGCTATCAATAGAATGACTATTATTCCTATCAAGTAAAATTCCATGATAAATTAAACTCCTACTTTCTGTTTCAATCAGAATTATATTTTTATAGTTCTCTTATAATAATGTATGTTCCATCAGCTACATTCGCAGGAATGGCTTGCAGTTTGCTATTGTCTTTATACATATGAACAATATGATTACCTTCGATATCTTGGTATTTTTTCATGTTGTGATATTTTTCCATCACACGAATCGATTTAGGGTTTGTCGCTTCGCCCACTACTGCCTTCAGCCCCTGCGTCGCTGCTTTTGTAATCAATCTATTTCCTAATTGCTTAATTACTTCATGACGCTCTTGTTCAGCTATCACGCCCAACATAAATAGGTGCAACATATCCCCATTGGAAATATCTTTTCCGCTACGTCTTTTATAGTCTTCGATAAAGCGTTTATCTACGTCTTCCAGTACGTGAAGAATAACATTCATATCATAGAAAGAACCTTCGAATACATCCTCTCCGATAATTTCGGGTGCATTGGTATCACCGGCAAGTACACCTACAACATGATTATCAGTGTCTAGAGCGACTGCACAATATCCTTGGTCTACAGTTGAATCCAAATAATCCTTGGTAAAAGCATAGAAATCTTCATACGCTATACTTAATTGTCCAACCATCGGTTCCTGAACCCATTTCCCTGCAACATCAACACCAATAAATGTACGGGCAAGACATTCGGCAGCTTTTTGAATCATTTCTGTTTGATTCTTTGTTAAAATTTCATATGTATACAATTCTTGAGTTGCTTGCATGTTTTACTCTCCCTTTTAACTGCAAATTTGGCGAACCGGATGTTACATAGAATGATTTACTTTATCCATAAACCTTCCAGTGAATTCAATTCTTTCAAGGGCATTCCTAATTTGCACTTGAGCAATTTTAGAAGAAGGTTTTATTACAATTGTATCTTTAAAACCTAAAGTAGAATAGAATTGCATTGTTTGTTCCAACTGCGGTACAACCTTCGAAGGTACAGGTGTTTGATGAGTTCCATCGACAACAAAAGTATAATCTTTTCTAGATACTTTATTGATCGTATCCTGCAAATCGACCATATATCCTTCTGCATCTTCCTCCCTCATTAATCCATGCACCTGGACATGTACTTCTTTGGAATTTTCATCAATCGCCATCTTATACTTCTTTTTATCTACTACTATCATTTCGTTCGCTCCTTTTTCTATAGCCTGATAAAACTATTATTACCTCTTAAGTGTGAAAAAAAGCTATCCTAATATAGACAAGGATAGCCAATGATATAATTTCATACTTGGCAACCCGACTATCATCATCCATACGGATATTAGACTCGTAGCTTTGCGTCCCTATCTTTCGATAAGTTTGCCTAATAATTTTGATTTATAGTTCTAAATACACTCCACCACAACTTCACGTTCCCTTTTGCATTATAAATTACTCATATTTTCTTGTCTAATTATAACTGCCTCTCTGGTTTATAGGTATATTAATTCACCAACCACCATTTTAAGGGTGATGTCGCAGGTCTAATTTACTATACACTAAAACCACCCACCTTCCTTATATCGGTCAACTACAGACAATTTAAATAGAAATTGTTAAATGTTTAAAGATGTTCACGATATAGTATCGTTCCAGCTAGTTCAAAAGAATAAGTGAGTCCTCATATAAACATTTAATCAAAATTCCAAATATGGAAGGCTGTTATAAATTCTTGTTGAATAAATCAGGATCATTAATGAATTTTGCTGTATCACCTACCTTAAAAGCATCCCAGCAAACCCTTCCTTATTGAGTTAAAAAAGCGTGAAGTCTCTTGAACGAGATTTCACGCTTTTTTTTGGTTATAATATCTTCATTTACTACTTTCTTATTTCAACTGCTATCCGTAAGTTCGAGATAATTCCAAGAAGCACTATGAACGAACAAACCAACTTTTCAAAGGATGTTCCTAACAGTTGTTGGATAAAACCAACTGCACACAGCACAACAAGAAACCAACAAATAATGGTTATGCCTCTATTGAATCTACCTACTCTGTTTTCAGCAGCAAAAAAAGTAAAAAGTCCTCCTATAATACAAATAATAATACTGATGATAGATAGTTGGAATTGAGTTGCGAACGAATCAGATCGTCCGCCATTCACCCATGTATATGGGAGAATGCCGCTAATAACCAAAATATGAATTAAGATTGTGAAAGAGTAAAAACAAATCCCTAATAATACCGCTGTTTTCATACTTACGTACCTAGTAGTGTTAAACAAGAAATCACCTCTGTTTCGCGCTTAGCCTCTTGTTATATAGGCTAGTAACTACGTATATGTTTACTTTCTACACTCATACCTTTTTTCACTTCTATGCTCCCAATGTAAGAATAAAAAAGGCGTCCCATGATGGAACGCCTTTTGACACTACATATTATTCAGATTGATCTGTATCTTCTTCTGTATCATCAGTATCTTGATCTTGATCCTGTTCTTGTTCCTCAATTTGCTCATCATCAGCTGGATCTTCATCATCATTGTTATTACATGCCGCCAACGTAAGTACTGATACCATTCCCAATGCTACCATCCATTTTTTAAGCATTGAAGCCTCTCCCTTTTAAGAAATTAAGGTACATAAGTAAGATACCAGAAGCCTGTTAAGGACAGGTCAATTATTTGTAAACAGGCTGTTAATGCGAACGATCATTATTGACGTTAATCGACATGAAAGAGGCAGTTATTGAACAATAATAGCGAGCTATAGATTAAACTGGGGCTTTTTAAATTAACCCGGAACACCTAGCTCTCTTTTTATATCTCGTAAGAGCCTTTAAGATTACCTAGGTTGGTCGATTTATATACCGTGCATATTAATTAATCAGAAAGGAGTATCTCGGTTTGGGCGCCTTGATAGCTTTGAACAGCTAATTAATATGTTAGTTTGAAGAGCTTTTTTTATTAGAAAGGAATTTAATTGTGAAAATCAAAACAAAACTTCTAGGGATAATTTCAATTTTAATATCTTCCTTATTATTAATTGGGGTTTCATCCATTTTCATCAATTCTTCCATTACCGAGAAGAATGATATCTTAAAGGATAAGATGGAGTTTCAAAACAAAATCAAGCATGTCCAATATAGGTTAGCTGGCTTATCGAATGATGAAAGAGGATTTATCATCACTGGCGAACAGGATTTTGCAGACGGAATGGAAGAGAAATCTGATGATATCTTCTCTACTTTAGATCAATTGGAATCACTGATCCACAATCAGGATTATATGACAAACGTGAATGATATTCGAGATAACTTCACAGAGTTTTGGAGTATCAATCAGGAGGTGATATCTCAATTTGCCTCCAGTCCAGAACAAGCGGAATCCCTTCACTTAGGAGAAGAAAGAACATTACGGAAGGAAGTATTAGATCCATCCGTAAATGAGTTAGTCGATCAATTAAATAATGATGTAGATGATTTAGAAACAGAGATTAATAGATACGGCACTGTCAGTGGTTGGTTCATTAGTGCAGTGACAATACTTTCTATCATTATAGGAATCCTTTTGAGTATGCTTCTTTTAAGGTCCATCTTGGTACCTCTAAGAAGTCTAAATAAACAGCTGGAAGATATTGCACAGGGAGATGCGGACCTGACCCAAAAAGCCGCCGTTAAAAGTAAGGATGAATTTGGTCAGCTTGCTGCATCTTTTAATGCTTTTGTTCACTCACTAGCAGGTATCGTAAAGCAAATCAGTAGTTCATCCCAACAGGTCGCGGCCGCTTCAGAAGAATTATCGGCAAGCTCCGAACAGTCTAGAGCTACATCGGACCAAATCTCACAATCAATGAAGGAAATTGCCTTAACTAGTACAAATCAAAGCAATATGACAGAACAGAGCTCCGGATCCATAACAGAGATATTAGAGAGCCTTTCCAATGTAGCAGACAATACAAACAGCATTGCTGAAAATGCCTCCTTTATGAAAGACAAAGCCGACGTGGGCGCATCTTCTGTAAATATGATGTCAGAACAAATGACTGTAATCAATCAGTCTGTTCAAGAAGCTGGGAGCGGATTAGAGTCATTAGTGAGAAGCACAACAGAAATAAGTCATATGTCCTCTCTCATCACAGACATCTCGGAACAAACCAATCTCCTTGCATTAAATGCAGCCATTGAAGCTGCGCGAGCCGGAGAACAAGGAAAAGGTTTTGCCGTTGTAGCAGAAGAAGTTCTAAAGCTGGCTGATGAAACAAATCAATCTACCAGCCATATTAAACATTTAGTTTCCACAATAGAAACGGACTCAAAAGATACCGTAAGCAATATCCATAACGTGCAGCAAAATGTGGATTCAGGCATGAGTTACGCTAGCGAAAGCCAGCAACAGTTTAGTGAGATATTAAATCTTGTTGGACAAGTAACAGCTCAAATCCAAGAAGTTGCAGCTGCCACCCAGCAATTAACTGCAGGTGTAGAAATCGTGCAGCATAGCCTCTCAACTCTTGAAACAGGAACAAAAGAAACATCATCTAACTCTAAAGCCATTGCCTCAGCAACAGAGGAACAATTGAGTTCCATGGAAGATATCTCAAATGCAGCTGTTTCTCTTTCGGATTTAGCGGATGAATTACAGACGATTGTTAACCGGTTTAAGTACTAAAAAGATCCCTCAGAAATAATCTGAGGGATCTTTTTTTAATACGTCAGCAATTGTTAGAAGCGTAACCATCATTCTTTAAAGACGCTATAACATGTGTTGGCAAAATATTAGCGAGTCTTTAATTTTCTTATAGACTTTTCTTTTAGAAATTTCCCATATGAACTTTATGCCAATGAAAACTTATAACCCATTCTCTATTAACCATTTCATAATGCTTTCTTCTCTTTCCTTACTATCGTCCCGCTGTGCATCGTATTTACGCATTTTCTTCTGTGAAACAATATTTCCATCTGCCATAACCAGTATTCTTTCCGTTTTTGCTGCTACCTTTATATCATGCGTAACGAGCACTATAGTTGTGCCGTCTTTATTTATTTCAGCAAGAATTGACATAATTTCCTCTGTCGAGTTGGAGTCTAATGCTCCGGTCGGTTCGTCTCCAAATATGATAGCCGGATCATTTATCAATGCTCTGCAAATGCCCACTCTTTGTAGCTGTCCACCAGAGCCTTGCGTGATAGTGTGATCTGCAAGCTTTTCAATTCCTGTCATTTTCATCAGTTCTTTTGCTTTTTGATTCACTACATTTTTATCCGCATCTGTTGACACAAGTGCAGGAAACATAACGTTGTCAATCAGGGACAGATTCTTTAATAGATTAATATCCTGAAAGATAAATCCCATTGTTTCCAGTCGAATCTTCGCCAATTCTTCTTCTTTTAGACTGCCGATTTCACCACCTTTAATCTTCACACTACCAGAGGTAATTCTATCCATACCACTTATATTATATAGCAGTGTTGATTTCCCGCTTCCGGACGGTCCCATGACCGATACGAATTCTCCTTCTTCCACCTCTAAGTTTACATCCTTTAAGATATGAAGCTCATTATCTTTTCCTAATGCTACTTTTTTGGTCACACTTCTAGCTTCTATTATATTGGTCACCTAAATTCCTCCCATAGCAAATATTACTATCAAAAAGTATTTTCTCAGAGGGTTCTAGCATGCTTTTCAGAAAAACAGCTGGTGTCTATGCGCAGAGTATTTCTCCAAAGCTTTCTACCTGTGCCTTCAGTACTGTCAACTTCTCAAAACGACAGATAAATCATCTTTTACGGCTACCTTACAGGAGATATATATCGTCAATCCAACGGCTATGATCAGCGCTAAAGGACAAAGTAGCCAAGTCTGCCATATAATATGAACAAATTCAATTTTTGCCGCTCCCATAGAGGACATGGCCAAACTTACAAGAAATTCTCCTAGAAGGTTCGCAGTCAAAACTCCAAATATAATTCCAAATATTAGTACCATCAGAGTGCCTGCCATATATTGATGACTAATTTGCTTTAAAGTTAATCCCATACTTCGCATGATGGCAATCTGAGACATATCCTTTGATAATAGCATTCGAAGGAATAGTGCCGTGATTAATACAGCTATGATGATCGCGACGGAGATTCCGCCTACCACGACGGTACCCATCTGGTTGATGATATTTCCTAACGTCTGCTGCGTATATTCTTTAATATCATTTACCTGCGCTGTGCTGTAAGCATTCTGGTAGTATTCCATTTTCTTACGAGCATCAACACCTTCAGCTAAATCCAAACTCACAATATACCAAAGAATGGCCTCTTCATTTACCCCAAGACTTGTATGCGCTTTTGCTGTTTTCCCTCCATTTGTAATATCCTGATAAATACCCGTAACTGTTAACTTCTGTTCTTGTCCGTCAGTCTTGACAGTTACTTCATCTCCTACTTTCTTGTTTAATCCGTCTTTTGCAGCATTGGCTAGTGAAAGCGAGATTTCCCCTTCCCCCTCCGGTGCTCTGCCTTCCAGAAACTTTAATGGAAATACGGAAAAATCTCCGGATTCAATATTCATATAGTCCCAGGAACCTTCTGCGTTTCTGACCTGGTAGGAACTTGTGATGTAGGGTGCAAACTTTTCAATATCCGAATCATTCTGCAGTTCTTCCTGCAGCTTTTTAAAATCTTCTGTAATAGAATCTGTCCTTCGAAGATCGATTCTCATATCCTGTTTTCCTATTCCCATATAAGAGGAAAATTCAGGTGAACTCATAGTGTTATAAATATTTACAGGAAGTATGACAATGAACGTACATACGATAAAAATCACTAGCAGCAACCTGTATAACCTGAATCGTTTGCCTACATCCCTCAGCCCCATGTAAATATTAGTGCTGAAGAATTTGTTCTTTAGCAGCGGGAAACTGTTCTTTCCGCGCTCCATGATATCTGAACGCAAAGCTTCCACCGCAGAAATCTTATCGATTCTTTTTAGTACTCGCTTGCAGTACATCACAATCATGACATACACGAGTATTGGAGCTATAAGGGCTAGTATATAATTTAAGCTTCCTGATAAATCGGAAGCTATATAAAGTTTCATATTACGGTTTAACAGATTTACCGCTGCAAAGGACATGAGATAACCGATAATTCCGGCAGCTGCTGCGATGATTCTGTACTTATTAAGATAAACCTTCTTTATATCTTTTCTGGATATCCCCATCGCTTTCATAACACCGATTTCTCTCATATCTTCATCAATAGTCGCCAAGAATGTAAGTCTGATACAGAGTGAAGCAATCACAAGAAGCAGCATACTTATGAATATAATGACAATCGCAACTATCATATCCGACATGCTATTGAAAATCGCAAATATTTCACCTTCCAATATAGGACCATTTGCCGGAAGACCTGCTTCGTTATAGGCAGTCTGAACAGCAGCCGCATCCCCATTTTCATGCAGTTTGAACTCAATCAGATATTCCAGTTCCCCTGCCTGCATTTTAAGCATTTCATTATAATCATCCTGATTAATCACAAACCGTTTCGAAGAAGTAAGGGGCGAGTTCATCTCAAAATCCCTTGCATAATCTGAAATGACAAACTGATTCTCATACCAGCCGCTTTTCACCGTAATCGTATCACCTATTTTAAGGTCATGTTGTTCCATGAAATAGATGGGAACAGCTACAAAACCTTTCTTTACATCCAACTTTTCATTATCCAGATTCAATATAAAATCAAAATTCTTATTCTGTAACACAAATGAAATATCCTGTATCGTTCCAGCCATCGTTTGATTTTGACCAAAATGTATATTACTTCCATAAATATTCTGAAGAACCATCGTCTCCTGCATCGCTATATGGTCCCGATATTGATCTGTGAATCGGTCGATCTTCCCTTGATCATATTCTCCTGCATGCATCACCGTAATGTCAGCTGGTACTGCACTTTCCTGAAATTTTGAGATCCCCTGAATCAGATTTCCAATGTTAGTAACTGCACCGGCTGCCAAAATAACGGCCATTGTGATAAATACAAATACTGTCATCGTTATAATTTTGTTCCTGATGAAATCATTCTTCACCATTTTCACAAACATGATTTTTTCTCCTTCCTACAGCATCTATTTTTTATTCTATCCTTGTACCTATCACTCTTTGACATTTCTTCAGTGGAATAATTCTCAACTACTTTTATCATGGAACGTATTTTTCCTTGAATGATTTTTATTGTATTAAAGTAATCATACGAAATGGTATTTATTTGAAAAACCTGATTGAGGCTGATTAATTACTACGTCTTCAGCCTTATTTTAGTAAATCAGCTATTAGAGAATGCTGAAATTTTAAAAAAGGTGGAAAAGATACTCTGTCTAATGTGATAAACCTTGACTCTTAGTATTTCAAAACATAAGTTTTAAGTAATGATATTACAAATTAAATAGCCGCTCATAAATCTTATGAGCGGCTACAAGAACTAGATTATAATTTATAAATAAGATATAGATATTTTAAAGGGGAGATTTAATGGGCAGGAAAAAACGACGGCATTTACAAGGCTCAGATCAATTGAAACGTGAGGTTGCTAATCGTAAGAGGGCAAGAATTATATTTGGCTTCATCATGGCAATGGTTGCTTTCGTTATTTTTGGTGTATCTTTTATGGTTTTAAGAACATTCTTTGCTTCAAGCCTTTATCATGCATTCATCTATGATTGGATAGGAACTGCCTTGTTGTACTTGGCTGCCTTGACTCTTATTGCCTTTTTTGTTTACACAAGTCTTGTTATTACAATAAAAAATCCCCAGAAAGTTGAAAAAAGACAGTTATTTTATTTTGGTTTAACAGGGATAGTTTGTTTTACCATAGGTGTTTTCATTGTTCCACAATTAAGTTCTTTAACAATTAATAGTGTGGGAGATATGAAGGATTACGCAAAGGGTGAAATGAAAGTGGATGACTTTAACGTTGTGGATGTATACACTGGTGGCCACTCAACTATTGCACTCATCACAACGGATGAACGAGAGCTTACGCTGCTGATCAATAATTATCAGATAGAAGAAGGCACAACATACCGGTTCACATATATGGAACGGAGCGGCACTATCTTAAGTGTTGAAGAGCAGTAATTTCATTAATACATACATTCTTGAAGTACAAATCAAGGCAGAAAAAGCGCCAAACCTTTAAGTTCGGCGCTTTTTTTTAGATTTAACTAGAAGCCATGTACTCAAGAATTACGTAAAAATTCATCATTCGTAACATCTGTTATAAACATATGGCCCGGCGCATGCGTAATCACAAATGGTATTTGTGAATGAATCGCTACAGATTGAGGTGTTACGCCACATTCCCAAAAAACAGGTGTTTCTCCTTCACCGAACTCCGTAAATTCACCAAAATCAGGCTTGCTAATATCCTCGATACCTATTTCTTTAGGATCTCCTACATGAATCGGTGAACCATGCATGTTTGGAAACTGTGCAGTGACATCAATCGCCTTTTGAACGAGCTCGTTTTTTATTGGTCTCATGGAGACTACGACAGGCCCGCTAAATTCACCAGCTTGCTTCGTTTGACGGTTTGTTATGAACATCGCCACATTTTTATTCTGTTCAATGTGTTTTAAAGGAACGCCTCCCTTTAGTAATGCACTTTCAAAGGTAAAGCTGCAACCTATCAAGAAAGATACAAAGTCATCCCGCCAGATTTCCTTAAGATCCTGACGCTTCTCTGTTAGTTTGCCGTTCTCATATACAAAGTAAAGAGGAATATCACTACGGATGTCTGAGCCAGCAGCAAGAGCAGACTCAACCACTCCTGGTTCTAATACATCAATAATTGGACAAGACTTCGGGTTTCGATTAGCAAACAATAGAAAATCAAAAGCATATTCCTTTGGTACAATTGCTAAATTCGCTTGAACATAATCACTGCCTAATCCAGAAGTATGGGTATTGTGTTCGCCACTTCTGATTTTTTCTCTTAAGGTGCTTGGATTCATTTGTAATTCCCCCAGTCTTTCTATTTATATTTAGTTCCAATACTCCCTAACCTTGATTGTGTATAGCTTTGTATCCTATTTTCTCGGACGGTCAAATTCCTTATATTCCTCCATATATTTACCACTATTAGCTACAAATGAATGATAAAGTGCTTTAATTGCTAGATTTTTCTCTAAGCCCATTTCAGCTTTAAGCCTCTTTAACTCATCATGTAATTCTCTCTGTTGATTAATTAATTTCGTCATTGTTGTTTTATTGTATTTCATTTGAACACATCCTTAATTCATTACCTTTATAAATACGACTTTTAAATAGTTGAATTCAGTATAGTTGTGCGGTACCGTAAAATCTTCTGGTAATTGATGTTCTTCTAAGATTTTGTAGCGTGTGTTGGATTCAGTAAATGCTTTATCTATAAAGCCCTTAAACTTTTTCATATTGAAGCTTGCGTTATTTGTGGACGCAATAATTACTCCACCCTGATTTGTAATTTTCAAGGTATCTTTTAGCAGCTTCGGATAATCCTTTGCCGTACTAAAAGTTATTTTCTTTGTACGTGCAAAGCTTGGTGGATCCAATACGACAACATCATATTTCAACTCATGACGGGCAGCATATCGAAAGTAATCAAAGACATCCATCACTTTAATATCCTGCGCTTCATAATCAATCTCGTTGACAGAAAATTGCTCTATTGTCTTTGGCAGGCTTCGTTTTGCCACATCCACACTTGTTGTCTTTGTTGCACCCCCAAGAACTGCTGCAACAGAGAACGCACCTGTATAAGAGAATGTGTTTAAAACCGTTTTTCCTTTTGAATAATGGTCACGTAATGCTTTTCGTACATTGCGTTGATCTAAGAATATTCCAGTCATTGCGCCATCATTTAAATCTACTGCATATTTCATCCCGTTTTCCAAAACGATTAAAGGAAATTCTCCCTTTTCACCTGACACATAATCATCTTGTTCCACGTATTGCCCATTCGTATTAAACCGTAATTTCTCATATAGACCACGAACTGTTACCACTTCACTCAAAGCTTGATATATATCTTCACGGAAAGTATAAATACCTTCACTATACCAACTCACCATATAAAAGCCGTCATAGAAATCAATGATCAATCCGCCAATACCGTCTCCTTCCCCATTAAACACACGGAAAGCAGTTGTGTCTTCGGTATCGTATAAGTTCTTCCGTTTTGCAACAGCTTCACTCATTTTCTTAACAAAAAACTTCGTATCGATTTTCTCTTGTTCCTTACGAGTTAAAACCCAACCTATCCCTTTATTTTGTATACCATAATAGGCTGTAGCAATGTACTTGCGGTTGGAGTCAATTAAGCGTATTATGCTCCCCTCATCCATCACCACTCCTGAAGTTTCGATCGCTTCTTTTGTGAGCAGCGGATAGCCATTCTTTATATCTTTAACCGACTTCGGTTTTACTTTTACTTCTACTAACTGTCTCATTTAGTCATCCTTAATTTTTATGGTTTATTTTTATTATGCCATTATTTTATAGAATAAGCGAAAGTAGTAATATATTCATTTGTTTGGCTAAGCGCGCAGTACATCTCCAAAAAAACTCTTACTAAGAAGAGTCATTTATCAAGCCATTGACTGAGAAGGCCTGGTTAGAACTTATGGAACCAATCGTGATACGTTTAAGCGTGGTAAAAGTGGAGCATGTACAAAGAGGTGACCGTGTAGTAATTAGGTAAAAAGGAGGTTGTAGCAGCATGTAATTTCACTTAGAAAGACACACCAAAAACACAATAGGGTGGTAAATTATTCAAATCGGCCGTTTTTTAGCGTATTATTAGGTATTTTGACGTCTTACACCTAGTAATCAAACCAAAAAAATACTGAGAAATCGAGAGTGTAGTCCTTTAAAAAAATTTATATCAGTTTTACTGGCAACAATATTTACCTTAACCCTATTATTACCCGTGACTGCTAACGCAGCAGAAAATACTGAGTCAAATTATGAGGCGCTTTATAATCAAGCAATACAAGAAGGTATTGTAAATAAAGATGAATGGTTAAAACAGAATGAAGAGTTTCAACAGATTTATGATGAGGAGTTTATATGAAGAAGAAATTAATGATAATAATATTACTATTCATTGTAATTGTAGGTGTTGTATCTTTTGGAAATTACTTCATCGATAGATACACTGCAGAAAAGAAAATAGACTCGTATATAGAAGACTATGGTATTTCTAAAGAAGATATAAGCGACGAGAATTATCCATTATTCGGATCCCTCAATTCACCACCGGGGTTTGTTAAAATAATCTATACTAAAGATGATGGGGAAAACTTTTATATTTTTGAATATGACGAAGATAATAATAGAGTTGATGTCTTTGCAAATGTACGTGGCAATGAAGTTTCAATGGATGATGAATTTTTCAAGGAACTCAAACATCAACCTTCTGATAAAGTGTTACCATAATTTAAGAGGCTGGGACATAACTAAATTCCCATTACTTAAAACCGAATATTATTCTTGAGCGTCGCTTCAGCAGAACACTCCGCT
>NZ_NPBJ01000019.1 GCF_002272075.1 Terribacillus saccharophilus
TCCAGCCTCTTTTCTAAAATATTTAAGATGTAGTTTTCGTGTCATGAAGGTTGATGCTTTAGCATCCAAATTTCACTTGTCATAGCATTAGTACCTTAGAACTTAGCTGATAACATCTACCCACCAGAGCCTTTCGTGGTAGTATGATCTGCAAGCTTTTCAATTCCAGTTATTTTTATCAGTTTTTTTACTTTTTAATTTACTGCACTTGTACCCGCATCTGCTGATACAAGTGCAGTGAACATGATATTGTCGATCAAGGACAGATTCTTTAACCGTTTATTCTTTAACCGTTTGATATCCTGAAAGATAAACCCATTAGGATCGCATGACATCTTGCAGTGTAGAATTTAAAGGCCGTGAAATAGGTACTCTAAAAGAAGAATTAGCACGTTACACTGGAACAGCAGAAAGTAGAAGTACAAAAGCAAAAAGCCAAAGCAGAATACCTCACCAAAACAAGAGAAGCACTAATCCATGCCGAAGCAAGAATCAAACAAAGAGATGCGGATGTAGATGATGTAAAAGCAGATTACGGTTAATGATTCTGTCAAACATATAAAAGAAGACACAAATTAATAAACAAACCTAAGACACCTGTGCTAAGAAAGGAGCCCTAATTCAAATCAGCGCTCCTTCTTTTATTACCTTTATTTTTTAAGCTTAACAGGTACACCACTTCTCGCAGACTCCAAAGCAGCATACGTCACCTTATGAGTTAGATATGCATCACTATAATCAGAGCGGATTTGCGAGGTGTCGCCAGTACGAACAGCATGAATAAATGCCTCATTTTCCCGAATGTATGGATTGTCCGTATCCTTATACGCCGTCTTTATGCCTTCTTGATCTATTTCTAGCTTATCGACCTGCCAATCTAGTATTCCTTTATCTGTATAAAGCTTGAGCCCAACATCTCCCATGCCACTAGGAAGGACGCACGTATTCGACAGGTTAGCTACCACGCCATTTTGCAGCCGTAAACTTACCGTACCAATATCCGGCACTGTAACATTATCGTGCTTGTTATGCTGTACTTGATTGCCATACATCGCGTAAACTTCTTCAACCTCACCGCAGACGTATCTTAGTAAATCTACAATATGCGTTGTTTGTTCGATAAATTGACCGCCAGACTTCTCTTGATCTCTCCACCAGCCCACCATGGGCATCTCGCCCATCCATTTACCTAATACCATACCAAGCGTTTGGCTATTTAAGTTTTCCTTTAGATGCTGAACCGAATCACTGTATCGAAAATGATACCCAACAGACGTAATCAAAGAACTTTCATACATACGCTCTAACACCTTGGCTGGAATCTTGTCCTCTATCCCCAGAGGCTTTTCGATGAGGAAAGGAATACCCCGCCCAATAAGCTCTAATTCGATCTCTCCCCGAACCATTGGCGGCGTAACGACATAAACCGCATCAAGCTCCTCTGCGTCCAGCATTTCCACATACTGATCATACCCATTTGCACCCTCATTATCGGCCGCCATATCTGCAGCTTTCTCTTTGCTTGTTCCGCAAATAGCCTGGATCTGGACCCCATCCATCTTTGATAGAATGTCAGCATGCTTGCGGCTAAACCAACCTGTTCCAATCATTCCAATTTTGAGTGTCATGTTTTTCTCTCCCTTGTTTGTGGATAGAGCTGTAAAAAAGAAAGATGATGCTTACTTTTCAGCAGCGTGGTGTTCTCACGGATCACTTTGATGAAAACAACTTTGAGGTAGTTAAATTTCGGATAGTAAACTGGTACTGTAATATCCTCTGACAACTGGTATTCTTTAAAAATTTTATAGCTTTTACCAGTTTCAGTAAATGCTTTATTGATAAAAATGGATCCAGAGCAAATCCGGGAATTGGAAAGCTTCTTTCAATTAATTCATCTTGAACAAGCTCACTTTTATTAATCTCAAAGAGACTAGAACGGGCACTAGTAACAGCAGACATGGATGATTAAGATGGATGGCGAGTATGACTGAGTTTTTAACAACGTAAACATACACGTTTACGTATAAACCAAACATGACACTTATTTGGAAATCCATTTTTGCTTATCTTATATCTAACATTTAGTGTATAGTTTAATTTAGATAAAATTCAATATATAGGTGGACTGATAATGAAGAGTCAATCTGAATTGAAAGTAGAGTTAGGCGTTAGATTAATCGAAACAGCAACTCCATACATTATTGATGTAATAAAAAAAGAAATTAACATTTTTCTTATAGGTGCAGATATAAAAGATAAGGAAAGTATGAGGTATAAGGTACAGAACTCAATAAAACACAAAGTAAACATACTGCTCCCAGAAACCATATTTGAGGATCAATTATTACTTAAAGAATATAACATGCTCACATTGGAGAACATATTAGCTCATAGTGTAGATGCTGTAGTTATGTGTATAGAAAGCCCTGGTTCTTTCACTGAATTAGGAGCTTTTGCAAATCATAAGGATCTGAATAAAAAACTAGTGGTTTGTCTAAATCAGAAATACTCACGAGCTAAAAGCTTTATAAATCTTGGACCTATAAAATATCTAAAACAAAATACTACTTCCATTGTATATTCTGAAAACTATACTGAACCTTTCAATGAAAAAAAAATAGATACACTTCTTAAACATATTAAAACAGTAAAGAAAAAAAACAACCAGAATATGGTATATAACTTGCACAATCCTATTTTTTCTGAAAGGTATGTACTTACACTACTCTATATTGTAGATTCAATAGACAGACCCACACTGTATAACATAATTAAGCAGAAGTTCTCTAATGATAAAGCTAAAAAAGAAGAGATTATTAGTATTATACACTCTAGTTTAAGTTCTTTATCATATAAAAGGGATTTACACTTCCAATCAAGAGACAAAACTTATTCCTTAACTAGAAAAGGCAAAAATCGTATTCATACAGAGTATCCTGACCACTTTATTCACAGCAGTCTAGACAGTTTAAGAATTGAAATGTTAAACTTTAATACAAGAAGGCCTAGAACTTATGCTTAGAAACCTACTTTTACCGATAGTGATTCGCTATCGTAGTAAATTACATGCTTTTCAACCATGGCTGTTAAACCCCCTCGTTTCACCAGGAAACAAGTTGATTTAACAGCCAAGGCTTACTTATGGTAAGTATATTCTAGGCCTTTATTAAAGGATGTGTACATAATGAATATAGCAGCATACACTTTGGGCATACCCAAAATAGATTCTTTATTAGATCTATCAAATGCTATTAATTTAAGCGAGTATACATTGCAAAGAATTTTAAACAGTGTAGACGATCAATACTATCTTATTAAGATTCCTAAAAAAGATAACTCATTTAGAGAAGTATATTCCCCATCACCAGCTTTAAAGGCTATTCAAAAATGGATACTAGAGAATATATTACAGCCTATTGCAGTTGATCCGTCTGCTACGGCCTTTCAAAAAGGCGTGACTATACGAAATAATGTAGAGTTGCATATTGATAATCAATTCTTACTCTGTATGGACATAAAGGACTTTTTTCCGAGTATAAAAAAGAATAGAGTATACCAACTTTTTAGATCTGTTGGTTACGACGAGCATATTTCTTTAGTATTTTCGCGTTTCTGTACATATAAGGAGTTTCTACCACAAGGAGCTGTAACTTCTCCTTCTATTTCTAATATAATTAGTATTAAATTAGATAGAAGGTTGAATGGTTATTGCTCATTACGGAATATTGTTTATTCAAGATATGCTGATGATTTCACCTTCTCTTCTAATAATACGGATAAACTAAGGAAATCTATAAATATATTGAAAGCAATAATTGAAGACGAAGGATACACTTTAAATACCAGCAAAACAAGATTACTGATTCCTGGTAACAAAAGAAAAGTTACCGGTTTAATTATTTCTGATTCTAAAAGTATTAGTATTGGTAGAAAGCAGAGAAGAATATTAAGAGCAAAAATTCACCACAGTATTTTTAAGATGGAGAAAAATACTGATTCCTGGCGACTTTTTAATAAGCATATTAACGGTTGGTTAAGTTTTCTTAAAGGCATAGATTATGAAAGTTATATAAGTTTATTGAAATATAGAGAGAACCTTAAGCAAAAGAAAAAGGAACAAGAAGATATTATATCTGTATTTTAGTGCAAAGTGATTAATAAATCCTTGCACTTTTTTATTTCTCCATATGTTGTTACATCCTTCAAATTATATCGAAAAGATAATTATATTTTAAAATGATAAGATGGATCGCAATAAATTTAAGATAAAACGTAAACATAACCGTTAAGTAAACCTTAGAGATTTTATAGAGTGTGAACTTTAGCATTCCTTGTACTTATTAAAATATAAGCTCGAAAAACTTTCTGAAGATTGTAGAATAAATCCCCTTTGCTTTAATAAGAATCCTCATCCAGTTCCAAGGCTGTTGAATCAGCAACATCGGAACAATTGGAAGGGAAAACTTCTTTAATTAGGAAAGGGCGAGTTTCCTGACTTGAAACAGCAAATACTGTTACTTTAATAACATTTTTAATGAATGCAGCTTCTTGTGGTAATTACGTACCTTACTATCTTATTTCTGGTTATTTTGAGTTTTGTTATTTCGAAAAAATCTTACATAGGTTTCGTTTATTGTTAACAATGATGATAAATAACAATCGGTCTTCTCAATGTAACAACTTAAAGAGTTAAAAGATATTTATTGCACCAATCGCAAATGGAACAAAATATTTGAATGAAAGATTTGTTTTAACTGAGGTGACTATCTAAAAAATAGATTTAATAGCCTAATAATACTTACTTCCCATCCAGAAGAAGTACTATTTCCCTGTACTATCCAATACATGTTAAAGATATGTTAGAATAATGGCCTTGATTAATCGTCTGCTCGTAAAGCTGGTGACGTGATTAGAAGTATTAGTAAAGCATATAACCTAACCCCTTTTTTAAATTGAAATAAGACGATTAATAATTTTCTAGCAATAGCCAAGGTAAACTTTCTTGTTTCATCTACTACTTTTTTAACTATCCTACTCGATTTCAAAGGTTCGTATTGATGAAGGAATACGAGCAGATGCGACAGTTTGTTTCTTCGAATTCTAATTAGGAGTACTGATGAATTTACAAAAGTATTTCACCACTAGAAGTTCCTGTATAACATTTTTTCTCGCCCTAGTTCTTAATACTTTTAAAATAAAGGGATAGTTTGATTAATTTATTGCATAACTTCTGTAAAGCAACAATACTTTCTTTTTTTTTCATTTCTTGATATTCTTCTTTTGTTTGATATCTCCTTAAAAAGTAAGGAAAATAGTGTTCTTTAATTGAATGTGTAAATGTGCTAACAAGCTTATCTACCTCTAGTAATTCCATCCTTATATCCAGTGGTAGCAAGTCATTATTATTATCTATAAACTCTTTAATTTTTCTCTTATGGAATGCTGAGAACCCTTCTAGCAATTCATTTAAGTTTATATTTAAAATATCTTTATTTTTTCATTAATAGAATACTCTAGTATGGATGACGATCTAACTTTAAGTTCATCACTAATCATATTCCATTTCTCCACTGTCAAATTATATAAATCTTCATTTCCAGAAAATTTCAAAATATCTATTTCAATTTTAAGTTCCTTTTGTTTTATTTTTAATGATTCTATCTTATCAAAAAAGTAAAAGAACTTATCTTCATACTCTTTTATACTTGGAATCTGCTGATAGAAACCATCATGAATAGATGTGCCACTTGTTACATCCCAAACTTTAAAATCAGAACCAAATATACTAAAGTCTATCTGCTCTTTTCTATCTGCAACTCTTTTTAAAGATTCAAATGTCTCATCTATAGTTTTAGATGTAATAAACCCCTCATCTCTTTCTAGTAAATATAGTAAATTCCTAATAAAACTTTCTATTAGTTTCTCAAAACTTCGCCCCATAAAATTATATACCACTTTAAGTTCTCTTCTTTTTTGATAATAGTTAAACAAACTGGCAATAATAAAAGTACTTACTACAATTCCTATAGAATCTGCAATAACATTAGGTATTATTTCATCCAGCCAAAAATCCTTATCCCAAAAACCGCTTGCCCTCTCATTTATTATCTCGAAATAGAAAGAAAAGCTAAAGATTCCTATCACTATTAGAGCAATGATAATAGGGATAGCGTTATCCTTAATTAGTATTTTTAGTTTACTAGTAAGCTGAAAAATATAATTCGCTAATCTTACCTGAGTAGTAAATATTTTATAGAAAAACTTATTACATACTTTTCTATAACTTCTCCGAGTCTTATGTATCTTATATCTTAAATACTTAAAAACTGTGATCACCTCAATATCAGTATAGATCGTAAACATTATATTCTACCTAATATAAATAATTTGCAAGTTCATTTCATCCTAACGGATTTTACATTTTAGAAGGTTACAACAATTACTAGAATAAGTTCTTTTCTTTTTCTTTTCATGAAATTTGACTATTTTAATCACCTGACTTACTTCTTCCTTCCGCTAAAATATCCCAAATCATCAGCTATCATAACACTTTTGTAGAAGTTTAGTCTTAAAAATTCATGACTATGGGTGCACATCCATATGAATCACTAGGATTAGTTTTAGATAAGATTAGATTCTCAGATGATATATATGATCAAAAATCAATATTTTCCACATGAGAGAGGCCATACTTTATGAAATCTGCTAAAGAGGCTGGCCTTACACACTGGTTAAACATTCGCTCAAATATCCCATCATGTAAAATTTGTTTAATTTCACCATATTGAATTTCTATTGCCTGCCCGTTATATTCAAAAGATTTCAGCTGTGAAGGTACATTATTGAGTTTGGCAGTTTGTTTTTTTGTCAATAGATTAACCTTCAACCCTTTTTCTTCCAAGATATTAAACCATTTTTTTATATCTAGAGAGATCAATATAGTCTTATCTCTATTAACTAATCGAACTTTATCATCAATAGAAAACGGGTGTAAAAATATAGGAAACGCTGTAGGGGCATTAATAAAACTAATGAGATTTACCGTTGGAAAATCTATGCCCATAGATTTTTTCCACACCTCGAAACCTTCATGTATTGGAATTTTGGAAGTATTATATACCCCTAATACTAAGCACTCATCAATTCTTCTTAATGAATAATTATGTTTATCCACCTCCTCCAGCATTTTAGAAATAATCCCATCGTAGTGTTGTGTATAAAAAACGTCGTTAATTATTTTTAAATCAATACCTGTAACATCATCTTTCCCTTCTCCTGTATTAATAATATTCGCAGTCTTTAATGCTTTAGATTGTTGTTTTACATACCTACTAAATTGTTTTTGGAACTTCGTATCTTTGCCCGATAATTCGTAGTAAAGCTTTCTTTCACATTGATTATCAGCATAGTCTTGAATTATTTCCTCGATTTTTTCATTTACCTTTCCTTCTTTTAATTCTATTATTCTAATTTGAGGATTATCAGGCTCTCTAACTATTAAATCACCTACTTGTATAAATGAAGTAATGTCAGTTATCAAAGGGAAAGTGTTGTTATTGCTTTTAAAAATACCCTCAACTACTTCGATATCATGTTTTAGATTAGAATTATATATTTCAACAGGTGGAATATCTTTGTATAACCTTCTTATTGTAGTAATATCATTCCCAAATAATTGCCACGCGATAGTGTCAGCTGCTTTTCTCAATATTTTCTCTTTATATGTTATTACATCTAAATTCTTTTCATATTTTTGGATAATATCCTTTTCTTTATTTTGTCTCATCATCTCTTTAATCTGGTCTTTAGTTCTAAGCTTTTTATTACCTAATATAATTAGATTTTGTATTATCAAGTTTTGGGCTTTCATAAATCCTAAATGTACCTTTGAACCAAATTCTATTCTCCTATCAACATTTTTGATTGAATTAAATGAATCCAATTTAAATGAAATATTTTTAATGCCATATTCGAGACAGTAATGGAGAATTGACTTTAATTCTCTATTAAAATTATTATCTAGCACTCTCTACAACTCCTTCTTTATGTATCTCATTTCTTTTAGCTTTATGAATTGTTTTTTTTATATTAAGTAAAACTTTAACTCTAATTGACATAATTACTCTTTCTTTATTTTCCGTATGTTTAATAAAACAAAAACCACTCCATAATTATTTATAGGAAGTGGTTTTTGCTAACCATATAAGTTTTTTACATAACTACTTCTCAAATAGGATGAAAAATAGCATTAAACAATCCATGTTTTATAAGACGGCCTTACATCATACCGCCCATACCACCCATGCCGCCCATGTCAGGCATGCCGCCGCCAGCGTTTTCTTCTGGCTTGTCAGCTACTACTGCTTCAGTAGTTAGGAACATAGCTGCTACGGATGCTGCGTTTTGAAGTGCGGAGCGTGTTACTTTAGTTGGGTCAACAATACCTGTTTCAAGCATGTTTACCCATTCGCCTGTTGCTGCGTTGAAGCCGATACCGACGTCTTCTTTTTTAAGACGTTCGATGATTACGGATCCTTCAAGGCCTGCGTTGTGCGCGATTTGGCGAACTGGTTCTTCAATTGCACGAAGGACGATTTTAGCACCAGTTTCTTCGTCGCCAGTTAGTTCAAGACCTGCAACGTTGTTGTAGATGTTAACTAGAGCTGTACCACCACCAGCTACAATACCTTCTTCTACTGCTGCGCGAGTAGAGTTAAGGGCGTCTTCGATGCGTAGTTTGCGTTCTTTCAATTCTGTTTCAGTAGCAGCACCGACTTTGATTACTGCAACACCGCCAGAAAGTTTCGCTAGGCGCTCTTGCAGTTTTTCTTTGTCGAATTCAGAAGTAGTTTCTTCTACTTGTGCACGGATTTGTGCTACGCGGGAAGAAATGTTTTCTGGGTTGCCGTTACCTTCAACGATAGTTGTGTTTTCTTTTGTAACAACAACTTTAGAAGCGCGGCCAAGCTGAGTGATTTGCGTGTTCTTCAGATCAAGACCCAGGTCTTCTGTGATTACTTCACCACCAGTTAGTGTCGCGATATCTTCTAGCATTGCTTTACGACGGTCACCGAAGCCAGGAGCTTTAACAGCAACAGCGTTGAATGTACCGCGTAGTTTGTTTACAACAAGTGTTGCAAGCGCTTCGCCTTCTACGTCTTCAGCGATCATCAATAGAGGCTTGCCTTGCTGAACAACTTGCTCAAGTACAGGAAGTACTTCCTGGATGCTGGAGATTTTTTTGTCTGTGATCAAGATGTATGGATCTTCAAGAACTGCTTCCATTTTATCTTGGTCAGAAACCATGTATGGAGAAGCATAACCGCGATCGAATTGCATACCTTCTACCACTTCAAGCTCTGTGTTGAAGCCGCGGGATTCTTCGATTGTGATAACGCCGTCGTTACCAACGCGCTCCATTGCTTCTGCAATTAGTTTACCAACTTCTTCGTCAGCTGCAGAGATTGCCGCTACTTGTGCGATAGACTCTTTGCCTTCGATTGGTTTAGAGATTTCTTTAAGCTGTTTAACAGCTACGTCAACCGCTTTTTCGATACCGCGGCGCACGCCTACTGGGTTTGCACCAGAAGCGACGTTTTTAAGGCCTTCGCGGATCATTGCTTGCGCAAGGACTGTCGCTGTAGTTGTACCGTCACCAGCGATTTCGTTTGTTTTAGAAGCAACTTCGGATACAAGCTGCGCACCCATGTTTTCGAATGCATCTTCTAGTTCGATTTCTTTCGCGATTGTCACACCATCATTTGTGATTAGTGGAGAACCGAATTTCTTATCCAATACAACGTTACGGCCTTTTGGTCCGAGTGTTACTTTAACTGCATCAGCAAGTGTGTCCACACCGCGAAGCATGGAACGACGAGCGTCTTCAGAAAACTTAATGTCTTTAGCCATGAATAAAAACCTCCTATAATATCTTCTATGTTATATAAATCTGTTCTTCGGATTATCCTACTACTGCAAGGATGTCGCTTTCGCGAAGAATTAAGTAATCTTTTCCTTCATATTTCAATTCTGTACCAGAGTATTTAGAGAAAATGATCAAATTGCCTTCTGCAACTTCCAGTGCAACTCTTTCTCCATTATCGGTTACACGACCGCTACCGACGGCAACAACTTTACCTTCTTGCGGTTTTTCCTTTGCAGATTCAGGAAGCACGATACCAAATGCTGTTTTTTCCTCCTGCTCTACAAGTTCAATTACAACACGATCGCCTAGTGGCTTCAACATGTGAGAAACCCTCCTTATATAATCGATAATTTGATTTTTAGCACTCGAGTTAGTTGAGTGCTAATACAGTTATTATAATAATCAAAACGAAAACGGAATGCAAGCATGACACTCTGATAGTTGTTCGACGAATTCCTTGTTTCTCCTGCCAAGCCTTGGACGAATTAACAGGGTAATTACAATGCGCACCGCTACATACTTCCTTGCTTCTTATGTTAAAATACGTAAGATGCCAACTACATAAGTAAGGCGGAAGGAGTCGTTATATTGCCAGCACGTTATTGGTTCGTCATATTGACATATATTGTGATGCAGCTTTCCGCATTCCTGCTTGTTCCTTTCGTTCCTTTGATGGATGATCGAGGGCTGGATTTAGCAACCGTCTCGTATTGGTGGAGTCTGATCACCTTCCTGCTCGCTGTCGTTATCGTCTGCTTTATGCTACGCAAGGACATGCGGACACCAGCTGTGCGAAACGCTACTGGTCCCGGAATGACGATTGTCTGGATCATTATCGGTTTCTTTGGCGCTTATGCCGGACAAGTGATTGCAGGCTTAATCGAGACGTATGCTTTTGGAATCACACAAGGCTCAGAAAATACGTCTAACATTCTGGACGCAGTTCGGGAAGTTCCAGCGTTTGTACTAATTGTCGTTGTATTCGCCCCAGTATTGGAAGAAATCATTTTCCGTAAAATACTATTCGGTGAAATCTACAAGCGAACAAACTTCTTCGTAGCAGTACTTATCTCCGCACTCGTATTCGGTGCCGTACATGGAGACTTCTTACACCTATTGCAATACTTCGTTATGGGTGTCGTTTTTGCAGCTTTATATGTACAGACAAAGCGAATCATCGTACCTATCATCACACACGGCTTGATGAATCTGATGGTCGTCATCATTCAGCTCTATCTCACCCCGGAAAGAATGGAAGAAATAGAAAGAATGCAGAAACAACTAGAAAATATGCAAATGATCATCTTTGGAGGATAAGAAATTATGATACGATCGCCATTGCCCGCCGCGATACTCTACCTTGTAATAGGTGTCTTCTTCGTCTATTGGGCCATACATGACGTACAGGCAGCAAAAGACTGGACGATTTTCAGCATCTTACTTGCAGTATTCGCTGCATTTGATTTTTACACATCGTTCCGATATTTCAGCCTGTATTTCAAAATCAAGAAAATGAATAACAAGAAATAAGGAAAACCAGCCATTGAGGCTGGTTTTTTCGTTCCCTCATTCCTGTTTCTTATGTAAGCTTGCCACTCTACAGATTCAGGATATGCTATATCTTTCGATAATATCTCAAGGCAGGATAACTTTCTCCTTCTATATCATGGTAACCAGGTCGCTCGTGCTGGACAACGAATCCTCTCGCTTCATAAAAAGGTATACCCTTCTGATTTCCCTTTGCTACAGATACCCACTGTTCAGTGGCGTTAAACTGTTCCTTTTGCTGTTTGGTGAGGGCATCTAACAATTTCGTTCCTATTCCCTCATTGCGTCGTTCAGGATCAAGATACAACACGAACACCTCTCCAATACCTTCACCGATTATTCCACCACCGATAGCTCCCAGCACTTCTCCATCTTCGAGTGCAACGAAGTATCCGCCCCAATCTCTGCTCATCTCAGATACTTCTTTTAGAATTCTGTCGTGATTATAAAACTCTTCGATAATGCCTTGAATGTATTTATCCGAACGCTTTTCACTGTGCGTGGCCCTAAATCCATCGCTGCATACTTTGGATATACCTGCCACGTGGTCTGAATTTGCTAGTGTTATATGTATCATAATTCCCTCCCCTTTCTTACAGGTTTTAACAATTTAATTATAACAATACTCAGATAATTATTCATTGGCAATTCTCGTCTTTTCACAGCTCCGCTTCGAGCTTCATCATCGCCCCAAAATATTGCTGTGCAGTGGTAAAGCAGATAAAAGCACAAAGTTCACTGATCTCAGCTTCTGTGAAATATTCCTTCAATATTGCAAACGATGAATCTGGAACATCACCTTTATGATGGTTTTGAAAGACTATCGCAAATCCTACGGCCACAGACGTTTTCTCGTCCTGCAAGATCGTATCTGGTTTTCCTTTTGCTTTGCAATAAGTACATCCGTTGTTTTGAGCTAATGTACGCCTTACTTGTTCTTTCAAATTTTTGGATAGCTTACTATCATTCTCTAAAATATCGGCTAGCTCCGACCAGGCGGTCATGATTTCTAGGTTATGTCCTAATAATTTTGTGAAGCTCGTTCTACCGAATTTCGACTTTGTAATTCTTGCCATGACTTCTCCTCCTTCGCTATATTTAATATAAGCATTCGTTGATCCTATTTACATACAGATTTTAAGGCGTTATGTGACTATAACTTATTCTTATTAACGAATTTAGTGAGGATGTTTTAAAAAATGAAAATAGATGATACAGATAGAAGGATTCTAGCAGAATTAACGGCAAATAGCCGCCTGTCCATGAGCGAACTCGGACGGCGGGTTAATTTATCATCTCCTTCTGTAAAGGAGCGTGTGCAACAGATGGAATCCTTCGGGGTGATTAAGAGATATACACTGGAGATTGCTTATGAAAAGCTGGGTCAGCCGGTCCAATGCATCATGGAAGCGACGATGAAGAATGGAAATTATAGTGGATTTAAAGCACATATCGCGACACTGGATAATGTGGATTTCTGTTATCGAATTGCCGGCAATGCCTGCTTTATACTGAAAATGCGTTTTGAAAACTTTGCGCAGGTGGAGGAATTCATTGATTCAATCGCTTCCTATGCTGTGACTGTGACACACTTCATCTTTTCACAGGTGGAAATTAATGAAAACATAAAAAGAGCAGACTGATTGAGTCTGCTCTTTTCCCATTACTGAAACAGATAATCCAGGAAAGTCTCTATCTTCCTTCTATCCGTCAGCTTTTCATTACATGCCTGACTGTCCTTGCATATATAGTTTCCTCTATTTACATAGGTCTCTTTCCCGCTCTTGACCCTTGTAACGAACAAACCCACTTCATCCAGACTGTTACATAATGTACAGATTCCTTGGGTACTGCTGTTATCAAAGACACCGGAGATACCTTTCAGCTTGCCTTGATATTCTACAATCAAGTGCTGCTTATGCGCCCGCGTGTCGAACCATCCGATATACGACAATCTCTTAAAATCCATACCATCAATGTCTGGCACCTGCAGCTTTTTCGCCTTCGGAAATAGCTTCTCCACAGTTTTCTTCGAGACCCGTCGAAATGGGATGACATACTGCCTCAGCTCTGATAAAAATGCCTCGGCTTCTATTTCCTCTTCTATTTCGAGCAGGCGATTAAGAAGTGTTTCTTGTACCTCATTCATTTCTGGCAGTATCTCCTCTACTTTTGAAAAAGCATGGAGCTTCACACCGTCCAGTGTATCCTTATGATTTACCGACGCATGCGCATTGATAATATGAGATACCTGCCGTGCGATGAAGTTATATTGGTCATTCCTAATAAATGCTTCTTTTGTAGTTTTCCGTTTATCCATTTTCTGTTCGCTCCCTTATCTTTTTGAGTGCTTAGATAAGTGCAAAGCCCGGACAGAAAAGGATACAATGGCGATTAGTAAACAGACCTCTCACACAAAGTATCGCCTTTCACCATAGGCTTTGCATGAGCTGTTACAAATTCTGACGCATGAGCATTCCTCTCAGTTGCCATCAGGTATCACCTCCACTTCCAGAATATACAAATGAGGGTATTGTTGCAACATGAAAAGGAATAAAGCAGTCGATTGCTAGTTTATGTTGTCCATGTGGATCATAAGCGACTGTAGCTTATTTCGGATTGCAACTCGGAGTTCAGAAGGTTGGATAGAAATAATAGACTTACCAAATCGCATAAAATAGTCAGCAATGAACGCTTCTTCATTCCTATTGTAATAGCCGGATATCGTATAAGTATCATCTGTCTGCTCTAGCTTCATGGACGGATAACTTTCTTTGTCATAAAGGTCCTTTCCGCGTTCTGTAACTTCTACGGTGAACATAGTCGCCCCTGGCTGATGATGATACGTCTTCAAAAGTGAAAACAGATACTGTAATTCCAAAGGCTGTTTCTCTTCTGACTTTTTCATTTGCACTATCTTGTCACAGCGAACAGTCTGAATACGGTTTGAACCCATATTATAGACTTTTGCGTACCACTGTCCGAATTTCGCTTGCAGCGTAACAAACTGAACTGTCTTATATCTGATTTCTTCTTTTCGATAGGCAATCGTATAGACCTTCTCCTCCATAATTCCTTTCAGGATTTCCTTAAGATAAGGTGCCTCATTACTATGACTAGGTGTATCCAGCCTTACCGAATCCTTCATTTTTTTGATTCTATCTTTGATACTGCTTGGTAAGACACTTTTAAAGGTTTCTTCTAAACTGTTTATTTCCTGCTCAAATGGTGTTTCCTTATATCCAGATAACGTCAGCATCGCAAAGTAAATGGCGTACAGCTCATCTGCTGTAAAAGTGATTGGAGAGAAAATTCGATTATCTAAGACAACGTACTTTCCGTTTCTGCCATGTTCCGCATAAATCGGCATACCTAGCATTTCAAGTGCCTGGACATCCCGAATAGCCGTGCTTCTGGATATCCTATACTCTTCCATCAAATCTTTTAAGTTAAATTGTTTCTTTTCATTTATGTATTGCAGCATGTCCTGCAATCTTTCTGATTTGCGCATGATAAAAGCTCCTTAATAGGTGTCATGAATTGATACTTTTTTACTGTAAGCTAAAACTGTTAACAGGAAAAGGAGGTCTTTTACATGACATTGGAGATTGCTGTTTTTCTATCCATGAATGGAAAAGCGAAGGAAGCGATCGAATTCTACAAGCATAACTTGCAGGCAAAGGAGCTTTTACTTGTGACCTATGCAGACATGGTAAAGCGTGATCCATCCATGGAGCTTACAGAAGAAAACAAGGATCATATCTCACACTCTGTGCTGTCAATCGGCAAAACGAAACTAATGATCGCAGAAGAAATAATGAAGCCTGACGAGAAATATCAAACAGGCAATAACTTCTCTCTTTGTATCCAAAGTGCAGACTTAACAGAGATAAACCATTTCTATCAAAACGTAACGAGCGATACCCGCGTAAAAGTTATTCGCCCACTATCGGCAAATATGTTCAGTAAGGCGTATGCTGTTGTTCGAGATCCCTTTGGGGTTGATCTACAGTTGATGTATGATCCAAGGTTAAGATAGTTAACGAAAGAAAAGGAACCAGCATTAATGCTCGGTTCCTTTTCTCCGCTAATTACTTTGCTGAAACAATGATCTTTCGCTGCAATACTTTTGTGACAATATGCTGATAAGCTTTTCTTTGCGGATTCTTCGCCAGCTTCTTATTATTCAGTCGTCCAATAACTTTTCGTACATCCTTATCAAAGATGAGCAGATCCCGATACGGCTGTTGATTCAAATACTTCTGGAACCAATCTGTTTTTCTTAATTGCTCGATATTATGCTGCGTATCATCCTCCGAAAAAGAGCCCGAAATGGAAGACAGCATCAGAATGCTGAATACATCCAAAAGTATAATCATGTTTTCAATCCTTTCTATTCATTTTTGAAATTGTAAGTGATATTATCTGTACGAATTAACAAAAAATGGGTTTCATTTTACATTTAAAAAACCAAAAAACCTACCGCTGATGCACGGTAGGTTCCATAATTATTTAAGAAGCAATCGGCTTCGTTGGTGTTTTAGTTGTATGTTTGGGATAGTGATTTCTGAGATATGGCATTACCCAGCGATCCAGCCCATATCGTCCGGCATTAGCTCCTGCGACTAGTATGAAGACAGTCAGCAAGACCATTTGTGCATTAGTGCTGACGGTGCCGCTGAACAGAAAGGCGAAGTTCATTGTTATTCCCATAAGAGCAGCGAAGTTAGTAAAGACTCCGAGAATAAGTGCGATTCCGACAAGTATCTCTCCCCACATAACGAGGAAGCTGAACAATCCCGCGTTCGGCAATGCGACCTGTTCCAGGAAGACAGCCCACCAGCCTTGCACCGCTGGATGATCTCCGCCAGCTTGTGCGACTGCGCCTTGCAGGAAGCCACTTGCATCAAAACCACCGCCTGTTAGTTTGCCAATTCCGCCTGTTAACCAGCTATAGCCAAGATAAATTCGGATAACTGCCCAAAGTCCCGCTGCTGCTTTACTGTTTCGAATCCACTGTATGATCATTTTCTTCTACACTCCATTCATGAAAATAGTTTGTTAAACATTTCACATAATAGATTGAGATGGATTAGCGCTGTTCCTTCTACACTTGTAGTATAAGCGAAAAAATCATATTGCGCTCACATTTGTGAGCGTTTTCACAAATTTGCAATATTCCTTTTACAGTTTTGTGAACATGGGCGTAATGCTGTTTCAAATAGTTTCTTTCATCCGATGGCTTCTGCATCTTTTTTCAAAAGACATACCTTGACTTAGAGTTGACTCAAAGGTGTAGCTTAAAGAAAGAAACAATAAAAAATTACCGAGAGGAGAAATGGAAATGGCAGAAAAACAGACGGCAGGACGGGATTTATTAGGAGAGTTCGCTCCGAAATTCGCAGAGCTGAATGATGACGTTCTTTTTGGAGAGGTCTGGTCGAGGGAACAGGAATTATCACCGCGTGATCGCAGTTTGATTACTGTTTCTGCCCTGCTTGCGGGCGGGAATATGGAACAGCTTACTCCTCATCTCCAGAAAGCAAAAGCGAATGGCTTAACAAAAGATGAAATTTCTGAAGTTATTACCCACCTTGCCTTTTATGCCGGTTGGCCGAAAGCTTGGTCCGCATTTAACATTGCTAAAAAAATTTTTGATGAAGAACAGAAAGAAGGATAAACATAATGACTAAAGAAAACCTAAGCAACAGTACTATTTTCGAATTAGGAGATAAAGTTGAAACTAACTTCATTGGCGATGCATATTTGAACATGATATATATGGATAAAACCCCAATTGATGCACCAATCGGTAATGTCACCTTCGCACCAGGAGCGCGTAATAATTGGCACGCACACAATATCGGTCAAATCCTGCTCGTTACAGGTGGAGAAGGCTGGTACCAAGAAGAAGGCAAAGCTCCACAGCTGCTTAAAAAAGGTGATGTGGTAAACATACCGGCAAACGTGAAGCATTGGCATGGTGCGACGAAGGATAGCTGGTTTGTTCACTTAGCTATTTCACCAGGTCAGACAGAGTGGCTGGAGCCTGTTGAAGATGAGTGGTATAGCAAGCTGTAAGTGCATCAAACGGCAAACAAGGAGAATATCTGATGGCTTATCGTATAGGGGAATTGGCGAAACTCACCAAGTTAAGCGAGCATACGCTGCGTTTTTATGAGAAAGAAGGCTTGCTTGTTCCAAAACGGAATGACAGCAATATTCGTGTCTACTCCGAAGATGATCGGTTATGGGCGGATTTCATCGTTCATATGAAAGGGACCGGAATGTCACTAGAGGACTTAAAAAAGTATAAAGTCCTTCGAGAATCAGAAAGTGAAAATTATGAGGAATTAGTCGCGATTCTAGTTCATCATAAAGATAATGTAGAAGCTAAAATTGCAGAGTACCAGCACAATCTGGAGCTTATGAACAAGAAGATAGACATGTACAGGCAATATATAAACGGTAATGACGAAAAGGATTTATATCAACGGTTTGTTGAAGGTAAAAATACAAAAAATGAATAGCTTGTTCTAGTATTATGTGTAGGATTGGTTATCCGCCCTGGGATAGAACAATTTAATGACTCCTTTGCAAATGCTGAGCAGCTTATTTCGCTTTAAATGAGATAGTCTTTCTTACAAGCCAACAATTATAAAAGAGTGGAGAGAAGTTGATTCTCTCCACTCTTTCACTTTCATACTCGGCATATTCCAGAAACTAACCGGGCAACGTCCTCTTCCACTGCCTCCTACTGTTACATTGTCTTTTTTCGCTTTTCATCTTCCTGTTCACGTTCTATCCAATAATCAGCATTTTTAATATTGACCTGTGAAGGTCGGAACACTGGATCAAGTCCCTGTTTCTTTTGCAGCTGATAATCTTTGAGTGCTGCCATGGTCGGTTTATACAGCAGGATGACAGCTATTAAGTTTACCCAAACCATTAATCCAAGTCCTATATCCGCTAGTGTCCAAGTAAAGGTTGCCGAGCGTACAGTGCCGAAGAATATCGCCGCAAGGAATAACACTTTAAGGATGTTGGAGAAAATCTTCCTTGATGCTCCTCTGACAATATAAAATAGATTTGTTTCCGCAATATAGAAGTAAGCAACTAATGTAGTAAAGGCAAAGAAAAACAGAGAAATAGCTACAAAAGGTGATCCGAATCCTCCAAGCACGCCATCCACAGCTGCCTGCGTATATCCTGCGCCTGCTTCCATGCCGTCCGTGTAGTCGACAATATAGCCTCCATCCGGATCTGCTACACTATAATTGCCTGTCATCAATATCATCAGTGCTGTTGCTGTACAAATAAGCAGTGTATCAATATAGACTGAGAAGGACTGAACCAAGCCCTGCTTTACCGGGTGGGATACTTCTGCAGCAGCCGCTGCCTGCGCTCCTGTTCCCTGCCCTGCCTCATTGGAATACAAGCCGCGTTTTACTCCCCAGCTTATGGCAGCACCAATCATACCGCCAAACGCAGAGTCAACACCAAAAGCAGAGCTGAAAATAAGCGCAAATGTACTTGGAACCTGTTCGATATTCGCGAAGATAACAATAGCAGCTACAATTAGATAAAATAATGCCATGATTGGAACGACATATGAAGCCAAGAAGGCAATTCTGCGGACACCGCCAAAGATGACGTACCCTGTAATAACAACCAAAGCAATCCCAGTGATAACTGGTCCGATGCCGAATGCATTATTCATGCTGTCAGCAATTGCATTTGCCTGTACACCTGGAGTTAAAAGACAGGTAGATACAGCTGCAACTACAGCGAAAATATAACCGTACCATTTCCATCCAAGCCCTTTCTCCGCATAATAAGCCGGTCCGCCGCGATACTCGCCATCCACTTTCTTTTTATAAATCTGAGCAAGTGTCGATTCAGCAAAAGCAGCTGCAGATCCGAAGAAAGCAATGAACCACATCCAGAATATAGCCCCAGGGCCTCCTGCTGCAATAGCAGTCGCAACACCTGCTATATTCCCTGTACCGACTCTGCCTGAGAGCGCAATAACCAGAGATTGAAAGGGCGAAACACCTGATTCAGAACTTTTCCCGGTAAACGTGTGCACAACCATGTCCTTCAAATATCTTACCTGCAGAAACCCGGATGCAATTGTATATACACCAGCAACTACAGCGATGAAAATCAACATCGGTACACTCCACAAATAACCGCTAATTTCCGTTAATAAAGCTTCAAAGCCCAATAGAATACCTCCTGAAAAGATGTATTTAAGATGGAATATGTTTTTATTATGTCGAAATAGCGTGGAGGATGCATTGGATTTGTAAGGAAATGTAACGGATAAATTTCATAATTCAAATAATTAAATCATTCAAATAAAGTGGAGCGTAATTAATTTAACAAAAATCTAACGGAACTGTTTTGCATTAACTACATATAAAAACCCTTCCAAATAAAATTCAGAAGGGTTTTTAAGTCTACGAACATTAAACAATAAGCTTAGCGATACGTATCATGCGTCGGTTTAAACAGGTCCTCTGCTGCCTGACGCACAACTGAGAAATGATCCACATTATAGTGACCGTGCAGAATCTGATTGTGATGCTGGATGATCTGCTCTGCTGTCAGAACATCAGAGCCAGCTGTTGAATGACCATCTGCTACGAGTGTTACATCCATGCCTTGTACGGTGGCAGTACGAACTGCCGTGTCAATACAATGCTGGGTCTCGCAGCCCATGATGACAAGATGAGTAAATCCCTCTTCTTTCACATGTTCAAGCAAACCTGTTCCATAGAAAGCATTTGTAGCCTGCTTGTTAAAGATAGGTGCTTCTTTTGGTACTTGGATACCTGGATGGATCTGGAATCCCGTTCCTTGTCCTTCCGCGACATCTGTATCACGGACGAAAAGAATAGCAGCGTCTGCTGTTTGTGCCTTGCCGATGACCAGGTTAATTTGTTCAATCAGGTTCTCTTTGCGATAAACAGGTCTCTCTCCTGCTCCGCCCTCAATTAGTGCTTGCTGTGCATCAATAATCAATAGTGCTTGCTTCAATAAAAGCTCCCCTTTAGCTGATTGCTATGGCACTCCTGCTTTGCGACTTGTATGCTGCATTTGTCTGTTTCATACTGAACCGCCTCCTCTATACTGTTAGCTTCAGTATACTGGAAATTAAACAGTAATGGGGATTTTTACCACAAACTAAAATTGTAATTCCTTGCTTCGTAAAAGATAAGTCTGTATTAGCTGATTCGTGTCCTCCAAGTCCTTTACTGACACGACCTGTGTCGTCTGGTCAAGATGCTCGATAGGAATATTAAGGACACTCACTGGAATCTTGGTGGATAGTTTTTTATAGCGATGTCGAAATAAAAATTCTAACTGAAATGGTATGTCATGAGCAATGGCCAAATCGACCAACTGATTTTTCAATGTCTGATTGATTGGAATTGTTTTGTCTGCCACTTTGATCGCAACTCCGCTTCCTAATTCGATGGCTCCTCGGCTTTTGTGCGCAATTCTTTGGCGAGGGACGGATCCGATAAAAAAGGCCGCTTCTCCTTCAAGCTGATAGGTTAGTTGCTTTTTGTTATGAAACGGAAAGAAAATAATAGTGATGTCCCCTTCTGTTGCATCCCACTGCTGCAAAAGATTGATCGCAATTGCCGGTGCCACTTTATTATCCAACCCTTTTCCAACGACTCTTCCACTCACTTCGTCACCAAGATACAAGAAGTCATCAAATAACGTCACATGATTGCCAGGCTCCACACCCATCTCACGCGCATCGCTTTCCGAGTTGGCACCGATGTCGATCACAGCAGCATGTTGTTCTGCTTCACCTGCCATAATCACGCCCTGCACTAATCCATTCTTTGCCTCCACTTGAACAGTCTGCCCCTGAGCATACGTAAGCGAAAAATAATTCGCATCTGCTACAAGCGCTCCTGATTCCGTAATGGACGTCACTACATAAATCTCTTCCTTTACCTCCGCCAGCAAGGTGATTTTAGGCGAATACTTTTCTCCATATTTACGGACAATAAGATTCCCCCGACTGTCAAAGTGCATCTCATCCGCGAACGGTGTAATCTTATCAACGATCTGTGAAACAAACGACTGATTATACCCTTTGTACTTGGACAGTTCTCGAATCAATTCAAACATGTTGCCTTCCCCTTTCTGTAGGCAGCGGGACAAATACAAAAGCCTCTCGTGCAAGATGCGTCGAGAGGCTTCCTCTATTCATCTTATCTGCCGGCTATGAACCGATGGAATTAGCACAGTATCTGTTGTCAGACCTGCTGCTGAGGTTTCACAGGGCCATATCCCTCCACCTCTCTAGATAAGAAACATATACAGTTTTCAGAAAGTTTATCAGACAGCGATCAGATTGTCAATATAACTTATCGGGTTACTCAGGAATAAGAAGTTACATCGACATACAAGAGCAAATTGCTTAGACAACTATTAATGTATGTTTATAAAAGTGACTTAGAACAATTAAAATTCATGAATCCTCCTATTGATTTTACTGGTATATTTATACATATGAGTTACAGGGGGGAGATATATGAATTTAATACCAGAATCACAATCTTACAATGACTATTTGGATGAATCAGATGTAATTGATTTCTCACATCCCCTGATCAGAGACAAGATCAGTGAGCTAATTTCATCTCGAATGTCCGAAATAGACAAAGTTAGAGTAGTATTCCATTATGTTCGTGATAGTATAGGGCACTCGTGGGATATTCAGAGCAAGCGTGTGACTTGCAGGGCATCAGAAGTACTTACATATAAAGAAGGCATCTGTTATGCAAAATCTAATTTGCTTGCAGCCATGTTAAGGTCATTAAATATTCCAACAGGCTTTTGCTATCAAAGATTGACCCTATTCGATACACCAGACAAAGGTTATTGCATTCATGCTCTTAATGGGGTTTATATTAAAAGCTTAAATAAGTGGATACGACTTGACGCACGCGGAAATAAACCCGGAATACAATCAGAATTTTCTCTGCATGATGAGCAATTAGCATTTCGGATTAATGAACAATTTGATGAGATAGATTATCCGATTATCTACGCAAAACCCAATGTAAAGACAATCCGGGTTTTAGAAAGCAGCAAGAATGCTTTAGATATGTATAAGAGGCATTTACCTGATTTTATATAAAATAGATAGAAAGGTCTGAGTATGATGAGTTGGGAAGCCAGACGTACCATTGCTGTATTGTTTATCGCCATTCCTTTATTAATCGCAATTTATCTTTGTTTTAATAGTCATTTATTATACAGAAATAACTTAGACGTAACAGAAGGATATGTAATAGGCAGGATTTTAGTAATCATCTTTACTCTTTATCTTTTCTCTAAAATAGGATTTTCTATATTTAAAAGTACAGAAACAAAGTAGCATTAAAACTAAGAGCTATTTAAAGAAACGAAAACCTCGAACAATTAAATTGTTCGAGGTTTCTCAATTGATGACATATGACACAGAAGCTGATTGATATCACAAGCCGTTTACTAAACAGAATAATTAGCAGGCATCCAGCTTGCCCCAACTCCGCCTCGACCAAAATGAATTGCCATAACGGAACTGATTTCATTGCTGATAAATACGTCTACCTTATCACCGCATATTTCCAATGCATGCTTTAACTCAGTAGCAAGATCAATGGAATTCACATGTGTAATACGAACAACTTGTTTTCCTGATTGCTCAATATCATGTCGTAATTTTTCCAGCATCCATTTTAACAGACGTTTCTTGGTACGAACTTTACTCATAACTTCTAATTTCGCATCCTTAAAACCGATAATTGGTTTAATATGCAATAAGTTACCGATCCTTGAAGCTGTTTTCGAAATGCGTCCAGTACGTACTAGTGTTGTCAGGTCATTAATCGTAAGGTACAGCTGTCCATGTGTACGGTAATATTCAATTACCTCTAATAATTCATCCAACGATTTACCTTGCTCCAAGAGCTCACACACTTTAATGACGATATTTTCTACTCCGATGGAAGCTGTATTCGTATCAATGACAGTGATTTTTTCCTTAGCCCCTTCGATTGTATCCCTTGCTATACGTGCAGAATTGACGGTACCGCTTACATTTTCTGTACAATGTAGGCTGATAATAGCATCGTATTCTGCCAATAACTTTTCATATAGTGTTACAAATACCTCTGGTGACGGCAGGGAAGAAGAATAGGAAGCTCCCTCATCTATAAAACGAAATAACTGATCATTCGTAATCTCTTTTAAATCAATATAGGACTTATCATCTACGACAACATTCAAATGCGCGTAATATATAAAAGGATATTTCTGTAAATCCTCTTCTCTCAAGTTCGTAAGACTGTCGGTCACAATTGCAATTTTCATATATTCACCTCTAATTCAGTATAACTTGTAAATCAAATAAAGAAACTAGAAAATTAGGAAATAAGTAATAAAATCAGACAAGAAAATACATAAAAACATCACAATTTTCCCTTTATTGCTACTTTGGTTAAATTCGGAAAAGATTTGGTACGCGGAATGATTTATTGTCTTGATATTAATCCTATTCATCTACATATAAAATACCCAAATTTCTAGGGTTTTCAATCATCTTTAAGGAAATATAGCTAATGAAAAAAGCTGCCGGTCTCCCGGCAGCTTTACTTATTCTGGTGCTGTTTCATGTGCCGGAGTAGTCAAATCAACTTCCTCCAGTTTGTGCACCTTCGTTTTCTTTTTCACTTTAAATATGATCCAGCAGAGCAGGAAGACGGGAATACCGATATAAGAAGCAACTAAGGTGCCCCATTCAATTCCATCTGCAGTGAAAGCTGAGAAGCTCTGACCGACAATAACGATGATACATAGTACAAAGGCTAGTATCGGCGCTACCGGATAGAATTTAGCTGTGTATGGCAAATCCTTGAGGTCATTTCCTTGAGCAAGATATGCTTTACGGAATCGATAATGACTTACAGCAATACCAACCCATACGATGAAGCCTGCCATACCTGACACGTTCAACAGCCATGTGTACACAACACCATTGCCGAAGAAGGATGTTAGGAAAGCAACACAGCCTACAGCCGCTGTAGCAATCAATGCGTTCACAGGCACACCGTTTTTGTTAAGTTTACCAAGGAAAGCTGGTGCTTTCCCTTCTTTCGCCAAGTTCCAAAGCATCCGTGTGCTGGCATACATACCAGAGTTACCGGCAGATAGGACAGCAGTAAGGATAACTGCGTTCATGACAGATGCAGCAAATGCGATTCCCGCTTTTTCAAACACAAGTGTGAATGGACTCAGACGGACATCATCACTTGCAAGACTCTCTGTTGTATAGGGAATGAGCATCCCGATAATGAAGATCGCCAAAATGTAGAACAAGAGAATACGCCAGAAAACAGAACGAATTGCTTTCGGAATCGATTTTCTAGGATTGTCTGCTTCCCCAGCAGCTGCTCCAAGTAATTCGGTCCCTTGGAATGAGAATCCGGCAGCCATGAATACACCAAGCAAAGCAAGGAAGCCTCCATTAAATGGTGCGTCTTCTACAGTGAAGTTGGAGAATCCAGGTGAGTCACCGCCAAGGATACCAATGATCATCAATACACCAACAATGATGAAAATGATGACAGTAACAACTTTGATCAAAGCGAACCAATATTCCGATTCACCGAACCCTTTAACAGAAATATAATTCAATAAGAACATGATGATAAGACTGATTGCACTCCAGATCCAAGATGGTGTATCCGGGAACCAGAATCCCATAATCAATGTTACAGCAACGAGCTCAGCCGCAATTGTGATGGCCCAGTTGAACCAATAGTTCCAGCCTAGTGCGAATCCGAATGATTCATCGACAAAACGTGATCCATATGTGCTGAAGCTTCCGGATACCGGCATGAATGCTGCCATTTCCGCCAAGCTTGTCATTAGGAAAAATACCATACAGCCAATTAGCGCATATGCAAGTAATGCTCCTCCTGGGCCTGCACTGCTAATGGCTCCTCCGCTGGCCAGGAATAATCCTGTACCAATTGTACCGCCAAGGGAGATCATCCCTAAGTGACGGGCTTTCAGTGCTCTTCGTAATCCCGGTTGTTTCGTGTTGTTGCTCACTTTCTTTCCCCTCTCTGTTTCTTCGTCGTTGCGCTATAGATACGAAAAAAGACCCTCCCGGATAGTTTGCTCTATCGGAACGGCCTTTACTTATAAACAGCATCATTCTCACAAAGATAGCGCAACACGCCAGCTTTGCGACTGACGTGACAGTCCTGCCCCTATTCGAGTACAGGCCCAGCCAGTAGGATTGGAGAACCCATCTTAGCTTCGGCAGCTGTTCCTTTCCATCCTGATCAACGATCTCTCCTGATCTCCCAGTTTGTACTAATAACAGCCGCAACCTCTACCTCATCAGATGATGAGGATTTGTATGCAATTAAAAAACCTTTTTAACTGTACTACACACATTGACTTATTTCAACAAGAAATTTTTTCTGCATGAAGAAACACGCGGCAAGCGCGTGTTCTTTTTTCTTATATCAGCTGTCTCTTGCTGTTTCTGGCTGACCTGTTATCCCCTGTATTTCGCAGAGATGGCATAATCCAGCGATCGATGCCGTAACGGCCAGCGTTCGTCCCGCCAATGATCAGCACTAAGCCCAAGATAATCAATATCAAATTCTGCTGAAACGCACCGCTTAATAGGAATGAGATATTCATCAATATTCCCATAAATGCTGCAATTCCAGTGAAGGCACCAAGCAGCAGCGCCAATCCGACCAGAGTCTCTCCCCACATGACAAGGAAACTGAAAATCTCTGCATTTGGAAGGACAACTCCTTCTAGGAAACTTCCCCACCAGCTCTGGATGACTCCTGCGTCCGAGCGCGCTAACGCACCTTGGACAAATCCGCTTGCATCAAAGTTTCCGCTCATCAGCTTACCTAAGCCGGCTGACAGGAACGTGTACCCAAGATATAATCTGATCACTAGGAAAACGACTGCTGCCCCCTTACTCTGACGTAAGGTGTTGATCATAATTTTTCCTCTCCTATCGCTGCCAAAGTTGTAAACCGATGTGGGTCGGCACTTCCACAGCTCTAGTATAAAAGGAAAAACAAAAAATGGAATATTTATACGGAAATTTTAATAGAATAGTAATAATATTAGAATATTTTCAATAATGCTCCTAGATAGCAACTATATAGTCAGATGCTGGTTTTTCATGATTCTTAGGTAACAGGCGGAAAATCCTATCAGATAAATTAGTTTTTACAATACAGCAAGCCGGTAATAATAATTTGCCTTCTCTTCTTCCCCTTTTAGCGTGTAATAATCAGCCATGCGCAAGCTGTAATAATGGACACTGTATCTATCACCGATTGCTTCATAATAGGCAATGCCTTCTATCCATACCGCTTCAAAGTTATCGCAATCGACAAATTGCTTATGCAGCATGGCGAAAGCCCATTGATAGTCCATATCTTGCTCTTTCTTACTCCTAGTAAATCCGATCTGGTAGTATTTCATTGCTTCTGAGTGGTGATTGACACGGAAGAGGGATTCTGTCAGATAGTAGAGGCTCTTCAAATAATGAGAGCAAGGGGTGGCATGTACAGCTTGATCAAAGTAGTCGGCTGCCTTTTCAAACTTTTGCTGCACAAAATAAAGCAATCCAAGATTGTGATGGACCATTGACGCCAAATCAAGAGATGTTTCATCAGCATTATGCTGGCAGTCGAGCGCTTCGTATAAAAGAGACTCAGCATGTTCGTAGTTCCGTATTTCCAGATGATTCAGTCCGAGCAGCAGCTTGCATTTTGCAAGGTGATACTGCTGTTTGTAAGATGTTGCATAACGCATTGCTTTATTCGCATTCAGTACTGATAGTGCCGGTATGCCAGTGAGATAATAAGCATGAGCCAGTTTATAATAAAAATCTGCTTTTTCTTCATCCTCAGTTATGTAAAGCTCTGCATGCTCATAATACCTTAATGCTTCATTCCATTTTTTATTTTTAAAATGAACCTGCCCTTTAAAATATTGATAGAAGTATTCATTTTGTTGCGAAAGGACATGCCCGCGTGCTTCGAAATGTTCCAATAGATACCCTGCAGTTAGCAATTCCCCCAGCATCACATGGTAGCGAATAGTAAGCAAATCTGCTTTAATCAATACTTCCTCTAACCCAATATCCTTCTTCATCGTATCAATTATATCTGCCAGCATTGCTGCTTCCTCTTGTTTTTCCTGTTTCATCACATCATAGAAGTCTTGCAGCAACTCACTAAAATCTTTATCTGTGACTGATAAAACCAGGCCCATAGTTACTCCTCCCCCTTTTATGTGATTCTGTTTATTACCATCGTATATTTGGAATTTGCTATTTATTTTACTTCTCTATCAGATATTTATTTCCTGCCTATTTCCTAAAAACAAAAAAGGATTGACGGCAAATTACCGTCAATCCTCCTATTTATTTTGTACCATATTTCTGATCTCTGATAAATCGACTATTCTCGGCAAATTTACAAGCTGATTATACGACTGATCTTTTACAAATACTTTTGTTGTAGAATATTCCAATAGCGTATTCAGTACATGAGGCTTATCATCAAAATAATAATCGAGTTGGAGTTTCTTGATTATGTGCACCTTTTCCTCATCCTTCATGCCGTAGAAGAATTGATCTTCTTTAACAGGAAACCCTAGTGCACGGAGCCACTCCATTGTCCTATGTCCATGTTCTTTTGGTCTTGAGGTAATATAGTAGATCTTATGCCCTTCCCGATCCAGTTCCTGCAATATCTCGACAGCATTCGGAAACGGTAAACAAGTAGTATAGTAGATTTCTTCCAAGGTGGAGTTCCACATTTCTGATCCTTGTTCATCCGTCAATCCGAATGGTTCATGTATTTCGACACGTTCAAGCTTTTGAAACACATCAAGGGAGATGTTCTGATTTAGTTTTTTGTTATAAATATGGAAGGCATGCTCCCGCAGATTGATGAGTGTATCGTCTATATCAAAACCAAATTTCATTGTTACATATCCCCTTTTTCATAGCGCGGGTAGCCAATGAATTTGAAGTCTTGTCCGATTTTAATGATGTCTGTGTCGGTCAATTCCACCGCATCAGCCATTTTAGCAAAACCTGTACCTTCCAGGAAAGTTGGTGCATTTTTCCCGCCAATCAATTTCGGAGCGAAGTAAAGCACTGCTTTATCAATCAAATGATTCTCCAGGAATGATGCATGGACACTTCCTCCACCTTCAATCAAAACAGAGGAAATAAGCTGCTCGCCTAGTGTCGCGACTACTTCTTTCACATCCACCCGACTTGAACCATTCGTCCGATATATTTTTACCCCTTGAGACAAGAGTGCTTTCTCTTTCTCTCCGTCTGCTTTCTGGCTTGTGAAAATCCAAGTGTCGGCTAATTTATCAGTGACGACTTTGCTATCCAACGGTATGCGCAAACTGGAGTCCAAAATGATTCGTATTGGATTACGTCCATTTGGTATTCTGGCTGTCAGCTCGGGATCGTCTTCTATTACCGTATTCACTCCAACAAGAATGGCCATATTCTCATTGCGCAGCTGATGGACATCCTGTCTGGAGGCTGCAGTTGTAATCCACTTACTATCAAGCGTATGCGTGGCAATTTTACCGTCTAATGTTGTACCTGCTTTTAACGTTATAAACGGCTTTTTCTCGACAATGAATTTATTAAATACCTCATTCATCTTGCGGGCTTCTTCTTCCCGGACACCGATAGTCACTTCAATACCAGCTTCTTCGAGAATTTTCACTCCGTTTCCGGAAACAACTGGATTTGGATCAAGCGTGGCAATAACTACTTTTTTTATTCCCGCTTCTTTAATTGCTACCGCACATGGCCCTGTCCGTCCATGATGGGAACAAGGCTCGAGCGTGACATAAATCGTCCCGCCCTTTGCTTTTTCTCCCGCCATCCGGATAGCATGAATCTCGGCATGAGGTTCACCGGCTTTCAAATGGGTACCGATTCCGACAATCTGATTGTCATTCACAATAACGGACCCTACAAGCGGATTCGGATCCGTTTGCCCTTTCATTGCCTTGGCGTTTTGCAACGCCAAATCCATATAAAATGTGTGATCAGTCATTGCTGCAGATCTCCTCATCGCCAAGGTGGCCGGAGCGGACGATTTTCGTCTTCAGGTAATTCTCGTTGAACTCAGACACATCTCCCCATAATGCTGACCGTCCGGAAAGCTGCATGCCCGCCTGTTCCATTGCAGCTAATTTACGCGGATTATTTGTCATCAGTGTAACAGGTTTCGTACGCAATGCTTTCAGTACTTGGATCGCATCAGTATAGTCACGGGAATCATCCACAAAACCGAGACTTTCATTGGCTTCTACCGTGTCATAGCCATTTTCCTGCAGGATGTACGCCATTGCTTTACTAAACAATCCGATTCCGCGCCCTTCATGGTTTGCCAAATAGAACAGTGCACCTGTACCATGCTCAACAATTCGCTGCATAGACTGCTTCAGCTGGAAGCCGCAATCACAGCGTTTGCTGCCGAAAATATCGCCTGTATGGCAGATGGAATGCATGCGAATCAGCGCATCTTCTTCTTCAGCAAAATCGCCGTAAACCAATACACTGGACTGCTGCATTTCAGCCAGGTTCATGTCAGATAATTTTTCGATGACTTCTTCATAATCCTTGGCAACTTCCTCACAATTCAGCCAGCAATACCACTGGAAGGTAACTGTTTCTCCGTAAAGATTAACAGGCAGCTTGATCGGGCCGACAAGATAAATGGCTCCCTCAGCTGTCGGAATAAGTTCAATTTTATCTTTTAAGATCGAAATGGCTTTCGATTCTAATTTCATTTCTGTCATCATCTTTCTCCTTTTTTATCAGTGTACGTTGAAATAACTGGATTTATGTAGGCACCAGTCCGCCAATATCTTGTTATGAAATTCAGGTGTTATATACTTCTTCCATCATAGTATGACAGTCAAGATCTTAGAAATAGGCACATCAAGGTTATTTAGTATCCTAAAAGTAACTAATGTGATATTGAGCTAACTATACACCGAAAAACAAACGTGGAAAATAAAAAAGCTCCACTCCTTTAGGAAGCTGGAACCTTATCTATTCGGTTAGTGAAGTTACTTTATGAGACAGAATTTTGCTCAAATCAGACAAAGTAAGTTCTACCTGATAACCAATTTTACCAGCGCTGAAAATGATGCTCTCGAAGTCTGACGCAGTTTCGTCCACAACAGTCCGGAAAATCTTTTTCATTCCAATCGGTGAACAGCCGCCATGAACATATCCAGTAAGCGGCAGCAATTCTTTTGCTGGCAGCATACGTACAGATTTCTCCCCGACACTTGCAGCAGCCCGCTTTAAGTCCAGCTCTTTTTCTACCGGGATAACAAATACATAATACTGAGTTGATTTGCTGACCGTAACCAGCGTTTTGAACACTTGAGCTGGATTTTGTCCTAATACCTCGGCCACTTCTGTTCCGCTGATCGCATCTGTATCGGCGTAACTATAGGATTTGTATGGTACTTTCTTTTGATTCAGCATACGCATGACATTCGTTTTGTAGTCCATCGATTGTATCCTTTCTTCGCAGATAATTAAAACCGTTTTACAACAAATAAACCTGCCGTCATAAGTATAAAGATGGCACCTCCATAAACCGCAATCCAGCCAAGTTCAATTGTTTCGTGTCCTATTCCAACGAGTACAAGCAGCAAAACTCCTGAAAGAAACGATATTAGAAAGAAAGCTGACAACAAATAATTCTTCAGCATTCGGACAGTCCGTTCATCCATATCAGGCTGTCGGCTTCTGCTCTGGGACCAGCTAATCAGCATCGGTAATCCAACGCCGCACAACGCTCCAACCATGATGAATAAGAGGAAATAATTCCCCGATGGCAGCTGTTCTCCAATAAGCTTTATTCCAAGCCAAATACCAACGAAACAACAGAGTGTGATAAATACATATACCAAAAGTTCATAACGCTTCTTCATCTTTCGCATTTGCTACTCCTCCTCTACATAAAATAGCTGTTCAAACGGAACGTCAAAATACGCAAGCAGCCGAAAAGCCAGCTCTAAACTTGGATTGTATTTTCCTTTTTCGATGGCATTGATTGTTTGTCGTGTGATGCCTAGATCTTCCGCCATCTTCACTTGGGTGATATGACGAGATTGTCGCATTTCCCTTACTTTGTTATTAACTTTCATCCGTATCCTGTCCTATCCACATGTAAAGGTACCTTTACACTCAAGATATACCAAAAAACACCAGATGTAAAGGACACTTTACGTCTGATGTTTTATTTTATCTAAAAACCCCTTCACTTCTCGGGGACTTCTCAATCTTATTATTTGCTTGTCCATCCCAAGCTCCGCAAGCTTCTGCTGCATCTGGGGATGTTTCTTGCTCGGGAAGTCCCAAATCCACTTGAGGAACTCCAAATCGATTTTTTCCTTACAGCCGGACTGCATATCAGGGCGTGATCGATTATGATACATAAGACGTCTCTTCAAAACTCTGTATAGACAAAGTGTCCGCGGCATATCCAGGAAAATGATCGTATCAGCTGCCTCCAGCCGGATGTCTAATGTGCTTTGGTAATTTCCATCGATAATCCAGCTTCCCTGGCTTACTAATTGTGATTGAATCTGCTTTTGTTCTTCTCGTGGTGTAAGTATCCAATTCGGTTTCCAAAGGATAGCGTCCAAATGCCACACTTCTATATCTAGTAACTTGCCAATATCCATAGCCAAAGTGGACTTGCCTGAACCGCCGGAACCGATCAATGCAATCCTGTTCATCGTATGCCTGCCAATTCCTGCTCGAGCTCTGCTTCTGAAATAACACGAATTCCGGCTCGTCTGAACATAGCTGTCGTGACACCTGCACCTGCCTGCTTATGACCTTGGAAGGTACCATCATAAATGACAGAGCTGCCGCAAGATGGACTATTTTCCTTTAATACAACCAAATCCACATCCTGCTCCTGGGCAATGGACAAGGCGTGTGCTGCACCTTCTATGTACATGCCGGTAACATCTGTTCCTGAATACTCGATGACTTTTGCTTTACCATCTAAAACGTCATACCCATTTCCCCCGACAATTTCAGCTGGTTCCCTTGGTGTTACGAATCCGCCAAGTAATTCAGGACACACACTAATCGCTTTTTTCTGAGCAATCAGCTGTTCCACAATTGTATCGGTAGCTGGTGTTCCATTGTAACGGACAGGTTTTCCCGCCAAACAGGCACTTACCATGATCATTCATATTCCCCCTTACGCTTCAGGTTCAGGATAATACATTAGTAGGAAAAAGCTCGCTGTACCGGCTGCTTTATTTTCATAGCTGTGCATCGTATTGGCTGAAAATTGCAGCGCATCTCCAGTTTTCAGCTGATGCTCTTCCCCATCCAGCGAGACTGTGAGAGCTCCTTCTCGCACAAGAAGATATTCCTCTCCAAGATGCGTTTTTGCTCCATGTACACATCCTGGCTCCAATTCCACTGTGTAAATCTCGAATTTCCTGTCAGGCTGAAATTTAAAATAAGGAAATACTCGATAGCCGCCTTCTTCATCCTCCACTGCGGAGATGTCCTCTTTATTTATCTTAATAAAGGAGACTTTATCTTCTTTCATGAAATACGAAAACGAAACCTGCAATCCATTGGCTATTTTCCACAACGTGGATACAGTCGGATTGGATTTCCCTTTTTCGATTTGCGCCAGCATCGCTTTGCTTACCCCCGTCAATTCAGCCGTGCGATCAAGGCTAAGTCCGCGGCTTTTTCGCAAACCAGCAAGGTTACTGGCAATCATCTTATTTAAATGTTCCATCAGAATTCTCCTTTCTTCTAAGAAAGTTATTGTTCAACATAACGAACATATGTATAATATAACGAAAAGGAGTGATATCATGCTTACAGATTCCGTCGGTAGAAGCGATTCGCTGACTTTTGTCCAAGGATTCCGAGATTGTGTGCCCACTCTCTTCGGTTATATCAGCGTAGGTATCGCGTTCGGTATTGTTGGTACGGCTTCTCATCTAAGTATACTGGAAATTACGCTGCTTTCGGCAAGCGTTTATGCTGGTGCTGCTCAATTTGCTATTTGCGCCTTACTGCTTGCCGGCAGCCCTTTGTCTGCCATCGTCTTTTCAGCATTCATTATCAATTTGCGTAATTTCCTGTTAAGTGCCGCCCTTGCCCCTCATTTTACCAAAGAATCGTTTCTTCATAACATAGGAGTCGGCATTTTAATGACAGACGAATCCTTCGGCGTTGCCGCTACTAAGTTGAAACAATTCGGCAGTCTCTCTGCTCATTGGATGCATGGCCTGAATCTCACGGCTTATCTGTTCTGGAACTTATCTTGTATTGTCGGCGCTGTTAGCGGTCAGTGGATTTCAGATCCAGAAGCATGGGGGTTGGATTTTGCTTTGCCTGCTATGTTCTTAGGTCTGCTCTTCCTACAGCTCGAGCATGTACCTACCGCGAAATGGAAGCTCTACGCTACCTTGATGCTCTGCATGATTGCTGCCATGCTCGGATTATCGCTTCTGTTTTCTACACATATCGCTGTTATCCTTGCTACCGTTATTGTCGCATCAGTTGGGGTGGTGCTGGATAAATGAGTATGAACAGCACTGTGCTGACAGTCATTGCACTTTCTGCCCTAGTTACTGTCATCCCCAGAATATTGCCGTTCATCCTTGTACGAAACTTGCGCTTGCCTGATGCAGTTATGAAATGGCTGTCTTTCGTTCCTGTCTGTATTTTGACAGCATTGGTTATTGAGAATATGCTCATTCAAGAGGAAAGCAGCCTCACTATCGATTGGCCGGTATTGCTTATTCTGCTGCCAACAGCCATTATTGCATACAAATTTCGAAGCCTATCCATGACAGTAGTCACCGGCGTGCTGCTGATGGCAATATACCGAAATATATTGTAATTAAAAAGGCCTCATCCATAGGATAAGGCCTCCTTCATGATAGCAAATCATCTATTTTTTTCGTATATGGCTTAAAATCAACTGAGCTATAGAATTGACCTATCAGCCGAACTGGATCTCCAAAAAAGAAATATTCATATAAGGTCTCCCTCGTGCCAAAAGAAGACATAACAAAGTCCCAAGCAAGCCGAAACAGCTTTACTCGATCCTTCCCTAGTTTTGTCTTACTCTGCAAATAATGGTTCAATGCTGCTCCTTCTTCTGATTTAAACGCATGAAGCGGCGGGATACTCATCAGTCCGCTCGCTCCTAGCTGATGAATGGCAGGAGCAATTTCAGGATACTTACGTGCAAACAGATTGGACGCCACCTGGAGCGGTTTCAAATCCGGACAGAATGTTCCCCACTGGTCAGGTGCAGCACCTGCTTCTGCTTGCTGCAGGAGTGATTGAAGTACCTCTGCTAAAATGACCAGATTAGCTGCTTTTTCCTGAACATGCTGATACTCTGCGATATTGATTTCCTCTATTAAGGATTGAACTAGGCCGATGGCGAATTCCAGCTTCGCAATCCGACGAATCAGTACTTGATGCAAAGAGAAGGCAGCGAAATTGCTTTGGTTCTTAAAGCTGCTTGCTACTGCAACATTATCATAGTAGAAAATGCGCTCCCATGGAATGAGTACTTTATCAAACAACACGATTGTATCTATCTCTTCGTATCGGGCACTCAGCGGATAGTCCGCTGTACTCTTCCCTCCGGCAAATGATTCTCTTGCTACAAATGTCAGACCTTCTGCATTGCTCGGGATGGCGAATCCGAAACCTCTATCCTGCTCAAAGCCACCTGACGACATGACTACCAGTTCATCCGTAATACCACCTTGGGTTGCTAACAGCTTTGCTCCTTGAATAATTATACCCTCAGCATTGCGATCCACGACTTTTGCAGCAATAGGCTCATCATTCTGCTCAAAATAGAAATCGGCTCGGTTTACCTGGGGATCAATAAATGTATGCGTCATCGTCAGATCATGCTGTCGTACATATTCATAATAGCTTCGCAGGTGATCAGGAAAACAGTTATCCTTTCCTTCCAATAACGAAGCTGAAGATGCGAGTGCCATCAGTACCGTATTCATATAATCCGGGCTGCGGCCAACCATTCCATGTGTCTGTTCCGCCCAGCATTTAATCATACCGCCTCGCCTTTTCAGGTCGTCCTTCGTCTCAGGTTTAAGAAAGGAAAGACCATAACGCTCTCCGGTATCACTGTCTTTATAAGTTAGTACATCCGTATAGGCAGCATCATGCTGCAGATCGTATAATTCTGCTTGTGTACGCATTACCCCTCGGAACGCACTATGCTTGGAAAGAGGCTTCTTCACAATTGATTTACCATTCAATACTTTGTTACCTAACGCATCAATACTGGCAAGATAGGCATCTCCAGTTCTGATAGACAAATACACACACCCCTGTCATTGTTATCCAAAACGGATAAGCTGTTCTTTTCATGCAGATACTAGAGCTGTTATTCTCCCTTTCGTCTTTCTATTACCGTACGTACTGCCGCAAGGAAGACAATCAAGATAAAAACACCAAAAGCAAACAGCATCGTAAACATACAAAAACCCCCTCAAAGAAGAATATTCCAATCGTTCACAATTTATTCAAAACAAACTACTTGATTAAGTTTGTGAAGTATTGCACAATGTATTTATAAAGAATGTGAAATTATTCACATATTATAAATCTTAACAAAGGTGATGATCTATATGGAAAGAATCAATAAAGTAGCTTTGGTTGGTGCGGGATTCGTTGGGAGCAGCTATGCATTCGCATTGCTGAATCAGAATATCGTGGATGAACTAGTGATTATTGATCTAAATGAAAATAAAGCGATGGGCGATGCAATGGATCTGAATCACGGCCAAGCATTTGCCCCTCGTCCGACAAAAATAAGCTATGGCACATACGTTGACTGCAAGGATGCCGATATTGTCTGCATTACAGCCGGCGCTAATCAAAAGCCAGGAGAAACAAGACTCGACCTTGTCAGCAAAAACGTTAAAATCTTCAAAGGGATTGTTGATGAAGTTATGGCAAGCGGCTTCGATGGCATCTTCCTGATTGCCACAAACCCAGTCGATGTACTGACGCATGCAGTTTGGAAATTCAGCGGCTTGCCTAAAGAACGTGTTATTGGTAGCGGCACAACATTGGATTCTAGCCGTCTACGCTACATGCTTGGCGATTACTTCGGCGTTGCGCCGCATGATGTACAGGCGCATATGATTGGGGAGCATGGAGATACGGAGCTTCCAGTCTGGAGCCAAGCTACAATCGGCGGAGTTCCGCTTGCAACAATGATGCAGACAGACAGCAAATATAAACCAGAAGATTTAGATGAGATTTATGTGAATGTACGAGATGCTGCTTATTACGTAATCGAGAAAAAAGGCGCAACTTACTATGGCATTGCAATGAGTCTAGTACGTGTAACACAAGCAATTCTTGGTGATGAAAAAGCAATTTTGCCAGTAACAGCATATCTCGATGGTGAATATGGGGAGAAAGATGTGTATATCGGTGCTCCGACTATTGTCGGCCGTAAAGGTGCACAGCAGGTTCTGGAGCTGCCATTGAACGAGAAGGAAAAAGAACAGTTCAAACATAGTGCTAGCGTCCTTAGAAATATCATGGACACTGCCTTTCAGACTGTGAACTAACCCAAACTCCATCAGAAATGAGATGAGCATAGCATGTGGATGCAAGCGTATGATCCGTTTGGCAATGAGTATGTTAGTGCAATCATCGCCTTTTTACCGATTCTGTTTTTCTTAGTTGGTTTGACTGCTTTCAAAATGAAAGGAATACTTGCTGCAGGACTGACGCTGCTTATCAGCTTCGCCGTAGCGGTATTCGTCTTCCAGATGCCCGCACTCAAAGCGTTATCCGCTATCGTTCTTGGTATCGGAAATGGTTTATGGCCGATTGGCTACATCGTCATTATGGCGGTATGGCTGTATAAACTGGCTGTCAAATCCGGCAAATTCGATGTTATCCGCGGCAGCATCGCAAGTATCTCGCAAGATCATCGTTTACAGCTCTTATTAATTGGGTTTAGTTTTAATGCATTTCTGGAAGGAGCAGCAGGCTTCGGGGTACCGATTGCCATCAGCGCAGCCCTTCTTGCTCAGCTTGGTTTCAAGCCGCTAAAAGCAGCAGGACTTTGTTTGATCGCCAATGCAGCATCAGGAGCTTTCGGTGCTATCGGAATTCCTGTCATTACGGGCGCTCAGCTTGGCGGCATCAGCAGTTTGGAGCTTTCCCGGACACTTGCCTTGATCCTGCCGCCAGTCAGTTTTCTGATTCCGTTCCTGCTCGTCTTTATCCTGAACGGATTCAAAGGTATTAAAGAGACCCTACCAGCTTTGCTTGTACTTAGCGGAACGTATACAATCATTCAAACTGCGACTATGATTTTCATCGGTCCGGAGCTTGCCAATATCGGAGCTGCTCTGATCAGTATGGGAGTACTTGCCCTCTTCCTTCGTAAATGGCAGCCAAAGCATATTTACCGGGAAAAAGGTGCAGAAGTTCAAGAGGAGCCTGCAAAGTATACATTAGGCCAAGTTGCTAAGGCATGGTCACCATTCTATATCCTGACTATCGTCATCGCTTTTTGGAGCGCACCATTCTTTAAAAATCTATTTGCACCAGAAGCTCCGTTGGCAGGCTGGATTGCTTACTTGAAAATGCCATTTCTACATCAGGAAGTGGTCAAGATTGCACCGATTGCCGTTACGGATACACCGATGGACGCCATCCTGAAGCTGGACTTTGTTTCTGCAACCGGCACAGCTATCCTCGTAGCCGTCATTCTGACTAGTTTGTTCAGCCGGAATATCAACTTGAAATGCGCTGCCAGCGGATTACAGGAAGCAGCCAAAGAACTATGGATTCCAGTTCTCACAATCTGCTTTATCATGGCGTTTGCAAATCTATCAAACTATGCCGGACTAAGCGCATCCATAGGTTTGGCCTTAGCTAAAACAGGCAGCCTGTTTCCATTATTCAGCCCAATACTCGGCTGGATTGGCGTTTTCATCACCGGCTCTGTTGTCAGCAATAATGCACTGTTTGGTACATTGCAAGTCGTCACCGGCAGCCAGATTGGTACAAGCTCAGCCCTGCTCCTATCTGCCAATACAGCAGGCGGTGTCATGGCCAAGCTCATCTCACCGCAGTCTATCGCGATTGCAACAGCAGCTGTAAAAGAGACAGGTAATGAATCAGCTTTGTTTAATCAGACGATTAAGTACAGCTTGATGCTGGCTGGATTTGTATGTGTATTGACATTTGTTTTATCTCTGTTTTTATAAAAAGAGCGTGCGCAATTTACGAGGTCATAGAAAAACTACTAACTTCGAAATTTTAGTTGTCAAACAGACAAAAGGAGGATCTGAACGTTCAATTTTTGAACGAACAGATCTTCCTTTTTACTAGTTTATATTATACATCCTCCTTCTCCAAATCCTTTCTATGCCTCTACCCAAGCAATTTTATTACATGTACATACAATATTCTGAAAGAAAATCATATGAGGACTATAGTTTATTATGGAGGTGTTAGACATCGCATCAAAAACGAAATTGACCGGTCGTGTTATTTTCAGAGGCGAACCGGGATATGAAGAAGCACGACTTAATTGGAATCCGTTCACTGACACATACCCCCTTGTTATTGTGTTCGCACAAGAACATGATGATGTGGTCAATGCAATAAAATGGGCACGAGAAAACAATGTCCCTCTTCGTGCTCGTGGCGGGCGACACGCTTTAGAAAGAAATATGTCTGTTGTAAGAGACGGCATCATCATCGATGTCAGCGACATGACTCGAGTTCGACTAAATAGTAAGAAGGAAATAGCTCTTATTGAAACCGGCATTGATGTAGGACCGCTTGTCAGTACTTTAGCCAAATACGGCCTCATGTCTCCATTTGGAGATAGTCCTACCGTGGGAATTGCCGGTCTTACACTTGGAGGAGGAATTGGACCACTTCAACGTACAATCGGTCTTGCTAGTGATAATCTCATTGGAGTAAAAATGGTTGATGCGGATGGAAGAACAATAATAGCTGATGAAAACAATAATTCTGACCTCTTGTGGGCTTCACGCGGTGGAGGCGGAGGAAATTTCGGCATAGCTACAGAATACAAATATAAGGTACATCGTGCACCTGAAAAGGCAACGGTATTCGACATTAATTGGCCTTGGGAACAATTAGAAGACGTTGTGAAGGTTTGGCAAAGGTGGTCTCCATCTGTTGACGAAAGATTAGGCACTAGTTTAAGTATTAACACTAAAACCAATGGGTTGCTCCAAGCAACAGGTCTGTTTCTAGGTTCAAAAGCAGAGTTAACTGGTTTGTTAGAACCATTGTTAACCACGGGTACGCCATCAGAGGTTAACATTCAAACTTTGCCTTGGCCTGCTGTCGTTAGAAATCGACTTCAACCTGATCAAATACCAACAGATATGGCGAACAAATTTTCTTCATCTTTTGGATTTCAGCCATTTCCTGATGAGGCAATCAAAGCTATGCGCTATTTTCTAGAAAACGCAACCGGAAGTGAGTCCAATTTCTTCTTTCTAAACTGGGGGGGCGCAGTAAGCAGAGTTTCTCCAGAAGCAACAGCATTCTTTTGGCGTGATCCAAAGTTTTATTTTGAGTGGAGTGCAACTTGGAAAAACCCTTCTGACGCCCAGAGAAACATCGCGTTAGTAGAAAGAACTCGTGAGATGTTGAAGCCGTTCTCCAAGGGATCCTATGTCAATGTTCCGGATTTTAATATTAAAAACTTCGGAAGTGCTTATTATGGAACAAACTTTGACAGACTCCGGGAAGTAAAAACAAAGTATGATCCAAAGAATGTATTCCACTATCCGCAAAGTATACCTCCATTTTACTAAAGGTCTGGTTTCGGTATTGTTCTAGTAGGTACCACATCTAACATTCTAAAAAATGAGCGCTCCTTAAAAATGGCCTAATTGAGTAGGGCGTGCTGAAAAACTACAATATCATGATAAAGAATAACCATATAAAGAAAAAAAGTAGAA
>NZ_NPBJ01000020.1 GCF_002272075.1 Terribacillus saccharophilus
CCCAGCCTCCTTCTACTTTTTATTCTTCACTTGCGCACCCTTTTATCCAGGATTTGATTTATACTACTACAATGTCTTCTCCATATCCATCATAGTTCTGAATCCCAGCTCTTCATACATCCCTCTCGCACTGGAGCTGGACCACAATCTTGCCCTCTCCGCTCCTTGATCTTTTAGCCAGCCGCATACTTCCTCTACTAAACGGGAAGCCAGTCCTCTTTTTCTATGCGAGGGCATCGTATAAACTGCTATAACCCATCCGAACTTCGACTTTTCTTCACTCAAAGGAAATACATATTCTTCTCTCATCAAACCACCGGCACAAGCTATTATTTCGTCTTTCTCATCCATAGCAACTCTGAACACTAGATTTCCTTCGTTGAATTCCTTCTCGAAAAGAGCTATAACTTCCAAGCCTCTTTGCGAACTAGGCACAGGTATACCGTCTAACTCTCCCATTTCACTTGCCATACAGTACCAATAATTCCTAATCAAAGGCAATTCTACACGTTTCGCCAGTCGTGTTTCATACATCTTATTTCTCCACTCCCCGAAAAAATTATGTATGTCTGCTGCCCTATATTCTTCCGCTAGTATTGTGTTATCTCCATACACTCTTATACTTTTTCTTATACTTATCATCCTCGACCGTATCTATCAATTCCATCGCTGTTTGCTTGATAGCTTCATCGTCCAACTGGTCATACAGATGTCTCATATTTTGCATGACGTCAAAACGAATTAACGTATAATTTTTTTCATCTGTCCCGTTTTTAAATCGATCGACCATATATTCCATAATCCTATCATTTTGTTCTGTGCCGGAAAGCCCGACCTTCCAGATAGATTGCAGGCTATGCCTAGCAGTAACGAACTTCTCATCCCTTGTCACTGCCCAGAGCCGTGGCAAATCTGTAAGCATTCTATTTTCCGGATCACTCTTTGCCAGATTAGCTAAGTATTGTGCTGATCGGGAACGCTGATGATTATCTTTATCCGTTAAACCGTCCAGCAAGTCATCCCAGACTTCATATGCCCAATCCACTCGCTTTTCTGTGGCTTGTAGTATGTATAGATATGCTTCATAGCTTTCTTGCTTGTCCTTAGATTTGGATTTTATGAATGCCTCTTTTACCTCTCTATCCATGCTACTCCTCCTTATTCCTGATTAAAAAATCTTTAATATCAAAAAGAAGACGGGCGGAACAAGCAGTGCGGGCAAGAAATTCATTGTTTTGAACTTCTTTATACCTAGTATGCTTAAGCCTGATGCCATGATCAGAACGCCGCCTACTATGCTCACTTCATTTAATAAATCCACATTCACTGCACTTTCCAATGCTTTTGCCACTACATAAATCGACCCCTGCCATACGAATAAGACTCCTGCTGATAATGCGATTCCAAATCCGAAGGTTGATGCCAGGACCAAAGAAGTTACAAAGTCTAGCATCCCATTTGCCAGCAGGTAGGAATAGTTACCATGTAGTGCCGCTTCAACTGGACCTAGTATAGAAAGAGATCCTATACAGAATAAAAGGATTGCTGTAGATAGACCTTCTGCTAAATTCGACTTGGAGAACTTCTTTACTACGTTCGTAAATCTTGCATCCAGATCCAGCTTTTCACCCACTATTGCTCCGATTGCCAAACTGATAATAAATAGAACAGAATATTTACTGTCTGGTAGATGTCCAACTATAGCATTAACACCTAATGCTAGTGCGGCTAATCCCATGGCCTGCATAAGGATTGTTTGGTATCTATCTTTCATTCCTTTCTTAAAGACAGTCCCGAGTGTACTGCCGATGATGATCATTGCTACATTGAATAATGTTCCAAACATAATTTCTCCTCCAAAAACATAAGAACTTCACACCGTTTTCCGCTTGATTAGTTTAGTATGGAATAGCTTCTGGTTCGTTTTCTTCTCCATAACTTGCTGGAACAGATGCTCTCCCATTTCTTCCAAAGGCAGATGCATACTTGTAATATCCATCATTCGGGCCATTGGAAGGTCATCGAAACCGATAATCGCCAGCTCTTCCGGAATACGTACACCAACCTTATTTGCATAAGTTATCACACCAGCAGCAACTTGGTCGCTTGTTAATATCAACGCTGATGGCGGATCTTCCATTAGCTGGAGCTTTCTTACTATCATCTCACCGTCCTCGAAATACAGCATCTTATCGAACACATAATTTGTACGATATTGCAGTTTTCTTGCTGCAAGAAAATCCCGGTAAGCAGCATCTCTTTTTTTACTGCTCGCCCCATCCAGCCTGGACACGGAATAGCCGATTCTGCGGTGCCCTTCCTCGTATAGATAGAGAAGCGCATCCTGAAACGCCTGATAATGATCCACATACGAAGATGACAAGTCCTCCGGTACATTCTCACATACAACTATCGGTCCATACTGCGTATAAGACTTTATCAAGATCAACTCGCAGCTGCGCGAACAGATAATCAGCCCATCTATCTGCTTTTGCCGGAGCATCTGCAGTGCGTCTTTCTCCCTCTCAATCTGATAATCTGTCTGGATCAATACGAGCTTGAAGTTATGCAGAAACGCCTGCTTCGATATTCCTTTCAAAAGACGTGCGAAATAAGGATGATCCGAAAAAGGCAGCACCACACCGATGAGCTGCGTTTTTCCTGTTTTCAAATGTACCGCATTTACATTCTTTTCATATCCAGTTCGCTCGATGGCCTCCAGCACAGCTTTCCGCTTCTCCTCGCTCACATAAGGATGATCATTGAGCACCCGGGAAACAGTCGTCACTGAGACTCCGGCCATCCTGGCTAAATCTTTGATTGTCGCCATATGTTCTCCCTTTCGCTATGTACTTGATTACAGTATAACGTTTCCGTGTTTGAAAAAACACTTGACCTGGTATCGTTTTCAGCAAGTAACCTGTGGTTAAAGGTGCTGGGAATCGGAGCGTGATCCGTTTGGCAGAGCGTGATCTGGTACCGCACTTTTATCTGATTAGAAAGCTGATACTAAATACAAAAAAAGGCCTGAGCGGCCTTTTTTACATGATTTCCTTTATGTAATCATACACATTCTTCACAATCAGCACAGTCGTTACGACTATGAACAGAATACGTACATATCCGCTGCCACGCTTGATTGCAAAACGAGATCCTGCAATGGAGCCAAAAATACCGGATATCCCCATGATCAAGCCTATTGTGTAATGTACTTGCCCTAAAATCATAAAAAGGATCAGTGCCGAAATATTACTGCTGAAGTTCAAAAGCTTTGCGTTGCCGGCCGCACGCAGGAAATCAAAGCCGATGAACAGGAAAGCGAACATGAGGAATGAGCCTGTCCCAGGTCCGAGAAAACCGTCATAGAAACCGATAAGAGTCAGGACTGCTGCAAAAATAAGCAGTCTTTTTGGTGTTAATCGTTCATAAGTGGAGACGCTTCCCCAATCCTTTTTCATGATGGTGTAAATAGCTACAGCAATCAGCATTACCAGCATGAGCGGCTTAAACAGCGCTGGATCGATAATGTGCACAGTCCATGCTCCGAGCAAAGAACCGATGAAAGATAACGGAAATAATTTCATGACTGATTTCAATTCCAGGTTGCCAGATCGATAGAACATAAGGGTGCTTGTAAAGGACCCCAGCGTTCCGGCCAGTTTATTCGTTGCCACCGCAGCTGCAGGGTTCAATCCAGCAAACAGCAATGCCGGAATAGTAATCAGCCCGCCCCCTCCGACAACAGAATCAATAAATGCGGCAAGAAATCCAAAAAGTATAATGAGTAAAATCGTGTCTAATTCCAAATGCATAAACTCCTTTTTTCACCAGATTGTCCAAAGAATTTATCAGCTCCTTTAATCTTAACATAATAAATAAAGGCTGCAGAAACTGTTCTGCAGCCTTTATTTATTATCTATTAATATCTAGGCCCACCACTTGAATCCCAATACAAATCATTAATTAAAAGACGCGGTATTCCGTTATTTTCAGCATCATAGGCATGCCGGACGATAACATTGTTATTATAAACATCCTGATGACCCGGACCAATCCAACGATTATTCCCCGAATCAAAAATCGTTCCACCTCCATCAAGCATTCTTTGTCCATTACGGTCAACATATGGTCCCGTAATGTCTTTGGATCTGCCGACAGCAATCTTGTAATCACTATCTACCCCTCTGCAGCAATTATCGAAGGAAACAAACAGATAATAATACCCGTCCTTGTAAGTAATATTCGGTGCTTCTATGGCGTGATCAGGATCATTAGGTCTAGCTGCAATCGAGTAAAGCTGTCCGGTTGGTTTCATCGTATTTTTATCCAGCTTGGTAAGCTTAATACCACTCCAGAAGGATCCGAACGACATCCATGGTTCCCCATTTTTATCAATTACCAAATCACCATCTATCGCGTTGTAATTATTTGCTGATGTTGATTTGATAACCAGTCCATCATCCCTCCAATTTCCAGATTGGATACTACTTGTTGAGGTAAGGCCTATCAAGGAAGTATTCGATCCAAAAGACGAGACAGAGTAAAATACCCAGTACCTGCCGTTGTAATAGGATACATCAGGTGCCCATTGGTTGCTTGCATGATTAGGAACGTGTTGTTTCCACCAGGACAATGCTTGGGGGAAGATGACTGGCGTTGCTCCCCAGCGCCTTCCATCCTCTGACCGCAGCACACGTATACCTGTTTTATTCACTTCTCCGGTTCCAAATGCCCACCATACATTCCCCTCCCTTGTAATGGACGGATCATGCAGCATTGTTTCTCCTGAAATGTCCCAGAAATTTGCTGATGCATTCGGAATAAACAGCAGTACTAGCACAAGAGATAAAACGAATGACTTCCCAATCATCTTCTTGAACCTATCCATTCACCCAACCTCCTCATTTGTTGTAAGGCGCTTCATATAGTTATAACCCCTAATGTAAGCGTTATCAATATCTTTCTGATAAACAGGAATATAGACCCTATAGTCAATAATTATCATCTGGCAACACATGCTCGTAGCAGTGTTTCATCTTAATTATGTACAATCCTAACATTGCGCAATAGCCTTTACTCAACTAAATACTAGAAGTAATTGACATTGTGCAGAAATACATTTATAGTCAAAGCATAAATGATAATGATTATCATTATCGAAAAAGTATACGAAAGCAGGTAAACAACTATGAAAAAAATAGGAATTGCTTTAATCGCTCTCTTCTTACTTATCCTCAGCGCATGCGGTTCTTCAGAAGAATCTACTGCTTCTGGCAGCGAAAAAGAGACGAATGAAACCTTTACATACGAATCCGAAACAGGTCCTGTTGAAGTACCGACCGATCCGCAAAGAATTGTAGTCTTGGCATCTTATGCCGGTGATGTACTATCCCTTGGAGGCAATATCGTCGGTGTAGATCAATGGGCAAAAAGCAGCCCTGTACTGGCAGACGGATTAAAAGATGCGGAAACAGTAAGCGAGGAAGATGTAGAAAAAATCCTTGAACTGAAGCCAGATTTAATTATCGCAGCAGACACAACTAAAAATCTGGACAAGTTCAAAGAAATTGCCCCTACTGTCACGTACACATACAACAAGGTCGATTACCTGACACAGCATGTTGAAATCGGAAAACTGCTGAACAAGGGCGATGAAGCACAGCAATGGGTGGATGATTTCAAAGAACGCGCGAAAACAACAGGTGATGAAATCAAAGCTAAAATCGGTGTAGATGCTACTGTCACTGTAATGGAAAGCTACGAAAAAGGCATGGGTGTGCTTGGCGACAGCTGGGGCCGCGGTACAGAAGTCCTTTATCAAGCAATGGGACTTTCTATGCCGGATAAAGTGAAGGAAATGACGGATAAAGACGGCTATACCATGATTTCCTCTGAAGTACTTCCTGAATATGTCGGCGATTATCTTGTCATCAGCGAATACAGCGACCAAGATAACTCCTATCAGGAAACAGAAATGTTCAAGGAAATTCCTGCTGTAAAAGAAGGTCATGTCTTGACTGCTGATGCAAATGCATTCTTGTTCAACGATGCATTAACATTAGATTATCAGTTGGACTTCTTTAAAGAGCAATTCTTGAAGTAATCAAAAAAGAGGGCAATGTCGCCCTCTTTTTTTCAATACACAAGTTAAATCAACTTTTAAATAAAGAACCCATCCTTCACACAAGAGGATGGGTTCTTTATCTATTAAATATTATTTAAAAGCCGAATTGCTTTCCAGTACATCTGTATCTTTTAAAACAGTATTAGAATAGTTCTTTCCCCACGCATACATTGCATCAAGAATCGGCAGCAATGACAGGCCTTCTTCTGTCAGGGAATACTCAACTTTTGGCGGGACAACTGGATACACTTCGCGGTGCACAATCTGATCATCTTCCAATTCTCTCAGCTGCGAAACGAGCATGCGCTGTGTAATACCTGGAATCAGGCCCTTCAGTTCATTGAAGCGTTTTGTCCCTTCCTTGCCTAGATGCCACATAATCAGCATTTTCCACTTTCCGCCGATGATGGACAATGTCAGTTCCTTCTCACAATTGAATTTCTGTTTTTCCAAACGACTCATCCGCCATTCCTCCTTACAGTATACTTTTCGTCACTATGTAAGAAAAAAGTGCGTACTTACATAGTGAAATTATACTCCCTATAATAAGAGTTGCAAAGGGATAGCCCGTTTCTCACTGGCTATATTACTTTTTTAGGAGGGCATGATCATATGAATAGATTTACTATACCTCGTGATATTTACTTTGGCGAAGGTGCTTTGGAAGTACTAGAAAGCATTAAAGGAAATAAAGCGATGCTTGTCATCGGTGGGGCTTCTGCCAGAAAAAGCGGTGTCTTGGACCGTGTCCAGTCTCACCTTGAGAAAGCTGGTATCCAGACTAAAGTAATTGAAGGTATCCGTGAGGAGCCTACAACTGACAAAATAAATGAAGCTTTAAATGACTTTGAACAGTTCGGTCCAGACTGGGTTATTGGAATCGGCGGCGGATCCGTTATGGATGCAGCTAAAGCGATGTGGGTGTTCTACGAGCATCCAGACCTATCATTTGAAGATGCCACAAAACCATTTGAATTGCCAGCATTGCGTTCGAAAGCAAAATTCATCGGAATTCCGACAACAAGCGGCAGCGCATCCGAAATATCCAATCTATCCGTTGTGACTGACTCCAAAACAAAAATCAAATATCCATTGGCTGACTTTGAACTTACTCCTGATATCGCAATCATTGATCCAATCACTATCTTTGATATGCCAAAACATATTACTGCTTTCACCGGCATGGATGCAGTCACGCATTGCATTGAATCCTATGTAGCGAAACCACGGACCGTATTCACTGATTCGCTGGCTATCGAAGGAGCAGAAATTCTTCGTAACCACCTGATAGCTTCTTATAATGGTGAACGCATTTCCCGGGAACAAGTGCATTATGCACAGGCGATGGCTGGTATGGCATTTGCAAATGCCGTACTCGGTAATGTCCACAGCATGGCACATAAGAGCGGTCCTACTTTCGGTATAGCCCATGGATTGGCTAATGCGATTTATTTACCGTATGTTATCCAGTTCAATAGATCTGTATCGGAAGAAAGATATGCTAGCATTGCCCGCCGTCTGCAATTAAGCGGCTCTGCCGATGCTGAACTGACAGACTCTCTAATTGAATGGATTCGCGATTTGAACCGTGAAATGGAGATTCCATTGAATCTACGTGATTTCGGCGTTGCCGAGGAGTTATTCTATGCTCGTGTAAACAATATGGCTGCTAATGCAGTTACAGATCCATGTACTGGCACTAACCCACGTGAGACATCTGTTGAACAAATGAAACAGCTATTTGTTGCTGCCTTTGAAGGCAAAGATGTAGATTTCTAAAAAAATACCCTCTGGAGCATATCAATGCTTCAGAGGGTATTTTTTAGATTAATCAGATCCCTTGTGACTAAGTCGATGTCCCGGGAAATGCTGTTCACTCAAGCCATTGTTCTACGTGCCATACTTATCAACTGATTGCTTTTATATCAGCCATTAGAAGCTTTTTTTACTTTGTGCTCCTGCTTCTTCTCTGTCTTATAGCGCATAATGAATGATATCGGAACCATGATGAGTATTAAGATGCCGGAAAAGACAAAGGCTTCATTGATTGTTTGTAAACTTGCCTGCTGAGCTGCTTCTCCTGCAGCTGTGAGATGCGCTCGGCGCACTTCAAAGTAGATGCTGAAGAATACGATTCCGAAGGCGGACGATATTTGACGTAAAACATTGTTCATTGCAGAACCTTGGGAGACAAGGTGTTCTGGTATATCGTTCATTCCTGCGGTAGTGGCAGGCATATTGCTGAGCCCGAGACCTGCACCACGTAGCATATTGATTACAAGGATAAGCCAGAATGGTGTAGACAGACTGAGATTTCCTATTAGGAAAGTAGCTATAGCTAGAATCAGCAGACCAGGAGGTACTACCCAGCGCGGCCCTTTCTTATCTAAAAGCTTGCCGCCCAATGACATCATGGCACCGCTGAACAATGCTGCTGGAAGAAAGAGTAAACCTGTTTGAATCTCACTAAGTCCGTAGACATTCTGAATTAATAATGGCAGCAGGAATATACCAGAAAATAACCCAATAGAAGCTGTCGCTGTGACCAGTATCGAAACTGTATAGGTTGGGTTACGGAAGAGAGAGAGCTCCAATAATGGCTGCTCTTTTCGCCGCTCATAGTAAACAAAAATAACAATGGCTAGTATTCCAGCTGCAATCAGCGCAAGGTTAGATGTCGATACAAGTACATCAAGTGTCTGTCCACGACCTAGAGCAAACAGTACTAAACCTATACCCAGTGTAACGAATACGAAGCCACCCTTGTCGAATCGGCGTTCCGGATTAGCTACGGTCGATTTCAAGTAACGACTAGCCATAAGTAAACCGAGGAGACCGAACGGCAAATTAAAAGCGAATAGGAACGGCCATGGTAAGTACGCAATCAGCACACCGCCAATTGTCGGTCCGATGGCAGGAGCTACCATTGCCGCTACACCATACACACCGACAGCAAGTCCGCGCTCCTGTTTCGGGAAAGCCTGGAATATGAGTGCCATTGATATCGGCATCATCAATCCCCCGCCTATCCCTTGAATAAAACGTGCCGTGATGACAAATGGCAGACTGCTGGAAAAGATACCAAAAATGGACCCTGCAAGAAATATCACAAGGCCAAGCAGATAGATACTCTTTTTCCCGAACCGATCACCAAGGTAGCCGGTGACAGGCATCGTCATACCCATTGCAACCATGAATATGGTCAGTATCCAGCCAACACTGACAGCATTGGCATCGAATGTGGAAATCAATGATGGCAGTGCCGGATTCAGCATACTATTGTTCAAAATAACAGTGAATGTCCCAAAAAGGACAGCAACAACAACCAACCATTTGGATTCTAATTTACTCACATGCATACTCCCAACTGTTTTTGCGTTTCACACCAGTTGGTAACCTTCTTATTTTACGACCAACACTGGGCAATTCGCTCTTTTGATCACTTCCGTACTTACACTTCCAACCACAAGCTTCTGTAATCCATTCAAACCTCTTGTTCCGATCACAACCAAGTCGAACGTATCATTATTTGCTTTATTGGCAATCGTTTTACCGGCATCTCCACGTTCAATGGTACGGGTATAAGGAATATTCGCATTTTGCAGTTCCGCTTCGTTTGGCTGGATACGAAGTTCTCCGTCCCGGTTCCTATTATCCGGCTTTACTTGCTGCAGAACAATCTCGCTATTACTTACATCTTGGATAACATGGGTAATTTCCAGCTGTACAGGATGTGTGCTGGCCTGACAAATTTTGATTACTTCTTCTGTCGCTCGAATTGAATTCTCTGAACCGTCGACAGCCAATAAGATTTTCTCATACATACTAGCGCCTCCTACAACCAAGATAGTAGCCATTTCCCTTAAAATAGCGCTAACAAACGAGAAGACGAAAAAACTTCGATACCCGAAACTTTTCTGTATGAAATTAACAATAACATTAAATATCCTTTTGGAAAAGTGTGAGATGATGGAAAAAAAGAATTAAGGGGGGAGAAAGGTTGCTGTCTAAAACTATTAGTTTCCTTATTGTCTTTCTTCTAATTATTGGAGTTATTGTTTGGATTCATGCTGCTTTCGAGCCTTTTCAGAAAGAGGCTTTTATTGAAGAAAAGATAGAACGGATTGAAGTGTACGATGCGGAGTCAACTGACCCATCAAAAACAATAACAGATCAGGTGCAAATAAAAGAGATAATGGAATGTATCAATGAATGCGAGCGCGAGGAAATGCACGAAACAGCTTCTTATGCAGCAGTTGATGCCACACTTATTATGTATAGCAATAATGATGAATATGAAGTCGGAGTTTATCAGGGCGATGGCAATGTCAGCTTCGTATATGATGCTACTATTATTGATAGTGAACTTGAACCTTTCCCTATGTAATACAAGAAAAAAGCCGTCCCTTTTAATTGGCGGCTTTTCAATGCTGCATAGATTTCTTTAAATGAGACTGTATTCTAATCAATAACTTGCATCCGCTCATTAAATTTCGTCGGATAAGATAAAAAGCCAAGCATAGTACTTGTAACAATAGCAGTTGTCAGCAGCAGGAAGAGAATCAGGAGCTGGAACATGACGGCCTGGAGCGGATCTGCTCCAGCAATGATCTGACCGCTCATCATACCTGGCAGCTGGACTAGTCCGATTGTCTTCTGGCTTTCTATTGTCGGAATAGTACTTGCCTTAATGGATGCCAGCAACGAGTGTTGAATTGCTTGCTTTGGTGTGCCACCTAAAGAAAGGATAAGCTCAGTCTCCTCTCTTCTGGATGACACTTCTGAAGTGAATCGGTTTAAAAACAAAATACCTAGCACCATAGAGTTTCCTATCACCATTCCGCTTAATGGGATGATGTATTGTGCAGTTGCCGGTGTAATATGAAGCCCTAACAAAATCCCTTGTGTCAGTACTTCAATTACAACGAAGGTAAGCACTAGCTTCCATGTGATGCCTCTTATCGATGCTCCTTTTTTCCTTGCGTTTTGTACTGCTGCACCAATCATGAGCGCAACCATCAGGAATATATAAAGGATATTTTCGGAGTCAAAGATAAACTGTAGCACATAGCCAACTGCAAACAGCTGAATGATGGAACGGACTGTGGCAATGAGCGTATCTTTTTCGAGTCCAAGCTGTAATGTCTTAGATAAGAAAAGTGGAATAAGGACGAATATCAAGGTGAGTATTAAAGCAAGTGCGCTCATTTTCCCTCCTCCATGACAAAGTGTTTGACATCATCATTTTCTGGATGATCCAGCATTTCAATCGGTCCCGCTTCGGCAATACGGCCGTCTATCATGACCCAGACTTCTTCTGCGACTGACTTTGCCTGTTCCAGATTATGCGTTATCCATATGACAGTCGTTCCAGTCTCTCTATTGATCCATTCAATCAGTTTCTCTATGTCCTGCCTGGAAACTCGATCCAAGGAAGATGTGATTTCATCCAGCAGCAAAATCTCTGGCTCATTCAGCAGTGTTCGAGCAATGGAAACCTTCTGCTTCTGGCCTCCCGATAAATCCCTGCTGTTTCGATCCAATATGTCTGGATCGAGCCCTACTAACTGTATCATCCGTTGTGCCTCGTCATCTGTCAGCTCCTTTCCATCAAGCTGTAAAGGCAATGCCAAATTGTCCCGAACGCTTCCTTCCAGCATAGTTGCCTGCTGGAGAACGATACCGACATGACGGCGCAAGCTCACAGGATCAAACGTTAAGATTTCCTTCCCGTTGATCAGTATATTTCCGCCTGAGGGTGAAAGCAATCCATTACATAATCGAAAAAGTGTCGTCTTTCCTGCGCCTGACGGACCGATTATCGCTGTGATCTTCCCCTTCGTGAATCTGCCTGTTATACCGCAGATGATTTTGTTCTCCTCTGTTTCATACACCACTTCCTGTAACGTGATGGCGGCTTGCTGTATCATATTTTCACTTCCCTTCCGCTTCTTATATCCTAGTATCCTTGCTTAGTCATGATTTAACCGCGATTAACGTGATAAGTAAAATGATTTGGATAATCGTATGTAAGAAAAAAACACCTCTGCATGAGAGGTGCTTGAATCAATAATGCTTCAAAAAATAAACTAATGACTGCAATTCGATAGCCAAATCGATATGATGCACACGGATATTGCTCGGTACTGCGATTCGCGCTGGTGTAAAGTTCAGGATTCCAGCAATACCACACTCGACAAGGCGGTCAGTGATTGCTTGGGCAGCTTGCGCTGGCACCGTCAGGATCGCTGCACTTACGTTGCCGATATATTCTTCCAAATCATCAATATGGTATACAGGGACACCGCCGATATTATGATCCACTTTTCCTGGATCCGTATCGAATGCCATTTCTATTTTTGTATTGTTATTCTTCGTAAAGTTATAATTCAAGAATGCTGTTCCAAGATTACCGACCCCGATAAGCGCCACTCTTGTGATCTCATCTTGATCTAGTGTCTTCCGGAAGAAGTTCAGCAAATACTCTACATTATAACCATAGCCTTTCTTGCCAAGTGCTCCGAAATAGGAAAAGTCACGGCGGATTGTAGCTGAGTCAACTTTAACCGATTCACTGAGTTCTTTAGATGAGACTCTTGTTTTACCCTGCAGATGCAGACTGTTGAGAAATCGATAATAAAGTGGCAGCCGCTTTGCCGTAGCTTTTGGTATTTTATTTTGATCCATATACATGCTCATTTATCCTCCTAAAGCCTGCAGCTTCCAGAAGCGAACTTCGTGCAGCCATGCAGCTGATCAAAAGGCCTATCGGACTAGAACGATACCGTTCTGTTACCTCTTGTCGTATATGACCAGCACTATCCCTAAAGAATGGAATAATGGCTGCAGACAGGTTCCTTTCTGGCATCTATAAGGAGTTGCAGATGCTGCCTGCGGCTTCGTCCTTGAATTATTACGAAATGATACTTTCACAAAGTACGATTATAGTTAACAACTTATTCTAACAGATTTAAGAAGGAAAGTCTTGTACAGATTCACAAAGAAAGATGATGAGAGTCACCTTGTCTCCATTTTAACAAAATCATTTCTGATGTCCATCCGCATGAAAGCTAAAAGTGCTGAAATTCGGCGCTTGCTACTGTTTTGTCACATAGGATACACTGATAGTATGAGGTGAACAGAATGATTTTATTGCAAGCGAACAATATAACGAAACTATTTGGCGCAGACGTCATTTTATCAAATATAAAACTGGAAGTACAAACACAGGACCGATTAGCCATCGTAGGACGAAACGGTGCCGGAAAATCGACCTTGCTGAAGATCCTTGCAGGAGAATTAAGCTATGACGAAGGAAATGTATTCCTAGCAAAGGATGCCACACTTGGGTACCTGGAGCAGCATACAGGCTTAGAGTCGGAAAAAAGCATCCTGGAAGAAATGAAGACTGTCTTCGCTGATCTTATTCAGCAAGAGGAAGAGCTGCGCCGTCTCGAAGCAAGGATGGGAGACCCTGATCTTATTTCAGACGAGACAGCCTACCAGCAGCTTCTAACCAATTATGATACAAAACAACAAGCCTTCCGTTTAAACGGAGGCTATCAATATGAAGCAGATATCCGTTCCGTGCTGAATGGCCTCCGTTTCGGAGACAAAGACTTGTCTACTCCGATAGGTTCATTAAGCGGCGGGCAAAAAACGCGTCTTGCCCTAGGAAAACTCCTTCTCCAGAAACCGGACGTATTAATACTGGATGAGCCGACGAACCATTTGGACATTTCAACCTTGGACTGGCTGGAAGGTTACTTGAGCAGTTATCAAGGGGCTGTCGTAGTTGTATCGCATGACCGTTACTTCCTCGACAAAACTGTTAATACCGTAATTGAGATAGCGCACAATCACTCTGTTCGTTACAAAGGAAATTACAGTAACTATCTCGAACAGAAAGCTGCCAATTTCGAACGCGAGCTGAAGCAATACGAGAAACAGCAGTCTGAAATCAAAAAGATGGAAGAATTCGTTCAAAAGAACATCGCACGTGCCACAACGACGAAACGCGCACAAAGCAGACGTAAACAGTTGGAGAAGATGGAACGAATCGACCGGCCGCTCCATGACGCATCATCTGCAAAGCTCACATTTGATATCGATCGTCGAAGCGGAAATGATGTATTGAAGGTAAAAGACTTGGCTTATCAATATCCAGAGAGTACCTCCCCTGTCTTTGAGCACGTTACCTTCCATATGAATCGTCAAGACCGTATCGCTCTCACCGGGCCGAACGGAACGGGTAAGACGACATTGCTCAAGACCATTATCGGAAAGCTGCCTGCTAAATCCGGTCAGGTAGAGGTAGGCACAGGCGTCAGTATAGGCTATTACGACCAGGAGCAGACGGAATTGCATTCATCGAAGAGTGTCCTTGCTGAGCTATGGGATGAGTATCCGCTTATGGATGAGAAGAATATCCGCACCATTCTTGGTAACTTCCTGTTCACTGGCGATGATGTCCTCAAAGTAGTCAACACACTGAGTGGTGGCGAAAAGGCCCGCCTTGCTCTGGCGAAGCTAATGATGCAGAAATCGAATCTCTTGATCATGGATGAACCGACCAACCACCTTGATTTAGACAGCAAGGAAGTATTGGAAGGTGCATTGGCCGACTACCCAGGTACTATACTCTTTGTCTCCCATGACCGTTACTTCATGAATAAAGTTTCCACACAAGTACTGGAAATGGCGGACAAGCAGATTTTATCCTACTTAGGCAACTATGATTACTTTATAGAAAAGAAACAAGAGAAGCAGGAGATTGCTGCCTTGGAAGCTATGGCAGAAGAAACGAAGCAGAGAACTGTTATGTCGGAGAACAAATCCTCTTATCATCAAGATAAGGCAATAAAGCGGGAAATCCGGAAACGGGAACGACGCATTTCAGAGCTAGAAGAAAAGATAGTTGAACTGGAGACAGAGATTGAAACAAATGAGACTTTGCTTACCGATCCGACAATTTTCCAAGATTATCAGAAAGCCCAGGAAATCACTGAAAAGAATGAAGAGCTGCAGGCAACACTGCTAGAAGTAATGGAAGAATGGGAAATACTTAGCGAAGAACAGGAAAGTTATACACAGGACTAAATGCGTTTTCATTGTTGATTTAATGGGATATACACAAGGTTATGCACAATATCCACAGAATCCACAGCGCTTTTGCACAGTTTTATCCACTTCTATACCTGGTACTAATAGTGGGTTTTAATAAGTTATGCACAATTCAGAATATAGACTGTGAATAAAAAAGCATCGTTTTCATAAAGAAAACGATGCTTTTTTTATAACGGCATAGATGCCTTAGCATTCATAGATAAATCCGCGAATTTTTCTTGCTGATAAAGGATGGATGCCGCAGCACCAATCATGGCTGCGTTATCCGTGCATAGAGCAAGCGGCGGGATAAGCAGATCAGCTTGCTTGTCTGCAAACACTTCTTCCAAAGAAGCGCGCAGCCCCCTGTTGGCAGCAACACCACCCGCAACAATGACTTGCTTTGCGCCGAATGCTTCGGCCGCTCGGATTGTTTTCCCTACAAGCACATCTACTACACTGGCTTGGAAGCTTGCCGCTACATCTGCAGGTGCAAATGTTTCTCCCTTTTGCTTGGCATTATGCAGTGTGTTGATGACCGCAGATTTCAAACCGGAAAAGCTAAAATCATAGCTCTCTGGTTCTAGCCATGCACGAGGGAAATCAATGGATTGCTCGCCTTCTGCTGCTAGCTTATCAATGCGGGGACCTCCCGGATAAGGCAGCTGCAATGTCCTGGCTACCTTGTCATAAGCCTCACCTGCTGCATCGTCACGTGTCTCTCCAATTACTTCAAAGCTGCCATGTTCTTTCATAAGAACAAGCTCTGTATGACCGCCAGAAACGACCAATGCAAGCAGCGGGAACTTGAACTCCTGCTCCAGTCGGTTGGCATAGATATGTCCCGCTATATGGTGGACACCAATCAGCGGTTTGCCAATGGAGAACGCCAGCGCTTTGGCTGCATTCACACCAACAAGCAATGCTCCGATAAGACCGGGCCCCTGTGTCACAGCAATCGCGTCCAGCTCTTCTTTCTGAATTCCAGCTTGCTGGATCGCTTCTTCAATGACGAGCGTAATTTGTTCCACATGATGCCTGGATGCTATTTCCGGCACTACACCGCCAAAACGCTTATGGCTCTCAATTTGGGACGCAACAATATTGGATCTGATGATCCTGCCTCCCTCAATGACGGCTGCCGCTGTTTCATCACAGCTTGTTTCTATTGCTAAAATAAGTTCTGATGTTTTCATAAATTCACCCACATTACAATCGCGTCTTCCTGATTGTCTGTATAATAGTTTTTCCGGATACCGCCCGGTACTAAACCAAATTTCCGGTATAAATGCTGTGCCGGTACATTAGTTACACGTACCTCTAGAGATAAACGGTAAGCCCCTGCCATAATTGCTTGTTCCATTACATGGGCAAACAGCTTCTCGCCCAGTTTCTGACCTCGAAAGTTCGGCAGTATAGCAATATTCGTGATCTGTGCTTCATCAATGACGAGCCACATACCGCAATAACCAGCAATTACGCCATCACTTTCAATGACAAAATAATTTGCAAACGTATTTTCCGTAATTTCACGTTCAAAGATATCGATGGTCCATGGAGTTGCAAAAGATGCAGTCTCAATTGTATAGACAGCTGGCACATCGGCTAATTGCATCGGACGTACGGTCACTTTTGCGCTCACTTCTGCTGCTCCTGCTGCTTAAGCCAATTTGACTCAGCCTCTGTCATACGAACATAATTTGGTACGATTTGGTGCAAATCATCTGCTTTCCTTGCAGCTCCTATCTGAGCAAGTACAGATGGACGAGCGTAATGTATAGCAGCTTCTGGGATTATTGCTTGCTCACCCAGTATCTCAATGATCATACTGCGGTACATCTCGATATCAGGGCTTAGAAACAATATTCTTTCGCCTTTTTCTCGTAGCTGTTCCAGCCAATCCGAGAATAGCGGATTGACGATTTCGTCTATTTGTTCAAAGGAGTCACTATTGCTGGCGTAAAGAGCAGTATACACTTGGCCTCTGCGAGCATCGAAGAAAGGACAAACATATCCTGAGAATAGCTCCCCTTGATGCGCAAGACCTTCCAGACTTGAAACACCGATGACATCGATGCCAAGTGCCCATGCCATTGTTTTTGCAGTTGCCATACTGATTCGAACACCTGTGTATGAACCAGGTCCCTGGCCAACGACAATTCGATCTAAATCAGCAGGTGTCGTTTTTGTTTCCTTCATCAATTGTTCGATTGCGGGAAGCAATCGAACCGAGTGATCTCTGTGTCCATGCATAACATGTTCACCTAATGTCACTCCATCTTTCACAATCGCTACTCCTAGCAGCTGATTGGAAGTATCCATCGCTAATATATTCATTCCGCTAACTCCTTACAAAGCTTTTCATAACGTTCACCAATTGGCTGCAGTAAGATTGTTCTTGCTTCTCCATCATGCTTGAGCGTAAGCTCCAGTCGTTCCTTTGGCAAATAGTCTTCAATGAATTGTGCCCATTCTACAATGGAAACACCTTCCCCTGAAAAATACTCCTCGAAACCGATATCTTCATCGCTGTTCTCTAACCGGTAAACATCCATATGATATAACGGCAGACGTCCTTCATACTCCTTGATGATTGTGAAGGTAGGACTGTTTATCGTCCTTTTCACACCTAGACCCGCACCTATTGCTTTAGTCAGCGTCGTCTTTCCTGCACCAAGGTCTCCTTCCATCGTGATGATATCTCCAGGCTGAAGCAGTTCGGCCAGCTTTTGGCCAAACGAATTGGTATCTTCTATTGTATGCATCTTCTTTATAAATTGGGTCATAACCGTCACCTGACTCACTTTCATTCTTTGTTCATCTATTCATCATAGCAAAATATAGCCTAAAAGCAAAAGCACTAGAAACAAAAAGGCTTTCGTGGATTTATGGAGAATACTTATATTATCAGCCAATAAAGGAGTATGTATATGGAAGCATTAGAGCAAATGTACAACTACAGCTGGAATGGTGAGATGAAATCCTATCTGGATCAAGTCGATCTGAGCGGATACCAGCATGTCTGGATCGGGCGCTTCGGCGGAAGCATTGCGCATGGTGCTTATAAGAACGAGAATGCTTGTCTTATCCTTACTGGAGCCGATTGGGAGCTAGCAGTTGTCATGGGGGCACAGCATACAGTAGAAAGTGCTGCCTTCATCGCAGACTCCCTCATACTCAGGCAAAGGAAAATCACTGAGACGCTTGATGAAGATGTTTCCAGCGCAATAAAAAAGATCGACAGCTTTCTGATGAGTATGTTCAACAGCGTACGTTTCCGCTCAACGGCAGCCAAGGTAAACGGTAATGCTTCCTGTTTAATCGCTGTACGTAAAGCGGGTTATTTGTATTGGTTATCCATTGGGGAGAATTCACTTTATCATTTAGTACCTTCTCCAAATCATTACAACTCTGTCCAGCTGAATCAGCAAAATAGTTCAGGTAAAATTGGTGCTGATAATACGTTTGATCAAGTGGTGCCTGTCTTTAATATGGGGAGCGTGCCTCTTTCAAGTGGTACTAACCATATCCTGCTCTCCACAATCGGATTGCAGTGCTTCCCTGTATCTCCATATAAGAGTGCCTCCCGGCTGCAGCGCGCTTTCAGCAAGAGCGAGAGCATGCCGCATTTCATGCAGACAACACTTACAAACGCCCAGTCAGCAGGTGCAGCGGAAAGTATTACACTAGTTGGATGGGAAATACACATATAAAAAAAGCTTTAGGAGTAATCCTAAAGCTTTTGAACGTTTTATGTATGGCGGTCCGGACGGGACTCGAACCCGCGACCTCCTGCGTGACAGGCAGGCATTCTAACCAACTGAACTACCGGACCAATGTTGCTACTATGTATTAGTGCAATAAACTTTTGACTGTACACTTTGTGTACTGCCATTTTCCACTAAGTAATAAGTGAAAAATTGGTTGCGGGGGCAGGATTTGAACCTGCGACCTTCGGGTTATGAGCCCGACGAGCTACCCCTGCTCCACCCCGCGATAATATAAAGGAAATACTCTGCCTGGCAGCGTCCTACTCTCGCAGGGCGAACCCAACTACCATTGGCGCTGAAGAGCTTAACTACTGTGTTCGACATGGGAACAGGTGTGACCTCTTCGCTATTACCACCAGACCTTACTTATCTTTTCCTACGACAATATATATTATACACTGTCTGATCAGGAAAAGCAAGTTTTTTTGAAGTGAACC
>NZ_NPBJ01000021.1 GCF_002272075.1 Terribacillus saccharophilus
GGAACAGCTCTTTTTTATTTGCATTTCTTCCTTTAAATAACAATAATCACATGACTTCCTCAGACTTTTGTAAAGCTTTTGTAAATCCTTTCATAATTGCCTTTACATACCTTTAACAATTAGACATAATAGTCGTGTTTGTGACAGATTATTAACCTTAGGGGTGAAAAACTTGGATATAAATTTACAGGAAATAATCTTCTCTTTTATTGGAGGATTAGGTATCTTCCTTTTCGGTATCAAGTCGATGGGAGATGGACTCCAAAGATCGGCTGGAGATAAATTACGCGATATTTTGGATAAATTCACGACTAACCCGCTTATGGGGGTACTTGCCGGTATTCTCGTTACGGTCCTGATCCAAAGCAGTTCAGGTACAACCGTAATAACGGTCAGCTTGGTTAGTGCTGGTTTTATGACGCTGCGTCAGGCGATTGGCGTTATCATGGGTGCCAATATCGGTACAACTATTACTGCATTCATCATCGGTTTGGATGTTGGTGCGTATTCACTGCCAATCCTAGCCGCCGGAGCACTAATGCTATTCTTCTTTAAAAACAAAAAAATCAATAACATTGGTCAAATCTTCTTCGGTTTTGGTGCATTGTTCTATGGACTTGAACTGATGAGCGGAGCTATGAAGCCGCTTCGCAGCCTGGAATCTTTCCATGACCTAACTGTGCAGCTAAGCGACAACCCAATTTTGGCAGTCGTGGCTGGTACGCTATTCACGGTCGTTGTTCAAAGCTCTAGCGCAACAATCGGTATTCTGCAAGGTCTTTATACGGAAGGGCTTGTTGATTTGCAGGCAGCCTTGCCAATTCTGTTCGGAGATAATCTCGGAACGACGATTACGGCTGTGCTTGCTTCTATCGGTGCATCTATTGCAGCAAGAAGAGCAGCCGCAACACATGTATTATTTAACTTGATTGGTAGTGTGATCTTCTTGATCCTGCTTATCCCGTATACTGCACTTGTAAACTGGATGCAGTCAGCATGGGATCTGAACCCAAGTATGACCATTGCATTTGCACATGGAACGTTTAATATCACGAACACGTTGATTCAGATTCCATTTGTTGCTGTTCTCGCTTGGATTGTTACGAAATTGATTCCAGGTGAGGATAAGGTGGTTGCCTACAATACAAAAGGACTGGACCCAGTCATGATCCAGCAATCACCTTCTGTGGCATTAGGCAATGCAAAGCAAGAAGTGGTACGTATGGGAGAAGTGGCTGTCCAAGGTTTGGAAGAAACAAATCAATTCTTGCAGACGAAACAAGTGAAACATGCTAATAGTGCTTACCAAATAGAAGAAGCCATTAACAACTTCGACCGCAAGATCATGGACTATCTTGTCCGAATTTCGGCTGAGTCGCTTTCTGCTCAGGAATCGGAAGAGCATGGTGCATTGATCGATGCAGTAAGCGATATCGAACGAATTGGTGACCATTTCGAGAACATCATTGAGCTCGTTGAGTATCAGCAATCGAACAAAGTCAAAATCTCCAGCTCTGCAATGGAAGATCTGACTGAAATGTTCCTTCTCACTACCGACACAGTGAAGGATGCTATGCTTTCCTTGCAAAATAATGATAAAAATCAAGCTAAAATAGTTGTCGAACAAGAAAAGAAAATCGACATGCTCGAACGCAAGCTGCGTAAACAGCATATACAGCGTCTGACAGAAGGCTCCTGCAGCGGCCAATCTGGTATTGTCTTCATCGACATCATCAGCAACCTCGAACGCATCGGGGACCATGCAGTGAATATCGCAGAAGCTGTGCTTGGGGAATCGAAGCACATGCATACAGTGAACTAAAAATAAGAGCTCCTGTCCGTATCGGACAGGAGCTCTTATCTTATGTAAGGAACAGCTGCTATTTCATAATCTCTATAAGTTTATTCCTCACATTCAAATAATACGTTTCATCATAATGCACATAAAACTTCCCCCATGGATGCGTATCGATCAAATGATAGTTATCCTTCTCAAAATCCAACGCATAAGCCCGATGATACGTAATAGCGTAATCATCCATCATACTCCAGATATAGTTGATATGATCAATATTAAATGGATCTTGCCTCATATTTGATAAAAGCGTCTCTTCCCCACCAACAACTAAGTTATCGATGAATTTTGCTCTATTTACAATTATTTTTGTGCTAGAGCTCAGTATATCTATTTCACGGATGAATGCATCGAAAGCCTTTTTCCATAGAGTCAAAAACTCTATTGTATTCTCTTTGAACGAAAATGATTTTATAGGAGACAGCTGTTCAAAAGCATTCAACTTTCTGTATTGCCATAGCTTATTCGTAATATAAGTTCCGTCCTTCAGCATACAAGCTCCGTAATAAGCATCTGTATAGAAGTCCAACAACAGCCAATTCGGTTGTGTTTCAATCAGCTTATTCAGATAAGATTTATTCATATCCTGTTTGAAGACCTCTTGATAAAAAGGGCTGACATCTCCTTCTACATGATCTGTATCGATAATGATCGAAGGAGACATCAAAGAAATCAAGCTGACGTGCTGCTGATCAGAAACAAGCTGGAAATGCTCTTTATGATCAGGAACAAATCTGCTGTTGAATACATCCCTAGAAACGCAGCTCCCATACACTGAGATGTTATGCATCAGGTTTTACTACGCCTCTTTGCATGTTAGAAATCATGCTTCTTTTCTTTTGTAAACTTGCAATAAGATCATTGACTTGCTTCGCCGCATTTCCAGTTTCGAACTGGGCATAACGCTCGAAGAACAGCTGTTCTTTCTCAGCAAATAACGCTCTCTGTTGGTCGATTTGCTGAATGTAATCCACAATATCACTCGTCTTTTCAAACATCGGACCTGGTGCTTCTTTTTCAAAATCAAGATACATGCCGCGCAAATCATTTTTATAGTATTGATAATCATACGTAAAGAAAATCATCGGCTTTCTTGTAATAGCATAATCAAACATGGTAGAAGAATAATCCGTTATCATAATATCTGATATCAAATAAAGCTCATTCACATTCGGATATGTAGCCATATTCATGACAAAGCCATCATGGTCATCGAACTTGATATTATTAGAAACAAAATAATGCATTCGAATCAACAAGACATAGTCGTCTCCAAGCTGTTCTTTCATCTTCTCGATTTCCAGGTGCAGCGTATCATCTGTCTTGGCACGGTAAGTAGGGGCATACAGAATCACTTTCTTTTCAGCTGGTATTCCGATTTTCGTTTTGATAGCTGTTACCTGTTCGTCATCTGCACCGAATAAAATATCATTCCTCGGCGTTCCGATCTCCAGTACAGGTTTATCTTGGTATTCGAACACTCTTCTTGCTGTTTGCGTCATGAATGGACTTGGGGAAATAAGATAATCCCATCTGCTGTGCCGTGTTCGAAAGTCTTGCAGTTTCTTTTGTGTATCTACTTCGTTTTTCACATCTAACCCCATCGTCTTCAAGAAAGTACCGTGCAGTGTCTGTATCTCAACGGCCTGTTTTCTTTTCTTGTATTGCAATGGCCAGTTTACATTATTAATGAAGAATTTACTTACAGCCAAGTAGTAATAATACTTGAGAGATAACCGATTCACGACGACGGCATTTGGATGATCTGCTTTGTACAATGGATCATTCGTACTGAAAATGAATGTATAATTGCTGTCCTGATCACGCATATACTCATATATAGCCAATGGATTACATGCAGGAGTTCTCCCCCAGAATGACTCCAGCATAATATAGTTTTTCCGCATCGGAAGGGTGCGCATAATTGGGTAAATATATCTCTCTAGAAGCATTTTTCTCCGCGGTCCATCTTCAAAGTAAGTCTTCTTCTTTTTGCGTGTCAGTCTCAAATGACTGGAAGCATTGCTTACCAGCTTCAGCTCTGAGCGGTGCCACTTCGTTTTATCAATTTTGGCTTCGTCACTTATAACAGGATTTTCAACTACCTCATCATCCCTGACATGCCCAAGAAGGATCTGCAAGCTGCTGTTACCAGTGAGCTTTTCATTAAGATGATCCAAGGAGACTTCAAACGCCAAAGTTTTGTATCCAGCATCCGTCAAAGAGGTGCTCGCAGCTGGAATGTGAAGGTCATTGATATTATCTCTTATAGACAGATATTCCTGCGCTTCTGTTTGCCCTTGTTGATGACGCATCTCAATCATTAGCTGCAATTTACCTTTCACAAATTCAGCTTTGCGCAAAAACGGACTGTGTTCATCTGAGAATCGTATCGAGAGATTATTGTTCGTATCTTTTTGGAACTGAACTTCTTTACTCTCTCCAATGATAGGAATATATCTTGCGGCTGTGTCGCTCATAGGTATAGGAAATACTTCGATTTCGTCCAAATAGATACCTTGCACATCAAACTTATGTCTGATTAAGTCAGCTCGGTTCATATCGACAGCAAATACATATTTGCCTTCTTCCTCTTTTTGAGGTTTGATTATATACTCCAGTTTACCAGCTTCTGTTGAGGTTAGATTCAGGGCAAAATCTCGCTCTGTAAATTTTTCAACATACAGCAGCAGCGTATCTCGTTTCATTTCAAAATCCGCTATTCTTGCCTCAATTGCTTCACTTTTTATTTTCAATTGCCAAGCCGCATTATATTTGAACTTATAAATAGCGTTATCTTGCACATATGGTAACGGGCGTGGTTTATTTCCTTTTACCGGATTAGCTAAAAATGCTGAATACGTCTTTCCATTAAAAGAAAACTCCAGCCGAATCTTCGCATCTTCCGAAATGATACTTTTACTCAATTTGTCTTGAAGATCGATGATAACCCTGCCATCAGATTGATCATAATTATCAAACCGTTTAAACAGATAAGAGCTTTTCCCTTCTCCATAAGCCAAGGTATTCCGCTTGTTTTTGGCTAACCTTATCTTGATTTCTGTTTGCTGTTTTCCTCCGATATCTTCCAGAAAAGCTCTTACAACCACTTTCTTCGAATTCGCCCTTCTTAGGAATGCGACAAAATCAATCACGAGCTTTGTGTCCGTTACAGATGCTTCTTTTATCTTCGTAAAAGGGGAAACGTCATGCTCTACACTGCTTAATTGCAATGGTAACCCTGCGCCAAGGCTTTTCCGGAGCTTAAACCTTTTCTCTTTGCTCCAGCGTGTAACAGGAATTTCTGTAAACTTCATACCTGAATTCAGAAAACCTAAAAGTCCTTCCATATCTCTGTTTCGTATGTAGTGGTACTTGATCCGATCCTTTGCAATCAGTTTGGATAAGACATCCGTTTTTAATGTATCCAGATAGCTGCTGATCACAGTAATAATTGTAAGCTGATCTTGTTTGTCGTATTTTTCTAACGTGTCAATGTACAGCATAAGATCCAGCGTCAGGATTTTTTTCTCTTTTGCTTCCAAGAATGCAGCAGGGATGTGCTGGCCTTTAGCGAGCATATCCTCGATTATCTTATCAAAAGCATGAACCATTTCCATTCGATCATTGAAATTCTTCAGTTCGTCCCTGGATTGTGTAATGGATCTATCCAACCCATCCCGCAGGCGCCAGTGATAGACGATATTCTCAATAATCGTTGTTTTATTGGACATCAAGTGGGCTGCCATATTAAATGGAATATCCTCATACAGTACATCTTCTGGAAACGTGAGCTGATTTTCCAGCAAGAATGTCCGGCGGAACAGCTTGTTCCAGGAAGTCGTATCATAAAGGAGATTATGATACGTCAGAATATGGGTATCTTCCTGCGTATCTTCGAAAATCTTCTTATGCAATCCGCTGTTAAATACACCCCTTGCGTTAGAAAATCGCTGTACATTGCCAACAACAATGTCAGAAAGACAGTGTCGAGCATAGTGGAGCATCTTTGCATAGGCACCCTCTGGAATGTAATCATCTCCATCGGCAAAAATGATATATTCACCTTGGGCTAATTTCATCCCTTCGTTCCTAGCAAAGCCCGGCCCCTTATTACTTGTATGAATCACCCTTATGTAATCGTATTCATTTTGATATAATAAAACTGTATCTAAAGTCCCGTCTGTAGAACCATCATCCACAATAATTATTTCCTTTGAAAGCATCCATCCACGCTGCGCAATAATGGAATCCAGAACATGTCTAATATAACTATTAACGTTATAAACAGGCATAATAACCGATATAGTAGGCTGATTGTTTATTTCCATAATTGTTGCTCCTTCCTAAAGAGGTGTCTACAATAACCACTTTACAACAAATTAACAATAAACTACATATTTTTTAAGAAATTGTAAAATATTTATTAGTTTGTGACTTAAGCCCCTAAATAAAAACCAGTTCTACTAAAGGAAAACACCTCAAATCTAGCAAGATTTTGAGGTGTTTCAACTTAATTAAGACCATGAACCGGATTTTTTCTTATAATGATCAACATAAAAAAGCCTTCACCCTAATAAATTGGGTAAAAGCTTTTTAATTGAAATCTTCTTATGAAATCATATCATGCACTTTATCTCGTTCATCCTGTGTTATCTCATAATAATACACGCCATCAATCGTTGTACCAGCACCTTGCATCTGGTAATTCTCTGAGTTTTGACGTACATTCCTGTAATTCTTGAATAAGTCTGTCATCGTAGAGAAGTCCATATTCGTCTCGACATTGTTGCCTAATGCTCCGAGGATATCATCAATCTTACTTACAGAGTTGATACTAGCACCTTTGTCGATTACAGCTTGGATTACCTGACGCTGACGTGCATTACGTCCAAAGTCACCATCCGGATCCAAGTGACGCATACGAACATAGCCCATAGCCTTTGGTCCATCCAGCTGGATTTCTCCTTGTGCGTAATGATAGCCCTTTTCGTAGTACCCTTCATCGATCCAATCAAGCTGATTATTAACAGTAATCCCGCCAACTGCATCGACAAAGTCAGAAAGACCTTCCATGTTCATTTCAGCGAAATAATCGATATCAGTATCAAGGAAGTTCTCTACCGTATCAATTGCCATATCAACCCCGCCAAAAGCGTATGCGTGGTTAATCTTATCTGTCGTTCCATGACCTACGATTTCTGTACGTGAGTCACGAGGGATACTTATTAGTTTCATAGAATCATTAGATGGATCAAGAGACAAAACCATTAATGCATCGGAACGTCCAGCATCGTCTTCGCGCTGATCCACACCAAGAAGCAAAACATTCAATTTCTCTTGATCTTTCACTTTTGTTATTGATTGTTTCTTATCAATTGAGTCTGAGTCTTTTTGCATCGTGTTGACTGTTGTCTTCGCTTTATTTGCAGCATAGATGCCTGTTGCTGCTACTGCAATTATTAATATCGCTATAATACTTAAGGTCACTTTCAGCCAGGTTCTTTTCTTCTTGCGTTTATCTTTCCTACCCAAAACCATTTCCCCCTTATTCTGTTACCACTGGAAATTAAATTATATCATGAAAAACCTCTTCTTTTTTCAATATTTTACTAAAAAAGAAGAGGTCTATTTAAGTATTACTGATTCAAGAAAGTTTGAGCTTCCTGTGCATTCTGTTCCAAACCGCCAACATTGAACTCCAACACTGCTCCGACGTCGTAACGGTTATCATGATATGTGTCATCCATTGGAATACGCATCGTCTGCATATCTTCCGTCTTTCCTCTCAAGACATCTGTACCCATAGACAACAGCAAACCGTTGCGGACATTTGTACTTACGTATCCATTAGCAATCCCAATCATCTTCGGCAGCTTACCAACAGTCGTCACACTGGCAACTTCTTCTTTCAGTTTACCGAGGACTTCCTGCTGACGCTGCACCCGGCCATAGTCTCCATTTGCATCATGACGAAAACGGCTATAAGCTAATAGCTCCTCACCATGAAGTCTCTGTGTACCTTCTGTTAGCTGTACACCTAATGCTTTTTGGTCAGTTGTCATTTCTGGTGTTACTGTTACCTCAATGCCATCTGGCGCAACTGCATCAACGAGCTTTTCAAAGCCTTTGAAGTCAATTTCAGCATAATAATTAATGTCAATTCCAAAGTTTTCTGTAACTGTCTTCCGAACAAGCTCTGGTCCGCCAATTGAATAAGCAGCGTTTATCTTGTTATATCCATAACCCGGAATATTCACATACGTATCACGCATGATAGATATCAGTTTCGGCTGCTTTGTATCTGAACTGTAATTGGCAATCATGATCGTGTCTGCCCGGGCACTATCTCCTCCACGAGAATCACTTCCGAGTACGAGTACATTCACATTATCTACATTCTCATCTGAGCCATTAAATTCCACTTCATCACTAAGGTTATTATCTGCATTCGCAGCACGCGAAGCAGAAATATATTCATAAGCAGCATAACCTCCGATTGCTAAGAAAGCGATCAGGAATACCATCATAAACACTCTGAATTTACGCACTTTTTTCTTCTTGCGCGTCTGACGCTGTAAAGTCACGATAATCCGCCTTTCTAAAAATACCTACTAAAGATAATAGCATGAAAAGTATTAGTGGAATATAGTTTTTATAAGTTTTGCAAAAAATATCCACTTTAAAAAAACAGAATAAAATTACTTTTGTCTATTTTTGTAACTTTTGTCATATATAATAGGGTTTTATAGTAATATATACTTATGTTTCTTGTAACATATAACAATTAAAAGGAGCGATTGGAGTGGAGGAATTATTGCCTTTAGAACCAGTTGTCCGGCAACATGTTTTCGTTGGCCGGAACAAGGAACTTGCTATATACCACAACTGGTTAGCGGAATATCAGGCTGTCTCCACATTGTTCGTCGTATCGGGCATGGGTGGAATCGGAAAAAGTGCCCTCTTAGCAAAAATGAACCATGATACAAAAACTAAAGGAATACATACAATTTTCCTAGACGGAAGTGTTTGTCCACAGACGCCTTCCGGTTTTATGGAATATATTCATATGCTGATACACCCTTATCAGCATGGTGCATCCATTGATGTACTTATTCATAATCCGCTTCAAAAGAAAATTATTTTATACTTGGATCATTTTGATGAATTAACAGCTCTACACAGTTGGTTTATCAACGCATTTCTTCCTCATATGGCGGCTAAAGGAATTGGTATTGTCCTTGCAACGAGAAAATCAGTAGCTTCTCCGCATATCAGGACCGTTTCTTTACCACTTACTCATTTTACATATGAGGAGACTTTAAACTATATTAACGCTGTTTCTAGTTTACCACCGAAACAGGCTCATCAATTAGCTTCCAAATCTGATGGATTTCCTTTAGGACTTGCACTAGCTGTCGATATGGTAACAAAGAGCAGGAAAGCTGACTTACGTCTCGTGAGTCAAACAATCAGTGCTAAGTTTCTGAGAGAAGTGACAGCTGTTTCTCTGCATCCATTATTAGAGGTGTTGATCGTGATGGAATATGCCAATCAGGAGATGCTGGCAGCGGTATTACAACGCCCAATATGTCTCGATGAATATCGTGCTTTGCAGAAGCTATCCTTTATAGATTTGCATCCGTATGGGTTGAAGCTGCATGAAATCGCTAAAACTCACCTAAAACAAGACTTTCAGATGCGAGAACCAAGCCGCCTGGCAAGCCTTCATCGTAAATGTATGCAGGTACTTTATCAGCAATTAACTGATACTTCTTTTACCGATAGAGCCATAATAACGTCTGCGCTACTCAAAATGAACAGAGATACATGGCCAAAAAATAACGCATATTTAAGCTTCACCTCTACTATTACCCAAGTAGAGACGGACCATATCGTCGAAAGTGACATACCGATTTTACATGACTTAATAGAAGAGTGGTGTTCATATAGTGTAGATCCTGAACATAACCAGAATTATCATAAGTTCCTGGATGCACTAATTCAACTGGACCCTGATAGCATTCTTTTATTACGTAATCAGCAACATCTACCAACAGGGATGTTCATCACGGTGCATTTTTCAACAAAGACTGCACCACTTTTATTGCATCATTTCCGTGCTGATCTGGATGCCTGCTTCACACCAGAAGGGTGCAGACAAGCAGCTTTGCAAGCAGATACGTTTGTTCCGATTCTTATTACAGCAACCGAGCACCACCTCTCTTATACAAGACAGGAATTAACAGGCATGCTTATAATGGAACAGCTTGCAAAGCTAGCACCTGGCAAACGCGCCATTCTCGTTGCAACAAACGAATCTTTCAGGCAATTCCTGCGAACCATTGGCTTCCAAAGTCGTCCGGCAGGAGATATACGTTGTGATACATCCTGGGCAAAGGCAGAAGTATTGGAATTAGACCTTCGAAAAGGGGCATTTGAAGACTGGATTTTCGATTTGGTACCAATTAACCAAAAGCAGGCTCTTACTTTAACAATAGAGAAAACACGGAAACTGCTGCACTCCATTAAATCAACAACTGACTTAGAAAAATACGCAGACTACTTTACTGATTGTGCAAATGGACATTCTGTCCAAAAGAAGATTATGTCGTTAATGGAACAATCAGATCAGCTTACTCCCGACCAGCGAGAGGTTCTCTGGATTAGTTTTATCCGCTTTCCGGATAACGCAATACGAGCAGCCGAAATGTGCAATATGAGCAGAGCTACATTCTATCGGCATCAGAAAAAAGCCATACAGCAGCTTACCAATATATTATGCTCATAAAAAAGGCACACAGGAATACCTGTGTGCCCCTTGCTTAAAATATCCGTTTTAATCCTCTTCTGTTGAGTTTCTCTGGCTCATCTCGAACGACTATTGCTCCTTCTACCATCTTCCAATTGTTCTGCATTAGCGTATAAGCCATTTGATTTCCGAACTGTTTGGACACTTCCTTTCCATCATCCTAATTTAATATAAATCTACTCCTGTACCATTAGACCGAACATAATACTTATCTGGTATAAATTAACAAATCACATATTGGGTTAGAATTAAATTGGATAGTAATAAAATTACACCTATTCATACTTTAAAGGATTTCATTTGAGTCATTATTATAACTCCATGGCTTCACTTTATCATTCAGTTTGCTATGTAAGTCTCTAATTCGATCGATCGCTGTATCAAGCTTGAGTTCTTCATATTTCAACTATAGTTTCATTTTATATTTACACTACACATATCTTCAATTTTTCCCCATTCTTGTGTAATAGTATGATTGTCGTTTTCTGTGAGGTGCTTCCCAGTTTGAACTTCTATAATCTCTAAATCTGTGATTGCTTTCACTGAGTGTTTTTGAGAGAGAGAAATCTTAATAACATCTCCAGCTCTAATATGCTCTAGCTTACCGTCAATGGCAAAAATTCCTTCTCCTTTTACTATAGTCCATATCTTACTGCTATTGTAGTGCACTAGATAATCCACATTATATTCTCTTTCAATACCAATCCTTTTAACCAATGTTTCATTACCTTCAACATGCTTAGTGTATTCTAAAACTCTATACCACCCCCATCTTTTTTCTTCGTACATAGGTCTTGTAGGAAATTCATTTATATAATTCTTTACTTTTGGACTTAATTCTTTACTAGAAACTAGTATCCCTTCATAGCTAGATGATATTATGGCATTATCTATTCCAATAACTACCACTGGAATGTCTAACTCATTTATTATATGCGTATTCAAAGTATCCTGACCTAAAATCCCTTTACCATTGACATTAACTGACATCTCTTCTGAAAGGGTGTTCCAAGTTCCTAAGTCTTTCCATTCGCCATTATACTGTGTAACGACTATATTACGCATGGATTCTACCACTTCATAATCAAAACTATTTTTAGGTATAGAACTATAATTTTCTAGTAGATAGTCATAATCATTATTTATATTTATACAATCTAGATAATCGAGTATATAGCTAACTCTAAAAGCAAAAACGCCACAATTCCACAAGGCATTTTTTTTCATTAGCTGTTCAGCATACTCTTTACTAGGTTTCTCTACAAATTTATTAACTTCAAATCCATTTTTCACTTCTTTACCTGGGAGAATATAACCGTATTTCTCAGATGGAAATGTTGGTTTCACACCAATTAGTGCTAAATCACTATTATTAGAATCTATTAAGTTTTCCAATCCTTTAATTTGTGTAAAAAAGTCTTGCTCAACAAAAGGGTCAACAGGTAACACTGTAATAACTTCGTCTTCTTTTAAACTTTTGTATTTATACAAATATGTCACAGCAAGGGAAATTGCTGCAAAAGTATCTCTACGATCTGGTTCTATAACTATTGGGACATCTTCCCCCAATTGATTTTTTAGTATTTCTGATTGCGTATAGTTTGTTGCGATTATTGCATCTTCAGACAGCCCAATTTCATTTAATTGCCTCCATACTCTTTGAACCATAGATTCTCGTGTATCCGTTTCAGGATTATCCAAAACTTTTAGAAATTGTTTTGAGCGAGAGTCATTAGATAACGGCCATAATCTTTGACCAGATCCACCTGATAGAAGTATAATTTTCATTAAAATCACCCTTAGCCGATTATTTGGTCTATTTTCTCTATAATACCTTTTGAATGATCATTGAATTTCCGAGCATACAAGTATTGTTTCTGTCCATATTCAGAGACATAATCTATTTCTCTCTTTATTATTGGAAAATGTATATTATCTATTAAGGATGGATAAGGAGGTTTCCCTAAATTCCAATCTGTAAAAGTTAAACCTGGTTCAACAGTATTAGCAAAAGGAGAATTCATTATAATAGTCTGAAAAAACATTTCATCTGGTATAAATGTATTTTTATAGAATCTTACAAACTGTTTATTTTTGTCTAAAAATTCCAAGAGATAGTCTGTAAAGACTGTATTAAAACACCACCATTGACTGCCTGCAAAGTAATCATAACCTTGATACAATAATGGAAATTTTCTCTTTATTTTTGAGTTAACTATAACTTTATTAATAATTCTTTTAAAGAGTCCGCTAAGGGTTCTGTTTCTAAATCCTCCTTCAATATGATAATAAAAGACTCTATCTAGAGATTTGTTATTATTGGGCATTTTTGTAACATTGATAAAATTTTTCATCTTATTATTTTCAAAGAACACCGAAATATCTTCATTTGATTTGATTGGATAATCAACACCGCTCATTAAAATATAAAAATCATGTTGACCTTTACTCCTCGCTAACCTTAACAATTCTATTTCCACATTTACAATGCTAAATCCACCCCATTTAACATCATATCTTTCTTCCATTATATATAAATTACCTTCTAAATTACCTAAACCACTAAGAGTGATTGAACTTTTTTTATCTATATGTAAGAAGAAACTAGAATTTTCACTATCAAGCTTTCTTATTAATCTTTTCAAATGCAATTCATTATTATGAGCTAAAATTATGTAAGCTAATTTCATTGTGATTCCTACTCTCTTTCTCTTTAGATACTTGACCGAATAGTAAACTAAACATCACAAAGTAATATAAAACATTATTTACGAAATAGTATTGATTAGGATTAAAGTTACTACAAATCAAATTTGCTATAAAGAAAGCCAAAGAAAAAATTCTAATTAATTTATCATTTTGTTTTCTCCATATCTTTATAAGCAACCAAAAATTAAATATCACGTACAAAACAAATATAATTAGACCATTTTCGGCTAATGTATTTATGTATTGAGAGTGAATGTTAATATCACTAATAAAAAAATTATTTTTTAGGTACGCTTGGTATTGACCCGTGCCAATGCCTGTAAACCAATTGTTAGGCATTGCATAATCAAAAACTCTTTCATATTGTATAAAACGAGAAGATTGTGTATCTCCCCTTTGAGTAACCAATTTATTTATTAAGTAATCAGCAGATACAAGTAATACTAAGCCTATAATAGGTACAGAAAAACAATAAATTATAATTCTTCTTAGAACATCTTTTCTCTTTTTACTCCAATAGAATGCTAAAAACACTATAAATTCAATAAGTATACCTAGATAGCCAATTCTTGTTAATGTTAAAGCTGAAAAAAGTAGGTTGAAAATCAGGGCGATAAGACTCGTTTTATCCTTATATTTTAAAAAGTTAAAGAGAGTTATACATACTAACAATGCACTAAAGTTACCGGCAGCATTATTGGTTCCCGCTATTCCAGTAACTCTCAAGGAATCTATAGCACCTTCAGTATACAAAATACTGTCATTAAATCCACCGATTAATAACTTTTTCTTGGTGACTAATTGAGCTAAACTTAATAAGCTATTAAAGATGGATATAAAATTAAATAGATACAGAAATTTTCCGATTTTTAGATTTTGTGTGGATTTAAAAATTAAGTATAAAGTAAATAGTGTTATATATGTAAATAGAATAGAATAATAAGAAGGGAGATCTACTGCCCTATATAATAAATCTAATATAAGAACAAAAAACATAGAGAGAAAGAAGACTATACCGTAGTCCAGTTTTAAGCTATTACCGTTTACCATAAAAATCACTAGAACTATTAAAGAAATAGTAATAACATTTACCCCAACACCAATTTTTTCTCCATTTACTATGGTAGTATGACCTATTCCGAGATAAAAGTTAAAAAATATGATGGGTAATACAGAACATATGAGCTTGTTTTGTTGATCTGTCTTACTTATCAATTTTATAGTAAAGAAGTAGCAGAATAAAAAAAAGATTAATAAAATAATATCCATATATACTCCTCATCAGCCATTAATATTTTCTGATTAATTTTTTTGCAGAAAGAATTAAGTATACTTTTAATTTTTGCTTTAAAGAAATCTCAAATAATGTATTAGATACTTTTTTAAATAAACTACTAATTTCTATGAATCTTAATTTACTATTGGCTATAGAATCTAACAACTCCTCTTTACATACACGTTCAAATACATTAGTTGACGTAATTTTCTTTTTTTTGTTCTGGTTAATTAAATTTTCCAATACGCTTAAAAGTCGGTTATAAGAACCATAGTCCTCATGTGTATCTGGATTAAAAATGCTTGTAAAAATCTCTTGTTCCTCTTTACTGAGTATAAATTTATATCGATTAAAAGAGTCTACATGTATCTCCTGAAGTAATTTCCTTCTCTTTTCGAATCTTTCAGTTAAAGATTTCTTTGTTATATTTACGTGTCCTGTTCTATAAAAAGTTAACGTCTTGTGTATTATTCCTATTTCATTCTTATAGGCAAGCCTAGACCAAAATTCATAATCTTGTAGTACAAAATACTTCGGATTATACTCGTATTCGTCTTTTAAGTCCCTTACTCTAATCATTCCGGTTGAATTACCAATTCGGTTCTTAAACAATAAGGATATTCTTAATTCCTCATTACTATTATAAGGAATCTTTCTTCGTCTATTAAATTTACGACCAAATTCTTTATAATCTGTAACTACAGCCTTACAATCAGGAAATTTCTCTAAGTAATACACTTGGTCTCTCAACCGATCCTTATGCGCTAAGTCATCTGCGTCCAATATGGCTAAGTATTTACCTTTCGCTTCCCGTAAACCAACATTTCTAGTATAGGGAAGTCCCATATTTTTTTCGTTATCCATTAGTCGAATTCTATTGTCTTTTATTGAATTAACTATCTCCCTAGATCTATCTTTCGATCCATCATTTACAATCACTATCTCCAAATTTATATAAGACTGTGCAAGAATACTTGCTATTGTTTCTTCAATGTATTCTTCTGCGTTGTACAATGGTATAAAAACGCTAACTAAAGGTGTTTTCATCTAATTCACCTCACTCCTTACTTATGATATCTAAACAATAATCCTTTTGAACCCTTTTGATTAATGATTTTTGCCGGAACACCTGCTACAGTGACATTACTATCTACATCTTTATTGACAACCGCATTTGCACCTATTGCTACGTTATCTTTAATATTAATTGCTCCATATATTTTAGCACCTGGTCCGATATACACATTGTCTCCAATAGTTGGGACATCGACTAAGCTAGTATCTTTTCCAGTGCCTATATTAACATTAGCATGTATACGGCAATTCGCACCTACCTTTGAACCGCTATTAACAATAATAGTACCTCGATGTGCTATGGATAGCCCTGGTCCAAAAACATTAGTCGGAATTTCAAAACCAAGTTTTTGCGAAAGCTTGTGAAATTTATATTTTAAATATAGCGTCTTCACTCTATTATGAATACCTTTTTTACAATTAATATTGTATTCTAATTTTCTCAATAATATCTGGAATTTCCAAATATCATCCACTATTGGCCGTGGAAACTTTCTTGTAAAACCCAAAGCTTGTTTATCTGCAGCGAGATAATTTTTTAAGTCATCTTTATTTTGAATCACAATAATCATCCTTCTGTTACTGAGGCATATAATTTTTCTATCTTTAAAAAATATTCCTTGTTATCAAACATTTCCTCAGCCATCTGTCTGGATTTCTTTGAATAATTCAATAAGTTTTTTGGCTCAAGAACATTTAAGATTGCTTTTTCTAATTCCTTTACACTGCCAGGTTGAACTAATTCACCATTCTCTTTATTCTTAACAGCTTCATCTATACTTCCTACATTTGTAGAAACTATTGGCAAGTAAAAGCTCATTGCTTCTAATATAGATAATGGTAAGCCTTCATTATAAGAAGGAAGCACAAATAGATCTGCTCTTCTAAGTAAATCATTCTTTTCCTTCTCATTAACCCAACCTACAAATTTAAACTTTTTCTCTAAGCCTGCAGATTTAACAACTTTAACTGACTCTTCAAATAATTCACCATCACCAGCAATAACAAATTCCACATTACCGTTTTTAGTTATAAATTTTGCTGCTTCTATTAAATCTAATATTCCTTTTCTCTCTATTAAAACAGCGAGAAATAGTATAATATGTTTCTTATTATTGTATGACTTTTCAAAGGGAATAGGTAAGTCTACTGCATTTCTAAGGATAATCGTTCTAGAACTAGACTCAATCTTTTTTATTATATTTTCCCAATTAGTTCCCAAAGCAATAACTGCATCCGAATTGGATAGCAATTCTTTAATCTTGATCTTATTTTTATTGTTTGAACCATTAAAATAAGATTCAAATTCTGCTCCGTGAGTATGAGTTATCACTTTTTTATTAAATAATCTAGCCAATTTGAAAATAATATATTTCCTTTGGAAACTTCCTCGCTCCGAGAGATGCATATGAACAATATCAACTTGTTTAAAGATAAGAGAATATATAACTTTTAATAATTGTAAACCAAAGTAAATCAATTTAAATGCACTGTTTCTAAAGTCTTTATGAGTGGCAATGTAACTTAAATTATAGCGATTTGATTTATATTTTAAGAATGAATTTACAACAGTTGTCATACCGCCTTTTACATCTGTACTTGAACCTACCATTAGTACGTTCTTCTTAATCATAATTTATCTCCTGTCCTTTTTGCTAAATAGTTCGTATGCTACTATATTTATAAATTTCATGTCATTAACAAAATATCTTTTAAACATTCTTTTTGGTTCCTTTATGAATCTATAAAACCATTCTAACCCGAATCTTTGCATCCACACCGGTGCTCTTTTTACTGTACCTGCTATAAAGTCGATTGAAGCTCCTACCTGTAGTGAGATTGGTATATTCAAGTCTTGTATACTAGCTATGAAGTATTCTCCCTTTGGAGAACCAAGAGATACCAATAAAATATCAGGTGATGAAATTTTAATGATTTCCTTATAGCTTTCTATTAATTCAAGATTTTTTTCAAATCCGAATTCTGGACTTAGTACATCAATATGAATTTCTTGTCCATAAATCTCCTTACATTTTTTCGCCGCCAATTCAGCAACTCCCTCTTTAGAACCGAATATAAAAACTTTATATTCTTTTTGATATGCTAATTCCATTATTCTAGGTGTTAAATCTGAACCAGATACTTTCTCTTTAAAAGGCTTTTTGAAAAATTTTGATAGGAACAGTATGGGCATTCCATCAACAAATTTTAGGTTAGCTTCTTTATATATTTTTCTAAACTCTTCGTCTTTTCTAATATTCACTAAATGATCTACATTTGGAGTTACAACGAATCCAGTACTATTTGTCTTCTTATTTTTCTGGATTTCTTTATCAATTTTAATTATTGCTTCATTCATCGTTACATTATCAAATGTGATACCAAAAATTGTTATCTTATCATTCATCAAACATCCCCCTATTTTTCAATGTTTTTTTTGACTAAAAAAGGAATTGTATTTTTAATAGTTTTATATTGAACAGCTCCAATAAACAGAGTAAGTAAGATGTTCCAATAAAGAACTTCATTGTTTTTAGTTAAGTTTATAAAGCACACTACAAATACTAAACAGAAAACCACCAGGTGTTTTATTACATTGAATTTAAGCCCAGTCCTTCTAGAGAAATAGGTTCTGCCCCAGAAGAAAACAAAATAAGAAACTGCTGTAGCAATTGCTGTACCTATAGCTCCATAAATAGGTGTCAACAGTATATTAAGTACAATATTAGGAATAATGGATAATAAAGATATCCATATATTCATATAACTTTTTCTGGAAAATACAATTCCTAAACATGTTGTTTCACTAACTGTATACATAATTGGTTGCAAGCATAGAAAAGCTACAATAAATTTAGCATCAATATATTCACTAGATAATAGCGTTACAATAAAATCTTTGAATGTCACTATAAACATAAACAGCATTGACATTACAAATAATATCCCGTCACTTACTATCTTAAAATATTTAATATCTTTTCCAGATTGATGCCACCTATAAGCAGTAGGAACCCAAAAACTTGTAAAGCTGTTTTGAACTATATTTAATGTAGCCACAATCCTAAGAGTAGCCGTATATATTCCAAGTTGATAGAAATCGCTGTATGTTCTCAGAAATATTCTATCTAAGGAGTTCAAAAGGCTTGTAATAGAAGCTGCTACAAGAATAGGCAACCCGAATTTCAACATATTTTTTTTCAGGCTAAAGTCTGGTTTATAATGTCTGAAATTAAGCAAATCTCTATATTTAATAATAAGGAACATATCTCCTATTATTTGCCCCAATGTTGCTGAATATATAACAGTAAGAAAATCACGTCTAACAAAATAGACTATTACTAGGGTCCCGATTAAAGTTACAAATTTGACTAGAATATTCAAGATTGAATATTCTAATGCTTTCTCTTCCATTCTTACTGACAATAGAATAAATCTTTCAGTAACCATAAATATTATCATAATACCAAATAATAGAACCGGTATTGTATAAATTTCCGATTTAAATAATAATAAAGACACGTTTTTGTGAAAAATAGCTATCAAGAGAAACAAAAATAATGACAATAGTAAAGGTATAATTAACGCATTTTGCAATAGAACCTTTTTGTTATCCGATTCGTTATACTCTCTTGTATAAGATTGATCCAACCCTAAGTAAATTATGGTAGCGAAAAGCATCTGAAATAAGACAAAAAGGCTAGCTTTACCGTATTCTTCTGGACTTATAAAGTATGTTGTTAGAGGTATTGTTATAAAGCTAATTCCCGCACCAATTATTGGACCAGCGGAAAAAGCAATTAATCTTTTAACAAAGTTGTTCAATTATTAATCATTTCTTCCATTTATTTTTTTAAATTGGGTATCCCATTGTTGAGTTATTTCTTTGGTATCGAAATCTTTCACTCTTTTTAAACTTAATTCTTGGTACTTAGTTCTCTGCTCAAGGGAGGAGGTTAAACCATTTATTACTTCACAAAACTTTCTCGTATTCCCCTTTTCAATTAGAACTCCATACTTGCCATCAGCTAATATTTCTGAAGGTCCCTGATTTTTAAATGCGACGATTGGTAGACCTACACTCATTGCTTCTGTAAGGACTAAACCAAAACCTTCCCATCTTGAGGTAGAGATAAATAGTGAGCTTAATAGATATAACTCAATGATATTATCTGGATCCATTCGTCCGTGAATAACTACTTTGTTTATTAAGTTGTATTTAACTATTTGTTCTTCCAACCATTCACGATCTGGACCATCACCTGCAATATGTAATTTCCAACCTTCACTTAAATTCCTAGCCACTTCAACTAAATAATCCAAGCCTTTTTGTTCCAAGCTAAGCCTTGATATAAAGACTATATTTTTATGATGGAGATTACTTATTTCATTTGTCTTAATAGTTAATGGATTATATATATGAGTAGTATTATCATTGTATTTCTTAAACAGCATTTCATCTTTCTTTGTCAAACAAACAACCAAGTCAGCCATTTTTAATCCTCTTTTATAGTCATCTGATACACTTTTGTAATATTTATCCATATATATATTAAATTCATTGTGTTGCCAAACAATAATTTTTGTGTTCTTAATACCTTTTTTAATATATGGTAATAATGAGGTCAATGTACCTTGACACAATATGACAAAGTCATACTGATTTTGGTTGATTATATTTATAAGGTCCAAACATTGCTCTTTGTATAAATTAATGGATTTTATTGGTGTACCAGACAGATTATACTTCCAAAATTCATATTTATAACGTACTTTTCTATGTGTCTTTCTTTTTCTTAAATGTTTTATCCTTATACTGTCTTTTGTTTCATAAAAAATGTTCCCATCAGAAGTAAAGTCAATTAAATGAACTTTATGGCCTAAAGAATCTAAACCATTTGCTAGCAATGTTGCAACTCTTTCTACGCCACCTAATCCAAATCCTTCATTTACGATACTTATTTTAGCCATATAAAAAAACTCCTCTGTTAATAAGCATCTTTAGAACCAAATAGCACGATAAATGTTTTCATAATTAGTTTTATATCGATCAAGAGATTTCTTGTACAAATATACTTTATATCTAATTCTACTTGTTCTTGAAATGTAAGATTACTCCGACCTTGAACCTGCCAATAACAAGTTAAACCTGGTAATACATTAAGACGCTTTCGTTCATGTAGTGAATAAGCCTCTACCTCTTTTGGAAGGGCAGGACGCGGACCAACTAGAGACATATCTCCTAATAACACGTTAAACAACTGAGGTAATTCATCCAAGCTAGTTTTACGAAGGAAGCCGCCTATTTTAGTTATCCTTGGATCTTTTTTCATCTTAAATAAAGGTCCACTGGCTTCATTATGGATCAATAAATCTTCTAAAAGGTCTTCTGCATTAGAGACCATTGAGCGGAATTTATACATATAGAACGTTTTGCCTTCTACCCCAACTCTAACTTGTTTGAACATTATTGGCCCTTTTTTATCTTCAATTTTTATTAGAACTGCGATCACTATAAATAAAGGAATTAATAAAATAACACCAATTAAAGCAAGGTTGATATCCATAATTCGTTTAGACATTAAATATACTTTACTTTGATTAGATAATACTGTACTTTTATCGACTTCATATACATGCTGTTTTGACTCTGCCATTTAAAACCCCTCCCCTATCAAAATATTCGTAGGAATTTTTTACGTATTATCATCTCTGGAGGATCCCCTATTATTGTTTCGCCCTTAATTACCTTGTTTGCGTTTTCCATAAAAGTATAAACAGTATCTGAACCAAAGAGTTTCTCGACTTCAAACAATGCTTCTTCCATAACAAATCCTCGACTTAGTACATTATGTGCGTCTGAAGCAATAAAATGAGAAAGGTTAGATTGTACTATTTCTAGGCTGAATTTTTTTATCTTTTTTCCAAACTTACCAACTAAACTAGCAGCTGTAACTTGAGATAACACGCCACTCTTAATAAAATCATATAACTTTTCGGGGTTAGATATTAATTCAGTATTTCTTTCCGGATGAACAATAATTGGTGTGAATCCTTCCAATTGAAGATCATAAAGGATTTTTTTGGTATATTTAGGCACTGATGAGGTCGGTAATTCGATCAAAATATAAGGGGAACTTGAATTCACTGGTAAAATCTCTTGAGTACCTAAGTCCTCAATTAAGTCACCATAAATTCTTGTTTCTTGACCAGGTAGAATTTCTAAAGGTATCTGCTTTTCATGTAAAACTCGATTTAACTTGTCTACTTGCAATAGTATATCTTCGCGAAAATTATTAAACTGATTGTTCTTATGATGTGGAGTAGCAACAATTGTATGGATACCCTGAGCTACCGCTGCTCTTGCCATTTCTATACTATCATCTAAAGTACGTGCTCCATCATCCATCCCCGGAAGTATATGACAATGAATATCTATCATAATTAATCTCACCTTTCAATTTCCCATGTATCAGGAAAAGGCAATGACCTTTTTCCTATATAATCCCCGAAAATAAATCCTCGATTGACGAGGATTTATTCCAGATGTTAACTACCATAATAGTAATACGTGTTAGATTTTTTTTGAGGCACATCATTTAAAACAACCCCAAGAAGTTTTGCTTTAGCTAACTCCATCAATTCCCTAGCCTTTTGAATAGCTTCAAATTCTGTTTGATTACTTCTTGCTACTATGAGGGATCCATCACAAACGTTAGCAAGGATTTGAGCATCTGTCACAGCTAACACTGGTGGCGTATCAAATATAATAACATCGTAATTTTTTTGAGCTAGCTGAAACATTTGTTCCATAGCTTTGGATCCTAAAAGTTCAGACGGATTGGGTGGAATTGGTCCACAAGTAAGTATATTTAAATTAGGGATGTCAGTTTCTTTAACTGTTTCTTCCAATGACTTTTCACCGACAAGCACTGTGCTAAGCCCAATACGGTTATCTAATTTAAAAGTATAATGTACAGTTGGCTTTCTTAAATCGCCATCAATTAGTAAGACTTTTTTTCCTTGCTGAGCGAAAACAACACTTAAATTAGCCGTAGTTGACGACTTACCTTCAGATGGTCCAGAGGAAGTCACTAATATAGAATGAATATCCTGATCCACGGAAGCAAACTCAATATTTGTCCTAATCGTACGGTATTGTTCTGATATCGGTGATTTAGGATTGAATTTTGTTATGAGAGAACGGACATTTGTTTTAAACTGTTTTTTTCTTTTGACCACGATAATCTCCCCTAACTTGTCGCCGGTTTTTATTTGGTGCATGCTGCTTATTAGTTTTCATATCTTCTTCAGTCATATGACTGATAATTCCTATGACAGGTATACCTAAGCGCTTATCTATATCTGATTCCGTTTTAACAGTATTGTCCATATACTCTAAAAGGAATGCCAAACCTATTCCTATTACTGCACCAACTACAAGAGCAATCGCAGTGTTTAACAGTATGTTAGGACTTGCTGGAGATGGATTCTCTGATGCTTCAGCAAGAGATAAAGGCTTAACATTTTCTAAATTCATTAATTCTGGAATCTCATTCTGAAAAACAGTTACTGTAGTATTTGCAAGCTCCGCTGCTTTTGCCTGACTTGTATCAGTTGCAGTCACAGTTATGATTTGCGTATCAGCTTCTGATGTAACCTCTATCTTCTCAGCTAATGCACTAGAAGAAAGTGATAGATTCATTTCTTTTGAAACTTCATCTAAGATAACTGGACTTATCATTACAATTTTATATGTATTAATTAAACTGATATTAGACTGAATAGCGTTATTCAGTGTAGAAACATCTACATTTTCTTCTTGGTTAACGACAACAGAAGCACTAGCTTCATAAGTTGGGGTAATCAAAAAATAACTAACTAAAAATGCAATGGCAGCAAAACTTATAATTAATGAAATAATCATTAAAATTCGTTTCCTTAGTATAGCAAAAATTTCCTTTAAAGAGATTGTCTCTTCCATTCATGTCCCTCCGATGAGTAATGCCTAAAATAATAAGTTCCAAGACAAAGAAAAAATAATAACTTTTAGATAAATAAGTACTTTTTTATTATATCGGGTTTCCCAAGCCTTGCAATGACTGATTTTGTCGAAAAAATGTAAGCGCTGCGAAATACTATTGATTTTTCAAGTGATACCCGTATAATATATAGTTCCTTTTTTATGGTGAAACTTCAAAAACATAGTAGAGTATACCACATATTTCCCAGTCCGGGGTTATAATTACCTAAAATAAATAAAAAAACGAGTCTAGGGTATTAGACTCGTTTTTCTGCTTCAAATTAGTTATTTTCTGTTACTACAGACTTGTTTAGGTAATCCTGCAGTTGGTCCTTAAGGTCTGGACGATCAAGCGCAAACTCGATTGTTGCCTTGATGAATCCAAATTTATCCCCAACATCATAACGATCACCTGTGAACTCACAAGCATAAACTGCTTGTTTCTTGTTCAATTCTTTAATCGCATCTGTCAATTGAATCTCGCCACCTGCACCTGGAGGGAGAGTTTCCAGGATATCAAAGATTTCTGGAGTCAATACATAACGACCCATGATTGCATAGTTAGAAGGCGCATCCTCTAACTTAGGTTTTTCAACCAAATCACTTACTTGCAAAAGATTCGGTTCACTTGTTGATCCTTGTGGAGCAACAACTCCATACTTAGATACTTCAGAGTCTGGTACTTGCTGTACACCTACTACAGAACCGCGATACTTTTCGAAAGCATCAGTCAATTGTTTCAACGCTGGTGTTCCATCTGTTTTCACGATGTCATCACCAAGCAAAACAGCGAATGGCTCATTACCGATAAATTTCTTAGCAGTAGCGATCGCATGGCCAAGACCTTTTGCTTCTTTTTGACGGATATAGTGAATATCAGCTAGGTTAGAAATGTCTTGGATTTCCTCCAGCATCTTCATTTTGTCTTTCTTAATTAACTGATCTTCAAGCTCGTAGGATTTATCGAAGTGGTCTTCGATTGCGCGTTTACCGCGGCCGCTTACAATGATAATATCTTCGATACCAGATTTAACAGCTTCCTCGACAATGTACTGAATTGTTGGTTTGTCTACGATTGGCAGCATTTCCTTCGGTTGTGCTTTAGTTGCTGGAAGGAAACGAGTTCCTAAACCTGCAGCTGGGATAATTGCCTTTTTGATTCTCATGTGTTCTGCACCTCTTTATGTAGTATATGTAGAATGCGTTTAGAGTGTTTCGTACGAATTATACTTCCCTATACAATAAAGATAAAACTTTATCGATGAAGATGTATTACAACTCATACAAAAGTCCTTATCCGCTTACTGAAACTGTAAAAATAGTAACATATTTATTATATTCACTCAATAACAACCCTTCTACATTTCCCTACAATATACGAGTTTAATATTACATTTACATTACAATGACGTAAATTCTGGTAATCTAGGTGCCAAATTATGCTATAGTATGATTAATTTCTATGGATTATGAAAATAAAGGAGAACGTTACTAGAATGAAAAAGACGATTGTTACCCTTGCTGCTACTGCGGTAATTGCTAGTTCATATGCCACAACTGTTGACGCTGCATCATACAAAGTTCAGAAGGGCGACTCGCTCTGGAAGATTGCTAGCAAATATGACACTTCTGTTTCCGAATTAAGAAAAATCAACAACTTGAAGAGTGACTTGATTTTCCCTAACCAAGTATTACAAACATCTGGTTCATCCAGCTCTACGAATAAGCCTAATACATCTTCATCATCTTCTAGCAGTGCATCTACATATACTGTTAAATCCGGTGATACGTTGAGTGGTATTGCAGCTAAACATAAAATTTCTCTAAGCAACTTGAAAAAATGGAATAATATCTCCGGATACTTGATCTACCCTGGTGATAAGCTGAAGGTTTCTGCAGGAGGCTCTTCTTCGTCTTCATCGAATAACAGCTCTTCCTCCAATTCTGGAAGCTCATCCAGCAGCTCATCTTCCTCTTACAAAGTGAAGTCTGGTGACTCACTATGGAAGATTGCAAACAACAACGGCGTTTCTGTTGCGAACCTGAAAAGCTGGAACAACCTATCTTCTGATGTGATCCGCGTTGGTCAAACATTGAAGATCAATGGTAAAGCAAGCAGCGGTTCATCTTCTTCTTCGAAGCCTGCGAATAACACACAAGTGGATTCTGCACAGACTTCTAAGAGTGTGGACAAGCTGATCAGCGTTGCTAAATCTCAGCTTGGCAAACCATATGTATGGGGCGGTTCTTCAACTGCTGGCTTCGACTGCAGCGGATTCATCTATTATGCATTTAAGAATGCTGGATATGATATCTCCCGTACATCTGCGGAAGGTTACTTCAACCGTTCTTACTATGTAAGCTCACCGCAGCCTGGTGACTTGATCTTCTTCAAAGGTACGTATAAAGCTGGTATCTCTCATATGGGTATCTACCTTGGCGGCGGTCAGTTCATCCACGCGGATAACGATGGTGTACGTATCACAAGCACAAGCAACTCTTACTACGCGAAGCACTTCGATAGCTACAAACGTTTCTATTGATCATAAAAGCTTGGGACAGATCCTTCTGTCTCAGGCTTTTTTCTTTTGTTTTCAGGCGTGATAAGCTGGCGAAGATCTGTCAGCTGGCGAGCTATTTCTGCTACCAGGAACAGCATTACGAGGACACCAATGAGATAGAAAACAATCTGGAACATGTCGTTCCCTCCTATGTTTGTTACTTATTAGACGGATGGGAGGGCAGATTGGTTTCAGATTATTTTATTGGTATACATATTTCACAAAAATGCTCGCTTAGCATTTCCGCAGTGAATCTTTCAAAAGTAGGGCGATTGTCTATTTCATACCCGTTGTTTGCTAACTCATAGAATATGTCTGTCCATGCTTGGGTCATCGCCTCTATAGTGTGTTGCACTGTGAAATTGATATACTTCCCTCCTTTTAACTCTCCGATAAGAACCATATCATCCTTCTGAAAACCTTCGGGTACCACTAGTGCAGCGTCATATCGACATTTCTGCGGATCTGTCGTTTCTACATTGTCTTGCGATATGCCAAGAATAATCGAGGTGTCGTCCAGCAGTTTTTTTGCCGCTGCCCATTCCTTTAATTCTTGCATCGTTTGATAATTAGCAGCGCCATAGGGTCCTACTCTGCGGAAGTAAGCAATCTGGTAAGTAGGGATGGTTTCGATTTTTACTTTCATTTTCATCCTTCTTTCCTTATTTGTTTTCCTTACATTTTGAATGTAATATGTTATAAAAATTTATTCAATTGAATTTTAAGAAATTATCATTAGACACAAAAAAAAGCTTATTCCCTATACTCGGAATAAGCTTTTTGTATGAATGATCCGGTACTTGGCTACTTCTACACGAGTACCTTCTGTTGTGGAAGACGTAATATCGAAGTTATCCATAAGCCGCTTCACTCCAGGCAGTCCACGTCCTAATCCCCCGCCTGTTGTATAGCCATCAAGTAATGCTTCCTGAAGGTTGGATATACCGGGGCCATTATCCTTGGCGGTAATGTAGATACCGATTTTTCTTGTGTCTTGTTCGCTGCGGATACAGATTGTTCCGCTGCCTGCATACTTATATATGTTCCGGGCAAGCTCTGAGATGGCTGCAGTGATGCGGGCTTGTTCGACCGCACTGAACCCTAAGTCTGCTGCTAGCTTTCTGCCGCAGGATCTGCTTGTGACGATATCTTTCTCACTTTCTATCTTCATTTCAGTCACCTTCCCCTCATCAGGAGCTGACGCCGCGTGCTTAAATATACTGATAGACAGGTCCCCTTTTTGGCTGGGTCCATTAAAATAAGCCAAAGCAAAGACGATTTGTCCTTACTTTGGCTTTATCGCTAGTTCCATGCCCAGCTGATGCTAGCCAGTTCATTTAGTTATCGTTCGGATCAATAATGACAACGATCATGCTCTGATCCTTTTCAAATGACCAATCGACGAAAATCTCCTGTGCAGTGCCTTGCAGCAATTGACTTTCTTTATCAAATGCCTCTCGCAGCTCCTGCTTTTCAAGATTCCCTTTGGCTTTTCGCAGTACTTCTTCTTCACCGCTGCGGACGATCTCTTTTTCGATATTGACGAGTATGCCTTCGCGATAAATGACTAGTGTTCTATTATTAAGCTTAACAGATTTCACCTTGTCCGGCAACCTCTCTGTTTTCTTCGTAACAGCAGCAACCAGCTTGTTCACTTCCTGCAAGGAAGAATCATCAGCTTGATCCCTTAACTCCTCTTTGACAGCAACAATAACGCCGCCGTTCGTTTCCATATTCCAATCATAATAGAAATGCTTGAAATAGTGACCTGTCTCTTCCTTAATCTGTTCTTTCAGTTCAGGAAGGCACTTTTCCATTAAGCTATCCCGCGTTGCATAAACCATGCCAAATTGATTATTCTCCAACAGCACTTTCTCAACAGGCGTGAGCAAGTCCCGTACATAGATACAGATGACATCATCTGTAAAGGAAACGAATACCGCTTCTGGTCCTTTTCCGAAATGCTTTCGTAAAAGCCTTGCAGTGAAGCCTGCCACTGCATTTTGTTTGTCTTTGATTTCCATTCTCGTGTACCTTTTTCCTGGTTATTAATTTCTATTATATTTTACTGTATAGAAGCATTTTTGGGTATAAAAAAAAAGCCTGCACTAACGAATTTTGATTGTCATTGTGTAGGCTTCGTTGTTCTGTTCCATTGACATGGATAATTCTTCTCCTTCCAGGATTATGCGGGGCATATCGTCCAATGTCCGCTTCGCTTTTGGGTTTTCATAAATGAATGATTGTGGCATAAAGAACAGACTGTTTTTACCATCCGTTCCTTTCTCGAGTACGATGTCATGAAGATCAGGTATTTCGATCATATGATTAGCTATATATATTTTCGCCACGATCGGCTTATGGTTGAAAACGAAAAAGTATTTATCGTTGATGGACGAACCTTGTTTTGTTCGCTCGACAAAATCCTGCATACTTAACGTCAATGAAGGGCAAGTCATCTCTTACCACTCCTTTCCTGTCTAAGCAGATGCAAAGCTTTTTCTTAGGTGGCTTGCTACTTGTTATGTACCCTTCCAGCAATTAAAGTAAACGACTTATCCACAGGCTTTATGAAACTTTCGCACCATGACAAATATGCTTTATAACAGGGGGTATGATACACTAAATGCTGTGATTTTACTTTATTCGACAACTGGGGGCAGACTTATGTATCCTACGAACACGATACACGAAAAAGCGTCTTTATTCTTTCACATATTATGGCCTATCCTCATAACACAGATCAGCTACAATGCCATGACTGTTCTGGACACAATGATGTCTGGTCGAGCTGGTACAGATGATTTGGCTGGTGTTGCTGTGGGATCCAGTCTATGGATGCCTGTCTATACCGGATTGACTGGAATCATGCTTGCCATCACGCCGATGGTCGGGCAGCTGATCGGTAACAACCGCCGGAGCGATGTTGGACGGACGGTTATGCAAGGATTTTATTTAGCTATCTTAATCTCCTTATTTGTGCTTGCTATCGGAGCAGCTGCACTGCAGCCTGTCCTTGGCATTATGAATTTGAGTCCTGATGTACATGCAGTGGCAACCGATTATCTGCACGGACTTTCAATCGGTATCATCCCACTGTTTGCAAGCGCCGTCCTGCGTAATTTCTTTGATGCACAAGGCTATACAAGAGTATCTATGGTCATTTTGCTGATGGCTCTGCCAATCAATGCAGTGCTTAATTATCTGCTCATCTTCGGTAACTTTGGTTTTCCGGAGCTTGGCGGAGCTGGTGCCGGCTATGCGACCGCCTTTACATACTGGTTCATCTTCGGCGCTAGCGTGTTCCTTACATTCCAGCTGAAGGAAATGCGCACGCACTATTTGTTCGTCCGCTGGTATAAGGTATCCTTCCAGGCTTGGAAGGAACAATTGAAAATCGGCGTGCCAATGGGACTCAGCACATTTTTCGAAGCTAGTATCTTTAGTGTGGTTACGCTGTTGATGGGTTCACTGTTCGACACGACAGTCATCGCAGCTCATCAAACAGCATTGAACTTTACGACACTTATGTTCATGGTGCCGCTCAGCATATCCATTGGGATGACAATTGTTGTATCTTATGAGGTTGGCGCCCGTCGGATGAAACACGCGAAGCAATACGCCATCCTCGGTGTCAGCTCTGCACTAGTGATTATTGGTATATTAAGCCTGCTGTTGTTTATTTTCCGAGAGCAGATTAGCTACTTCTACACATCTGATCGTGCTGTGGTACTGCTGGCGATGCAGTTCATGCTGTTTGCGATTATGTACCAGTTTTCCGATGCAGCTCAAGCATCTCTGCAAGGTGTACTGCGAGGTTACAAGGATGTTACTATCCCGTTTATCATCGCCTTTATCTCCTATTGGATTGTCGGTCTGCCAAGTGGTTACTTACTTTCTCGCTTCACCACATTAGAGGCCTTTGGATTCTGGGTTGGAATTACGCTCGGTCTGACCTGTGCCGCTATTGGTTTCTTCCTGCGACTGCGGTTCATCCAGCGCAAACAAGAGAAAGCCGCTGTATAAGCACCTCCATCCCTGGAGGTGCTTTTTTTGTACAACTTTCCTAGTTTCCACGAACAGCGCTTCTATACCCTGCTTAATGTCTAAAAATTCGACCTACTTTCCCAATAAAAATCTGTTATGAAACATGCTATGCTTGATACAGGCAAAATCTTACAGACTAGGGAGTGTAACTGATGCGTTCTGACGTCACATTCAACTCAGAAGAGCTAAGGGAACTGCTCAATTTGTGGTATATGAATATCAAATTGAAGAAAGTCCAAGCAGCGGAAAAGCTTAAAACGGAAGTATCCGAACAGCTCGCTAAAGGTGAAGCGAATGACGACGTCGTCAAGCTAGCACTTCTGATCCATAGCCGCCACCATATTCTTTGCAAGAATTATTCGGAAGCTGAAAAGCTGATCAGCCAAGTAGAAGGGTTTTCTCCTTATCTTAAGGAAGAGCATCTCTACTATCTGCACCTTTTCAAAGGCATGTACCTGTACTCAACAAAGGACTATTACAATGCCATTGAAGAATACGGTGAAGTCGAATCCTACCTCGGCTATATCCAGGACGAAATCGAAAAAGCAGAATTCTTTGATCTGTTTGCATCCGCGTTATACTACTTGGATTATACGAATCGTTCTGCTATCTATGCGGAGAAGGCTATTTATATTTATCAGTTGTATCCGGCGTATGAACGGAAGCTTACGCGTACAAAGATCATGATCGCCTTAAACTACATCGACATGAACGAGTTTGATTTAGCAGAAGAATACTTACATTCCGCTTTACAAGATACTTCGATTAAATATGACTATATGCTACAAGTTAGCATCTATCACAATTTAGGTTTTCTCTATGAAAGAAAAGGGCTCTTTGAAGCTGCTAAAAGATATCTGGTTAAAGTATTGAAGCATACAGAATTTGATAACTATTTATCCACAATCTATATGCTTACAAGCATTGCCTTTGAAGAAGGAGACTTTGACTTAGGCAAACAGTATCATGAGAAAGCCATGGATTATCATAAAGAAAAACCAGATGAAGACTACTATTGGAAATTTAAAATTCTTTATGTTAAGTACGTCGAGAAAGAAAATTATATAAATGTACTAAATAATGCAGTGGAATATTTTGAAGAGAAAAACCGTTTCTATGAGTTACAAACTTGTGCAGATGAATTAGCAACATTCTATTCCAATGAACGCGATTTTGAGCGTGCTAACCACTTTTATAGACTAGCTTTAGGTCATCATAACAACTTAATCATGTTCCATTCAAGGAGGTGACAAAATGGCCAAGAAAAAGATTCTAGGAATCCTAGCGCTAGTTACAATCCTAAGCAGCGTTGCTGGTTACTCTTTCACTGACTCTGCGATTGAAAAAGGGCATATCCCTGACTCCATTCGTTACACGGACTTCTAATACTTAAAAAGCGAAAAGCCCGGCCTAAGCCGGGCTTTTCTTATTTTCCGTATCTATAGCTTGGTGCTCCGACTACGTCAGTCTCGTATACAAAGATCCCGCCAGCAAGTGGTTCTTTTTTCAGATCCTCTTCTGTCAGCCCTTGTCTCGCTGTCGTGATGTACAATGTCTTCCGCTCCGGACCACCGAACGTACAGCTGGTTACTTGGCTGACCGGCAAATGAACGTCCTCGAGCCGCTCACCTGTTTCAGGGTTCCAGCGGGACACCTTGGATCCGCCGTAATGTGCAATCCAAAGCTTGCCTTCTTCATCAATCGTCATACCATCCGGTTTACCGTCCTTGAACGAAACAACGGTGCGCGGATTGCTGATTTCGCCTTTCTCTCCATCATAATCAAAACACTGCACCTCACCAGTCGGCGTATCGATGTAGTAGAAATATTTATGATCCGGGCTCCACGCTAGTCCATTGGAATTTCCGATACCATCGATGATACGGGTCAGTGTCTGATCTACTTCCATCCGATAAAAGGCTCCTTTATAGCCGCTGCCTTTTTTAGGCATTGTTCCCGCCCACAGCCTGCCGTAAGGATCTGCTTTGCCGTCATTAAAGCGGTTGGAAGGTCTGTCAGTTTCCGGGCTGTGGAGCAGCACCTTCGCTTTCAAATCGCTATCCGTTTCATAAATGCCTTCCTCCATTGCCATAATAAGGCCGCCATCCTTTTTCAATACGACCGCGCCAACTTTCTGATCGACGGGAATCTCTCGATGTTCTTCCGTTTTCGTATCATAGACATGAATTGCCTGACCATTTATATCTACCCAATACAGCTCTTCCGTTTCTTCTCGCCAAAAAGGACCTTCGGCTAAGCTCTGCTTTGCATCTAAGAATAATTTCGCTTCTGCCATTTTCTCCACTCCCTTTATGTATGAATTACCTGCTATAGTAATAATACCACTATATGGATTACTTATTACCTGAATCCCTATCATCTAAGCATGAAAAGGAGGGAATACGATTGATTGAAACTGATCGGCTGCTAATACGGCCTTATACAACTGAGGATATGCATTTTTTGGAGAGCTTAGTCAGCGATCCGCGAGTGGTTCGCTTTATCGGAAACGGAAAACCGAGAACCAAGGAAGGAGCTCGCTTGTTTTTCAATTGGAATTTGTCTCATATGAAGGAAAATCTGCAATTTGGACTGCAGGTTTTAGTTGAGAAAGTAAGTGGTGAATCTATCGGGCATGCCGGGTTGGTTCCACAAGAAGTTGACGGAGTGATGGAACTTGAGGTGGGATACTGGATTGCGCCTGCCTTTTGGGGAAAGGGCTTTGCTACGGAGGCTGCTGCTGCATTCCGAGACGTTGCACTTGAACAATTGAACGAAGATAGAATCATCGCCTTGATCTATCCAGATAATAGTGCATCATGTAGAGTAGCCGAGAAGCTAGGGATGCACGTTTGGAAAAGAATTGAGCGCCATAACAAGCCTGTACTTGTTTACGTTAAAGAAAAAACCCCTCCTAATTAGGAGGGGAAGGAATTATGCATCATAACCATTCGGACGGTTCTGATGCCATCTCCATGCATCACCAATGATGTCTTTCATATCTGTGCGCGTTGGGTTCCAACCGAGTACTTCTTTTGCTTTTGAGGAGCTTGCGATAAGTACAGCTGGGTCACCAGCACGGCGAGGACCGACTTTAGCCGGGATTTCTTTGCCAGTTACGGAGCGAGCCACGTCGATCATCTCTTTAACAGAGAAGCCTTGACTGGAACCGAGGTTGAAGACATCACTCTTACCGCCTTTATCCAAGTACTCCAAAGCTAGCAAATGAGCATCAATCAAGTCAATAACATGGATATAGTCACGGATACATGTTCCATCTTCTGTCGGATAGTCGTCACCGAAGATGCTGATATGCTCACGCTGTCCGAGTGCTGTCTGCAGGATGATTGGAATCAGATGACTTTCCGGGCGGTGATCTTCGCCAATCTGCCCTTCCGGATGGGCTCCACCAACATTAAAGTAACGTAATGAGACGAATTTAATACCATACGCTCCATCACACCATTTCATCATTTTTTCCATCATCAGCTTGGACTCACCATATGGACTTTCCGGATTCGTATCCAGATCCTCTGTAAGCGGCACGACATTTGTGTCGCCATATGTTGCTGCTGTAGAAGAGAAGACAATCTTCTTCACTTCATGCTTACGCATTGTTTCTAGTAGTACTTGCATACCATACACATTGTTGCCAAAGTACTTCAATGGATCTTCAACTGATTCTCCAACAAGAGAGCTTGCCGCAAAGTGGACGACTGCATCTACTTTTTCCTTTGTGAATACATCATCCAGAAATGCTGCATCACGAAGATCTCCTTCATAGAAGACCGCATCCTTGTTTACTGCTGCTAAATGGCCGGTAATCACATTATCAATGATGACTGCCTCGTGCCCTTTTTGCAAAAGCATGGATACCGCATGAGATCCAATATAGCCGGCACCGCCAGTAACTAGTACTTTCATAGATTGTCCCTCGATTCTCTTATATTATCAATCAAATTATATCACGCTTTCGCTTACATAAATGGTTAAGTTTACATCTTATTCCATTCATGCAAATCCAAACTGCGCACACCATTAACCAAATAAGGATCCTGCTCAGCAAGTGCTCTCGCTTTCGCCTCGTCTTCTGTCTGATAGATGACTAGACCGCCTGTTCCATCAGCGAATGCTCCTCTGGCGAAAATGAATCCCTTTTCGTCCAAGTCAGCTAGAAAATCCAAATGTGCTTGGCGGTATTGCTGGTTTAATTCAGGTTTCTCCATTTTAAGAAATGCTGCAAAATATTTCATTAGAATCTCCCCTACTATCTTATTTTGCTGTTTTGGCAAGCATAAGTGCTCCGACAATACCTGCATTGTCTTCAAGACCTGGCGGAACTAAATAATTTTCCGGCAGTGGGACATAACGCTGCAGGAGTGTTTCCAGCTCCTGCTGAATCATCTCATGAAGGCCTTGCTTCTTCATAACTCCTCCACCCATGACGATTTTCTCTGGGCTGAGCACCAATGTATAGCTCATTATTGCCTGAGCTAAATAATAGGCTTCCATCTGCCATACCGCTTCCTGATGGTACAGCTTCTGTGCTTTCTCTCCCCAGCGGGCTTCAATAGCAGGACCAGCGGCCAGCCCCTCCAAGCAGTCCTTATGATACGGGCATTTCCCTGGATACGCATCATTTGTGTTTCGACGGACAAGCAGATGACCCATTTCGGGGTGGGAAAAGCCTTGCAGTGTTTCTCCATTCACAATGGCTCCAGCACCAATACCTGTTCCAACCGTAATATACAGACAGCTGTCTGCATGTTTTGCTGCTCCGTGCATATACTCCCCTAAAGCAGCTGCGTTCACATCGGTATCCAGCCTGACCGGCACACCGAGCCTACTCTTAAGTTCCGACAGCAGCGGGTAGTCCTTCCACTGCAGCTTTGGTGTGTTGCCGATTGTGCCGTAATTTGGGCTGTCTTCTTTTACATCAACAGGTCCAAAGGCACCTACTCCTAGTGCTTCGATCTGTTTACCATGGAAGAAGTCAAACACCAGCTGCAGCGTTTCTTCCGGTTTCGTTGTCGGGAAAGATGCTCTTTCTTCTATATTTCCATGTTCGTCACCGACAGCACAAACAAATTTTGTACCGCCTGCTTCAATTGCTCCATATCGCATCACTATCACCTCATTTGTCTCTCTTATTCTACTATGGAATTTTTCTCCTTCTGCGTCAATAGTTACCCTAGACTGTACAAATGCGGAAATTGTTATAAAATAGTAATATTGAATTGTATCTAATAATCTTAAAAACTTGATTAGTCTGTCAGAAATGGGGGGATGCATGATGACTGCTCTGCAAGCAGTAACTGCATTTGCGCATGAACACGATTTACGTAAAAGTTTTAATAAACTAGCCAGAAAAATTTTTGGCTTTGATTTTGAATTATTATATAAAAGCGGCTTGTGGAATGAACGTTATCACACGCATGCTTTCGCTGATAATACTCAAATTGTCGCGAACGTTTCTGTAAGCGCACTCACAGTACATATCAATCAGCAGAAGACAAAGGCGATTCAAATCGGAACCGTCATGACTGACCCGAGCTACCAGAACCAAGGACTGGCTACACAGCTGCTGCAGCGTGTCATTCAACAATACGAAACGGACACCGATCTCATCTATCTGTTTTCCCGGCCAGGTGTGGAAAGCATCTACGAAAAACTCGGCTTCACTGCTGTACAGGAAAAAATATTTTCCATTCCGGTATCTTCTGAACCGCGCCCGGTTCCGGATTACCGTAAGCTCAAGCCTGCTGTTAATCCGCAGGACATGGTTGTGCTGCTTGACCGTTATGGCAAACGCCATCCGCAGTCTAGTATTCTCGATGTGTCAGACGGTCAGCATATTCTAGGCTTCCATACACTGTATGATCAAGAAATAGAGATTATTGAGCTATTAGAGCCAGCAGCTCTATTGCTTTATAAAAAGATTGGCCAGACTATGCATTTATATGAAGTGATCAGCCCAACACGGCTTGTCTGGAGGCAAATCGCAGATTACGTCGCTCAACCAGGTGTAACCGAAGTCATCTTCCATTTCACGCCGACATTTGCAGATTTGGAACCTCTCTCTCATACGCACACTGAAAGAGATACGCTCTTCGTAAACAAACCAGAGCTGTTGCCCGCGGATTTCCTGTTTCCCGAATTGTCTCATGCATAATATAATGGGATAAAGCTGTGATAGAAAGGAACGAAAAGCAATGCTAGATTTAGAAATGCTGAAAGACAAGGTCGAATTTTTCGAAGCGCATGACTTGTCCACATTAGAAAAGAAAATCAACGAACAAATCCAACACAACAAAGCAATTCTGCTTGAGCTGCACCACGTAGCGCATAACATGCATGTAGATGAGAACGGCCGACGCTTTTTTAGTGCTGTTGCGCATTTTAAGGCAAAGTAAATGCTTGCTTATTAGCACATCTTTAAGCGAAGACAGAGACTCAATACCGACATCCTCTTAGATATATTATCCGGTAAGAGTTTTACATAAAAATACCGTCCACACGGACGGTATTTTTGCGTTCCTAGAAGATAATCCCTGTAACGATCGCAACCGCAATAACAGCAAACGCTGTTCCAGTTGCCCAGAGAATCGTGAATCGCTGGAATTCCCCGAAGTCTACTTTAGACATTCCGACAAGCAAGTATGTAGCCGGAACGAGCGGGCTAAGTAAATGGACAGGCTGTCCGAGCAAGGAGGCACGAGCTATTTCCGCTGCTGAGAAGCCATAGTTGGCAGCTGCTTCTGCCAAAATAGGAACAACGCCGAAGTAATAGGCATCGTTAGACATAAAGAATGTAAATGGAATACTCGTAACTGCAACAATGATACTGAAAGCAGGACCCCATGAATCTGGAATAATGGAAATAAGGCTTGTTGCCATCGCATCCACCATTTCAGTACCAGATAGGATACCTGTGAAAATACCAGCTGCAAATACAAGCGATACGACAGCAAGTACGTTTCCAGCGTGATCAGCAATACGCTCTTTCTGCTGTTTCAAGTTCGGGTAGTTGATTGTGATTGCCACTGCAAATGCAAGCATGAACAATACTGGTAGCGGCATGACACCCTCAATCAGACCAAACATCAATAATGCCGTTAATGCGAAGTTGACCCATAATAGGTGTGGACGCTTCAGTGATGCATCAACTGTAGCAGCCTGCTGTTGAAGGATACGCCGCTCTGCATCATCGAAAGTTACAACACCAAGACGTTTCTTTTCACGGCGTCCCATGATGAAAGCAGTGAAGAAGATCCAGATTGCTCCGCCGACCATAGTTGGGATTAGTGGAACAAATACATCACCTACATCAACATTAAGGGCTGCAGCAGCACGTGCTGTCGGTCCGCCCCACGGTACCATGTTCGTCAAACTTACACACATGACGGCAATTGCCGGCAATATGAGTGGATTCATTTTCAGTCTCTGGTACAGCGGGAAGAACGCAGAGACAGTGATCATATAACTTGTTGTTCCATCCCCATCCAAGGACACAACAAGTGCAAGAGCAGCTGTACCCATAACAATCTTCGTCGGATCACCTTTAACCGCTTTCAAAATACGGCCGACGACTGGATCGAATAAACCTGCATCAATCATGATTCCGAAATATAGAATCGCAAATAATAGCATGATTCCAGTTGGTGCCAAGTCTGTGATACCTTGCAGTGACATTTCCCCTAAGTCACCGGCATGCCCGGTCAGTACTGCAAAAATAGCCGGGATGATCATCAGCGCAATGAGCGCAGACAGCTTTTTCGTCATAATCAAATACATGAATAGAAAGACCATCAAGAATCCCATTATTGCTAACATCCTAAATCCCCCTCATCGTCTCCTGAAACAATTCCCCCAAATCCTAAGCAGCGTTGCATAATATATTACAACTATTGTATGCGCTTCCAAATATAATTTCAACAGTTTTGTTACTTTTTTAAGTAAGAAAACTAATCATAGAATCAGAATGAGCTCTATAACAGCTTTTCCCCTTGAAAATCAGGTAGAATCACCTATGTTTAGATCATTATAAACACGTTAAACACCCTCTACCGTATAACACAATTACCCTTTATAAGTTATACTATTTCACCGTCCCTAGTTTTCATTTTTAATAATCCTATTGCATTCTGTTACCCAAAACTTTTACCTTTCTCTATCATAAAATATACCTTACCCAAAAAGAATACCGGCCATATACACTACGATGGTAACAGTGATACTGCTCAAAACTGTCGTCACAAGAACAGTTTGCGCTGCCAAATCCGGGTTGTTATTATACTCCAAAGCGAATATTGAACTGTTCCTGGAAGTCGGAAATGAGCTGGCAATAAACAGTGACTGTGCGACAGTCCCGTCAAGACCAAGCAGGAAAATGATACCTAAGGCTGCAGCCGGACCGATCAGAAGGCGGGCTATCGTACTCAAATAAAGCACAACATGCGGACGCTTCAGCTGAATTTGTGCTACTTGGGCTCCAAGTGTGATCAATGCCACAGCAAGGAAGGCATCGGCTATGGAGGTGATAGGATTCCAGAGAAATGTCGGAATGTCCACATGGAATGATGCGCATAACACACCGAGGATAATTGCATAAATCATTGGCAGCCGGAGAAGTTCCTTCAAGATAGCATTTCCTTGGCTTTTAACACTCACCATATTGTAAAGACCGTATGTAAAGGTGAGTAGATTCTGATAGACCATGACAATCAGCTGAATGGATACTCCGAGCGGATTTGACTGGAAAACGAGCTGACTGACAGGAATTCCGTAATTCCCTGAGTTCATAAGCACCACGCTGTTCTTATAGGTCGCGGCCACTCCTCGATCCAGCTTGAACAGTCTGCTCGTAATTTCCGTAAAGCTGATGGAAAACGCAGTAAACAGCAGAAGGAATAAAATGATCTGACCAAACACAGAAAGCGGCATACTGCTTTGATACATATTAATAAAACCGTTCACAGGCAGGAAGCAATACGTCAGCAGCTTGGACAAGGTTCCCAGCTGTAATGAAAATTTTCGCTGCAGGATGACGCCGACAGCAAGAAGAATCAATAAAGGCGCAATAACTTCCAAGAAAATCAATGATAATACAGCCATGTGCTCCCTCCTTTTGTAAGCGAATACATGGGTATTATACCCCTACCTTTATCAAAACTCTATAGGAAGCAATTAAAAAAGCAGCCACTCTACGTGGCTGCTTCCACTATACTCTTTTGCGAAGCTTGTTTATCCCAAAGAAAATGACACCGGCAGCAACGAGTGCAACGCCTCCAAGCAGCCAATTAAACACATTCGTGCTCGTATTCGGTAATGGCTGTCCTTCTGCATCATCAGTATCTGATTTAGCTGAAGCAGTTGTCTGTACATTGTCCTGCTGATCCGATTCAGGCTCTGTTGTCGTATTTTCTGTCTCAGTCTCTGTTTGTTCTTCCACTTTCTCTGTATCTTGCTTTGGTTCTTCTGCGTTTGTTTCTTCCTCATCTACCGGTTCAGGTGTCACTTCGGCTGGAACTTCTGTTTCCGGCTCATTCGGTTCAGTCACCGGCTGCTCGGTCTCTTCTTCCTCTTCCGGGACTGGTTCCGGCTGTGTTTCGGCTTTTTCCCCAAGTGCGTAGGCAGCAATCGTACCTGACACTTCATGTGCCGCTAATAACAGTGTCTGCCCTGTCGGACTTTCTTCTGCCGGAATGTACGTCAGTCCTTCTGGTGCAACATCACCGCTTGCACTATCCACAGCTGCTTCATCTCCTTGGAAGTTACGGCTGGAGAAATACGTCGAGAACGCTGGGCTGTTTGGATTCGTCACATCATAAGCCATGATACCGCCTGTCCGCTCCAAACCGATAAATGCATACGTTTTGCCGTCTACATCACCAGTTATAACAGCTTCCGGCTCAGGTCCTTTATCATCACTGCGATTATCAAGCTTATCTTCATCGTTTGTTGTATTGAAATAATCCGGAATTGCTTCGGCTGTTATTTTCTCAAAATCGGCGCCGCTATCGTATACCTGCTGTAAGGAATCCGCATCCCAAATCGAGAAGCTCCGCCCGCCGAATCCATAGACAGCTTCATATTTGCCGTCAGCATTTTTCGGGGCCACAATACTTGTGTTCAAACGGCCTAGCTTTTCATCCTCAAACAAGCCATCCTGCACAAGCTGATTAAGCTGCTCCTGCGTATATCCTTCATACAAATCTGCATTCAATGCGTATGCATCCTCTGCGGCTAAATCAGCCACCCGCATTTCCTCAGAGAAGCCTTCCCAGTCCTGGGCATCGCCTTCATTGGCTGTAATAAGGTATGTCTTCCCTCCGGATTGGAATGCTGTCATCCCGTCCGGCATGTACATGCTGAGTACTGGCCAATTGCCGATCTGGATACCATCATCTTTATTGGATGGATCCAGCTCTATACCTTCCTGAGAGAAATCCTTATAACCCAAGCTTTTTACTGTAGTAAAGCTGTTTGTATTCAAATCCAGCTTCGCAATAGCATTGCTTTCCTGAATAGCTACATACGCATAACGATTATCTTCATCTACAGTTATGTATTCCGGTTCCAGGTTTTCCGCGTAAGATGAATTTTCCGGATCCGGATTTACTTTACGGACATCAGAATCCACGATGTCATCGGTGAATGCTGCTGTTTCAGCTGTCAGGTTATCCAAACCATTTGCTATATTAATGATACTGACAGAGCCCTCAGGATTGACTGAGTAATCATCAGAAGGTTCTCCTTCATTGGCAACAAGCACTTTCGAGCCATCATGTGTGAAAGTAACCATGTCCGGCAATGCCCCTACTTCAACACTAGCCAGCTTGTTGCCATCCGTATCGAGCAGGACGACATGGCCTGGATCAGTCTTCACCGCACTTGGTACCGACACCGCAATATATTTACCTTCCGGATGAATGGCGACACTAGTTACATCGGAAGCACTTACTCCGAATGATTCCAGAGATACACGTTTCAGGAGCGGAATTTCTCCATTTCCATCCTTTAATCCATTCAAATCGAGAATATCCAAAGCTCTGGCTGCACCATTCACTGAGAAGGCACGTTTGGTGTTAGCATCATATGCTACAATCTCTGTTCCGCCTTCACCGATTCCGCTGCCGCTGTTATAGCGGCCAATCTGTTCCACTTGAAGCGCTTGTGCTTGATCTCTGTTATATACCTTCAGTTCTTCTGCATGTCCCACCGCGGGCAATGCTAAACTAGCCGCCGCTAGCGACATGGCTGTCCATTTCTTCCAACTCTTCACCTTCGCCACCCCAACCCTATCATTAGAATATGTATGATAGTCATCATAGCTTATGGGCTTGAAGTTCCTGTTAAAAGTGTATGAAGTTCTTGTAATGTTGCAGGACAGAAAAGAAGGCTGCCATTACATGGCAGCCTAAAGGTTTCATTTACCGTATCCCTCAACGTCCCCAACGCTTTAAGAATACTATAGTTTGATAGTATCTATTTATTATCTTAAAAACAGAAAATACATGGACAATAGACACGCATAGAACAATCCAGATACCAGAATTGCATTCCACAAACCAACAAAAAAGTTGTTTTCTTTCAGGATCATTGGTCCATCCTTTCCTCAGCAGCAGTAAGATTCTCTTCTATATCAGCATTATCGGTTTGGATCTGGCTCCTCTTTAGATGTTTACCCAATTTTCATACGAATATTTCCGAAGTGAATGACATGTAATCAGGTCTTTTGTACTTCTATCAATTTGCCTGTCACAGCAACTCGCTGTTTTCCTGAGAGTGTACAGGTAACTAATGTAATCTCTGGTTTATCTGTATTTTCCAGAATTGCGATATCATTAGGCTCCACAATCTTTACACTGTCTACTTCATATATATAGGTTGCATCTTTATCCTGGAGTTTAATTTCTGCTCCTGCCTTCACTTCAGGTAACTGCCTGAAGAAGCGATCCCCGCGATATCCACGATGACCAGCTATCGAGAAATTATCCTTAGCAGGATTTTGGTTCGTCTTAATTTGCGTCAATGCTGCAGCTAAATTCTCATCAGTTGTCTCGTTAAGCACATATTGCTCTAATTCGATTGATGGAATTTCAAGCTTCATCATATCGGCTAATTCATTCTCCGACCACTTTTGATTTTTCTCTTCCCCGACTTGCGGTACGTCTCCTGCCTCGATACTAGCGAAGGCTTTTTCTAATTCGTTCACTTCTTTCGCATGCATTCTTTCTATAGAGAGGGGAGTGGCAACTAGCGCCACTCCTAGCAAAAGAAACACTACCCCTGCTATCAGTTTTCCTTTTTTCATCCTACTGCCTCTTTCTTTCTGTCTGTGTTCGGAATGCGTTCCAAATGAACAATCCTCCAACGCCGAACGAAATGATACCAGCCATCAGAATCAATGATAGGATCTGCTCGCCAGTCTGCGGCAAACTAGCTGGTAGTCCATGCTGGTTGTTAGTCGTTGGTTTTGTATCTGTTCCGTCTCCTGCTGCAGGAACAGTAGTATTTCCTGGTACTGGATCTTTATCGAAGTCATTTGGAGTTTCACCACTTGCTGGCTGCTCTGGTGTGTCTGAATCCTCAGGGTTCTCAGGTGTCTGTTCGAGTTTGTTTGTCACCGTAACGACCACTGCTTCCACTTGAGCTTTATCAACTGCAAATGCAATCGGTTTGTCGTCTAACTGATATCCAGCAGGAGCCTTTGTTTCGATAAATTGATAGTTTCCTGGCTTCAGATCTTCGATAGTGATTTGACCATTATCATCTGTAACAAGATTTTCTTGAATTGTTTCGCCTTTGTCATTTACTAGTTTGAAAACAGCGCCTTCTAGTTTCACAGTACTATCGTCAGCATCGACTTTCTCCAGCACTGCTGTTCCTGGAGTCAGTGCGTTTACAGCCGTTACAATCGCTGCTTCTTTTTGTCCTTTTTCTACTGTCACCTCGATAGGTGTATCATCCAGTTCATAGCCGACAGGTGCCTTCGTTTCGACGAATGTGTAAGAACCTGGAGCCAGATCTTCGACAATGATGCGTCCTTCGCCGTCAGTGAGCAATTTTTCTTTGACGATATTCCCTTTGTTATCAAGCAAACGGAATTCCGCATTTGCCAGGTGAATATCCGGATTATCTTTATCCACTTTGATAAGCGACACAATGCCTGGCTGAAGTGTATTTTCCGCTGTCACTGCTAGTGGTGTTTCCTGTCCTTTTTCGATTGTGAATGTAATTGGTGTTTCATCCAGCACATAATTTTCCGGAGCTTTTGTTTCCACCAGCTGATAGTCGCCCGGCTTCAAGTCCGTGATTGTCAGCTGACCAGCCGCACTCGTTGTCAGACCTTCCTGCAATGTTTCTCCGTTGCTGTCAAGCAAACGGAATACGGCTCCTGCTAACCCTACATTTTTATCAATACTGTCCACCTTATCCAGATGAACTGCTCCTGTTGAAAGTTCATTGTCCAGCTGAATCACAGCAGTTTCTTGCTGGCTGCGTTCAATTGTCACTTGTTTCGGTGTTACATCCAAGTCATAGCCGAATGGCGCTTCTGTTTCCTTGATAATGTAATCACCAGGAACTAGATCTTTAAATAGAAGTTTTCCTTCTTTATCCGTCTTACCAGAAGCTACTTTTTCTCCCGCAGCTGTCAACAGGTCGAATGAAGCCCCCTCTAACCCAATTGTTTCATCTTCACTGTCAACTTTAGTGATTTCCAGTGATCCTTTTTTCAGATCATTCTCTGCTGTGAGTGTTACTTTTTCTGTCTGACTTCTTTCGACTGTGAACGTAATCGGCGTGCTATCTGTCAGGAAGTCAGTCGGTGCTTCTGTCTCAACGAATTGATAGCTTCCTGGTGCCAGACCGTCGATTGTGATCTTACCAGCTTCATCTGTCGTCAAATTCTTTTCGATTACATTGCCGTCCTGGTCTTGCAGTTCAAATACAGCTCCTGCAAGTTTTTCGCTATTGTCATGAGAGTTGACTTTCGTCAATTCGACACCACCTGGGATGAGTGTATTCTTTGCTGTGATGAGTAGTGGCTCTTTCTGACTCTTCGCAATCTCGAAGTCTATCGGTTTGTCATCAAGTACATAATCTGTTGGTGCTTTCGTTTCAATGAACTGGTATGCACCAGGTTTGAGATTTTCTACTACAATTCTGCCGTTTTCATCTGTTTTTAATTTCTCTTCGACAACGTTGCCTTTGCTATCCACTAGCTTGAATTCTGCATCTGCCAGAGTTATAGATTCATCCACGCTATCTTTCTTCTCTAAAACAACACTTCCAGGAATCAGCTCGTTTTCTGCATAAACAACAGCTGCTTCCTTCTGACTGCGTGTAACTTCCACATCAATCGGTGTTGCATCCAGCACGTAATTTTCCGGTGCTTTCGTTTCAATGAATTGATACTTGCCCGGTGCAAGATCTGTAACAATAATACGTCCATCCTGATCAGTGACCAAGTATTCCTGGACAGTTGTACCGGTTTCATCAACTAGCTTATATTCTGCTCCTTGAAGCGGCACATTTTCATTATCTTTATCTACTTTGATCAAAGATACAGCACCAGGTGTAAGTGTATTTTCTACTTCCACAGTCGGGATGATTTGCTGCCCCTTTTCGATTGTGAAAATGATTGGTGTGTCGTTCAACTTATAATCTGCCGGTGCTAGTGTTTCGACAAGCTGGTAATCGCCCGGTTTTAAATCTGTGATGGATAGTTCCCCGTTTTCATCGGTTGTTAAGCCTTCTCTGATCGTCTTGCCTGTTTCATCCTGCAATTCAAATACCGCACCGGCAAGACCGATCGCATTTTCTTTGCTGTCCACTTTCTTCAATAAAACAGAACCTGTTGTCAATTCGTCCACTTGCTGCACTGCAAGCAGCTGTTCTTGGCTGCGTTCTACCGTTACAGGGATTGGAGCAGCATTCAAGTCATAACCGAATGGCGCTTTTATTTCGACAATCTCATAATCACCTGGAAGCAGATCTTTGAATTGAATTTTTCCTGTCTCATCCGTTTTTCCTGTTGCAACGATGTCTCCAGATTTTGTCCGCAGCTCGTATTCTGCGCCTTCCAGTCCTTTATCCAGATTATCTTCGCCGAGTTTGGTGATCTCAACAGCGCCTCTTTTCAGTTCATTGACAGCTGTTACGGATACTGCTTTCTCCTGGCTTCGCTCGATTTCGAATGTGATTGGAGTTGCATCCAAAACAAAATGCTCTGGCGCTTTCACTTCTACAAATTGATATTTTCCTGGCGCTAGACCAGTTACAGCAATTTTGCCGTTTACATCAGTTACTAGATTTTCTTTCACAACATTACCTGACGCGTCTTTTAAAGCATATTCTGCACCTGCTAATGTTTTATCTGTATCATGTTTATTGACCTTCGTCAGTTCGACTTCACCAGGCTTCAGCGTATTCGTCTGCTGAATCACAAGCGCTTCTTTTTGGCTCTTTTCAACAGTGAATGTAACTGGCTCTGCATCAAGCTCATAATCTTTCGGTGCTTCGATTTCAATGAACTGGTACTCGCCTGGCTTCAGATTGTTGACTGTTATACGTCCATCTTTGTCCGTTACCAGTCTTTCTTCCACAACATCACCCTTACTGTTCACCAGCTTGAAGGAAGCACCTTCCAGCGTGATGCTGTGATCGACACTATCAATCTTCTCCAGCACGACGCTTCCTGGGATAAGGGTATTCGTAGCAGTGACAACAGCTGCTTCTTGCTGTCCTTTTTCCACTTTCACTTCAAGTGGCGTATCGTCCAGTTGATAATGTTCAGGTGCTTTTGTCTCCACAAAGTAGTACGTTCCCGGAGCAAGATCATCAACGACAATTCTGCCTTCCTCGTTCGTGACAAGATTTTCTTTCACAACCTCGCCATTTGCATCCTGTAGTTTGTAAGCTGCACCTGTCAAACGGAGATTCTGATCATCTTCGTCTACCTTGACCAAAGAAACTGCTCCTGGTGTAAGTGTATTTTCCGCTCTGACTAGAGCAGCTTCTGCTTGACTCCGCTCGATAGTGAATGGCAGTTTTTCACCATTCAACTCATAATTATTCGGTGCTTTTGTTTCTTGGAAATAATAGCTGCCTGGCTGCAAATCAGAAACAGTCAGCTTTCCTTCTACATCGGTTTTTAACCCTTCATGAATGAGCTCTCCATTTTCTTTATAAAGCGAAAACTCTGCATCGGCTAGAAGAGAATCATCTCTGTCATCCACTTTTGTCAGGATTACTTCTCCGGGCAATAGCTTATTGCTCATTTCACGCTCTACTTGAACCGTTGCTTCGTTGCTCTTCTCAATCGTGAAAGGTATTGGTTTCTGATCAAGTTGGTAATCCTTTGGCGCTATTGTTTCGATTAGCTGATAATCACCTGGTGCAAGCTGCTCCACAACGAGCACACCAGCTTCATTTGTTGTCAGACCTTCTCTCAATGTCTTGCCATCTGCCGTTTGAAGTTCAAACACAGCTCCTGCAAGCAATGTCTCTTTCTGATCTGCATCAACTTTTGTCAGTTGAATAGAACCAGTGACTAACTTGTTCTTGATCTTACCAAGATCTATTTCTGCTTGTTTAGCAGGATTAATTTCAAACTCATGCACTGCTGCATCCAGCTGGTAGAATTCCGGTGCTTTCGTTTCGACGATTTCATATTTACCTGGTCGTAAATCCTTTACTTCTACCAAACCATTTTCATCACTTGTGAGTCCGTCTTTCACTATTTTGCCTGCGGCATCTTTCAAGGTGAAGACTGCTCCTTGCAGTGGATTACCTGCTTCATCTGTCTTCTGCAGTTTCACACTGCCCTTTTTGACTGCATTATCTTTTGTTACAGTCGTGACAGTTGTCTGGTCCGCTTTGATTTCAAAGTAAACAGGATCTTTATTCAAATCGTATAGATCCGGTGCCTCTGTCTCAATAAAACGGTAGTTGCCAGCATCTAAATCTGTTACAGAAATCGTTCCATCTTCACTTGTCGTCAGGTTTTCCTGGATTTGTTTCCATTCCCCATCCACTTGCTGCTCTAATGCGAAAACTGCTCCTTGAAGTGTATCTCTCGTCTCGCTATCATATTTCGTCAGTTTCACATCTCGTGTGATTTCCTTGTTTTGAATAGTCGTTTTTGATTCGCCATCTACAGTTACCTTCTTTGTATCCTGGATGCCGACCACATAGCCAACTGGCGCTTTATCTTCTTTTAGAAGATAGTCGTCGTACAGCAGATTCTTGAATAACGCTTTGCCATCTTCGCCTGTTGTCACAGTCCGGATTGCAATCTTTCCTTCACTGTCATACAGCGTGAAAGTTGCGCCAGCTAATGCCTCGCCTGTAGCCGCATCCACTTTGGACACTTCCAGGCTGCCATATTCACCGGAACCAGTACCACTGCCCCCACTTTTGCGGACAACGATTGTCTTGCCTGATTCGACTGTTTCTGTTGTGATATTTTCACCCGAGAAGGTTGCTTTATTGCTAACCGACTCGCCGTTTGCAGCATTGATATACGATTGGTATTCCAGGATATAAGCGCGATCGATATCATCCAGGAAAGATAACTCAAACGTCTGACTGCCATCGTCAGCTGTAATGATATCGAGCTTATAAGCTTCTTTCGGAACTTCCTCGCCTTTTGAAAGACCGCCATTTTGCGCTACATTTGTTTCGTATAGCTTGAAGCTGTCTTCTAAAAGAATCTGGTTTGCTTGCTGTTCATCTGTTACTTTCGCTTTCGATACATGTGATTGGCCTTTATTGATGTCAATCTTCCAATTGATCACATTTCCGTTTTGAGAGCCATCTTTTACGTTGTAGCTGCCCCCATTCGAAACGGAAACCTGTGCATTCAAGTTGATGGGATCTAGACCATCACTAGTCAATGTAGCTGTGTTATCGTAACGATTTACAATCAGTTCGCCAGCCAAGCTTGTTTTGTACTCAATCCAATATGGCTTACTGTTATCTCTTAGGATATGCAACTTAAATCCAGGCTCATTCTTATCGTTCTTAACAGTTTCCACACGATAATCTGTACCTTCTTGCAGCTCTGCACCTTTTCTGACACCATTATTGCCGCCGGTCAGTTCAACTTCATATACCTTCAGTGACCCGTCGACAATGTTTTGCTTGCCTTGGATATAATCTGTCACAACAATATTATCCAAGTCTTTCAAGTCATAGTTGACTCCGACATTCCATGTGATTTCCTTTGAAACAGCATTATAGGATCCGTTTTTAAAGCCGTTGTTCACTGTATAGTTATCCGGATTGAATCCTGCTGCTGCCTCTTTGGTCTGGTCTTTGCCTGACTCATCTTTCCAATCAAGCTGGACATGGTTTCGGAACTGTTTTTGTTCTCCAAGCTGGTCATATTTGAATCCAGTAGTATAGGTGATGCGATACGGTGTCTTGATCTCGTTTTTGAACTTGACCGTAAATCCGTCTGCTGTTACAACAAGTTCATAATCATTCTTGGATACTGTTTCACCAGTAGCACGGTCTACTATCTTAAACGTATCCTCTTTCATCGTCAGTCCCTTATTCGGGTACGTGTCCGTGATGTAGACATCTGTCATCTTATGGGAATCTTTATTGAAATCAATGGTCCAGTTATTCGTTTTATCCTTATAGTTGATATTGGAGTAGCCTTTTGAGAGAACTTGCTGACTGACTCCTTGGCCCGTATCACTCTTGTTGTCTCCTACAACCACACTATTGTTGATGCGGCCATCATCCATAACGCGTCCATCTGCTTTGGTCTGGTACGTAATTTTATAAGCGTTCTGGATATCTTCGTTAAATTGTAGCTGGAATCCGCGCTTTCCATCTGCAGCAGGCTGTTCGTCCACTCTATAGTTCGTATACGGTTCAGTACCTGCTTGCTGTCCATTTTCGCCAATCGTGATTTTTTCGACTTTCAATGAGTCGCGAATCAGCACGTGACTAGCATCGAACAAGTCTTCCAATACAGCATCTTGCTGCTGGATGTTCTTTTCGTTGTAGTTATATTGAATTTCCCATGTAATAGTTTGCTTTGCAGCATCATAAGCGATACTGCGTTTCGCCAGCGGTTTACCCCGGCTGACACTGACAGAAGCTTTTGCTGACAACTCTTCTGTGTTCGAACCTGTCAGGAATGCTGTATTCTCATATCTCGTACCTTCAGCATCCGTAATATCTGTCTTGAATTCTACACGGTAAGCATCTTTAAGCTGGCCGAAATTGATCTGGAAAGGCTCCTCTTGCACTGTATAGGCAGAAGGATTTACTTCTTCCCCTTGCTTCACACTGCCATCAAGCTGGACATCCAGCTTATATACCTTAATCGAATCAGGCTGCAGCTGTTGATTCGCTTGAAGCGGGTCTTTCAGTACAGCATCTTCGATAGTCTTCAGCTGTTTGTTGAAATCAACTGTCCAAGTGATTTCTTTGGCGTTATAACCGCGATCTGTCTTTCCAGATTTATCGATTGTATTTCCAGGTTTCGGCTGGAATTTAACTGGAATGACCGCCACGTCTTCTTCTTTGATAGTAAAAATGATTTCCTGTTCGATACTTCCTTCAATTTTTTCATGCAGCTCTGTCCAGAATTGCAGCGTACCTTTTACATTGGATAGCTTGGTGATATTGTCATTGAAGGTCATGACAACCGTTCCATCCATGCTCAGTTTGTACGTTCCGACACTTTCATCACCAAACTCAAGCTGTCCGTCTACATCATTGTAGATTGCAAAATAATCCGGTAGCGAGAAAGTGAAAGTTGAACCTTCTCCATATGGATGGCCATTTTGCAGTGCCCACTCCATATCGATTGTTACTTCATCCCCTAATGAAGGATGGTTTTCCGGATTCTCGCCGGCATCGATGACGTTCCCATCTTTGTCTTTTAATACGATGTTTGAGATGATATTTTCTTCTATTTCACCTGTAAGGCGATCTTCTGCCGCTATTTCATTTTTTTCTTGTTTTACTTCATCATTTTCTTCCGCTTGTTCTGGCTCTGCTTCCTCAGCCTCTTCTTTTACAGGTTCAACTGTTTCCTCAGTCTTGTCAGCTGCAGATTCCTCCGCTGCTTTTTCTTCCACAGGCTGCTCTTCTTCTTTCACTGGTTCAGCTGGAGCCTTATCTTCTTGTTGTTCCTCCACAGGCTCTTCCTCCGGCACCGGTTCTGTATCAGCTGCTGGATTTAAAAATAGCGGAACTACCTGCTCTTTTTTTTCCACGAGGAAAGTTAAGTTGGTCTCTTGCTCCTCGCTCGCCTGAAGAGTCTCGACAACCTGCGCTGTAACCTCCAGCTCTCCACTTGCAGGTTCTTGTTCTTCATTCGTAAATTGGAAAGATAGTACCCCGTCTTTCAGTTCATATTTTCCGACTTCAGCTTCTTCTGCATTAAGCAGAGTTGTTGATTCAATCGTCGTAAAGTCAAGTTGTTCTGGTAGTGTGATCTTGTATGTATGATCTGATGTGTGCTGGTTTTTGTTCCAATTCACTTTCAGTGTTAGCTGTGCGTCTCTGTCTAAACGATTCTCAGAACTGATAGCGTTCTCTTCCATATCAGTTACTTTGATTACCGCCTCAAAAGCTTCCGAATCCGTTCCTTCTGCAAAAACTTGTGCGGTACCAAGTGAACCGGATAATACAGTTTGCATAAGCAGGATGGTAATAAGCATCATTACAGGAATCTTTCTTATCACTCTCTCGTACTCCTCTACAATTTTTTATCGGGTATCAGCCCAGACTTCCTCACTTTAGCAAAGGATTCTGAACAAAAACTGTACATTTTATCCAAAAAGAGGTGATAAAAGACCTGCAAATATTGTCGAAAGGCAAAAAATCTTCCAAATACAGGCTTATTTCCTACAACAGATTGTTATAATACTAGCTAGAAGACTCTATGCAGGAGGCTATAGTATGAAAATAATGCTCGTAGACGATGAGCCGTTAGCGCTGCAATTTCTCGAAACACAATTACATAGCATTGGAGACTTTAAGATTGTCGGTGCTTACCAGACATCGCGAGGATTGATGGAAAGAATTAAGGAGAAGAAACCTGAATTGCTGTTTTTGGACATAAAAATCGGCTCTGTAAATGGCGTCGAACTTGCAGCATCCATACAAGAAGAACATCCGAATTTACCAATTGTATTCGTTACTGGCTACCATGAATATGCCGTTCAGGCGTTTGAATTAAATGCCCTGGATTATATTGTGAAGCCAATTCAGAAAGATAGATTAAGGAAGACGATCCACCGCTTGGACACGGAAGTGCAGAAAAATGCATCTCATGCACCTATACGCATCAACTGTATGCCAACATTACAATTCCTTCAGAATGGTGAGACATTGCCTGTTCAATGGAGAACTTCCAAAGCCAAAGAGGTTTTCTGCTTTTTGCTTCATCATGCAGAGAAGCCCGTACGCAAAGATGTACTGATTGAAGAGTTCTGGGTAGAGAAAGAACCGGAGAAGGCTTTTACACAGCTGTATTCCACTATCTATGTTATCCGGAAGACATTGTCTGCATCGGTTCCCGGCTTGTCATTGAGCAGCGCCAATCAGTGCTACCAGCTTCACTTAGGAGATGCTGAAGTTGACGTTATGGAATGGCGGAATCAATTAACGCAACTGCCGGCATTGACTGAGCATTCTCTAACCAGTTATCAAAGACTCCTCCGGGAATACAAAGGAGATTATTTCTCTGCAGAAGCTTACGCTTGGGCAGAATCGGAGCAGAGACAGCTGAGAGAGAATTGGTATAAAACTGCTACACAGGTTGGTTTATATTTAGAGGAGCAGAACATCGTGGAAGATGCCATCTCGCTTTACTTGCGTATGCAATCGGATTACCCGTATATTGCGCACAGTTATACACGACTCATACATGTGTATGATATTTCTGGGGTATCCGGTCAAGTTGTGAATCAGTATGAACGCTTAAAGCAGATGCTGGAGGAAGAATTTGATATTGCTCCGGAAGCAGAACTGGTGGATTGGTACGAATCGTGGAGAGAACGGCATATGCAGGCTTGACTAGCAGGAGGACAATATGAAACGCAGCACGAAACTGATGATCATTATAGCTTTTGCAGTTGTCTTGACGTTGGGAAGAATGGTCTGGTATCAAACACAGACACCTGATGTTCAGCCTGAGGCAGCTGAAGGACAGTTGGATGCACGCCAAGTTGATTTTTCAAACAGTCATTCTATAGCACTGAATGGAGATTGGAAGCAGACAAGCAAATCTGATAATCCTCTCTATACAGAGCTTCCAAAGTATATGCAAGCAGAAGCTGCAGGTACTTATGAAATGACTATACAAGTCGGTGAGCAAGTTGACCGCTATGCTCTGTCCGTACGATCTCTTTATTCCAATTTCTCGGTATATGCCAACGATCAGCTCGTTTATCAAACAACAGACTCCGAAAAAGGGCCGGCCACTCCTGTCTCTGTTACAGATTTACGAGCAGATGAGAACGGTCAACTCAAAATCAGGCTCACGTTTGATGAATTCCACGGCAATGAGCGGGCACGGTCATTGATCAACGTGAAATTTGGCTCGTCCCAGCAGATTCAAAAGGAGACATATCAAGCAGGCTTACTCCAGTTTTTTGTTGGTGCCATCATATTTATCCACGCATTGTATGCGTTTGTACTTTATTTAATGAAACCAAAGAAAATTGGCACCTTATTCTTTTCGATAGCAGCTCTATTGGCGAGCATAGCTGTTGTGACTTCCGATTACAATACCTTGGGTTATGTGATGCCACTGAGTCACGAATGGTATGTAAGAACAGTTTATTTCAGTTATATTGGCTTAAGCTTTTTCTTTCTGCTTTTTGTTGTCTTTACCTTCACAAAAGCTGCTTCCAAATGGCCATTTAAAATTCTTTATTTCCTGTTTACAGCGTACTTGATCTATATTCTTGCAGCACCGATAGAAATCGTGCGATATGTTATTGGAATTGCTATTTCCCTATCAATAGCTTTCTCCATCATCTTTTTGATTTTATTCCGTACTGTTTTTCTTAGCGGAGAGAGAGCCTTGCCATTGTTTCTCGCTGGTGCTGCCGTTGTCTCTCATGTAGCCTGGACTATATTTGTAGGTAATCTCCCAATCTTGGAGGATACCCTGCGGGCTGCCATCAAGGCTGGCTTCTATCCTTTCGATATTACACTTGCATTAGTATGCTTCTGCAGCTTTTGGTTCCTCCGCTTTTTCCAGACGGAAGCAGAGAACAAGCAATACATCGAGGAATTGGAAACAGAGCAAAAACGAAAAGATCAATTTTTAGCGAACACATCCCATGAGCTACGCACACCTTTGCATGGGATGATGAATATGGTTCAAAGTGTACTGGAGCAAGAAGATAAGCTTAAAAATCGCAGCAGATATCAGCTCGAACTGATTCAAACAATTAGCCGGAAGATGTCTTATCTTATAAACGATCTGATTGACGTTACCCAGATGAAGTCCAATAAGGTCCGTCTCGAACCTGCTTCTATCTCCATTGAACCAATCTTGGTTGGAACAGTGGATATGCTCCGATTTATGACGGATGAGAAGAATGTAACAATACATATGCGAATGTCGGAAAGCCTTCCTTACATATATGCAGATGAACATCGAGTCACACAGATTGTGACAAATATGCTTCATAACGCGTTGAAGTTTACGCCGGAAGGGAGCATCACAATCAAGGTTTCAGCAGATGAATCGTATCTCCAAGTTAAGGTAATGGATACTGGTATCGGAATGGACTCGGATACGCAAACACGCATTTTCCTTCCTTACGAGAAAGGAAATAATTCTATTTCCGAAAGCGAGGGGATCGGTCTTGGTCTTGGTATCAGCAGACAGCTGGCCGAGATGCACGGTGGTTCTTTAACCGCAGAATCAGAACTGGGAAAAGGTTCTGTCTTTACACTCAGCTTACCACTCGCTGCGGAACAGAAGGATAAATCTATCACTGGAAATATTCCATTCACCGAGGTTGCCGCAGCGGAACAGCTCACGGAACAAGCTGTTCCAGCTGTGTCTGGTTACCGTATTCTTGCGATAGATGATGACCCCGTGAATTTAATGATTCTTAAACAAGCTCTGGAAGTGGATGGCTACCACATCAGCACAACTGCATCATCAGCCGATTTCATCCAACAACTAGACGCTGAGAAATGGGATCTACTAATCATCGATGTGATGATGCCGGAAATATCAGGTTTCCAATTGACGAAAACGATCCGCAGCCGATACAACCTTACAGAATTACCAGTTTTACTGCTTACAGCCCGCTCGCAGCCTGAAGATGTTTATGCGGGTTTCCAAGCAGGTGCCAATGAATATGTCACAAAACCGGTAGATATGATTGAAATGAAAACACGGATCAAATCTATGCTGGAGCTTAAAGGTTCGATCGAGGATCGCCTTCGTATGGAAGCAGCATGGCTGCAAGCGCAGATTCATCCACATTTTCTCTTTAATACGTTGAATACAATCGCAGCACTGAGCACGATCGATACGGACCGCATGATGCGTCTGCTTCAGGAGTTTGGCAACTACTTGCAAACTAGTTTCAATGGAAAAAATTTATCGAGCACCATTCCTATAGAAGAGGAACTGGATCTAGTACGTTCCTACTTATATATCCAGAAGGAACGATTTGGCGAAAGGCTTCAAGTGAAGTGGGATATAGACCGCGAACTGCAATTCTTTATCCCTCCCCTGACACTGCAGCCCTTAGTTGAGAATGCTGTCCTTCATGGGCTGCAGCCAAAAGAAGAGGGTGGTTCTATCCTCATTCAATTATTTAAAAAAGAAGACAATGCCATCATTCACATTAAAGATGACGGAGTTGGCATTCCGCCCGATAAACAGCGATTCTTGAATACATCTGAAGGACACACAGATAGCATCGGCATGATCAATACTCATACCCGTCTGCAAAAATTAAATGGCTGCGGGCTGCTATTATGCAGCGAAGCCGGCCTTGGGACAACTATACAGATTACAGTTCCGCTAACAGAGCTAACAGAAGGAAAGAAGAAGACCAGCACCCCTTAACTTAGGGAAGCTGGTCTTCTTCTTCATTTCAGTTTCTCCGGCAAACTATGGATGGAAGCAATCAGCGTATTCAACTTGTTTTCGATCCGGTGCATCAAATAGAAGGTGACAGCTGCCGGAAATCCAAATTCCTTTATGATCGCAAGCCATGGTTCCATCTGTTACGCCTCCTTTCTTATTAAAAAAGGAGTGCAGCTCGCAGCAGCTGCACTCCATCGGATTAAAATACTTCCTGTACGGTACGATCGACGATACGGGCAGCTTTTTTCGAGACAAGCGGTCCGCCGCTCGATGCGATGACATTCTGTGCGAGAATAACATCCATCGCCTGATTGATTGCTGTCTCGTCGAATGGCTCAACGGGCTGCTCCAAGCTGATGGTCACAGTCTTGCCTGCTTCATTTAAGAACTGCAAATCTAGCTTCTTCATGCTTTATTCCTCCTTTTTTGTCGAATTAAGATTCACGCAGGATAGAGTGGTCGTTCTTCTCCACTGCGTACAAATTACGCTGCTGCAATGGTACCAATGCATCGGCGAATGCCTGCAGCTCATCCGGTGTCGCATCGAGTCTGATGTTGTTAAAAGATTTTGTTTTGTATTTGTCTTTGCCTGTGTCCGGATCCACGCCATCGTACAATACGATGCTAAGGCGTGTTTTGTTATGGGTTGCAATGACTGCCATGTTTCTCCCCTCCTTTCACAGCTATAATCGGAACCTGCCCCGAAAAAGTGTGGAAAAAGTTTAGAAAAATATTCATGAGCACTGCCTAAGCCCAGTCACTAGCGGGAAAGGGTTGTAATATAATAGTAATTTTACGTTGTTACTGTTTCATAGTACAATTAAGGTTAGCATGTTCTGCTAACAGGTAGACTTTACCAGCAAAATTAATGAATAAACATACAGATACATCAGTAAATAAAGGAGTTTAATCATGAGAAGAAGGTCACCTTACCAACCACAGCCTCCCAGGCGAACAGTGAAGAAAAAAGTAAATAAAAAACGAATTTTGATGCTGCTCCTTATCCCCGTTTTAATCCTTGGAGCAGGCGGAGCAGCATATGCTGCTCATTTATGGACCTCCGCAGCCAGTGCCATTGAAAAAGCCCATGTCGCAGATACACGTGACAAATCAGCGTTGAGAGAAGAAGCAGTTGACCCCGTTGAGGACAATGTTTCGATTCTATTCATGGGAGTGGACGACAGTGACACACGCGATGAAGGAAATTCCCGCTCCGATGCGATGATACTTGCTACTTTCAATAAGAAAGAACATAGCGTCGATCTTTTAAGCATCCCGCGTGACTCATACGTGTACGTACCTGAAGTCGATCGCCAAACGAAAATCACCCATGCACACGCTTATGGCGGTGCCCAGGCTAGCGTGGAGACGGTTGAAAACTTCCTTAACGTACCAGTCGACTATTATGCAGAAATCAACTTTAATGCCTTCATGGATATCATCGATACACTAGGTGGTATTGATGTAGAAGTTCCATACGAGCTGTATGAACAGAACTCGAAGGATCAGAAAGATGCTATTCATTTAGAAGAAGGAATGCAGGAGCTTAATGGCGAAGAAGCACTAGCCCTTGCACGTACCCGACATTACGATAACGATATCGAACGCGGTAAACGCCAGCAGGAAATCATCAAGGCAATGATCACAAAAGCATCATCCGCTGGATCAGTATTTAAATATGATGCATTAATTCAGGATGTAGGCGACAACCTAAGCACAAGTCTTACATTCGATCAGATTAAGAGCTTCATCTCCTATGGTACAAGCAATGACCTGAAGATTAACACATTGAACCTTGATGGCACCGGCGGTAAGCTATCTGACGGTATTTGGTATTACCAAGTTGATCCAACTTCTCTGGCAGATATCCAAAAGCAGCTTCGTGAGCATCTTGATCTGTCTCAGGAAGTAGATACAGATAGTGTGGAAACCGATGGCAGCGGTGTTTATGATGATAGTACAGGTACAACTGACAGTACTGAAACAACTGATTCCACTGGTACTACAAGCAGCGGAACAGGAGAAACTGGTACAACTGACAGCAGTACCGGAACTACTGGAGGAACTGGTTCTACCGATACTAGTGACTCAACGACAGGTGGAAGTACCGGGACTTCAAGCTATGATACAGGCGGCTCTAGTACAGACACCAACTCTACAAGTGGTACAACATATGAAGATACAACAGAGACCACGACAAATGACAGCACTTCTGTTGATTCGACAGGAAGTACTATAACACCATAAACAAAACAAAACTGCCACCCCTCTTCCGGGTGGCAGTTCCTTTTGTCATATCATGGTTCATCATTGTAAAGGTAGTGTAAATTAAAATTGTTTTCTATTGTTGTTGCTAGTATAATTTAAGGGGTCTGAATAAAAAAGAACATCCTAGCAGGAAGGACTTTCTCATGAAATCAGCAATTACTGTTCTTAAGGAACAATTCAAGCATTTTAATCTCATTCGACGTATTTCGCTTTATGAACTAAGGAATAACAATAATGCTAACTATCTTGGATTGGCGTGGGAGATTCTGAATCCACTCATTCAGATATCGATCTACTGGTTCGTTTTCGGTTTTCTTATATCTGGCGGAGAAGGAAGGTTCGCGGAAAACCCATCAGGCGGGGATCGGATTCCATTCCTCCCGTGGCTTGTATGCGGTTTGATTGTTTGGATGTTTTTCCAGCCAGCTGCAACGCAAGGATCTAAATCAATCTATACGCGCTTGCGACTGTTGGCAAAAATGAATTTCCCGATGAGTGTCATTCCGAACATCACAATCTTTTCTAAGTTTTACCCGCATTTGATATTAGTAGCACTCACACTTATCCTTATGCAATTCATTGGATATCCAATTAGCATTTACACAATCCAGTTACCATATTTCATCTTTGCTACGTTTGCTTTTACGTATGCATTCGTATTATTGATGACGACTTTAACAACGCTCATTCGTGATATACAATTGCTCTTACAAGCAACCTTACGTATGGTACTCTATTTAACGCCAATTCTATGGGTTTCCAACAGTTTAGGAAATGTACTTGGAGGTAAACTCGTATTGCTGATGAAATTGAATCCCCTATTCTATCTTGTTGAGGGATATCGTGCAGCTATATTAGGCCAGCACGGCTGGTATTTAGTCAGCTCCTGGGAATACACACTATACTTCTGGTTTATTACGATTGTACTGTTCGTAATTGGAGCAGCTTTGCATATGCGTTTCCGCAGACACTTTATCGACTTTCTGTAAACGAAAGGGATTTTTATGGATAAATCAATTATTGTTGAAAACGTTAGTAAAAAATATAAATTATATAGTAAGAGCTCAGACCGTATTAAAGACATTATCTTCCCTAAGTCATATGGGGAAGATTTCTACGCCTTGCATGATGTGGATTTTACCGCCTACAAAGGAGATGTCGTTGGTTTTGTAGGGATAAATGGTTCTGGTAAGTCTACGTTATCCAATATTATCGCTGGGATAGTGCCTGAAACAAAAGGAACTGTCACTCTAAATGGGGATGCCGCTCTCATTGCGGTGTCTGCTGGCTTAAAAAATGATCTGACAGGCAGACAGAACATAGAACTTAAATGTTTGATGCTAGGTCTGAATAACAAGCAGATTCAAGAACTTGAACCTAAGATCATCGAATTTGCCGAACTAGAGAAGTTTATTGATCAGCCTGTAAAAACGTATTCCAGTGGTATGAAATCACGGTTGGGCTTTGCGATTTCTGTTAATATCGATCCAGAGATTCTTATCATCGATGAAGCTTTATCTGTCGGAGATAAAGCTTTCGCAGAAAAAAGTCTGAACAAGATGCATGAATTCAAAGACCGTGGCAAAACAATGATTTTTGTCAGCCATTCCATCGGCCAAATGAAGAAATTCTGCGACAAGATTTTATGGCTGGAATTCGGACGAGTGCGAGAGTACGGCTCTGTAAAAGAAGTTATCCCGAAATATGAGAGCTTCCTGGATGAGTACAAAAAGATGTCCAAGCAAGAAAAAAATGAATACAGGGAACGAGTAACAAACTCCTGACAATGCAAAAAAGACAGCCGAGAGGCTGTCTTTTTTATCTTCGAATTAGAATACGGAACATAAATTCGAATGCTTTTAAAATACGTTTCCAGCGGAAGGGCTGTTTAATCAAACGATATAGCCATTCCAAATTCAATTTTATCCAAGGTCTTGGCGCTCTCTTCATTTCTCCAGCAAGTATATCAAATACTCCTCCCACGCCCATGAAGACACCTTTATTGAACAAAGGCAGACTTGCCGCAATAAAGTTCTCCTGTCGAGGAAAGCCCATTGCAACGAAGATAAGATCCGGTTTAGCAACAGCGACCTTCTGTGCCACTTCAGCATCATTAGTAAAGTATCCATGATGCTGACCTGCAACCTTTATACCAGGATACTGTGCTTTTACTTTAGCTACAGCACGATCGTTCACTTCCTGCTTTGCACCAAGAAAATAACAGCTTAATTGATTTTTTTCCGCGTAAGCCAGCAGCTTGAACATCAGATCAAAACCTGTCACTCGCTCTTTTATCGGGTTGCCTTGAATCTTAGATGCAATCACGATACCAGTTCCATCAGGTATAATAAAATCTGCTTGTTTGACACTATTTTTGTATACGTCATCGATTCTTGTCTGCATCACTATTTCTGGATTAGCAGTTACTATATATGTTTTATTTTCTTTATTTATACGAGGATAGATATGTTCCTTTAACAGTTCTTTTTGTGTTAGATTGCTAAAAGGAATATCCATAACGGTCACATAATCTATTTTAGACACAATATACAACCTTTCAATGGTTCAACCATTTATATAGACCCACTAATTATGCCATGAATCCACCCTTTATACAATCTTAATAATAAATTAACAAATAGCCTTTATCTTTACATTTAGGCTTACATATCAGACTATGATATAGTTAAACAGTAAAAGCTAGAGATAATTATGTGTGAAAAGAGGGTTACTATGGAAGAGATTAAGACTCCGCCATTATCACGCGAAGAATTCGAGCGTAAAAATAAGATAATCTATAACGAAAAAGGCTATTTCCTAAAAAACAAGAAGTCCTTTTTCCGTAAACCAGCGAAAAATACTGTAACTGTCGTTACACCTGTGTACAATGCCGAGGCATTTATCGAAAAAACAATTGATTCCGTATTGAATCAAACGCATAAAACCATTGAGTACATCCTCGTCGATGATGGCTCAACTGATCGATCTCGCGAGATTTTGCTGGACTATGCCAATAAAAATAGCAGCATAACAGCTGTGTTCTTAAAGGAGAATACGGGTACTCCTGCTCATCCGCGTAATTTAGGGATTGAACTATCTACTACAGACTACATCACTTTCTTAGATGCAGACGACTGGTTTGAACCAGATGCAATAGAGACGATGTTCAATATATTAGAAGAAACGAACGATGACTATATCGTTGGTAAGACATTGGAAGTAGGCAGTAAAGGAATGAAAATTGTTGGTGAGCATGAATCTGTGGCAGAACGCAGAAGTATTTCACCTTATACAATCCCGCATATCTTTCAGCATTTAGGACCTCGTGCGCGGATGGTTCGTACATCGGTAATCAAAGAAAACAATATCAAGTATCCTAAAATGAAATTTGCTGAAGACAAGCAATTCTTCATTGATGTATTAGTAAACAGCAAAACAATTTCAACTACGAGGAAGGTTCTGTATTACCTCAATCGCGCAGATGAAAACGATGCTTCTTTGACGAAACAGACAGATGTTATGGAGAAGATGGATTGCAACCTTGCAGTCATACACCACGTCAGAGCAATGAATCTGGATACTGATAAAGAGAAAATGATATTGAATCGTCTCTATGAGTTCGATTCAATTACAAGGTTATTCAATCGCTGGCACTTCCTTAAAAGCGAAGATAAACAGCCTTACTTCGATAAATTCGATGAGGTTTTAGCTACAGCGAAAGATCTGCAATATAATATGGCAGATAATTTCTTCCATCCAATCAATAAATTCGCCTATGAACTCTTTATTCAAGGAAAGTATGACCAGTTGGAAAAACTCTATCGATGGGATAAAAAAGAAAAGATTAAGGATTATGTAGTGGAAGACGATGGTATGCCTTATATGATTTGCAAAAAACTTGAAAAGTCTCCTACACTTATCCGTGTCCCTATGCTGGCAACATTCAAATACGGTGAGCAGGTTGGCGATCATTATCTGTTGAGCCTCCGAATTTATGGAGACTTCCTAGAGAATGTATCAGAATTGCTTATACGAAGCAGAAAAGATGTAACAGACGAGACCACAGTGCCTCTAAAACGAATTAACGAACATGAATTCCATGCTGAATTAAGCTTCTCTCAGCTAGAACAGTTCAGCAAAGGAAGCTACGGTATCTTTGTCCGCTACAATGAATACCAAAAGATTAACATCTCTAAAGAAGATGAAGTCAAATTCAATGATCGTCTCTATAAGTTCTATACTACGGTCAACTCCAACCTTGGCTTGTCTATTGAATCTTAAAGAAGAAGACCTTCTGCAAATATGCAGAAGGTCTTCTTTTATTTAAATACTTGCTGAACAACTCGCTCAGATGCTTTTCCATCCTCTAAATAACAGAACTTTTGATAGAACGCTTCAAACGCTTCTGTAGGCTGGTAGCCGTATGTGTCTATATTCTTCACTTCATTGATTATCTGCTCCGTATGTTTAAACAGTGGCCCTGGCGCCGTTTCTTCGAAGTCGAAATAGAATCCTCGCAGATTATCCCGGTAATCATCCAAATCATATACAAAGAACATCATAGGGCGTCGTAAGTTAGCATAATCAAAGAATACAGAAGAGTAATCTGTAATAAGCATGTCTGCCATCAAATAGAGCTCTCTAATGTCTTCATGTTTAGAAAAATCATATGCGAACCCTTCGTAATGCGATAGATCCAGATTCTCTGCAACAAGGTAGTGCAATCTTAAAACAACAACATACTCGTCCCCTAATTCTTCCCTCATGCGCTTCAAATCCAATTCCAAATCGAATTTGTATTTACCCTTTTGGTAGAACTGATTGTCACGCCATGTCGGAGCATAGAGAATGATCTTCTTATTTTCTGAAATACCGCAGTTCTTCTTTAGAAGAGCAATGTTTTCAGGAGTGTTATGTGTATAAAGAAAATCATTCCTTGGATATCCTGTTTCCAGCATCGTTTTATCGAAACCAAAAGCCCGAGCAAAGATTTCACTGGAGTAATTATTAGGAGACACAAGATAATCCCATTTTGATGCTTCGTAAAGGAAATTACGTTTATAAGAATTTGTATTGGTGCCTGGCATATGGACCTCATCCATATCCGCAGCCAAACGCTTCAAAGGAGTTCCATGCCATGTTTGTAAGTACGTTGTATGCTCTGGCTTAGGGATCCATAAAGGCAAACGGCTGTTTGATACCCAATAACGAGCACGTGTCATTAAAAATAGCCAACGGACGGAAAAACGACGTACATAAGGAACGCCTTTTCCTTCAAAATAAGGTACTGCACGACGATCTGAGCTCCAGTATAACTTATACTGCGGCATATTCTCCTGCATGTATTCATAAATAGCACGCGGATTATCACTATATTGCTTGCCTAGGAAACTTTCGAATATCACTAGTTTCTTGTCTACTGGAAGAATGCTGCCCAGCAGTTTGAATACGCTCTTATAGCTGTTTTTCAAAAACCTGCCTCGCCTAATGCTAACCCATTTCCTTTTCATTCGTGATGCTGTTTCACGGATGAAAAAGTATTCAGAAGTATTAACAGATAAATACTTGGATTTCTTAGTTAGTTTCGTGAGAATCTTGAATTTCTTTCCGCCTTTATTTAGCTTTGCAATAGCGGGAAGCGTACGATCTTTCTTAAGATGGCGCATGCGAATACTTCTGATAGTCTTGATTTCACCATTATCAGAATAAGTTAATTCAAGATAGAATTTGAAGTATTTTTTATTATTCAAATCAATTTGGGAAGCAACGTCAAATGAACCCTCGAAACCAGAATGCTGCAATAACGCATTTCCATTATATAAATCTGCCAAGTCCATCCGCTCTCTTATTTCAAGCGGTAGGACAAGCTCTTCATTTTCATCCAAGTTATTCGTTACGATGAGCTTCAGTTCCTTCAGTTCATATCGGTCATTCCGATATAGCGGCGCATAATTAAAAGATCCCGAAAAATGAAGCTGCCCAGTCTTTTTCAAATGTATCTCTTCCAAGTTAGCAAAGAACACGTAGTCATTGACCCGGAAAGAAATATTTCCTTTTCCCGTACGATATGGATAAAACACCTTTTCAGTACCCGGGATAAAATAACTATGGAATTGAAGATGTTCTGGTTTATTCGCGATTCTTGCACGTTTTACTTGCTCTTCATTAATTCTTTCTATATAAAGGTCCCAAATATCCCCTTCAGTTAGCAGCTGATTGTGCAGAGCAGGCTCCACTTGAACTTTACATACGGTATAGTCATCTATCGTATGATCCTCATTAAATGTTAAATAAAGTTCTTCTTCAGAGTACCGATTAATTAATAAGAATCGATACGTTTCATAATCAGCAATGTAACTAGCTCGCAACGGGATTTCCAAGGTATATACATCTTGTTCAAAATGTATAGCCACGGCTCTCCTGTTTCTAAGGCTGATGTTTTCCATGCAGTACTTTCTCCTCTCGACTAGCAAATCCATTCCTTATTATAAATTTCATATGTAGGTAATTCAACAATGCTTTTGTAAAGTTCTTTACATATCCTTTGTATTAAGAATGGCGGAATTAGTTCTAACCTAGCTTGTTTCATATTGGGTCAATTATACATTTTCATGACCAAATATAGGAAACATAGGCATTTTTGCTCGCATATTCGACATTTCACGCATATATTTGCATTCTATTATAATAGCAGACTTGAAATTTAATTAAAATGTAAATATAATGTTAATCAGGTGTAAATGTTATGAGGTATAATTTACACTGTGACAATGAAGATGCAGACAACTTTTATATATGAAAAACCAAACTACAAAAGGAAATGAGGCACAACAATGAAGAAAGTAATTACGTACGGTACATTTGATTTGTTGCACTGGGGCCATGTGAATTTACTTCGCCGCGCGAAAGAAATGGGCGATTATCTGATTGTGGCAATTTCTTCTGATGAATTCAACAAGCTGAAGGACAAGAAGTCTTATCACAGCTTTGAAAACCGCAAAATGATCCTTGAAGCGATTCGTTATGTGGATGAAGTAATCGCAGAAGAGAACTGGGATCAGAAAGTCCACGACGTTGTGGACCATAATGTTGATGTATTCGTCATGGGCAGTGACTGGGAAGGTAAATTCGACTTCTTGAAAGACCATTGTGAAGTTGTTTACCTGCCACGTACAGTTGGTATCTCTACTTCTAAGATCAAAGACGATCTTTTAGAAGTGGATAATGGTTAGAGAATTAGCTATTTCTCTCTATCTAGCGTTCTTCAAAACGCTATTCATATGTTTCAAGCTATTTCCCCAAAAGAACAAAACCACCTTGGTTTCCTCTTTTGGGGATAATGTTTTGTATACAGCTAAATCGCTTGAAAAATGGAACGCGGGAGAAATAGTCATATTAAAGACTCCTTCCTGCCGGGAAGAATTTACTGATCTAGATGCGGAGATTGTACCATTTTCCATGACGAATGTTAGTGCTTTTCTAAAAGGTATCTATCATCTGGCCACTTCGCGCGTCGTGATGGTAGATAATTATTTTGGCTTTCTTGCCGTAACTGATTTCAAACCGAATGTCACATGTATACAGCTGTGGCATGCAGCAGGTGCGATGAAAAAATTTGGTTTGACAGATCCTTCTGTTCAAACAAGAAGTCCAAGGGCTCAGGAAAGATTTAAACAAGTATACAGCCGCTTCACATATGTAACCGTCGGTTCTGAAAAAATGGCATCCATCTTCCAGGAAAGCTTCGGACTTTCGAATGCGAATATACTGCGAACTGGTATGCCACGGACGGACTTCTTCTTTGACAATAGTCAAATCGAGCAAATCGAAAAAGAAATTACCGAGCAATATCCGATTATCAAGAAGCGTAAGGTCATCCTATATGCTCCAACTTACCGAGATGATGAGCTGGCCAAGCCTAAGATAGAACTTGATATCGAACGCTTATACCGTGAGCTGGGGCAGGAGTATGTATTATTCCTGCGCCTCCACCCTGCTGTTACATGGGATCTAGCAAACTATTATCCAAATTTCGTAATCGATGTAACACACTACAAAAATATCAACCCGCTTTTACTAGTGACGGATATTTTGATTACCGATTATTCTTCGATACCATTTGAGTATTCTCTGCTTAATCGTCCGATTATCTTCTTTACGTATGATTTGGAGGATTATCAGAAAAAACGCGGTGTGTCAGACGAATATCTCGAGTCATTACCTGGACCAATGGTCAGAGATACAAAGTCACTCATCAAAGTAATTAAAAAGAGTGACTTCCAGCTGGAGAAGGTTCAGGCTTTCTCGAAGCAGTGGAACCAATATTCGAACGGACACGCTAGTGAGCAGCTGGTACAAGTAATGTACACGTCCAATCCGGCCGTTGCTGCTACAGCCAATCCTTCTACACAAACTACACGCTGATGTTATCAGCGTGTAGTTTGTTGTGTACAAAAAACCCTTCTCCACTGGAGAAGGGTTTCGTTTATTGCTGATGCTGTTTGCGTCGTTCTTCTTCTGTCACTTTCGGGAAACCTACCATATTGAGTAATGGACGATAGCGATCGCTAATCAATCCAGTAATTTCGACAATCAATTCAATTACTATTGCCAAGGCAATAATCAGGATGGCCGATCCCCACATGGTAGCTTCTGTGTAAAGGACACCAGTAATGCTGAAGATTCCGCTGATTGCATAGATTACTATAACAGTCTGACGATGCGAGAATCCTAGATTTAGCAGACAGTGATGCAAATGCAGCTTATCTGGTGCTGACAAAGGCTTCTTCTGTACAATCCGGCGGATAATGGCAAATGTCGTATCCAAGATCGGTACGCCAAGAATGATGATTGGCACGATCAAGGAGAACAATGCGACGTTTTTGAACAAACCGCTTACGGATAGGACAGCAATCATATACCCGAGGAACAATGCTCCTGTATCTCCCATGAATATCTTAGCCGGGTGGAAGTTGAAAACTAGGAAGCCAAGTGTGCTGCCCAAAAGCAGGACACCCATCATTGCAGAAATTGGGTTACCCATGCTTATTGCTATCATAGCGATTGTGAATAACGCGATAGCTGAAACTCCTGCTGCCAATCCATCCAACCCATCAATCAAGTTGATGGCGTTCGTTATACCGACAATCCACAGAATCGTGATTGGAATCGCCCAAGCACCGAATTCGATACGGCCAGTGAATGGCAATGTTACAAAGTCGATCTGAATTCCGCCCAAGACCGTTAAAGTTGCAGCTGCAATCTGTCCGATAAGCTTCACTCTTGCAGAAAGCATGAACTTATCGTCCAACATACCAATCAACGTGATCATTGTTGCACCAATCAGGATTGGTGCTGTGTTCGAATCATGTGGCATGAAAATTAGATAACCGATAATGAAACTGATGTAAATGGCCAATCCGCCCAGTCGCGGCATAATTTTCTGGTGTACTTTTCTAGCGTTTGGTTTATCCGTTGCTCCGATTGCGAATGCCAGCTTTTTCACCATAGGCGTCAGCGCGATCGAAAGAATGAAGCAAACTGCCAACGCTATGATTAAAGGCGTTATGTGTACCATTTGTATCCTCCTAAATAGCTTGCAAATCGTTCCAAATATGCTTTTATAGTCCAAGTATCATAATTTACTAGATTTCGACAGTATTCTGCGTAGGTTCTGTACTATTATAATGTTTCTGTTGACAAAACACAATTACACACAATGTAAAGTTTACATCATAACTGGGTCAAGTGCCTTTACATTTCTTTTACATTTTATCAAGCTTCTTTAATGAAGTTGCTTAAAATCGTGAACATTCGCTCTTTTCCGGATCGAAATGGCTCTGGCTCGAAGCTCTCTGTTTCCTGTATTATCTTGCCCAGGTCCTCTCCTTCTCCCCAACTAAGGATATGCTTTTGTTCCAAGAAGATGGACATTAGCTGCAGCTGATGATCATCGTTATGTTCTCCATACTTTTTCAGTCTGGCTGCTGCGATGACTTTTTTTCCTTTTTTTAAGGCGGAGATAACCGATCCGGTGCCAGCATGCGTGATAACAAGCCGGGCATCCTCCATCAGCTGATCCATGACCTCATAGTTAACGAATGGTTTAATCTTCAGTAGGTTACTGTCAAACTTCGTGTGTCCAGCTTGAACGACAACTTCCTCGGTGATGAATCCTTCTCTTTTCAGCCGTTCCACTTCTTCGAGCAGACGGGTGAATGGAAGCTCGTGGGTACCTAAGACGACCAGTATCAATAGATGGACCCCCCATAGACCGCTTTCGGATAAATCTGTTTCATCGTTTCCCATTGAACAATGAATAAATCGGCAATCGGATAAATCAGCTTTCCAGAAATGGTCGGTGAAGTGGACTTCGCAAAGCTCTCAATGAAAATGACCCGCTTCCCGAACAGTTTAGCAATGTAGCACATCGGCACGGATGTATGTGCTCCTGTGGAAATGACGACATCCGGACGATGCTTCAAGAATAAGAAAATCGATTTTATGATGTTATAACTAAACTTGAATATATAGCGAAAAGGATAATTACGCGCTCCGTAAACAAGAAAGCTCATCGGGTGCTTGCCCTTCATTTGCTCCGTAATTTCGGATTTTTCTGTCACGATATGATAGTCATATTCTTTGAATAGCGGTTCCAGCTGCAAAAGCTGCGTTAAGTGTCCGCCAATGGAAGAGATCAGAAGCAACTTTTTCTTTTTATTTTTCATCACAGAATCGCTCCATTTCAGTTAAGGTGAGATGCTATTGAAAGAACTTCTCCGGCTTCTGCTTGACCAATCCATACAGGAACCCGAGGAACAACGCCAGATAAAATCCAGATGCTGGTGACGATAAAATGTGGCCGGCAATGAATGCTGCACCAAGACCGATACAAGCTCCCACACCACTGAACAAAGCTGTTGCGCTTACTGTACGGAATCGCTGCTTGAATATGAATACCAGAATACTGCCGATAACGAACAGCAGTGGCAGTACGAGGATCAATGTCCCGAGATATCCGAAGCCGAAGAACCAATCCAAGATATCCATCTCGATGATCCTCGGTTCACCCCCTGTGTAGTTCCCGCCGATTCCCATACCGAATACTTTTTGGATGACTGGTGCCCGTTCAAAATAATAAAGTACAGTGCCAAAGAATTCTTCCCGCCCATTCAACGCCATGAGCTGCCAGGAACTCCACTGTCTGACGCTGCCAGGAGGTGGAACTTCCCCACCTTCTTCCTCCGGCAATGGCGGAGCTTCTGCTTGTTCCTGCTGCTGTGCTGCCTTTTCATTTGCCATATCTACCGACAAACCGAGGTTATTACCTATTGGCATTTCAGGCGATACGAAGACGGTCACTGCTAACAGAACTAGGACAACACCTGCTTGAATGAAGTTATTGCGTTTGATTATTGCTTGTATAAGGAGCAATAGGAAGGCCATCCCTAATACAAGCAGTGCTGCTCCAAATGCGACTTTCGTTCCGATTGTCAGCATCGCCCATATCATGACGGCTATAAGTGCTGTACAGATAATTTGCGCCAGAAGGCCCTTCTTTATGAACAGATAGTAGATGATTGCTCCACAGAAACCCATACCTAAAATGGCACTGATTTCATTACCGGAAAAGAACCAGCCAGAATGACCTTGCTTTTCCAAATAATCGTAGCTCCTCTTCCCTGTACCAGTGAGTTCCGCTATAAGCATCACGACACTGACAACACTTGTGTTAATAAATAGATATTTCGGTACAATCGCTTTCCATTCCCTATTTTCTCCGATATGACGGAAAATCATCACATAAACGAGTAAGGCAGTGATGAAGAAGAATGTTTTCAAGATAAATGTCAATTCACCTGCCGCTGAAACAGGATCCTTCCAAATCATATTGACACCGAAGTTGATGGCAAAATAGACAGCCAGCACTAGCATGTAAATGAAAGTATTTCTGCTCCAGCGCCGATCTGGGTAGCTAAGCATGTACAATGCTCCAATCGGAATGACGAGCAGCCGAATTGGATTGGAAACCGGTATCGAGAAGTACGACAGCAGGTCTAGAAACGGCTGAGCCAAAATGAAGAAAATGAACAGCTTTTCGAATATATGATAATTGTCCTTGAGTTTCTGTGTCAGAGCTTGCAAATGATTGTCCTCCTTCGTGCCACTCTTGCCAATTACTTAGCAGCGGAGCCGCCTCTTCCCAATAGGATGTAGAATGATTTGATTTTCATCAGGAATACGCAGATCAGAAATACGATGACACCGGCTGCTGAACAGATAAGAATTGTCAGGATAGGCTGTACATCGCTCAATGTCCCCTTAATAAAGAGGACAGCGATTCCCATGATGAGTACACTGGCAGTTGTCTTGGCCACATCCGCCAGCATCCCTTTAATAGGTATTCCACCCGTGAGCTTCCTGAATATAAGGAAGCAGGCGACTGCATAGATTAATCCTGTCACAGATGAAGAAAGCGGGATACCGATGAAACCGAAGCTTTCTGTAAATAAGTAGTTGAGCAAGAGCTTCAAACCGATAGATAGGAACCCTAGCCGCATCATGTAATGTCCCTTTTCCATCGTATAAAAACCATTGTTTACGATAATTACCAGACTGTAGAATAAGATGGTTCCGAAGTAATAGTAAGCTGCGATGCTCGTCTCCCCTACATCATGAGAGTTGAACTTTCCTCTTTCGAATAAGACGGAGACGATCTCCGGCATCAAGAGCATCATGCCAGTCAATACAGGCAGCAGTACAAAATACATTATCTGCAAACCGCGTGTAATGTTTGCTTTGAAAGCATCCATGTCTTGTTTGGCATAGGCGGCAGCAAGCATAGGGAATATAATTGTTCCAATACTGACTCCGACGATATTCTGTGGGAATTGTGTCAGATTCTTAGCGAAATTCAAATATGTAACGAAACTTCTGCCAAGCATATTAGCAAAGGAACTATCAATCAGCAGTGTAATCTGGCCAATCATCGCAGTAAGTGCTACCGGAATGAAGATTCCATAAAATCGCTTGTTCTCCGCCCAATCGATCTTGCTCCGTAACGTTAGTGTGCGTTTTGGAATCAAAAGCACCAGCTTGAAAAGCAAGCTTAGAATTACGCCTGCCAAGTTACCGAATGCAAAAGCATAGGCTCCTATATCATCAGCGAAGAGCAAAGCACTTCCTATTGTTCCTAAGAGCACGATTGCTTGTGCCAATACCGATAAATAATATTTGTTCTCGGCATCGAAGTACGCTTCGAGCACAGCATTAACGCCTACGAATAATAACGATGAAAGGAAAATGATCGTCATGATCGTTGCCATCTGCGCTGTATCGCCTGTTAGATTCGGAAACAGAAGACGAATATATATTGGCGCGATAACGATGAAAACAACCGAGATCAGCAAACTGAACAGCAGTGTCCCTTTCCATACATCCTGCAGATGCGAAAGCCCTCTGCTCTTTTCTTTGTATTTGATATAACTTGGAACGAACGCACTCTTCATCCCTGTTGTCAGGAACAAGATAAACATATTCGGCAATGCGAATGCCGCAAGATAAGCGTCCGCTTCACTGCCTGATCCGAAATAATAGCCTATCAGCATATCCCGGATTAACCCTGATATTTTTAGCACGAGGGTCACGAATAGCAGTAGTAAACTGGCGATGCGAAGTTTCGACTTCATGATAGGACCTCTCTCTATTTGCCCATGCAGCACAAAGCTCCTGGGATGCGTATTGCTGGCTAAATTATAAGACTGAATAGAAAGGCGTTTCAAGGCAATTTACAGTATCTTAACGTAGGTCACAGTAGTTAAGGTACCTTAAACCCTTCCAGTAACTGGGCTAGGAGATAACTTTACAAAATATTCGTATATTCATACTATTTACAATTACTTCACCATTAGTTAACAGTTGCACAATAATCCTTTGCTAGACTTGGTTCGACATATCCTAGAAAAGGAATGGAGTGTACGTATTGAAAATAGCTGTATTGATTCCATGCTACAACGAAGAACAAACAATCGGTGATGTTATCGATGCTTTCCGGAACCAGCTGCCAAATGCAGATATCTATGTGTTCGACAACAATTCAAAAGATAAGACGAGTGAGGTTGCCCGAAGACACGGCGCAATTGTTCGTCACGAATACCAGCAGGGTAAGGGACATGTCGTCCGTTCTATGTTCCGAAACATTGAAGCGGATTGTTATGTAATGGTCGATGGGGATAATACATATCCAGCTGAATTCGTCCATGACCTGATTGCACCGATACAGGAAGGCCGTGCTAATATGGTCATCGGTGACCGCCTGTCGAATGGCACATACCTAAAAGAGAATAAGCGCAAGTTCCATAACCTTGGGAATACGATGGTGAAGAACTGCATCAACTTCCTATATAAAAAGAAGCTTAGCGATATCATGACAGGCTACCGTGCCTTTGACCGTCTTTTTGTCAAGACAATGCCAATTATGAGTCCCGGATTCGAGATCGAGACCGAGATGTCTATCCATGCACTCGATAAGCGGCTTGCAATCGTCGAAGTACCTATTACTTATCGGGACCGTCCGGAAGGAAGCTATTCAAAATTGAATACGTTGGCTGACGGCCGCAAAGTGCTTTATAAGATTTTCACCTTGTTCAAGGAATATAAACCGATGCTCTTTTTCACAGCGTGGTCCCTTCTGTTTCTTGTACTTGGATTAGCTGTCGGTATCCCGGTCATTGCTGAATATTTCGTGACCGAGTTCATCACACGTGTTCCTTCGGCCATTCTCGCGGTTGGATTAGTTGTCCTTTCGGTGCTAAGTTTCGCTTGCGGTGCGATATTGGATACTGTTGCTTCCAATCAGCGTAAACAATACGAATTGGAATTGAACCGGATCCAGGCAGATAACAAACCAAGACCGGTCCAAGGTATGACCAGAACTGGAGGCTCCCTGTAATGACGCGCGTTCGAAACCTTTTGATCAGTGTGGCTGCAGGTCTTGCAGCCACTATTTCTGTATTGGCTATAATGCAGGCACGGCAGGATACGTCTCTTTTGAAATATGCTGCTCTTTCTGTTATTAGTATTTGTTTCTTTTATGCTTTTCTCACTTTTCGTAAACAAATTCTCCAGTCTGTGCTGGAGAAACGCTACATAATGATAGGCATCATATTGCTGTCTGTTTACACGCTGATCAGCTTAATTGACTGGCCGCTGTTCATCAATCGCCCTTGGTATGAGACAGTGCTTGTGGATCTTATTTCACTTGCTACGATCTTCTGCTTCTTTTCCTTCATTGCTTTTATCCTGCTGCGTGGAGGTTATATGTGGCAGAAAACGACGGTAAGCAGGTGGCAAATCCTGTGGTATATGCTGCCGATGATACTCGTCTGGATGTTCTACTTGCTCGCCTTCTTCCCGGGTAATATGAGTCCCGATTCCTTGAACCATTGGCGGCAAGTAGAGAACATGGAGTTCAATAACTGGCATCCATTTGCTTACACAATGGTTATCTTAGTATTAACAATGATCTGGGATTCCCCTGCTATCATTGTCATATTCCAGATTCTGCTCATGTCGTTTGTTTATTCTTATGGAATCTATTCCTTCCGTCAGTTTGGACTTGGAAAGGGTATCGCTTGGATTGCCGTTCTTCTATGGGCAGTACTGCCGGTCAACGGCATTTTCTCCACCATTCTTTGGAAAGATGTTGTTTATAGCACCTTCATCGTCTTCTTGACACTCTTTGTCATGAAAACAGTGCTACAGGAAGGAAAAAATCTTCGGACTTGGAGTGGCATTGCAACATTTACGATTGTGCTTCTAGGCATTGCATTCTTCCGTAATAATGGATTGCCAATTGCCATTTTAACGGCCATTGGCATGCTCATTGCGTATCGACGAAACTGGAAGCAGCTGCTGACACCGCTCGTGTTGGTTTCCGCGCTTTATATTGTCGTCACCGGACCAGTATTTACGGCTTACAACATCCAATCTGCCAATCCGAATGAGTCGATGAGTATTCCGACGCAGCAAATTGCTGCAGTCGTGTCCCAGGATGGAGAGCTGACAGAAGAGCAGCTTGCTTATTTGGATACTATACTGCCGATTGATGACTGGGATGCGTATAATCCATATCTAACAGATCGAATAAAGTTCCATGATAATTTTAAGGATGATGTTATTGTGGCAGATATGGGTAAGTACATTTCGGTCTGGTTCGAGATTGTGAAGCAAAATCCTGCTATCGTCATAGAGGCTTATTTGAAGCAAACCTCTCTTATATGGCAAATTAACAAGCCTATTGATGGCTATACAAACCCTTATACAATCGATGTTGATCCAAACAGTATGGGCTTGGAAACAAAGCCGGTGAGTCAGACTTTATATGATGTTATAGAATATGGACTGGAAACATCCCGCTACCATACGGAAGAGCTCTTCTGGCGACCAGTCGTGTTCAGCATTCTCATCGTCCTGTTCAGTTTGATAGCTTCCCGTAAACTCGGGGCGATTGCCTGGCTGCCAATTTTGCCTGTCCTGCTCAATACAGGGACGATGTTTGTCGGACTGCCGGCTCAGGATTATCGCTACCAAGTTAGCAACTGCATGGTGAGTATTTTCTTCCTTCTCTTTGCTTGTTTGTACAAGAAAGGAAAGGAGCCTAGCTATGGAGAACGCGCAACCCCAACACAACAGTCATAGCAAACAAAAGCTCGGTATTGCTTTAATCTTATTGTCAGCAGTATGCACAAGTGTCGGTCAGTTGTTATGGAAAATTGCGGACGGGGAAATAAATATTCCCCTCCTGATCGGCTGTGTTTGTTATGGAGCAGGAGCAGTTACCATGATGATTGCATTCCGTTTCGGCAAGCTTAGTGTGCTGCATCCAATGCTGAGCCTTGGTTATGTTTTTGCATTAGTAATGGGTTCTATCTTCTTGGATGAGCATATCTCTGCCATGCATATTATCGGGACTGCGCTGATTATCGTTGGGGCAATCCTGATTGGGGGTGGAGAGAATTAGTTGGATCTTGTTAGTTTCTTGTACGATGCTTGGAGCTGGCGGTGGATTTTTCTTCAAGCGAGCCAGTGATCCATCAACACACACCTATCGTACGCTTCTAATCGGTCTCACTTGTTATGGGTCCGCTGCATTGATCAACATTTATGTGCTCACATTGCTGCCTTATTCTGTCGTCTTCCCACTGACCGCTATTACCTATGTATGGACACTGTTGCTGTCGTATTACTTCTTAAAAGAAAATATTCGCCTGCGGCAAATATTCGGTGTCGGCCTGCTTGTCGCCGGCGCTGCCTGTCTTGTTCTATGAAAAAACGACTCCCATTTTATTTCTGGGAGTCGTTTTCCTTTTGTACAGTTGTATTGACTAGTCTATATGGGCGTACCCGAACTAATTCTGTAAATTGTTCCGAAAGATGCAAGGTGGAAAATTTGAAATTCGAGTCTGCCCAGCGCATGATAAAGCCGACAGTAGCAGCCATTTGAAAGTGAATCATCAGGTCATAATCAACCGGAATCCTTGGAGTTTCTGTTTCCATGTAGAAATCACCTGATAAGCATTCGACGAATACTTTCAGCATCTTGTCAGCTATGTCAGGATAAAGAATTCGAAGTGCCTGTAATACACGTCTTTCCTCATAGATATGCGTGAATATGCGCATCGTAGACGGAGCCTGCTCCTGTAAATCGACATAAGCACTTTCCTTATAAGGTTCTAACAATGCAATGGAAATACCATCTAGGAAATCAGTAAGAATACTTTCCTTCAAGCTCTCTTTATCGGCAAAATGCTTATAGAAGGTACCCCGATTATAATCGGCTTGATCGGCTATTTGCTGGATGCTGATCCGCTTATCTTCTTCCTCCAGAATCAAATCGATATAAGCCAGCTTAAGAGCCTTCACACTTCTTTTACTACGTCGGTCCGTTCTTAATTTCATCAACAAAACCGCCTTTTTTGTTCATTAATATTATCTATCTTACATTTTTTTAATCTATTTGTTGAATAGGCTACATTACCTAGAATATTGAGCATTGTTACCTAATTGTCAATGCGCTAAGATTACTATGACATAATTTTCTCTAAATCTTCAGCTACTATCTTCTACATACAATAAGGGGGCTCGCACAGTGAAGGAATTCCAAGGACAAGTCGTTTTGATCACTGGTGCTGCCGGCGGAATCGGGTCAGCTGCAGCCAAAGCTTTTGCAGAAGCAGGAGCTAAACTTGCGTTGATCGACCTTTCAGAAAAGGCATTGAAAAGGGCCTCGGCAACTATTGATACAGAAAAGATTTTGCTTCCTGCAGACGTTACGAAAGAAGCAGAGGTAGAACAATTTGTTGAAAAGACACTGCATCGTTTTGGAAGAATCGATGTGTTCATTAATCAGGCAGGGTTGAGTGGTGATTTTGTTCCGATTACAGAACAGACTGCTGCGAGCTTGGAGGAAGTACTTCAGGTGAATGTAATCGGCGCTTTCCTCGGCTTAAAACATGTTTTACGTGCCATGATCAAACAAAAAAGCGGCGTGGTCGTGAATACTGCATGCAGCGGCAGCCTACTGGGCGGGCCCGGTATGAGCACGTATGTTGCCTCCAAGCACGCCATGCTCGGACTTAATAAGACAGCAGCATTGGAAGTCGCAGACTATGGTATAAGGGTGAATGCAATTTGCCCTTCAGCTTTAGATACAGAATGGATGGAAGCTATCGAAACAAAAGCAGCTAAAGGGAATGAGAACACAGCTCGCCGAGGCTTTGAAGCGAGTTCACCTATGAATCGGTATGGAGAAGTCGAAGAGGTAACTGGATTGATGCTCTTCCTTGCTTCTAATCGCTCCAGCTTCATCAACGGCTCTTATTACCGTGTCGATGGAGGACAAGGCACAACTTCTGTGTAAAAAAAGAAAGACGAGCGACAGTTCCTGTCCGCTGCGTCTTTTTTAATTGGAATTAAGTTCTTCTTTTAGTTTGTCAAAGAGGATGCGGGCACCTTCCGGACTTAAATACAGGTTGTCTGCATATTGCTTGTTTTCCGGCGTGATTTCTCCCGTTATGGCACAAGTAAAACCAGGCTGATACTTTCGGAAGATGATCTTGTCACCTTCGACAAAAATTTCCACAGGATCTTTTTCTTCTATGCCGAACTCTCTTCTAATTTCTTTCGGCACGACGACACGCCCAAGATGATCGACCCGTCTCGTAATCCCGGTACTCTTCATGTAAACGCCTCCTTTACTGTGATGTTAACACTATACTATATATTTCTAATTTTTGAAAATATTATTGTCGTAAAAAAGAGCACAAACACTAATTATGTTTGCGCCCCCTTGTGCTACTGAAGTATTCCTTCCAATTCCTTGCGTGTCCTATCCGTGATAGCTGCATCTGAACCGAGATAGAAGATTTCCGGCTGATCGGTAATCTTATTCAGGAAAGCTCGTGTTGGCTTCGTGACAGCATCCGGTCTCGTAAGAACGATCGGTGCATCATACTTAGCTGCAAGAGGTGCACCCGACAGGCTATCTACAGTCGTTTGACCGTTTGCAAAGAATACTTGATCCGGATTAGTTCCATAATACTTCGTGATAACAGCAGCATTCGTTGAATAGCGATCAGCTCCGTATACGCGCTCCACAGAGGCGCCGAGCTGTTTGACAGCATCCGCTACGCGTTTAGATACAACTGTCTCACTGCCAATAATCGTTACTTTCTTGATACTATTGCGCTTAATATAGTTCTTTACTTCATCATGCAGTTCCCCTGTTCTTGTCAGCAAGATAGGGATACCCTCAATGCCTGCATGAGGTCCGATCGTCAACGCATCCGGTGATGTCTCATCTCCGACTGCCAAGAAGATCTCAGATGGCTTACTCGTAACAGCCGCTACTTCTTCTGCTACTTTTACGGCTGTCGCATAACGAGTAGATCCGGCTACCCGTTCAATTGTGCTATTAGGGAACTTCTTACGTAAATCGTTCTCAACATTTTTTGAAATAGCTGGTCCCGCTCCGACAATATAAATGATGGACGGATTTAGTCGGTCAATTTCCGTAACTGTCACCTGCTCCAACTTATTCTGATCAGTTAGCAAAAGCGGAGAATCCATTTGAGCCGCCAGGACACTTCCTGTGAAAGCATCGATTGGCAAATCACTTCTTCCAAGCACGACTGCTTCAGGAGATTCCAGATGCCAACCGTAGTTAGAGATACTCGCACTAGTGGCATTTCGGCGGGAACCTTCAAGATTGTGCACAACAACAGGCGCCTTGCTCAAATAACCGCTGGCTACATAACCAGTCTTGCCGCTGCTAGTACGCACTGGGTACCAAACATAATGATTCACATTGGAATTATTTGCAGTGTAGCCGCCAGTGATTGTCAGCTTCTCTCCTCTCGGCAAGGAACCGACAGAAGATCCATTCGGGCTATTGCGCAGCGTTAGCTTGTCAGCTGTAACGTAGACTGTGCTGCCATTCCCATAATTCTGTGTGCTCTCATGCAGTGGTCCTGGTGTGGAAATCTGATTTGTCTTGAATGAGAAGTACGAACCAAGTTTTCCGCTAATTCTGCCAGGTGTTAAAAGATGAGTTGGGAAAGGCGTCGTCGTTATTAACGACTGATTCTCCATCTCCTTATACACAAGCTCTTGGTAAGCAGTTTGCGGATTAGCTATTGGATCATTCCGTTCCAATCGGCCATTATATGCCAGAATAGCAAAGTACCAGTTTTCTAATTTATCAGGATTTCCATCGTTGACCTTCGGAATCAAATTATATGCTAAAGAGGATTCAGCTTTTGAGTTAGCTTCATTCCATTTGTCTTTTAGAATACGCATCCCGCGGTCGATGTTATAGTCAATATCATGCATCAGGCGCTCGATTTCCTCCGTATCATTGCGGTTATAATCGGAAACCTGCATGATCCCAATACCAATACAGTCATAGCCGATTACGACATTGGATCCATCCGCAATGTTGCAGGAAGCCTGATAAGAAGGTGTGCTTCCCGTCCAATACTGTTTCCAGCCACTTTCACGGAATGCAATAGATTTAACGATTTCCGCTGGCACATCATATTTAACTGCAGCAGCTGTCAGCTTACGGCTGATTGTGTCGTAGCTTGGATTTGAATAGCCTGCTGCACTAGCACGGAACATGCGTGCTTGTACAGCACTTGCTGTCGGTTCTGTCCGCTTATCCTCTATCGTCACTTGCTGTTGATCTACTGTAAATGCTTCGATATATACTTCTTTAGGTTCTGCAAGTGGTACATCTTGTTCGATTTTCGGATAGCTGACTTCAAGCTGTGCCCTTTCCTCATCTACAGTGAGTCTTGCTCCTTCATATAAATTGGATTGATAAATGCGTTCCAGTTTCTCACTTGTGACATGCAAAATGTCGAATTGCAGAGCTTGGGCAGTTCCATGAGTGCGATACTCTACAATTAAATAAGATGCATTGTCCATTTTCGTTTCCTGAACAGAAGCAATATCTGCATCTGGGATCGTGGATTCATAAAGCGTCCCAGAATCTCCTGTAATACGAATCTCCCCATTTTTATTATTCGTCACTTCGACAGTTTTACCATCTGACAATTGGACTTTTGCAGCACCCTGTGAAAAAATATGACTGCTCGATTCCGCATAGACACCACCCGGCTGGATGAATGCTAAACATGCAAGAAAAAGACCAGCAAAAAAGACAAGTGTATACGTCGCTCTGCTTCTTTCCACCTGTTACCCTCTTTCTTTTACTAGATTTACAATACAATATACTTATGTCGAATTTTGTATTGCCTCTTTTAAACTATAAAAAGGGTAGGTGGATTTTACTAGACAATCGGAAGAAATTTAACATTGCGAAACTCGATTTTACAATTCCTTAATAAAAAAAGTCCAACCGCGGTTGGACTTCATACAGAGAATATTTCCGATAGACGTGGCTTAATTGCTTCCACTTCATAAGCTGCTGCTGTCTGTTTTGCCTCTTCTTTCATCGACAGCTTCGCTGCTTCTGGCAGCTCCATATAAGTATTAATGCATCCAGCCAACTCCTCAGCTGATCCCGGTTCAAAAAGAAAGCCATTCCTGCTGTGTTTCATGTAGTCTAACAGTCCTGCCATCCGGCTGCCGATAACAGGTGTTCCGCATGCCATAGCTTCTAGACCTACAAGCCCAAGGCTTTCTCCTTCTCGCATAGTTGGAAAACAGAACACAGTCATACTATTGTATACGCTGTTCAGCTTTTGCTGGGACAGAAGCGGGAAATGCACGAGATCTTCCCGTAAGCCATAATCGTCTACCAATTTATCGAAGCTTTCTTTCTCCAATCCATCACCAATGAACAATAGCTTATGGTTTTCCAATTTGCCTTGTTCCTTCAACAGCTTTGCAGCCTTCAGATAGACATCCCAGCCTTTTCCTCTATCAATTCGTCCCACAAATCCAATATAGCTATATGCTGCTTTAATCTCCAGCTCCTGGCAAGCTAGCTTTGTTTCCTTCTCATAAAAGGTATGTTTGTTGATACCGCCAGAAGGAAATATTTCGATCCGATTCGTCAAACCGTATTTCTGCTGCACAAGCTGCTTATAATAAGCGCTTGGTGTAATAACAGTATCAGATACTTCTAACAACCGCTTCACATAGGGCTGGTATTTCTGTCGTTTCTGAAACTCTGGCACAACATCACTGCCGTGCACATTTGTGTAAACAACCATATTCTTATTCAATTTCTTGGCAATCAGCACTGGAATTGAATTATGCGTTGCATAATGCACATAGGTAACATCATATTTGCGGAATACTGATTTTCCGATTACTTTGATAAAGTGACTAGCATAGGCAATCAGCTTCCCGATGGAGCTCGATTGTTTTGTGACGACAGTACGGTCGAATGTTACTCCCGACTGTGCAAGAATCTTCTCCGTATTTTCGACAAACACCCCATAATTGGGATGCTGCTTGCTTGGATACATATTTGCGATTAAGTGAACTTTCATAAAATGTGCCCCTTACGTACTTAATTGTAAACAAATTGTACGCTTATTCGACAGTGGTTGCAGTAAGATCGTCTACTTCTTTAGAAACAATTTACAATCAATGATCCAGCAGACCGAGCAGGAACTCATAGCTTGTAAAGGAATCACTCCAAGTCGACCAATTCATTTTCTGGGCTTTCCATGGCGTAACGAAAGGTTCATTTTGGTAATAATCACCTTGATTTGCCGGAAGGAATGCTCCTGCTTCCAGACCAGATATAATAGCTGCCTGTTTATCGTTCTGCGCCCCGATATCCACTTTGGTAGTGAACAGTTGACCATTTGCCATTTTCCAAACTTGATCATCTTCCACCTGCGCTGGTTTCACTGTAGGAGCTTGACTGGCATAGGCAAGTAAAATGTCAGTATCTAAATGATAGCCAGCTAAAAGCTTGTTGGCTTGTTCATCTTCTGCAAGATAAGATGCTTCAAACTTATACATACTTTCCTTACCATCGGTAGCAGCTGGTTGTTCAGCCAACTCCGTGATTTCCCCTTCCAAAGCAGGTCCATCATCAAGCTTGGCTTCAATCGTCATAGCATTCTGCACCTGTTTCCGCTCTGCTTCGGTCAGTTCTCCGGTAATGACGAGATCACTGCTCTGTAAAGTAATAACAGGCTTATTCCCAGATTCATCGATGGATTTAACAGTTCCTGCAGATGGACTCGTGACAGTCACAAATTCACCTGTCTCCTCCAAACCTGCCAGCTGCTCTTCTGCTGCAGTCAGCTCCGCATTCTTCTCAGCAAGCTCTTTTTCCAGACTGATGCGGTATTGTTCCTGCAATTGGGTAGTCTGTTCTTCCGTTGCCTGCTGCAGCGCTTCACTAGCTGCATCCGTATCTTCTTCGTTCTCAGATTCGTCTATCGTTTCTGGAACATTCACATCTTCTGAAAATGCGGCAGCCGCAAAATCAGACTCACCTGCTTCTGAAATTGCCTGCTCGACTGCCATCACCTTTTCATCCAGCGAGGTAATGCTAGCAGTTAGTTCACGATATGTTTTTGCATAATCAGCTACTCGGTAACTGAAAAGGTCAGTGCCCTCTTCTACTGTATCACCAGGCTCTACAAGCATTTCCGACACAGCTCCTGATACTGAATCAAAATAGACTGGCTCTTCCTTTGCAGAGGTTAGCACACCCGGAACAGTTAACGTCTCTTTTACATCCTGCGCTGTTACTTGCTCCCACTTATGTATATAATTTGTCCTGCCTACCCGGCCATCATCATCCAAAAACAGGATGGCAATGTTGACCAGTACAAGGACGATTCCTAATGCTAGTATTAGCTTTTTCATCATCCTTCAAGCCCTCCTATGCGAAGATGAATGCAACAATCTTATTCCCAATTCCGCCAAGCAGTGTCAGCATTAGCATGTAGCAAAGATAGATCATGCCGACAACAGCCCATACATGCCATCGTTTTGCAGGGAACAGCAAAAGCAGGCATCTGGTTTGGAAATACAGGATGAGCAGCTGGAACAATGATACTGCACCAAACAAGCTGATGACCCAGGGTCTGTCTGTAAACAGATCGGCAATGACTCCAATTGAAAACGGCGATCGATCCCATTCCAAGCCTGCTGCTAGTAATAGAAGCAGCCAGGATAGAGCTTCCAGTAGAAATACAACCCCAACACTTAACTGGATCACAACTAGTTTCTGATAAGGAATTTCATAAAACAGATAAAATACGAGAGACACAACAAAGATTACGAGAAGTCCGAGTCCGAGTCCCCAGACGAGTCGTCCGATGATGAACGAAAACTTCGCGGATTCGTAATCCGAACCTATGTACACTGCATTCAATTGATTCAGCGTCTCTGTCCCGGCACCAACCCATCCTAGTGCAGCAAAGACGAGACAGAAAGCGAGCAGGATCAGGACAGTCCATAACCAATGGCCACGCAGCTGCTCCGCTTCCCGCAGTTTGAATAATGTCTCCTTCGGGTTAGTCAAGAGACGGAAAGGATTCGTATGATATGTCATGTTCTGCCATCCTTTTTCTATATGTATATTACTAAGATTATCTTAATTTTTAATATATTGCATCTTTCAACAAAAAACCACAGGCAAACATGTAAATTAATTTTTACATGTCACCTGTGGTAACTACTTACTTTACTTGTATTTTGGAATATCCAAGGTAATAGAATATGAATCTAGTATGTTGTAGATCTTGTACATATTATATGTCTGCTTAGAAGCCCAGCCAATGTCAGTAGCATATTGATGTGTTGCATATCCATTAGATACGGCTTTTTCAGGGTTCCATCTCATCTTATAGATGGTATCCTGACCAAGGTCAATATAATCTTTTCGTACAAACTCTGCTCCTCCAATAATTGCTGCTTCCGGCGTGAACCAGCCTCTATCATAAGCTAACTTAGCACCGCCTAGAAGAGCGTTATTGTCATTGGCACCGATTCCATACATATTGTATACTGTCTTACCATTATAGGTATAGCCTTTTGCAAGTTGAGATGAACCATTACCAGTCTCTAGTATAGCGTGAGAAATCAGGTAGACAGCATTCACACCATATTCCTCGGCACCTTTTTGGAAGCTAGCCGCCTTTCCTGCTAAAATTCCTTTTCCATTCAGTACCTTATCGTTTACTTCACTCACATTAATACTTCCTGGATCAGAAAGCTTAGCAAATTGCAATTGTTCCTGCAATGTAGATTGGAAGTTATCAGGATTAATTTGATACTTCAAATCCGTGCGGGTTGGAGGTACCCATCCGCCAAGCTTGTACCAAGTATAACCCTGGCTGTCTTTCGAACTGGATAGAAGCGAAACAATATCGCCGCTTCGGAAACGGCCATCGTGCACACCGTATTGTGTACCAGGACCTGTCCTGACATTCCAATCGCTTCCATTTACCTTATATGAGCCCCCGCTCTGATATATAGCATCCTCTCGTAGATAGATATCATAGCGAGTATCTGTCTTAGGAGCTGCTTTCATCTGAAGGTCAGTCATTGCGTCCAATGACAAGGAATAACTTGAGTATTCTTTGACGATCTCTTTCTTCACCGATTCTTTGAAGGTGAAGGATACATTTGCACGGCCTGTGTTCTCATAATAATAAATCTTCACATCATGCCAGCCTGCATCCATGTATTTTGCTTTTTCTTCTCTTAGCCCTTTATCCGTATTCCATGAATCGATGATTACTTTTCCATCTACTTCCAAACGAACTCCATCATCTGCATCCAAAGTAAAATCATAATTACCAGCTTTCGATATATTAATCTGTTTTTGCATGATTATAGAAAATCTGTTTGCAGGAATACCGGCTGTCGGGCTTTCATACTGCCAGTCAAAATCAATATCGTCAGCTTCCTCTATCTTCACTACTTGATCTGAAGATACAGGTTTATCCGGGTCGATGATGTTCGGATAATAGCTTAATGTCCAAGCATCTTTATGGTACAGATCGGATTCTTTATATGGTTTGATGGAGAAATCGATATTGGACTTGCCTGTTTCCTCCAAATATCTAACCTCGATCCAATGCAATGTACCTTGGTCTCCATTCTTGATCGTTACTTTGGCAGCATCCTTCTTATTATTGCCTGAACTCCATCTGTCCAGCACCACTTGGCCATCCACAAGCACTTGTACGCCATCATCAGCGATAGCTTCCAAGTAATAATCTCCGGCTGTCAAGCGCTTAGCAGTTACATAACGGGCTGAATAATTGTTTTTCTCCACATTATCCATCGGTGCATCATACGCATGATCTTCCGTAAACCCGCTGTCCTCATTTGGTGTAATAACCTTCGCATTTGCAGGAGTTCCACTTGTATCGGAGTTATTGTAATAATACGCAATCCAATTACCCAGCGGCTCAACATTTGCAAAAAAGGATGCACGGCCGCTTGCTTCGTAATAATCAGTTTTGACAGTATGTGTCGCATTGCTGAGTGTCGGAATAAATGCTTGCGCCAGTTTACCCGACGAAGTTCCCCACTCATCAATAACCTTTTTACCGTCAATACTCATCCGAACTCCGTCATCTGCATATGTTTGTGCGAAGTATTCGTTATTACCGGCAATTTTCTTTGTGAAGGAGGCTGAGAAATTATCAGCATTCATATTACTGAAAGGCTTGTCGCGATCCCAGTTGTACGCAATCTGATCAAGTTTGTTCCCTGATGTTGCACCGCCTACAGTTTGTACATAATCCCCTGACAAAGTACTGTTCGGATAGAACTGGGCAAACCAGCTGTCTGCTTCCACTTCTTTCTCTGCATCATGCAAGTAGAACTCTAATCCACTTCCATTCGTTTTGTCATAATACTCGATCCGAATTTTATGTACATCTTTATCCGAACCGCTGCCTGTATCCTTGATATCGATGTAATCAGTTGTTTCGCTCTTCCAGTAGCTGCTAGGCTCCCATTCATTCACAACTTCTTTACCATCAATATAGATTCGCATACCATCATCTGCTCTAGATCTAAGCAGATAACGGCCAGCTTTGATTCTTGTCGCAGTCTCATAGCTAGCAGAGAAGTTATCCGAATTTATTCCTTCTGCCGGAGAACCTTTGCCGTTTTCGACTTTAAGACTTGAACCATCACCAGAAATGGTTTCCTGCACTTTCGGATTTCCACTGAGATTAGTATTATTATAGTACGAAGCTATCCAATCTCCAAAAGATCCAATATTTGCAGAAATAGCTGCCTCTCCAGTGTTTTCGAAGTAATCAATCGAAAGTTTATGATCACCATTTTTCAAACCTGTTATGGTAGCAAAATCGGTTTTTCCACTCGAATTGCTCCACCTGTCGATAATACGTTCATCATCAAGATTCACCCGTATACCATCGTCAGCATTTGTCTGAATGAAATAATCTTTGCCACCTTCCAGAAGTTTCATATATCTAGCTGAGAAATTATCAGCATTAACTTCGGAATATGGCTTGCCGGTTCCCCAATTATAAGAAACCGCATCTACTTTCTGTCTCGTGTTATTGCCGCCTACCGCTTTTACAGGAGTGCCAGACAGGGATTTATTATTATAGTACAATCCTACCCAGCTATCTTTCTCTAAAAGATTATCTGCTGGTTCAAGGTAGAACTCCAATCCACTGCCCTTTGTTTGCTCATAGTACTCAATCTGAATAGTATGGATGTCCTTTTGATCACTAGCGGCATCTTCCCTGTCTTTCACGGAAATTACTTTGGTCTTTTCACTTGCCCAATAGCTGCTTGATTCCCAGTTATCCATGACTAGCTTGCCGTCCAAGTAAACACGCATTCCATCATCGGCTCTTGTACGAAGAACATAATTACCAGCTTTTATCCGTTGTGCAGTAGCATAACTTGCAGAGAAGTAATCTCCGCCAACTTCATTCACCGGTGATCCATATCCGTTTTCTACTTTTAAACTTGTACCATTTCCGGAAATTGTATTTTGGGCAGCTGGGAATCCACTTAGCTTCGTATTGTTATAATACAATGCTATCCAGTTACCTAAAGGAACTACTTCACCAGCAACTCGAGCTCTTCCGGTTGATTCCATATAATCAACACTCATTACGTTAGAGCCGGACTTAAGATCGGTAATAATTCCAGTATCAACTACCCCTGAACTGTTACTCCATCGGTTGATGACTGTTTTACCATTCACTTCTGCCTTCACGCGATCATCGGCTATTGTCTGGACAAAGTAATCTTTGCTGCCGTCTAACAATCGATAATAGCGCGCTGTAAAATTATCAGCATTGATTGCTTGGAATGGTTTATCCCGTTCCCAATTATAGAACAGCTTCTTCACATTCGTTCCGGCAGTTGCTCCGCCTTCTATGATCGCAGGGAGTCCACTGAAATTCGTATTATTATAATAAGTGCTGAACCAGCCATCTTCGGTTGCTTCCTCAGATGCTTTATTCAAATAGAATTCCAGTCCGCTTCCATTGCTTAGTTCATAATACTCGATTCGGATTGTATGCACATCTTTGTTGGCAGATGTTTGTTTATCCTTGATGTTTACAGCATGGATCTGTTCACTCTTCCAATAACTGCTCTTATCCCAGCTATCTACGACAAGCTTGTCATCAATATAAACTCTCATACCGTCATCAGCACGTGTACGGATATAATACGTGCCTGCGTCAATATGCTGTGCAGTGGAATAATTTGCTGAAAAATTATCCTTACCAATACCACTGATTGGGGCACCTGTTCCATTTTCCACTTTGAGGGAAAAACCATCGCCTTCTGTTACTTGTCGAGCTTTTGGCATTCCACTAAGTTTCGTGTTGTCATAATACCATGAAACCCAATCCCCAAATTCAGCTGCATCTGCAGCAACTTTAGCTCTGCCCGTATTTTCCTTGTAGTTGACTTGGAAAATCTGATCACCTGAAGCAAGCCCTGTTGCAATCCCGGTATTTATTTCGCCTGAGGAATTGTAATTTTGGTTGATTACTGTTTTATCTCCTACCTTTGCTGTGACTTGGTCGTCAGCATAGGTTTGAACGAAGTAATCTTTTCCTCCCTGCAACTTTTTGTAGTAAGTAGCTGAGAAATTATCAGCAGGTGTGTTAGCATTCGGTTTCTCTCTATCCCAATCGAAAAAGAGCTGAGATTGCTGGTTCCCCGACGTGCTGCCTCCCTCTACATAAACAGGTGTTCCAGAGAATGAATTGTTGTTGTAATACAATCCAAGCCAATTGTTCTTCTCAGTTTCCTGCGAGTAATTATGCAGATAAACCTCTAAGCCACTGCCATTTGTCTTGTCGTAGTACTCTACTTTGATTTCATGAAGCTGCTTGTTTGACTGGTTCTTATTATCGGAAATTGTAATTACTTTTGCTTTCTCACTTTTCCAATAACTGCTCGGAGACCAGTCATCCACAATCTTCTTTCCATCTATATAGACGCGAATCCCGTCATCTGCACGGGTCCTAAGAATATATTTACCAGCAGGTACAGTTTGAGAAGAAGTATATACAGCTGAAAAATTATCCTTATTTACACCACTAGTTGGTGCATTGGATCCGTTATCCACCTTCAGGCCGCCAGCTTGCTGGGTCAATTTCTCCTGTACAACCGGTTTACCCGACATGTCCGTATTATTAAAATACTGAACAGACCAGCTCACTTGATCGGCTGCTTCGGTTTTATCTACAAAGGCAAATAGGCTGACAAAAAAAGCAAAGGCAATAAGAACTGCACTATTCAATTGTAAAAATACTTTAATTTATGTCCCCTCCTATTAGACTCATATACTATAAAAGTCTTATTTTTTACACTTATCATTATGCTATATTCCCTGTATATTGTTAATATTTTTGTAGAATTTTGTATAAAAATAGTATTTAAGTCCCCTATATTTACATTAACTAAATATTTTCATAGTTTTTCACTATAAGTTAATATTATATTTACAATTAAAAACACTTATATCACCTAATAAATGTAACTAATATGAACTTTTTTACCCAAAAAAAGAGAGATGCATCAATTTTGCATCTCTTAGGAAATAGAGCCCATCTGTTTGGTTTTTGGCCGAGGCGCGTGTTGAGAAATAGGATTTCTCATATATGCTTTAAATTTTTGCAGCCCACTGTATGCAAAGTATGAAACAATGAATAGAAGTGGCGTGTATATAATTCCCCAGGCAAATGTTTCGGTAACATGCTGTACCAGAACCAACCCTTGATTTAACTCCCCCATCAAACTTTTAATTAAGGTGTGAATTAAATATATTCCCACAGCATGCTGCCCCATCTTGCTGAATACAGTTCCTTTTCCAATTTCCCTTTCTTTAACAACAAGTACGAATAACATGATAGTCAGCGGAATAGTGCTTAAAAAATATTCTCCTCTAGCTAGACCAAGAATTTCATAAAGAAGTGTTCTTTCTCCAAGCTGTGTTATCAGCAATAAAAGAACGATCGCTATAATGTTTTTGGTTGGTATTTGTTTTACTACTTGATATATTTTACTTTCTTTTAATCCTATCAAGCTGCCTAGACTTGTATAAAATAAACCGAAAAAGAAGGGGTCTCTTGTATTGAACTCACTTAATACCGGAAGCCCAAGAAAACCGCCATATGACTGTCCAAGCAACCCGATAACATTTAATACCAATCCGATTAGTACTAGCATTTTCAACAATTTTAGCCTATAGGCGACAAACACAAGTAAAACAGAAATAATTAAAGCAAACATGAACCAGAGCTGATATTGTGTATGAGAAACTCCATAAATCAATGTCTGCAGGTTAATTGTGTCGGCTACATATGAACTCAATTCACTTTTTAAACCAGAACGTGTCCCAGTGTGGTCAAATATAATCTTTATAAAATCATATATCCAATAAAAAGCAAACCATGCTGCAAGCAAGCTGATCAGCTTTCCAGTATAGCGTTTGAAGTATGCGAATGTATCATCTGTTCGCTGCAGCTTCATGGCGAATAGATAGCCAGATGCTGCAAAGAAAAATGGTACTGAGAAGCGCGCGATTGTATCGATGATGAATGCCCAGGTTTCTCCGTTTCCGAATGGGACAGCGGTGTCTCGGAATGTGTGTGTATGAATACAAACAACACCGAAGATCGCTAGGCATTTGAAGAAATCAATGGAGTAATTTCTCGTCATGTGCATCTACCTGCTTTCTTTGTTCTAAGAAATTCTATCCGTCTTTTTCTCTTTATATACCCTATGATCAGGGTGCCGCAATACTTTTAACAGAACTGTAATGACAACACAATCTGTGCGCAATATGATTACAAACTCTATCCAGTAGCCCTAATTTTTCCCACAAAAAAAAGCACTTACCTTGGGTAAGTGCTTAGATAGTTTGGCTGAATGCCTGCACAAGCAAATCTAACTTCTTGGCATTACTTGGACGCTCGTAGCTATGGTTTTGGAAATGCTCATCAAATGCAGCAGCCAGTGCGTCAAAACGGCTGTCCCGCAAGATCGATTGGTAAAATTCAAAAAGGTGACGGTATTGTTCGATATAACGCGTCATCTTCTTATCGAATCCAATTAGGTGATTGGCCGACGGCAAACCGAGAAATGCTATTCTAGCCGGATCATATATCGGATAATGCACATTCAGTAGATGCAGCATCTGTGTAACGAGGGGAAATTGCATCGAAGGGTTGCCCCGGCGGTTTCTCACTTCATATAATGCTGCTGTCAAACCGACAATTTTCAGCTTGTCCGGCTGACGTGCGGCTTCCTGAAACAGACGGAAGTAGGTATGTTCGAATGCCTCTGTCAGATTGGGATTGACCAAACCTATGTAGTGCTTCAATACATATCGAAATACTGGATTGTGATCAGGTCGTCTCGCTTCTTGGCGCAAAAATGCATCGAGGGCGATATCCTCCCGTCTGATTGATGTTAAAAGCTGGTCTTTATGAAGCAGCAGCTGCTCCAGAAGATCGGCTCCGGTGTATGTGTCGCGCATAAGACAGGTTTCCTCCTCCACTCCAAAGCTGGTAATGATAGTTTACATGATAACATAACAGCTTCGGCAGAAGAAGTGATTGATAGTTTCAGGATAAGCTTAATCCCATGAAGAAATGTTCATTATTGAGTAAGGCGATGACAGTACCTGTCCTTTTATACTGCTGGTCGAAGGAACGTTCAGACGTTTCCACAAACAGTGCAGTACCATTATAAAAGCTGACTTGAGTGCGACTTTTCTTTTCTTTATAGGATTGAATATGATAGAAAGACAGCCAGACGCAATTGGTGTTCGTAGGTGAGGAAGTTGGGAGCATAAAAACGCCATGAGCCGGATGCACTGGAATAGGCACCTTCTTGTCCGTCCGCAGAAGTCTGCCAATTGCATGTACCCTGCCCTCATAGGAGGATCCGTACTGCATACAGCTATGGTCAATGATCGAAAGAGGTGATTGTTCCACTAATATTTCTTTATCGGCTTCAAGAACACGGGATTGATACACTGGGTCGTGCAAACGAAACACAGCAATAGTATTGCGGGTAATGATGTACTGTTCCCTTTTTTCTATTTGCATAATTTCCCCCTCCAATATTGACTGATACAAGACTATATTACTATAAATAGCCGCTCCAATATGTAAAGGAGATGTAAAAAATAGTAAAAAAGGACGAAGCATACGCTTCGCCCTCTTATTTAATTGCAAAAGTGATTTCCGCTTCGCAAGCAAGCTCTCCATCAACAGTTGCCATTGCTTTGCCTTTACCGATTGGTCCCTTCAAACGGACAATCTCTACTTCCAGCTTCAATGTATCACCTGGTTTAACCTGTCGTTTGAAGCGGCATTTATCAACACCGGCAAGGAAGCCAATTTTCCCTTTGTTTTCTTCCTTCATCAGCATCGCAAATGCACCTGTCTGTGCAAGAGCTTCAAGGATCAAGACACCTGGCATTACCGGATAATCTGGGAAATGTCCTTGGAAGAATGGTTCATTGATTGTTACATTCTTCTTTCCGACAGCGCGTTTGCCTTCTTCGATTTCAGTTATTTGATCCACAAGCAAGAAAGGATAGCGATGCGGGATTATTTCTTGGATTTTTTGAACATCATACATAATATGGTGAGCCTCCTGAATGGTTATCTTTCCTAACGTATTATACCAAAAATGAGGCTTGCATGTTTAACGCGTTCTGCGTTAAGGGTATTGTTCCATAAAATTGCTGGGAGGGAAGCCAATTGCTTAATCTTTTATTATGGATCGGCATCATCGTAGTCGCATTCTGGCTCATTGGTGTCATTTTCAATATTCTCGGAGGGGTCATTCACATTTTCCTTATCATTGCTGTGATCATGTTCGTTATTTATGCAATTAGAAAGAGCAGGGGCAGGAAATAGAAAAAGCTGGTTCCGGAATCCGGAGCCAGCTTTTTCTATGACTTTTGGTTTACCAAGTCATAAATATGTGTCCATGTATCTCGTTTGAGGACGTCCAGTGCATTGCCATCTCCAAGTACACCATACCCGAAGAGCAAACCTAGCAACAGGAAGATGATCAGGATAATCGGCACTACAAGCAGACGGAGCCATATTGGAAATAATCTTCTCCGCTGTTTTTTCGGCGCTTTTTCTCCTTCTGCCTGCTTCTGTTTATCATGTTGTTCTTTTGTTTGGAGTTTGGATGCATTACTCGACATAGCGTTCTGGCTCCTTATTCTTATCTAATCTGGTTAATGAGTCCGCTCATCTGATCACTCATGGAAATCGAGCGTGCATTGAACTGATAAGCGCGCTGTGTATTCACCATTGCGGTCATTTGTTCACTAAGATCAACGTTCGAGCCTTCCAGGCTGCCTGCCTGCAGTTCAACGTCTCCTGCACCTAGCACTTGGGCAAGAGCGGGATCAGCCAATTCAAAGGCAGTATCACCTGTACGTGTCAGAACGCGTGGATTATCAATAGCTGTGATCTGAAGGTTCGCTTCAACAGCATTTTCTCCATTACGTTCAACAACAATTTCTCCGCGGTCATTGATTGTAATACTATCAAAATCCGACTGTAATGCAATAGGTCCATCGACACCGTTCACCAAATCTCCATCTGCGGTTGTCAAAGCAACTGTCCCATCCTGCTGCGGCTGGAGATAGAAATTGCCAGAACGTGTATAGCGCTGCTGTCCATCATCGCCTGTAATCGTAAAGTATTGGTTGTCGTTCACAAGTGCTGCATCAAGATTTCGGTCTGTCGTCTGGATCGTTCCCATCGTCATGAGCGGATTCGTACTGCTCATGTATGCTCCTGATCCGATCCGGATACCGTCACTCGTGCTACGGCTTGTTGTATTCGCCTCATCATTCGGCGGATTGTTCATCTGCTGATAAAGCAAGGAAGAGAAATTAGAGGTCTGCGCTTTATAGCCTGATGTATTTGTATTCGCCATATTATTTGCGATTAAATCCAATCGCTGCTGCAGCTGCCCCATTGTTACGGCAGCCTGTGTCATCATCCTGCTCATTTTGCTCCTCCTTTACAGCTTCCCGACTTCATTGACTGCTTTTCCAAGGCTTTCATCATATGCTGTCAATACTTTTTGGTTCGTTTCGAACGTCCGGTATGCCTGCATCATGTCTGCCATTGTCTGCTGCAAGTCGACATTCGAGCCTTCTACTGCTCCCTGGACGATATTGTACGTCACGCCAGCCGTCGCTCGGGCATCTGCTGTCTGGGCTTCCTCACTTGCGGTATAAACGTTTTCACCCTGCTTGTCCAGCAAATTTGCATCCTGGACATATGTCAGTCCAAGCTGGAAGTTCCTGCCGTCATTAAATTGCATCGTACCGTCTGCTGACATTGTATACGTCTGATTGTTCGTCTGAATTGGATTGCCTGTCGTATCAAGTACATAGCTGCCTTGGTCGTTCGTCAGAAAGCCTTCTTCATCGACGGTAAAATTACCGTTTCGAGTAAACGCTTCGCCATCTGCTGTCTGCAGATTGAAAAATACAGAGCCATTTTCATCCGGATACGTACCGTCCACCAAAGCCGTATCGGTACTGATACCTGTTTCACGCAAATCTCCTTGAACAAAGTTCGGAATCGTCTCCTGCACATATACACCGGAATTGATACTGCCGATTTCCTTGGAAGTCGTAACATAACGGGAGTTATCCGCCGATGTCTGCTTGCTCTCCATCGAGTTCAGAAGCATTTCCGGAAAAGCCCGCAGCTGCCCTTGATCTGCTTTGTATCCATTCGTATTCGCATTAGCTAAGTTATTAGACAGCACTTCTTGTCTGCGCTGCTGGGCGAGCATACCGGATGCAGCTGTATATAATCCTTTTAGCAATGTTCGGTCCTCCTAAGGCAGTTAGATGCCAATGTTTTTGGTTTCTATCTATTATATCGGCAGAATCCTAAACGAATTGAACCTCTTCCGTATACATAAGATACAGAAGAGGTCAAATTATCATACTACTTTTCGTTTTTCCAGTTTATCGATGTTTTCAAGCATGATGCCAGTACCTTTTGCTACACAACCCATCGGATCTTCTGCAATGAATACAGGAACCTTCAATTGTTCAGCAAGCAGCTGGTCAATACCGTGCAGCAGTGCTCCGCCGCCAGTAAGGATGATACCGCGGTCAATGATATCTGCAGACAGCTCAGGAGGTGTCTGTTCCAGTACCGTACGCGCCGCTTGTACAATCAAGGCAACCGACTCACGCAGTGCTTCTTCTATTTCTTCCGAATAAACAGTAATCGTACGCGGAAGACCGCTTACCATATCCCGGCCGCGGATATCAATTGATTCTTGACGTGCGCCTTCGAACACTGTTGCGATTTCGATTTTGATATTCTCGGCTGTGCGTTCACCGATCAATAGCTTATATTTACGTTTGATATACTGCAGGATTTCTGCATCGAACTTATCTCCAGCCATCCGAATGGACTGTGCTGTCACGATGTCACCCATGGAAAGAACAGCAACATCTGTTGTGCCGCCGCCGATATCGACAACCATGTTACCGCTAGGCTGGAAAATTTCCATTCCTGCACCGATAGCAGCAATTTTTGGTTCTTCCTCCAAATATACTTTCTTACCGCCGGATTTTTCCGCCGCTTCCCTGATTGCTTTTTGCTCTACTTTTGTAATGTTCGTTGGGCAGCAAATCAGCATGCGCGGTTTGGATAGAAAACCTTTTACATTGATCTTGTTGATGAAATAGCGGAGCATCGCTTCTGTTACATCAAAGTCAGCGATTACGCCGTCTTTCAACGGACGAATCGCCTCAATATTTCCAGGTGTTCTACCTACCATGCGTCGTGCTTCTTCCCCAACTTCTAGTACATTTCCTGTAATTCTGTCCATCGCGACAACGGATGGTTCATTCAGAACGATTCCTTTTCCTTTTACATGTATTAGTACGTTTGCCGTACCGAGGTCAATTCCTATATCTCGTGCCAATATCCTCAGATCCTCCCTGTAAAGATAGAAACTTGTGTCGCATCCGTTCGAGAACATAATGCTACTTATCTTATAGTGTAGCACAAAACATGGAGAATAGTAGCAAATTATGAAAGAAAATAAGGATAAAAGTAGGAATATTGGAAAGGGATTGGATGTACCTTTACAGGATGAAAGTTGGGTTTTAGGCAGGAGCGTCCGTGTTTGTTTCCAGCTTATACTTGAGTTTAGTTGCTTCCCCGCCCCTCAGATGGCGGATAGCTTTGTGGTAATCAAGAATCTCCTTCACTTCATTGGCCAAATCCGGATTGATTTCCGGCAGTCTTTCTGTCAGATCTTTATGCACGGTACTCTTGGATACACCGAATTCTTTTGCAATCACGCGAACTGTCTTCTTCGTCTCCACAATGTGCTTACCTATGCGCACCGTGCGCTCCTTGATATAATCATGCACAGCCCATGCCTCCTTAAGTTGACGGTTCTTGATGTTCATGAGACAAGATGAGAAGCGATGAAGTAATTCGGGTATGTATTTTTCTTGTGCAAGTCATAGATGATTGGGCATCTGCGGCGTTAAGCGCTTCACACTCGTTCCCTTCAAACACTTGCTTGGGTTTGTAACATCTTATTAGTTGCAGAGCCGTTTTATTCCATAAAAAAGACCCTCTCAGCTGGTGGAGGGTCTGCGGTTATCTATTTTTTGAATGGCATACATAGGTAAACGGGAAAAATAGAAGTCTTTATGTCTGCGGATGAATAGGTGATAGGATGATACTAGATAATCCTTATTCTGGTGGATGATTCCATAGAAGTATTTATAAAATGCTGTTTGTTTTTCAGGTTCCCACTTAGGATAGCGCTTTCTTGCACTTTCTACCTCGCCAAGCTGAAACTCGATATAGGCAAGAGCAAGGGGATCATCTGTTAGATACGTATGCAGAATACCAAAGTGGGCAGCTACAATTGGCAGAACTTGCCTGTCGAGCAATTGTACAAGGCAAGTGATGTTATACTGTTTTGACATCTTGCTTCCTTCAGCAAGATGAGAAAAGCTTGCAATCTTATCATCGAAAAGGTAAGTCAAACCCATCTTATAATGCTGTACAGAACGCTGGGCTGGCAGATATGTATGTTGGAGAATGTTTCTGCTATGTTTTCTGGCAATGATTAATTCGTTCCGTTTCCAGTGATACTGGAACAGCAGCTTGTCCATCCGGACATTCATCATGATACGCAGGAAATAGTCTTTGATAAGTAAAATCGTTTCCTGTAATTCATCCAAATAGTTGCCGATAGCATGATAATCGTGGCATTGAAAATGCTGGTAGATCCTGCCGAACAGAACCAAGGCCTTCGCCTCCGGAAAATCAGCTTGATGGCGGCTGATCTGCCTTTCAAACTCGTCACCTGGCAGCTTGTACGCCTGGTATTGGATTACTAATTCATATAAATAAGCATACGATCTATTTCGCTGGTGCAATGATTGCTTATTCTTCTGGATCAGCTGCCGAAGCTCTTCTTCGTAGTAATTCATCCCAAGGAAATCCATCCCTGCCAGCTGAACATCGGCAGAAGCGGAATGCACACAGAAACTTGCTGCCAGGTCTACAACCTGCTTTACATCGTGACTTTTCTCCACTAGCTGAGTGAATGACCAAAGATCTGTCATCCGGCCTGATGCTACTGAGAGCTTGCCCAAGTCAGTCGCTTCCTTACGCAAACTTGATTGATTCAACGTTCCTTTCTCCTCTCACATTTCCCAATCTTACCTCCATATAATCACTTGACTTCGACTTTCATTTTGTGTTTTGCACCATTTCATTATTCCATCTTTTCAGATAATTTCAAGCGGTTTTAAGGCTGATTCGTTCGACAAATTATTAGGTTTCTTGGTTTTATTGATGGACTGCTTTATGCCTAAAGAAAAAGCACCCCGGGCTTGGGGTGCTTATTTGAATCAAGTCTGAGCTGAAGAGGAGGAAGATGTTGCTTCGTCCTCAGGCTGCTCATCTTGTTCTGGAGATTTTTCTTCATCAGATCTGTCTGGTGTTTCTTCTTTATCACCTGATTCGTCTGTTGGAGTTGCTTCAGCATCTGCATTTTCTTCCGCTGGAGCTTCTGTCTCCGTTTGTTCGTTCTGCCCAGCTGTGTCAGCTGTTTCTTCCTGTACTGCTTCTGTTTCCTTTTTAGCTTCCTGCAATTTGCTTACAGGCTGATTGAAAAAGCTTTCCGGGTTTACAGGTGTATCGCCATTAAGCACTTCAAAGTGCAAATGGGTCGCTTTATCTTTTGCAAATAGGCTTTGTCCTGCTGTTGCAAGCACATCACCTTGCTTCACTTCTTGACCTGCTTCTACTTTCACATCTTCCAGACTAGCATAATATGTTGCTACTCCATTTTTATGCTCGATCTGAACAACGTTACCGTGCAGGGCATCTTCCTTCACTTCTGTCACTGTACCGCTCAATGCGGCTAGGACGTCGAAGGCTTCGCCATCAGCTGCAGCGTAATCCACTCCGGTGCTTTGATAGTATTTGTTGTCGTAGAGTACGAGTGCATTCTCTTGGGCTTCGCTGTCTGCTTTGTGATCATAGAATTTCGTTACGACTGTCGCCTCTGCATCTTCTGCTACAGGAGCTTTTACTACTTCATCTTGTTCTGCTACAGGAGTTGCTTCTTCATTTCCATCGAAATTCAGGGAGTCGAAGATGCCTTTGTCATCCTCTGCTTGTTCCGGATCATTCGTACCGCTTTGGTACCACAATACGGCTGTCAGAAGCAGAGCAGAAATACCAAGATACAATGCTGGGAAAAACCATTTTTTACGGAAAAGACGTTTCCACTTAGATTTTGAAACGCTATTTTTTTCCTTCATAGATCATCACCTCTGCAACCATTGTCGTCACAAAGATAGATTCCTATACATGCGTTTCAGAAAATTTTTCCAAACCTACTTAGACACCAGCTTGGCACCTTCTGCCGGCAGTTTATTAATCTCTGTATCCTTGTAATAGTACGTCAGGATATCCTTGTACGATTTCCCTTCTGCAGCCATGCCATTCGCACCATATTGACTCATCCCAACGCCATGACCATATCCCTTAGTTTGGAAGATCAGATGATTATCTTTCATCGATAACGTGAAATCTGTCGATTTGAGTCCGAGTTTTTCACGGATTTCTCTGCCTTTGAACTGCTTGCCGCCAATTTCTACTTCGGATACGCGCTGACTGCTATTACGTTTCAACTCACCTGGCGGTTTATTCGGATCAATATCGACACCGAGCAGCTTTTCTGCTTCTTCGATTTCAATCACTTTCTGATCCTCAAATTTGGGTGATTGCTTATCCCACGGACTTTCAACTGATTTCAAATATGGCAGTGGATTTTCCCAATAGTCCTCCGCATTTTCCGTGTATCCATTGCTTGTGGAGAAAAAAGAAGGCGTAATCGGTTCGCCGTCATACATGATAATCTCTCCGCTTGTTCCTTCCACAGCCTCTGTCAGCTTCGTCATTTTTTCCTCATATTCCTTGCCCCATGCCTGGCGGAGCTCCTCTTCGTTCTTATATACTTGGTCGCTGGTAGAATCCGATACCTCAATTGCTTCCGGTTTCTCTGCTTGGTGATCTTCCATATAACGCACTACATATGTCCGTGCTGCGACAGCTTGCGCTTTGAGTGCCTCCAGTTCGAAGTCGGCGGGCATCTCAGACGCGACCACTCGTGTCACATACGTTTCAAGCGGAACCGTTTCAACTGTATTGCTTGCTGTACGACTCACTTCCACTGCTACGCTGGCTGTTTCCTTGATCTCTTTTTCTTGTTCCATTGCCGTTGCCGTCCTCTCCATTCCACCGGGGTCTATAAATGGTACTACAATCAATGTCGGGAGTGCCACGATGACGGTGAATAAACAGACAATCAAGATACTGATGATGACGTGGGACTTGAGGCGTCGCCGTTTTGTACTTGGCTTTTTGTTTTGCATAGAGGGCCTCCTTATCTGCCTGCTGGTCTACTCTTTACTCTATGTATCTTCTATGGATTGCTAGAACATCTCCCCATAAAAAAATAGAGTACCCCGCGGGCACTCTATCAGTTCCAATATCTTCTGATGGCACAAAGCTCAGTTTCATACACTGTGCCAGCCAAATGCAGTATTTCAATTTGTTTTCCTGTTTTCGGGGCATGCAGCATCTGTCCTTCTCCATAATAGAAGCCAACATGATGGACACGTCCCTTGCCATTCTCATAGGCGAAGAACAGCAAATCCCCCGGTTTTGCTTGATCCAAACTAATGGCTTTCCCTTCCAAGGCCTGTGCACTGGCATCTCGAGGAATGACATACCCCCCTGAAAGATGCATGTTGTGGGCGAATCCGGAGCAATCGTAGCCCCAGCTGCTCATACCGCCCCATAAATAGTCCAGCCCGATGAATTGTTCTGCGAACGTGATTAGTGCTTCGCCGTCTTCCTCACGCTGGGTCCAGAGGCTGCCTTCGGACTTAGAGATTCTCCCTCGACCATGCGGTGTCAAGACAGTAAAGGCAGTTCCTGAATCTTCAACGAAAGGCAGCTTTGTCAAAAAACTGAGCTCAACCACCTCGCCAGTATCTTCAACTAGAAGAGTTGCCTGCTTTGCTCGTACTTCAATTATGTGATCTGACTTCGGCAGCGGATCCGCAAGCTGATGAGCAGGAATCCAGCCAGGATATCCTTCTTCCTCTTTTGGTGTTGGCTGAGAAGGTATCACTACTTTGACCCAGTCATCCCTTCTATCCACTTCCCATACTGTCGTACCGAATAGCACTTGAGACTGAAGCAGATTGTTTTCATGGAGCTCCAATCGATCGGTATGGGAAAGCTCATGCACCCAGCGAGATGGATCTGATGGATTGGCCACAATCGGTATATCCACTTGTCTGGAAGAGTGGGGATTTGTCCACAGATTAGCAACGGAAACAGCGATCACTCTTTCTTTCATATGACCATCTCCCCTTGAGTATCCACTGCAAGTATACCGAGTCCTGGTGATGCATTAAGCAGAAGTTTGCTTCCTTCATAGCGAACACCACCTGTGACAATATCCTCCCGAAGCATGAGCGGCGCATCAAAATCGACCCGCGTAATATGCAGCTGACTGGCAGCCAGATGCGCTGCAGCACTGATGCCGATGCGGGATTCAATCATACAGCCGACCATACACTCTACACTATAGGCCTTAGCGATACGAGCGATATCCAGTGCTGGCTGGATACCGCCTGCTTTCATCAATTTAATGTTGAGCAAGTCTACCGCCTGCATTTCCAATAGTGTACGGGCATCCTGCGGTGAAAATAAGCTTTCATCTGCCATGATTGGTGTCTCAACATTTGCTGTTACATACTGTAATCCCTTCAGATCTGCAGCTGCTACGGGCTGTTCCACGAGTTCGATATTGAGTCCCATTTCCTCCATCCTGGTGATAGCACGGACCGCCGTCTTCCTATCCCACCCCTGGTTTGCATCAAGACGAAGTGTGGTGCTGCTGCCAACTGCCTCCCTAACTGCTTGAAGCCGTTTTATGTCTGTTTCGATATCGTCCTTGCCGACTTTTATTTTTAAGGTGCTGAAACCATCCTTTGCATAGTCTAATGCGTCTGATGCCATTTCCGAAGGTGTATTGACACTGACAGTGTAGTCCGTTTCCAATGTATCCTTAGCACCGCCAAGCAGCTGATATAGCGGCATACCAGCATACTGTGCAATACAGTCATGCAATGCCATATCAACTGCCGCTTTGGCGCTTGTGTTGCCAACAAGACAGTGCTGCAGTTTGTGGAACAATGCATCTCTTTCAAGTAGTGACATGCCGACAATGGCTGGTTTGATGACAGCTTCAACGGTATAACGAATACTTGCCAGGCTGTCTCCGGTAATCACATGCGTCGGCGGGGCTTCACCCCAGCCAATTAAACCGTCATCTGTTGTCACTTTTACAACGATAGCCTCTGCTACTGTCACCGTTCGCAGAGCCGTCTTGAAGGCTTTTTTCAAAGGAACGGCTGATTGGTATACATCTATTCTAGCAACCTTCATGCTCTTACTCCAGCACTCACATGCAAGGTTTTCGTTTTTGTATCCATCGTTGCTTCTGTCCCGAGCGGCACCGTTATATTCGGATTGCAATGTCCGATCCGAAATCCTTTGAGGACTGGTTTTTCCAAGTCAGTCAGGTAATCAACAAGGACTTGATCAAAGGAGAGTGACGTTTCCGGATCCTTCGCGTCACAATCAGTGAAATCTCCGATAAGGATGCCTTCCGCCTGCTCCAGCTTTCCTGCATGCTTCAGCTGGTTCAGCATACTGTCAATTTTATATGGTGGTTCTGCAACATCTTCTAACAATAGAAGCTTGCCTTTTGTATCAATTTCATCTGGTGTACCAAGCGTGCTCGTCAGCAAAGATAAGTTGCCTCCTACTAATGCTCCTGTAGCCTTGCCATGCACGATTGCCTCTAGCGGAGATATAGCCGTTGTATAGATAACATCCTGCGGAATGAAAAACTGCTGCAGCAAATCATAACTCAGTTTGGCAAAATCAGATTCTCCCATGTCAGAAGCCACCATAGGACCATGAAAAGTAATCAGCCCCGTCCGCTGCCGTATCGCTGTATGTAAATACGTTATATCACTGTATCCAAGCAGCACTTTCGGCTTTTGTTTGATTACTTCATAATCGAGTAATTCGACTATTCGTCCAGAACCATAGCCTCCTCTGCTACATATGATTCCTTTTACTTCGTTATCTTTGAACATGTCGTTCAAGTCAGCAGCTCGATCAGTGTCCTTACCAGCAAGATAGCCATATTTATCAAACACATGCTTTCCTAGTTTCACGCGGAGACCTAATGATTCCACAATCTTGATCCCCCGCTCGAGTTCCTCCCGTTTAATCGGTCCTGCTGGAGAAACAATCCCGATTGTATCTCCTTTTTTCCATACAGTTGCTTTCACAAATATCTCCTCCTGCTCCTAGTCTATATGTATGGTATGACAGACAGAAAAGAAGTGGCTCTCACCACTTCTCCTCCTCTGCTTTATTCAATATCCGCCCATTTCAGCTCTAAGTAGCCGACTGGGTGCATGATGACATTCTTCACATTCGTCTTTTGCAAGTACACATGCTGATAGAAGTGAAGCGGTGCGATCGGCATTTCATCCATCAAGATTTTCTCTGCTTCCATCAGCATCTCGTAACGCGTCGCCTCATCGCTTTGTGTTTTCGAGTCTGCAATCAGCTGATCGTATTCTTCATTGGACCAACCTGTACGGTTAGAAGAGGATTCAGTTGTAAAGCTCTCCAGGAAGTTAACCGGATCGCCATAATCCGCTAAGAAGGACCCGCGGAACAATTGGTAGACGAGCTTTGTTTGCTCTTCGCTGAATACACTGGACTCGACTGTCTGCAGTGTTACATCCACTCCTAGGTTTTCGGAAAGCATATTCTGCACGCCTTCTGCTAAGCGTTCATTTTCCGTATTTGTACCGTAAGTCAATGTCACAGCAGGCAGTTCATCCCAGCCTTCTTCCTGCATGCCTTCTTCGAGCAGTTTCTTCGCTTCGGCTGGATCATCTTGAATAAGATCGCCATTCTCTTCACGGAAATCGCCGCCATCCGGTGTTTCGAAGCCATATGGTACGAAGCCGCGAGCAGGCTGTTCGCCAATACCACGGACAAACTCGACGATATCATCACGATTCATTGCCATCGCAAATGCTTTACGGATCTTTTCATTCGTAAATGGTTCTTTCTGTACATTGAAGCGGAGGAATTGATCACCAGCCTGTACCTCGGTTACCAGTTCATCACTTTCCATCAGTTCCTTCGCATTATCTGCTGGGATGGAGGATCTGTCTAAGTCACCGCTCTGATACATTTGATACTCTGTATTCCTATCGGCAACCATTGCCCAGTTCACTTGATCAAGCTTCACAGTGTCAACGTCCCAATATTCCGGGTTCTTGACCATAATTAGTTCTTTATCATGCGACCAGCTGTCGATTTTGAATGGACCGTTGCTCACATACGTGTCTGCTTCTGCGAACCATTCTGGATTTTCTTCTGCGACTTTTTCATTGACCGGGAAGAAAGCAGGGTTAGTCAATAGGTTCAGGAAGTATCCTGTTGGTGCTGTAAGTGTCACCTTGAACGTCTTTTCGTCGACTGCTTCAATAGCAACATCGTCCGCACTGCCTTCTCCGCTGTTATACGCTTCGGCTCCTTCAATCACATATGCTAGGAATGCCGGCTGATAAGCCTGTTCCGGATCAAGCATATGCTTCCATGCGTAGACAAAATCATTGGCTGTAACGTCATCACCATTGGACCACTTGGCATCATCTCGAAGATGGAACGTATACTCCTTGCCGTCCTCGCTGACATCCCAACTCTCTGCAATCGCTGCTTGTGGCTGGTGACTTTCATCAAGACGAGTCAGTCCTTCCATCAAGTTGTTGACCATAACCCAAGATACACTGTCAAAGCCTTCTGGCGGATCAAGGGATGTAGGCTCCTGTCCGTTATTAAGACGCAGGACTTTTTTGTCCTCCCCTTCCTCACCCCCGCCGCTTCCGCCGGCGCTGTTATTTGCAGTACATGCAGAAAGTAAAAGGACTAAAGCAGCAAGACAAGCAATCATAGATAATTTCCAGTTTCTTTTCATCTCTTTTCCCCCTTTAAAATTTGATCAGACTGGCTGCCGTTTGGCACGTGCATCCTGCAGCCAGCATTCCACCTGATGTGAATCGGAAAGATAACTGGTGGCAGGATGTATATTTGCGCATACCTGCATCGCATGTGCACAGCGGGCAGTAAACGGACAGCCTTGCGGTGGTGCAAACAAATCCGGCGGTGTCCCTTCGATTGGCTGCAGAATATCTTCTTTCATATCGAGCCGCGGCACGGATTGCAGCAATCCGATCGTGTACGGATGCTGCGGACGATAAAAGATATCATCCTTATCGCCGGTTTCAATAATTTTTCCTCCATACATAACTGCGACACGATCCGCTACGCGGGCAACGACTCCAAGATCATGTGTGACAAGAATGATGGACACACCTGTTTTTTCTTGAATCTCTTTAAACAGCTCCATAATTTGCGCCTGGATGGTCACATCAAGTGCCGTCGTCGGTTCATCAGCTATGAGCAAATCCGGTTCACAGATCAGCGCCATGGCAATGACTATACGCTGCCGCATACCGCCGCTGAATTGATGCGGATACTGCTTCAACCGGCTCTCCGGATTGGTTATACCGACAAGACGAAGCATTTCGATGGCCTTCTCCTTCGCTTTGCCAATGCTCACTGATGAGTGCTGCTTCAGCCCTTCTGTCAGTTGATCACCGACAGTCAAGGTCGGATTGAGCGCAGTCATTGGATCCTGGAAGATCATTGAAATGTCGACACCACGGATAGCGCGCATTTCCTTTTTAGATGTTTGTACAAGATCCTTGCCTTTGAAACGAATAGAACCTCGGACGATCTTACCTGACGGAGATGGGATAAGCTGCATGATACTGTTGCTCGTTACGCTTTTTCCGCTCCCCGATTCCCCAACAATCGCAAGTGTCTCTCCTTTGTTTAAATAAAGATTCACACCCCTGACAGCCTGGACAGTTCCGCCATATGTCGAGAAATGCACATGTAAGTCATCAATTTCAAGTATCTTTTCCATTCTGTCACCTCCTCAGCTTCGGATCGAATGCATCCCGTAAGCCATCACCCAGTACATTGAAGGCGAACATTGTTAAGCTAATGAACAATGCCGGGAAGAACAACAGCCACCAATCTCCAGAGAGAATTGCAGACAGACCATCATTAGCCATAGATCCCCAGCTCGCATTTGGTGCCTGTATACCAAGACCTAGAAAGCTAAGGAAAGCCTCTGCGAAGATTGCCGATGGTACAGTCAGCGTGATTTGCACGATAATCGGACCCATCGTATTCGGAAGTAAGTTCTTGCGGATGATTCGACCGGTACTCGCTCCTAATGTTTTGGATGCAAGTACATATTCATGGTTGCGCAGCTGCATCACCTGACCGCGGACAATTCTGGCCATCCCGATCCAGCCAGTGATGGTAAGGGCTACAATTATCGTGAACAGACTAGGTCCCATCACAACAAGCAGCAGAATAACTACTAGCAGATGCGGCAGCCCGTAAAGCACCTCGATGATACGCATCATAACACTGTCAGTACGTCCGCCCTTGTAGCCTGCGACACCGCCATAGATAATTCCGATAAAGAAATCGATCAAGGCAGCAGCTACTCCGACAAACAGCGAAACACGTGCTCCGTGCCAAAGGCGGGTGAATACATCACGTCCCAGATTATCGGTGCCGAACCAGTGTGCTGCAGATGGTGCCAGATTCTGATTCCGTAATGCGCCTTCTGAAATGGAATACGGCGAGAATATTGGAGCAAAGACGGCTGCTAGGATTAGGACGATTAAGAAGAATAATCCTGTTATAGCTAACCGGTTTTGCTTTAAACGCAGCCAGGCATCTTTGTAAAAAGACAAACTCGGACGGGCTACTTCTTCCGCTTTGTTCAGATCCTTCTCTATCGGCTGGAACCAATCCTCCGGTATTTGCTGTCCTGTCGTATCAATTGGTCTATTATGATATTCCATATCAGCTGCCTCCTTTTTTGTGCAGCTTGATTCTCGGATCTAAGATGCTGTAAACGATATCGACTAGGAAAAGCATGAAAATGAGAAAGGCACTGTAGAAAACGGTCGTTCCCATAATGACCGGATAATCACGGTTATTGATACTTTCAACAAAATACTTTCCCATACCAGGTATGGCAAAAATACGTTCAATGACGAATGTACCTGTTAAAATGGCAGCAACCAATGTTCCGAGAATGGTCACTACCGGCATCAGCGCATTTCGCAAAGCATGCTTGATGACGATTTTGGCTGGAGACAGGCCTTTTGCCCGTGCGGTCTTAATATAATCCTGTGTCAGAACCTCGAGCATGCTGGATCTTGTTAAACGGGCAATGATCGCTGTAGGACCTGTCGCCAATGCAATAATCGGCATGATCATATGCATCGGTGAAGACCAAGTTGCTGCTGGCAGCAGCTGCAGATTCACAGCCAGCTGCTGAATTAGCAATGTTGCCAGAATGAAGTTCGGTATGGAGATACCTAATACGGCCAATGTCATCGCTATATAATCTATAATGCCGTTATGTTTCAAGGCAGCTAGGACACCTAATGTAATACCGGAAATAAGTGCGATTGTAATTGTCCACATGCCGAGCTCCGCTGATATCGGAAACCCGCGGCCTAGTAAATCATTCACTGTTTCAGTCGGCTGCTTGATGGACGGACCGAAATCAAAGGTTGCCAAGGATTTGAGCCAAATACCATATTGAACAATCATTGGCTCATCTAAATGGTAATGTGCCTTCAAGTTTTCCTGAACAGCTTCACTCGTGCTCCGGTCCTGTGTTGTGAACGGATTCCCTGGAATGCTGTGCATCAGGATAAATGTCAGTGTCGCGATAACGAATATGGTTGCTATCATAATTACAAAACGGCGAATCAGATATATCGCCATAAGCTGTCACTCCTAACTGAAGGTCGTATGCATTGCCAGCTCTGTCATGACGAGCATGGCACGATACGCTTCGATGATGTCTTTGGCAGGAAAAGCGACTATGGTTGTACCCGGCTCCATATAGGTACCTGGCATCAAATGGGCCCATTCCGCTTGACCATAGTTGGTGAATTCGATTCGCAGGACAATTTTATCCGGTGGGACGAGCGGCTCAGCTATCGGCACTTTCTTCATCGCTTCTTCCACCTTTTCACGGAGAAGCTTATCTGCTTTCTTTGGTGTCAGCGTCAAGATAGCAGAACGGGATATTGTCTGTTTGACAGGTGCTGTTACTACTCCTGGGATAAGCCGCTCCGCTTCCAAACATGCTTGATCATCACCTGCAACCAGGAGGACCGGCACACCATAATGACCAGCAACATATGCATTGAAACCCAGTTCTCCAATCGGCTCATCATTCAGGAAAAAGTTACGAACCCCATGAATCATGCTATGGGACATGACGCCGAACTGCCCTGCTCGTGCATGATATCCAGAAAACATTGCTCCAGAAAAGCTTGCATCCAGACTTTGCACCATTGAAAGCGGTTTCACTTCACCAGATATCAAAGAAGCCTCTTCATGTAATTCCTCTACCAATAGGTTATTCATTTTAGAATGGCTGTCGTTGACAAGAACATATTCTGCACCTGCATCAATCGCTGCACCAATGATGCTATTCGTTTCTGCTGTCATAATCCGCCTTGCCCGTTCATAATTATGTTTTGAGCTGTCCACATATGTATAGTCCGGTAAACCGACGATTCCTTCCATGTCTACCGATAGGTATAATTTCATCCTACCCCTCTCTTCCGAACTTTCTATATTAGTTGAATTTTCTAAATAATTATAGCATAGCCATATACGCTTAGGAAGAATAATTACCAATTTGTAGGGAAGGTTTTCTTACAAAGACATAAAAAAATAAGCCCCTTCTCACAAAGGGACTTATCCTTGATAGCCTTAATATGTTGATGTTTCTTCCATTGTAGCAGCTGCTTCTTCGAACACTTCATCATTAACGCGTTCGATGTCTGCACCTAGTTCTGCTAATTTACCATGGAAATTCACATAGCCGCGATCCAAATGCTTAAGCTCAGTGACACGCGTATAACCATCTGCAATTAATCCTGCCAGAATTAGAGCTGCTCCAGCACGCAAATCTGTTGCGGCTACTTCAGCGCCTTGCATGTTTGTTGGACCTTCCATGATGACACTGCGACCTTCGATTTTAATTTTTGCATTCATGCGGCGGAATTCCTCCACATGCATGAAGCGATTCTCAAATACTGTTTCTGTAATTATGCTAGTGCCTTCTGCACATAGCATCAAAGCCATCATCTGTGACTGCATATCTGTCGGGAATCCTGGGTGTGGCAGTGTCTTAACATCTGTCGCTGTCAATTTGTCAGGACCGATAACGCGAATGCCATTTGCTTCTTCCTTGATGATGACACCCATTTCTTCCATTTTGGCAGCTGCTGCACGGACATGCTCCATTTCGATGCCTTCAATCAGTACATCACCTTTCGTGATTGCGGCTGCAACCATGAAAGTACCAGCTTCGATACGGTCTGCAATCATAACATGCTCAGCGCCTGATAGTTCTTCGACACCTTCAATGCGGATTGTTTCTGTACCAGCGCCAACGATTTTCGCACCCATCGCATTCAGATAGTTTGCTAGATCAACAATCTCTGGCTCTTTCGCACAGTTTTCAAGAATAGTTGTTCCTTCAGCTAGTGCGGCTGCTGTGATGATGTTCTCTGTTGCACCTACACTAGGTACATCCAGATATATTTTAGCGCCTTGCAGGCGTCCTTCAGTACGTAATTCTACAAAGCCGTTGCCGACCTGTACACTTGCTCCCATCGCTTCGAACCCTTTTAGGTGCTGATCGATTGGTCGGGAACCGATTGCACAGCCACCCGGCAGTGCCACTTTCGCATGACCAAAACGTGCCAACAATGGACCTAAAACTAATACAGATGCACGCATCTTCCGAACATACTCGAAAGGCGCTTCTGTCGTCATCTGTTTTGTGGCATCGACAGTGATTGTTCCATTGCTGAATACCACCTCAGCACCCATGCTGCGTAACACTTCATTGATGGTAAATACATCGGCTAAAGCCGGGACATTATGAATGACACTTTTTCCTTTACTTGCAACTATACTTGCTGCGATGACAGGCAGTACGGCATTTTTCGCACCTTCGACCTTGACAGATCCTTTAAGCTGCCTTCCACCACGGACGATGATTTTTTCCAAGTTACATTCTCCTCCGCGTCCAATTTCACTATATTAATATTCAGTCGTTATGATAGGCGTTCCTACAGTTACGGTTGATTGCCCATTCCCATCATGCAGCGCAAGCTGGATATTCATGTTGTCTGCTAAGGAACGGCTGGCTTTCAATTGTGTTGTATATCCTGTTGTCGTAGTGTAAACGTTATCTTGCATATTCGTTAGTGGTTGAACATCTAATTTTTTCATGACATTCTGAAACAAAATACCACCGCTTATTTTATCACCGAAACCCGCTTTGAGACAAGCGAATTTTGACGCATTATATGTGAAAAATTGCGATTGAGCAGCAGATGTCAAGTCTTGGACAGATTGTTGTACCTTTTCTGTCCATTTTGACCCAGAAACAGTATAGATGAGTTCCGCCTGGTATTCCTTATCTGTAGGTACTACCAACAATATACGTTCGGCAATGGCATTTTGTTTATGGGGGGTATGTACCATAAATTTTGTAGCATTTTCCGTTTTTTCTTCTACAATAGTCCCCACGTTATTCAAATCCATCAACTTTCCCTCGATATCGTCCCGGGAAATTGTCTCCCGTATTGTGATTTCAAAGGACATAAGCTCGGCCCCTTCACTTTCCAATACATCATACATACGGTTTACATCTTTTGATACGTCAGCTTTTGCTGCCCCATAAGACTCTATACTATTACCTAATAGCATAATGATAACTACGATTAATCCTAGATAATGTTTCATTTTCTTTATCCCCTGTCCGACCATTTTAGAAACAGTATGAACAGAGATGAAAAAGCTTATACATTTATGCTAGATTACTAGAGTAGATACTGGAGCTGTTTGGTCCAGCTTACTAGTTGAAGGAATACGTTACTTACCGTTGTTCCAATAACTATCGTGAGGAAAATAAGCAGCATCCGGGCCTCGAATACTTTCCCTTTCTTTATTAATGCATCTACATTGACCCCCATCAATATACGCCAAGTAATTGCCATAAAAGCAATGTGGGAAACTATGCCCAGCATCGCATCCTGCCCTATTACCGAAAACATGATATACACTCCTTAACGGATACACAGGCAAATGCGCGCTCTTTAGCCACATAATACCTTGTTATCCTAATTTCCGTACTATTAAACGCGTTTCCTTCAAATTATAACGGCATTTGCTAATCGCTGCCATTATTATTGCCCAGGAAATGAAATAATAAAAAAACAGCATTCCTTGTCGGAATGCTGTTTTAATTAGCGGGCGTGAGACGCGACATCAAGTCGGTTGATTGCCCGGTTAAGCGCTTGTTCAGCGCGGATTTGGTCTAAGTTAGCCTGCTTATCCTGCAGACGTTTCTCAGCGCGCTGCTTCGCCTGTTCTGCACGGTCCACATCAATGTCACTTGCTCTTTCGGCTGATTGAGCCAGAATTGTGACCCTGTCCGGACGGACTTCAAGGAAACCGCCACTTACAGAAACATAATCTGTGCGACCTTGGATCTGTAGACGAACCGAGCTAACCTTCAATGGCGCTACCAACGGAATGTGACCTGGAAGAATACCAAGTTCACCATTTTCCGCTGTACAGCTAACCATTTCATAGTCTTCTTCCAGAACAGGGCCATCAGGAGTAACAATGCTTGTTGTTACGGTACTCATCAGGAGCCCCTCCTATCCTACTATTACATGATTGCTGCTTATTGGTTAACGCCAGCTTTTTCAAGCACTTCTTCAATACGTCCCACAAGGCGGAAGCTATCTTCCGGAATGTGATCGTATTTACCTTCAAGGATTCCTTTGAAGCCTGCAACTGTTTCTTTAACAGGTACATAAGAACCTTTTTGGCCTGTGAACTGCTCAGCAACGTGGAAGTTCTGAGAAAGGAAGAACTGTACGCGGCGCGCACGTGAAACGACAAGTTTGTCCTCTTCACTAAGCTCATCCATACCTAGAATTGCAATGATATCCTGCAATTCACGGTAACGCTGCAATGTTTGCTGCACTTGACGTGCTACATTGTAATGTTCTTCTCCGACTACGTTAGCATCCAATGCTCTAGAAGTAGAAGCAAGTGGATCTACGGCAGGGTAGATACCTTGCTCGGAAAGTTTACGGTCAAGGTTCGTTGTTGCATCCAAGTGAGCGAAAGTTGTAGCCGGAGCCGGATCTGTATAGTCATCCGCTGGTACATATACTGCTTGGATGGAAGTAACGGAACCTACATTTGTAGATGTGATACGCTCTTGCAGCTGACCCATTTCAGTAGCAAGTGTCGGCTGGTAACCTACTGCAGATGGCATACGGCCAAGCAATGCGGATACCTCAGAACCTGCTTGAGTGAAACGGAAGATGTTATCGATGAACAGAAGTACGTCCTGACCTTCATTGTCACGGAAGTGCTCTGCCATTGTCAAACCAGTCAGTGCAACACGCATACGTGCTCCAGGCGGTTCGTTCATCTGACCGAAGACCATTGCAGTCTTCGCGATAACGCCGGAATCCTTCATTTCGAAGTACAAGTCGTTACCTTCACGAGTACGTTCACCAACACCAGCGAATACGGAAATACCGCCGTGTTCTTGTGCGATGTTGTTGATCAATTCCTGGATAAGTACAGTTTTACCTACTCCTGCACCTCCGAAGAGACCGATCTTACCACCTTTGATATATGGAGCAAGCAAGTCGACAACCTTGATACCCGTTTCCAGAATCTCTGTTTCAGTTGCAAGATTTTCGAATGCTGGTGCTTCACGGTGAATAGGATCTTTTTTGATTTCGCCTTGGATAGGCTCATCTAAATCGATAGTTTCACCTAATACGTTGAAAATACGTCCTAAAGTAGCTTCCCCTACAGGTACGCTGATTGCAGCTCCTGTATCCACTACTTCTTTCCCGCGCTGTACTCCTTCTGTCGAAGACATCGCGATTGTACGAACACTATCGTCACCAAGGTGAAGTGCTACTTCTAATGTCAAAGAAGAAGTTTCGCTCACTTGGACAACTAGTGCATTATAGATGGCAGGCAGGTGGCCGTTCGGGAAACGTACGTCCACAACCGGACCCATAACCTGCGTAATGATACCATTGCTCATCTGGAACCCTCCTATCTGTATTCTTAGGATTGCTGCGCAGCCGCTCCGCTGACAATCTCACTGATTTCTTGTGTAATAGCTGCTTGACGTGCCCGGTTATAAGTTAGTGTCAGATCATCGATCCGCTCGTTTGCGTTGTCTGTTGCACTTCTCATAGCTGTCATACGTGCTGCGTGCTCACTCGCTTTCGCATCAAGCAACGCACCGTAGATCAAGCTTTCGGCATATTGAGGCAGCAATACTTTCAAAATTTCTTCTGCATCTGGTTCGAACTCGTACATGCTCTGTACGGAACGTCCTTTCTCCGAAGAAAGATCTGTTAATGGTAGAAGCTTCTGGGAAGTTACTTCCTGGGAAATTGCACTATTGAAATGGTTGTAGAACAATACCAATTCATCAATTTCCTCTTCCAGGAACATCTCCACTGCTTCAGATGCGATCTGCTTGATATCCGAAAAGTCCGGCTGATCAGGCAGTCCGATGATTTCTTTGGCGATTGGCAGATTGTTCTTCTTGAAGAAGTCCCTACCGAAACGTCCAGCAGCAATGACCGTATATTCATCTGCATCAGTGTGCTGATGCTGGATAGTACGGTACACTTCACGGATTACGTTGTTGTTGTAACCACCAGCCAATCCACGGTCAGCCGTGATGACAAGATAACCTGTCTTCTTGACTGCCCGGGTCTGCAGCATAGGATGTGTCGCGTCACCTGACGCTGCAATTTGCACCACAACCTCCTGCATTTTCTCGCTATATGGTACGAAAGCTTTTGCATTCTGCTCTGCCCGCGTCAGTTTAGACGCAGAAACCATCTGCATCGCTTTCGTAATTTGTTTCGTCTTTTTGGTAGAGTTGATTTTACTCTGAATATCTCTTAAAGATGCCAAGGCGCATGCAGCCTCCCTTCCGTAAGGAATACGTGCAGCATTCCGAAATTTATAGAAACGTTAGTTTACGACGAATGTCTTCTTGAATGCTTCGATTGCATTGTTAAGCTGGTCAGAATCTGCTGGGTTACCAGTCTCACGGATGCCTTTAAGCAAGTCCGCTTGATTCGCAGCAAACCAAGTGTGGAATTCATTCTCGAAACGAACAATTTGCTCTACCGGAATATCATCCAAGTAGCCATTTACAAGCGCATAGATAATTGTTACTTGCTTCTCAACGGAAAGCGGCTGATGCAAGCCTTGCTTCAGAACTTCTACTGTACGTGCTCCACGGTTTAGACGAGACTGAGTCGCCGCATCCAAGTCAGAACCGAACTGCGCGAATGATTCAAGCTCACGGAATGCAGCCAAATCAAGACGCAATGTTCCGGCAACCTTTTTCATCGCTTTGATCTGTGCAGATCCACCTACACGGGATACAGACAAACCTGGGTTGATCGCTGGTCGTACACCGGAGAAGAACAAATCGGACTGCAAGAAGATCTGACCATCCGTGATAGAGATAACGTTTGTCGGGATATAAGCGGAGATATCGCCAGCTTGTGTTTCTACGAACGGCAATGCCGTGATAGAACCGCCGCCTTTAGCATCACTTAGCTTCGCTGCACGCTCCAATAGACGGGAGTGCAAGTAGAAAACATCCCCTGGGAATGCTTCACGACCTGGAGGACGTTTAAGAAGCAAGGAAAGTTCACGGTATGCTGCTGCTTGTTTGGAAAGATCATCGTATACGATCAAAACGTGCTTGCCGTTATACATGAACTCTTCACCCATAGCTACACCTGCATATGGTGCTAGGTAAAGCAATGGTGCAGGATCAGAAGCACCTGCTGCTACTACGATTGTGTAATCAAGTGCACCATGCTTACGAAGTGTTTCTACTGTACCGCGTACAGTGGATTCCTTCTGGCCGATTGCAACATAGATACAAATCATATCTTGGTCATGCTGGTTAAGAATTGCATCGATTGCAACGGATGTCTTACCAGTCTGACGGTCACCGATGATCAACTCACGCTGACCGCGGCCTACAGGTACTAGTGCATCGATTGCTTTGATACCAGTCTGAAGCGGCTCATGAACGGATTTACGATCCATTACGCCTGGTGCTGGAGATTCGATTGGACGAGTGTTGCTAGCTTCGATTGGACCTTTACCATCGATCGGCTGCCCAAGTGGGTTAACAACACGGCCGACAAGCTCTTGGCCAACAGGAACTTGCATGATACGTCCTGTACGACGAACTTCGTCACCTTCACGGATGCCTTTGTATTCGCCTAGAATAACGACACCGACATTTGATTCTTCCAAGTTCTGTGCAAGTCCCATGACACCGTTAGAGAACTCGATTAATTCTCCGGACATTACATTGTCCAAGCCATGGACACGTGCGATACCGTCACCAACTTGAATTACAGTACCAACATCACTTACTTCTATTTCAGCGTCATAACTCTCGATTTGCTGTTTAATCAACGCGCTGATTTCTTCAGCTTTCATGCTCATGCGGTCTCACCTCTATCCTTATTTGCTCACATTTACTAAATTACGTTCGATACGAGTCAGCTTGTTTTTGATGGAGCTGTCGTAGATTGTATTGCCAATCCGTACTTTCAAACCGCCTAGCAGTGTCGGATCAACCTTGTTATCAATGGAAACAGTTTGTTTGCCTAGCCTTTTCGCAAATGTCTCTGCCACTGTCTGACGCTCTGCATCGGAAAGCTCACGGACAGAATAAACTGTCGCTTGTGCAGTTCCTTGCTTTTCGTCAAACATCGTTTGGAAAGCATCCGCTACTTGCGGGATACTGCTGATACGCCCAGCATCCAAAAGCAGTTTTAACGTATTGCGAACTTCGATGCTTCCTGCAGCAAAGCTAGTTTCGATAAGTGCTTTCTTTTTATCCAAGCCAATCTTAGGCTCTGAGAGGAACCGGAGGAAAGCAGCATCGTTTTGTGCCACTTGCTTCGCTGTGTGCAATTCCGCTCGCACGGTTTCGACGATGTCGCGATTCTCTGCTACTTCGAACAGCGCTTCTGCGTATCGTTTTACAATGGTCACATCACGCATAGCTTATCGCTCCAATTCTTTCACATAGTCACTAATAAGCTTGTCCTGATCGTCGGAAGTAATTTCTTTCTCGATGATTTTGCTTGCGATCTGTACGGAAAGGGATGCCACTTGTGCTTGCAATGCCTGCATTGCTTTTTCCTTTTCGTTGGCGATATCTTCGACCGCTGCGTCTTTCAGGCGCTCAGCTTCACGGCGCGCAATAGCAATGATCTGCTCTTCCTGCTGCTGTCCCGCTTTTCTTGCGTCTTCTATGATAGATTGTGCTTCTGCACGTGTTTGTTTCAATTCCTCTGCTGCAGTTTTTGCTGCTGCTTCGGCTTCTTTGCGGCTAGCTTCTGCCGTGTCAATCTCATTAGAGATATATTCCTGGCGGTCCTGCATGACTTTCAATAATGGTTTCCATGCGAACTTCTTAAGAAGCGCCAGCAGGATGATAAAGCTGATAAGTTGAATCAACATGCTACCGATAGGTAATCCACCTACTGCAGCACCAATCGTAAGTGTTTGCAACTGTGCCACTCCTTTCGAGCTAAACTATTCTTTTCCCATTCATATCTGGGGCTTTACAAAAAGAATGGCGAAGATTCAAGATATAGAATTTCGCCATTCATTCAAATTATAGAGTACTTGCGATAGGTGAATTACATTACCATGAACGCGATAACTAGGGCGAAGATAGGAATAACCTCTACTAGTGCGACACCAATGTACATTGTAGTTTGAAGTTTTCCAGCAAGTTCAGGCTGTCTAGCGATCCCTTCTACTGTGCGGCTAACGATTAGACCGTTACCAATACCTGCGCCTAGTGCGGCTAAACCAATTGCAATTGCAGCTGCTAATGAACTCATGTTTAAATTTCCTCCTTGTATTTAAAAACTAAATTTAATGTGCTTTTGAAACTTTGTGCGACATGTAAACCATTGTCAGCACTAGGAATATATAAGACTGGATTGTCCCGATGAAAAGACTGAAGCCCTGCCATGCGATCATTGGCACGAATGCCAGTATTGTCGTAAATGGCGGGTTAACGCCAGCCAGAGACTCCCCAATCAAGGATAACAATACTTCCCCTGCGAAAATGTTACCGAAAAGACGTAATCCAAGTGTCAGTGTATTCGCAGCTTCCTCAATAAGGTTCAATGGAAGCAGGAATGGCACCGGACGAATGTAGCCCTTGAGATATTCTTTTCCGCCAAGAATCTTGACACCATAGAAGTTGGTGAGCAAGATGACCATCACTGATAATGTTAGTGTGGTTGCTGCATCGGATGTCGGTGATTTCCACCAAAGATTATGGTCTTCACCCACGACAACCATGATGATGACACCAAGCATGTTACTCACAAAGATGTACATGAAGAGCGTCAGACCGAGCGGCAGGAATTGTTTGCCTGTTTTCCAGTCCATTGCGTCGCCAATCACTTTCTTTACGAAGTCAACTAGCATCTCCATCACGTTCTGGAAAGCACGAGGTCTGCGCTGCAGGTTCCTGCTGCCCATTACACAAAGGATAAAGACGATAACAGAGGAGATGATGGTCATCAGAGATGTCGACAAGTTGAAGTCGAGCCATTCGATACCGAATGCATTATTCCACATTGGTGATCCGTGATTCAATTAATTTCACCTCTTTCATTACTAGTCTTTTAAACTCGTGAAGAAACTATCTATAAAGATAATGATGTAGCCAGCAGCTAAACCAATAACTACTGCAATAAGATGGAAATAAGCGTCAAAACGAAGTGCGAGCATCACAGCTAGCACAGACGCTGCCATGCGGGAAAAGGTGCCTAAGGCTGGTATTCTGCCATGTGTAGCGACAGATTCAGTGAACTGTCTGATCTTCCGTTGAAGAAGCCACACGGAGAAGAAGCTGACTGAGGCTCCAAGAAACAAGCCGAGGAAAATGCGCTGGTACGGAGTGAACCCCGCCCCAAGCATCAAAAGTGCCAGTAAATATAGCATCCATTTGAGTTGTCGTGCATGGATCATCTTATTGACTTGCTGCATCTTCATTACTCCCATGCGTGTAAGACGTACATTTACTGCTTATACTTATGTATGGAAAGCGGTAAATACGGAAAGATGGATCAACCTGCAAACCACATAAAGTACATATAATTGCTTGTCCACTATTGTTCTTTCGTTGCGCTGGTGTTTTACATGATCTGTAGGGACGCTGCGCGCAAACCACGCCTCACTTATGATACAAGCTGCCCACCTCACGCAATTTATAGAATACAATAGGCCTATTCGCGGTGTCAATACAAGATTGTGAAATAAATTACAAAGTTAATAATTACCTTCCACAACAACATTGGATGCGCTTCCACGAAAGCAATTAAGCAAAGGACTATCCGTTATTAAACGCATAGGCCTCCGCTTACTATTATATAGGATAATCAGCTGTTCATATATGACAATTCTGTGACATATAATTCACTTACCTGTACTATTTCACGAGCATCTGGTCTGACAAATAAAGTGGCAGCTCTGTACTCACATACTTTCCATCATTCATACGGAGTTGAATCAAAGCGAGATAGACTCCCGGTTTTCCAGCTTCCCTCTTGCTCATGCTGCCCTCCAGCAGCCCTGCATCCACTTGTTTTTTGGTTAGGAGCTGTCTGTTATAAACAAGTGTGTCTGGGTCATACAAGTCGATTCTAAGTTCAGCTACACCTTCAGGCAAATAGATTTGATAGTGGTAGGCACCTTTTCTGTTAAGCGGTTTCCATTCCATTTCGAGTCCCATTGCCTTCGGATAATCTGCGTTCTTTAAGAGGAACAAGTAAGGAAGATGTACTTTTTGTTGGCCAAATCGGGCCGAGAGATACCCTTGGTGTACACCAGCTTCCTGTATATCAGGATTGACAGAGATACTGATATTTAACCGTTCCGTTTCATGCGGAGAAAGTTCCACTGCCATTGGTACCTTCCAGCGTATACCGCTCACTGCTTTCGGCTGATCGAATTGCAGCTTTTGCCTGACGTTACTTACATTGTGGACAGTAAGTACATATTCTGCATCTTGCTTTGAATCGATCTTGCCAAACCGCAGCAGCGGGTTTTCAATAATGACGGGTGTGGAGATTGCTTTGGACGGCTGCATTTTCCCCATACCTTGCTCAATTGGATCATAAGGCTGATCGTTGGGCTTCTGGAGCAGCTGTGCCGTTGTAAGCAGTGCACCAATCTGCTGCTCATCAGTCCATTCTGGATGAGCTTCTTTAACAAGTGCCAGCGCTCCTGCCACATATGGTGCCGCCATACTTGTGCCCTGAAGAGCCTGATAGCCGGATTGGGGTACGGTACTCCATACAGGTGCGCCAGGTGCCGCTATCTCTGGTTTGATGGCCCAGTTTCTCGTGACCGGGCCTCTCGAACTGAAAGCTGCCATCCTATTTTGAAGCTCGACTTGTTTAGCCGACAGTTGAGCGGTCTTCTCATTTTTAAGCAGCCATAGCCCAACCTGCCTTGTAACGGCTGCAACCGGGATAGAAACTGGCTTTCCGCCATCCTGGATGGAGGCTTCCAAAGGGCCGCTCCCATCGTTGTAAATGAGTACAGCAGCAGCATTCGCTCGCTCCGCTATTCTAGCTTTCTCAGCAAATGGTATTTTTCCTCTTTTGAAGAGGACGATCTTGCCTGTTGCATCCGGAAGCTGCTTTTCTCCGGTACCGCCATCCATAATCGGCAATGATCGACGCTGCTTCCACTCAACCGTTCCTTGAAGCGGCAGAATCGGAATCATTTTTTTATAAAAACGCTCATATAGTACTGCTGTTTTTTGCGGCGTAGTAACAGCTCCGACAGACAAGGCTTTTGTGGCAGTAGCAGGGGAACCGACTGTCCAGTTGGCCGGGCCTTCATTTCCGTTCGCTGTCACCACACTCACGCCCATCTCCACTGCTTTATTGACTGCTAGGCTTGTCGGCCAATCCGGTCCGTTCACAGAGCTTCCTAAAGACAAATTGATAATATCCATTTTATCTTCAACCGCTTTTTCAATAGCCGCAATCACTTGAACGGATGTTCCTGTGCCTCCTGGTCCCAGTGCCCGATAGCTATAGATTTCAGCATCCGGAGCTATACCTTTCATTTTGCCATTGGCACCGATAATACCAGCAACATGCGTCCCATGAATTGTCGCTTCTCCCTCTTCTGGTGTTGTCTCCATCGGATCGTCATCCCAGTCGACAACATCAAACCCGCCTTTGTAATTCTTTTTCAAATCAGGATGGGTATAATCAATCCCAGTATCGATGACACCGACTTTAACCCCTTTCCCGGTAACACCCGCTGCACTTGTCCCGAGGAACTCCTGCGTCACAAATGGCACTTCCGTTCTTTTTGTTTCTGCTTTATAGGTATGCACCTGATGGATATTCAACAGATGGCTGTGCTGAGACAGTTCATCCAGCTGTGCCTCCGTTGCGCGCAGCGCCAGTCCTTGGAACAAGGTGTCGAATTCTTCCACGATTTCAATGAACGGATAATGCATCTCCAAATACTCCCGATAGGCAGATACGTCGCCCTCCAGTTCTATAATTACAGTCCTCTGCTCGGCTGCTTTAACCGGCTGAAAACCGATTATGATAAATACACTTATAAACACTAAACTAAATCGCTTCACGGCCTCTCCCCCTTGTGCCATTAGGATGCACGAGTGAAGATTCCCTATACAAAAAAACCAGCTGCCCTATTTGGGGTCAACTGGTTGGAAAGGTACAGACGGCTGTGATTGTAAACCGAAATAATATTGAAGATAATCGGCAATACGAATCGATGCTTGTCCATCTCCATAAGGATTGGACGCTTGTGCCATTTCTTTATGTGCTTGTTCATCACGAAGAAGCTTGTCTGCCATATCAAAAATAGTTTTTTCATCTGTACCGGCAAGTTTCAGTGTGCCGGCTTGAATTCCTTCCGGTCGTTCTGTCGTATCGCGCAGTACGAGCACAGGTACTCCGAGTGACGGCGCCTCTTCCTGGACACCGCCGGAATCTGTCAGAATCAAGTATGCCTGGGAAGCAAAGTTATGGAAATCAATTAGCCCTAGCGGCTCGATCAATTGAATTCTATCATGGTTACCAAGAATACGATTCGCTATGTCACGCACTGCTGGATTCAAGTGCACCGGATAGACAATCAGTGTGTCCGGATGTGCATCTGCAATCCTTCTGATGGCAGTAAACATATGTTCCATGTTCTCACCAAGATTCTCTCGGCGATGAGCAGTGACAAGCACTAAACGTCTGCCGGCAGCTTGTTCCAGAATAGGATGCTGATAATTCGGGTCGACAGTAGTCTGCAAGGCATCGATCGCTGTATTACCTGTTACGGCAATCGTTTCTACATTCTTATTTTCATCAAGTAGATTCTGCCGAGCTTGGACAGTAGGTGAGAAATGAAGGTCCGCTATTACTCCAGTCAGCTGGCGATTAAGTTCTTCCGGAAACGGTGAATACTTGTTCCACGTGCGTAATCCAGCTTCCACATGCCCGACAGGGATCTGGTTATAGTAAGCCGCCAGTGATGCTGCAAAGCTAGTTGTCGTGTCCCCATGTACAAGCACAATATCTGGCTTTATCTCCTGATACAGCTCGTCCAGCCCTTCCATCACCTTTGTGGTGATATGTGCCAGGCTTTGCCGTGCTTTCATGATATTCAAGTCATAATCAGGTTTGATATCAAATATGCTTAGTACTTGATCTAGCATTTCCCGCTGCTGTGCAGTCACCGCAACAATCGTTTCGAACTGCTCTGGCCGCTTTTTCAATTCAAGCACAAGAGGCGCCATCTTGACTGCTTCAGGGCGTGTCCCGAAGACAAGCATGACTCTTTTTTTACTTAGTGCCATACAAACGATCCCCAGCATCGCCAAGACCTGGTACGATATAACCGTGATCATCAAGTTTTTCATCCATTGCAGCTAGATAAATATCTACATCCGGATGTTCTTCCTTGATCACTTCCACGCCTTCAGGAGCAGCGATTAAGCACATTAGACGGATCTGTTTCGCGCCGCGCTTTTTCAGAGAGTGGATAGCATCATTGGCAGATCCACCTGTTGCAAGCATCGGATCGATAACAATCAATTCACGTTCTTCAATATCAGATGGGAGTTTGATATAGTACTCCACTGGCTGCATTGTTTCCGGATCTCGGTACATGCCGATATGTCCGACACGCGCAGCAGGAATCAGGCGCAGGATACCTTCTGTCATACCAAGACCTGCACGCAATATCGGCACAAGTCCGATTTTTTTACCAGCAAGTACCTTCGTTTTCGCTTCTACGACAGGTGTCCGAATCGTTGTCTCTTCCATCGGCAAATCACGTGTGATCTCAAACGCCATAAGCGCCGCAACCTCATCCACCAACTCACGGAACTCCTTCGTACCTGTATTCTTATCACGTATGTACGTAAGCTTATGCTGAATTAACGGATGATCCAAAACAAAAACATTACCCATTTCCGAACACTCCCTCTAAAAATATTCAAATCTTTAATAGTATACAGAAGATATAGGCAAAAGAAAAGGGACAATACGAAAAGTGTAAGTGACCGGTAAGAAACGGAGCTAGACACCAACGAAAAGCGGAAAAGACCACTTGAGGGCTGGTACAAACCGAGTCCTAGAGGCGGACGGAGTCGCTCCGGCAGAATACTCCGCTTTCCTGCGGGCGGCTGGTGAGCCTCCTCGTGCTTTGCACTCCGGGGTCTCACCTAGGCCTTCATCCCGCGGGAGTCTCCGTATTCTGCCTGCGCATATAGAGTGTATTTTCCGTATAATAGAAACCTGCTTCAACATATCTATTACGCTCATCCCTAATCGATTAATGATTTCCCCTAAAGTTCGTAATTCCAAAAAGCTAAAATTCTTTTTATTTAGCCTCTTTCTGAATCAATTCAAAATAGAAAGAAGATTAATTATCGAATTTTCATAATTCAGACATAGTTCATGTTATATTGGGAGTGCTCATTCGCTTCCAGTTAAATGGAATTCGCGAACTAATTAGAAGAGATCGTTACATTGTTCAAGTAAATTTAAGGAGGGTCTATCGCTATATGAGTGCAATAATTGTAGTTCCATTGTTCTTTATTGCCGTATATCTTTTAATCAGCTTTTTCAGAAGTAAGGAATCTAAAAGTGCTAAAGGTGCAATGGTACAATATAAAGCAATGAGTTATTCAGCAGTTGTTTTCCCTATCGGATGGGTAATTATTGAAGTATATCGGCGTCTCATTCAACCCGTTCCTCTAGAAACGTATCGTGATTTCATGACGATGTTATTGCCAATTATAATAATAGTTTATGGTTTTTCCATATTTCTATTGAGACGAAGTTTAAATGAGTCGTAAGTAATAAAACACAGATTTTCTCCAACCATATCCCAACAAGGTACAATTCACAAAAAAGACAGCCGCTCACGCGACTGTCTTTCTTCTTTTACTTATAAAGCGGGAAACGATCAGCCAACGCTTTGACGCGGCCTTTCACTTCTTCCAATTTCTCTGTATCATCATGATGCTTCAACGTTGTAGCGATGATGCCAGCAAGCTCGTCCATTTCCTCAAGCTTAAAGCCGCGAGTAGTGACTGCTGCTGTACCGATCCGCACACCACTTGTGATGAATGGACCTTCTTTATCGAATGGGATCGTGTTTTTGTTGGTTGTCACACCGACTTCATCCAATGCATGCTCCGCATCTTTACCAGTGAGACCTAGCTTGCTTACATCAAGAAGAAGCAGGTGGTTGTCTGTACCGCCAGATACAAGACGGACACCTTCTTTTGTCAAACCTTCCGCAAGGCGCTGTGCATTATCAACAATCTGCTGTGCATAAGCTTTGAAATCATTATCCAGGATTTCTTTGAAACTCACTGCTTTCGCCGCGATGACGTGCATCAGTGGTCCACCTTGCATTGCTGGGAAGACAGCTTTATCGATCTGTTTCGCATATTTCTCTTTTGTTAGGATCATACCACCACGTGGTCCGCGCAATGTTTTATGCGTTGTTGTTGTCACAACATCTGCATAAGGAACTGGTGATTGGTGTACGCCTGTTGCAACAAGACCTGCAATATGAGCCATATCGACCATAAGATAAGCTCCGACTTCATCAGCGATTTCGCGGAATTTCGCAAAATCGATTTCACGTGGATAAGCACTTGCACCAGCCACAATCATCTTAGGCTTTACTTCAAGCGCTTTTGTACGTACGACGTCATAGTCGAGCTGCTCTGTTTCCTGATCCACACCATATTCCGTGAAGTTATACAGCTTACCGCTGAAGTTCACTGGACTGCCGTGGGTCAAATGTCCGCCATGACTGAGGTTCATACCAAGAACTGTATCGCCTGGCTCCAAAAATGCGAAATAAACAGCCATGTTTGCCTGTGCACCGGAGTGCGGCTGTACATTGGCATGCTCTGCACCGAAGATTTCCTTTGCTCGGTTAATTGCGAGATTTTCTGCTACATCAACATATTCACAACCGCCATAGTATCTGCGGCCTGGATAGCCCTCCGCATATTTGTTTGTGAGTACGGAGCCTTGCGCTTCCATGACAGCCTGTGATACGAAGTTCTCAGATGCAATCAGCTCGATCTTGTCGTGCTGGCGCCCTCTTTCGTCTTCGATAGCTTGGAATAGTTCTGGATCATTCGCTTGAATATGTTTCATCGAAACATGCCTCCTCGTGTATTGTTGATGTATGTCGTAGCCGGTGTTCAGTCAGGATACACAGCTCTTACGCCGCCGATCAGTTTAGGTCTTGTATAAGCAGTATTAATCCGGGCTCCGCCGATATACCGCTGCTTGAGACGGAATGGTACTGCAACAGGCTTCAGGTGCATCCCTATCATCGTCTCCCCGATATCTATTCCGGCATCCGCCCGAATATCTTCGACCAACACAGGATCCTCAAACTGCTCATAAGCGCAAGCAGCCATAGAACCGCCGGCTCTTGCAACAGGTTTCGCGGAAACTTCGGTTAAACCGTATTGCCGACTGATATGCTTCTCTACTACAATAGCACGATTTAAGTGTTCACAGCACTGAAATACGAGATTTATGCCAGTTTCTTTTTTCAGCCATTCCAGCTGCTGGTAAAGCAGTTTTGCAATTTCCATATTCCCCGCACTGCCAATCCGCTCACCAGCTACTTCGCTCGTCGAACACCCGATCAGAAATAAGTCACCCTTATGCAAATACCCACAGGAAGCGAGCTCCCTTACAACAGTCTGAATATGATCTGCGATTGCTTTCATGTACACCCTTCTCTTTTACTTGTTTTCGTAGTCCGAGATCTTGTTCACGCGATTCTGGTGACGTCCTGCTGTAAATTCAGTGCCGAGCCATGTTTGAACGATTTCGCGTGCAAGCCCTGGCCCGATAACACGTTCACCCATCGCCAGCATGTTGCTGTCATTATGTTCCCGAGTTGCTTTTGCACTGAATACATCGTGTACGAGTGCTGCACGGATACCAGGTACTTTGTTTGCCGAAATACTCATACCGATACCAGTACCGCAAATAAGAATTCCGCGATCAAATTCGCCGTTCGCAACTCTTTCCGCTGCTGGAATTCCGTAATCCGGATAATCTACAGAACCCTCACAATCACAGCCTGTATCCACAAATTCAATATTCAGCTCCGTCAGAAGATCTGCAATTTCCTTACGAAGATTTACTCCACCGTGGTCTGATGTTAGAATTACTTTCATTTTCTTCATCCTTCCTTCCGAATTCCGCGTGATGCACGGATGCTTGTTGTGTAAATTCGAACTGTTTCATTTGGTCTCTGAGCCTGCCTGCTTGTTCCTCGAGTGAAGCTGATAATTGCTCCAAGTTATGCATGACAGATGCTTGCTCCTGAACAGAGGCACTCACTTCCTGTGCTCCAGCTGATGCCTGCTCAGCAAGCGTTGCTACACCTTTGGACTGATTTGTAACGGAAGCAATTTCCTCCCGCTGCTGCAGGGTTAGCTTGCCAATTTCCTGAATCGACGTAACAACATGTGTAATGGCCGCTGTCATTTCTTCCATGACTACACTACTTTCGGAGCCTTTTTCTGCCTCACTCCGTGCTAGCGCCAATTGTTCATCAATTTCCGTAACAACTTGTCCAATATTCTGTTGAATCTCTTTGATGTTGACAGAAATATCCTGTGCTGCCTGTCTGCTTTCATCGGCCAGTTTCCGCACTTCTTCGGCCACTACCGCAAAGCCCCGTCCCTGCTCGCCTGCTCGCGCCGCCTCAATCGAAGCATTTAGTGCAAGCAGATTTGTCTGTTCCGCTATATCACTGACAAAACGGATAATCTGTTCGATTTCTGAAGCGTTCTTTTCGAGCTGCTTCACATTGTCGATTGAATGCTCCTGTTTTTCTGCGATCATTTGAATTCCCTGTACCAAGTCCATTACAACTGTCTGTGAACTGTGCAATTTTCCAACCATTCCATGAGATAGTTCCTGTGACTGATCAGCTTTGGTCCGTACATCCTCAGACAAGGCTGTTGCGTTGTCGAGTGACTGCACAATGCTGCCGACCGCGCCTGATGTGGATTGGGCTCCTTCAGCCATCGTCTGCATAATTCCATCAATCTCAATGACTTTTTCAGATGCAGTCATTGTTTCAGACTGGATCTGTTTAGCGTATTGATCATTCGCCTTCGCATTGGCATCAATGTCTGAGATCATTGATTTCAGGTTATGCAGCATTTTTTGAAAAGCACGTGTCAGAGCACCAATCTCATCATTCGAAGGAACAACTTCCCATTCTTCCTCCAAGCTGCCATCAGCAGCTTTGGTTGCAACCTTTTCCAGATCCTTTAATGGCTTCGTAATAAAGCGGGCTGCGGAAAAGGCTAGTATTCCGGTCCACAAGACACCGAGAAATAGGGTAAGAAGAACGAGTACTGGTGCGGCAACATCCCAATGCTGCTGAACAAAGGGATGCACAATATAAATGAACAATGCACTCACACTATAGGTAACTAATGCGAGAACTGTGGCGAAAATCGCCAGTTTGAAACGCAGACTGAAGCTTTTCATGACATAATCCACCATCCATGCTGATATTTTGGTATGAGAGTCTTTTTACCTACTTCTCATTGTGAATCTTTTCTGCCAATTTATCAACATAGAATTCCAATTCCTTCAGCGTCGTCCGGTACACCTCAATAGAACGCCCGAAAGGATCCATGATGTCTGCTGCAGGCATACTTGCCTCGAGCTCCTGAATGTGTGCGATTTCGTGCTGGTGAGCATGCATGAATTCCCTCTGGAGTGTATTAGGATCTCCAGAAAAGCTACTGGCGAATCGAACACGCTTCGTTTCCAGATCAGCATAAGCTTCCTGCAGTGATTTCCAAGCAGCGGCTGCCTCCTGTGAAGCGTATTCCGGCAGTGTATGCAGCTTTTCAGCCGCATGCGGATACTGCTCCAGCAATAATTGTTTATGCTGCTCTGTCATCGTCAGGATCAAATCCGCCCATTCCACACGTTCTCTCGTAACAGGCTTGGATTGATGAGCGAAAAGTACCCCAGCCTCCTCCATGACCGTTACCGCCTGATGAGAGGCGGGTGACCCATCGTGAGCGAATATACCAGCAGACTGTACCTCCACCTGCGGCAGTCGTTTGCGCACAAGTGCTTCTGCCATCGGACTTCTGCACGTATTGCCAGTACAAACAATTAATAGTTTCATCCAAATTTCTCCTTGCTTCTAAAATGGTGCTACTAGTAGTATACAACAGGTGAGACATTCTTACATCGTCAGAGAAACGGAACCTTTTATGTACCTTTTGTGGAGGTGAGTAAACATGTTTGGAAAGATAGGTATGATGATAGGTATCTTGTTATTTTATTTTTTGAGCGCAATACTGTGTCTATTTCGGGGTAATATTTATCTCTTCCTCTATTCTACAATCTTCATTCCATATTTTGTATTGCTGCCTATTACGTGCCTTGGTGTATGGGCATCTATAAAGTCTTCCCTAAAACAACAGTGGAAACAGTTAATCATATGTGCAGCTGTGACACTTGGTGCGATAATAAGCTTTTGTTTTACATCTACTGATATCCTGGATATCAGACATTATACAAATGACACATTTGAAGAAACGCGAGGAAAAATCGCTTATGTGACCGATGGAGAAGACTACGGCAGAATCGGTCAAACAATTGCTGTAGTGACCAAGGATGGCATAGAAGAATATGAATCGTTCCAGTATAGATATGATGCGGCTATAGCTGAACAAACTGTGCAAATCACCTATTTGCCTAAAACTGGCTATATCTTATCACTTATCATACTAGAATAGAAAAAGGGAACGTCTTCAAGGACGTTCCCTTCTGCTCATATTCTTCCTATCGCTGCTTTTTCCAGCCGATTCATAATCGCTGCGCCTACTCCATGCTTCTCAAAGCTTTCACAAAGGATGACCGATACATCTGATTTCTTGAAATGTCTGAGCGCATCATACAGATGCTCTGCTACTGTGGAGAGATCTTTTCTTGAGCCGCAGATTTGGATCCGTTCACTCTGCAGCATTTGCGCAAGCTCCTCTGTTGCAATAATACCAACCTTCTCACCCGCTTCAGTTAGCTTGTCCGCATGCTGCTGCATCTCTTCGTCCACCAAATATAGCGGAGCTTCCGGTGCATAATGCGTATATTTCATACCTGGTGCCTTCGGTTTCTCTTTCTCCCCACCAGCAAGTCCAGGGTCCACCATCACTGTTCCGATGACCTCTTGAATTGCTTCAGCTGTCACACCGCCCGGCCGAAGTATGACTGGCACTGCTTCCGTACAGTCAACCACTGTGGACTCCAGGCCGATTCCAGTCGGACCACCATCCATAATTCCAGCAATTCGCCCATCCAAATCATGGACAACATGCTCTGCTTTTGTTGGGCTGGGTCTGCCTGATATATTTGCACTCGGTGCAGCAATCGGTAAAGCTACTTCTTGCAAAAGGCGTAGTCCTACCGGGTGACTCGGTATCCGGATACCAATTGAATCTAGTCCGGCACTGACATTCGGAGCAACCGCTCCTTTACTTTTCAAAATAATCGTTATTGGCCCAGGACTGAATGCCTCTAGAAGTTTATAAGCAACTTCAGGGACATCCTCGACAAGGTCTTTCAACTGGTCCTTGTCCGCCACATGGACGATGAGCGGATTATCAGAAGGACGACCTTTTGCTTCAAATATTTTCTGTACAGCTTGTTCATTTGTTGCATCAGCGCCAAGACCATAAACTGTCTCGGTAGGAAAAGCAACGGCTTCTCCTTTACTAAGAAGAGACGCTGCCTCCTCCATCGCTTTTTTATCGAAGGACTGCTGTGACACAGTCCAATGCTTCGTTTCCATCATGGATCAGATGCTCCTTTTGCTAAATATCACTAAGAGCTATGATACCATATGGTCTGCCAAACCCCAATGTCAGAGCGTCTTCTCCCAAAAGCCTTGCTTCGCTTCGAATCCATACAGAGTCATGAGCTGATCAAGCGTTTCATGGTGGCTTATGAGTCGCAGACTGCTTGCTTCACGCCTCCTCGCTTCGATGCTGGCAAGCTCCATACAAGTTAAGATGATTGTTCCGTTGGCTGGGGGCTTTACGTACATGGAATGTACGCGAAGAGACTGTTCATACTGTTCCAAACAGAAAAAAGCCCGCCATCCTTCTTCCGCCTCTATGATATATCCTTCTTCATATAACTTCTGCTGCTCCATCTTCCAACGAGGCAGGCTATTGCCGAAAAACTCATCCAGCTCAGACAGCTCACATGCTTGAGCAGGTATTAACCGCATAAAAAGTCCTCCCGTCTATTACTAGTTAATAGATTATATGAACGGGAGGGACATAATATGATTTTAGCTAAACCATTCTAATAGAAAGAATTTCACTTTGGGCTTTTCTTCTTCTAATGGAGCTTCCACTGCTACATCCACCGGTTCTGCATCTGCGTTCACTTCCGCTTCTGCTACACTTGTGCCGCTGGAGAAATCCAGAAAGCAAAGCGGCGGGAAGAGCACACACCACCAGTTTTCTCCTTCACCTTCTCCGAGTGTGATCAAGACAGCCTCATACTGCCCTGCCGGATAAAGATAAGATCCATAAAGCTTTGCTGGAAACGAAATTTCATCACTGTATTCTACATTGAACCCCTGGCTTTTTCCTTGCTCATTCAGCACGCGTGCAACTGTCTTCTTTATCTCAGGAAGCTGTTCTTCAATTAGGTCCCGAGCCTCTTCAATATCCGTCATATCCTTCACCCAGCTATTGATCTGGGCATTCACTTCATCACGAATCAGACGCTTCAGCTGCTGATCCGCATCGGTATTACTATTAGCCAGAATACGGAGGCGGATTGCTTCATCCGGAATTTCTTTCACTGCTTGTGAACTATTGCTCACCTGAGCCTCTGTGCCACTTCCCGGATATAAAATATATAAAAATAATAGAACGATTGCAGTTAGGGAAAATAATAGCTTTTTCATATTTGGTACCTCATTTCTTGTGTGTGATGGTACCAGTATGAACAAGCTGGGAGGAATTAAACCTATGAATCTAGTTTTTCAACAAAAAAAGGACTGTGCCTGCAGCACAGTCCTTCTATTTTTGTATCCAAGCAAACACCATACGGTCTTTACCATTTATATCCTGTCTTACTTCTACTTCTGCCGATGGGAACTTCTCCACTATCATATCGCGGACTGCTGTTCCTTGCTGCCAGCCGATTTCAAAGGCAGCAATGGCCGGGAAAGCGAGCACATTCGATAATCCACTGATGATTTCCTTATAAGCTGCGAGTCCGTTATCGTCAGCGAACAGAGCAAGACTTGGATCAAAGTTTTTCACGGTGTCGGTCATGTGCTCTTTATCCACCTCATCTATATATGGGGGATTGGAAACAAGCACATTCACTCGTTTTTCAAGCTGCCGGAGCGGTTCCAGGTAACTGCCTTGCTTTAAGCTGATAGAAGCACCTAATGTGCGGCTGTTGCTTTTGGCAATGAGCAAAGCTCGCTCGGATATATCTGTTGCGATCACTTCAGCTGCAGGAAAAGCAAGCTTCAAAGATGTAGCGATTATCCCGCTGCCTGTACCGATATCAGCAATCGCCAAATCCTGTCCTGCCAGCCTCTTTTGGATCATGTTTTCTACACCAAGTACAAGTTCTTCTGTTTCTGGTCTCGGAATAAGCACATCCCGATTCACATAATAGCGTCTGCCGAGGAATTCTTCTTCTCCTGTCAAATGCTGGAGCGGAATGCCTGTTTCTGCATGCTCTTCTATGTCTTTTCTGAAGGTCGCATAAAGCACAGGATCCATCGCTTCCCTCATATTCATCAGAAGCTCCGTCTTACTGATGCCAAGATGGAACAGCAGCAAAAGCTCTGCCACTCTTTCTTCACGCTGATGCGTTTGCAAAAAAGCCGTGGCCTCCTGCAGTGCCTCCAATATAGTCGGCTGCTGTTTATTCTCCGATTTGCTCAAGTTTCTTCGCCTGCTCTTCCATGATCAGTGCATCGACCACTTCATGGAGCTTTCCTTCCAGAATCTGATCCAGCTTCTGGATTGTAAGTCCGATTCGGTGATCTGTTACGCGGTTTTGCGGGAAGTTGTATGTTCGGATACGTTCAGAACGGTCTCCTGAACCGACAGCAGATTTCCGTGCATCATCGTATTCAGCTTGCGCTTCCTGCTGGAACTTATCATAAATACGAGCACGCAAGATTTTCATCGCTTTCTCTTTGTTCTTGATCTGGGATTTTTCATCCTGCATCGACACAACGATCCCCGTCGGCATATGCGTCAATCGAACCGCAGACATCGTCGTGTTTACACTTTGTCCACCTGGTCCACTCGATGTGAATGTATCCGTTCGAATATCTTTGTCTTGAATGTCTACTTCCACTTCTTCCGCTTCCGGCATAACCACTACAGTCGCTGTCGATGTATGGATACGTCCGCCTGATTCTGTTTCAGGTACACGCTGCACACGGTGAGCACCATTTTCATACTTCAGATTGGAATAGGCATTGGCTCCATTGATCATGAAAATGATCTCCTTGTAGCCGCCAACGCCAGTCGAATTTGCTTCCATCAGTTCTGTCTTCCAGCCTTGCGCTTCCGCGTATCTGCTGTACATACGATACAAATCACCTGCAAATAAAGCTGCTTCATCTCCGCCAGCTGCTCCGCGAATTTCCATGATAACGTTTTTATCATCGTTCGGATCCTTCGGTAGCATCAGAATACGCATCTGCTCTTCCAATTCCGGAAGCCGCGGTGACAATTCTGAAATCTCCGCTTTGGCCATTTCGATGATTTCAGGATCTTTTTCCTCGGCAAGCATTGTCTTAGCGTCTTCTACTTGTGCACTGATATCTTTGTATTCGCGATAAGCTTGTACGACATCAGTCAGTCCTGCTTGTTCTTTGGAAAACTCTCGTAATTTATTCGTATCACTGATCACATCTGGATCACTTAAAAGTTCATTTAGCTTCTCATAACGGTCTTCTAGTGCTTGTAAACGATCTAGCATAGCGACACCTCTTTCCTTGCTTTATTATAGCTTCTGCCGACAAACCTAGCAATTCATGTTAAGTCTTTGGCGAATCTGTTCTGCTGCGCTCTTTTGCACCTCTATAACCCTGTCACAAAACTGGTCGAATTCCGGGTCTAAGCGCTGCCAATCCGGGTGACGCTCGAAATTTTCAATTGCTTCCCTGACTCCTTGGTCAAAGCGTTTTGTCGCCGTGAATGACGGCACGAGCCGTTTTATTTTACTTGTATCGAAGACAGCACATTCCGCCTTATCTCCAAGCAGTGATCCTTGCAGATCCGGTCTGCACATGACGAGGAAATCTGTCGACACATGCACTTTATCTACGCGCTTTCCTAAAGCGTCTCCGATTATGTCATAGATGCTATTCCATGTCAGGACTTCATCAGAAGTAATATGCACTGTCTCTCCAATTGCTGCTGGATTTCCCATCAAACCAACAAATCCTTTGGCAAAATCCGTATTGTGAGTCAAGGTCCAAAGCGAAGTTCCATCACCATGAATGAGAACTGGTTTACCTTGCTTGATCCTCTCCACAATTTGCCAGCTGCCACCTGCGCCATAGAAAGCCACAGGAATCTTTTTGTTGCCATATGTATGGCTTGGACGGACAATTGTTATTGGCAGCCCAGTATCTCGATACGCCTTTTGCAGCACTTCTTCTGCTTCTATCTTATGCCGGGAATATTCCCAGTAGGGGTTCACGAGCGGCGTGCTCTCCGTTGTCTTATAGTGACGAGGCGGTTTCTGGTATGCAGAAGCGGAGCTGACAAAGATGAATTGTTTTGTCTTATCTGCAAATAAACGGATATCACGTTCGATATCTGATGCTGTAAAAGAAATGAAATCTGCAACAACATCAAACTGCATACCTTGGAGTTTCGCTGCAACTGCTGCTTCATCTGTAATATCGGCTATGATACTTTGACAGCCTTCTGGTACTGGTTTAGAGCCGCGATTAAGCAAAAACAGCTCCCATCCTTGTTGTACAGCCAATTCGGTTACTGCTGAGCTAATAGTTCCGGTACCTCCGATAAATAACGCTTTCATCTCTGCCAGTCCCTTCTTTCATTTGTGTAGTTTTATTTCTTTTAAAGAGGCGGATTGGTGTGGCATTTGCGGCATACAGGATAATAGGAGTCATTGCCGCCAATCTGGATCTGATCTCCTGTATACACTGGCTTGCCATCGTCGACCCGCAGGTTCATTGTTGCTTTGCGTGCACAGAACCAGCAGATAGTTTTCATCTCTTCGATTTTATCCGCATAAATGAGCATATAACGGCTTCCTTCGAACAGTTCATTTTGGAAATCATTTTTCAATCCAAAGCCCATGACAGGAATGTCAAATGTATCAACAATTGCCGCCAGTTGGAGCACATGTTCTTTACTTAAGAACTGTACTTCATCAATTAGCACACAATGCGGTGTCGGTTCATGAGATTTGACGATCTCCATGAGATTCGTTTCTTCGAAAATCGGAATGGCTTTTCGTCGTAATCCAATTCTGCTGGAAACATAGCCGACTTCATCTCTTGTATCGATGCCGGAAGTGAAGATAAGAACCGATTTATTTTGTTCCTCGTAATTATTGGCCACTTTCAGTATTTCAATCGACTTTCCACTGTTCATTGCGCCATATTTGAAAAATAATTGTGCCATGTCATTTCTCCTTGTCAAATAAAAAAGATAGTGCCACAGTACACTATCTTTATCCATACTATATCTATCCCACTTATGTATATCTGGATAATCAGTGTACATGTAATGGTAAGCTTTAAAAGGGGTTAGAAGCAGAAAAAACAGGCAAAGGGTGTTTGCCTGTTTTCTTCTTCATATCTTAAGCTATTAGCTCAAGTTGTATTTCTTCTTGAAACGATCTACGCGGCCGCCAGCTTTGTCAGCTTTTTGCTTACCAGTGTAGAACGGGTGAGAAGCTGAGCTGATTTCCACACGAATCAAAGGGTAAGTGTTGCCATCTTCCCATTCGATTGTTTCGTCAGAACTCTGAGTAGAACCAGTCAAGAATTTGTAGTCAGAACTAGTATCTAGAAATACAACTTTGTTATATTTCGGATGGATTTGTTCTTTCATGCGTTAGCACTCCTTTTTGCCCTGAATCCCTTGGAAACAGAGTTTATTGTGAGAGACCGATAACTGTCGTGAAAGCTCACATAACGTGATTATAACAGTCTGTCTAGCCCATTGCAAGAGGAAATCCATGTAATCAGACGCGCTTATTCGTGCCTTTTCGTTTCATATCCTCTTCCATATTCACAAGGAATTCTTCGTTGTTTTTAGATGCTTTCAAGCGGCGCAGGAAGCGCTCTGCAAAGTCATGAGAATCCTGCATTGTCTTGCGGATCGCCCACATTTTATCCAATTGACCTTTCGAGACAAGCAATTCTTCTTTCCTTGTGCCGGAGCGGACCATATCGATTGCGGGGAAGATACGTCTTTCTGCAAGGGAACGATCCAAATGAAGCTCCATATTACCTGTTCCTTTGAACTCTTCATAGATGACATCATCCATGCGTGAGCCTGTTTCGACAAGCGCAGTAGCAAGGATTGTGAAACTGCCGCCTTCCTCGATGTTACGAGCAGCACCGAAGAATCGTTTCGGACGGTGGAAAGCCGCTGGGTCGATACCACCGGAAAGTGTACGTCCGCTTGGCGGAATAACCAGGTTATAAGCTCTTGCAAGACGTGTGATGCTGTCCATCAGCACAATAACATCTTTTTTGTGCTCAACCAAGCGCATTGCGCGTTCCAGTACTAATTCAGAAACCTTGATATGGTTTTCTGGTACTTCATCGAAAGTCGAGCTGACAACATCAACATCCGGATGAACGGAACGTTCGATATCCGTCACTTCCTCCGGGCGTTCATCTACTAGCAGTATAATCAGCTTGGCATCCGGATGATTTGCTGTGATGCTGTTGGCAATCTGTTTCAGCAGCATCGTTTTCCCGGCTTTCGGAGGGGCTACGATCAAACCGCGCTGTCCAAATCCAACAGGCGTCAACAAATCGATGATGCGTGTAGACACTTTGCGAGTCTCGGTTTCCAGTTTCATCTGCTTATCCGGATACAAAGCTGTCAGGGCAGGAAAATGCACACGTTCCTTCGCCACTTCCGGATCTTCATTGTTCACTGCATCCACATGCAGGAGACCGTAGTAACGTTCGTTCTCTTTCGGCGGACGAACCTTACCGGAAACCTTATCACCATTACGTAAATCGAAGCGTCTAATCTGCGACGCACTGATATAAATATCTTCTGCACTCGGTGCATAATTGATAGGCCGTAGGAATCCGAAACCCTCGGATGGAATGATTTCCAGGATACCGTCCATGAAAAGGAAACCATCCTTTTCAGCTTGCGCTTTCAAAATGGCAAAGATTAATTCGCGTTTCGTCAGTTTCGCATAATAGGAAACGCGGTATTCGCGAGCCATCGCGTAAAGTTCTTTCAATGTCAATGTTTCTAGATGAGAAATAGATAGTTCAGCCACAAAATCACCACACCTATTGTATTTAAGGACTCGTCCTTATCTGTTTGGCTGTTTAATTGATATTTCCTTCATTGGTGCTTCAAACTGGTGGAATCTAGTTCATGCTACTGGTCGTCAATCTTGACCGAAGAGGTTGCAAGGGATTCTGTAAGTCCATGCATAGCACTTGGAAGAAAAGGAAGGATGGTAGTGTATAACTAGAATAGAAGATTATAACTATCATTTTTTACCACAATACAGCTTTTTTAAACTTGCTGCGTTTTTTAGCATAACTAATCATACATTTTCGTACTTGAATATTCAACTGTATTTTTTAAGTGGAACGAAGGAATTTTTATATATAAAAAGACTGGCTAACGCCAGTCTCTGCATCATGAAGGTTTGATGACAAGATTCGATTTCTTTTGCAGGCCATGCCAGCACAGATGAAGAATATCTAGATGTTTTAAAGATACCGACTTCGAGATGGATCGAATTTCCTGCACCCCGTCAAGAGTTCTGAAACTGCTCGACTTCCTGCTCACTCATCTCTTCCCGCCAAATGTTAGCACCAAGTGCGAGCAGCTTTTCCGTGATACGCTCATACCCACGATCAATATGCTCCACGCCGGTGATTTCTGTCACACCATCCGCCATTAGTGCAGCGATGATAAGTGCTGCACCTGCCCGAAGATCGCTTGCTTTTACCTTGGCTCCTTCGAGCTTGACAGCACCAGTAACGATGGAGGCTCCACCCTCTACCTTTACTTGAGCGTTCATCCGGCGCAGTTCATCAATGTGCTTAAAACGAGCCTGATAGATGGTGTCCGTTATAACACCAGTACCATTTGCTTTAGTCAAGAGAGCAGTAAAAGGCTGCTGCAGATCAGTCGGGAAGCCAGGATAGACTAGTGTCTTTACATCCACACTATTCAGTCTTGCTCCAGGCCTTACTGTCAGCTGTTCCTCTCCTTCCACGATCTCTACACCCATCTCCCGGAGCTTTGCAAGCAACGACTCCAGATGCTGTGGAATGACATTATCGATAACTACTTCTTCCCCTTGGGAAGCAGCCAGGATTGTATACGTACCAGCCTCAATTCGATCGGGGATGATTGTATGACGGCACCCATGAAGATGATCAACCCCTTCGATACGAATCACATCGGTTCCAGCACCTTTGATCTTTGCACCCATACTCGTTAAAAGCGTTGCTACATCAATGATTTCTGGTTCCTTTGCTGCGTTCTCAATTATTGTCTTCCCTTTGGCTCGCACCGCAGCAAGCATGATATTAATCGTCGCTCCAACACTTGGAACATCCAAGTAAATTCGCGCTCCACGCAGCTCATCCGCTCGCAGATAGATGGCACCTTGCTCATTCGTCACTTTTGCACCTAACGCTTCGAAGCCCTTGATATGCTGATCAATAGGTCGAGGGCCAAGATAACAGCCGCCAGGTAAGCCAATGACTGCCTGCTTGAACCGTCCGAGCATCGCCCCCATGAAATAATAGGAAGCCCGGAGTTTCTTTACTTTTCCGTTCGGAAGAGGCATGGACGTCATTGCGGAAGGATCAATTGTAATCGTCTGATCGGATTTAGATACTTTGCCGCCAATTTCTTCAAGCAAATCACTCAGCGTCTCAACATCTGATATCTCGGGCAGCCCTTCTATCGTTACGGAAGATTCAGCCAGTATAGCAGCTGGCAACAGTGCTACTGCGCTATTTTTCGCTCCGCTGATCTTCACTTTTCCTTTAAGAAGGTTTCCGCCCTCTACTAATATTTTCTGCATAAGGAACTCCTCACATTTAGGATAACAGCAACGTTAGTTTCCTCTATTTTACCATAATTATACTATATACGACTGTTCCAGTCTGCAAGAAATCGTTGGATTCCAGCATCTGTCAACGGATGCTCCACAAGTTTCCGCAGGACATCAAAAGGAACGGTCGCGATATGCGCTCCCTGCTGGGCAGCTTCTGTTATATGAAGCGGATGCCTGATGGAAGCAGCGATGATTTTCGTCTGGATCTTGTGTCGATCGAAAGTCTCCGCAATATTACCAATTAGGTCCATTCCACTATGCCCGATATCATCCAGTCTTCCGATAAATGGCGAGACATATGTAGCTCCGGCACGCGCCGCAAGCAATGCTTGGTTCACGTTAAATATAAGCGTTACATTTGTCTTGATATTTAACTCAGATAAAACTTTAACCGCCTTCAGCCCTTCCAGAGTCATAGGAACCTTCACGGTAATATTCGAAGCAATCTTAGCAAGTTCCTTGCCTTCTTCCACCATTTCATCTGCTTGATGTGAAACAACCTCTGCACTGACAGAGCCAGATACTTCTTCGGCTATTTCCCGGAGCCTATCGTGAAACGATACGCCCTCCTTGGCCACCAGTGTCGGATTCGTTGTCACTCCAGACAGCACACCAAGTGCATTGGATAGCTTAATTTCTTCCAAGTTCACAGTATCCACAAAGAACTTCATTTGTTCCACTCCTTAAGTAATTCCGAAGTAGTTTATGCAGGGCTCCCTTATATGGTAAAGGATTGAGTGAGTTTACGGTAAATTTCTTCGGTTTTGGTTTTGTATGCAGGAGATACATTCTCCTGTAAACGAAATAATGTCACTATACAGGTTAAGTTACCGATTTTCTCATTCCTAAACCTTATTAGTTGATGGTCATCCCGCTGAAGAGCCTAAGAAGTATGATGATAGTATTTTGTCTGTATGTTATGCTGCTTTTTGGTTTTCGGTGGTGTCTAGCTGCGAAAGCCAGAAACTGTGCCGGAAGTGATAAATCCCTGCGAAAGAAAAGACCGCCTTCCTCGTGGCTTTCTCTCTTCCTTCTCCGTTCCTAAACGGCTTTCTCCGCTTTTCGGTCTTAATAAAAAAAGAAAACTGTCCGTGGGGATCAGTTTTCTTTTTATGGTTTTACTTACGCTTTGCCTGAGGAGCCGAATTCGCGCATTTTGCCGATTACTGTTTCTTTAATCGCTTCGCGAGCTGGTCCTAGGTATTTACGTGGATCGTATTCATTTGGTTTTTCTGCCAATACTTCGCGGACGCGTTTAGCAGAAGAAATTTGGTTTTCTGTGTTCACATTGATTTTAGAAGTACCAAGCGTGATTGCTTTTTGGATATCTTTTGTCGGGATACCAGTACCGCCGTGCAATACCAATGGAAGGCTTGTTGTGTTGAAGATCTCTTCCATACGGTCGAAACCAAGGTTTGGTTCGCCTTTATAAGGGCCGTGTACAGAACCAAGCGCTGGTGCGAAGCAGTCAACGCCTGTTTCTTCCACTAGCTGTTTACATTCAGAAGGAATCGCATACGCTGCGTCTGCATCGTCTACGATAAGATCGTCTTCTTGTCCACCAATTCGGCCGAGTTCTGCTTCAACAGATACGCCGTGGAAGTGTGCAAGTTCTACTACCTTCTTCGTAAGTGCGATGTTTTCTTCCAATGGATGGTGGGAGCCATCGATCATTACGGAAGTGAAACCAGCATGGATCGCTTTCGCACATGTTTCGAAACTGGAACCGTGGTCAAGGTGAATTGCTACTGGGACAGTGATGTTATAGTCTTCTAAAAGACCTTTAACCATCAATACAACTGTCTTGAAGCCACCCATATATTTCGCTGCCCCTTCGGATACACCAAGGATGACAGGAGAGCTTTCTTCCTGTGCTGCTTGCAGGATTGCTTGTGTGAATTCAAGGTTGTTGATGTTAAACTGTCCTACAGCATAGTGATTATCTTTTGCTACATCTAGCATTTCTTTCATTGATACTAAAGGCATAACAAAAATCCTCCTTCAAATTTGCACGACGGTCGGCAACTATCTATGTGAAGTCGTGTATTTATCGCTTCCATACATAAGAATACCAACTCACCCGTCATGGTGCAACATTTCCTGCACTTTTTATACTTGATTCGACCCCTGTTTTACTGCTTGATTCACCAGTTTTCGCACATTTAGTATGTCAAAAGGCTTAGCAAGCACACAAATTAGAAAGTCATAATTCTGCAAGAAAGTTTCTGCTTCCTCCGCCAATCCACTCATCATGATTGTCGGGATAGACAAACCCTGTTCCTTCAGCCTATCTAGTACCGCTGGTCCATCGAGCACCGGCAGCTTATAATCGATTAGCAGTAAATCCGGCTTCTGTCTTTTTATCTGATCAAGAGCTTTTGCTCCTGTGCCGACGGAAATCACTTCATGTCCTTCTTCCCGGATGACTTCCTCCAGCAAAATTCTGATACCTGGCTGGTCATCCACGATCAACACGTGCTTACTCATCCGCATATCCCCCTAGAAAACGAAGCAAGCAACAGCTTGCTTCGACATAATGTTCACTGCTGTGACCCAATTACACCTTTTTCTAGTAAAAAGCTCCAAATTCCTGCTTCTCCACTCAAAATATTGTATACGGTCGTACAATCAGTTTTCTTTATGCTGTAAAGATGCTCCGACAAAACCATGGAACAAGGCGTGCGGGCGGTTTGGACGGCTCTTGAACTCCGGATGGTATTGAGAAGCAACGAACCAAGGATGATCCTTGATTTCGACAGTTTCAATCAGGCGACCATCAGGGCTTGTACCAGAGAAGACAAGGCCTTTTTCTTCCATCTGGGCACGGTATTGATTATTGAACTCGAAACGGTGGCGGTGACGCTCATAGATAACATCTTCATTAGCATAAGCTTCTTTTGTTTTCGTACCATCCTGCAGACGGCATGGATATACGCCTAAACGCAATGTACCGCCAAGATCGGAAATATCCTTCTGTTCAGGCAGCAAGTCGATAACTGGATGCGGAGTAAGCGGATCGATCTCACTGGAATGTGCACCTTCAAGATGCAACACATTACGTGCGAATTCGACAGTTGCCAGCTGCATACCTAGGCAGATACCCAGGAATGGAATATTTCTTGTACGGGCATAGTGAATTGCTTCAATTTTACCTTGGATACCGCGATCACCGAATCCTCCCGGTACAAGGATACCATCTGCATTGCCAAGTAATTCCTCTGCATTATCAGTTGTTACATCCTCAGAATTGATCCATTTCACTTCGATATCTGTGTCATAAGGGTAGCCTGCATGCTTCAGAGATTCCACAACGGAAATGTACGCATCCTGCAGTTCCACATATTTTCCTACTAATGCAATGCGAACAGTTTTCTTAAGATTTGTTACATGCGCTGCCATCGCGGACCATTCTGTCATATCAGCTGGCGGACATTCCAATTTGAAATGATCGCAAACAAACTGATCCAAGTTTTGGCGCTGTAATGCTAGCGGTACATCGTAAAGTGTATCGGCATCAATACATTCAACAACTGCATTGACTTCCAAATCGCAAGATGATGCAATTTTTTCTTTCATATCCTGACTGATAGGCATTTCAGAGCGAAGAACAATTGCATCTGGCTGGATACCAAGTGAGCGAAGTTCTTTTACGCTATGCTGTGTAGGTTTTGTTTTTAATTCTCCTGCTGCCTTGATGAAAGGTACAAGTGTACAATGCAGATACATCACATTGTCACGTCCGATATCGGATTTGATTTGACGAATCGCTTCCAAGAACGGCAAGGATTCGATATCCCCTACAGTTCCGCCGATTTCCGTGATGACAACATCTGCGTTCGTTTGTTTGCCGGCACGGAATACTTTGTCTTTGATTTCATTTGTGATGTGCGGGATAACTTGGACAGTCCCTCCAAGATAATCTCCGCGGCGTTCTTTTTTCAATACAGTAGAATAAATCTTACCTGTTGTTACGTTGGAATATTTATTCAAATCGATGTCGATGAAACGTTCATAGTGACCAAGGTCCAAATCCGTTTCTGCGCCATCTTCTGTAACGAAGACTTCTCCGTGCTGATATGGACTCATTGTTCCTGGGTCCACATTGATATATGGATCAAATTTCTGAATCGTCACCTGCAAGCCTCTATTTTTCAACAAACGGCCTAGTGACGCCGCTGTGATGCCTTTCCCTAGAGAAGATACAACTCCTCCTGTAACAAAGATATACTTTGTCAATGTAATCCCTCATTTCTAGCATTTATTTATAGAATACCCATGTCCTTAAAAAAGTTTGATAAAAAATAAAAAGCGTCCCCTTTGTTAAGGGAACGCGTCTTCGGACAATTAAAGAGCCCACATAAAATAATACTGATTCTACAGTGTAAAGTCAATAACATTCAGCGATTATAATTCGCTTAGCGGTCTTCCTCATCGTCATCTTCTTCACCAGTAATATGCATGTCTTCTCCGACGATTTCACGAGTATCTTCGTCTGTGTCCTCACTTTGATAATCACCTTCGTAATCATCTTCCGCGACGTCATCGTCAGCTAGATCGTCATCTTCCTCTTCATCGCCGAAATCTTCGTCAAAGCCTTCTTCGTCCAGTGTGAAGTCTTCTTCAAGATCGTCAAGATCCTCATCTTCCTCCGCCACACGTTTCTTCCTTTTCTTCGTAGGTTCAACTGTAACATCTTCGTCAAATTGATCCACTGTATACCAGCTTTTCAATCCCCAAAGATTGGATCCTGCTGTCATGAAGCGACCATCTACGTTCAAGTCCGTATAGAACTGAAGCAAGTATTCTTCACGTAGATTGGAGCTCAATTTTTTGATGTCAGCTACTTTATTGAATAACTCTTTATAATCGGTTGCTTTGTTTTCTTCCTCAAGAATCAGATTCGTCAATTCCACGAGGGAAAAGTCAGCAAGCTCTTCTTTGCTGTATTCTTTCAAACCCACTGTCACAGCACTCCCTTTATCCATAAGTTGGTTATGTTCACGTCTACCGTTTTAGAACCATACCTTACATTATATTGCCAGGCCTATCAAAATGCAATATTTCTTCAGATCAGCGGCGTTTTTTACCTTGTTTGACTTGCTTTGATAGCTGTTTGAACTGTTTTTTCTGTTCCAGCTGTGCTTTGGCAGATGTCTTATTATCAAGATACTGAAGCTCTCGCTGCAGCTTAAAATAGCTGCGGAGCCGCTCTTCCTCCAGCTCACCGGTCTGCACCGCCTCTTGCACTCGGCATCCAGGTTCATTGTTGTGTGTGCAATCACGGAAACGGCATGTTTCTCCCAATTGTTCAATATCGGTAAAAGCTGCTGACACACCAGTGTGCTGCTGATCCCATAGCTGCAGTTCACGCATGCCAGGGGTATCGATAATCATGCCGCCGCCTGGCAGCTGTACGAGCTCACGATGCGTTGTCGTATGCTTGCCTTTGCCATCATCTTCACGAATCCCCCCTGCCAGTTGTACATCTTTTCCATACAGCATGTTGACAAGGGTGGATTTACCTGCACCTGAAGAACCTAAGAAGGCCGCGGTTATACCGGGAGCTAGCTGCTTGCTGATCGCGTCAATTCCTCTTCTGTCAACTGCGCTCGTAACATGGATAGGCACACCTGGAGCTATTGCTTCCACTTCACTATATTTCTCCTCCAAGTTCCTACACAGGTCCCCTTTGCTTAAAACGATGACCGGTGATGCACCACTGTCATAAGCTGCCAATAAATAGCGTTCCAGTCTGCGAAGATTATAATCCTGATTTAACGCCATAACCAAATACACGTAATCGACATTCACTGCGACAATCTGTTCCTTTGTCACCGCTCCTGCCTCTTTGCGGGAAAACTTACTTTTCCGTGGCAGTAAAGCGTGTATTGTCGCTTTCCCTTCTTCATGCCGGGCATCGACTAACACCCAATCCCCGACAGCTGGAAAATCCCCAGTTTGCCGAAACTTCCCTGATGCTGTCGCAAGCATTTCTCCTCGGTCATCCAGCACTCTGTACATATGTTTATGCTCCAGCACGATACGAGCAGGCGTCAAAGCCTTATCATATATTTGCTTTACTGCTTCCAATTCGTCATTCCATCCTAATAAATTCAATGCTTCGTTCATGTTTTCCTCCTAATGGTTGCTTTTTTAGCCATAATAAAAAGGACTGTTTGCACAGCCCTCCCACTAGAAGTTTAAATAGCAGAAATAATCTGCTACTCCAGACGAGCAGAAGGGATGTGCATAGTGACGGACGGCTTTTTCATCATCGTGTTTGTCAACATAATCATCATCCCTTTCTGCGTCCGGCTTTACCGTTCGCTCTGATTTGTTTATATGATACATGATATTGGCTATATTTGTAAAGCCTATTATTACTTGAGGAAAGGAGGTCAGTATATGTATATCTTTTTCCTCCTGCTGGCTCTCCTGTTCCTCATAATAGTACTTGTATGGGTGGACTTGTCGCTTGGCAGGAAGTACAGCAAAAGAAATGCAGTCAATCAGCTGGTCGGTCATAAGCATGCCTTTGTTTCCAAGTTCGATGACGGAGTCAACTTCTATGACGCGTTGATCCGTGACATAAAAGCTGCACAGATGTCAGTGGATATCCAGTTCTTTCTTGTAAAATGGGACAAACCTACACAGCAGTTGACAGAATTACTGCAAAAACGAGCACAGGAAGGAATCAAAATCCGCTTCCTGCTGGACAGAATCGGCGGCTACCGCTTACCCCGAAAAGAACGAAAGCGTCTGCGCCAATCGGGTGTTATGCTCCGATTTGCTAATATTCCACGCTTTCCTTATTTCCTGTATAACCTGAACTTCCGTAACCACCGGAAAGTGACCATCATTGATCAGCGCAGTGTCTATATCGGAGGATTCAATATTGGAAAAGAATACTTGAGTAAGGAGCCACGTTTTGGTTTCTGGCGTGATTGCGTCGTCAAGCTCGAAGGTGAGGCAGTATACACATTTGTACAATTATTTGCCTCTGACTGGGGAGATCCATTTCACGTATTACCGAAACAATCTCCTGCACTTGATGGAGCGCAGATAGAGGTTGTTATTACAGAGTCAGCTGGCTACGAAGATTGGCTCCTGCACCAAATACATCATGCGAGGGAATACCTTTATATCGGCACACCTTACTGTGCTCCGACCAGACGTGTCGAGGCTGCCCTCAAACGAGCTTCAGAACGAGGTGTCGATGTCAGGCTGATGCTTCCTTCCAAAGTGGACCATTATGTTGTCAATCAAGTGTCTTTCCACTTTGCCCGACGTCTGCTGCAGCACGGCGTACGAATCAACTTGTATCAGAATGGATTTTATCATGCCAAAATCCTTCTTAGTGACGGATTATGGTGTGCTGTCGGTTCTGCCAATCTGGATGGACGGAGTCTGCTAATTAATAAGGAGCTTACTGTGACTATCAGGGAGAACGACCTCTTTTATGCCCAGCTGCTTGCTCTTTGGAAAAAAGATGAACAATCAAGCATTGCAGCTTCAGTTAAGACTATACAAAAACGCCCATGGATTGCTAAGGTGACCGGTATCCTTTTTAGGCCATTGCGTAATTACCTATAGAAAAAGCCCGCCAGCATTTCTGCTGACGGGCTTTTGTATTTTTACATTTTTTCTGGTGCTTCCACACTGATGAGACGCAGTGCATTTTTAATTGTGATACGAACAGACTTCATCAACGCGATCCGCGCTTTGGTTAGCTCTTCGTTATCTGGATTCAATACTTTCTCCGCATTATAGAAGCTGTGGAGTGCAGAAGCCAGGTCAAAGCTATATTGCGTGATGCGGTGCGGCATGCGTTTTTCAGCCGCGTCTGCGACTACTTGCGGGAATTCTCCAAGACGTTTTAAAAGATCCAATTCTTTCTCTGCAGTCAGAAGACTCGCATCATATGAACCTTCTGTCTGGAATCCTTTTTCAGCAGCCTGCGCGAGCATCGTGCTGATCCGGGCATATGCGTACTGCACATAGAAAACAGGGTTTTCGTTTGATTGTGATTTTGCCAAATCCATGTCGAAGTCAAGATGAGAGTCACTGGAACGCATAACGAAGAAGTAACGCATCGCATCGATGCCGACCTCTTCCATTAATTCACGCAGTGTAACTGCTTTTCCAGTACGTTTACTCATTTTCACCTTTTCGCCATTTTCGAACAGGTTGACCATCTGGATGATCGTAACTTCCAGTGTATCGGCGTCATAGCCTAGTGCTTGAATAGCAGCACGCATACGCGGGATATAGCCATGGTGATCGGCTCCCCATACGTTGATTAGCTTGGAGAATCCACGATCCAGTTTTGTTTTATGATAGGCGATATCCGGAGTCAGATACGTATAGCTGCCATCTTGTTTAATAAGTACACGGTCTTTATCATCACCGAACTCTGTTGAACGGAACCAAACTGCTCCATCTTCTTCAAAGACATAGTCAGTTTTACGAAGTGTCGCCAATGCCGTATCGATCTTTCCGTCTTGATACAAAGAAGTTTCTGAATACCACACGTCAAATGGAACACGGAAATCAGCAAGATCCTTCTCCAGCTTTTTGAGTTCATACGTCAATCCATATTGACGGAAGAAAGCAAGGCGTTCCTCTTCTGGCTTCGCTGCATAGCTGTCCCCATACTCTTCGGCAAGCTGTTTCCCGATACCAATGATGTCCTTACCATGATAGCCATCCTCCGGCATCTCGGCATCTTGTCCAAGCGCTTGCAGATAACGCGCCTGCACACTGCGGGCAAGGTTGTCGATCTGGTTACCAGCATCATTGATATAATATTCGCGTCCAACCTCATAGCCTGCTGCATCGAGGATGTTGCAAAGAGAATCCCCTACTGCTGCACCGCGGGCATGTCCAAGGTGCAAGTCACCGGTCGGGTTCGCCGAAACGAATTCAACTTGAACTTTCTCTCCTTTACCTGCGTCCGTGCGGCCAAAATTATCGCCTGCTTCTAAAATAGTGGATACTAGTTCACCAAGATAGCTGTTACGCATGAAAAAGTTGATGAATCCTGGTCCGGCAATTTCAATCTTTTCTACAGGTGCTTGATTATAATCAAAGTTATTCTGCAAGTCCTCTGCAATTGCACGAGGTGCTTTTTTTGCAACACGAGCAAGCTGCATCGCAATATTCGTTGCATAATCGCCATGCGCTTTATCTTTCGGCTGCTCTAAAACGATAGCCGGAATTGTTTCTTTATCAGCTAAGCCAGCCTTTAAAACAGCATCCTGGATCGCCGTTTTTAATTTTTGTTCTGTTTGTTGTACGATATTCATCCGTTACTCTCCTCCTGCACACGCAACGTCAGTGCATGTCTTCTAGACTGCGCCTGATTTAAAGTTACTGTATAGCTTATCGTAAGTTCCGCCGGGCTGCCAGTTGCCAGCGGCGAGAACGTCATCGCGTGTGTGCTTGTTTCCATATGCATTGTACCATAAGGATGGCGGTATACGTTCTCTGTCGGCTGATTCTTTATGAAAACTTGCTTCATTTCAAATCCGCCTGAGCGTTTGATACTCACCTTATCAGCTATGATGGTAATCAACGTCTTCGTTTCTCCGACTTCTTCGGATTCCTCGGTGAAATGGACGACTGTCAATCCCCCATTTGCGGAATAGGTACCGGCTGCCCGTAAAGTTGTGTATTCGGTGTCGTCTTCCTCCGTTATTGCCGTATTCATCTCGATCCATACCGGAATTTTTGTCTGGCGCATGCAGCTTTCCCCTTTCAGTAAGAAAAACGCTCCCCACGGAAGCGTCTCTCCATTTTTATTTCAATAAGTCCTGTACGAATTTCGGCAGGACAAAAGCAGCCTTGTGCAGCTCTGGTGTATAGTATTTTGTTTCGATTGGCTGGAACTGTTCTTCCTTCACTTCTTTCGGATGATGCACCTTGCTGCCCAACGTGAACGTCCATAGACCACTTGGATAAGTAGGGATATTCGCCGTGTATAGCTCTGTTACCGGGAAGATCTCCTTCACATCTTTGTACACTTGTGAAATCAAGTCAGCTTTGAACCACGGATTGTCTGTCTGCGCAACGAACAAGCCATTCTCTTTGAGCGCTTTTGCAATCCCAGCATAGAAGCCTTTCGTGAATAAGTTAACTGCTGGTCCTACTGGTTCTGTCGAATCAACCATAATGACGTCATAAGCGTTCTCACTTTCAGCTATATGCATGAAACCGTCACCGACGCGCACATCTGCACGAGGATCATCCATTTTACCTGCGATGGAAGGCAAGAACTTCTTGGAATACTCGATAACTTTGCCGTCGATATCAACAAGCGTCGCTTTTTTCACTTTGTCATGCTTGAGTACTTCACGGATAACACCGCCGTCTCCTCCGCCTACAATCAGCACGTTCTCAGGATTCGGGTGCGTGAACAATGGCACATGCGCTACCATCTCGTGATAGACGAACTCATCACGCTCTGTCGTCATAACCATGCCGTCCAATGTCAGCATATTACCCCATTCTTCGGTCTCGAGTATGTCCAATTTCTGAAAATCAGTCTGCTCACTATGAAGGGAACGCTTCACTTTTGCTGTGATACCAAAGCTATCTGTCTGCTTTTCTGTATACCAAAGTTCCATTAGCTGTCAAAACTCCTCTATGTGTAGAATCCTATATCATCTCGCAACTAGTGTTGGTCATTTTTATAGCTTTAAACAATCAAATTATAGAGAAAATCCGAAAAAAAGCAACCCTTTCCGATGTTTATTATCCTACTATAAGCCGATACTGTTTTTGACACCATGAAGGAAGCAGGCGATAGATTTGATTCGGATTCCGATAGCCAGTTGGCAGAAGTGGCTCCGGCCAAAAAGGCTGGCAGCCGTCATTCTCGGAGGCGTGATTACTGCCATCGGCGGACTGCTCCTCATCTGTTATCTGATGGGGCCTCCTCCGATGACAAATAAATGGAGTACGACATTTTATGCGAATGACAGCACAATCCTCGGTGAACAGTACGGCAACACACAAAAACGCTGGATAGCCTTGGATGAAGTCTCTCCTCACTTGATCCATGCAACTATTCTGGCAGAGGACAAGAACTTCTACAAGCATCATGGTTTTGCCTGGAAACGTATATTCGCTGCCGCCCTGCAGGACATCAAGGCTGGTGCCAAGGTTGAAGGAGCCAGCACCATTACCCAGCAATATGCCAAGAATCTTTACTTAACGAATGATAAGACGTGGGCACGAAAATTCAAGGAAGCAATATACAGTATCCGCTTAGAGATGTTTTATTCGAAGGATGAAATATTGGAAGGATATCTTAATACGATTTATTACGGGCATGGGATGTACGGTATCCAGGCAGCGAGCGATTATTATATGGATAAAGATCCTGGCAGTTTAACAGCTGCTGAAGCGGCACTGCTTGCCGGTATACCAAAAGGGCCCTCCTACTACTCCCCTTTTCAAAATAAAGAGCTTGCCGATGAAAGGCAGGAATATATTTACGGACTGCTGCAGAATGAAGGTTACATCACTGAACCCGAATCGCTTCCAGCTGTGTCGCTCTCAACAGAGCAGGAACGGGAAACAGTCAGACGTGCCGGTTACTTCCAGGATTATATTACAGACGAACTAGCCGATGTTCTGGAGATGGACGAGGATCAAGCTGCAACAGCTGGGTACCACGTCTATACAACGATGGATTCTGATCAGCAGCTTAAATTAGAAACACAAATAGCAGATACGATTCCGGCTGATACAGAACTGCAGACAGGAGCAATTGCTATAGATCCAGATACTGGTGCAATCACAGCTATGGTCGGCGGAACTGATTACAAAGCGAGTACGTATAACAGAGCTACTACTTCTAAACGTATGCCAGGCTCCGCATTTAAGCCTTTTGTTTATTACACAGCCCTGAAAAACGGTTTTACACCGATGACACAGTTAAGAAGCGAAGAGACGACCTTTGAACTGCCGGATGGCGGAGAATATGCACCTGGTAATTTTCATGGCTATTATGCAAATGATGAAATCACAATGGTAGAAGCTATCGCGATGTCGGATAATATTTATGCAGTGAAAACGAATTTAATGGTTGGTGCAGAAAAGATTGCTGCAGATGCCAAGAAGCTCGGTATCACAAGTGAATTACAAGCAGTTCCATCCCTCGCTCTTGGAACTTCGCCGGTGTCTGTCGAAGAGATGGGTGTTGCCTACAGCCGGATAGCAAATGGCGGTAAACAGGTTGAAAGCTATACAATTGAAAAAATCGTCGATCGAAACGGTAGGACTATCTATACTCATAAACCGCAGAAAATCAAAAGCAAGCTGGATAAAAAAAGATTGTTCGTACTCACCGATTTGATGACAGGTATGTTCGATGACTCGCTTAGCAGCTATATGCGTGTCACAGGTGCCTCAATCAAGGATCAGCTAAGCCGGCCATATGCAGGAAAATCCGGTACAACAACGACTGATAGCTGGATGGTTGGTTTCAGTCCTGACTTGGTGACTGCCGTCTGGACTGGCTATGATAATAACCGCTCCATGGAGAAAGTAAAGGAGCTTGCATACAGCAAAGAGATTTGGGCCGGATTTATGGAAGCGGCGCATCAGGGCGAACCAATCAAAGCATTCCGGCCTCCTGCCGGCGTTCGAGGTATGTTTGTGGATCCTGATTCCGGCTTTCTTTCCACGTCATATTGCGAAAAGCGCCGATTCACTTATTTTGTACGAGGTACAGAACCTAAGCTATACTGCCGACCTGATTTAGATGAGTTCCCTCTCCAGCCCGATCAGGAAGAACCGATGAACAGACGCAAACGCTGGTTTGATTGGTTGTTTTAATAAAAAAGCCGCTATCCCTTTTTGGGAAAGCGGCTTTTGATTTATTGCAATTGATTTTCTAAATCCTTTGGCGACCTGCTCCAGAATTCCGGCTTGTATTCCTTAAGGAAATCCAGCAGCAATTCCTTCGATAGTTCATCCATATGATCGAGCACATACTTGCCTTTCATAGACTGCTCCATATGTTTCACATGCTCAGGCATCGACTTGTAGGCAATACGATTCGGCCGATCAACAAGAATTTCGCTGGCAGCAGCTCCAAAGTAATAAGGGCCATCGCCGCCATTTTGCACCGTCACCCAGACAATCCAATATAGCTTTCCATCTTGTACCTTTTCCTTCTCATGCTGAAAACGCACACGTCTTTCCACTTGACTGCGAGCATGCATCGCCGCCATATCAACATACGCCATTTTCTCATTCGGATCAACAATGACAGGACTCATATTCTCGAGACTGATCGAACCTACGCCGTATCCGCCATGACCGTCTGTAGAATCATCCTTCATGATCGTGAAAGCATTATTCTTCTTCTTTTCCACGTTTACCGCTCCCTCGACTTTTGCTTCTATAGTAGCATGTGTCGGATTATTACTTCAATTCAATTGTTTTATCATGGAAACGGAAAGCATCAGATGATGCAGTCAGACCAGCAGCTGCTTCGGCCAGATAAGTTTCTGGGTTCTTTTCTTTCTTCGGAAGGTTAAGCCCTAATCTTCTTAACTCAACCTCTTTCAATCCATCCACCATTAGTTGGATACAGCCAATCAATAGCAGGTATGCCAGTAAGATACTAACTGTATAAAAACCCTGCCCAGTCATTAACATATAGCGGAGGAAGGAGATCTGCGACGACCATTCACTAGTGGCTGGAGAAGCGGAGAAACCCTCTTCCCCAGCAACTGTACCGCCGAAATATAACTGAAACACGCCCAAATGAATAAATAAGACTATTACTTGAAGTGTTTGCTGTCCGAAAAGGATATAACACCTGATTTTGATTTGCGGCCACACATGTTTTCTTAACAGCTGCAAGCGGCTCGCACCTAAGACAACACCGCTTGTTACATAAGAACTTGATAGGGATTGCTGTATTTCTTTTCCTAACAGAATGGTGGTTAACGGCAGTACTAACAGGAGTAGAATGACAATTTGCCAGATGATCTTCTCTGGGAAGGACATTAACGAGCCTGGAGCGATAATTGGCATCAATAGCATTATTGCTAACAGAGACTGCGGTACATAATGCAATCCATCCGCCAACTGGTCAAGAAACTTCCGGACTCTTGCGGGCATAAGCAGGACGTATGGAATGGCAAGCATGAACCCACAGCCTATCCGCAACGCTGCGACCAACAAAGCGAATCCGATTGTAAACTTTGCTCCTGCTATCAGCAGATCATCCAAATGCCTGCCCAGCCTATCCGTTCCCAGCCAATAGTCTTCTCCTGGTCCGAACGGTGCTTTCTGTACCATATTACCTGCATCATCATATTGATATTGATCTACCTGGATAATCGGATCCGCCACCAGTGTATAAATACAGCTTCCGATAAACAACAAGGCAACCAATACAAAACCTGCCATAAATTTTTTATTGCGATAAATCTTTTGTTTGTGTGAAGCACCAGAATAAAATATTCTGCTTCCTTTGCCCCTTGATCCAACGAGCGGAGCCGCTTTCCATGCAGGTGCAGAGGAGTTTTGGGACTTTTCCCCAAAGATCATCTCTGCAATGGAATAGATGAAATAAAATGGTACGAAAAATGCCGCTAAGATTAAGAAGAAAACGACACTCTGCACTGGCTGCAGCATCTCTTTCAAAATACTTGTAATACCATACAAATTCATTAAATATTCAATGGCTGGCAGTGCTGAGAGCGTAGCCCAAGTAATAACCTTTGTATGTAAGAAAGCAGATGGCAGTATATTCGGCAGGACGTGACGGAATAGGATAGCCTCTCTTCCCACTCCCTTGCTTTTTGCCAATAGCACGTAGTCCTTTTGCTGCTCCTCTTCCAGCATAGACAGTACGAATCGGTAGAAGGTTACAAAAGGGAGAATTGCCAGTATTAAAATCGGCAAAACATAGATTTCTTCTTGTCCTGCAGAGCTGAAACGGAATAATAGCAGTCCAAATTGTTTATAGAAGAAAACAATGAATAATTGGATACCGAAAGCTAAAATGACATCCGGGATGGATTCAAATAAATAACCCAGCCTTTTAAATGGAAATACGACTTTGTTTGGCAGCAGACACGAAGCTACTGCAAACAGTAATCCTCCTATAAAACCTGTCAGCAATGCTCCTATCAGGATTGTCATAGAATAAGTCATCGCAGGAGCAAGGTAATCAAATAATGGATACACCCTTCCATACCCTTGGTCATACACCCATCGGGAAGGGTCAAGTATTTGCCCAGTTAAAGCGGCAACCGCACTGAAATATCCTGATGAATCTGATATGAATATTGATGGGATACAGCTTATCAGGACAAGTCCAACCAAACCAGCAAACAAATATCCTACAAAAGAGACAGCTCGCATTTCATTCCACTCTTCTTCCCTATTACAAATTAGATTACGTCCTCAATTTTCTATTATATTATAATATAATATTCTGTTAATTATATACAAAAATGTAAGTTTACTAAATAGAAATGTACATGTCTTTGCAGACTAAAATGTACAGTACATAGCATATTGATATTACTAGTATAAATAAAAGAGCGAAGGATCACGTGGATCCTTCGCTCTTTTTCATGCTTGCTGTTTTTTCAATGAACTGATGAATTCCCAAGCTTGGGTCATCTCTTCATCGGTATAATTTTGTTTCTTCTTTACTGTCCGTACTTTATCTTCTACTTCTTCTTGCGGCAGTTCTTCAAAATACAACATCGTGGAAACCAGTTCCAGGAAACGGGAGCTTTTTTCTTTCAGCAGGCGAATAGCTTCCTGGTAATCCGGGAATTGATTATCATAATGTGTTAGAAACTGTTGGCCTTCCTCCGTAATTGTATAACGGTATTGGAAATAGCTGCTTTTATCCTCTTTTGTCTCTTTGATCAAACCGAGGTTGCTCAGTTCATCCACACGCAGGGATAATTCCTCCGAATAGGGACCGAATAGATGGAATTCATATTTTTCACCGAACGGAACACCATTTTTCTTCAGTATGTAAATCATCTTTTGCAGTTTCTTTCTTCCTACCACTTCTTCCACGGAAGAAAAGAATTGCAGGAGATTTGCGTGGTTGGCTAGCATAGCTGCTCCTCCTTATTGGAATAAAATCTCATAAATCCGTTGCTTCTGTTGACTATCATCCGGCAGGGCTTCTAGAATGTCCTGAGGGAAGTACAATTTATGGTCTGTTCGTTTTTTACCCGAAATCGCTTCGACAATATCCGATTGGCGGGATAATTCCTTCAGTTTTCCATTTGGCAATTGTAAATGGATCGGCAAACGCTCTTCTTCCTCGCCGGGACGATAGAAGTCATAAGGCAAATCAGATGAAGAATCATCAATCAGATAATATTCCGGATCGATTCCGACTTCACTGAAGAGCCTGGACAGTTCGACCATCTCTTTTACATGCAGAAGCGGATTGAACTCGATATACTTAAACAGTCTTCGATTCAGGAATCTTTCACACAAGTCCCTTAGTATATCATCATCTTCTTCAAGCCAAGCCTGGAAATAGAAGGATGTTACATTTTCATCAAGCCGTATATAATCTTCCAAGGCTACCTTTTCATCAAACAAGGAGATAAAGTGCTCCGGCCGTAGCTTGAATGTATAATCGCTTTTATAAAGTGCTTTTGCACGATGCAGGATTTTCGTCAGAATTACTTCCGCACTGCGTGTTACCGGGTGGAAATATACTTGCCAGTACATTTGGTAGCGGCTCATGATATAATCCTCGACTGCATGCATGCCGGATTCTTTAATAACGACCTGATCCTCACGCGGCCGCATTACCCGAAGTATACGTTCCATATCAAAATGGCCATAGCTTACACCTGTGAAATAGGCATCACGCTGCAAATAGTCCATCCTGTCTGCGTCGATTTGGCTTGAGATGATACTGACGATCAATTTGTCGCCATATGTCTTATTGATAACCTCAGCTACTTTCTTCGGAAAACTTGCACTCACTTTCCGCAGCACATGATTGACTCCGGTATTCCCTAGAATAATTTTGCGGGTGAATTCCTCATGATCCAAACCGAAAACCTTTTCGAAACTATGGGAATACGGTCCATGACCAAGATCGTGGAGCAAAGCAGCGCAGAGCAGAAGCAGCCGCTGTTCCTTTTTCCAGTTCTTGCGGTTCTCGAAGTTGTTCACGATCCGTCTGACAATCTCATAAACCCCTAAGGAATGATTGAACCGGCTGTGTTCGGCTCCATGAAACGTCATATAAGAGGTTCCCAGCTGCTTGATCCTGCGAAGCCGCTGGAATTCAGGCGTTGCTATCAGATCCCATATCACCCTGTCACGGACATGTACATAGCGATGCACAGGATCTTTGAAAACTTTTTCTTCATCTAGTTTTTCGTCTCGATACGCCATTTCCTCTGCCTCACTTTATGTCATTCTGTCTCGTAATTTTTTTGTCCAATAGAATTAGTTTATAAAATATCGGGTCCCCCGTAAACAACTAAAAGTAATTTTTACACGTTTCTTGTCTACCCTATTTTTTGCTATACTATGTATTGGCGTTTTAATGCCATTCAGCTGAAAAGGAGCGCTTTCTACGTGTTACATACATTATTAAAAGCACCTGAATTCCGCATTATCGATCATTCCGGTGAAGACGGTCCGGAACAGGCGATGGCTTCCTTCGCAATAGATGATGCCTTAGCCATTTCCGTCGGAGAAAATCTGGCTCCGCCAACTGCAAGACTTTGGGTTCATGACCGCACGATTATGCTCGGCATACCTGATTCCCGTCTTCCTTTTATAAAAGAAGGAATATCCTATTTGCAGGAAAAAGGCTACAAAGCTGTCGTACGAAACTCTGGCGGACTAGCTGTGCTGCTGGATAAAGGAGTTGTCAATCTATCCTTCATCTTCCCGGATGCCAAGCACATCGGAATCCATGACGGTTATCAAGCGATGGTTTCTTTTATCCAATATATCTTCCAGGATATCACAAATAAAATTGAAGCTTTTGAGGTAGTCGGTTCTTATTGTCCAGGAACCTACGACTTGAGCATAGACGGCCGGAAATTTGCAGGCATCTCCCAGCGCAGGGTAAAAGACGGTTCTGCTGTTCAAATTTACTTGTGTGTAGATGGAAGCGGCGCGTCACGAGCGGAAATTGTTCAAGGATTTTATAAAAGAGCTAAAAAAGATGCAGAAACTCGCTTCACCTTCCCTGATGTTGTACCGGAAACGATGGCATCACTGGCAGAATTGCTCCAGGTTCCCCTTACTAGCGAACAAGTTTTAAAGCGGATTGTTGATGGACTAGCCTCTATCACAGTTATAGCTCCTTCCTCTGAAATGACAGTTCGAGAAGTCCAACTGCAGCAGGAACGGATGAAGCTGATGCGCAGCCGTAATGAGAATCTACAATAAAAAAACCGCTGACCATTATCGGTTCAGCGGTTTTCTTCTTTTTCCAAGAAGGTTAATGCCTGTTTCACTGATGAATAAAACGTGATGTTTTGATCACTGAAATCTGCCTGGCGCACACTTTCCATGGCCATCTTTGGATGGAAGCCAGTGACTATGAGACGAGTACCCATCATATCCAACAGCTGATGCAAGCGCAGTACACCATTATGAACACCGCTATGAAAGCGGCTGATTCCTTGCAAATCAAGAAGGAAATTCCTCTCTCCTGACTTCTGAACATGTTCCCCTACTCGCTCCAATATTTGATTCAGTCTGCGATCATCGACGTCACCAATCAATGGTAAAATCGATGTCGTATCCGTAATTGGAACGATCGGCGTGGATAAGCGGGTTACTTCCTCTAAGTAATGGGAAACAAGCTCTTCATTCCGCTTCCTCTGTGTCACATCTTTTTGGACACCGACAAAGAAAGCCTTTTGCTCACTTTCCAAAAATATTGGATAAATCTCCAGCTCGTTCCAGAACATTTCGCCGTTTTTGCGGTAGTTCTTCAACTCTACCACGACAGTCTTTTCATCACGTATTGCATCCCGTACAGCTGCAACATCTTCTTTTCTCGTATCTTCACCTTGAAGAAAACGGCAATTTTGGCCGAGAATTTCTTCTGAAGGATAACCAGTAAGTTCTTCGAAACCTTTGTTTGTATATATAATCGGATTATCAGGAAGTGAGGGGTCTGTGATTACCACTCCAGCTCCTACGTAATCGATGGCGTGCTTCACAAACTGATCTGTTACTTCGGATGAATAGCGGATATCATTGCCCAACAAATACTCACTCCTTTTGCATCTTAGACAAGGCTATTTTACTATAGTTGAACTGGAAAAACAAAACATACAAAAAAAGACGCCTTTCTTTAAGAAAGGCGTCTCTCCTATGCTTATTCTACGGACTGAGCAGCGGTGATAAGTGTAAGCTTGTACACATCATCTGCATTACAGCCGCGGGAAAGATCGTTCACTGGTGCGTTCAGACCTTGCAGGATCGGACCTACAGCATCAAAGTTACCAAGACGCTGGGCAATTTTGTACCCAATGTTACCTGCTTCAAGGCTAGGGAATACGAATACATTCGCATCACCTTTCAATACAGCATCCGGTGCTTTTTTCGCAGCAACAGATGGTACGAAGGCTGCATCGAATTGGAATTCGCCATCTACAACTAGGTTAGGATTTTTCTCTTTCGCAATCGCTAGCGCATCCGATACTTTTTCAGTTTCCGGAGATTTAGCAGATCCTTTAGTCGAGAAGCTTAGCAATGCTACTTTTGGATCGATACCAAACATAGCCGCTGTTTCAGCACTTGCTACAGCAATTTCCGCAAGATCCTGGCTGTCAGGTGCGATGTTGATAGCACAGTCACCGAAAACATAGCGCTCATCTTCTCTTACCATTACGAATGCACCGGAAGTCTTCTTAATCCCAGGTTTCGTTTTAATGATTTGAAGTGCTGGACGTACTGTATCAGCAGTAGAGTGTGCTGCTCCGCTCACAAGCCCGTCAGCTTCGCCTGTATAAACAAGCATTGTACCGAAGTAATTTTCATCTTTTAGTAATTTCTTTGCATCTTCTTCTGTCGCTTTGCCTTTGCGGCGTTCCACGAACGCTGCAACTAGCTCATCGAATTTCTCATAAGTATCTGGGTCAAGAATTGCTGCACCGCGCAAGTCGATAGACAATTCTTTTGCCTTTTGTTCCACTTGCTCTTTATTGCCGATCAAAATCGGTGCAATAATCCCCTCTTCGGCAAGCTTTGCTGCTGCTTCCAAAATACGTTCATCCAAGCCTTCCGGAAAGACGATCTTTTTATTTTGGCCTGTTACTTTTTTCCGCAATGTTTGAAATAAATCACTCATCCTAAAACCCTCCTAGAATATGTCTGCATTTCTATAGTAAATCTTTTTGTTTTACTTTTAAAGTCATATCAGCTGCTACTGATTTTTTTAATTAAAATAACCGACCTTTTAGATGTTCCCATTTCTGTCAAAGTATACACACGAAGCATGCTGATCAGTTGATATAATAGAGGTGGGAACTAGAAAGCAACGACAAGCATGGTGTGAAGTCGTTTGTGTTACACTATACAAAGAATGTGAACGAAAAAGGAGTGTTTAGGCATGGCAGAAGCAGTAGAAACCATGGACGGCTGGTATTGCCTGCATGATTTCCGTGTAATGGATTGGACAAGCTGGAAACTGGCTTCCGAGGATGTGCGTCAAGCAGCAATCGAGGAATATCAGAACTGGCTTTCAAATATGGAACAAGTTGAGGAAGCGAATAATGGCAGTCAGCTTGTCTATAAGATTATCGGTCATAAAGCTGACCTGATGTTTATGATTATGCGTCCGACAATGGATGAATTGCAGGAGATCGAAACAACTTTCGATAAAATGCAGATCGCATCTTTCATGACGAAAAGCTTCTCTTACTTATCTGTTGTTGAGCTCTCCAAATATATGAGCAAACCTGGTGTTGATATCGAACAAAAACCAGAGGTACAAGCACGTCTGAAACCAATTCTACCTCGTTGGGATTATATGTGCTTCTACCCGATGGATAAACGCCGGATGAATGAAGACAACTGGTATTCACTTGAAAAAGATGCTCGCTCGAAACTTATGTATGAGCACAGCAAAACCGGCCGTAAATATGCTGGTCAAATCAAACAGATCATCACAGGTTCGTTCGGTTTCGATGACTGGGAGTGGGGCGTTACATTATTCGCACACGATCCGCTGCCGATCAAGAAACTAGTATATGAGATGCGTTTCGATGAAGTTAGCGCACGATACGGCGAATTCGGTGATTTCTATTTCGGAAATAAGTTAGATAAAGAAGCAGTATCTACCTACTTCCATATTTAACGAAAGCTGGACCAATTTGGTCCGGCTTTTTTTATTCCCTTGTTCTACTCTCCTCCCAGGCTTCATATCATGTCAAAGAACAGGCATGAGTTCCTTGGACATGAGGTAAGGCGATAATCGGTTGTGAAGGCGCAGCGTGTCTTGTATTCATGATAGTCGCACGATCGATCTCAATTCCCGCCTTCACAGTTTCAGCCAGCCCGACTGTCTTCTGAAAGGATATAGGAAAGGGGAATGAAAATGAGTAAGAATCCGAATCAAGAAAATCAGTCTCCAGGCACCCCGCAGTATCAGGAACAGAGCCAGGCCTATACTTACCCGCAAGTCCCGAATTATAGCTACCCAACTCGTCAGCAAAACCAGCCTTTTTTCCCGCAGCAGCAGCAACAACAGCAACAGCAAGTTCCGTCACAAGTTCAAGGCGGAGGGCCAGCAGGACCAGGACTGCCAGTTGAGCAATCTTATATCGAAAACATTCTGCGTCTGAATCGAAACAAGCTGGCCACCGTGTATATGACCTTCGAAAACAATGACCGCTGGAACGCAAAAATCTTCAAAGGCGTGATCGAGGCTGCCGGCCGTGACCATCTTATCTTACGTGATCCAGAGAACAACCGCCGTTACTTATTATTGATGGTATATCTCGATTATGTAACATTCGATGAACCGCTTAATTATAGTTACCCTTTTGGAAATCCAGGCGGCACTGCAACTTATCCACCACGATAAAAAAACCTCTGCTTCGGCAGAGGTTTTTTTCTTATAGATATTTAATTGCGGAATAGCCGAGCAGCACCCATCCGATCAGGAATGCCACTCCGCCTACTGGCGTAATGATAGCAAAGATCGTGATCCCGCTGACAGCATATATGTAAAGTGTTCCTGAAAATAGCAGGATGCCCGCGATAAAGAAACCGCCAGCAGTCGTCAAACTGCCTGCTTGAATCTTCTGGAGCAATAATGCTACCCCGATAATGACCACTGTATGGAACATTTGATATTGAACTGCTTTCTCCCACGTGGCAATTGCCTTCTCAGACAATCTCCCTTCTAATCCGTGCGCTCCGAATGCTCCAAGTGCTACAGTAATGAAACCACTTATGGCTCCGATTATGAGTAATGCTTTCATTTTTCTGCTCCTTTATATCAAAAATCGAACAATGACTTGCCGTTCGATTCGTCGTCATCTTCTTCAAATGCTTTTTTGGGCGGCTGCTGGTCCGGCCATTCCCCTGTCATTGCTGCCCATTCTGCTGCAGAGGGGCTTACTGCTGCTTCTGACGGTTTAGACACCTGCGTTTTGACTGGACGCTCACCTTGCAAGAACAAGTCACACATCGAACGGACCGCCCGAACGTGCTCCCGCTGCTTTTGGACATCATCAAGGTCTAATGCCCGTTCTAGCTCCTCTTTCATATGCCGAAGCACTGCTTCTTCACTTAACAACTCGAACACCTCCATCGTTTTGCTACTACCTGCATTATAACAGATATAAAAGACAAAAATTAACCCCGCAAACAAGAACATATGTTTCTTTCTGTCAGAAACAGGTATACTGTTCATAACATATACATATAGGAGGACGAGAAATGAAGACAGATGATCTAGAAGAACTGATGACCTCTAACAGAATTACAGGATTCAGTATGGCTTATATGGAAGACGGTCATTCTTTGCAATCCTTTTGTATGGGGTATGCAGATCAAGTCATAAGGAGGACGATTGACACTTCCACCGCCTTCCATGCCTGCTCTGTCAGTAAATTCGTTACAGCTTTGCTCAGCCTAATTCTTTTTTCAAAGGACAATCTTTCATTAGACACCAATGTCAATGACCTGCTCCGCAAGTGGAAGTTGGACGATAGAATCTATAACGCACCTAGTCTGCGACAGTTGCTTCAGCATCAAGGCGGCATCATTGATCCGGAGCACAGTTTCCCTACTCTACCTCACAATTCAGCTTCATTCAGCACTGCCAAGATTTTGGAAGGCACAACAATTGCATGTTCAAAGCGTATCGTGACAGAATACGAACCTGGCACAGTATTCTCCTATAGTGATGCAGGTTATATGATTGTACAGCTTGCATTGGAGGATGCGTATCAGCAGCCTTTCCATGTACTTATGAAAAAGCATGTCTTCGAACCCTTAGGCATGATGGACAGTTCCTATCACGAAACTCTGCGTCGACCGTTTGCGTATGGACATCAGAATCTGAACCCAATTCCTAATCTATACCCTTACTACCCATATGATGCTGCATGTGGATTGTGGACAACACCGATAGACTTAATGAAGCTTGTTGACGCATTCCACCGGGCCATACAGGGATTTCCCTCCACTATTATTGACAATAAAGTCGCAACGGAAATGCTTCAGCCTAATGCAACGATTCCGCACGTCGGGTCCGGGGTCTTTTTGGATACTACAATGGGAGTTGCAGAATACACTGCGCTCGGCTGGGGAGAAGGCTTCCAGTGCTTGCTGGCAGGAAAACCGGAAACTGGAGACGCACTTGTGTGCATGATCAATACGAATCCCGGCAAACATCAGATGGAAGGCTTTCTAGGCGACATATATAAACGTTCCTCCTTAGCCAGCATATAAGAAGACCCGCCACATGGCGGGTCTTCTGTTATTGCGCTTGCTTCAGTATATCTGATTGTTCGGCGACATATTGTTCATGCATCCATTTCAGGAAATCATATTCTGTGGCTGTGGAAGGGCGTTTCATTTCCTGTTCCACTTGGTCGACTAAAGATAAAAAGCTAATCATTGCTAATTACCTCCTCTGGTTATACCTCTACCATCATTCTAATAGAGAAATGTATGCATGACAACAAATTTTCAAAATATTCACGACAAATTAATAGTTCTTACTTAAATCTATTAATCTTCGCTATTCTGCAGACGCAGCTCCAAATGACTGATCCGCTGCTTCAGAGAATCAACATCTGCTTTCGTAGCAAGTCCTAGATCATTGACTTTCTTCTGCATGTGCTCTTGATTCTTCTCGTTCCACTCATTGGATTTCGCTTCTCCTTTATCTACAAAACGCTGAATCAAATCCTTCGCTTGCTGTGGCGTAATCTCTCCCTTTGCCACTAACTCTTTCAATTTTGCATCCAGCTTTTCCTTCCCAGCCAAAGCAGCACCAACACCTAAAAGAAATCCTTTGCGTAACAAATCTGCCATTATCATAACCTCCTAGTTTTATTTATGGATCTAAGCAGCAGAACATGCTTGATGAAGAGAATTAACCATAGTCCAAAGAATAGGAATGTCAGGATAAACCCGACGAGGACAAGCCATAATGTATGCTGAATGATTCCTTGGATGCCCGTGTATGCCGAACCTGCTGTCAAGACGAGTAACAGAACCGTGTAAAAGAAGTAGAAATGGTGCAGCAGCTGGTTTTTTTGTTTATCCCTTTCCCAGCCGCGCTGCTTCTCCCCGTCAGTGAGCCAGTCAACGAGTGCTCTGGGCATCGACAGGAATGGACGAAGTGAATTGGTGATGATACCAGTATAGATGGAACTATGTTTTTTCGATCCTCTCATCCAGCGCAGGATGACAGGTTTTCCCCATTCTACTAGATCTGCTTGCGGGTAAATGACAGCTACCAGGCCAATAGCCAAGAAAACTGCCCGCCCGAGGAAGGCAAAATCTGCCGGGAGTTGTATCGGCTGTTCCTTTACAATCACCTGCAGCTCCTCCATCAGCTTCAAGAAGGATTCCGTGTCTCCTACATCAAGCTGACCTCCTTTGTACAAATCCACTGTTTTTCGAAGAATCCGTTTCACTTTTTCCGAATCTGCGGATGGAAGCAAAAACTCCATTTTGTAGAGAGCTTGGATGACAGTCTCATAATCATCGAGCACAATTCCCTGGATTGCCTCCCGTAAGTATTCGGTATCTGCTGCTCTGATTTCACCAACCATACCAAAATCGAGCAGTACGATTTTCCCATCAGGCTGGACCATGATATTGCCTGCATGAGGATCGGCATGGAACATACCGCTGTTTAGAAACTGATCAGAAAAAAATTGGAAAAGTGCTTTAGCTACTTGCTCACGGGGAATCTTTTGGGCATCCAGATAATCTGTATCCGTCACTTTCCGCCCCTCAACCCAGTCCATTACAAGCACTCTGCCCGTGCAGAGTTCCGGATAATAATCTGGCACTTTGATGTCCGGATTTCCTTTGTACCGTTTCTTGAAATAATCCGCATGCTCCAGTTCTTTCTGGAAATCTAATTCCCGGCTGATGATTGTTACTACTTCCGCGTACAGAGCCTTCATATCCGATTTCTTTCCGATACTCGTAAATTTGCGGAGCAGGAAAAAAATGATTCGTAGTGCTTTAAAATCCATATGGAATATCTGTCTGACATTATGCCGCTGGACCTTAACCGCAATCTTACGACCGTTTTGCAAGTATGCTTCGTACACTTCACCGATAGAAGCAGAAGCAACAGCTTTAGGGTTTAAGTGCACAATCTCCGTCTCATAACGGCTGCCAAGCTCTTCCTTTAATATTGCTTCCGAATGTGTAAATGATGTCGGCTTTACCCTGTCGACGAGGCCTTCCATCTCCCGAATGAATATCTTAGGCAGCAAGTCAGCACGCGAACTGAGAAACTGACCTAATTTAATCAATAATCCGCCCTTTTTCTCCGCAGTTTTCCGATACTCCCGTGCCTGCTTTGTCAGTAATGCTTCCCATTCCTGTTTATCCTGTTCGTCCCACACGCGGCTATGCAGCAAATAAAACCAGTAGATCTGCATCATAAATCGGATGACCATCCAAACGATAGCCATAATACGACGGGTGGATTTGACACGCATTTGCACACCTCATTTTCAGACAATTGCCTTCTTTCTTGCTATTTTCTATTATAGCTAGTACTTCTCTTGCTTGTCTATTAACCTGCGGCTGTGTCGAAAAACGTAAAAATATCAGTTTTATAAATATTTTTTAATAAAACAGTTTATTTTTCTTCGGAAAACGCTTACAATATTGATATATAAGACTGATGGTAAAATCAAAAACCCTTAACGGAGGTATAGTATGTCTAGCATATCTAAAAATGCTGTTCTGCCTGAAAAACGTTCCGTCGAAAATAACAAGTCAAATAAACAATTTTTGTACCCATCTTACCTGCTTGAAAACCAGCTGATGGATGCTGTATCCGATGGTGATTTGAATGGGGCATTATCTATAATTGAAAGCCTTTCTACTTCTGAACGCCCGAAGTATGCCTTCCAACCGCTACGGTCAGCAAAAAACCAATTGATCAGTATCTGCACGCTGTACACGCGCGCTATCTTGAGAGGCGGCGCTTCTCAAGAAGTAGCATCAAGCCTCAATATGACTTATATGCTTGAAATCGAGAACTGCCAGACAGAGCAGGAACTTTCCGAATTGGAATATGATATGCTTGTTCGTTTTATCGAAGGCTTGAATAAGAGCAGAGCCACACAATACTCCAACATCATCAATGAAGCTATCGGCTATATCCAATCACATATTTTGGAGGATCTGAGCTTGCAGGCAATCAGCTCTCACTGTAATGTGAATCCAAGCTACCTTTCCCATTTGTTCAAAAAAGAAGTTGGTGTTTCCACAGTCCAATTCATCAATCAAAAGAAGATTGAGGAAGCTAAATACTTCCTGCTTCATACAAACCAATCAATTGCTGACTTGGCTAAGAAGTTCAACTTCTGCAACCAAAGCTATTTCACAGCTCAATTTAAATTCTATACATCCATGACACCAAAACAATTCCGCGACTCACGCGCAATTTAAAAAATACCGCACAGGTTCACACCTGTGCGGTATTTTTTATGGGCTTTTAAGCTCGATCAATGGTTTCCATATCCGCAGCATCCAGCGCTGGGAAAGCACCATTACTATGCTTAGCGTGACAATTAGGAGACCTAATACATCCAGGCTATTACTTACCTCAAATAAATCATCCACTCTAATCCACTGGATGAAAAATCCGTGCAGAAGATAGACATACAATGTCCGTTGTCCATATTTTGTAAACGGCATCTTTTTATTTGGAATAAGCGCCAGTACACTAATCATCATAACTCCTGAGAACAGATAAACTAGTAACCGAATCAGTCCTCCTGCTTCCCCGGCTCCTAAAACTGCATAAGATTTCGATCCGAGCAGCCAGTCAGTCGGGATGTCAGGATAAAGATAGAATAAAGCACCTGCTGCAATTAGCAGCAGACCGCCTCCTATCCTTATCGGTATTTGCCGAAGTACAGCAAGCTGCTCTTTTGTCACCCAATAACCGATTAAGAAAAATGGAAAGAAAACAAACGTCCTGGAAAGGCTTAATGCCCCTCCAATTTCATTAAGGTAACCAACTAACAAACCGATGAATACAGCTAGCGGAATACCGAGGCTAGGACGTATTCTTTTAAATAGAATCAGCAGTATATGCCAGCAGAACAAGCTAAGCAAAAACCACAGTGCCCATTGCGGCACAAGAATGGATTCCATCCAGCCATCTTTTCCGATCATAAAGTAGTAAATCGTGTAGATGACTTGAAAAAACAGAAACGGTAAAAGCAGCTTTTTCGCTAGCTTTTCAACAGCAGCCTTATTCCCAGCTCCCCTGGCAAAGAAACCAGCTAAAAAAATGAAAACGGGCATATGAAAGGTATATATCCATGTATAGCTCATCTGCAGGAACAACATGTCCTGATACGGCTGAATTAAATGTCCAAATACGACAAAGGCAATCATAAGCAATCTTGCATTATCAAAATACGCATCGCGTTCCATACTATCGCTTCCTTCTTCAGGATGTATTCTTCCATAGTAAGGAGCATGGAGCAGAAACGCTATAGCATATGCCCTTTCTTCATTGACTTGTTAGCAAGCTGTCAAGGCGCTGTCATAAACGACATGCATGTGTAAAATGACCGGAAGAATTATCCAGCTTCCGGTTTCTTTTTAGGTCGGCTTGCCGTTTTCTTCCTGGTTGTCTTCTTAGCTGCCGGCTTGTCCTTTTTCGCTTTATCGAGTGATGCCTGCAATGCGTCCATCAAATTCGTTACGTTGTTCGGCTGTTTCTTAGCTGTCGGGATATGGACTTGTTCATGATCACGCTTAGCCTGAATCAAATCGAGCAAGGCTTCGCGATAATCATCATTGTATTTCTCCGGATCAAAGGTTGCTGTCAGCTGTTCAATAAGCAGCTTGGCTGTCTTGAGCTCTTTATCGACAATAGCATCTTCAGCAGGGATGTTTGGCACATCAGCGACGTTGCGAACCTCATCGGGATAATGGATGGTCTCTACAACTAGTACATTCTTATACACCCTGATGACAGCTAGCTGCTGCTTCGAACGGATGACCATAGAGGCAACGCCAATCTTCCCTGTATCCTCAAGTGATTTCCGCAATAAACTGTATGCTTTTGTTCCGCCTTCATTTGGAGACAAATAGTAACAGCGTTCAAAGTAGATAGGATCGATTTCCTCCAAGCTGACAAAATCGACGATCTCCACTGCTTTGTCTTCCTGCTCTTTCTGCAAAGCCTGTAACTCATCCTCATCCAGAACCACGAATTTATTTTTCGTGTATTCATAGGCTTTGACGATATCCTCCGTCTGTAATTCCTTCTCACAATGAGGACAAACTTTTTCATACTTGACCGGTGTGTTGCACTCTTTATGCAGCTGCCGCAGCTTCACATCTTTATTCTCTGTAGCAGCATGCATCTTTACGGGAATATTCACAAGCCCGAAGCTGATTGTACCCTTCCACATCGTATGCATGAACTGTTCACTCCTTTTTAGCTTAGTTTGTACGTCTGTTCCATGTTTAATTCCGGTGTATTTCCTCAAACTAAAGAAAAGGAGCGAGATACGATGCAAGTAATGAAACCGATCTATAGGGATACCTGTCCCTCCGGGGAAGGATGGATATATGAGGTGAAATATGACGGGTTTAGAGCCATTTTGACAGTTACGACTGACAATGTAACGCTGACAAGCAAGAATGGAATCGACTTATCCGAGCAATTTCCGGAGATCATCACGTATGCTGAGCAGCAGAAGCAGTTAGCTGATAAGCACATTCCTTTCTCGATTGATGGTGAACTAATCGTGCCGAAAAATGCACGAAGCGGAGATTTTGGCTTACTCCAAACACGCGGCCGATTAAAATCAGCTGATCGAATCAAGCAGGATGCTTCTAATCGACCTGCTGTGCTGATGGCTTTTGATCTGCTGGTTGATGGCGGGAAAAGTCAGGAAAGACGGCGGCTGTCCTCCCGGAAACAAGCATTGCTGGAGCTAATCGATCTATTCGATGATCAAAAAGGAGCTATCCAATACGTGAGTTATTCCTTAGACTCAACTGTACTGATGGATTCTGTCATTTTGCATCAAGGTGAGGGTATCATAGCCAAACGCTCAGCCAGTACATATAAGACCGGTAAACAGCATCATGATTGGTATAAGATAAAGAATTGGCGTACAATCACCGCAGTCTTAACTGCTTATGATAAGGAAAATGATTATTTTCATGCGCAGCTGGCAGATGAAACAGGTCATTTTGTGCCGATTGGAAAATGTAAGCATGGGTTGGAAGAAACAGAGCGAAGCACACTTACTGCTTTTTTTAAGGAAAATGGAAAAACAGAACATAATCTCCTTCTACTCCCTCCAGCTGTTTGTGCCAAAATAAATTGTCTCGGGCAGGCGGACGAGGAATTACGTGAGCCTAGATTCCATAGTTTAGCCCCCACAGTGACAGCAGCCGATTGCACAGAGCAACAAGCAGCTATAGATCTTGCCCAGTTTCCGCAATCAGTCGAGCTGAGCAAGCTGGACAAGCTATATTGGGAAGAAGCACATATTGATAAGCTGCGTTATCTGCTTTATATTCGGACGGTAGCTCCATTCATGCTGCCTCATATGATAAATCGGGAGATGACGATTATCCGCTGCCCTGACGGAATTGAAGCGGACTTTTTCTATCAGAAGCACAGACCCGATTATGCACCCGATTTTATACCTGATACGAAATCCTTGCAGTGCCCAGATTTGCAGACTTTGATTTGGTTCGCTAATCATGGGAGTATCGAATTTCATGCACCATTTCACCATATCGGAAATGATTTCCCCCGGGAAATCGCGATTGATCTTGATCCGCCAACGGCAGATGCACTTTCTCTGGCCATCAAGGCTGCTAATTTGCTAAAAGAATGGCTGGATCAAATGCAGCTCACTGCATTTATCAAGACTTCCGGCAGCAAAGGTTTGCAGCTGTACATTCCGTTACCAGAAAACCAGCTAACCTATGAACAAGCAGGCACCTTCACGGAAGCTTTGGCAAGATTGCTCGTCCAGCAGCATCCAGATCTATTCACAATCGAAAGAATGAAAAAAAATCGGCAGGAGCGTTTGTATATCGATTACGTCCAGTTCGGGATGGGAAAAACACTGCCAGTTCCATACACAGCGCGAAAACGCAGCAGCGGCACCGTCAGTACTCCATTGTTTTGGGAGGAAGTTAGACAGGGTCTCTCACTTGAAGACTTCACCATTTTCACTGTGCCAGAGCGTATACGCCAAAAAGGCTGCCCCTTCGCTTCCTATGAGGAAGCGAGGAACAGCCAAAGGCTGGATTCTATTATCCAATTAGTATGATCATTTGAATTCGAACGCCCATGCTCCTTGGCGGAAGACTGCGACTGTAGTGCCGTCTTCCTTCACGCCATCGATATCAAGATCGGCAGATCCAATCATAAAATCTTCATGCATGATACTATCATTCACGCCTGCTGCTTCGAGTTCTGCAGCTGTCATATCATTGCCGCCTGCAATACAAGTAGGATATGCCTTTCCTAATGCAAGGTGACAGGAAGCATTTTCATCAAACAATGTATTATAGAAAATCAACCCGGATTGTGAAACTGGAGACTTATGCGGAACAAGTGCTACCTCGCCAAGTCGTTTCGCACCAGCATCAGCTTCCAGAAGGTTTTTCAACGCTTCTTGGCCTTTTTCCGCCTTATAGTCTACCACTTCGCCATCCTTGAAAGTCAGTTGGAAATCCTCAATCAGCTGGCCATTGAAATTGTATGGCAATGTACTGGATACAGTACCATTCACACCATTCTTGTGCGGCATTGTGAATACCTCTTCAGTCGGGATATTGGCGTTGAAATCGACCCCTGCATCTGTCGGACCAGAACCACCGCTCCAAATATGCCCTTTCGGAAGCTCGATTGACAAATCCGTGCCCTTCGCTTTATAAATCAATTTTGTGAACTGCTGCTTATTCATATAATCTGCAGCTAGGTGCAGCTGTTTATTATGCGCCTTCCATGCAGCATTGGGATCCTCATTTCCCGTCACACGGCTGATGCGCAGGATTTCTTCCATCATTGCTTCCTGTGCTTCCTCGACCGATTTTTCAGGGAACACTTTCTTGGACCATGCTACAGTCGGATAAGCAACAATCGACCATTGCATCTTGTCTTTCATCATATAATCACGATATGGTGTTAATCCTTTTCCAGCAGCTTTCATATAAGCTGCAACTTTGGATCCATCTACTTTCTCCAAAAGATCCGGATTCTCTCCAAGGATATTTAGAACTGCGTAATTATCCTTGACCATTTCGTTACGAGCATGGAATTTCCAAGCAGGTACATTTTCTAAAGCTTCAATTGGAGCATGTGTATAACGCTGAACAACCAGCTCATCATCTAACCATTCTGTATGTACATCTTTAGCACCTGCTTTGTACGCCTCTTCCGCTACCATTCGTGTGAAACGTACCGATTCAATCGGTGCAACAAGCAGTAATCCTTGTCCTTTTTGAAGATTAACACCGGTCTGGATAGCCAATTTGGCAAATTGGCGCAGCTGTTCTTCGAATTTTTTCATTTGATTACCCCTCCATTAAAACAAATATACCCACCTATTATAACGTAAAATTAGAATATTCACGAAACATAAGCGAAGCTGAGACATAACTGAATGCTATGGCATAAAAACAATAATGTTACTGAGCACCAATCAAAAAACCCGAACTTACGCAAGATTCACGTAAAGTTCGGGTTTTGATATAGCTGAAATAATTTTTATCTTATCCTCTATTCGTTTGTCAAAGCTTGCTCCAACGTTTCGATATTTTTATTCATCAGGCTGAAGTAATCCTCGTCTGCATCAATTTCATCCTCGGTCACCGTCTCTAGGTTATGGATTCTGAGTACGTCAGCTCCGATTTCATCTTGAACAATGGTTGCAACCTTCGGCGAGATATTTTGTTCGAACAACACATAGTTCAGTTTGTTATCTTCTGCAGTATGGATAATTTCCTCCAGTTCTTTCTGTGAAGGTTCATTTGTCGGCGATAGACCGGTTATGGCAATTTGTTCGATCCCATAACGATCCTCCCAGTATCCATATGCTGCATGGGAAACGATGATCTTCTTGTTATCCTTACCTTCTACAGCCTGCTGGAATTTCTGATCAAGCTCATCTAATTCTTCTGCTACAACTGTATAGTTGTCTTCATATGTCGACTTATTATCTGGATCAAGCTCAACAAGCGTATTTTTCATATTCTCTGCCATCTGCTTTGCACGCTCTGGATCTAGCCAGTAATGTGGATCGATGCTGCCATGATCGTGCTCTTCTTCTGAAGCCTCTTCTTCAGTAGCTTCATGGCTATGATCATGTTCTTCCTCAGTAGCTTCATGACTATGATCATGTTCTTCATCGAAAGGAAGCAAGTTGATACCATCTGCTAATTGCGCAATCTTAACATCTTCGTCTCCTACCGCATCAGCAATCGTTTTGGCATATGTTTCTAACTCATCGCTCGAATAGAGAAATGCATCTGATTTAGCAATATCCACCATCTGATTCGACGTTGGTTCGAAGTTATGTGCGTCACTTCCTGGCGGCAGCACAGACTCCACTTCTACTTGGTCACCACCGATTCGCTCAGCAAAATACTGAATCGGATAAATTGTTGTATATATCTTCATTTTCCCGTCTTCACTGCTATTCTGACTGCCGCCATCAGAACAAGCTGCAAGCAGAACTAAAAGTAAGGCTGTGCTGATTAAAAATAATGATTTCTTCAAAATAATTTCCTCCCGTTACATCGTATAAGCTCTAATCGAGATTATATCGTAACCATTACTATTTGTAAACAGTAATAATTACGTTTCGACCACAAAAAAATACTGCCTATCAATTATTGACAGGCAGGGCAAATGCCATACACTTCGAAATTATGGTTTTCTATTGTATAGCCACCCGGTAGCACCGTTTTCACATCTGCTATCGGACAGACATCAATTGCTTTCGTAATGCCACATTGTTTGCAGATAAAATGATGATGATGGCCTTCTATATTGCAGTGAAAACGAAAATGTTTATCTCCGTCAATTGCAGTCATCTCCAGGATACCAAGTTCGGCCATTGTATAAAGATTACGATACACAGTATCATAGCTGGCACTTGGAAAATCCTCACGAAATTCTTTCCAAAGATCGGTCACCGCGGAATACTGGGATCGTTTCTGAAAAATATCCAGCAGTTTTTCGCGCTGCTTTGTCTGTTTAAAGCCATTTTCTTTCAGAATATGCATCGCACGTTCACTATTCATACACTTTCCGTCCTTTATCTTGCAAGATTATTAAGAGTTTTTCTCGATATTCAAGTCGGCCTCTAAGCTGACCTCCACATTACCTTTAATTGCTCTTGTGATCATACAGCTTTCTTCCGCTTTTACGGCTAGCTTCTCCAGCATCTGGAATTGCTTCTCAGTCGCTTCTTCTTTCAAGTATACTGTCGGCCGATGGATAATTTGCTTGTAAGTAATAACTCCATTCGTTTCATCGACGATACCTTCTGATTCCAATTTCATAGACGCTAATGGCAAATGCGCGCGTTCGATCATTGCCGCTAGCGTGATGATGTAGCAAGTAGCTGCTGCACCGAGCAGCATCTCATCCGGATTCGTACCAATGCCAGGACCACCCATTTCTGGCGGAATGCTGATTTCCGTCTTTAGGTTTCCTGTTTCAATCGAACCAGAGCTGTTTCTGCCTCCCGGCCAGGTTGCTGCTAAATGAAAGTGATGTTCTGACATGGTACTCGTCCCCTTCTTCTATCTGTATACTACCTTCTATTTTAACGCTTATGAGCTAGAAAAACAAAATGTCTGTTCAAAAAAAGACCTTCTACCATTTAGTAGAAGGTCTTCCTTTTTATTCAGTTCCTTCAGCAGAATCCTCTTTCTTATGCTCCACTTTGTTCTTGCCGGATACAATCCAGCCGATAACTGCGATTGCTACTAATATACCGTAGAATGTAATTTTCCACGCTGTAGAGTGTGCGAAATCATGCGGCAGTACGCCTAGTGCATCGTGGGAAAGCGTACTAACGACAAGCTTAATCCCAACCCATCCAACGATAATGAAAGCTGCTACTTCTAAAGCAGGTCTTGTATGGAGAAGATCTACAAATACATTCGCCGCAAAACGCATGATGATGATACCGATCATACCACCTGCTAGGACGACAGCGAATTGTCCAGTATCCAAGCTTCCTACATTACCTATTCCGGTTGGCGGAAGTGCGACAGCTAGTGCTACTGCTGCAAGAATAGAGTCGACAGCAAAAGCAAGGTCAGCAAGTTCGACTTTTAAAACAGTCATCCAGAAGCCACTTTCTTTTTTCGGCTTCTTATTTGCCACGTCATTATTCTTGGCACTGAATTTGTCGTACAGATTTTTTATGGATATAAACAATAGGTACGCCGCACCTATAGCCTGTACTTGCCATACATCAACAAGGAAGGAAATGACGAATAGAGAGGCGAAGCGAAGAACAAATGCTCCGACCAGTCCATAGAAAAGTGCTTTTTTACGTTGTTCTTCAGGCAAATGCCTTACCATGATTGCGAGAACTAGTGCGTTATCCGCGGCAAGAATACCTTCCAGCCCGACAAGGACGATTAGAACCCAGCCATACTCAAAAAGTAATTGTGCATCCATGTAGTTACGCTCCTTTAAGTGTAGTATGCGATTATTTTTGCAATCATACCCCAGCTTAGTAAAGGCGTAACACTTTTTATTAAAAAAAGCGAGACCTTTACCAAGAAGGTAAAGGTCTCGCTAACAACGTCTGAGTTGCCAATAAAGCCGGAGATTTCTCTCGGAATGACGACTTTACTGTACAGCTACTCCCCTTTAAAAGCATATTGCGCTTATCACACATTCAGTCTATTGGAATATCAGAAGAATGTCAACAAATTATTGCAGGTAGTTACCAAGATCTGCTTTCAGCTTTTCTAACAGCTCTAAACTGCTTTCGCGGCTTGCACTGTTAACGCCATAATAACTCTTGATTTTCGGTTCAGTTCCAGATGGACGCAAGCACACCCAGCTATCCTTCTCGAGGAAGAGCTTGATTACATTTTCCTTTGGAAGCGTCAGCTGCTCTTCTGTATCAGAATCAAGATTGTGCCGTGTCTGAGTGGAATAATCCTCCACTGCAAGTACCTTCAGACCGCCAAGCTCTTGTGGTGTATCTGCACGTACAGCGTCCATCATAGCGGCAATCTTCGCAGCGCCATCCTTACCTTTTAGCGTAATGGAATGAAGATCCTCCAAGAAGAAGCCATGCTTCTCATATAATACATGCAATGCTTCAAGCAATGTCTTGCCTTGTGCGCGCCAATGGGCAGCCATTTCGCAAGCAATCATAGCAGCCTGAACTGCATCTTTATCGCGAACAAAGTCACCAATCAAATAGCCATAGCTCTCTTCATAGCCAAACAAAAATTTCTCGTCTGTTGTTTCGAATTGCTTGATCTTTTCTCCGATATACTTGAAACCAGTAAGCGTATCAATTGTATCGACGCCATATGAAGCTGCTACTGCACGGCCCATTTCCGTCGTTACGATTGTTTTGACAAGTTTTCCGTTGCGCAGATCATCTTCTGAAGCATTCGCCAGCACATAATCCAGCATCAAAGTACCAAGCTGGTTCCCTGTCAGCACTTGATATGCACCTTTTCCGTCCTGTACTGCAACTCCTAGGCGGTCTGCATCCGGATCAGTTCCAATCAGTACATCCGCTCCAATTTCCTGCCCTTGCTCCATTGCAAGAGTAAAGGCTTGATGCTCTTCAGGATTCGGAGATTCAACTGTAGAGAACTCCGGATCAGGCTGCGCCTGCTCTTTGACCACATGTACGTTTTGGAAGCCAAGCTGATCCAAGCCGCGCAAAACAAGATCATGAGATGTTCCGTGCAGCGGAGTGAATACGATTTGAAGCTTGTCCAATTGCTCTTTCGCGGAATCAGACATATTCGAGATCGTTTTCAGTTGCTGCAGGTAGGCATTGTCCACATCTTCCCCTATAACATGCAGCAAACCATTTGTACGAATAGTTTCCAATTCTTCAACTTCTACAGCCAGTTCGTTTTCCACTTTCGCAATTTCAGCAATGATTGCTTCTGCCTGTTCAGGAGGAATTTGGCCACCATCTTCGTTATAAACCTTAAATCCGTTGTATTCAGGTGGGTTATGACTTGCTGTGATCATGATACCAGCAGCAGCTTTCAGATGCCGTACGGCAAATGATAGTAACGGAGTCGGTCGTAAAGACTCGAATACGTGCGCACGAATACCATGTGCTCCAAGAACACGTGCCGTTTCATCCGCGAACTCTGGAGACATGTAACGGGAATCATAAGCAACCGCCACGCCACGATCCTTGTAATCAGAAATGTTATTTTCCATATATACAGCTAATCCTTCTACAGCTTTGCGAACAGTATAGATGTTCATACGGTTCGTCCCCGCACCAAGCACACCGCGCATACCGCCTGTACCAAATGTTAATTCTTTATAGAAAGCATCTTCCAAAGCTGCTTCATCATCAGCGAGCTTCGTCAGTTCCTCTTTATATTTCGGATCAAGTGTTTTAAATGTACTCCATTTTTTATATGTATCTTGCCATACCATGTGCTTTCCTCCTGAAAAATAAGTATAGTGACATCCTACCACATTATAAGTGGAAATGGCGCGAAATCCCATCCTGCTGGAAATTTAACAAATACTTGTGGAATGGGTTACGCCATAGCCTGGCTATGCTATGCTAGGCTATATCAATAATTGGAAAGGATACTGATCTAAGTTGACTCAGAAAAAATGGTTCCAAGGCCTTGTGGCCGCTGTTCTGACTTTCACACTTATACTGTTGATTGCGAAAGTCGATTTCATCTTCCAGCCTCTGGCTACATACATAGGAGCGATTGCATTCCCGATGATTGCGGCCGGCCTTCTATTCTACATCACTAAACCGCTCGTGCGGCTTCTGGAGAAGATCCGCTTCCCAAAATGGGTAGCCATCCTAACGATATTCCTGCTCCTGATTGGTCTTGTATATCTCGTCTACAAGTTCGCTGCACCAATCGTACAAAACCAATATCAGGCATTGGTAAATAACATTCCGGGCATCACGAATCAACTAACGTCGATTGTGGACTACTGGGAAGAGAATCACTCTGCATTGCCAGATCAAGTGGAGGAATCCATCCAAAATTTCGCAACAAACTTACAATCCAGCCTGCAGGATATTCCAGGTTATCTGATCGGATTCATCTCCAGCCTGGTCAACTTCCTGTTCACATTGGTTTTGATACCCTTTTTCTTATTCTTTATGCTTAAAGACGGGGAAAAATTGATTCCATTTATAACAAAATTTTTCGATAAGAGAAAAGGGGAAAGTGTGAAAAAGCTGATGGAGGATTTGAACCATACGCTAGCATCCTTCATCCAAGGCCAGTTTATCGTAGCGATGTGTGTCGGCACAATGCTATTTATCGGATATGCGATTATCGATCTCAAGTATGCCTTTACTCTCGCAATTATCGGGCTGGTCTTTAACGTTATTCCGTTTCTCGGACCATACCTAGCTGCTGTACCTGCTATTCTGGTTGCTTTATTCCAGGAGCCAAAACTAGCTATCTTAGCTGCAGTCGTCATGCTTATCGCACAGCAGATTGAAGGAAACCTGATTTCTCCAAATGTCATGGGAAAAGCACTGAGTATACATCCACTGACGGTTATTACGCTTATATTGGCAGCCGGAAACATCGCCGGTTTCCTCGGTCTTCTGTTCGTCATCCCATTCTATGCGGTGTGCAAAACTATCATCTCCCACTTCTACCATGAATGGGTCGATTATAGGATGAAGAAAAAATCTGCTGCTGGGATTCAGGCAGAATAGGAGGTCACAATATGGTAAACAATCAGCCTCCCTTATGGACAAAAGCCTTCATTTTCTTATTGCTGGGCAATTTGTTCACTTTTATGAGCTTCCAGATGCTGCTGCCGAATCTGCCGCCGTATATCGCCTCCATTGGCGGCAGCAGCTTGCAGGTTGGATTGGTAACAACAGCATTCTCGATTGCCGCTATTTTAATCAGGCCATTCATTGGTCATTTCCTGCTGACGAAGAAAAGGAAAACGCCGATACTGATCGGTTCTTTCCTTTTGCTCGTCTGTGCAATTCTTTATCCCTTCACTCAAATCGTTACGCTTCTATTAATTTTCCGCTTTCTGCATGGGGCTGCTTGGGGATGGAGCACCACTACAAACGGAACAGCAGCAGTTGATCTTGTACCGAGAAGGCGTGTCGGAGAAGGCATGGGATATTTCGGTCTCTCTATTACAATCGGTATGATCATTGCACCAAGTGTCGGCATCTTCCTCTATCAGACCTATAATTTTCGGACGCTCATATTTGTATCTATTATACTTGGCATGATTGCTTTTCTATTCCTGGCACTAACACGTTATGCTGAACCTGAAGCATTGGCACGAAACCAGGCCCAACCGCCAAAATTTTCATTTTTCAAGTCATTAATCGAAAAGAAAAGCGCCTATCCTGTATTCATTACATTCCTGACGTCATTCGGGTACGGTTCCATCGTCACTTATCTTGTTCTTTTTGGACAGGAACAGCAGCTTACCGGTACATTCCTCTTCTATTTGGCCAACGCTTTATGCGCAACAGTTTCCAGACCATTTACAGGCCGATTGTTCGATTCCAAAGGACCCTGGATTCTAATCATGGGTTGTTCCGTTATTGCTTTCCTTGCCATGTGGATACTCAGTGTAGCATCAGCTAATTGGTACTTCATCGTCTCCGGTGCCTTGTTCGGGCTCGGTTATGGGTCTATGATCCCCGCTTTGCAAGCGTGGACAATTTCTAAGACAGATGTCGAAAGAAGCGGCATAGCCAATGGGATGTACTATTCATCTATCGATTTTGGCATCGGCTTGAGTGCTGTTATCCTTGGCCTTCTGCATCAATTCGTTTCGACATCTACCCTTTTCCAAATGTCGAGTTTCTTGTTTTTGCTCGTATTTTTGTTCACGTTGACCGATTTTGTTATCAAGCGTCGAAGAGATCGGCAGCCTGCACTTAATGTAAATAAATTATAAAGAATACAACAAAAATGAGATAAATCGGCAAACGCGGGTAAATAGGTACTATCGTCCTTTTTTCTGCATACTTTGGAGCTTTCATTTGTATTTATTTATAAAAGCATGTAGTATAGGGATAATATTTTCAACATTGTATTTATTTCGAATAGCGATGTTGATGCTGTGTCTCTTCCATAACCTGTTTCAGAGCGGCAGCGGTTTGCAAGGGATTTCCCCGGGAACCGGGAATTCAGGCTTGCAAGATAACTGATTCCGCCTGAATGGGCTATTGAAGACTGATTTAGGGTATTCCATACTTAAAAGGAGGATCTACTTATGCAGACTACAAATGTTTTGGAGCTGAAAAAACAGTACGAACAAACACATTTCGAGCTGTTGAAATTGTTGAACGAACAGGCAAGCCTTAAGCAGCAGCTGAAGGATCTTCCTGAAAGTGAACGCAGCCAGTCTGAAAAGCTTCTTCTGGCAGAACTGAAAGCACAGAATGAAGCTGGTGTGCTTGGAGAATCCACAATGGACGCTATCTTCAAGGCTGTTATGCAAGCTAAGACGAAAGAAGAAGAAGCTGCAAGCAAGCGCCCAATGCTTGTGTCCCGTGCTTATAAAAACGAAGATACAGTTATCGACTTGAAGGGTGAAAAAGTCGGTACTGGCAAAGCAAGCTTCGTCTTTGGACCATGTTCTGTGGAAAGCTATGACCAAGTGGCTGCGGTAGCGGAATCCTTAAAAGACAAAGGACTTAAATTACTTCGCGGCGGTGCCTTCAAACCCCGTTCTTCACCATATGACTTCCAAGGCTTAGGTGTAGAAGGCTTGGAAATTCTGAAGCGTGCAGCGGATGAATATGATTTGGCTGTTATCAGTGAAATCGTAACTCCGCATGACATCGAGAAAGCACTTGATTTTGTCGACGTGATCCAAATCGGCGCACGTAACGCACAAAACTTCGAATTACTAAAAGAAGCAGGACGCACAAACAAACCTATTCTGCTTAAGCGTGCACTGTCTGGTACAATTTCAGAATTCATTGCAGCGGCTGAATATATCCACTCCGAAGGTAATGGTCAAATCATACTTTGTGAACGCGGTATCCGCACATATGAAACAGCAACACGGAACACACTGGATATTTCGGCTGTACCGATTCTGAAACAGGAAACGCATCTTCCTGTCATGGTTGACGTAACACACTCTACTGGCCGAAAAGATATTATGCTTCCATGTGCAAAAGCTGCATTGGCTGTCGGTGCAGATGGAGTAATGGCTGAGGTTCATCCGAATCCTGCTGTTGCATTGTCTGATGCAGGTCAGCAAATGGATATTCCAGCATTCGATAAATTCTATAGTGAACTTGCTGCTTTCCAAGCCAAGATCTAAAACCAAAAGGACCGTCACAAAAAGTGACGGTCCTTTTTTATTGAAAGTCGATTGCGCAGCTTTCGGCCACATGGCGATAGCCGATTTTCTGATATAGCTTGTTGGGACCAGGATTATCCGCATTTGTGAACAGGCAGCAGAACTGTTTTCCTTCATGAAGAAATTTCTCTGAAAGTGCAGCTACTAATCCTTGAGCATACCCTTTTCGCTGCTGTTCTTCCGGGGTAAAAACTGCGTTAATGACAATACCATTCCGGCTTTCTCTCGAGCACCCCGCCATACTTACGATATCTCCGTCCACCATCCAAAGATACATCCGCTCTTGCGCAATCATCCTGCCGATAACCGTGCCCGCTCGATCCTCTGTCATATGTTCTCCAGTAACTTCTCCGAATCGTACGAGCCAGTCACGCAACAGCGAAAAATCATCGTTATTGGCTGCACGCATCTCCCCTCTGGCAGCACCTGTATCTTTGACTGTATCGAGCTGATAAATGAACTGATTCATATGGACCTTAATTTGCTTTCCGTAAAGCTGCTGCCAAGCACGCGCAAACTGATTGGCCTGTTGCACAGGTCCGATGACGCCTGGAAGATCGGGCGTCAATGTTTGTACGAGCTGAGCCAGCTCGGCTGCTTCTTCATCAGTCCATACTGTTTCATGAGAAAGAATGATTCGATTCCCTTTGGTATGCAAGAAGACTGTGCGAATGCTGTCATGATCCTCTCCATAACCAAAAACCGATCCCATATCTTCTCCCCCAGCCATTCTGCCAAGCAAACCCAAAAGTAAGTTATTCTCTGCTTCATGCTTCAATAAAACTGATTCAGCCTTTACAAGCAACCTATTCACATCCTGCTCCAGAATAAAATGCATTCTTTCCCCTCCCGCTTGACGTTTAGACTTCTTCTTTTCTATTCTAAGTGTAGAGGTGATGATATGAATAAACAAGAGCTGGAAACCAAACTGGCTGAATTGAAAATGACGTATGCAAGTGTGCAGGCAGACGCTGATAAACTGGCATCAAGCGGTGCAGGCGCAGCCCACATGGAAAAACAGCTTGAGGCGATGGAAATCGAGATAAAATCGCTTCGCCAGCAACTCCGGACACTGGAATAATTCCCAAGTTCCCGGATATACTACAATACATGCACTGTATTTGGATTACACATAGAAAAAGCGTATAATGGATATAATGAAAACGCATTTTTTGCGTTTATTTTTTTAAGGGAGAGAATTTATACATGAATAGTCCGGATGATCCTGGGAGTCCAGTTTTACTCCAACTCGTATTGATTGGTATTTTAACAGTACTAAATGCTTTTTTTGCTGCAGCGGAAATTGCATTGGTCTCACTGAATAAGAACCGCATTTCACAGCAAGCAGATGAAGGCGATAAGAAAGCAGCCTTGCTGCAAAAGCTTATTGCTGATCCGAGTAAGTTTATCGCTACGATCCAAGTAGGTATTACGCTGGCAGGATTCTTCTCAAGTGCCTCAGCTGCTACCGGACTTGCAAATCGATTCGCTGGTGTATTGGGAGATATCCCTTACGCACAGCAAATTAGCGTTGTGGTCATCACTATCTTGCTGTCTTATGTAACACTTGTGTTCGGTGAATTGTTCCCAAAAAGGGTTGCCCTTCAAAACGCGGAGAAGATTGCCAGATTCTCTGTCACACCGATACTATTTATCAGTAAAATCGCAATGCCATTCGTTAAATTCCTTTCCTTCTCCACGAATGTACTTGTAAAAATCACTCGTGTAGGAAGTGATGCAGAAGCTGAGAAGGTCTCCAGGGAGGAGATTAAGCTTCTCGCTCAGACTGGACAGCAGGAAGGTATCTTGAATGCGGATGAGTTCGGCATGATCAAAGGGGTTTTTGACCTTGATGATAAGATAGCGCGCGAAATCATGACACCGCGGACAGATACATTCACACTGAGCATTGATACCCCGGCAGAAGAGCTCGCAGATATTCTGCTGGAACAGAAGTACTCCAGAATTCCAGTCTACCAGACAGACAGCGATACAATCGTTGGTATATTGAACATGAAGGATTATTTCAAAGCAGTACGGGAGTATGGATTCGATGGAGTCCGACTCGAAGCGATTTTACGCGAAGCACATTTTGTACCTGAGACAAAATACATTGATGATCTTCTAAAAGAATTGCAGCAGACACATAATCATCTTGCTATCCTGATCGATGAGTATGGCGGCTTCTCTGGTATCGTAACAATGGAAGACATGATTGAGGAAATTGTCGGAGATATAGATGATGAATACGATGAGATAGAAGGAGAACTTACCCGTATCGATGACAATACGTATATGGCGAGCGGTTCCCTGCAGATCGATGAATTCAATGATTTCTTTGACACAGATATCGATGTTCCGAACTTCGATACGATTGCCGGCTTCATTCTAAGCCGCATTGGAACGATTCCAGATGAAGATGCCGATACAGTTGTGGAATATGAAAACATGCTCTTCACTGTAGAATCTGTACGGGATAATCGACTGGAAAAAATCAAAATTGAATTGAAACGCCCTCATAGTGAGGCAACTGTTTAAAATAAGAAACTGCCTGTTCCAATACAGGCAGTTTCTTATTTTTCCGACTAAAAAGCGATGAAGCACCTAATCATGTTATGCTGTACATAATGAGAAATAAGAAAGGATTTTGAACGTGGAAGCTACAGCGCAGCAAATATTGAAGGATTATTACGGCTATGACACTTTCCGAAGAGGGCAAGCCGAAGTAATCGAGCATGTGATGAAAAATGAAAATACGTTAGCCATCATGCCGACTGGCGGAGGAAAATCCATCTGCTATCAAGTGCCAGCATTAATGCGCCAAGGAACTGCACTGATCATCTCTCCGCTTATTTCCTTGATGAAGGATCAGGTCGATGCGCTGACGGCGATGGATATACCTGCTGCTTATATAAACAGCACACTGGAAGCTGCCGAAATGGAATGGACGATGCAGCAAGCCGCACAAGGTGCCTTCACCTTCCTTTACGTGGCACCAGAACGACTGGAAAATACTCGTTTTCTGCAAATGGTTCGCCGCATTTCGATAAGCTTGATAGCTTTTGATGAGGCTCACTGTATTTCCCAGTGGGGTCATGATTTTCGTCCAAGCTATCGATCTGCTACCAGCATACTTGAAAAACTGACAGAGACACCTCCTGTAATGGCTTTAACCGCTACTGCAACGCCACAGGTAGCAGACGATATACAGAGACTATTGGATATCCAAGAAGACTTCACGACTCGCACAGGCTTTGCTCGTGATAATCTACGCTTTCAAGTAGTGAAAGGAGCAGGTAAAGAGCGCTACATCCTGGATTTCATTCAAAAGCGCAAGCAGGATACTGGTATCATCTATGCACCAACTCGGAAGCTAGTCGATCAGCTTTCCTTGTTCCTGGACCGGCAAGGAGTCAAAACAGCCAAATACCACGCTGGTATGAGCGAGGCAGATCGTCAGGCAGCACAATCTTCCTTCATCCAAGATGAAGTCAGTGTTATGATCGCAACGAATGCTTTTGGAATGGGAATCGACAAAAGTAACGTGCGTTATGTACTGCACTATGCCTTGCCTATGAATATGGAAGCCTATTATCAGGAAGCGGGACGTGCAGGTCGTGACGGAGAACCGAGTGACTGTGTTTTGCTCTTCTCAGGACAGGACGTACATTTACTGAAGTTCCTAATTGAAAATTCATCTTCCGATACACAAGCGGAATATCAGAAGCTGCAGCAAATGATGAATTACTGCCATACGCAGAGCTGCTTGCAGACGTATATGCTTCACTATTTTCAAGATCCTCATATACCGGAGGATTGCGGCAGATGCAGCAACTGTCTGAATGAATTCGAAAAAACAGATATGACGCGAGAAGCGCAAATGGTACTTTCCTGTGTCAAACGAATGGATGAGCGCTTCGGTGCCGTATTGGTTGCAAAGGTACTTAAAGGATCCAAGGACAAACGAATCAAGCAATTCGGACTCGAGAATCTTTCCACGTACGGCATCATGAGAAACCGAACAGAAAAAGATATAACACAATTCATCCATTATCTTTCAGCCGAAATGATCCTTGCACCAACCGATGATAAATATCCTGTTCTGACACTTACAGATGAAGCTGTCCAAATTCTCAAAGGCGAAAAGAAAGTAATGATGCAGATTGCTAAAGCGACTGAGACAGCCGAAGCAGACTATGATGAGGCATTATTCCAAGAATTACGGGAATTACGCAAGGAGATTGCTCAGGCAGAAGGGCTTCCTCCTTATGTCATCTTTTCGGATGCAACACTGAAGGAGCTATGCCGATACGTTCCGCATAGTCAAAGTGAGATGCTTGGAATTAAAGGTATCGGAGAAAGACGGATGGATCAGTATGGAGAGCAGTTCCTTGAAGTGCTAAAACAGCATGAACAGACAGCAACGGTTCCTAACCGTGATCAAAAGCCATTACTAGAGGAAAAGCAAGATACTCCAAGTCATCTAATTAGCTTTGAAGCGTTTGAGAAAGGCAGTTCCATGGAAGAAATAGCGAAAGAGCGGGGCTTGACTCCGATGACTGTCAGCAATCATCTGTTCAAAGCCTATGCTGATGGAGAACCGCTCGATCTTCAGCAATTTTTCACAGCAGAGCAGGAGACAGCCGTTCTGGATGTACTGAAGCAGCATGATGAACTTCCAAAGCTTCGGGAAATCAAAGAAAAAATGGATGTAGCGTGCGACTATCATGCTATCCGCGCTGTACTCGTGCACCAAGGTATTTTAGAACAATAAAAAAACCGCATTACTGGTTCAGTCCAGTAATGCAGTTTTTTTTATTTAGTCGAACTTAATTGCCCAGCTACCGTCACGAAAAACGGGCTCGGATGAGTCATCTGCAAAAATACCATCAATGGATAGATCTGCTGATCCGATCATGAAATCAGTATGTGTCAGACTGTCGTTAACTCCATGCTTATCAAGCTCTTCCGCATTCATGGAAGCTCCGCCTTCCAGTGTAGTCGGATAAGCTTTTCCTAAAGCAACGTGACACGAAGCATTTTCATCATACAGTGTATTGTAGAAGATGAGACCAGACTGAGAAATTGGAGATTCATGCGGTACCAATGCAACTTCTCCAAGACGCAAAGCTCCCTCATCTGTTTCCAGCAAATGCTTCAATGTCTCCTGTCCTACCTCGGCTTTATAATCAACAACCTTTCCTTCCTTGAAGGTAAGTGTGAAGTTATCGATCGTATATCCATCATAAATTAATGGCTTTTTACTTGTAACAGTTCCATCAACGTCGTATTTATGCGGCATCGTGAACACTTCCTCAGTTGGCATATTCGGATTGAATTCAGTGCCGCTTTCGGTAGTAGAAGAACCACCTTTCCAAATATGACCTTCTGGTAAGCCAATCTTCAAATCGGTCCCTTCAGATTTAAAGTGAAGCTTTTTGTACCGTTTACCATTCAGAACGTCGCGGGCATTATGCAGCGTAGCATTATGCTCTTTCCACGCTTGAATCGGATCGTCCTGATCAACACGGACAATTTTGAAGATAGAGTCCCAAAGTAGCTTCGTTGCTTCCTCGGCTGATTTCCCTGGGAAGATCTTCTGTGCCCAGGCGTCTGTCGGAATAGTTATAATCGTCCACGGAACGATATCGTTCATTGTATAATGGCGAAGATGCTGCAATGCTTGCGCAGTAGCTTTCGTTGCTTGCGCTACTTTGTTTCCATCCACATCTTTGAGAAGATCAGGGTCAGTGGAGCGGATCTGCAGAAGTGCTGCACCCTTTTTCATATAATAAGCACGCTGCTCTACAAGCCAATCAGGGATATCTGTGAGCACTTCCTCGGATTGATGCGTATATTTCAAAAGCATCAGGGTATCATCTGACCAATTGATATGTACCTCACTTGCGCCCAGTTCATAAGCACGCTTCGCAATCAAACGGACAAATTCCACACCATCAATCGGCGCCATGATAAGTAGTGGCTGATCCTTTTGAATATTTACACCTGTACGTAAGGCGATCTCTGCATATTTTTCTAATAATTTCTTATCTGGCATTGGAATCAATCCTTCCCGTCCTTGAATTCAGACTATTCTTCCATTCTAGTAAAGTATGCGCAAATTGGCACGAAATATGCCTCAGATGTTGTCTAGCTTCAAAGACCAGAAACTGCGGCATAAGCGAGGAATCCCTGTGCGGGGAAGGACACCCACTCCGGGCTCCCTCTCTTATAGCCTCCGTTTCTAACCAGTCTTTTCCGCTTTTCTATTGTTGTCTAGCTTCAAAGACCAGAAACTGGGCATAAGCGATGAATCCCTGTGCGAGGAAAAGCGCCTCACTCCGGGCTCCCTTACTTACCGCTTCGTTTCTAAACGGTTTCTTACACTTTTCTATTGTTGTCTAGCTGCGGTGACCAGAAACGGAGCGGTAAGTAATAAATCCCTGCGTGGGTTAAAGCGCCCACTCCGGGCTTTCTCACTTACCGCTCCGTTTCTAGACGGTCACCTCCGCTTTTCTATTTCTTCTACTAGCAAGGACAAGTCTTCCCAACGCTCCATCTTTTGTTCCAGTTGCTGTTCCAGCTCCTGCTGTTCGGTAAACAGTTCCTGGACACGCTCACTGTTACTGCCTGCCTCTGTTATCCCTTCGGCACATGCTTCCAGTCGCTCTTCCAGATCAGCAATTTCATCTTCTATTGAATTCCATTCCTGCTGTTCTTTGTAGGATAGCTTCTGTTTTTTCTTTTCTTTTCGCTCTTGAATTGGCTCTGGCTTTGTCTGCTGTAGTTTCGGTTGTTCCTGAACTTTTTCCCGGTACTCGCTATAGTTGCCATAGAACGTTGAGACCGCTCCTCCACCTTCGAAAAGGATTAGCTGGTCCACTACGCGGTCAAGGAAATACCGGTCATGGGAAACCGTTATAACGACACCCGGATAGCTATCCAGATAATCTTCAAGAATGCCTAATGTTTCCGTATCCAAGTCATTGGTCGGTTCATCAAGAAATAAGACATTCGGCTCCTGCATCAGGACCCGCAGCAAATACAGTCTTTTTCTCTCTCCGCCAGACAAACGATGGATATACGTATATTGATGATTCCGCGGGAATAGGAATTGCTCCAGCATCTGTTCTGCAGTAATGATGTTTCCATCAGCGGTATGGATGACCTCTGCTACTTCCTTAATATAATCAATGATGCGCAGCTGCTGGTCCATATCCTGCTGCAGCTGTGTATAATACCCCAGCTTAACAGTCTCTCCAGTCTCCACTTCCCCTGCTGTCGGCTGTACTCTGCCGGCAAGTGTATTCAAAAGAGATGTCTTCCCGCTTCCATTCGGACCGATAATACCGATACGATCACCTGGTTTGAAGAGGAAATCGAAGTGACTGAATAAGGGTTTATCATCGAATTGAACCGTTACGTCTCTTGCCTCCAGCACCTTCTTACCTAAACGGGCGGCTCCAACCTGGAGATCCAACTCGTTTTCCTGTGTCTGGAATTTGGTTTCTTTCATCTGTTCTACCCGCTGGATCCGTGCTTTTTGTTTGGTTGTCCGAGCTTTCGCTCCGCGGTGCAGCCACGCAAGTTCCCGGCGCAATGTATTTTGATGCTTCTCCTGATCCAGAAGCGTCTGAGCTTTCCGCTCTGCTTTTTTCGTCAAATATGTTTCATAGTTTCCTTCATATCGATAAAGACTGCCCATCTCCAATTCAAAGATGTGGCTCGTTATCCGGTTCAGAAAATACCGATCATGTGTTACGAGCATGATAGCTCCAGGGTAGCTAGGTAAATAGCCTTCAAGCCATTCAATTGTCTCGTTATCCAGATGGTTTGTCGGCTCATCCAGCAGCAACAAATCAGCAGGCTGAATAAGTGCCTTCGCCAGCGCTACCCTCTTTCGCTGACCGCCTGATAGAGTATCGACAGAAGCCGTATAATAGTCGACCCCAAGCTTCGTCAGTATTGTTTTCGCTTGAGTACTTGCATCCCATGCATCTTCTGCATCCATTTTAGCTTGAAGGGTAAACAGCCGATTTTGAGTCTTAGCGTTATCCGGCTCCTGCTCCAAGCTTGAGAGAGCTTCCTCATATGCACGAATTGTCTGCAGAATTGGACTAGTCCCGCTAAAAACCTCCTCCAGCACGGTTTTACCTGGAGTTAGTTCTGGCTCCTGAGCCAAATAAGCCAGCTGAAATGTTTTGCTGTGGTCGATGTTTCCGCTATCTGAACTTTCGATACCAGCCAGGACCTTCAGCAATGTCGACTTACCAGTTCCATTGACACCTACCAAACCGATTCTATCTCGGCTTTCAATATGGAATTCAATTTCCTGAAACAGCTGTTTATCTCCATATGTTTTTGTAAGATTCTCTACACTAAAAATTCGCATGTGCTCCTCCTTCCCGGACAAGGAAAAAGCCGCCCGTACAGGCGGCTTTTTCCTTATCCATCCCTGCTTATTGCTGTGGCATGGTCTTTCTGGCACCATGATTGACAGGGCCTACGTATTGATTAAGCTGGAATCCTCCGCGAATCGCTTCTGTAATGAATGTCTTCGCTTCATAAATTGCTTCTTTCACACTGCTGCCGTTAGCCAACAGTGCACAAATAGCTGCAGAACTTGTACAGCCAGCACCGTGCGTATAAGTCGTATCGACATTCTCACTTTCAAGAATTTCGAAGCTTTCTCCGTCATAAAGCACGTCAATCGCTTTATCTATTTCAAGCTTGCTGCCGCCTTTTACAAGGACATATTTTGCACCAAGCGCATGAATTTTCTGCGCAGCTTCTTTCATTTCTTCCACAGAATGAATCAATGGCATTTGGGCCAGTTTAGCAGCTTCGAACAAGTTCGGTGTGATGACAGTCGCAAGCGGGACCAGTTTCTCCCGTAGACTAACTGTGTTTTCCGGCTGCAACTCTTCATCCGCACCTTTACATACCATAACCGGGTCAATGACTACATTCGGGATGTTGTTTTCTTTGATCATATTTGCAGCCAATTCGATGATTTCTGGAGAACCTAGCATTCCTGTTTTCACCGCATCAACACCAGCTCCTACTACAATCGTGTTCAGCTGTTCTTTCACTGTATTCACATCAACTGGGAATACATTATGATGCCAGTTATTAAAAGGATCCATTGCTACGATAGTCGTCACAGCAGACATTCCGTATACGCCAAATTCCTGCATCGTCTTCAGATCCGCCTGGATACCAGCTCCGCCAGAGGAATCTGAGCCTGCAATTGTTAATGCTTTTTTCATGTCCGTTACCCCTTTTGCACACATGCTGTCATTTTTTATCACTGGTTGTATTATACTCCTTTTCCTCCATGTCTATCAACCAGCCAGCATAACTGCAAATTAGAAGAGTTAACTTTGGCTGAATTCTGCTTTATATAAGGTTTTTCGTCAATATCCCCTCCTTTTACTGGAAAACTATGTTGGATATGTAATACAATGAATCTAGTTGTTTTTACCTATTTTTTTAGGAGGTGTTCCCTGTTGGAAGAGTATGGATTGGAAGAATCATATTTAAATAGGAGTTCTGCGCTCCACCGTCGGCATTATGGTCAGTATTTCACTCCCGATAATATTGCAGACATAATGAAACAATGGGTGCTGCATAATCTCCAAGGCACTCGGCTGCTTGACCCTGCTGTCGGTCTGGGGAAGCTAGTCCAAGATATACCAACTACATATGATATTGATGCATACGATGAAGACTTAAAGATTCTGGAAGCTAACAGGGACTTTTTCTCATCCCATTCATCTATTCAGTTGTATAAACATGATTTTCTTGTGGATGGCTGGGACAAAACGTATGACGGCATTATTTGCAACCCTCCTTATATTCCTTTCCGAAACGAAGATGAAAAGGAGATCTACTTAAACTTATTCCGGCAGAATATGGGCGTTTCGCTTTCTACATATACTAATTTGTACGGTCTATTTATACTGAAAGCTCTGCATCAATTAGATGAAAATGGACGCGCTGCGTTTATTGTACCGTCAGACTTCTTGAATGCCAGGTATGGAACGAAAATAAAAGAGTATCTTCTGCAAGATAGCAGCCTGGAATTAATCATTAACACCGATATTCAAATGGGTTGGTTCAAAGGAGCGGCGACGACCAGCTCTCTGCTGTTATTCGATAAGTCAAATAGAAGTGATACGATTGAGTTTATCCGTACGCAATCCAATGAAGAGCTTCAGCAGGCAGCAACATATATGTTATCGGATAGGAACAAGCCTCTCGGTATCATTCATCATCGGCAGGATTTGGTTCCCGCTGATAAGTGGAGATTGCATTTCTACCAGGAAGACCAAAAACGCTTCAAAAACGTGCAGCCGCTCAACCATTTTGCTGCTGCTAAACACGGTATAAAAACTGGATCAAATCAATATTTCTGCTTCAACAATAGCAAGATGCGCCAGTGGAACATTGGCAAGCAGCATTTTCTGCCTTGTATTTCTAAATCAGCTCAATTAAAGAATCCCTTTTTTACGTACATTGATTACAAGCAGCTCATGCAAAATGACGAACAAATGCTTTTGCTGTACGCAGATGATGAACAATTAGAGAATCATGCACTGGTACAGTATCTGGAGGATGGAAAGGCCCATCGAGTTGATCAGCGTCATCTCATCCGCTCCCGCAAGCCTTGGTACCGGTATCCTGTTTTGGATGCAGCGCCTATTTTGGTAAGTGTGTTCAACCGGAAGCATATACAGTTTGTCCGAAACAAAACCAATGTCCGCCATCTAGACCAGTTGATCGGCATTTATCTTTATGAGGAATATGAAGAGGATGCAGACCTTTTCATGGCTTACTTCCTCAGCGATAGAGCGCAGGAGCTGATGGCAAATCCCCATAAGGAATACGGTAAGGATCTGAAGAAACTGGAGCCGAAGGATTTGAATTCATCTTTAGTACTGGATGTACAAGCACTTTCGGAGGAACAGAAACAGGAAATACGCAGTCTATATGAACGGATTGAATATTTAACGACACATGACGGAGATCAGCGGGAATTGGAACATCATTATCAGCTGCTGAATGAATTCTTTCATGATTGGATACAACCATATGAGGAAGAGGCTGGACATAACTAAATTCCCATTGCTTAAAACCGAATGTTATTCTTGAGCGCCGCTTAGGCAGAACACTCCGCT
>NZ_NPBJ01000022.1 GCF_002272075.1 Terribacillus saccharophilus
TTTTTTATATGTCTAAAACATTTTTGCCCCAGCCTCTTATATTTTGGTTGAAAACGCTAAGTTATTCTAGATTTCTCCGATAGATACGCATGTAATTGTATATTATGAAACGTTGAAAAGAATATCCTGACATAAAAAAACGAGCCCGGAACTAAATCGGGCTCGTCTTACTTATTATTCTTCGAAATTACGTCCGTCGTTACGATACCATGGATAGTCAGTTCCGAATGCCACTGCCATTTCCTTGGAGCGTTTCAACCGTTCCTTGCGGTAGGCAGCACGCTGCGGCGCACCATCATGCAGCCACTTCTCTTCCGGGCTCTCCGGAAATACTTCTGGTACTACAATCGGCTGTTTATTGTCATCCAGCGCAACCATTGTTACAAACGCAGTTGCCGATACCTTTCTGTCTCCTGTGCGCAAATCCTCTGTCACTGCTTTGACAAATACCTCCATGGAGGTATTATTCGTCCACGTAACAAATGCTTCTACACAGATTGTATCTCCTACTTTTACCGGTGCAAGGAAATCTACACTGTCGGTTGAAGCTGTTACAACAAGCTGTCTAGCATGGCGGTATGCAGCAATTGCCGCTACGTCATCGATATGAGCCATAAGCGTTCCTCCGAACAGCGTACCGTGGCTGTTCGTATCAGGAGGAAGTACATGGGACGTTTTAACTGTCAAAGATGCGATACATGGTTTCGATTTCACTATGGGTTCCTTCTTTCCGCCATACTTTAGGCTACAAGATCGGGGAGATCAAACGCGAAAGGGATTCTTTGAAACGGATCCAATTTGATCTCTGTTTATATAGTTTATGTGAAAGCTGTGTTGATAATAGGATATCCTCTTCGAATTTTTCTTTCAATACCCCTGCCGTATTTTGATCATATAAAAATGCATTCACTTCAAAATTCAGGCGGAAACTTCGGACATCAATATTAGCTGTCCCGACAGAAGATATTTTATCATCTACAACAATCGTTTTTGCATGCAGGAAGCCATTTTGATAAATATAAATTTGGGCACCTGCCTTGATTAAGTCGCCTGCATTTGAGTAAGTTGCCCAATAGACGAATGGATGATCCGGCTTGTTCGGAATCATAATCCGGACGTCTACCCCTGACAGCACAGCAACCTTCAGAGCATCTGCCAGACTCTCATCCGGTATGAAGTATGGCGTCTGGATATACACATACTTCTTTGCAGAGAGAATCATCTTGATATAGCCATGCTTGATTTGTTCCCATTCTGAATCAGGTCCGCTTGAGACGATCTGCACTCCCACATTACCGACTGGTTCTGACAAATAATAGCGATCTTCATACTCAATATCATGCCGGGAGGCTTGGTTCCAGTCTAGAATGAAACGTGTCTGCATTGCTCTTACGGCTTCTCCGGTGATCCGCAGATGCGTATCACGCCAATAGCCGAATTTACGATCATAACCTAAATACTCATCCCCGATGTTAAAGCCGCCAATATAACCAACCTTTCCATCGATGATTGCCAATTTCCGGTGATTTCGGTGATTGAGCTTCAGATTGATCTTCGGAATGAAGGACGGGAAGAAAGCTTCGATTTCAACACCGGCTTTCACGAGCCTGCGAACATAGTTCTTCTTGATACTTCGTGACCCCATGTCGTCATACAAGAAGCGTACTTTCACGCCTTCTTGCGCCTTTTTAATCAGTACATCTGCCAACCGTTCGCCAAGCTTGTCGCTTCGTACAATATAATACAAAAGGTGGATATGGTCCTTAGCCTGTGAAAGATCATGCAGCAGCGCATGAAACTTCTTCTGGCCATCCGTGAACAGCTCCACATCATTCCCTTGCGTCAAAATCGCATCATCATTACGCAGATGCATGTAGGCAAGATCCTTGTATTCCTTGACCGCCTCCTGTTTATAGACGAATGTATCTTCCTCGATGGCGCGCAGTTGGGCCTGTACTTGTTTCTTAACCCCAAGTCTGGATTTCGTATCCCAGGTGAATATCTTGCCCGAGAGCTTGCGGCCGAAGAGCAAGTAAATTACGAAGCCCGCAACCGGAATAAAAACGAGTACGAGCAGCCATGCCCATGTAACACTGGCATCACGCCTTTCCAGGAAAACAATCGCTAGTGCCAGGAGAATATTTATGATAGTTAATAATCCTAATAAATACGCAAATATATGCACATGAGCGTCTCCCTTCATATGTAGCATATCTCCAATTACCCATACTAATATATAGTATCACATCAAGCATTGACAACTTCTTGTAATCCAAAAGAAACAAAAGTATTGAAAAGCGTCAAATCCAACCTTACACTTAAATCATACAGAGATAGAAAGAGAGGCGCTTAATAATATGCAATCGCAATCATCCAAGTCCGGTGTCGTGTATGCAGCAATCGCATACGTGATGTGGGGCATACTGCCGCTTTTTTGGAATTTACTAGGGGAAATAGATGCAGGTCATCTGTTGGCTCACAGAATCGTCTGGTCCTTTGTCACGATGATACTTGTGGTCCTTTTGCTAGGTAAAATCCGCCCTTTTTTCAAACAAATAAAGGATTTATTTTCAGATAAACGCGCGTTCTGGGGTCTGTTCGCAGCTTCCTTGACCGTAAGCCTCAATTGGCTCGTCTTTATCTGGGCGGTAAATTCCGGACATGTTCTGCAGTCCAGCTTAGGTTATTATATAAATCCACTGATCAGCATTTTGCTTGCGATGATCGTCCTGAAGGAAAAAAGCACCCGCTTGCAAATTGTCAGCTTCATCCTTGCCGCTCTTGGAGTCATTTATCTGACCTTCAGTTATGGTGTGTTTCCTTGGGTATCTTTCCTGCTGGCAATCAGTTTCGCTGTTTATGGCCTATTGAAAAAAGTCGTGACAATTCCGCCGATGTTCGGTCTGACAATCGAGACGATGTTCGTCACTCCGCTGGCCATTTTGTATCTGCTCTTTGTGCCTGCAGCACATAGTGATCCTATTCCTACAGGTACAGCGATTATACTATTCTTGTCTGGGGCTGCCACAGCCGCACCGCTTCTGCTGTTCGCCCACGGAGCCCGCAGACTTTCTTTGACACAAATAGGTTTGCTTCAATATATTGGACCAACACTCATGCTTCTCTTAGGTGTCACTTTATTCGGTGAAGCATTCACCCATGCACATCTGATTGCTTTTTCATGTATTTGGGGCGCTCTAGTCCTATATACCATTTCAGGCATCCGGCTGAAGCGCCTGACCACAAAGCAGCTCAATCAAGCCCAAACTGCAAAATAAGCCACCTTTATTTACGAAAAGGTGGCAAGAAAAGCAATAACACAAATAATCCACATAAGATAGTAGCAAAGATATATAATATCCCTTTGATGATCTCCGCTTGAAACAATAAGGAGAATACACTGGTAACAAGCAGCAGCAAAGCCGTTACTGCGGCTGGGATGAATAAAACGAACGGGTTATTCGTGAAATGTCGCAGTACACCGATACTAAGCAGTGCAATTCCAGAAAAAGCTAACAGCAGCAAGGAAAAATCCATACCTGCACCTCCTGCTGTTCAGCTTATTCAAGAACTGCCCAAACGGTTAAAAAATACCGGCAATTCCTGCCGGTATTTTTTTAAAACTGCCGTTCTTCCTCGACTTCCTGTTTTGCATCATAGATGACAAGTTTGCTAGGCGTATTTTCCTTAGCAAGTCCTTCCGCTTCCAGAATGGCATCATCGCGTGTGCTGTGGTATTCCGTCGGTGCTACATTTTCGATCTTCACGTACCAGCCAGACACATCTTTATTCGGGACAACACTGTATTCTTTCATAACTATGTTCCTCCTTCATGCTTTTATAGATTTTGTTCCCAGCTGTCCATCTCGTGAAACATCACGTGCCAGCTGTTCCCACTATTCAACTTCCTTTAAATCTAGTAAGATATAATTTTACGTCCAATTTACATTTGTATTTTACCGTATACCCCTGTCTAAGGAATTTAACAGCGAGAGTACGTAATTATATTTCTACCAAACGAGGGTGATGATGCTTGCAAAAAAGAAAGATTTACCTGATTATCGCATCGTTCCTACTCGCTATCGTCATCGGCGCAGTGATTGTCTTTGCTGCATCTGATCAAAAAGCAACAGTCACCAATGCCCCTACAGAAGTCGTTCCAAGTGAAACTGATTCCTCCGAAAATCCTGATGAAGACCCTACTGTATCTGAAGAAGAAGCGGATAATTCTTCAGACATAAAAGATGCTTTCCAGCGATTGCTGAAGGATACGCTCGGTCTCTTCATCAAGGAAGATCTGCATATTACAGCTGTAGGTGATAGTTTGACCCAAGGAGTCGGCGATGAGACGGAGAATGGCGGCTATGTCGGAATTCTTCAGCAGACCTTTGAGCAGACGGACGATCGTGTGAAAATTGATAATTTCGGTAAGCGCGGTAATCGAACAGATCAGCTGCTGAAAAGACTGAACGATCCTGTCATATCAGCTTCCATTGAGAATGCTCACGTTGTCCTGATTACAATCGGCGCCAATGATATTATGAAGGTGACGAAGGATCACTTCACCGAATTGGATTATGATGACTATAGCGCGGCTATGCCAGCTTATGAGGAACGAATGAAAGAAATATTCGACAAAATCAATACGTTGAATCCTGATGCTGAAGTATATTTGATTGGCTTTTATAACCCGTTCGAGGAAAACTTTCCGGAACTCAAGGATCAGCTTGGCACTATCATTGATGAGTACAATGCCATAGGAGAGCAAGTCACAGAGGAAGAAGATCAGCATTATATTGAAACAGCCGATTTGTTCCGTAACCAGACAGGAAGTTTGCTGTCTGATGACTTCTTCCACCCAAATGAAGTCGGGTATGGAAAAGTTGCAGAACGGGTATTAGAAAGCATTAAGCCCGTTATACAGGAAGATGATGAATAGGCAGGTGATGTATCGTGGAAAACAGGAAGAACGAATCTCAGCCACCGAAACAGCGTGACTGGAAGAAATACTTTAAAATATTAGCTATTGCGAATGGTATCATCCTGCTGCTTTTATTGCTGCTCATTTTCCTTCCGGCATTTAGTCCAGCACCAGAGCCGCCGAAGGAAGCACAATTTGACAGCTCTGACTCCTCTGAGTTCACAATCAGCTCAACAAAAGCAAATGTCAATGAACTGATAAATGCATATATCGATAAAGAGCTTAATGATAATTCCGATAATTATTCTGTTGTATTAGGTGATGATGCGGTGGAGCTAAGCGGAGGTATTACAGCATTCGGCGTGCGGATTCCACTGCAGATGACGCTCGAGCCGCAGGTACAGGATAACGGAGATCTTTTGCTTGTACAGCGAGATATATCACTCGGCAGTCTTTCCCTGCCAAATGATAAAGTACTCAAATATATAGATAGATATTATAAAACGCCGGAGTGGGTAACCATTAATCCGGATGAAGAATCCATCTATGTTGCTGTTACCCAAATGGAATTAGAGAACAATTTCCATGTGGAAGTAGAGCAATTTGATTTACCGAATGATAATCTGAGCTTCAAGCTGTATATTCCGAATGATACATTCGGTTTATAATCAAAACAGGGTATCCCTTAAAGGGGATGCCCTGTTTTTTTACTGAATAAGCTTATTCTCATGAACATAAATTGCAGCTTGTGTCCGGTCCTGCACCTCGAGCTTACTCAGAATATTGCTGACATGCACTTTCACTGTCTTCAAGGCAATGAACAGCTCAGAGGCGATTTCCTGGTTCGACCTGCCCTTGGCGATCAAAAGCAGTACCTCTTGCTCTCTTGCTGTCAGCGTATCATGCAAAACGGGAGCTTGAGGCTTTCGCATGCGTGCCATCACTTTATTCGTTACTTCTGGCTCGAAGACAGCTGTGCCATTATATGTAGATCTGATTGCCTTCGCTATCTCAGAGGCCTTGGATGTTTTCAGCAGATAGCTGGCAGCTCCTGCTTCCAAGGCTGGATACACTTTATCATCGTCCAGGAAACTTGTGACGACAATCACTTTGGCCTCGGGCCATGCTGCGACAATTTGTCTGGTCGCCTCGATACCATCCATTCGATCCATCACAAGATCCATCAAAATGATATCCGGACGCAGATCGAGTGCCAGCTGTACTGCTTCCTCTCCGTTATCTGCTTCCCCGATCACCTCGATATCGGCTTGCGTGGATAGATATGCTGAAACACCGATTCGGACCATCTCATGATCGTCTACAAAAAGTACCTTGATCATGCTTCTTCTTCCTCCCTGTCAAGCATCGGAACGCGTACCTCCAAGCGTGTACCCTGCTTCGGTACACTTACTACCCGCAGATGGGCGCCGATTTCCGCTGCTCGCTCCTTCATATTTTGTAAACCATATGCTCCCGGCTGTTCGGTTCCCACTTCAAAACCGACACCATCATCCTGAACGAGCAAGATGATGAAACTGTCACGCTGCAGCAGTTTGATCGACACGCTTTCCGCTTTTGCATGACGCAGTGTGTTGGAAACCGACTCCTGTACAATTCGGAACAGCTGATCCTCGATACCTTTTTCCACAGGAAATGTATCCAGTTCCCATTCGATTGATAGAGGTACCTTTGCCCGCAGATCCTCCAGGAGCAGCTCCATTCCTTCCTGCAGCGTTTTTCCTTTCAAGGCAGCCGGTCTTAGGTGAAGAAGCAGTGCCCGCATTTCCAGCTGTGATTGCTGAACCATTGCTTCCAGTTGCTTCAGTGCTTTAAACAGCGGTGTCACTTCTTCTTCGGATTCGGTCAAAGCAGAAATCAGCATAGATGCTGCAAAAAGCTCCTGACTGACAGAATCATGCAGCTCTCTTGCCAGACGATTCCGCTCCTCGGACACGATACGCTGGACCTCTTCCTCGCGATCGATTACTCGCTCGTTTGTCAGCTTCTGCGCAAGTTTAGCCTGTTCGTTCATATAAGTCTGAAGCCGTTCAAGTTCAGCCCATGTATGCTGCAGCTCGGATAAGCTGAAACTGCGTTTCTTCAATGGCTGCTGGCCTTCTCGGATGCTTTCCATTTCCCTAGCAGCTTGATGCCAGCGTTTACGCCAATACAGCCCGGAGAACAGACCGAGAATAGCACCAGAAAAAAGAACAAAGAGAGGCGCAGCAATCAAAAATGGTACGGTGCTTTTATGCATCGTCCAGATATCCGTCCAATCATCCATTGGGAAATCGACAATGTACAGCACAGCCAATCCTGCTAGCAATAGCAGACTGTACAGCATACCGAAGCCGACATGGCGTTTCACGATATTACTCATACGCGCACCACCTCCAGCTTACCGGCTACTACACTCGTAACAATCTTAATGCGCTGGGATGAATGCTGATAGCCTTTCGTACGCATATGAATGACTTTATTCCAGCAGTTCTGTTCTCTGTGGTCGAAAATCGCGACTGAGCCGTAAACAACTGAATGATGAACATCCACTTCAATATCATATGGAACAATGATTCGTACATTTCCGAGTACTTTTCGTACCATCAGGACTGCCTCTTCTTTTGGCAGCACTGTATAATTCAAATCGATGATTGTATCACCTATGAACGACTGGATATTCGTATCCTGCCACTCATAAACGCTGCAGCCTGCAGACTGAGCGCCAAACCAGCTGTTTTGGAATAGAGACTTCTGTTCGAATACCTGCTCCTCTGAGGCGGCCTGATCAAAGGAAGGCTGATAAGTTTGCGGTTTACTCGTTGTATTGTCATGGATTTTCGTAAAGTAATAGATGATCCCTGCTGTCAGTACAAGATAAAAAGCGAATGATTGCAATAAACTCATGGCGACTATGAATATACCTATCCAAAACAAAATCGTTCCTTTACGACCGGATAGCTGCCGCTTTCCAAGATAGATGAACAGAATACCCAAACCAATTCCGATCAGCACACCTGTCCCCGACAGCAGTAATTCAGCCACAAAAACGACAGCTGCTGTGATCAGCAGCCAGCGGATCATATCATTAGGCTTCACTCCGAGGCACTCCTTTCATGCGGCAAGTGTAAATAAGGAAGCACACAGCCGCCTGTGTCCTTCCTAGATTACCATGATGTGCCTATTTTAACTAGATTTCTTCTCGAGATCTGCAAGCTTGGCATCCAGCGTCATTTTCCGATAATCTGCATCCACTTTCCGTTCTAAACGATCGATATAACCTTCTAGATCATTAAATTTGTTAGTAGCAAATTCGAATTCCGGTTTATGCTTCAAAATTTCATTCATGCTCCGATGAGCTTTTGCGACATTCTCCCGCTCTGCAAACTCCATTTTCTTTACATAAAGATCTTTCAGCTTATGCTTCATCTGCACGTATTTCTTCTCAAGCTCTTGCAGGTCCGTGCTTGCTTTTTCCATCATCGCTTTAATCTTGTCTGCGCGCTCCTGATATTGCTCGCGTTCGTTCTGCGCTTGTTCAGCAAGTTCTGCTTCCCCTTGCTCGGCAGCAAGTTTTGCCTGTCTCTCGCGCTTATCCGCCATCGCCTGCGCCGCATGGTACTCCTTTGTGAAATCATGCTTGAGCTGATATTGCTTTTCGATCAATTCGCGAATCTTTTTCGCTTGCTGCTCACATTGACGGATATACTGGCTGAGCTGAACCGTCGGATTCTTTTCTTCCTTCTTATCTAAAATTTCATGAAAATCTGCTGCTACCGCCTGTTTGATTCGAGTAAAAATGTTTTCCATGTGTACCTCTCCTTTTTTGTTTAGAATATATCTTCGACAAGGGCCAATACTGGGATGAGCAACGCCAAAATCGGGATAAATGCCCAAATCCATGTGTTATCCTGCCGATTCGGCTTTGCCTTCTCCTTGAGTTCCTCCACTTCCAATTCCAGCACACGTATCCGCTGCTCCAAATAATCGTCCACTATACTCCTCCTTTTAATCACAGTGTATAATCGAACTTCTCTGCTTCCTTATCCTTCTTCCAAGCTCGATACAAGTAATACAAAACCGCTAGAGCAACCAACCCGATCAACGCCGGCAGATTGGAAAGTGAAATGCATACACCAATCCCAATCACTACACCCCAGCCAATCTTGGCACCGACACTATCAGTCAGGATGAACCTCCTCAACCCGTAATAGCCAATTGCAACACTGATGGCCAACACAAGCAGCGAGCCCAGATTCGCCAGAAGCACTGCAACAGCAATAACCGCACCGATTATCAATAACACCTTCTTCATCAAGCCTCTCTCCTTCCTTTCATACTCCTAGTCTACCGCTATCCCCGCTCCCCCATAACGACCCCAAGCCATAACTTGAATAAGACTTTGGTCGTATGAAAGGCGGAAGAAACCGTTTAGAAACGAAGCGGTAAGCAAGGGAGCCCGGAGTGGGGCGCTTTTCCCCACGCAGGGATTCATTGCTTACAGCGCAGTTTCTGGTTTCTGGAGCTAGATCATATGAAAGGCGGAAAAAGCCGCTTAGGAACGGAGAAGGAAGCGAGAAAGCCAGGAGTGGGCGTCCTTCACCACGCAGGGATTTATCGCTTCCGGCGCAGTTTCTGGCTTTTGCAGCTAGACAACACGCAAGACATAAGAAACTGTTTAGAATTGCAGAGATTCTTCTTTCCCCGTTAAAGTAAAGCAACAAAAAAACGTCCGTAGATTCGATAATCTACGAACGTTTCTGATTTGTTCTTGAACTAAGCATCCACATTAAATATGAAATTTCCGCTTCAACTTTTCTGCCCACTTTTTAGGCATCCTATACGAAATCAGGAGTAAAATAGAACCTAATAAAGTAGACGGAAGAAGTTCATCTACAGAATGAAAAACGATATTTTCAGTATTTGAATACCTGCCTACTATAAATTCAATTCCGATGAGAAGAATAAGAATCGAAAAAATAATATATCCGCTTTGACGGAACCAGCTTCTATTTCTTTTAAATATAACAATATTTATTCTCAGCAATAACAAGGTGATCACAAGGAGCGGGTATGCTGTCTCGACAGACCATCCGGCATATCCGTTGATTAGGTCAAATCCTAATAACCCAAGACATATTGTTATCAATATGACGATAATCTTATCTCTTTTTCCTTTTACATAACCAAAAGCAACGTACAGGAAGCTCCAACTTATAAGGATAGATAAGTTGCTATATAAAGACCAGGTCAATGATTTATTCAATATGATATCTATGAGTGTAGGAATGAGGAAACCCAGAATCATCAAAACACAGAGAACACGATACACAACACGTATGAAAAAGTTAACTAGGTTCTCATATAAACTATAATATGTTGGAAACCCGTTCGTATCTAACAACTCTTCATCGCTTACTATTTTTGGTATATAGGTAAAGCATAGCGGACAAGGAACTTGGTCCTTTTCAACACTCACCCCGCACTTAGGACAGTAGGCCATTAATATGCACTCCTGTTGGTTTCAATTTTAATTTGTACGCCTTCTTTAACTAATTTTCTAAAGAACATTCTTTCTACTAGCCGATCATTCGACAAATTACCAAATGTAATATACATATCATCTTTGTAGCTTATTACTCCTGCTTTTATCTTGTTACCGATACTTGGCGGGGGATAAAATTCAAACCGCTCCACATGTTTTTCTAATTCTTCTTCAAGTGATATTACTCCTAAATTGGAGATTGAGCTTGTATACAAGTTTTCTCCGAACCTAGCATGCACCATTGGAGAAATCCAATCCTTCACAAACAAAGGCAGCGCCCGAAGCAGAAAGTTCCTTTCTCCCCTCACCCCGCGGGCAATTAACCTTTTTAACTGTTTATCATTTAAATATCTTTTTAGTTCTATACTAATCGTTTCAATGATATCCTCAAAACTATATGTACCTAGACGAGGATCGATCGTTACCGGAACACTGACAAAGAAATTTTTTAATGTATTCGTTTCAAAGAAATTACGCAAGTTGACAGGTACATTTATTGTAATAGGTTTTCTTGTTTTCGAATTTTGTGCTTGAATATCAATCAATATTTCAACATATAACGCCAACAAATAAGTAGTGATACTTGTTTGGTATTGCTTTGCTATGTTCTTTAATACTTTGATCTCTAACTTACCAGTTGTAACATGATACACGCCTCTTTTGTCCAATCTTAATGGAAGCTTATATGCTTTATCCAAAGTGTCCTGCCAGTTTGGAACCATCTTTTCGTAATGGTGAAAAAAGGCGTTATCAAAGTTAAAGTCACTTATTTTTTTTCTTATACAGGGAACAATGACGCCTTCTTTTTTCAAGTAGTTGCTTATTAATAGCTTTAAAAATTCTATTCCTCCAGTACCATCCGTCAACATATGGGATAGTTCTAAAGAGATTTTTTTATTATAGTAAAGTACTCTGTAAGGAAATGTGTTGCGACCTCTGAAAAATAGATTGGAACAAGGGTAATAATGCTCTTCAGATACAGTAGGAATAGTTGATGTTTTTTCGAAGTAGTACCAAAATACGCCTCTTTTTACGATAACTTTAAAAGAAGATATCTCTTCTAATGTTTCCTCTAAAGCCTCTTGAAGAAATGCAGGGTTGATCGATTTGTACATACTTACAGAAAGACGAAAGACAGTGGATACCCTGGAAGAAACAGTAGAAGCATAAAGCTTACCAGCACTATCTAGTTTGTACCACTCTGTTTCCATGCTAATATCCCCTCTTTATGCTTGGTTTCTCAATTTTGTTCCTGAGTTTAAATTGCAAATAGGACGATCTCATTTTAAACATAACCATAAAATTGTACTATATTCTAGATCATAATTTTTTATCTATTTATCTCAGGTTACCTTATATGAAGTTTTTTACAAACTAAAAAAGAACTCCATTGACAAAATCAACGGAGTTCTTGCTTTCAATTAGACGTTTTCTGAACATCAGACAGTATCATCTGACTCTTCGGCATGCTTGGCATGGAGGAATGACTATAGCTATAATCCTGTTCAGATACATTATATTGCAGGCGGTTTACAAGAAAATCAACGCTCACTTCCATCACTTGTATTGTAACCCATTCTCCTGCACAGCGATGTCCCATGTCAAAGTCCCCGCCGCCCTGCGGGATAAAGTCAAACGGGCTTTCTTTCCAGTCAAGGAACCGGTCGGGACGGAATAGATCCGGCTGTTCCCATAAATGCGGATCATGATTATTACCATACAAGTCCAGCAGAGTCAGAGTGCCTTCCTTGAATTGATAACCTTCCCACTCGAAGTCCTGTTTCACTTTCGCCATGGTAGCCGGGAAAAATGGGTAGAAGCGGCGAACTTCCTGTACGAACCGACGGATGCTGCCATCTCCTTTTTTCAGCCGTTCTCTTTCTCCCGGAAACTGATGCAGGGCAAGTGCAGCAAATGCAATATAAATGCTAATGGCTACAATCGGCCGCAGGATATTCAGCACTTCTACAGCAACTACCCGCACCGGAAGCAGTTTCCCGTCACTATCCCGATGCTCGGAAAAGACACGGAGTGCACCTTCCTTCGTCGCATGCAGATTCCCGTTCCTTACCTGCTCGACAAGTCCGGCAATCCAGTCCTCTGCTTTAGAACGAGAGGTTCGTCCTTTCCAGTGGGCAGGTCCTACGGCTGCTGGCGATTCGAATAGGCAACGCATTTGCTCTGTCCTTTTGTTCGCATCATCCAGCGGAACCCCTGCCCAATCACATGCCACCTTCATCAGGATCTTCTGCGATTCTTCATATAACGTTAACTGATCGATTTTTTCCCACTGCTCGCTGGTCTTCTCCCATTCCGATTCCAACAATTTATCGAGCTGTTGCAAATGTGTTTTTGTCATGATAGACATGAACATCGCCTTGCGGTTACGATGCTGTTCCCCATCTAATGTCTGCACGCCACCTTCACCGAACAGTGTTTTGACAAGCCGATTTGGAGCAGCTCCACCACGAATGAACTTATCTGGGTCATAAAAGAGTGCTGCACCTTCCTTCCCACCAAGACAAATAGCCTTTTTCCCGAGCAAGGTAGTCTCAAACACATTTGATTGAAAACTTTTTCTCCGATGCAGAATGAACTCATAACCTTCCTTTAAAAATGCAAGACTATGATCTAATCCTTCTTCCTTCGGCATGGACATACAACGTCACCCTTCCCTGTTTTGCTTGTCTATTTCCCTGGTATCAGAGCTTAAAAACGAAAAGCACCATGCTTATTTTTCCTAAGCAAGGTGCTTCCTATGTATTAAAACGCTACATAAAATGGGTGCTGCTTCTCATCGAGACAGCTCTCGATCCGTTCTAGAAAATTCCCCCAGGTAACCATTGTTTTGACTTGTTCAAGCGGAAAATAGCCAACTTCCAGACTTTCTTCCGAAGGCGTACAAACACCGCCAATCTGTTTACCAAGGAAAAGTGTATTGCAAATACTTTTCTCTGCATTCTGATAGATACCGCAAAACTTGTTCACTTCAATATCGATTCCGCTCTCTTCCTTCACTTCCCGAATCACTGCCTGGCTTAGTGATTCTCCTTCTTCGACTTGGCCTCCCGGCATTTCCCAGCCTCGCCTTGGTCCTTTGATCAATAGAATATCCCCCAGTTCATTCCGTACGATTGCCGCTGCGGAAACAATATGTTTTGGTGGCATCTTCGTTCCCCCCTTCTTGTTTCATTCCATTAAAAAGCTGTTTGCTCCTGCCTCCATAAAGATTTTTTATGTGCATTCTTTCTCTAGAGCAATAATGTTAAAATCTTTGCAAAGGGGGCTTTCCAATGCTTGAGATCATTCTTCTTGGAGTTGCTTTAGCTGCAGCGCCTGGTCCTGACTTTCTGCTTATGACACGGAACACATTGTCACAAGGCAAAAGATTAACCTTCGGTTATTTCTTCCACAAGCAAACCAAGAATATCGCGTAACTGATGGTTATATTCAATCATTCGGAACAAGAAACAATACATCGTTATATGGTGTAACACAGGCAGAAATAGAGGGAAGATTAGTGAATTTTTCATTATAAAAAGGGCTGTATAACCCTTTATTCGCTTACTTCTTTTAGAACGAATGCTTGTGTAGCGCCGATAAAAATAAAGGCAATGAGTGATATCATAGCTGGGATAAGAAGAAGAGACAAAGATGTAGAAGTACTAACAAATAGACTCGCAAAAAAGGAGATAAATGCAATCGTATAGTATGGATTAATAGATATGGTCACTTTTGAAGTATCTCTTACAAAAAGTGTGTTGCTTCCTACACCATGTTGCTTAACTTTTAGTCTTATGATTCCTTGGTCTTCTTTCGGTTCATACGTGTATGTGTCACCAACGGATAACTTTGTTATAGGTTTATCATTTATATAAAGTTTAACGCGACCAAGGAATCCCAGATAACCAAATTTTTTTCTGATTTGAATTGTCATTTAGATCACTCTTTCTTTTTAGAAATAGTCATGAAGAAAGCGTAACATAATTTATGATTTGGAAATACAAGTAAAAGAAATTGAGGGATTCATCGCATCGATTCGTTATCGACTTTGGCCATTGTTAATGTCGGGCATTATTTTCTATTTGTTATACCAATTTGCTTATAATCCTCATGCTCATTCTATATTGGGGCTGTTCATTGTTTCCTGGATACCGCTATGTGGCGTATGGTAAATCACTTTATTCGAGCGTGGAAGTACAGAGGAGAGCCAGGAACAGCAGAATAACTGATCCGGTATCAAACAATCAGAGACTTCTACGGCATCTATTTGTTCTTTCTAGTGATTGGTCGGATTTTGAAAATCGTTTCGGGTGTGATTGGAATGGTACAGTAATCCAATTTGTGATTGTTATTGTAGGTTTTTTCAGAAGAAAAGAATCAAGAAGTAGCAGCAACGTTTTGAATAAAAAGAAGATCATCATTTACTGATGATCTTCTTTTCTTATTTATTGAGGAATTTTAATGAGAATATCGAGCTGCCAAGATCCCCTTCTTTACCGGCAGTTTCATTGTGATGCTGGTCAGCATAACCTACTAAACCACTCATTATTATTGCACCGATAAGTAGTAATGAGAAAACTAGCTTTTTCATACAAAACCCTCCTTTTATAGTAGAGCCAATACATAGTATTTCGTAGCAATTTCATACTGATTATTCTCAGTATAATATTGAGCTAATTCCTTAGAAAACCGCCTTACATTATAGTTATCGTTAATTTTTCTAAAGTAATCTATGCCTTCCTGCCATACACTTTCAAAATTAAGTCGATCCTCATATTTTTTGTGTAGCATAGCAAATTCCCATTTTTTCGCGATATCGCCCTTCTCAATACTTGTGTTAAATCCTTCGGTATAAGCATCTAACGCTTTGGCATGTTGATTAGTCTTCCAATAACAATCAGCAAGCAAGTATAGGATTTTTAAACGGATACGTTCTTGATTCCCTTTCAGCGCTTCTTCCAGATATCGTATTGCAGCTGCCGGTAGATTGCTTTTTACATATAAAACGCCAAGGTTAAGGTTTGTCGAAGTGATGAAGTTATGGTTTTCGAGATTTTTAAATGATGTTAAGGCTTTATGGAGAGATTCTTCTGCTCGATCGTAATTGTGAAGGTCTACAAAATTTAGACCTTGCATCATTTCTGTACGAGCAAGTAAAAATTCAAATGTCTTGTGAGGTCTAAAGGCTTCTGCTGCTTTTTCGCCATGAAGTACTGACAATGATGTAATGTCGAGATAAAAATATGTCATTGCTTTGCGGAGATGAAATTCACCGATCTCTACTGAATCCTCTATCAAATGCAGGAGTTTTTCAGCTTTTTCAAAACAGTTAAGCGCTTCTTGGAAACGGTCTTCATCGTAGAAAATAATACCTTCTGCTATGTGCATATGGTGCCGCTGAATATCATTGAAATGGTCTAAGTATTTCTTAGCATTATCAAGGGATGCGGCAGCTTCTTTAGTGTTTTTATTCATGAGATAAAAGCGACTTTCAACTAAGAAATAGGTGATGAGATTATGAGTATCATAGTCATTAATAGAACTCTTCAAATCTCTATGGATGGTTGCAGCAGCTTCTCTTTTATCCAGACGGATACTTATGAGCCAATTGTCCAATTGAGCTGCAATATCGGTATTCCCCAAGATATTCTGTCCCATAGTGCTAAGCTCCTTCAAAATAGTTATTTATTTATCAATTTTACCATTTTTTGTCGGTTGTTGGGTTGGGAAAATCAATGGTTGGAATGGAAGCGTAGTATGAATTTAAAAGACTGAGTTTCCTATAATGATGCACTTTAAAAGAGGTTTAACACGTTCTGATAATGAGTAACTTCCCGCAATTCGCCAGCACCGACCAACTGCATAATCCTTTTCTGCTTATCATTTGCTTCCTGCTCGGCAACAGCGCATGGTACATTGCTGCTTGTCGGCATGAAACGTATCCGTGAGATTGTCGTCAAATTCCAATCTTATTTGGATGTGGTGTTCGGTTTTGTCTTCCTTATCTACGGCGGGAAAATTGTCTGGGATGATGTGATACGTAAAATTAGTCTTTCTGCTCGCTTGCAATAAAAGAAGCCCTACCTACTGGCAGGGCTTCCTTCATTTACTGTTTTTTGAATTTCGCTAAAGCGTCCGCTAATGCAGTATTGGCGAAGCTATCATCTTGCTGGTTCTTTTTCAAATACTTCTGTACATCACGCTTACTCGCTTTATTGGTTTTCTCTTTCTTGCGGCGGTCGTTGAACGTACTCAATTTTTCGCGGTGTCCGCACTTACAGAAGAAGATCTGACCTTCCCCTTCACCACGCAGTTCCAAACGTTTATGACAGTTCGGACAGCGGGCATTCGTCGTTTTGGCGATATTTTTCTTATGTCCGCATTCCCGGTCTTGACAGACGAGCATACGACCGCGTTTACCATTCACTTCAAGCATCAATTTGCCACAATCCGGACATTGCGTGCCAGTCATATTATCGTGCTTGTATTTATGTTCGCTGTTCTTGATCTCGGTGACGACTTCTTTCGCATACTGCTTCATTTCGGAAATGTATTGCTGCTGGTTCAGCTTGCCTTCTGCAATAGCACTTAGCTTCATTTCCCACTCTGCAGTCAATGCTGGTGATTTCAAGTCTTCCGGTACAAGCTCAAGCAGCTGTCGGCCTTTGGAAGTCATTTTCAGATACTTGCCTTGTTTCTCGATATAGAATGTATTGAACAATTTATCAATGATATCAGCACGTGTCGCAACTGTTCCAAGTCCGCCAGTCTGGCCGATCGTTTTGATAAGATCTTTGTTCTCACCAGCCATGAAACGTACCGGATTTTCCATCGCATGAAGCAAGGTACCTTCTGTGAATCGTTCCGGCGGTTTCGTCTCGCCCGTCGTCATCCGATACGTAAGTGACCACTCTTCGCCTTTTTCGACGTTCGGCAATGTTTGATCGTCGTCAACTTCCTCGTCATCAAAGCGGTTTGCATAGACTTCTTTCCAACCCTGCTTTTGTACGATTTTACCTTTGGCAGTGAAGGTTTCCCCAGCTGCTTCAACTGTCAATGTTGTTTGTTCATATTCAAATGGCGGGAACAGGACGGCGAAGAAACGCTTAATCACCAAATCATAGATTTTCCGTTCCTTATCGGAAAGATCAGCGCCATACGCATTTTGATCTGTTGGTATGATCGCGTGGTGATCGGATACTTTCTTATCGTCTACGAATGCCTTTGTCGCTTTGATTGGTGCATTCGTAATTTTAGTAGCCAGTCGGCCATAGCTTCCCACACCCGCAGCTTTTACTCTGTCCTTTAGCGTTGGGACGATATCAGAAGAAAGATAACGCGAGTCCGTACGCGGATATGTGAGCAGCTTATGACGCTCATACAGCTGCTGCATGATATTAAGTGTCTCCTTACCGCCAAATCCGAACAGACGGTTTGCATCGCGCTGAAGCTCTGTCAGATCATACAACTGAGGAGCATAACTCTTCTTCAGCTTTTTCTCTACTTCTTTCACTGTACCCTTAACCTGATTCAGCTTCTGAAGTACCTGCTCCGCCTTATCTTTGGAGAACGTACGCGTACTGTTATGCTTCTGATCCTTCCAGATTAGACGCAAACCTTTTTGCGTCTTGGCTTCAATTCCGTAAAATGTCTCTGGCTTGAAGTTCTTGATCTCTTCTTCACGCTCATGAATCATCGCGAGTGTCGGCGTCTGCACGCGTCCGCTGGATAGCTGTGCATTGAACTTTGTTGTCAAAGCGCGTGTCGCATTTAATCCGACATACCAGTCTGCTTCGGATCGGGCTACCGCTGCTTTATAGAGATTTTCAAACTGCTTGCCGCTCTTCAGGTTTTTGAACCCATCCTTGATCGCCTTGTCAGTTACCGAAGAAATCCAAAGCCGTTTCACCGGCTTGTTTACACGAGCTTTCTCTAGGATCCAGCGTGCAACAAGCTCCCCTTCGCGACCTGCATCTGTCGCGATGACAATATCACTGACGTCACTTCTGTTCATTTGCGTTTTCACTGTACTGAACTGTTTGCCAGTTTGCTTGATCACAACAAGCTTCAGTTTTTCCGGCAGCATCGGTAAATCTTCTATCTTCCAAGTTTTATATTTATCGTCATATGTCTCAGGGTCCGCCAATGTCACTAAATGACCAAGCGCCCACGTTACAATATAGTCTTTTCCTTCCATATAGCTGTTCGTCTTCTTCGTACAACCCAGAACACGCGCTATATCGCGGCCGACAGAAGGCTTCTCTGCCAGTACAACCGTTTTACCCATGAAAACATCCTTTCTCGAATCACTTCCTATAGTGTAGCACATGGCGGCTTTTTTCGGGAGCGAGCGGCATGACAAAGGCAGTGCCAGCGCACTGCCTCAACTTACTGTTTGCAATATTGTTTTGTTGATTTCTTAATAAAGTAACTATCCATATCGCATCTCACATTATTATCTAATCAAACGAATTCCATATCCAGTATTTTGATTTTTCTACAAAATATCCAACATTGACTTACACCTAAAATTCCCGTAAGCTTAAGGCATGCGTGACATTTTTGATCATGGAGGAAAAGGTATACATGATAACGGTAAATAATGTAGGTCTACAATATGGCGACAAAAAACTATTTGAAGAAGTTAATATAAAGTTCATCCCAGGAAACTGCTACGGTGTTATCGGTGCGAATGGTGCCGGAAAATCCACTTTCTTGAAAGTACTTTCTGGTGATGTCGAGCCACAGGTTGGTAACGTGGCAATCGGCGACGGAGAACGTCTAGCCTTCCTGAAACAGAACCACTTTGGTTATGAAGAGCACCAAGTTTTGCAAACGGTCATGATGGGTCATGAGCGTCTCTTCAAGATCATTGAAGAAAAAGATGCACTATATGCAAAAGCTGACTTCTCTGAAGAAGACGGTATGCGTGCTGCTGAACTTGAAGGTGAATTTGCTGAGCTGAACGGTTGGGAAGCAGAATCTGATGCTGCAGTTCTATTGAAAGGTTTAGGTATTCCTGAATCTTTGCATGATAAAAAAATGGCTGAATTGACTGGTTCTGAGAAAGTGAAAGTGCTCCTTGCACAAGCTTTGTTCGGCAACCCTGATGTTTTGCTTCTGGATGAGCCTACCAACGGACTTGATTTGCAGGCGATTCAATGGCTGGAAGAATTCTTGATCAATTTCGATAACACAGTTATCGTCGTATCCCACGACCGTCACTTCTTAAATAAGATTTGTACACATATCGCGGATGTTGACTTTGGTAAAATCCAGCTTTATGTGGGTAACTATGACTTCTGGTATGAGTCCAGCCAGTTAGCTACACAAATGGCACAGGATGAGAACAAGAAAAAAGAAGAAAAAATCAAGGAATTACAAGCCTTCGTCGCGCGATTCAGTGCGAATGCTTCCAAATCGAAGCAAGCGACTTCCCGTAAGAAGATGCTTGATAACATTACATTGGAAGACATCAAGCCTTCTTCTCGCCGCTATCCGTATGTAGGGTTCCAACAAGAGCGCGAAATCGGTAATGATGTGCTGACTGTTAAAGGCATTACGAAGACAATTGATGGTGTCAAAGTACTGGATAACGTCAGCTTCACAGTCGGTCGTGAAGATAAACTAGCTCTAGTTGGCCGCGATGAAATCGCGAAAACAACTTTGCTTAAAATCATCATGGGTGAAATGGAGCCTGACGCTGGTGAGTACAAATGGGGTATCACGTCTTCCCAATCATACTTCCCGAAAGACAACTCCAAATACTTTGATGGCGTGAACTTAACTTTGGTTGAATGGCTTCGTCAATACTCTCCTGAGGATCAGACAGAGACATTCTTGCGCGGTTTCCTAGGCCGTATGCTTTTCAGTGGTGAAGATGCACTGAAAGAAGCGAACGTGCTTTCCGGAGGAGAAAAAGTTCGCTGTATGCTATCTAAGATGATGCTGAGCAAATCGAACGTTTTGGTAATGGATGAACCAACGAACCACTTGGATCTTGAATCTATCCAATCCTTGAACGAAGGTTTGATCAAATTCAAAGGTGTGCTTCTATTCACTTCCCATGACCAACAGTTTGTGAACAGTATCGCTAACCGCCTGATCGAGATCACTCCGACAGGTATTGTGGATAAAGAAATGACGTATGATGAATATGTTTCTGACAAAAAGCTGCAAAAAGAAATCGCAGCAATGTACAGCTAATCAATCAAGCTCCAAGGCTTTCTGCTTTGGAGCTTGTTTCTTAGGAGGCAATAATGTCTTATACAAGTAATATAGAGACGCCTTTAGGTAATGTACAGATCACAGCAACAGATCAATTTATAACAAGTATCTTATTCGGCGATACGCTGCCAAATAATAACAATTCACTTACAGAACTGGCTCGAACACAACTAGAAGCCTACTTTTCTGGTGATATCACCAGTTTCCAGCTTCCGTTAGCCATGAACGGTACCGCTTTTCAACAGCGAGTCTGGGAACAGGTCAATCAGATACCATATGGCAGTTCAGCTTTTTATAGTACGATTGCCGAAGAGGCAGGAAATGAACGCGCCGTTCGGGCTGCAGCCAGTGCAGTTGGACGAAACACATTCGCCATTGTCGTCCCCTGCCATCGAGTTGTCGGCAGGAATCGGATTGTAACAGGTTACCGCTGGGAGCCGTGGCGTAAGAACTGGCTGTTGGAATTCGAACAACAAAGGAGCAGATGACAGATGAAAGTACTTGTAACAGGAGCTGCCGGCCATATCGGCAAAAATCTTGTAAAGGCTATCCACCAGGATTACGAATTGGTTTTGACGGATATCAAACAGGATGAAGAACTAGATAAACTCGGATTGTTTCAGCAAGCAGACCTCGCTGTCTTAGAAGAAGTCTTACAGCTGGCAAAAGGTGTGGATGCCATCGTCCATTTAGGCGGGATTGCCACAGAGAGCACGTATGAACAAATCAACCGAAACAACTTTAACGGAACCTACCATATATATGAAGCAGCCCGAAAGCACGGCATTAAACGTATCGTTTTCGCGAGCAGCAACCACGCTGTCGGCTTCCAACCTATCAACCAATCGATCGGTCCAGATGCGTCTCATTTGCCTGATACATACTACGGTTCCAGCAAAGCATTCGGCGAGAACCTGGCAAATATGTACAATAAGAAACACGGCATCGAAACAGCCAGTCTTCGCATTGGCAGCTATTTGGAGAAACCTTCTGAACACCGCAACCTGAATACGTGGATCAGCGTGCGTGACATGAATCAGCTGATTGTCCGCTGTCTGGAGGCGGAACAAATCGGTACGAGCGTCTTTTATGGCGTGTCTTCCCTTCATAATGATTACTTTGATAATCGAGATGCAGCCAAAATCGGCTATGATCCAGAAGACAACCCTGAAGATTACCGAGAAGAAATTGAAAATGTGAAGATGGAGAACGTGACCGATTATATCGGTGGTATGTTCACCAACTTTGGAAGATAAGTTGAACTATCCTGCCAGTCTAATTGACAGACTGGCAGGATAGTTCTTTTTTTACATTGATAGTAAAGGAATCTTGTAACTTACAGCGAAATTCATACGAGAGCAAAATAAACAATAGATAGGATGTTGAAGATGGTACACGGAATCAATTCTTATATCGTTACAAATGGCAATGGACAAGAAGCAGTTAAATTATATGAGAATGCTTTGGGAGCTCAAGTACTAAGCGTAAAAACTTTTGGAGAGATGCCGGAAGACCCTAACCATCCAGTACCCGCTGAAGCGAAAGATCGCGTTTTGCATGCGCATTTAAAAGTGGGAGGTTACGATCTTATGCTATCTGATACATTCCCTGGTCAACCTCTCGAGCTAGGCGATCAAGTAGGAATCGCCGTAATTACCAGCTCTCCAGAGGAAACAAAGGATGTGTTTGAAAAACTATCAGTCGGTGGTCAAGTAATCATGGAACTACAGCAGACTTTTTGGAGTACTTCGTATGGGCAGGTTAAAGATAAATTTGGTGTAACGTGGCAGATTAACACACAATCTGAACACAATTGAGCATGAGCTATTCTCTTATACAAAAAGGCTGTCGGAACTATTCCCGACAGCCTTTTTAAAATGTGGTACATTCACCTGAAGATGTTATTTACTCTTATTCTTTATATTTCCAGATAGTTTCAACGCTTCCTTCAGCTGATTGAACGAACCACCCTTACCATACATCAGAACACCTCCGCGATACACTTTGGCTGATATCCAGGCAATGAGAAGAATTGTTGCTACAAGGATGGCTATTGATAAAGCTATTTCCCAAGAAGGTACACCCAGCATGCCGATACGCAGGAACATGATCATCGGCGTAAAGAATGGAATGTAGGAGGCAACAACGATGATTGTCGAGTCTGGTGCGTTAAGTCCGTACATGGCAAGGAAGAAAGCACCCATCACCAAGAAGATAATCGGACTTACAAGCTGCTGGACATCCTCCATCCTGCTTACCACCGAACCGAGCCCGGCACAGATGATAGCGTATAGGAAGTATCCCAAAATAAAGAAGATCAATGCAAACGTTAATGTAACTGGCGAAGCATTCGCTATACCAATAAAATCGAAGAAACCTCCGCTTAGTTCCTGACCACGAATCTGGACCATCACATACACAGCAACTGCAATCAATGCCAATTGAGTGAGCCCCATCATGCCAATGGCAAGAATCTTAGCGAACATTTGACTTACTGGTGAAGAACTAGAGATTAAAATCTCCATTACTCTAGATGATTTTTCATTTGTGATATCTGTTGCAATCATCATACCGTAAGTGATGACACTTATATAAAGCGCGAAGACTAAAATATAGACAAGTCCATATGATCCTGCCAGCTCTTCTTCTGTCTTCGCTTCTTTATCAAGCGACTGACGTTCAAAAGAAACCGGCGCATAAATTTCCTGCATGGCAGCTTCGTCCACACCGGCCTGCGAAGCAGCCTGGGCAACTTTGATCTGCTGCAACTGTGCTTCCATATCATCGCTAGTGCTGTTTGTCAGCTGCATACCGTAAAAGACGGCCTCCGGCAAGTTCTGTTCTGACTGATTCAGGACGAGCAGCCCTTCATATTCTTCATTTTCAACAGCCTGCTTGGCTTCGTCTTCATTACCATCGAAAAGAATAGGCTGATAGTCTTCAGCACCACTGCTCAATGCTTCGTAAAGCTGCTGGTTTTCTGTTTCATCAATTACCGCGACCACTGGTTCTTCACCTTCACCGGTAAAGCGTTCAATGATATCCGGTATATAAAAAATGCCGCAAATGATAAGCAAAAAGATCGCGCTGGATATAATGTAACCTTTTGTTTTCACGCGGGATAAATAAGTATGTGAGAATACAATCCAAAATTTACGCATATGATTCACCTGCCTTCTCGATGAAGATGTCATTCAAAGTAGGTTCTTCCACTTCAAATTTATTGACAAATCCCTTCTCCGTCAGCAGTTTCCACACGACAGGTGCATCCTCAGAAGAAGCAATCTGAAGTTTGCATCCCTGCTGCGTCTCCTGATATTTCACAACCCCTGCTGTTTCTGACAAGAAGGTCAAGTCATAGTCTGCTGAAATAGTTATATTCTTCTTGCGGAAAGAACGCTTGATCTCAGTCAAATCTCCCTCTACGACTGGTTTGCCATGCTTCATGATGCAAAGGAAGCGGCATAATTCTTCTACATGCTCCATTCGGTGGGAAGAAAAAATGATGGAAGTTCCAGATTGTTTTAATTCGATAACGGCTTTTTTCAGCATTTCCACGTTAACTGGATCCAGGCCAGAAAAAGGTTCATCCAATATCAAAAGCCGTGGATTATGCAAAACAGCAGATATGAACTGTATCTTTTGCTGATTCCCTTTGGACAGCTCTTCCACTTTTTTATTTTCGTACTCTGTTATGTTGAATCGCTCCAGCCAGCTTTTAAGGGCTTTAACACTGTCTGCCTTCGCCATGCCTCTAAGCTTGGCAAGATAGACGAGCTGATCCTTTACGGTAAGCTTTGGATAAAGGCCGCGCTCCTCCGGAAGATATCCTATCTCATTACTTTGTGCGTATGTAATCTTTTTGCCATGCCAAAATATCTCCCCCTCCGTATTCTCCAATAAATTAAGAATCATTCGGAAAGTAGTCGTTTTACCAGCTCCATTAGCACCTAAGAAGCCAAACATCTCCCCTTCTGGTATTGTCAGCGTCAGCTGATCCACTGCAGTATGTTTACCGAACCTTTTGGTCACATTTTTCAATTGAAGCACCCGAACCATCCTTTCTTTCTCCTCTTACTAAATGTACGAATGGAAACTGGAAATGTTTCACTATATCACAAGAATGAAACAAGTCGATATGATAGGCTTAACAGACCTTTTATCTTTTGTAATGTTTTCCTAAGAAGCCAATAGAAAAGAGTGCAGAGAAATTGTGAATTTCTCTACACTCTACATATAAGAAACAATTGATTTATGCTTGCTTTCTTGACCTAATCAACTCTGCAACTTGCTGTCTGTCTCCTTGATGCAAAGCATCTACGATCTTACTTCCGACGACCACTCCATCACAATACTGGCTCAGTTCCTTCACATGCTCTGGCGTAGATACTCCAAAACCGGCCAGCACGGGCGCCTTGCTAATTTCCTTCAGTTCCTGCAGATGCGTGCCCAGCTGATCGACGAAGGTTGCTCTCTCCCCTGTTGTACCTGCTACTGTAACCGCATAAAGGAAGCCTTCTGCGCGCTCAGCGAGTGCCCGAATTCTATCAGGCGTGCTTGTCAAAGCGACCAAACGGATCAGCGCTATTTCGTGCTTCTGAAGGGCTTCGACAACAAGTCCTTCCTCTTCAAGCGGCAGGTCAGGCAGGATAAGACCGGATATTCCTGCTGCTGCACATGCAGAAGCGAAGGCTTCCACCCCATAAGCGAAGACTGGATTCAAGTAAGTCATAATAACAAGCGGCACATTGCGGCTGGCTTTTTCCTTTGCAACCTCATCCAGTACTGCCTGGACAGTCGTGCCAGCTTCCAATGCGCGAATTCCGGCTGCTTGGATAGTCGGCCCGTCTGCGACTGGATCCGAAAAAGGCAGCCCCAGCTCGATAGCCGTTGCGCCGCTGTCCGCTAGAAAACGAATGCGTTCATTCAAGCTTTCCAAGCCACCATCACCTGCCATTATATATGGTACGAAAGCTTTCTCCCCAGCTTCAGATACTGTTAGAAATGCAGCATCGAGTTGCGCTTTAGTCATGAAGATTCCCTCCTGTTTCATGTGCTTCCCTGATCGTGTTCACGTCTTTATCACCGCGCCCTGATAAACAGACGACCAGCACATCCTCTTTATCCATCACTGGTGCCAGTTTTTTGCAGTATGCTACTGCATGCGCACTTTCCAAAGCAGGTATGATTCCTTCTGTCCTGGATAATAGACGTACAGCCTCCAGTGCTTCTTCATCGGTAACGGCATCATATGTTACTCGTCCAGCATCTTTTAAATAGCTGTGCTCTGGACCGACACCAGGATAATCCAATCCGGCTGAAATCGAATGTGCTTCCTGCACCTGACCATCGTCATTTTGCAGCAGGTAAGACAATGATCCATGTAATATTCCAGCTTTCCCTTCCGTAAGAGAAGCAGCATGCTTACCTGTCGGCAACCCCATACCTCCAGCTTCCACACCGTACATTTTTACATCACGATCATCAACGAACGGGTAGAACATGCCGATTGCGTTACTTCCGCCTCCAACACAAGCAACAATCGCTTCTGGCAGCTTGCCTTCTGCCTCGATAATCTGCTTACGCGTTTCATCGCCGATGATCCGCTGGAAATCTCGGACAATTTGCGGGAATGGATGCGGACCTGCAGCTGTACCAAAGATATAATGCGTATCTTCTACATTCGCTGTCCAGTAGCGCATTGCTTCGTTCACTGCATCCTTCAATGTGCCGTTACCTTGATCGACTGAGACGACCTGTGCGCCCAATAGCTCCATCCGATAAACATTCAATGCCTGCCGTCTGACATCTTCTTTCCCCATGAAGATAATGCATTCCAATCCAAGCAATGCACTGACCGTTGCAGTAGCCACTCCGTGCTGGCCAGCGCCTGTTTCGGCAACTACCTTTTTCTTTCCCATTCGCTGCGTCAGCAACGCTTGCCCGATTGTGTTGTTGATCTTATGCGCACCTGTATGGTTAAGGTCTTCCCGCTTTAAATAGATTTTTGGTCCTCCAAGAATCGCAGTTAAACGTTCTGCATAATAAAGTGGTGTCTCCCGTCCTACATACTGTTTCAAGTAATAGCGCATCTCTTCTTGGAATGCAGGATCCTCTTTTGATTCTATGAATGCTTTTTCTAGTTCCAAGATGGCTGGCATTAACGTTTCTGGTACGAAACGGCCCCCAAAGCTTCCGTAATGCCCTGTTTCTGTCGGATATGTTGCCATGTTTTTCACTGTCCTCTCTTTGCCGCTGTAATGAATTGTTTTATTTTAATTGGATCTTTTTGTCCCTCTGTCTCTACACCACTACTGACATCGACGCCGACAGGGCTCACTTCCCCAATTGCTTGCTGCACATTTTCGCTATGCAAACCACCCGCAAGAAAGAGCTTTTCCCTTGATATTGCTTCCGAGCTTGCAAGCGACCAGTCAAATGCTGTGCCGTTGCCTCCCCTATACGCTTCTGCTGGACTATCAAGCAGATAGTATTCACACTGGTAATCAGCCAGTTGCTTTAGATCATCCTCTGAAGCAACTGAAAAGGCCTTAATCACGGGCTTGTTGATAGCTTTGACATAGTCTGGTGTTTCATCGCCATGCAACTGAATGTAATCCAGACCAGCTGTCTCAACTATGTCTAGTAAACTCTCGATCGGCTCATTGACAAACACGCCAACTTTCTTCACCTGTGCCGGGAGCTCTTTTCCGATGCGGGCTGCTTGCTCAGGTGATACCTTACGTCTGCTGTCCGCAAAAACAAATCCAATCATGTCAGCTCCTGCTTCCACTGCCATTCGCCCAGTCTCCACCGACTGGATACCACAAATCTTGACGATCATGACTGCTCCGCTCCTACTGGGACCCGGAGTGTTTCCAATACCGCTCCTACATCGGTAGCTCGCATGAGCGTTTCACCTACAAGGATACCCTTTGCCCCTGCTTTCGCTACACGTGACGCATCAGATGGTACCGTTATGCCGCTTTCACTAATGACAAGCGTTGCGGAGGTATCAATCTTTTCTATTAATCGTTCCGTTACACCCAAATCTACCTCAAAGGTTTTTAGATTTCGATTATTGATTCCGATGATATTCGCACCAAGTTCTTGTGCTTGTTCTAATTCTTCTTCATTGTGAACCTCTACCAGCACATCCATCTCTTTGGATTTTGCATAGTGATAGAGAGCGTGCAATCGATCTTTCTCCAATGCTGCAACAATCAACAAAATCACATCAGCACCATAGTCAGCTGCTCTATCGATTTGGATTTCATCTAAGATAAAATCTTTATTTACTATCGGCAGCTCCACTGCCTCTCGGACAGCTGCCAAATCATCCATCGTGCCTTTGAAGAACGGTGTGTCTGTCAGAACTGAAATAGCCCCGGCTCCTGCTGATTCATAGATATTTGCTTGGTCCGCAGGTACAACATCGGGATTGATCATTCCTTTGGAAGGAGAAGCACGTTTGATCTCTGCGATAACCTGCAGCTGTTTTTGTTGTTGAAATCGCTTATATAATGATATCGGATTACGCTGTACCGCTGTCGGCTGGTATGTTTGTTTAAGTGTAGCAATTTCCGTCCGCTTTTCTTCTAGTATCCTTGCTAAGAATGTCATGAGGTCACTTCCTTTTGCTTATAATCGATCAAGTATTGCAGTTTCTGTCTAGCAGCTCCGCTATCGATGCTTTCCTTCGCAAGCTGGATGCCTTCATGGATAGAGGCTGCTTTTCCGTTAGCAAATATACCAAGACCTGCATTCAATACGACTGTATCTCTATGGACACCGCTCTCCCCATTCAATACCCTTAACAGAATGTCTGCATTCTCGGCAGCATCACCGCCCTTGATTGCTTCCAGAGGATAAACCGGCAGTCCGACCTCTTCTGGATGGAGAGTGAAGGCTGATTGTTTTCCGTTCTCCAGCAGGACAAGGTGATTCTCTCCTGCAAGGGATGCTTCATCCATAAACCCAGCCCCATTAATGACAATCGCCCTCTTGCGTCCCAATTTATGGAGTGCTTCAGTCATCATCTCGAGCATATCGCGTCGATAGATGCCGAGCAGCTGAGAATCAAGCTGGACTGGATTCGTCAATGGCCCAATTAAATTAAATATGGTTGGGATACGAAGCACTTTACGCAGCTGCATTACCTGCTTCAGACCAGGATGAACATGAGGTGCAAATAAAAAGGCGATGCCATTCTCCTCAAGCAAATGCGTCATCTCGGCTGCCGGCAGATACAAGGGGATACCCAGCTTCTCCAGGACATCCGCACTGCCTGTTCTGCTGGATACACTGCGATTACCATGCTTCGCAATCGTAATACCTGCTCCAGCAATTACAAAAGCTGCTGTCGTACTGATGTTGAAGCTTTGTGACCCATCTCCCCCAGTTCCACAGTTATCCATCACATTTGCTGCCTGAAGGGGAATCGTCTGGGCTTTTTCGCGAATTGCAGCCACCATACCTGCTACTTCATCCGCTGTTTCTCCACGGGTTTGCAGCATGGAAAGAAATGCTCCCGCCACAGCATCTGGCATACTGCCTTCCAGTAATTCCCGGGATGCCTGCAACGCCTCTGAATAAGTCAAAGCCTGCGTATTGGTAAGCTTAGCCAACAATGGTTCCATGACTTTCCCCTTCTTTCATGATTTGAATATAATGCTTCACGATCTCCTTACCAGCTTCTGTTCCAATCGATTCAGGGTGAAACTGTAGTCCATAAACTGGGTAACGGATATGCTGAACAGCCATGATTTCCTCATCATCTTCTGAATAAGCGGTAACTTCCAAATCATTTGGAACACTGTGCTTATCAATGACAAGAGAATGATAACGCATGATTGGCAGGTCCTTAATGATTCCTTCTATTACCGGTTCTCCCACATAGCGAAGTGTTGATGTCTTCCCATGCTTGATTTGTCCCGCTCGGATAATACTCGCGCCAAAGGCTGTACCGATTGCCTGGTGGCCGAGACAAATGCCGAGAATCGGAATATTGCCAGCAAAGTGACGAATCGCCTCGACGCATATTCCTGCATCTTCCGGTCTGCCTGGTCCAGGGGAGATGATGATTGCCTCTGGATTCATTGCTTCAATATCCTGGATAGAGATGACGTCATTGCGGACAACCTTGACTTCTTCTCCAAGCTCAGCTGTGTATTGGAACAGATTATACGTAAAAGAATCATAATTATCGATCAGCAGAATCATGTAATCCAACCTCCGTTAAAGATTTCGCTTTATGCAGCGTTTCGTGATATTCTGTCTCGGGATCCGAGTCATACACTAGTCCGGCTCCCGCCTGTACATATGCTTTATTGTCTTTTATGACCATCGTTCTGATGGCCAGTGCCAAATCAAGATCACCGTTCATATTTATATAGCCAACTGCGCCGGCATAGAGCCCTCGTTTTTTCTTTTCAAATTGATTGATCAATTCCATTGCACGTATTTTCGGGGCACCGGAAACTGTACCTGCCGGAAGAGCTGCAATCAGTGCATCCAATCCAGTCATATTATCTGCCAGTTCTCCTTGTACTTCAGAGACAATGTGCATAATGTGCTGGTACTTTTCTACTGTCATATACTTTGTCAGCTCGACCGTACCTACCTTACACACACGGCCCAAATCATTACGGCTTAAATCGACAAGCATCCGATGCTCCGCCAATTCCTTTTGATCTGCCAGCAGTTCAGTCGTCAGCTGTTCATCTTGCGCTAGTGTTTTACCGCGCGGTCTCGATCCAGCGATTGGGTTAGCCGTCACTTTATTGCCGCTTACTTTGATCAAGCTTTCCGGGGAAGCTCCCAATACGGTATAGTCCTCAAAATCGAGGAAGAACATATACGGTGAAGGATTGCTCGCCCGCAGCTTTCGGTAGAAGCTGAAAGCATCTCCACTGAACTCTGCCGTCAATCGCTGTGAAAGTACTATTTGAAATACATCACCTGCTTTGATGTACGCCTTGGCATCTTCCACCATCTGCATAAATGTTGCTTGATCCGTCTCAGGCCGGAAATGAACTGGCGGCAATACAGCATCAGGTATGTCCTTGAAAGATGTTATCTCCTGCTCCATTTCATCCAAACGTGCTTGGAGCATTTCTGCTGATCGTATTCCCGCGCCATCAATGGCTAGTAAAGTGATCTGCTGATGCTTATGGTCGTAAACGATAATATCCTCATAGAACATAAAATGAACTTCTGGCATACCGATCGGATCCTCTGGCATCTCTCCAATTACTTCATACTGCCGAATTGAATCATATGCCATATAGCCGACGGCTCCGCCATAGAAAGGAAAATCGAGCGGTAATTCGACTCCGCTTATCTGTTTCTTCAAAACCTCTAATGGTTTATCCGCCAGCTGCTCTTCCTGTCCTGCAAACTTCAGCATTGTTTCCTGACCCTTACCGATCAATTCCTTGTAAGGATTAGCTCCAATGATGGAATAGCGGCCCTTTCCTGTATGGTGTACCGAACTCTCCAGTAAAAACTTCTTTTCACCTGCCATCCGCTTATAAATCACGACGGGTGTGAGCGTATCTCCGTTCAATTGTTTCTTCTGAAATCTTATGCTATCCGTTGCCGCCATCTTTCTCGCTCCCTTTTCTTTGTAATAAAAAAACCGTCCCCTATGCACATGATTGGTTCATGTGCATAGGGGACGGTTTTACACCGCGGTGCCACCTCTATTGAAAGCTCTCGCTTTCCTCTCATTCGGATACGAAAGCTTTAGCCTTGATATCCTATCCCGGTAACGGAGGAAACCGGATTCCCCTACTATGTTTCAAGGAATCTCTCTGAAGTCCATTCCACGCTGCCGATTTGACCTGGATCTCACCACACCAGGCTCTCTGTACAAATCAATCAGCATGTACTCCTCTTCATCAACGATTTATGTGTATAAAAAAGGGCAATCTCTCCAATAAAGGACGAGATTACCCGTGGTACCACCTTTGTTAGCTAGCGCACTAGCTCACTTTGCTCCTGCTATCGGGGGAGTTACCGCCACAGCCTACTGGTCATTTCAGCTATGGTGCTCAGAAGTCCATTCACATATGCGTCACACCGGTTTCCACCATCCACCGGCTCTCTGAAGTGACCACATAAGCTACTACTCTTCGTCTTCGCTCACGTATCAGTTATGTTGGATTCATTGTAGTACCCTTATTTTCGTTTGTCAAGAGGTATTTATTCTGCATCTATTAAATCAGGCTTACCATTTTCCCCGAAAATAAGTTCTTTTCGCGGCAGACGCTGTTTTGTTTCTCTTTCGATTTGTTTGATTTGATGACTGTCACGAGGAGTCACGAAGGCTACTGTTAAACCGGTGCTGCCCGCCCTGCCTGTACGGCCAATACGGTGGATATAGCTCTCTGTATCTTCTGGCAGATCATAATTGAATACGTGAGTCACACCTTCAACATCCAAGCCTCGAGCTGCCACATCAGTCGCAACAAGGAACTGTGTCTTGTACTCCCGGAAGTTCTTCATAGCACGTTCTCGTTTTGCCTGTGACAAATCTCCATGCAGTTCATCCGATTCAAAACCCTGCGCATGCAAATATCCATGCAGTTCAGAAGCACGTCTTCTTGTCCTGCAGAAAATAATCGCAGCAAACGGACGATACATCTGCAATAACACCTTCAATGCATTCCGCTTCTCACGGTCAGACATTTCCAGGACAATCTGCTTGATTTCTTTTAATGTCACATTGGTTGTTTGAATCGTGATTTCCTTCGGCTTCTGCATTTGGGTAGAAGCAAGCTGGCGAATTTCCTTCGGCATTGTAGCAGAAAACAGCAATGTTTGTTTCGAATTCGGCAAAGCATTTGCAACGTCCTTTACATCATGCCAAAAACCCATATGCAGCATCTGATCTGCCTCATCCAAAACGAAAGTCCTTACATGGGAAAGATCTACCGTGCCGCGGCGCATGTGGTCGAGCAGACGACCTGGCGTAGCGACAACGATGTCCACTCTGCCTTCGAGTTTTTTAAGCTGCTTCACGATATCCTGACCGCCATAAACGGCTAAGATTCCAATTTCTTCTTCCGAATGAATCAGCTTCGCTAGTTCATCATAAATCTGGATAGCCAGTTCCCGCGTTGGACTAAGAATGAGCGCCTGAATACCGTCGCTATCCATTTTCAGCATCTCCAATATTGGCAGCAAGAAAGCAAGTGTCTTACCGGTACCTGTTTGCGCTTTTGCAATCACGTCTTTTCCAGCCAGAATTTCGGGAATTGCTTGCTTCTGAACAGGCGTAGGTTCTGTCAGACCTAATTTATGTAGTATTTCCAAACGGTTATTTTGTAAGTTCAAATCATCGAACACATTCATGTTGTTCCCTCTTTCATACTTTTTCCATAATTATTATGTGAAGTTTCCATAGAAGTACGCGTCAAAAGTTTGTAAGATACTAGTATACACATAAAAAGGGGGAAATTATATGCAAAAATGGCTGATCGGCATTTTTGTCTTGCTGATCATCAGTTTCAGCGTTATCGGACTTTTTCGAGGTGGAGGAAATATCCAAAGCATCAACGAGACAAGTAAATCGTCTGTAAATTTAAAATAATATGCGTTTATACTGCACACACGTGGGTAAATAATAATATAAATAAAAACAGGCAGAGCAAACCGCCATTTGCTCCACCTGTTACGCTTTTTATATTAGTCTAGTACTTTTACTGTTACAGTTTTACGTCCCCAGTTCAATGCAGTTCCTTGATCTGGTACGTGTACATCGATTTTATTACCTTTGATTGCACCGCCAGTATCGCCTGCAATTGCTTCTCCATAGCCTTCAACCCATACTTTTGATCCTAAAGGAATAACACTAGGGTCTACTGCAATAACTTTCGCATTCGGATTAGCATTCAAATCGATACCAGTAGCTGTTACACCAGAGCATCCTTCACATTGACCAGTATATGCAGTTGCAGATACTGACAATTCTTTCGTTGCTTCTTGGCTAGTACTTGTAGCTGCTTTTTCTTCTTTGGCAGGAGCTGCTGCTTCTTTAGCAGGTTCTGCTTTTTGTTCTGTTTGTGCAGGTGCTTCCTGCTTTTCTTCTTGCTTAGGTGCTTCTTGTTTCGGAGCTTCTGTTTGAGCCGCTTCCTGCTTCACTGGTGCTGTTTCAGTTACAGCTCCGCCAGTCACCGCCAGTTGCTGACCTATTACAATCAAATCGGAGTTAAGGCTGTTCCAAGATTTCAACTCGCCTACCGATATATTGAACTTCCCTGCGATCTTAGAAAGAGAATCGCCTTTTTGTACTGTGTATGAGTCTGTTTGGTTTGTTTCTTTATCTATAGTTAATTTTTGATTAGGAAAGATTAGGTCAGAATCAAGTTGGTTAAGCTCTTTAAGCTGATCTACACTCACTTCGTATTTGTCTGCGATTTTCCAAAGAGAGTCCCCTGTTTGAACATTATATTCAGCAGCTGATGCTGTTGTACTGAATGCCCCCGCAATTACTAGTCCTGTAGCTAAAGATACGACTGTTTTTTTCATACGTCGTCTACCTCCTTAAATTTCTAACAGGACTTATGGTATCACATGGGCTTAGCCCAGTGGGTTACAGGAAGTTTAAGGTTATATTACAGCCCGTGCTCACAGCAATATTATTGTTACACTGTAATCTTTCTGTAACAAAACGAGTGATAACCAAGCTTAAAGGGGTTTTTTTGTAACAAAAGGGCTTGTTTTATTCCATTAATTGTAAGTTACTAAAGTTGAAATTCTTGTTGACTTTGTTTGCATTCGCTTTTTCTCGTTCAATTTTTGTCGTTTTTCCGGCTTTTTTAGGACAAATGTTACAAAACAAGCTCATGAATTCCCTTTTATATTCCAATTATATAAAAAAACAGGAGCAGCAGCTCCTGTTTTTCACTTCTTTACTCTCCAATTATGGTTGCAAGTTGCTTCAATTACACTACGCTCGCTGATGTAATCTGCAATCAGCTCTGTCATATCTGTTGTGATCTCCTTGACCACTTGCTTTCCTTTAAACATGACGTAGTCTCCCCCGCCAGCAGCCCGATAATTATTCATTACTACCTCATACATCTCATCTGCAATGACAGGGTTGCCCTTGATGTTTAATTCTTGTACTCGGTCTCCGACCTCACGACTGATATCTAATGTATAGTCGATACCTTCCCACATATCGTAATTGTAATGCTGTGGCTTAGGTTCCAGGAAGGAGCGGCTCACCTCAAGTTCACCCTCTTGGTCCAAATTGAAGTAAGTGGCAGAGAGTTCGAGTGCATGCTTCATATCTGCTCCAGAAATCTCAATCACCTTCAACGTGTTTGGATAGATATAATTGGAGACGATATCTCGCATCGTAATATTCTGTGGGAATCCAGGTGACGCATTATGAAACAATGCTGTACTGGAGATAGCAACATTCGCTGCATCCATCTGTACTTTATTGATAAATTCGATAAATGGTGTCTCCTTCACCCTCGTTTCAAATGCATCATGGATGATCATATCTCCATCTATTTTTCCGATCGGCTGGTCCAGCCATTTCTGTGTTTCTTCTTCATAGGAAGAAACTAGTCTCAAAATCGTTTTATCGGGCTCGATTTCATTCGTGATTGTATGTAATTTCGCCTCTGATATGACATGTTTCCTACTATTATATAGATGCTCGACAGTAATTGAAACTTCTCCAAGGAATGCACCATTGGATCCAGGCTGCACAACGGTCACATTATTCACTTTTTCAGCGAGTGATCGGTGCTGGTGACCAGTGACCAAAATATCAATTCCTTCTATTGAATGGCAAATTTCATAGCCTACATTTTCACCAGTGAGTGATTCTGTCGGCTCTCCTGTATCAAGGTCCCGTTCGAACCCGCCATGATAAGCGACAATTAGGACATCAGGCTGTTCTTTCTCCCGAACTTCCTTCACCCATCTCCTTGTCGATTCCAGGACATGCTCGAATGCAAGCCCCTCAATGTGATTCGGATCTTCCCAGTTTGGTATGAAATGAGTAGTAATACCGATGATCGCTAATTTAACACCATCTATCTGTTTGATTTCATACGGTCTGCCGAATATAGGTTCCTTTTTCGTCTTATCAAGGATATTACCGCAAAGATACGGAAAGTCTGCAAGCTGAATTGCCGATTGCAGATACGGCATGCCATAGTTAAATTCATGATTGCCTATTACCGCAGCATCATATTTTAGCTCATTCATACAGCGAATCAGCGGATTATCTTTACCTGCTTGGTATTTTGCATGGTGATACGTTAGCGGAGTACCTTGTATCATATCCCCATTATCAAGCAGAAGAACATGCTTCTTTTCTTCTCTTATTCTTTTAATTAAGGTAGCTACCCGTGCCAGTCCCTGGGGAGCTGGTTCGTGATCCCGGTATGTAGTAGGAAAGATATTTCCATGCACATCACTAGTAACGAGCATGGTGATATTTGTCACTTTATCAGACATACTTATGATTCCTCCGACCTCTTTTTCAGAATTAAAACAGTTTTTGCTATTATCTATCATAACATGCCAAATCTATCTTTACATTCTTATTACAGTAAGTTAACATAAATTGGAACAAGTCGTGATATAGTTGTTCATGCAGTGCAAATTAAACAATTTTTGGGGGTATATCATGTTTAAGAAAATTGCAGGTGTTGGTGCGACTCTATTTCTTGCAGCAGGGTTGCTAAGTGCGTGCGGATCTGATGATTCAAGCGCAGAAGGCGAAGGCAGCAACGGAGATTTGAAAGAATTGCGTGTGCAATTCGTTCCTTCTCAGAATGCAGAAACACTTGAAGCAAAAGCAGAGCCGCTTGCAGATCTTCTGGAAGAAGAACTGGACATTCCTGTTGAAGTAAGTGTATCTACTAACTACAACACTATCATTGAGGCGATGGCTTCCGGCCAAGTAGATGTCGGCTTCCTACCGCCTACAGCATATGTATTGGCACATGACAAAGATGCTGCAGAAGTTATCCTTCAGTCTCAGCGTTATGGTGTTAATCCAGAAGACGGTTCACCAACTGACGAACTAGTAGATTTCTACTTAGCTCAATTCGTCGTGAAGAGCGATTCTGGAATAGACTCTCTTGAGGACTTGAAAGACAAGACCATTGCAGTTCAGGATGTAACATCCTCTGCAGGTTATGTATGGCCTGCTGGTGCACTTGATGCTGCTGGTTTGGACATCCAGTCCGACTTGACTCCAACAACTGTAAAAGGTCATGATGCTGGTATCATCAGCGTATTGAACGGTGACACAGATGCAGCTGTAACATTCCAAGATGCACGTAACGTCGTTAAAGGTGACTACCCAACTGTCTTCGAGGATACGAAAGTAATTGCTACTACTGAAAAAATCCCGAATGATACAATTGCAGTTACTCCTGAAATCAATGACGAATGGAAAGAAAAAATCACTGATGCCTTCATCAACATCGGTAAAGATCCGGAAGGTTTGGAAATCATCCGTGATGTTTACACACATGAAGGTTACGTAAAATCTGATGATAGTAAATTCGAAGTTGTTCGCGAGTATTCCGAGAAATTTGCACAAGAATAATAGAATAAACTAGCTATCAATCCAGCCAGCCTGAGATTTCCTTAGACTGGCTGGGCTTTTGTCTGTAACTATATCTTTTCTTAACTGTATTTTTTCTGCTTTACTATTAAACTACATAAAAAGGTTGGTATAGAAAGTGATAGAATTTCGCAATGTTTCGAAAACATATCCGAACGGCGTCAAAGGTTTGAAAAACATCAACTTAACTATCGAAAAAGGCGAGTTTATTGTCATTGTTGGTCTTTCCGGTGCCGGTAAGTCTACATTGCTGCGCTCGATTAATAGATTGCATGAAATTTCCGAAGGCGAAATTATGATTGATAATGAATCCATTACAGCTGCTAAAGGAAAGAATTTGCGCCATATCCGTCGTGATATTGGCATGATTTTCCAAAACTTCAATCTCGTCAAACGTTCTACTGTTTTGCGGAATGTCCTTTCCGGCCGTGTTGCTTACCATAACACGCTGCGGACTGTATTCGGCTTATTCCCGAAAGAGGATGTCAACTTGGCTCTCAATGCACTAGATCGTGTGAATATTGTCGAGAAGGCCTATACGCGTTCTGACCAGCTTTCTGGCGGACAGCAGCAGCGTGTATCGATTGCCAGAGCTTTGGCACAGGAAGCGAAAATCATCCTTGCTGATGAGCCAGTAGCTTCTCTTGATCCGCTGACAACGAAACAAGTAATGGATGATTTGAAAAAGATTAACCAAGAGCTTGGTATTACGACTGTCGTCAACCTTCACTTCATCGATATCGCACGTCAATATGCTACACGCATCATCGGTTTGAATGCGGGAGAAGTTGTGTTCGACGGACCAGTGGATGAAGCGACTGATGAGAAATTCCAGGAAATCTACGGACAGCAGCTGGAAAAAGAACAGCAGCGAGGTCCAATTGGAGAGGGTGCCGAATGAGCCAGCCTCCGAAAAAGACGATTCCAAAACCGCCTACCAGAATCAAACATTATCTGACAGCGGCAATCGTACTGGTCCTGCTTGCCCTAAGTTATATTCAGACAGGCTCCAGCTTTATGGATTTGATAACGAACCGCGATCAAATGGCCAGCCTTGTCATCGATATGTTCCCGCCGGATTGGGCCTACTTTGAGAAAATCATCGAACCGATGCTTGAGACAATCCGCATGGCTGTCATCGGAACGACATTCGGAGCTATCATATCCGTTCCAGTCATTCTGCTTTGTGCAAACAACGTGAACCGGATACCTTGGATCTCTTATCCAGCACGATTTGTACTGAACTTGATCAGAACAGTTCCGGAGCTATTGCTTGCAGCTATTTTCGTAGCAATTTTTGGTTTAGGTATGATTCCTGGTATCTTTGCTTTGACGATCTTCTCCGTGGGGATTATCGCAAAATTGACATATGAATCCGTCGAAGGAATCGACAAAGGGCCAATGGAAGCTATGACAGCGGTTGGTGCGAACAAAGTCCAGTGGATTACTTTCGCTATCATCCCTCAGGCTGCTGCCTATTTCGTTTCGTATGTGCTGTATACATTCGAGGTAAATATTCGTGCCGCTGCCATCCTTGGCCTCGTAGGTGCAGGCGGTATCGGTCTTTATTATGACAGCAACCTTGGTTTCTTAAATTATCCACGTGTCAATACCTTGATTATTGCAACCCTTGCCGTTGTATTGATCATCGATTTTGTGAGTAACAAACTACGGGAGAAATTACTATGAGCCAATTACCTACACATACTGTCGATAAACCAAAAGGCCGCGGTAAAAAGGTCTTCAACCGTGTGTTGATCCTAGTCATCCTGGCTGCTATCTATGTTTGGGCTTTTGCTGGAATAGAAGAATTTGAAATCAAGGAGACTGCTGGTCAGATTTCCAAGGCGATTTTCGATGGTATCATCCATCCGGATTGGGCATTCGTAAATGAAGAAGAAGGTCTTATCTTCGGATTGATTGATACACTGGCTATCTCTATCCTTGGTACGTTCATTTCAGCTATTCTTACCATACCATTCGGTTTCTGGGCCGCGAGCCGCAAAGATAAATCCGGATTTTTTGTTACCGGTTTGGGCCGATTCGTACTTAGCTTCATTCGGGTATTCCCAGAGGTTGTTCTGGCGATTATCTTCATTAAAGCTGTCGGTCCTGGATCGTTTGCTGGGGTACTCGCATTGGGTCTGCATTCCATCGGGATGCTAGGTAAACTATTTGCTGAAGAAGTAGAAGCAATTGATCACGGTCCACGTGAAGCCTTGATTGCTACAGGAGCTAACCGCATCCAAGTACTCGTCTATTCCGTATTGCCGCAAGTACTGCCTGGATTCATCTCCTACACACTCTACCGTTTCGAGCTGAATGTCCGGGGAGCTTCCATCCTCGGTATTATCGGCGCAGGTGGTATTGGAGCTCCGCTTATTTTCGCTTTGACTTCTCGTAACTGGCCGCGCGTTGGTGTCATTCTACTTGGTATCATTGTATTGGTATCGGCGATTGACTTAATTTCTGGCTATTTGCGTAAAAAGATTGTATAAAGAAAACAGCGATTCTGCTTTAAGCAGAATCGCTGTTTTTTAGTTCAATACAGTTGTACGTTCGCTTGCAGGCACTCTTGGCTTCACTTTCGGTTCTTTACCGATAAACCCGACCTGCAGGAGTCCGATATTACGTTCACCTGGTCTGATTTGGAGTAATTCTCTCGCATCTGCATTCTCGAGCAATGTATTCGTCTTCCAGATTGTTCCGATGCCTTTTTCCCATGCAAGCAGGCTGAAATTCTGGATTAGCATACTAGCAGATGCATAATCTTCTTCACGGAATTTCATTTGCGTATTTTCCTCTAAAACGACAGCAATCCAAAGCGGAACATCAGTAATCTTCTTTTTTAATGCCTCTGCTTTTTTCTCTTTTTCTTCAGCTGTTGCAGCACCTTTCGCCCCTTGCTTCGAATTGATTTCACCCAGCTTTTGTTTCGTCTCACCATCAATTAAAATAAAACGCCAAGGCTGCGTCATTTTATGGTTTGGCACCCACACTGCTATATCAAGTAGTTCCTGTATCTCCTCGTAAGAGATTCTTTTACTAGTATCATAATTCGTAATTGATCTTCTATCTTTTATCAGCTGCTCTAATTGCATCTGTCACACTCCTCTTCCATTCTCCGTGCTTTTCTTTAATTGAAAATCATTATCATTATCATATCTGAATATTCCATACAATGTCAATGTGCTATCTATCTGGAAAAAATCTTACTTTTTTATGAAAGTTTCTGAATAACGCTTGAACAGACCTTTATTTTGTGACAATATAAATGATAACGAATCTCATTCTCAAATCAAAGAGAAGAGGAAAGGGGTACCAGTAATGGGACGTTTACAAACGGAATTACTTGAAGTAGCCTATGGAGATAAATCAATCGTAAAAGATTTAACTATAGAAATTCCTAAAGGAAAGATTACAGCTCTTGTTGGAGCTAATGGTTCCGGCAAATCCACTATACTTAAGACAATGGCGCGTGTCATGAAGCCGAAAAACGGCACGGTACTATTGGACGGGAAAAGCATTCATAAACAATCAACGAAAGCTGTCGCGAAGCAGCTTGCCATCCTTCCTCAGAATCCTGTTGCACCCGAGGGTTTGACAGTGTCTGAGCTTGTAGCATATGGCCGCTATCCACATCAGAAAGGGTTCGGCACTCTTACTCCTTATGATAAGGAAGTAATTGCATGGGCAATTGAAGTGACAGCGATGGAGGATTTCGCACAGCGTGCGGTCGACCAGCTTTCCGGCGGACAGCGTCAGCGCGCTTGGATTGCAATGGCATTGGCACAAGAAACGGAAACACTCTTCCTTGATGAGCCGACGACATTCCTCGATATGGCACATCAGTTGGAAGTGCTTATGCTATTGCATAAACTGAATCGTGAAGAAAACCGTACGATCGTCATGGTTGTACACGATCTCAATCATGCTACACGTTATGCAGATCACATGATTGCTATCAAAAAAGGACAGGTAATTTGCGAAGGTTCACCTGTTGATACTGTTACTGCAGAGAACCTGAGGGAAGTATTCAACATCGAAGCTGATGTGATTATCGACCCGCGTTCAGGAGTGCCTCTCTGCTTGCCTTATAATATTCTTGGAAGTGCAGCTCCTGTTGCGCAAGAGCGTATCATCGAAAAAACTTTGGCATAAACTAAACGCGTTGCAGCTATCTGCAACGCGTTTTATAATACCTGTTCTTCTTCCATTTGCCTCGTTACCCGGATAAACGCAACTGCCCCGCTTATCTCCTTTTCGGTTAGCTCCCTTTGATCGACAGTCAGCTTCGTACTCCCCCGCTCCGTCAGCTCCATTTGCTTATCAAAATGACGCCCCAGCAAATCGTCACAGCTTGTACCAAATAAGTCTGCCAGCATAATCAATGCCTCAAATGACGGACGCCGATATCCGGATTCGTAGCCTGCATAAGTGCTTTTTGCTATACCGAGACGGTCTGCGGTATCTTGCAGCGACCAATTTTTCTTTTTCCTTAATTCTGATAGCCGATCCAGATTCATCTTACTTCCCCCGCTCTATTATCTTCCTATTATTATAGCATCGTTTCGTACGCGATACGAATAATATATTCTTGATTAACCCTAATTCCTTCTCTATAATTAAGTTTAAAGTACGCAATTAGCGAATTACATTTGAGATAGATAGAAGAGGTGCAGGGAATGAAGAAGCTATTATTACTTACCACCGGCGGCACCATTGCATCAGTCGAAGGAGCAAACGGCCTATCACCGGCTGTAGATGCGAATGAATTGTTAAGCTTTGTTTCCAACATGGATAATGATTATACAATGGAAACAGTCTCACTTATGAATCTGGACAGCACAAACATGCAACCGGAAGATTGGGTGTCGATGGCTGAGGCAGTCAAAGATCATTATGATGCTTACGATGGCTTTGTCATCACGCACGGAACCGACACGATGGCTTATACGGCAGCGGCTCTGTCCTATATGCTGCAGAATGCGAGTAAACCAATTGTGATTACCGGCTCGCAAATACCGATTACATTTCAAAAAACAGATGCCAAGAAAAATATCAAAGATGCCATCCGGTTTGCCTGTGAAGAAATCGGGGGTGTCTACGTTGTATTCGATGGCCGCGTTATACAAGGAACACGGGCAATCAAGCTGCGGACGAAAAGCTATGATGCATTCGAAAGCATCAATTACCCTTACATCGCCTTCATCCATGAAGATGAGGTTGAATATAACAAAAAAATTCAAAGCGAAAAACTGCCGTTTACCGTTGATACTTCCCTCTGTACTGATGTACTCTTATTAAGGCTGTATCCGGGTCTCAAGCCCGAGATATTGGATGCTTTAGCGAGCATGTATAAAGGTATCGTAATTGAGAGCTATGGCAGCGGCGGTATTCCATTCGAAGGACGCGACCTTCTGGAAAAGATAAACGAATTGGTTGAAAGAGGTATTGTAGTCGTTATCACTACACAATGCTTAGAGGAAGGCGAAGACATGAGTATTTACGAAGTCGGCCGCCGCATCAATCAAGAGTTGGTGACTCGTTCAAGCAATATGAACACAGAGGCCATCGTTCCGAAGCTCATGTGGGCGCTCGGCCAATCCACTGATCCGAAGGAAGTTAAACGCATGATGGAAAGACCGATCGCTGAAGATATTACTATATGGCCCTCTTAAATAAGTGAAAAGGAAGGTTCAGGTCATGGCAGACTTACAAGAGAACTATCGGATTGAGAAAGACTTTCTGGGAGAAAAACAAATTATAAAAGATGCGTATTACGGAATTCAGACGCTGCGAGCGTCAGAGAATTTCCCGATAACTGGTTATCGCATCCATGAAGAAATGATCAAAGCGCTTGGTATTGTGAAAAAATCAGCTGCCCTTGCTAATATGGATGTAAAACGGTTGTATGAAGGGCTAGGCAATGCAATTGTTCAAGCATCAGATGAACTAATAAACGGCCAATGGCATGACCAGTTCATCGTGGATCCAATTCAAGGCGGTGCTGGAACTTCCATCAATATGAATGCTAATGAAGTCATCACGAATCGCGCCCTAGAGATCCTAGGTCATGAAAAAGGCGACTACCAGCATTTGAGCCCTAATACACATGTAAATATGTCTCAATCGACGAATGATGTATTTCCGACAGCAATTCATATTTCAACATTGAACATGCTCGAAAGATTGCTCGATACAATGGAATATATGCAAGGAGAATTCAAGAAGAAAGCAATACAGTTCGATTCTGTCATCAAAATGGGACGTACGCATCTTCAGGATGCGGTACCAATTCGTTTAGGTCAGGAATTCGAAGCTTACAGCCGTGTGCTGGAAAGAGATATTAAACGTATCAAACAGTCACGCCAGCACTTGTATGAGGTCAATATGGGAGCAACAGCCGTCGGTACAGGTTTGAATGCAAACCCGAAATATATTGAGGAAGTCGTAAAGCATTTGGCTGCCAACAGTGGTTTGCCGCTTGTAACTGCTGAGAATCTTGTGGATGCAACACAAAATACAGATGCCTATACTGAGGTTTCTGCTGCTCTGAAGGTTTGTATGATGAACATGTCCAAAATTGCGAATGACCTTCGCTTGATGGCTTCTGGTCCAAGAGCTGGACTGAATGAAATCAACCTGCCAGCACGGCAGCCGGGTTCGTCCATCATGCCAGGGAAAGTGAATCCAGTCATGGCTGAGCTAATCAACCAGATTGCATTCCAAGTAATCGGCAATGATAACACGATCTGCTTGGCCTCCGAAGCTGGGCAGCTTGAATTGAATGTCATGGAACCTGTACTCGTTTTCAACCTTTTACAGTCCATCAGCATCATGAATAATGGCTTCCGATCCTTCACAGATAACTGCCTGATCGGTATCGAAGCGAATGAAGCGTTGCTGAAGGAATATGTAGATAAAAGTGTTGGTTTGCTAACTGCAGTAAACCCGCATTTGGGATATGAAGTTGCTGCGCGGATTGCACGTGAAGCGATCCTTACGGGCAAATCCATCCGTGAGCTTTGCCTGCAACATGATGTATTAACCGAAGAAGAGCTTGATATTATCTTAAATCCTTACGAAATGACGAAACCGGGTATTGCAGGTGAGGAGCTTTTTGATAGATAATAGGAGGATGTGCGTGCGTTCCGATTTTTAAAAAACGGTATGCGCTGCACATTTTTATCCGTTTTCATATGTAAGCGGGTTCAATATCTTTTTAGGAGGACTGGACTTGAAAGAAGTAAGATTACCATCAATAACTCAAATCATCATCGTACTAGGCATCTTTCTAGCACTAGTATTATCTTTTACAGTCTATCTTGACCTGCCAATTCAGTTGGCTCTCTTCATCTCCTGGTTTGTTGTCATCATTTTGGGCATACGGCTTGGACATAAGTATCAAGATTTGCAAAAGTCAATTATGGATGGAATATCAAATGGACTGGAAGCTATATTAATCCTTGTAGCCGTGGGAACACTGATCGGTACCTGGATTGCTGGCGGAGTTGTGCCGACATTGATTTACTATGGTCTTGAATTTATTCATCCAAGTATCTTCCTGCTTGCAACATTGATCATTTGTGCTGTCATGTCTATTGCAACTGGAACATCTTGGGGAACAGCAGGAACAGCTGGTATTGCCATGATGGCAATTGGAGAAGGACTTGGTATGCCGCTGCCGCTCGTAGCCGGCGCTGTCCTATCTGGAGCATACTTTGGGGACAAGTTATCTCCGCTATCAGATAGTACGGTACTTGCATCTTCTTTATCCAAAGTTGATGTGCTTGAGCACGTGCGGGCTATGCTTTTCCTTTCCGTTCCGGCGTTTATCATCACTGCTATTCTGTTTACAGGGGCCGGTTTCATCTACGGTGGAGAAGATATCGATCAAGCAAGGGTTGATTCGCTGAAAACCGCACTGATGGATAATTTTGATATTGGCATTCTCATGCTAATTCCAGCTGTAGTGGTACTTGTGTTGCTGGCAATGAAGAAACCATCTTTGCCAGTCATAGTGACAGGTGCACTTCTTGGTGCAATCTGGGCATCCCTGTTCCAGGGAATGAATTTTGCAGAAGCTCTAGGAACCGCTTATAGCGGCTTCTCAATTGACACAGGCGTTAATTTCATCGATGGCATCCTCAACCGGGGTGGTGTGTTGGGTATGCTCGATACCTTGATGGTTATCATCTTCGGTCTTGGTTTTGGGGGGCTTTTGGAGAAGCTCGGTGTCCTGCAAGTGATTGTTTCCACTTTCGAAAAGAAACTTGTATCAGCAGGTAATACAACAGTTGCAACCTTAATCGTAGCATTCTTAGGCAATGTCCTCGGCTGTGCAATGTATGTTGCATTAATTCTGACACCTAAAATGATGGAAAAAACGTACGATAGGCAGCAGCTTGATCGTCGTGTCCTATCCCGTAACACAGAAGTCGGGGGCACATTGACTTCCGGGATGGTGCCTTGGTCGGATAACGGTATTTACATGGCCGGTATTCTGGGCGTTTCCACTTTCTCTTATTTACCTTTCATGTGGCTGAGTTTTGTAGCTATCGGACTGGCTATCATCTACGGCTATACTGGGAAGTTCATCTGGTACAACAAAGAAAAAACAGCAGTCGAAAGCTAAAAAAACACCTTCAAGCAATTATTGCTTGAAGGTGTTTTTGCATTACCAGCGCCAGAACAGGTTCTTCACCCAATTCCACACAGTTCCGATTATGTCTTTGACTAAATCAACAATCGGATGATTCGGCTTATCATCTTCATCCGGCTGATCAGGATCAGTCGGTGGTTCTTCCGGATCTACTGGCGGCTCCTCTGGTTCTACAGGAGGCTCAGTTGGTGTATCCTCGCCCACTTCGGAAATGCGTCCCTCTGCTTCATAGCTGATGGGCTCCATTTCGAAGCTGCGTACATATGCCACAGTTGCCTCCAGATCTTCTGGTCCCATTACAGGATTACGGCCGAGTTCGCTGATTGGACGATACTTATCACCTAATGATGTACCCATGAAGTTATTCACTGTCAGTGTGTATACTTTATTTTCGTCAATAGGTGAACCATCAGGAAGCTTGATATCCACAACCTGATTTGTTTCTCCATTCCATGTATACGTAAATCCGCTTATGCTGTAATCCGGACCGTAGGAAGTGATTTGAGCATTCAATATAGGCGCTAGATCTGCTCCATCGATTTCGAATGTCATGAGCGTATTATTGAAAGGCTGGATATTGAAGAGCTCACCCCAGGTGATATCACCTTCCAACAGGTCATCCCTGATTCCTCCGCCATTCATCATAGCAAAATCACTATTCATTGCTGCATTCATACCATCAGCAAGCAAGTTGCCAAGTGCATTATCACCTATTTCTCCTTTTACAGCATAACCGCCAGTCATCGTATTAGCAGCGACACCGACAACCTCGTTCATGATAGGTGCAACTTCTTCAGCATATTTAGCCAATATAGCTCCCACTGTCGGATCTGGCGTGTAGGAGGATTGATCTGCCCACACAATTTCAGCTTGCTTGGATACGATATCGCCTGTTTCGCGATCGATTTCCACATCCACATCAGAGAAGGCTTTTCCATACTCAGATGCTTGAACGATTAGTTTATTATCTACAGTCGCATTCACAACAGCGTGGTTATGGGCTGCGAAGATGATATCTACCTCATCATCAACTGCGTTCGCCATGTCGGCTGCATCACCTGTAGCGCTGTTTCCACTCTGCTCAGCTGGCATATGGGACAGGACAACAATAGCCTTAACGCCTTGTTCCTTCAGTTCTGCTGTTGCTTTATTGACTGCTTCCACTTCATCCGTAATGGTGATGTCCTGAATTCCTTCAGGCATGACCATACCAAGTGATGCTGTCGTATTCACTCCGATGAATCCGATTTTCTCTCCATCCACTTCCTGAATGCTGTAAGGAGGAAGAATCGTTTCACCGCTGTCTTTGTATACACAGTTGGCACAAAGTGTGGCAAAGTTTGTACCATCATAGCCAGGAGTTCCATTCGGATGCTCCCCGCCTTCCACGATACGCAAAAGCTCATCTGTTCCTTCATCCAGTTCATGGTTTCCGATTGTACCGACATCAAAGCCCATCGCTTCCATGATCTCAATCGTCGGCTCATCCTGGAGCAGAGCTGATACAGGTGAGCTGCCGCCAATCATATCTCCAGCATGTACTAGCAAACTATTCGGATTTTCTGCTTCCCGCTGTTTGATAGCCGCGGCAGTATAATCCATACGGCCGAATGTACCATCCATCGTACCATCTTCGTTTGTATCGAGTTCGTATTGCTGATCAATCTTGCCATGAAGGTCGTTCATACCAAGCAGCTGTACGGCCAGGTTATCTTCATTTGCCGGAGGCTCCGTACCGTCTGCTGCTGTATAGCCTTCCGCAATAGCATCCTCTTCTGTCCAGAAGAAGATTCGCTTCTCGACAGGAATAGATTCCCATTCAGCTGGAACTACGTATTCCTTTGTATCTGAGTTTCCAACATATTTATCCAAACCACCGCCATCATAGCGGGCCCGGAACTCAAACGGCAATTCCTCCAGTGGCGATTCAGGATTCCATATTCCTTTTTCCTGCTCTTTTGCATCCGCAACAGCTTGCTGGAATGTGTCATATTCGTTTGTATCTCCGATTGGAGAGATGAAATAAGTAACTGCTAGTCCTTCTTTCACCAATTCGAGATTCATATTTTCGCCTTCATCTGTGATAACCTGTGCTAGCAAACGACCATAATTATCTGTCGGCTCTTCTCCCACTTTAAGGGTAATCTCTTCGCCGGCAGATAGCTTGGACTTCAGATAATCTGACGCAGCTTTTCCATGATCCATTTGGTTCTGGTCTAAATCATTTTTGATCGCATGAAATGTCTCCGGTGTATCCGCATTTACAAAACGCACACGATCCGATCCTAAAACAGAGTCTTGGAGACGGATTGTATCTCCGTCAGTGACAGATTCTACAACTGCTTTGTACGTACCTTCCGTCTTAGGTGCTTCTGGCTGTTCTGCTGCTACCTGCATATCCTCTTGCTTACGAGGCAGGATCTGATAGCTATCGTATTGGCTTAGGATACCGGTAACGGTGTACCATTTCCCTTCTTCAATAGCCGAAACATCCAAAGCAGATTCCATGATACGCAATGTCACAGATTCATAGTTTTCATTGATGAACTGAACATTGTACCCACCGCCAGCTGGATTATCCGGAATATCCTTGATGTATCCTGCTACCTGGACAAGCTCTCCTTCTGCTGGTTCGGCTGTTGTTTCATCCTGAAGCTGACTGATCGTCATCTCTTCAGCTGAAGGTATGTCATTGTCAGCAGAAACGATTGTAATACCATCTTCTGCTGGTTCTATTTCGGTCAAACCTTTATAGCTCGTAATTTCCCCTGTAACGCGAATAAGGTCGCCTTCTTTAATGTCAGGAAAAGCAGTTGCATCCGTATGATAGATATTGATACCAGCTGTATCGTCTTGAAGGAATGTTGATAATTTCCCTCCGCCGATACTTGCATTATCTGCTGTAGCAATTCCTTCCACTGTTACCGTTTCACCAGTCTTGCCCTTCACATCCGCAACTGGCTGGACTGTACCTGCTTCTGGCTCTTCTTCAGGTTCCTCACCAGGCTGCTCTTGTCCATGAGAGCCGATTGTATCGAATGTATCTTTCTCCGTTACCTCCCACTGCTCTGAAACGAAGACTGTGCTGCCTTCGGTTACGTCAGTAGATCGGATGAGTCCGATATCCTTGGCTGTGTCCTGATCATTCCCGATTTCGCCAACCACATCCAGAACGGCGCCATCCTGCTGGAGAGCGACTGCATCATTTCCATTGAAGTTAATGACACTGCCGTTCGTCTGATCTGCTGCTGCAAGCAATGCTTCGCCCGCACGCGGGTTGGCAATCACATATGTATCACCAGCCTCCAATGTTCCCGACAAGGTCAATGTAGAAGTTGCTTCCGTATTACCATTGAAATATCCTGCCAGCTCGAATTGACTAAGATCAATTGGCTCGTTTGTCGGATTATAAAGCTCAATGGCTTTATTATAAGAGCTTCCTTCTACGTACTCCGATAAAATTGGTGCCGCAGCACGTTCTGCAGCTTGTACGCCAGAAGAGAAGCTCGGTAAAATCCCAGAACAAATAAGTGTGACTATTGCAAAAACAGATACGATCCTCTTGCCCATCTACATGATTCCCCCAAAATATTAGTAAGTTGCAAATACTGGCGAACTCCGTCATCTACCATACTAGCGGGAATCCAGTATTCCTGATATAGGAGGATAGGCATGATTCTGGTAAATTTTCTGTAAAGCAACTGGGATATTTGAAGCAAAAAGAAAAAAAGCAGCCGAAGCTGCTTTTTAACGTAGTGGATAGGCATCCATATAGGCCTTAGCTGCACGAAGGACACGCGCATCCTGGAATCGGTTAGCAGCTAGCTGCATCCCGATCGGCAAGCGTCCTTGTGAAAGTCCCGCTGGCAGGGATGCCGCCGGAAGACCAGTCACATTATAAGCATGTGTCATCATCCAGTCTGCATCTTCTTTCACTTGCTGCCCATCAATAACAGACGGTCCTAACAAATGATAATCGAAAGCTGGAACCGCCAGAGTCGGTGACAGCACCAAGTCATAATCCTGCAGCACCGTCTGCATCCTGTTCCAGACTGTCGAGCGATTTCGTTCGTACGCACGATAATCCGAAGCCATCAACGGCTTGCCCTTTTCGATCATATCGCGATAGGAATCAGACACCCATTCTGGATTGGTTTCTAGCAATTTAGCGCTGCCTGCCGCGGAAGACGCATACCACATGCTTGTAAAGAATCCATTGAATTCATGTCTATCCATATCAAAATTAAGATCTACTATCTCAACGGACATTCCGAGTGCCCGCCAATTATCGAATGTTGCTTCGATAACGTTTCTTACTTCCGGGTCAACAGCATACATTCCGAAATCAGGTGTATAGGCTATACGCAAACCTTGGGCTTGTTCCTCTAAGTAAGAAGAACCGATATGACTGTCTAAAAGCGGCAGACTGAAAGGATCCGTCGTAGACGGGCCTTGGACTGCCTCAAGGAAAAGCGCACTATCATCTGGATTATTCGAGAGCGGTCCATGATTGACGAACGGAGAACTGGATCCGAATACATTTCCCAAATTGTTATCCATCGGAATTCGGCCATATGTCGGCTTAAAGCCGAAAACGCCGCATAAGCTTGCTGGAATACGAATGGAACCTCCTCCATCGCTTCCCTCTGCCAGCGGCACCATTCCTGCAGCAACAGCTGCGGCGGCCCCGCCACTTGATCCGCCTGCTGTCTTGGAATGATCCCAAGGATTCACAGTCGCACCGAATACCATATTATCCGTCGTGCCTTTATGACCGAATTCAGGCGTGTTCGTCTTACCCATGATCAAAGCACCAGCTTGGCGTAGACGCTTGACGATCGTAGCGTCCCGATCAGCGATATGATCCTTATAAGCTGGTGAGCCAAAAGTGGTACGCATACCTTTTACCGGTGTAAGATCTTTGATCCCGACTGGAATACCATGCAGCAGTCCTGTCTCTTCCCCGCGCATGACTGCCGCTTCTGCCTCTTTCGCTTCTGCTAGCAACTTATCATTCATGGTAACGAACGCATTGATATCTCCATTTTTACTCTCTGTCTGATCCAAATAATAGGAAGCTACCTCAACTGGTGAGATTTCCTTATCTTTGATAGCCGTCACTAAATCACGTACTGTTTTGCCTTCCACTGTCATCGCCCCTTTTTATCCTCTACACGTATCATAACGCTAGCATGTCCAGCGTTCAACTGTCAGAGAATCATTGCTGCAATCCAGCCAAGTGCGATAACTGGCAAATTATAATGCAAGAAGGTTGGAACAACACTGTCCCAGATGTGATTGTGCTGACCATCTGCGTTCAAGCCTGCAGTAGGACCGAGTGTAGAATCTGATGCTGGAGAACCAGCATCACCAAGCGCGCCTGCTGTTCCAACTAAGGCAATAATGGCAAGCGGACTGAAGCCTAACTCTGCTGCCAATGGAACAAAAATAGTTGCGATAACAGGTATAGTTGAAAAAGAAGATCCGATACCCATAGTTACAAGAAGACCGACCACTAGCATCAATAGGGCACCTAAAGCTTGGCTGCCGTTAATCGCATTCGCCGCGCTCTTCACTAGTCCTTCGACATCGCCAGTCTCCCCAATAACATTCGCAAAACCAGATGCAGCAATCATGACGAAGCCGATAAATGCCATAAGCCGCATACCATTTGTCAAGATTGCATCTGCTTCCTTCCATTTCACAGTACCCGTTGCATACAAGATAATGATACCTGCAAGTGCACCGAAGATCATGGAGTCCGTCCAAATCTGAACAGACAATGCGGCAACGATAGCCAAAATGGAAAAGATTAATGTCCGTACTTTAAATTGAGACTTTTCTTTTACTTCTTCTGGAACAGGCAGCTCACGTTTTTCGTAGACACGTGGCTTTCGATAGGTAATGAGTGCAATCAATAATCCGACTACCATACCGCATGCAGGCAGAATCATCGCCTTCGTAACTTGATTTGCTGTTACTTCCAAACCATTTGAAGCAATATTACTGGCTACGAGACCCTGGAATATTTCCCCGTACCCGATAGGCAATGCCATATATGGCGTCACCAGCCCAAATGTAAGAATAGTCGCTGTCAGCCGACGGTCAATTTGCAAATCATTCAAGATAGACAACAAAGGCGGAATCAGCAACGGTATAAATGCAATATGCACCGGAATAGCATTCTGAGACAAACATGCCATGATCAAAATCAAAATTAAGACAAACGCCCTGGAACGCTTCTTGGAATAGTCAGTATCTTTTTTGCCGCTAATAGAAATAATGCCGCGAACCATTGCCTCGGGCAAACCGGTGCTTGCAATTGCGACAGCAAAACCGCCAAGCATCGCATAACTGAGGGCTACTTCAGCACCTCCGCCAACTCCGTCAGTAAATGCGGTTAATGTGCCATCCATCCCGAGACCGCCGACAAGACCGCCGAAGAGGGCACCGCATATGAGGGAAAATACTACATTGACTCGTAATAAACTTAGTATAAGTACTAAAACAACACCGATCACAACTGCGTTCACTTCAAATTCCTCCATCGCTTTATTATGGTAAAGTATTAAAGTACAATAACAGATGTTTCAACTTTTTGTCAATGAATTCGAGAGTAATCGGAAAATTCTCGACATAAGAAAAACCAGCATTGCTGCTGGTTTCCTCTCATTAATCCGATATAACTACATCAATCAATTCGAATGTGGTGACATCTGCAAGTCCTCGGTTTGTTATTCGAATTTCCGGAATAACTGCTAAGGCAATCAAGGAGAATGTCATAATCGGATCTGTTATGCTGCACCCGAGGTTTTCCCAGGCTTTCACGAGATCACTTACTTGTTCAACGACTGTTTCCAATGGCTGGTCAGACATGAGCCCGGCAATCGGCATCGGTAATTCTGCTAAAACTTTGCCATCCCGTACAGCAACAAGTCCGCCGCCGATTTCTGCCAAACGGTTCGCTGCAATAGCCATATCTTCGCGATCTACACCCATGACAAGCAGATTATGACTATCATGCGCCACTGTCGAAGCTACTGCTCCATGCTGGAATTGGAAGCCATGGACAAAAACATTGGATATTTGTCCGGTTCCTTTATGCCGCTCGATACACGCTAAATGGATAATATCCTGTTCCTTATCAATCTGTACTGCTCCATCCTGCACCTGCAAAGTGGCTGTCATCTTCTCTGTCCGCGCGCTTCCTTCAATTGCTTTGACGACATTTACCTTCACATCGCCATCTGGACGAGCTGTACGGTGAAGAAAATCGTCGGCTTTCATTTCACGCGCTAGATGAACGGAACTTCGCACAGCATCCGGATATATGTACGCTGGGAACGCTTGCTGCAGCTCTCCATTTTCAAACTGGATGCTTCCGTCTGCGATAACAAGGGATGCTTCCATCTGCTGCAAATCTTCTATAAGAAGCAAGTCTGCGAATTTACCGGCACTGATGCTGCCGATGTCATTTTCCATATGAAAATATCGAGCTGAGTTAATCGTAGCCAGTTGGATTGCTGTTACAGGATCAAGCCCTTCTTCTATTGCTCGGCGGACAACGTGGTTCATATGTCCTTTTGTAATCAACGTTTCCGGATAAACGTCATCCGTCACTAACGAAATATTGCGTGTGTCTACTTTATACTCCGTGATTACCTTAATAACTTCTTTCACATCTCGCCATGCTGATCCCTCGCGAATCTGTACATGTAAACCTGCACGAAGTTTAGCTAATGCATCTTCTTTGGCGATCGTTTCATGATCAGATGTAACACCTGCTGCGATATATGCTTGCAGCGCATATGGATCCTCTGAAGGGAAATGACCGGTAACTGTCTTTCCTGCTTTAATCGTCTCAGCTATTTCGCCATGCATTTTACTGTCTCCATGCACTACACCAGGAAAGTTCATCACTTCTCCCAGTCCTTGAACATTTTCCCACGTTAGACCTTCCTGTATATCCTTCACAGTCAGGCTTGCCCCGGCATCTTCCAAATCATCTGTAGCCGGTACACATGACGGGAAGGTCGTATACACTTTCAAAGGCAGCTGCTGCCCTTCCTCGTGCATATAACGAACGCCCTCAATACCGAATACGTTCGCAATCTCATGGGGATCCATGAATACCGTCGTTGTCCCTTTTGCAAGTGCTGCCTTGGAAAATTCCGTCACAGAAAGCATCGTACTCTCCACATGCATATGGCCGTCGATAAGACCAGGTACGATGTGCTGTCCATTTGCTTCTATCACTTTTGTGTCCGGTCCTTCATGCTCTTTCACTGCTTTACCGACTAACGCTATCCGATCACCTGAAACGACAACATCGGTATGCTCCAGCAGTTCTCCTGTGAATACGTTGACTAGCACTCCATCTCGGATAATCAGATCAGCGGGACGCTTTCCTAATGCAACCTCACCCAATCGTTTTGCCGCTTCAAATAATTTCGTTCTTTTCCCCACTGTGTTCAACTCCTATTATCCTTATACGTTATGCCCATAAACGTGTAAAAAAATGCCCGGTGCCATGGAACTCAGGCTCGGGAAACTCTCTTTCCTATACGCATTTATTTCTATATATAGAATCATACATCAGCTATACGCGTCAACCCTGATACCAAAAGAAACCGCCTTCAGAGGCGGTTTCCGGTTGTTATCTCTTTTTTGTATCAAGCGGTGTCAGTCTTGCTTCAATACTCTCCCGCTCCCCTTCGAGAAACGGCGGAAGTGCCAGCGTCTCACCTAAGGCATCCGGATTTTCATCCGTAGCGAATCCAGGTCCATCTGTTGCAAGCTCAAACAAAATACCATTCGGTTCCCGGAAATATAGTGATTGGAAGTAATAACGGTCTACCAGTCCAGAATTCGGCAAGTGAGCTGCATAAAGGATTTTCTTCGCTCGCTCCAATTCTTCCCTGTCTTTCACACGGAAAGCTACATGATGTACACTTCCGCGTCCGGGGCGCTCTCGCTGTAATCCAGGTACTACTTCTACCATTATTTCAGCGCCTGTGCCGCCTTGGCCAACTTCGTAGATATGTAGATTCGTACCATCAGTAAGTTTGGCCTCTGTTTTTTTGCGGAATCCCATTAATTCAAGCAAGACCCGCTCTGTCGGTGCAAGTTCTGGTACAGTCAGCTTAACTGGTCCAAGTCCAATGATGGCAAATTCCGCCGGAACATTGGTACCTTCCCAAGGAACACCTGCTGTTACGCCTTCGTTCTGTTCATCCGAAACGAGCATAAGCCGCTGCTTTTCTGGATCCTCAAAGAATAGAACCTTTCGCCCCTGCAGTTCAACTTCTTGTGACTGGATAGCATATTCTTCTAAACGCTCTGCCCAATAATGAATTGCTTTATCTGATGCGACACGCAAGGATGTAAGGGAAATGCTGTTATTCCCAGTATACGTGCGACCAGCACGGTGAATTTCGAAGAAGGTCAAATCCGTTCCCGGACTGCCAAGTTTGTCAGCATAAAAAAGGTGATACATTGACGTATCGTCCTGGTTGACTGTCTTTTTGACAAGCCGCATTCCCATTATTCTTGTATAAAAATCATAGTTATTCGCTGCGTTTGCTGTTATGGCTGAAACGTGGTGAATACCGTGAAGCTCCATCATCTGCTTCGCCCCCTAAACATACAATTTATTAGTTACTTACAAAATGTAACTTAGTTCAAACAAAAATGCAAATCGCCCCTTCCATTATTGGTAGAATAAAGTGAAGGAGGAGAATTATGCTGACAACACTTTATCTTGTGCGTCATGCGCATACCATTTATACACCTGATGAACGAAATCGGACATTATCTGAAAAGGGTTACAGTGATGCGAAGATAGTTCAGAAGTTATTAGCAACTGAACAAGTAGACTCATATATCTCAAGTCCCTATCGGCGCGCTTGGGAAACAATTGTGAGTGATGCTTCTACTGCTATACTGGATGAAAGACTGCGAGAGCGGCAAATTGCTGCTGATCCGGTTGATGATTTTCAGGAAGCTATGGATCGATTATGGTCATACGAAGAATATCAGTTTCCAGGTGGAGAATCGAACAAAGCTGCGAGAAAAAGAGGTCTTGATGCCCTCCAAGATATACTCACTGCTTATCCTGGTAAACGGGTCGCCATCGGAACGCATGGAAATCTGATGGTGCTGACGATGGGTCATTATGACAATCAATTCGATTATGCTTTCTGGAAACAGCTGCCGATGCCGGCTATTTGGAAGCTTACCTTTGATGGGCAGCAATACATACAAGCCGAGCCTTTATCCATACAAAAATAGCGGACATCATCTGTCCGCTATTTTCCATCCATATGCGATTTCAGGATAAGAGGCTCCATTAATCTGAAGTTTATCTTCGGCAATTTTCTTTCCGCCTAAGCCTTCATAAAAATGCCGCGCCTCATTGCCGACAAGCATCCAAGCGACGACACCCGTCATCCCTTCCGCTGTAAGCCGCTTCTCCAATGATTGCATAAGCAGCTTTCCAATCCCGCGCTTCGTATAATTGGGATCAAGATAAATTGCGTATACCTCTCCATCGTAATCAGAATGTACACTTTCCCGGCATCTGCCTCCGCTGATAAAGCCAACAATCGTTTCGTCTGCTTCTGCTACAAGAAGTAAGGATCCGGATTCCAGCACCTTCTCAAACCGAGCTGCTCTATCTTCCAGACGAATAGCAGCTAAATAGTCAGCCGGCAATATATGCTGATAAGCAAACTGCCAACTGAGCATACTGATTTCACCGATTCTATTACAGTCATCTTTTACTGCTTCACGTATAGTAACTGTCATCCTGATCCCCCTTTTGGATTTAAGCTAATACAGTTGGCTGGAAATCAATTAATAGAATCGCACGTACACCTGGGCGATCCGCTTCCCCTTTTTTGATTGGGCTGACATAATGACTGACTGCCTCGTCATGTACTCCGTAGGATTCCAATGGCTTATGGATTTCAAAGCTTTCATGGAATTGACTGGAGTCTGCATCTTTCGGCAGCTTTCCTGCACAAGCAGGAGTCGCAATGATGTTAAGACCTCCAACAACGTTATCGCGCTTAATTAGATGAGCAAATGTAAATGGTTCCCCATCCTGATGAATCAGGTTAGGCGAAGAGACGCCCTCTTGTCCATCTTCTGTCACTTCCAGCTTTACGAAATGAATGCCTGCATGTACTGGCAGAATTAGATCTTCTTTACGCCAGAAAGTTTCGTGATAATCGTGCATGATGATTTTCTGTAATAATTTATTTTCCAGGATATGATCCGGAAGGGATGGAAATTCACGGTAGGAATCGACGTACTCTGGATTGAAGCGTCCTTGGAAATACTGCGCCATGCTTCCGTTTTCACGTTCAATACCAGGCAGCCATTCTAAACGGCCATCTTTGTCGAATATGATTGCCCGTGAATAGCGGCGGTAACGATTTAAATCCAAGGCATAGCTGTCTGCCGGCAGTGTATCGAAAACAGCCTGTATTTCAGCTAAATCCTGTTCCATCCCCTCATATGCCAGATCCTTTTGTAAGTCATATATGCTGTACCCTTGTTTCTCTAATGCGTTCATGCTTAAACCTCCACAAATCTTTAATCTTTCTCTATCATAATACATGCAGAGATAAAGGAACATGCTTTCGTTTGCGATTTTGTGACATTTGAACAGGAGTGACCTAAATGAGAAAATCCAAAGCAGAATTTGAGAAGCTCTTTCAGACAGCTTCTACTATTCAGAAGCTGCTGCAGGCCGGTGATGTACTATACAGCTCGATCGGTCCTTCCACCTACTTCTTCAGTCATGCCGGTATCGTCGGAAGCGATGGACGAATTTTTCATGCACATCCATCTGGCGGTATCACCGAATCATTAACATCATACCTGTCCCGTCACCATCATGGCGGTACAATCACGCTGCTCCGGCCAAAAATAGATCCGTCTGGTGCAGCAGAGTGGGCTGAACGTTCCATTAGCTTGATGAAAGGATACCGTTTTAGCCGCGCCTTGGCAGACCCTGCTTGGAATTATTGCACAAAGTTTGTATGGCAGGCATTCTGGAGCGGTGCCAGAACCGATTTGACCAGTGCCCGGAAACAGCTATCCAGACGCTGGATCTTCCCTCGCCATATCAAGCATTCGGCCCATTTTGAGCCGATCGCAAAATTCTCGCTCGAGTATCGGCTCTAGTCATAATTTTCTGGTAAAATATGAAGATAGTATGATTAAAGGGGGATTTTGAATGCAATTCGAACAGAAATTAGAAAAATACGCCGAGCTACTGCTGCATATCGGCTTGAAAGTAAAGCAAGGACAGGATTTGATGATTGTAGCCGATCTAGCTGCTGCTCCTTTTACAAAGGTGGTAGCTCAGAAAGCATACGAAGCTGGCTTACGTGATGTTATTGTCGATTATCAGGATGATAACATTACAAAAGCAAAAGTGAAGCTTGCAAAAGAAGATGATTTGGATTACTTCACTCCATTCCGCGGCCGTGTGTATGAAGAACTAGCAGCAGCCGATACTGCTTTCCTGGAGCTCAAAACACCGAATCCATCTCTCTTTGAGGGAATCGATTCTGCTAGAGTTGCCCGTTATACGAAAGCAATGGGCGCTGCCAGACAAGGCTATCAAGCCCACAAAACGAATGGCCGTGTGAACTGGCTAATTGCATCGGTGCCAACTGTAGAATGGGCCGAATCTGTTTTCCCTGATTCACAAGGCCAGTCAGCTATCGACAAGCTATGGGATGCTATCTTCTTCACAACTCGCTCTGATAAGGAAAATACAGTTGAGCTGTGGGAACAGCATGTTACAGCTATGAAAAAGAATGCTGACCATTTAAATGCACGTAACTATCGCAAGCTGCATTATAAGGGACCTGGAACAGATTTGACAATTGAACTGCATCCTGATTCCTTCTGGACTTGCGCCGAATTTATGAAAGAAGATGGCTCTACATATATCCCGAATCTCCCTACTGAAGAAGTATTTACTATTCCTGTAAAGACAGGAGTAAACGGAACAGTTAGCAGCACAAAACCATTGAATTATGCAGGAACTTTGCTAGAGAACTTCTCCCTTACCTTTGAGAAAGGAAAAGTGGTAGACTTCACAGCGGAAAAAGGCTATGAAACATTGAAGAATTTGCTTGAAACAGACGAAGGGGCACAATTCCTTGGAGAGGTTGCGCTAGTACCGCACCAGTCGCCTATTTCTCAGTCTGGGATCGTGTTCAATAATACTTTATTCGATGAGAATGCTTCCTGTCATTTGGCTCTTGGCCAAGCGATTGGCATGTGCGTAAAGGATGCTCGCAATAAATCAAAAGAAGAATTGATGGAAATAGGCTTTAACTACAGTCTGACCCATGTTGATTTCATGGTTGGTTCCGGAGAATTATCCATCACAGGCGAAACGCCAGATGGAACAACTGAAGCTATCTTCGAAAAAGGAAACTGGGCTTTTTAAAGACACAGAAAAGGAGCAGCGTAACGCTGCTCCTTTTGCTATGTACGACAAATCATGAGTACTTCTCGGTAATAGCCAAGCTGATGAGGACACAGTTCTTCATTCGCTACTTCGATCCGCTGACGTGGAGCTCCTGCAACAACTTCCGCTTCTACGCTTGCCGCTTTTCCCTCGACGAGCTTTTCCAAATCATTTACACGCATCCGTACGATTTGTAGCACTTCTTCGTTTAAAAGAATATCCGGCAGTTCCTCTAAGTAGTAGAAGAATTGGTGACAGAACTCCCGATCGACTAAATTTTTGGCGAATAATTCTTCTTGAATGATTCCTTTATAAAAAAGATCGCTCTCTTGAAGCGTAACACCCAATTCTTCCTGCACTTCACGTAAGCCTCCGACCACAGGCGTTTCGCCGCTTTCCAGATGACCAGCTGCAGTAATGTCGTATTTCCCGGGAAATTCACTTTTATTGAAAGAACGTTGCTGTAGATAAATGTATAGTTCTGTACCATCATGTTCTATAAACCAGCAGTGGAAAGTCTCATGCCAGTCTCCATCACGATGGACTTCCTCTCTTTCTTTCACCCCAAGCTCCCGATGCTGCTCATCGAAAATCGTCAATAGCTCCATGTTTTGCCCCCATACTTATTCCTTTTTTACTAATGTAAGCGATATCTCCAGGCTTGTCTACCGTATATTTCCAATCAGATCGAGTTATCGCGCATTTCCTCGACTAGTGGCATGATTTCGTTCGCGAACCGCACCATCTCCTGCATATGCGGCGAAAACTGAAGCAGCAAAAGACTGACACCAGCGTGCTCGTATGCAAGTATCCGCTGTGCAATTTGTAACGGGGTACCAACCAGATGCGGCCGAAGCCCTCTTGCAGAAACAGCATCATCGCTAATTTTGCTTTTTTGTGCCAGCTCTTCCTCTGTTACATATGATTCGTAATCTCCGCCGGTAATTCTTTCCCATTCCTGGTAGGCTTCTTCCTCCGTTTCACGGCAAATGACATAAGCTGTCATACCGAATTCGGTAAATGGAGATTTGCCAGCTGCCTCACGACGAATCTGCATATCAGCGATCATACTGGCCACTTCCTGTACAGAGCCGCCTTTCATTACATATGCATCACATTTCTCGGCAATTGTCTGCCGTAAATAGTCGCTTTCTCCACCAGCATATAATGGCGAAATCTCTTTGGTCTTGCCTGCCGGTAAATAATCGACATGCTGTACTTGATAGTACAAGCCATCATATGTGTAACTGCTAGCTGTCCAAACTCCGCGCAGCACTTCAAAGAATTCCTCTGTTTGCATATAGAAATCCTCTGATCCTGCAATATCACCATCTAGGCGTTTTTGCTCCTCTTCACGCAAGAAAGAAACGACCGCTAGTGAAAAACGGCTATTACTAATCTGATCAATCATTACTGCCTGTCTCGCTGCTTCCACAGGCTGATCGATGCTTGGCCGGACTGCCGCCATAATGTGCAATTTATCGGTTGCCTCCGCAATAGCGCCAGCAGCTTCCCAAAAGTTCAGCTGCTGACCGGCATTTTTTCCTTGGTATAGGTAGGTGTCTGGCAGGAAGACCGCATCGAATCCTAAGTTTTCAGCCGTATGCGCAGTTTCCTTCACATCTGACAGGCTAAGCGGTCCTCCATCTTCCACATGACGCAGCCAGCTGCTTGAAACTGGCTGCCAGTATGCATATTTCATTGTTATTACTCCTTTTGCACATAGGAAATCCTACCGAACGACACATCGATTCTACTAAAAAAGCTTCTTCGATGAGAAGAAGCTCTGTATTGCAGCCGTCGTCATCTTATCACGCAGCTTTTGCTGCAGGTCGTAGCACCTTCCTGCAGGACTGCCCTCCTACAGTGGGTTGCCGGGCTTCATCGGGCCTTTCCCTCCACCACTCGTTATAAGATTTCTTATGAATTGTACTTCCTACTATACCAGATTAGCAGTGTCTGATTCAAACAGAATAACTGCTATTGCTTACGCTGATGTGCCTCCATCAAAAGACGGTACCCATCTTGTCTTGCTTTCTCTTCATAAACTGGACTGGTGAGCATGAACTCAACTTCCCCGCCGTAATAGTCTTCCAGCTCTTCAAGCTGCTGCAGCACCTCAGTTGGTGTCCCAATTACCATGGTAGGACGATTGTCCTCAAGACGCTCTTTTTCATAAGGAGACATTTTGTAGTCTGCTGCCTTATCCGGGCGCAGCATCCCTTTGACTGGTCTCCCTTGTTCCTGAAGCAGCGATGCAACTTCATGACTTTTCGCCAGCGCTTGTGCAGCTGCTGTCGTCTCCGCACAGAATAAAAACAGACTTACCATCATTTGCGGCTGATGCTTCCCTTCTTGGAAGGCTTTCTGATACACATCCAGCACTGCTGCATCTTTATCTCCACGTATGAATTGGGCATAAGCGAACCCGATTCCATGATATGCAGCAAGACCAGCGCTGCCTGCGCTTCCGCCAAGGAGCCAGACAGACGGAGCAGTGTTAATGTTCGGCATTGCTACCAGATCTCCGAAGCGATGCTTTTCTTCTTTTCTTATATCCAAATAATGAAGCAAATCACGTATTTGCCGATCATACCAATCCTCCGGTACAGCCTTATGCTCCTGCAGTGCCCTTTTTGCGGCTGGCATACCGCCAGGAGCCCTCCCGATCCCAAGGTCGATCCTTCCTGGATGAAGTGCTTCGAGCAATCTTGCATTTTCAGCCACTTTATACGCACTATAATGAGGCAGCATAACACCGCCTGATCCGATACGGATGCGGGAGGTTTTGGCAGCAAGATGCCCCATCAGAAGCTCTGGACTGCTATGAGCCAAGCTGCCAGCGTGATGTTCGGACACCCAAAAGCGCGTATACCCAAGCTGATCAGCGAGCTCTGCCAGCCTCACTGTTTCTTCCAATGCATCTGCCGCATTGCCATCTTCTTTGATTCGGGATTGATCCAATATACTAAGCTTCATTCTACCCACTCCTTCTTTGTATCATATCCTGTGCGAAAGACTTTTAAAAACAATCCGTTTTTCTGTATGCTAGAAATGACCGAATAAAAAGGATGGTGCTCAAATGATCGGATTTATCGGATTAGGAATCATGGGACAAAACATGGCAGCAAACCTGCTCGAAAAAGGCGAACAATTAGTAGTCTTTAATCGCACAAAAGAAAAAGCCCAAGCACTATTGGATAAAGGTGCTAACTGGGCAGAATCGCCACGGCAAGTCGGGGAACAAGCTGATATCGTATTTACGATGCTGACAGACCCAGCTGCTGTCCAAGCAGTTGCTTATGGGGAAGATGGACTTTTCAGCGGCATGAAGGAAAATAGTTTGTGGGTGGATGTCAGTACCGTAAAACCTGCGTTCACAAAAGAGATGGCTGAAGCTTCTCGTGCGCATCATATCCGTTTTGTTGATGCACCCGTATCAGGTTCAAAGGCTCCGGCGCAGCAAGGTAAACTGCACTTTCTAGTTGGCGGAGACGAACAAGATGTTAAAGAGATCACCCCGCTGCTTGAGAAAATGGGACAAAGCATCCAGCATATGGGCGTCAATGGTAATGGCTCATCTACTAAGCTTGCAGTGAATATGCTGCTTGTTCAGTCTCTGACTGGTTTATCTGAAGCAATCAGCTTTGGGGAAGCAGTCGGTCTTGATCGGGAGCATCTGATGGATGTATTGCTCGCCCTGCCTGTGACAAGTGATATCCAAGCTGGGAAACGGGATACGATTCTCCAGCAGAACTTTGATCCGCAATTTCCTCTGGAGCATGCATACAAAGACTTGCAGCAGATTTCCGAAACAGCTTATGAAGCAGGCGCTCCTCTTCCGATGACAAACAGTGTTAAAGAACTGTATGCATTAGCGAAAAAGAACGGCTATGGCAAACAGGATGTCGCTGCCGTTTATGCACTTTTAGCAAGAGATTGACACATATTAGACAAAGAATCCGAATTTTTTCGGATTCTTTTTTTATTCTCATCTATTATTTTTAATTAACATTGGCATATTAACAATATGTACAGGGTATGTAGGCATAAGGTACTTAATTCATGTGAAGTAATTTTTTTGCTTATTTTCACCAAATTATAATCATTATTATCTGTATGATTTATTAAATTTTTTAAATCAGTTAAAAATAGGCACCCTACCAGCAGAATACTTTTATATCAATATTTTTATGCTAAGATAATTATGGTTTTATTAATTTATTATCTTTCTAAAGGGGTCTTCATCATGGCTGATTCATCTAACAAACCAAAACGGGAGGTCAAATGGATTCCGCTCCTAATCACTGTATTGATCGGCGTAATCCTTTGGTTCGTCCCTTCACCAGATGGTGTACAAGCAGAAGCATGGCATTTATTTGCTATCTTCGTCGCTACGATCATCGGTCTGATCATTAAACCGATGCCAATGGGCAGTGTCGCTATCCTTTCGCTGACGGCTATCGTTTTGACGAAGACACTCGGACTAGAAGAAGCGTTGAGCGGATTCCAGAATAGTACAATCTGGCTCATCGTCATTGCGTTCTTTATTTCCAGAGGTTTCATCAAAACTGGTCTCGGGTCCAGAATTGCCTATTTGTTCGTGCGCCTATTCGGTAAAAAGACTTTAGGCTTGTCTTACTCGTTGATCGGCAGTGACTTGATTCTGTCACCGGCCATGCCATCTAATACTGCTCGTGCCGGCGGTATCATTTTCCCAATCATCCAGTCATTATCAAGTTCATATGGTTCTAAAAGCGGTGATGGTACAGAGCGCAAAATTGGTTCCTTCCTGACTTTTGCATCCTACCAAGGAAACGGGATCACTTCAGCAATGTTCCTGACAGCAATGGCAGCAAACCCATTGGCAGCCAGTGCTGCTGAGAGTGTTACTGGTCAATCAATCTCATGGGGAAGCTGGATTCTTGCTTCCATCGTGCCTGGTATCATCAGTTTGATTGTTATTCCTTTCGTCATCTTCAAGCTGTATCCTCCTGAAATCAAGGAGACACCGAAGGCGACTGAAATGGCTACAGAGAAATTACAAAGCATGGGTAAACTAAAGCGCTCTGAATGGTATATGATCGGCGTATTCCTGCTTCTCCTTGTATTGTGGATTTTCGGCGAAAGCTTCGGAATCGGCTCTACGACTGCAGCATTCATCGGACTTGTCGTTCTATTACTGACAGAAGTATTGACTTGGTCTGATATCAAACAAGAACAAGGTGCATGGGATACACTCGTATGGTTCGCTGTGCTTGTTATGATGGCGAATTACTTGAACGAACTTGGTCTTGTACCTTGGTTCAGTGATATTATGGGGAATGTTGTAAGTACACTTTCATGGCCTGTGGCATTGCTTGTATTGGCTATCGTGTATTTCTACTCTCATTATTTCTTTGCGAGTAACACAGCACATGTGAGCGCCATGTACGCAGCCTTTCTTTCAGTAGTTGTGGCTGCTGGTGCGCCGCCATTATTGTCAGCCCTATTGTTAGCTTTCTTCAGTAACTTGTTCGGCTGTCTGACACACTACGGCAGTGGTCCTGCACCGGTATTCTTTGGCGCTGGCTTCGTCACCCAGCAAAAATGGTGGGGGCTCGGCTTCCTCATCTCCATTATTCACTTGATCGTCTGGATCGGTATCGGCGGACTATGGTGGAAACTAATTGGTCTATGGTAAAAAAAACAGGAATCCTTATGGATTCCTGTTTTTTATTTGCTTGTATAAGTAGCAGAATCTGCCGCTTCAATAAACGGACTCAAGTTGCCAACGCTGTACATATGCAGTTCATGCATCGCTCGTGTACAAGCTGTATAAAGTAAAGTGCGTTCCGATTCATGGCCATACGCCTCATCTGAGACATCATACAGTATAACCGCATCGAACTCGATACCTTTGGCCAAATAAGCCGGAATAACCGATAAACCTTTTTTGTATTGGGAAGTTGTCTCAGTAATCAGATCAGCTTCCATTTCTTCCTTGATCCAGTTATGCGCTTCTTTGCTCTCTTTGCTTGTCTTAGCGATAACTGCAATTGTTTCATAGCCTGATTCCTGCAAAGAACGGATTTTCTCCAGGACTAGTCGGCGTCTTTCCGTTTCACCATTCGCTTTCGTCAGCGTCGGAAGCTCTCCATCCCGGTTGAATGGCTGGATTTGCTTGGCATGGTCCAGGAGTTCCTTCGTGAAGTCGACTATCTGTCTTGTCGAACGATAGCTGCGCCATAGCTCGATCCGATGGCTGTCAGCTGTATTACCAGAGAGTACATTCTCCCCTGTCAGAGCATGCGCCTGAATTGCTTGGTTGATATCACCAAGCAATGTCATTCTCGCATTAGGGAAGGCCTGCTGTAAATAAGCGAATTGGAAAGCAGAATAATCCTGCGCTTCATCAATAAGCACATAACGGATTGTTTTATCCGAACGATCACCAAGCACCTTATCACGGAAATAGACAAATGGCGTCACATCTTCCCAATTCATGTACTTGCGAATAAGATTTTTCTTGGTTGTTTCATAAAGATCCGTCCATGATGCTGGCATTTCCGGTCGTCTTTCAGCTGTCAGCATACGCAAGTAAGACTTTTTCACATTGATGAAAGCATGCTTACGCACTTTCTTGATCAACGGGCGAAGCTTCCTTTCGACAACCCACTTGCGAAGGATCTCTTCTTCCTGCTTGTTCTCCTCAAAGTCATCTGTATCTGTGCGGTCTTTCTTCTGAAGCTCGGAAAAGGCTTGGACATAGTCTTCCTTCTCCATCAGCTCTACTTCTTCCCGCACCCAATCTTTCCTTGTTTCCCACTCACCCCAAAGCTGCAGCTTCTCTACGATCCAAGCTGCGGTCAGCTCTGCTCGATTCGAAAGTGGTAAAGAATTGGATAGACTATAGAAATGAGATTGGATTTCCTGTTTGCTCACGATGCGCTGCTTACGGAAGCTGACATCTTTGAAGATAAGCCCAGCTTGTTTGAATTCTTCCAGCTTGTCATCGATATACCGTTTGAAATCAAGACTTGCTTTATACTGAATCCCAGCCAGTCGCTGCTCTTTTTCCTCTCCGGAAGCAAGCAGCATATACTCCATTTGTTCGAATGGTGTCTCGATTGTCTCTCTGCCTTCCAGCTGAGCATCCATATGGGCATAAAAAGTGGCTTGTTTCATATTATCTTCGCCAAGCTCTGGCAGGACATTGGAGACATAGCTGTTGAACAGCGGGTTCGGCGACAACAGCACAATATTTTCTGCTGTAATGCGATCACGATAATGATAGAGCAAGTACGCAACACGCTGCAGTGCAGCCGATGTTTTTCCGCTGCCTGCTGCTCCTTGTACAATTAAATTAGCTGCTGACTCATTGCGGATGATTTGATTCTGCTCTTTCTGAATCGTAGCTACGATACTTTTCATCTCCGTACTTGCGTTACCGCCCAGAACATACTGCAGCAGGCTATCGCCAATCGTTACTCCAGTATCGAACAAGGCTTCTAGCTTTCCGTTACGGATGATGAACTGGCGTTTAAGTGTCATGTCCCCTTGTATTTTACCTTCGATCGTTTCATATGAAGCACCACCAGGTGAGAAATCATAATACATACTGGAGATTGGTGCACGCCAATCGTAAATAAGGAAATCCTCTTCTTTCTCATCCATCAGACTCGCTAAGCCTACGTAGATTTCTTCGTCGTGATCAGCGCCCTCTTCCCTGAAATCAATACGGCCAAAGTAAGGGTTGCGCTGCAGTCGATCCAGCGTCTTCACTTCATTGTGAATCTGCTGATGTGTCCGCTCTCGTTCACCTAAAAGCTCTGCTTGCTGCTTCAAGCTAGCCTGTGTTTCATTCACATCATCCGCTTCATCCAGGTTTACCGTTACATCCTCCCAGAAGTTCTTACGCAGATCGATTACTTTTTCTCTCAGACCTTGTATTAAGCCTGCTGTTTTTTCTCGTTTCTTTTCAATCGTCTCTTGGACGCTGGCCACACGGGCTTGTTCGTCCTTCAAATCCTTTTCATCTTCTGTCATAGCGACGTCCCTCCAAAACAATTGACATTTATATATAAATATTGTATAATTTTAAATGGTTTGCTAAATTATGTTATATTAGCAGAACATCCTCTATTTTACCATGTTCATTGTTCCCCTGCAATTTTTCTCTATCCGGTTATTTCCAGGCTATCCCTTTGCATATCCTTTCTATTCGTGTGTATAATTAGTTAGGGAATCGAAATATTAACGCGAAAGAAGTGTTTTTCATTCATGACAGACGAACAGCTCGCAAAGCGTAATTTGTTTATCATGTGGTTTGCCAACTTCTTCATTTCGGCGAGCCTGAGTATGATCATGCCATTTCTGTCCTTATATATTTCATCATTCGGCACATTATCTGAACGGGAGGTTCAGAGTTGGTCAGGTATCATTTTCGGGGTGACTTTTGTTACCGCATTCATCTGCTCGCCCTTCTGGGGGAAACTCGGTGACCGGCATGGACGAAAGTTGATTCTGATCATATCTTCCTTCGGCATGGGGGTTTCCATTCTCCTGCTCGGATTCACCGAAAATGTTTGGCAGCTATTCATGCTTCGTGTATTCATGGGAATCTTTACAGGCTTTATCGGCATATCTCAAGCATTCATATCGACACAAACACCTAGCCACATTGCTGGAAGAGTGCTTGGCACCTTACAAACCGGCAGTATCACTGGTATGCTTTTCGGCCCGCTGATTGGCGGAATTCTTGCAGACAGTATCGGCTTCCATGGCACTTTCCTGCTTGTATCGATAAGTGTCTTCACCTCTGCCATCTTGGTCACTTTCGGCACAAAGGAATATCCGGTCAAGATTCAAAAAGGCGAAAAGTCACACTACACCTCAAGAGAAGTGCTGGCGCATATTCTGCGTGACCCGATTTTATTAGTTGTACTCATCTTAAGTTCATTGATTCAGATTGCCAACTTCAGTGTTCAGCCGATACTTTCTTTATATGTACAAGAGCTACACGGACCTGAGAATATCGCATTCTACTCTGGTATCGCATTTTCAGCGGCCGGTCTCGGCAATCTGCTCATGACAAGGACTTGGGGGAAGCTTGGCGACCGTATCGGGTATGTGAAGATTCTGATTGGACTTATTTTTGCTGCTGGTATCGTTTATATACCTGGCGCTTTGGTTGGTTCTGTTTGGGAACTCGCTGTCGTCCGCCTGCTCCTCGGCATGGCGATCGGTGGAATCATTCCTTTACGAGTAGCCTATATCCGGCAAGCAGCTCCGCTTACGATGCAAGGAGAAGTACTCGGATATAATAACAGCCTCCGGTTCCTCGGAAACTTCATCGGTCCGATACTTGGCGGTATGATGGCTGGTTACTTCGGCTTTTCAGCAGTATTTTACATGACAAGTGCACTGCTCATTATCTGCGGCATTACCTTGCTCACTGCACACATCCGGAATGCTCGTGCAAAAACACGAACCTCTTCCATTTAAAAAAGATTGCCGATATGTTCGGCAATCTTTTTTTTTTACATATTAAAGCTTCGGACGGCAATCGCTTCGATTTCAACATTCGCCCCTTTAGGCAGTTTGGAAATCTCTACTGTTGCACGTGCCGGGAATGGCTCGGACAAATGACGTCCGTATACTTCATTCACAGCTGTAAAGTCATCCAGGGATGTAAGGAAGATCGTTGTCTTGACAACTTGATCGAATGATAATCCGGCTTCATCCAAGATTGCAGCCAGGTTTTTCATCACTTGATCTGTTTGTTCCTCAATCGTCTGTGCCATTTCTCCTGTTGCCGGATCCAATGGAATCTGACCGGAAATATAGACAGTTCCTGCAGTTTCAACCGCTTGGGAATAAGGTCCGATTGCTTGTGGTGCTTTGTCAGTTTGAATGATATTGCGCATACATATCTCTCCTATTTAAAACAGATTTTTGAAGAAGTCACCTATCGACTTGAAGAAATCCTTCACACTTTGCCAGAAACCATCATTACCGGCCACTTCATCGATCTTGTCCTGGATTGTAGTAGCGATGTCATCAAGCTGTGATTTCACGCCATCGAAATTGATATCCAGTTCCCGCATTTTATCGAAGAGGTCAATAAGCAGCTGACGATCTTCATCGCTCAGGCTGATTTCCAGCTTGCTCAGCTGATCTGTTACAATCTGCTCGACATCTTCCCGAGTTGCAGGATTTTGCTCGGCAATTTCCTGTTTGATATCCGTTAAGAGCTGGGTAACCTTCTCGTTATCCAAGCCTTCCTTCTGCGCTAAATCTGTCGCAAGATCCAGCTCGTCATTGGCTACCTCTGTCCGTTCCGGATCAAGATTACCGTCTGCTGTATCGTACGCTTTGTAAATGCCTGTCAAAGCAGAATGGCCGCTAACCTTCACCGGGGAAGCTACCTCTACTGTCGCATCCTCGATACCAGCTGTCAGCAAAGCATTTTTGTACATATCTACCGTCACCTGCGTAATATTGTCAGGTGTAACGATTTGGACAGCCAACCCATGTCCCTCATCTTCTCTTGTGATCATCGCCGAAGAATACATTCTGGAATTAGCATCTCCATTTATGTATTTCACGATATCATCGGCTGTAACCGGAATTTCTTCTATATTATCCGTATTTGTAACACCTAGGTCTTCTCTGACTTGTTCTTTTTGTGCTTCTGATAATGAATCTCCAACTACGACAATCGGCAAGCCGAATTTTTCATTGATACTATCCGTGTTCTTTCCTGTACTTGCGGATACAACATCGGAAAAGGTAAAGCTGAACATCAAAGCAACGGCGAAACAAGCCGCTATGCATTTGGTTAACCCTCTCATGGAAATGATCCACCTTTTCTTCATTATGGTCTTGCTTTCCCCATTATAAGCTTTTCTAGGAATAAATAAAGCATTATCCTAGCATGTAGAAAAGGCCGACATACAAAAAGAGCTGTATCACTAGTGATACAGCCCTCTACTAAGAACGCTTCTGAACAGAACCATCTTTTTTGTGGATAATCGTCTCTGTCCCTTTATTATCTGCAATCTCTTTCGCTCGTTTAATTGCGTCCTGCTTGTTATCGAAGACCTGTGACGGGCGTTTTGATCCTTTTGATTGCACTGCCCAGCCATCATCATGTGGAACTACTTCCTCCGCATTATCAATCAAATCCGGATTACTATGTGAGGCATTTGAGTCACGTTTTGTCGGATCATCGTTCTTCAGAAAGTCCTTTACTTCCTTTTCAGAAGCATTCGACTTCCACTCTTTCGCCTGATTGGTTGCAATGGGAATAGCTCTGCCTTCGTCATAGCCTTCATCCACCATAGCATTGGCAATTTCTATGGCTTTCTTTTTTACTGGCTTGTCCAGGTTTTTAAGCGAAGCAGGATAATCGTCCATGGTCCATGGCATGCTAAAAACTCCTTTGCGTTTTTTATGTATATACTATTCCCCCTGCTGCTTCTATGAAACGCTATAAGCAAAAGAGTTGTATGAGCAGTTTTCCCGTCTTACAATTGCCCTATTACCAAAAAGGAGATGATAGCACATGGCGAAAAACGAAGAAATCCAATTGGCTAAACGTCCGGAAGGCACTCCAACAGAAGAAAACTTCCGCTTTGTCGAAACAGAAATACCAGAACTTGAAGAAGGACAGGTGCTCATCAAGAGCATCTATATCAGTGTGGATCCATATATGCGCGGCAGAATGAGTGATGCAAAATCCTATGTAGCGCCTTATGAACTGGACGCTCCGATTTCGGGCGGCATCGTAGGTCAGGTAACCGAATCAAAATCAGATCAATTACAAAAAGGTGACTATGTACTTGGAAACCTCCCTTGGGCTCGTTACAATGCAGCGAATGTTGAGAATCTGCAAAAAGTAGATCCGGAGCTCGGACCGATTTCCACTGCATTAGGCGTGATGGGAATGCCTGGTCTTACAGCATACTTCGGTTTGACTGATATCGGCGAACCGAAATCCGGTGAAACAGTTGTTGTTTCAGGCGCAGCTGGTGCAGTCGGTTCAACCGTTGTCCAAATTGCTAAAATCCTCGGTGCACGTGTTGTCGGTATTGCTGGCTCTCCGAAAAAACTTGATTATGTGAAAAACACACTCGGTGCAGATGAAGTAATCAACTATAAGGAAGACAATGTAGCAGAAGCATTGGAGAAAGCATGCCCAAGCGGCGTCGATGTCTACTTCGATAACGTAGGCGGATCCGTCTCCGACGCAGTTTACCCACTGCTCAACGCACACGCACGCATTCCGCTCTGCGGCAGCATTTCTTCTTATAATAAGAAAGAAGATCAAGGACCTCGCGTCCACGGCTATCTCGTTAAATCCAAAGCCAAAATGCAAGGCTTCATTGTAGGCGACTACAGCGACAAGTTCGCTGAAGGAAAGAAACAGTTATCTGAATGGTTCAGCCAAGACAAACTTACATTTGAAGAAAATGTAGTGGATGGTTTTGAAAATGTGCCAGACGCTTTTCTTGGATTGTTTAAGGGTGAGAACCTCGGGAAACAGTTAGTGAAGGTAGCGGAAACAGAATAATAAAAAATGCCTGATAGAAATTAATCTGTCAGGCATTTTTTATTATAGATAAGCAGCAAAATATAGAGAGAAAATTATCAATTCTGCACTATTTGAATAAGGTTACCGCTAGTATCATTGAAGACAGCTAATGTGACTTCTCCCATTTCTGTTGGCTCTGTTGTAAACTTCACGCCATGCTTTAATAAACGATTATACTCTTCATTAATATCAGCAACTTCAAACATTGTTGCGGGAATACCTTGAACAAATAGCTTCTCTTGATACTCTTTTGCTGCAGGATTGTTATTTGGTTCAAGCAGAAGTTCAGTGCCGTTTTTATCATCGGGAGAAACTAAGGTTATCCACCTAAATTCTCCGGCAGGCTCATCATGTTTTTTTAAAAATCCAAGCGTTTTTGTATAGAATTCCAAAGCTTTGTCTTGATCCTCTACGAATATACTGGTAATAGTGATTCTCATGCTGTTCTTACCTCCTTCATATATGCAGCGCTCAATGCTCCGTCAACAACCCTGATTCTAACAGATAAACATTGATACATTAATTCTTTCTTCAAACAATAAACTAGTTATTGCACATAATAACACCGGAAGACAACCACAACAATATACTATCCCTGTTCATTGAAGTACCTAGATTGGGTTAACTGGATCTCGCACGTACTAGTTTACATTAAAAAGATTACTTTATCCGTTATTACTTCCCTTAAATCCTAGTTTTTTATGACTGGGTTTTCATATATGCAGACAATCTTGAATTGTGGATCGGCACCTATTATCCGAATATTCTATCAAATATATTGTATAATATGTATAGTAATTATTTAATACTTATATCTAAAATGAGGTGTATACCCATGCTATTTATAATATTATTCGGACCGCTTGCATTAGTGATAATAACAGCGTTACTGCTAACGAGAAGTCAAAAAAATCTACCAATCGATAATCATCGCAATTCCACTGAAAGAGCGAAAGTTGATTCGGAAAATTACAGGAACATCAATCATAACGGCGGCTGATAAGCTTCTATTAAATTTCATGGCAAAAAAGAGGTATCTCCTGATGGAGATACCTCTTTTTTCAGCTGCTTACTAGCTCTTCTTATCTATTATCCACTTTCTCCGGATACATATCATGGTTCATCATGCGATGATCTGCCATTTGCTCATACTTCGTGCCTGGACGGCCGTAGTTGACGTATGGATCGATAGAAATTCCGCCGCGTGGTGTGAACTTGCCCCATACTTCGATGTAGCGTGGGTTCATCAGTTCTTTCAGGTCGTTTAGAATGATGTTGATGCAGTCTTCATGGAAATCTCCATGATTACGGAAGCTGAATAAATAAAGCTTCAGTGATTTACTTTCCACCATTTTTTCATCCGGAATATAGCTGATATAAACCGTACCGAAATCAGGCTGGTTCGTGATTGGACACAGTGTCGTGAATTCCGGACAGTTGAATTTCACGAAGTAATCACGGTATGTGTGTTTATTATCAAAGGTTTCGAGAACCTCGGGTTTATAGTCGAAATCGTAGACATTGTTTTGGTTGCCAAGCAATGTTACGTCTTCCATTTCTTCAGGATTTCTTCCTGCCATTTGTATTCCTCCTTGCAAACTTTTACACAAGCGTTTCTTATTATAAATGATTTTCTCTGTTTTGTCTCATGAAGGCGATGACCTCAGCATCCGTCGGCATTCCGGCTTGCGCGCCGTGTGATCCGATCTGCAGAGCGGCTGCTGCGTTTGCATAGCTGCAAGCTTCTGACAGCGAACTGCCGCTTGCCAGCTTCAGTCCGAGTGCTGCATTGAATGTGTCGCCAGCACCTGTCGTGTCGACTGCAGACACAGGGAACGCTGCCACATGGCCGCCACTGTAGACAACGCCTTCTTCACCTTTTGTTATAACAAGTTTATCGGGAAATTTCTTTAATGCCTCATTGATGTCCTCAAAAAGAATCATCGCTTCCGATTCATTCGGCGTGATGTAAGCAGCCTGATTGATAATTTCTTCAGGAAGCGACTGTGCTGGAGCTGGATTCAGTATGTAAGGCACATTTACCTCTTTACAACACTTCGCAGCTGCCGCTACTGTCTCTAACGGAATCTCAAGCTGAATGAGGACGATATCACTGTTTTGGATAACATCTCGTTTTGTCTCGATATAATCCGGCGTCAGCTGAAAGTTTGCTCCTGGAATAACAGTAATGCTGTTATCTCCATCCACTACCTGAATGACAGCAACGCCAGATGATGTGTCGGCACTTCCTATGTGCTCTGTTTCTACACCTTCCCGACGGAGAACCTGCGTTAATTCATTCCCGAAAGGATCCTTACCGACCATGCCAATCATTGTAACATCTGCACCAAGCCGCGCTGCAGCTACGGCCTGATTGGCCCCCTTGCCGCCAGGAAAGGTCTCGAAACGTTCGCCGAGTATTGTCTCCCCTGCTGCTGGGCGTTTATTTGAAGTGGCTGTCAAATCCATATTGAGGCTGCCAATTATCGTTATTCTCGGCTGCTGCGACATAGCTAGTCCCCCTTTAAAATACGATCGTTTTATTGCCGAAGACAATTACCCGATCATCTATATGCCATTTAATTGCCCGCATAAGTACACTGCGTTCGACAAGACGGCCGACACGTTTCAAATCTTCCGCTTTATCCTTATGATTGACCCGATGGATATCTTGTTCGATGATTGGACCTTCATCCAAATCAGAAGTCACATAATGACTTGTTGCCCCGATCAGTTTCACACCGCGATCAAAGGCACGCTCATATGGTTTTGCGCCAATGAAGGCCGGGAGGAAGCTATGATGAATATTAATGATATTATTCTTATAATTCTCTAGGAAACCAGGTGTCAAAATCTGCATGTATCTTGCAAGAATGACGGTATCGATGTTGTATTGTTCCAATAGCTCAAGCTGCTGACGCTCTGCTTGCTGGCGGATATCTTTATTTGCAGGAATGTGATAGAAAGGTATATTGTAGGATTTCGCCAGTTCCCTCGCGTCTTCATGATTGCTGACGATCACAGAAAGATCAGCCATGAGATGTCCGCTTTCATATTCCCAAAGAATCTCCTGCAGGCAATGCAGCTCTTTTGAGACGAAGAGCGCTAATTTCTTCAGATTCCGTACGCGCACAAGCTGCCAATCCATTTTGAAATGGTCCGCTATTTGCTGGAATCCGTGCTCCAGCTGCTGCTGTGTGTCGCCATCTTGCTGGCACTCGAATTCAATCCGAAGGAAGAAGCTTCCTCCATCAGGATCTGTTGTATATTGATTTGATTCCATAATATTTGCTTGCTGTTTATAAAGAAACTCAGAAACCGCTGCAACAATCCCCGGCTGATCAGGACAGGAAATGACGATCCGATATCTGTTTTCATTCTGCTGCTGGAAAGCTTTGATTTTTTCTAGATAATGTACGGTCATGACTAACCTCCTAATATTCTTCTATCTTAACGATTGTATCTTGTTTCTACAACAGGGAATTCTGACAAAAAAATACGATTCCAAATGATTGGAATCGTATGTATTGTATGAGTGGAGAGAAGCTTTATTCACCAGCAATCTGTTTCAATGTTTCAATACAGAAATCAACTTCCGCTTTATTCGTATTAAGCGGCGGCAAAATCCGAAGTACATGCTCTCCTGCTACTAGCACGAGCAAGCCGAGATCCCGTGCCTGATTGACAAGGTCAATTGCTTTACCTGTTGTACCAAGACCAATCAGGAGTCCTTTTCCACGCACATCAGTAAATGCACTTGAAGCAGCTGCGATGTTCTCCAGCTCACTGCGGAAATAGTCAGCGGTCTCTTGTACTTCAACCAGAAATTGAGGATTCGCAATTACTTCCAATGTCGACTTGCCAGCTGCTGCTGCAACCGGATTACCTCCGAAAGTGCTGCCATGACTGCCCGCTTCAAATGCCGCCGCTGCTTTACCTGTTGCCAGCATAGCCCCAATCGGAATACCTGAAGCCAGTCCTTTTGCGGTTGTCAGCACATCCGGTTCCAGCTCGTACTGCTCATAAGCATAAAGCGTGCCGGTACGGCCGACTCCAGTTTGTACTTCATCCAGCATAAACAGTACATCGTGCTCCTTACAAAGACGCTCCACTTCCTTTACCCAGGCAGGATCAGCCGGGATAACGCCGCCTTCTCCTTGGACAAGCTCCAATAATACACCACATGTATCCGGACCGATCAGCTCATCAAGTGCTTCAACATCATTATAAGGAAGATGGCGGAAACCTTTCACTAGCGGTGCGAAATACTTTTGTATCTTTTCCTGGCCAGTTGCAGCCAATGTCGCTAAAGTCCGGCCGTGGAACGATTGACTGAAAGTAACTACCTCAAAGCCGGTCGTTCCTTTCACCTTCTGGGCATAGCTGCGTGCCAGTTTGATTGCTGCTTCATTTGCCTCTGCACCACTATTGGCGAAAAATACTTGATCAGCAAAAGTATGGGCAGTCAAAAGCTCCGCTAATTGCTCTTGTACTGGTATACGATATAGATTGGAACAATGCCAAATGGTGTCCAGCTGTTCCTTGACTGCTTCCTTGACTGTTGGTGGAGCGTGACCTAAATTGCAAGTAGCAATTCCTGCAGTATAATCCAGGTATTGCTTACCGTCAGCATCCCAGACATAGCTTCCTTCTCCTTTTGCGATAGAGATCGGGAATCTGCTATAAGTCGGCATGACAGAAGATACTGCTGTATTCGTTTCAGACATGATGTGCCTCCTCTGATAATGTTATGGTAGTACCTGCGACTTTCCCTTCCACTAACTGCAGCAAACTGTCATCAGATAGCCCATTGACGATAGTAACTTTTCCAGCTCCATGCTCCAATGCTTCCAGGGCTGCCCGAACCTTCGGGATCATACCATCCTTAATCAATCCTTCAGCCATCATTTGCTTTAATTCACTGTCTGTTACATTCGTGAGCATCTGCTTCTGTCCATTCACTTGCCTATAAATGCCCGGGATGTCACTTATAAAGCATAGCTCCGCATTCAAGGCTCGCGCGATAGCTGATGCCGCTAAATCGGCATTGATGTTGAATCGTGAATTGCCCTCACCGCCAGCAAGCGGAGAAATGACGGGGATATTGTCTTGTGAGACAATTTGCTCGATAAGCGCCGTATTCACTTCTGTCACATTACCGACAAGTCCGAGTTTATCTGCATTCGCAACAGGTTCTGCATAAAGCAGCTTGCCGTCAAGACCGCTGACACCATACGCATCCGTTCTGCTCATCAGCTTACGGACAAGAAACTTATTCACAGCTCCGCTAAGCGCCATCTCGACAACATCAAGCACCTCTTCGGTCGTCACCCGAAGGCCATCGACAAATTCCGTCTTCACGCCTGTTTGTTCCAGCAGTTCATTGATCAGCTTACCGCCTCCATGGACGATGACAGGCTTCCAATCACCCTGCTTTTGAACAGCAGCGATATTATCATAGAAATTATCCGGCAGCTGGTCGATAATACTGCCGCCGCATTTTATAATAAGAAATTTCATTCCGCTGCCCCCTTCACGTCCGGTAAGAAACATTGATTTTGACGTAATCGTATGACAGATCACAGCCCCAGGCAGTCGCTTCCCCGGTTCCTTCCTGCAAATCGATTGTGATTACAACATTGTCCTGCTTTAAGTGTTCGCTAGCTTCCGTCTCATCAAATAATGCGGGTGTGCCTTCCTGTACAACCAATACATCCCCGAGCCAAACTGAAATTTTCTCAGGAGAGAATGCTGCACCGCTGTAACCCGCTGCAGTAATGATTCGGCCCCAATTCGGATCCGATCCATATACTGCCGCTTTCACTAGACTGGAAGCAACGACCGACTTCCCGATCTTCCGTGCCTCTTCTGATGATTGCGCCTGCTTTACACGAACTTCAACTAGCTTTGTCGCACCTTCCCCGTCACGGGCGATTTTCTTTGCTAATTCCTGTGACACATACTGGAAAGCAGCGCAGAATTTGTCCCATTCCGGATGACTTGGATTTAGCTCCTTGTTGCCTGCTTTTCCGTTTGCAAGAACAAGCACCATATCATTTGTGCTCGTATCTCCGTCTACTGTGATCATATTGTAGGATTTATCCGTCGTCTTCCGCAGCTGATTCTCCAGTACACCAGCTGAAATAACAGCGTCCGTTGTCACGAAGGCTAACATAGTGGCCATATTCGGATGAATCATGCCAGATCCTTTTGCGGCTCCGCCAATCGTGATTGGTACCCCATCAATTTCTACACTGACTGCAATTTGCTTTGTGCAAGTATCTGTTGTCAAGATGGCCTGAGCGAAATCCTCTGCCTTGCCTTCTCCAGAAATCGAATGAATCCCCGACATTATCTTATCCATCGGCAGCTGGACGCCAATCAGTCCAGTTGATGCTACCGCCGCATGCTGCACTTGAATCCCGAGCTGATCTGAGAAAGCTTTGCGCATCGCATAAGCATTTGCCAAACCCTCTTCTCCGGTACATGCATTCGCATTGGCGCTATTTACTACAATTGCCTGCAGCTTCCCCTCTTGCTGAATACTTTCTTCTGTCACAAGAAGCGGAGCTGCCCGAAAAGAATTCAATGTATATACTCCAGCAGCGGCTGCTGGCACTTCTGAATAGACCCATCCCATATCAAGCTTGTTATGCTTGCGGAGACCAATTGCGACACCGCCAGCCTGGAATCCGTTTGGACTGGTGATATTGCCGTTTTCAATAACTGTATATATCGCCTGTTCTGTCTTTATCATTTGATCCCTCTCCTTTATGGATAAACCGGCAGCATCCACAATCCTGCAGTCTGCTCCCAGCCTTGCATGATATTCATATTCTGAATGGCTTGACCTGCCGCTCCTTTTACCAGGTTGTCAATTACCGATACGATAGTCAGCCTGTTTGTCCGCTTATCCACATGCAATCCGATATCACAGAAATTGCTTGTAGCTACTTCTTTTGTCGCCGGCCATTCTCCTTGTGATCTGATTCGCACAAATGGGTGTGCATGATAATAATTTTCATATGATTCTAATAATTCAACTTCTGATAAGTCCGTTTTAAGATCTGCATAAATGGTTGCGAGAATTCCCCTTGTCATCGGAACAAGCTGTGTGGAAAAGGTGACAGCCCGCTGTGTACCGCCTACTCCTGCTAGAACTTGTTCTATCTCCGGGATGTGCTTATGTGCGCCTAACTTATAAGCTTTCACATTTTCATTTATCTCACTATAATGCGTTACCGTACTCAAAGACTTGCCAGCTCCGGAAAGACCCGATTTAGCATCAATGATAATGGAAGATGGATCAATCAGACCATTATGTACTGCCGGCAACAGACCGAGCAACGTAGCTGTCGGATAACAACCAGGATTAGCAACAAAAGAAGCCCCCGCAATCTCTTCACCATTCAGCTCAGGCAGTCCGTAAACCGCTCTTTCCAACAGATCAGCTGATGCAGCGTCAAGCTTATACCATTCCTTGTAGACTGCTGGATCCTTCAAGCGGAAATCGCCTGCTAAATCCACACAGCGGATACCTGCTTCTGCAAGCTCCGGAAGAAGATCTCTGCTCACCCCAGGAGGAGCAGCGAAAAATGCAAAGTCCACTTGTTCTTTCAAGACTTCCATATCAAAAGTTTCCATAGTTCCTTCTACAAACCCATCCGTATGCGGATACAATGCTGTCAATGAATTCCCCGCGTTGGAATGGGATATAATTGCTTTCACTTCTGCATATGGATGTATATGCAAAAGCCTGAGTAATTCTACCGCACCATAACCTGTACCGCCTATTATTGCGACTTTCACGAACGTAACCTCCTATAAACAAGTACGAATTAGTTAGTAATTATACTTTAATGTGTATTTTTATTCAATAGGTAAGAGGAAAATTATAAACTTGCAGCCTCCTCTAGATACATTGATTTTTTTGTGATAATTTTCTTTTTTATTAGGGACAGTTATTTATTTATATCTTTTATTCAGAGGATGAGAACATGTAAAATGAAGTCTTTATACAGAACTATCTGATTTGGTCAGCAAGACAATAAGCAGTTTTATAAAGAAGAGACAGCTGTATTTGCCAATGACAAACTTTAGGGGATATTTTATGATCGGAAGTATACGCCTTTGAGAAAGGTAAATAAAAACTAATAACTGCAGCAGATGAATCAATAAATGTTTTGTTTGAAGCTGTTCCACTAGAGCGAAAAGAACTTCGACTATTTTAATAGAGAATGTGCAACTGTTGTGTGCTTTCTTGCATATGCTTATTAAAATTATTGCACTCGCTGTACAATATGTTATACTGCAATCAAGAATCTTTGTAAGCGCTATCAATAAGTTAATCTTGCACTTTTCTGCTACTGATGTAAAATTTGGTATGGCAAATGGAGACAAAGGAGAATGATTTATGCGATCAAAGAAAACACTCATCCATGCTGCAGTAGATATTAATCAGACTGCAAACCAGTTTAAATCAAGTATTGTATTAGTAATGGATAATAAAGTGGTAGATGCCAAAAGTATGCTTGGGCTCTCCAATAGTGTACTGACATCTGATTTCTTCCGCTTAGAGATATACGGTGAAGATGCCGAAGAAGCGAAAAAGGCAATGCGGGATGTATTCCTGAGTAATGGCTTGCCTGTGGAAATCAGCAATAAATAAAAGAGGCTGGGACAAAAGTGTTTTGACCAAACAAAAATCCGAACGATGCGAATTTCTCATTGCATCGTTCGGATTTTTTATTCACAATACGATTATGAATCCCGCTCCGGCAGAATACTTCGCTTTTCGGAGCGGTGATTCATCCTCCCAATTTGATACTTGCTCATCTTTAGGTATGAGTTATATAGTTATGTCCCAGCCTCTTTCTATTAGATTCGGGCTGGCTTCGGAATAATCGCGTTTCGAAGCTGACCGATTCCTTCAATCTCAATTTCAACAACATCTCCGTCTTTTAAAAATTGTGGCGGATCCATCGCGAACCCAACGCCATTTGGTGTTCCTGTCATGATAACATCGCCTGGATCCAACGTCATGATGCCTGAGATAAATGACACCAAATGAGGTACCGAAAAAATCAGATGTTTTGTACTGGAATCCTGTCGTTTTTCTCCATTTACAAACGTACGAATTGCAAGATTGGATACGTCATCGATTTCTTCCGCAGTGACAAGATGCGGACCCATCGGAGCACTTCGATCTAAAGTCTTCCCTTGAAGGAATTGCGGAGTTCGGCGCTGCAAGTCACGTGCCGACACATCATTGGCAACAGTATACCCTGCTATGTAGTCCATTGCCTCACTCTCCGTTACCTCTTGTGCTCTTCTCCCAATTACTACTGCGAGTTCTCCTTCATAGTCCAATTTCTCAGTCAGCTTGGAATGGTATACACCTTGATCATGTGCACATACCGCATTAGCGAATTTACCGAAAAGAACTGGATACTCTGGCAGTTCCCGTCCCATCTCTTCAATATGGTCTTTATAATTCAAACCTACACAAATGATTTTCCCGGGTTTCGGCACAGGGGCTCCGAGTATGATTTCTTCTGCTCTGTACTGAACCTCCTCCAGCCCTTGTGCAAGCGCAAATGCCTCTGCTCGGAATGCACGCTTCATTGCATGCGGACCCATACTGTAGAAAGCATTCGGATCGGCTGGGAGCAAACTCTCGACTGTCATCGCCAAATCTATCTCGCTCTCTGCCAGCAAATAATGCCTGTATGCTTCCTGCAAGTCGATAATACGCCCTTCCACTCTGCTTCCGATTCGATACGGATTAAGGTCTCTGCCAACTTTATAAGCTACTAGCTTCATTCAAACCCTCTCCTTTTTATGCGAATACTCAAAATTGACTCTCTCTTTCTATGATATAGTAAGAAAGTCAGACAGCATAGAAGAAAGGGAGTCATAAAATGAAAAACGTCTATTTGAATCATGATGGCGGAGTTGATGATCTGATTTCGCTATATCTCTTACTAAAAATGGAGAATGTGCGCCTCATCGGCTGTTCTGTTATTCCAGCAGATTGCTATTTGGAGCCTGCACTGTCAGCAAGTCGAAAAATCAATGATCGATTCGGTAATCCGGACACACTCGAAATTGCTGCATCCACTTCCCGAGGTAAAAATCCGTTTCCGAAAGACTGGCGTATGCATGCCTTCTTTGTTGATGCGTTGCCAATTTTGAATGAACATCTTCCAGTGCGCACACAGGTTGCTGAAAAACCTGCCCACTTGGATATAATAGATAAATTGAAAGCTCAAGAAGAGAAAACGACTCTCATTTTCATCGGTCCCCTGACTGATTTGGCACGGGCTTTGGAAATGGATCCGTCAATTGAGCAGCATATCGAAAAACTTGTATGGATGGGCGGCACTTTGCTTCCAACAGGTAACGTCGAAGAGCCCGAGCATGATGGGACAGCGGAATGGAATGCCTTCTGGGATCCCGAAGCGATGGACACTGTTTGGAAAAGTGACATACTAATTGATATGGTAGCATTGGAGAGTACAAATCAAGTTCCTCTTACTGTGGATATTCGCGAAGAATGGGCACGCAACCGCAAGCATGAAGGTGTCGATTTTGTCGGTCAAAGCTATGCTGCTGTTCCGCCGCTCGTTCACTTCGAAACAAACTCAACGTATTACCTATGGGATGTACTAACGACGGCTTCTGTCGGTAATAGTTCCTTAGTTAAAAAACAGCCTGTTTATGTCAGTGTAGAGGCTAATGGCCCATCACAAGGACGTACATATGAGGATAAAAACGGGAAAGAAATTCAATTGGTTCATGATGTGAATCATGATGCTTTCTTCTCTTACATCCTTTCATTAATGAAAGCATAATAAATACTAGTTTCATATAATTGGTATCGCATATATACAATAAATTTGTTATACTATTCCGGGGTTGTTATCCACATGTGGATAACCTAATAAGTACGAACGGAAAGAAGGCAGATTAGAGATTATGTATATGGATTACCATCATCACACGAATAACTCAATCGATTCCAAAGCTGTTATGCAGGACGTGTGTGAACAAGCAATCAGTAAAGGAATCAAAGAAATCTGTTTCACCGAGCATTTTTCCGTAAATCCATCTGCACCAACATATGGTCATATGGATTTCGCCAAATATCAGCAAGATATTACAGACTCACAGCATTCCTATGGTAACCAACTTACAATCAAAATGGGAATCGAGCTATGTGAACCACATCTGATGATGGATGTGTACCAAACAGAGCTCAGCTCGATTCCTTTTGATTTTATCATGGGATCTGTTCATAATATCGGCAACCAGAAGCTGCGTCTTCATCTTCGTGCGAATGAGGACACTTTCTACGATGACTACTTCGCTGAAATGTACAAGCTCGTTTCGGATGCCGATATCGACGTACTTGCTCACATCGATTTGATGAAGCGGTATGCTGTCCAAGAAGGACATAACGTTTATACATTCGAAAAACATAGAGATCAAATTGCCGCGATTTTAGAAAAAGCGATACAACGCGGTATCGGTATTGAAATTAACACATCCGGTTTGCGGAGCTCCTTAAGTGAGGCTCTGCCTACACCGCAGATCGTTTCGCTATACAATGATCTAGGCGGAAAAATCCTCACACTCGGCTCGGATTCTCATAAAGCAGAAACAGTCGGAGCAGGTATAAAAGAGGCTGCACAAATTGCCAGACAATGCGGTTTCACGCATATCTGCCAATTCGATAAACGTGAACCGCGAGCTATACCTTTACCTTTAAGTTAGTACTTTCTTTTCATTGCGCAGCTTCTGCTTAATAAATGCTTTAAATTGCTCATCCTGGCTTTCCGGCACCAATGCTGGATTGTCAGGATTTTGCATATAAGATTCGTCTTCACTCCATAATTCTTTCCTCAGGACTCGAAGTCTTACATAATAAGTCATCAGCTTCAGATCGAGCCACATTTCTTCTTTGAAGAATTCAAATACTTCTGCCTGACTAGCTGTCGTCTCTTCTTTCTTCTGTGCAATCGCAAATTGTGCCTGAACGATCTTATTCACATGCTGTTCCATCACTTCCTGCTCTGCAGTCGTGAATGTTCCCTTGCTGATTGTATCGTCCATCAGCTTCTCGGCTTCCGCTGTATGCTTCAGTATGGTCTGCTGCTCCTGCCGAATTGTATCCAATAGCTCAAAAAATCTGGAGAACGCCTGCTTGATGATATCCGTAGCCAAATGTATAACATTCTTCTCCACAGCCTCCAGCAGCTGACGAAAAGAATGATAGCGCTTATCCGTCAATTTGACTCCATTATCAGAAGTCAACCTCCGTATCATCTGTACGCTGGTCATATAACTATAATAACGCGCGGCAAGGTCCTCCACTTCATGCTGTGCAGGAACCCTGCCGTCTTCTGCAACAAGCAGCCGTTCATTGCTTGGCATAAATGTAAAATAATAATGCACCGGTATGTGATTATCCTTGCAGACAGCAGGACAAACATCCATACGTTCATCATCCTGCTGCCGATTGCGCTCAGCAGCTTCACTCACCTGCTGCGGTAATGACTCTTTCGTAATCATCCGAATTCCTCCGTTCTTTCCTAACTATATCTAGTATTTCACAAATTTACCTAACTCAATCCTACCTTATTTCCATATTCTTATGTAAGCATTTTCATTTCATACTAAAAATAACAGCCCTTAAAGGACTGTTACTCTGTTTCAGCTTCTCGAGGCAAAATCAACACTTCCACTCGGCGGTTCTTTTCCCTGCCTTCTGCTGTATCGTTTGAAGCGATCGGCTTGTACTCTCCGTACCCTTTTGCACTGAACCAGCGCGGGTCAAGCTCCGTGTTTTCTAATACGACTTTCATAAAATTGACAGAACGCATCACACTGAGCTCCCAGTTGGAATTATACGATGATGTACTGATCGGCACATCATCTGTGTGGCCACTGATTATTACTTCTCGCGGCGGATCCATCACTAGCAAGTCTGAGATTTCTCTTGCAATCTCTTCATCACTTACACTGACCTCACTGCTGCCTGAATTGAACAAGACATTGTCGTTGATCGTCAGCAGCAAGCCTTCATCTGTCAATGCAGTTGAAAACTTATCACTCAGATCTTTATCCTTGATGTATGTCTCGATTTTCTCCTGGATTTTCTTTAGCTCTTCTTGTTCGGCTGCTTCCAAGTCTGCTTCATTAGCTTTCTCTTTATCAGCCTCTTCAGATGCGACTGTCTCCTCTTTCTTTTCTTCTTCATTATTCTGATCGATAACAGTTGAACTAGTATCGTTTCCTGGTGTCATGCTTGTATTGGATTCCAATAATCCTTCTCCGCCATGCAAGATACTACTGAAAGAGTCAGATATCTTAGCGAACTTCTGCGCATCGATTGAGCTGGTAGCAAACAAGACAATGAAAAGCGCCAGCAGCAGGGTCAGAAGATCGGCATACGGAAGCAGCCAGGATTCGTCCACATGTTCTTCATGCTTTTTGTGCTTGCGCTTCCGGCTCATACTGCCACTTCCTCTTCTTCAGCCTCAGCAAACTCAGCTTTTTCCTTACTTGGCAAGTAAGCGAGCAGCTTTTGTTCGAGCATTCGCGGTGTTTCACCTTCCAGGATAGAAAGGATGCCTTCCACCATTAGCAGCTTGTGCTGCACTTCCTGCTGTGTTTTCCGTTTCAATTTATTTGCGATTGGGTGACAGATGACATAGCCTGTGAATATCCCCATCAATGTAGCAACAAAGGCAGCAGCAATAGCGTGACTTAACTTATCGATATCGGAAATATCTCCAAGTGCTGCAATAAGACCGATAACAGCTCCCAAAACGCCTAATGACGGTGCGTAAGTTCCAGCCTGTGTGAAAATGGATGCTCCAATCGCATGCCGATCTTCCAGCGCATCGACCTCTTCATTTAAGACATTACGAATATATTCAGGTGATTCTCCATCAACTGCCATGCTTAAACCGTTCCGAAGAAAGTCATCTTCTACATCACGAGCACTGTTCTCCAATGCCAGCAGTCCCTCTTTCCGGCTGATCTGCGACCATTCCGAGAACATACGGACAAGCTCTTTCGTATCGAATTCCTGTTTATTCTTAAATACAACACCAAGCAGCTTAGGGAATCGCTTCAATTCATTTCCCGGGAATGCCAGTACAACAGAAGCTGCTGTTCCGACAATGATTATTAGTATGGCAGCTGGGTTAATAAGTGCTGCAGGACTTACACCCTTCAATACCATACCGACTCCGACGGCAACCAAGCCCAATATAACACCAATGATTGATGATTTATCCATATATTCCATTCTCCTAAAAAAGTTTGATTACCATTAATATCGGATGCAATTATAAAATCTGTATGCTTTTTCATAAACTTTACGTTTCTTTTCCAGTAGAGAAGGTAAACAGTAACAAAAGTGTCATAATTGTATTCGACAGTATATTCTGCGGCCATTTACCTAAGCTAAAAACATTGCATTAGACACAGTTGGCAGGAAGACACGTGACAAAGGTGGTGTTTGTTTCTGTTGTGAAATCGCATACATAACACGTAAGATAGAAGCAAGCACTACTTCATTCATTATTTTTCACATATAAAAGGGGGAAAAAGCATGGCACAGGAAAAAGCCAGTGTCCGCGCTCGTGTTCAAAAGTTTGGCTCATATTTGAGCAGCATGGTTATGCCAAACATCGGTGCATTTATTGCTTGGGGTCTTATTACCGCTTTATTCATTCCTGACGGATGGTTTCCAAATGAAACAATCGCACAAATTGTAAGCCCGTCCATAACTTATCTATTACCACTATTGATCGGTTTCACTGGCGGACGTCTCGTACACGATTTCCGAGGCGGGGTTGTCGGAGCCATTGTCACCATGGGGGCAATTGTAGGTTCACCGGATACTCCGATGTTCCTTGGAGCAATGGCAATGGGTCCGCTCGGCGGATATGCCATCAAATTGTTTGATCAGTATGTCGGTTCTAAAGTACGTTCCGGTTTCGAAATGCTTGTCAATAACTTCTCTGCCGGTATCATCGGCGGTGCACTCGCTATTGGTGCAATCTATTTTGTAGGTCCGCTTCTTGAAGGTTTAACAAATGTATTGGCTTCTGGTGTCGACTGGCTCGTTGGACTTGGTCTTCTGCCACTTGTAAACGTCTTGATTGAACCAGCGAAAGTTTTGTTCTTGAACAACGCTATCAACCATAGTGTCTTTACACCGCTTGGAATTGAACAATCAGCTGAAGTAGGAAAATCCATCCTATTCCTGCTTGAAGCAAACCCAGGACCGGGACTCGGAATATTGCTTGCTTTCATGTTTTTCGGTACAGGAAGCGCAAGAGCATCTTCACCAGGTGCAGCAATCATCCATTTCTTCGGGGGTATTCATGAAATCTACTTCCCGTATATCTTAATGAAGCCTTTCCTTATCGTTGCTGCAATTGGCGGCGGTGTAACAGGAACTCTTCTATTCTCTCTATTGGATGTTGGTCTTCGCTCACCAGCTTCACCAGGTAGCGTTATCGCCATCTTCCTAATGGGTAACCCTAGTGATTACCTTGGCTTGGCAATCGGTATCATCGGTGCAACTGCTGTATCATTCGCAATCTCCGCTGTCGTCCTGAAACGCAGCCCGATCGCCGCAGATACGAATATCGAAGAAGCAACTGCGAAGTCTAAAGAAATGAAAGGCACAAAACCTGCAGCTGCAGTTGGTATTAACCAATCTGGCGGCGCGACAGATGAGGCCGCAGAAACACTCGATACAAATGCACAGCAAGAAGACAATAACAACGGTTCTTTCGACTACAGCAATGTAAACAAAATTACATTCGCCTGTGATGCCGGAATGGGATCAAGCGCAATGGGAGCTTCCCTTCTACGTAAGAAAATGAAGGATGCTGGCTTGACCGAAATCAAGGTTGATAATGCAGCCATCTCCAATATCCAGAATGATGCTGACATCGTCATCACACAGAAGAATCTGACGGACCGTGCCCGCAACAAACGTCCGGACGCTGAGCATATCTCAGTGGAAAACTTCTTGAACAGTCCGAGGTACGCAGAACTGATCGAGAACCTTAAGAAGCATCAATAAGTAAGGAGTGATTGATTTGGAAATGGTGAGCAGCAGAGAAAGAAGAATAATCCTGCAATTGCTGCGGTCCAGAAACCAATTCATCTCCATTCGAGAGCTGGCAGAGCTATTACATGTCAGCTCTCGAACTATTCACCGGGAATTGAAGCAAGTGGAACGAACACTTGCTGAGAATAAGCTGTCCCTGCTGCGCGTTACTGGATCTGGTATTCGGGTTGAAGGAGAAGGGGATCAGATGGAAGCATTGCAAGAGCAGCTGCGTGATGCGGTCGAGGTAGATACGACCCAGGAAGAGCGGCTGCTCCATTTGCTTTATTTACTGGTTGAAGCTAGTGAACCTGTTAAAGTAGCTTATTTGGCAAATGAAGTGCAATTATCGAAGACGGCCTTATCCGTTTATTTGGATGCATTGGAAGCCAGGCTAGCCGATTATTCGCTGTCCATCATAAGGCGCCGCGGTGTTGGGGTTGAGCTCGATGGTGAAGAGAACGAAAAAAGGAAGGTACTCGTTCAGCTCATGATGGAGCAGCTGGATCAAGCATCTATTTATACGTTTACCAATGATCATGAGGAACAGAATTTGCATCAGTTCCTTCAAAATATCATTAAGAATCAGCGTATGACAATGGTGGAAAAATACGTAATGGATCATTTAACCAAGCTATCTTATTCCATTGCAGATAATGCTTATGTCGCGCTTATTACGTATATCAGTATTACGATCCAAAGAATAAAGCAGGCTAAATTCGTCACCCTATCCCCGCCTTTACTGGAATCTTTACAAAAAACGGAAGAATATACGATTGCCACCGCACTCAGCAGGGAATTGGAAACTACCTTCTCTGTTACGTTTTCAGCCTCGGAGATCGGTTATATTGCCGTTCAGATCCAAGGAGCGAAGCGGAACGAAACAACACATCGTTCTGACCCGCTATTCGAGCTGCAAGTACAAGCTTTCATCCAGCTGGTTGCTGCTGCGATACAGCTGCCGCAGCTGGAAAAGGATGAAACTTTTACCGCTGGGTTGCTTGCCCATATCGAACCAGCAATCAGCCGGGCAAGAGAAGGAATTCAAACATACAATCCGCTTACAGAGAAGATTGAACAGGATTATCAAGAAGTTGTCTCAGCTGTCCGGCAAGCCCTTGAAACTGTGTTTCCAACTTTTCGTTTCGGACAGGGAGAGGTTGCCTTTCTGGCACTGCACTTCGCTTCTGCAAGAGAGCGGCAGCGCAGCAGACAACGTTTGCATGCCTTAGTCGTTTGCGCAAGCGGAATCGGTACTTCTAAGATGCTTGCCAGCAGGCTGCAGAATGAATTCCCCGAGATCACGCAGGTGTCGCTGTCATCCTTCCTAGAGTTGAAGGACATGGAATTGGAAAGTTTTGATTTGCTTATATCAACAATCAGCCTTGATCAATTCCACCGCCAGTATTTGCTTGTCAATCCACTGTTGCCTGGACCGGATGTCAAACGGGTGGATGCATTTATTCAACAGGAACTCCCGACTATCTATAAAAAAAGAAAGCAGGCAGCACCTGTAAAAGAGATACCAGCAGCATTTCCGACAGTTTCAGCTCTCGATTCAAAACTAAAAGAATTGCAGACATTGACAGCGGTGAGCCGCACCTTATGGAATAACTTTATGATTGATGGAACATATCAATTGCAGACAGATTTGTTCGCTCATATCGATCAACATGCAGCTGAACACGCTGTCATAAAAAAATACGGAACACTTGCTTCCCTTCTCAGACAACGGGATGAGCTCGGAGGAATGGGTATCCCTGATACAAGAATGGCTTTGTATCACAGCCGTAGCACAGAAATCGAACAGCCTGCATTTTGGATGATGGCGCTATCCTCCCCTATCATAATCAAGGGGATGGACAATCAAGTGATGGAGGCTGACCGTCTCTTCATCCTTGCTGCACCGGACAATTTGCCTTTGAGCTGTTACGACCTGTTTAGTAAGATCAGTATTCTAATATTAGAAGAGCATATTCAGCACATGATTCGTTCTGCGGATCATGAGGCACTCAGCAAGGAATTGGCGCAGCTGCTCACTGCCCACATCCAACAATTCACAGATCATTTAGGAGGGTAATCATGGAAGTATTACAAGAAGCTAATATTTTAATGAACACAAAATTGGACAATCAGGAAGATGCTATCCGGAAAGCCGGCCAAATTCTTGTGGATAATGGCTATGTTAATGCAACATACGTGGATAAGATGATCGAACGAGAAGCATTAACGTCAACTTATATGGGTAATTTCGTAGCTATCCCGCATGGTACAGAAGATGCTAAGGGCGAGGTCATCGCTTCCGGTATCTCTATCATCCAAGCACCAGAAGGCGTTACATTCGATGGCAATGAAGTAAAGCTTGTTTTTGGTATTGCCGGTAAAAACAATGAACATTTGGATATCCTTTCGCAAATTGCTATCGTTTGCTCAGAAGAGGAAAACATCGAAAAGCTTGTGAATGCAACAAGCAAGCAAGAGATCATTGATATGTTCTCTGAGGTTGATGCGTAATGAAGAGCGTACACATTGGTGCCGGCAATATCGGCAGAGGATTTATCGGTGCCCTTCTTTCTCACGCCGATGTACATGTTACTTTTGCTGATGTAAACAGTGACATCATCTCTGCTTTGAAAGAAAAGCAGCAATATGAAGTCGTCTACGCACAGGAAGAAGCACATTCTGAAACGATAACCGGTGTTACGGGTTTGAATAGTGCCACAGAAGAAGAAGCAGTCATCAAAGCAATTGCAGAAGCTGATCTTGTTACAACTGCGGTAGGTCCATCTATCCTACCTCATGTTGCACCTGTAATTGCCAAGGGACTTGTTCAGCGTGCAAAACAGCCTAAACCGGTCCATGTTATTGCATGTGAGAATATGATCCGCGGCTCCAGCCAGCTACGCGAGTTCGTCATCTCTCATATCGATGAACAGGACATGGAAAATGTAGAAAGCTATACAGCATTCTGCGATGCTGCTGTAGATCGGATTGTTCCGATACAGGAGCAGCAGGATTTGCTGACAGTCCAGGTGGAACCTTACTTCGAATGGGTTGTGGAAAAGAAAAACTGGCAGGGCGAACTTCCTGACATCAAAGCAATTACCTTTGTTGATAATCTGGAGCCTTATATTGAAAGAAAGCTTCTGACAGTTAATACAGGTCATGCTGCTATTGCTTATGCAGGATATGCCAAAGGCTATGACACCATCATTGATGCTATTAATGATGAAGAGATTCTGAATCTGGCTAAACAGGCACTAGAAGAAACTAGCTCCTTATTGCAGGAAAAATGGGACTTTGAGGAAGAAGACCTCACTCACTACATTACAAAGATCCTTCAGCGTTACCAGAATCCGTATATTTCCGATTTGGTAACACGCGTGGGTCGCGGCCCTATCCGCAAGCTTGGTCCGAAGGATAGATTAGTCTACCCAGCACAATCATTGTTAGAGCAAGGCAAATCAGCTGATGCGCTGCTTACGACTATCGCTTATGCATTGGAATTCGATCCAGAAGGCGACGATGAAGCGAAAGAATTGCAGGAACGCATTAAGTCTGAAGGAGCTGCTTCCACACTGTCACATATTAGCGGGCAGCCTAAAGACAGTGAACTAGTTGCAAAAGCAATTGAAAAATATAACCAACAAAAAGACAGAGCATAAAGCGTGACCAAAAAGAGAGTCTATCCGTTCCATTCTGAACGGATAGACTCTCTTTTTTACGCTATATATTTCATTAACTTCATAATGCATCTCAAATTAACGATAAATATATTCAAAACCTCTGCATGCCTTTACACAAGCCCGAATCAACATGTGGAAGTTCCAGAATATAAGATCCATAATATACAAACCTTTTTCCATCTTTATTACTCTTTCATGTTAGACTGGCAGAATAGTTCCTGCCACTCAATTAGTAAGCACTATCACTCTCCGCAACGAATCGTTGAACTGTTTCAATGTTGTGTTTGATCGATTTTACTGTAGGCATGGATGCACTAAAATCCTCCATACCGACATACCCATCGTACCCAACTGCTTTTAGATCAAGAAGTACTTGTTTCCAATTCACAGCTCCTTTTTCGATTGGTACCCACTGCACGGACCAATCAACAGTTCCATCCGTGTGTGTTTGTCCCCTCTGCCAGATTGCATTTTTAACATGTACATGTGCAAGATAATCGCCTAACACTTCTAGCCCCATTCTGTAATTCTCATAACCTTCGTGCACCATATTACCGGGATCATACAGAACTCCGATGTTATCAGGATCATATGAACAAACTAACTGATACGCCATACTTGCGCTAGGTGCAATTGTGTGGTGATGTGTCTCTACTAATCCTTTTACTTTATAATGTTTACACATCTGCTCAACTTCATTTAAATACCTTAACGCAGAATTAAATAACTCTTTATAGTGCTGGGAACGATTATAAACAGGAATCCCAACACGGATAGTGGAAGCACCTAGTTTTTTAGCAGCCTGCAGCGCATGTTCTGTTGACTCCAAGTCACCAGCAGTTAAGTATGGAAGTACACTTAACATGTTAATGCCGCTATCTTCTGCTTTATCTTTTAAAACTTGTATGTCATAGTCCGTTATCGAGGGGGAAATTGTACACAGGTTATTCCGCCAATAACTCGGTTCTTCACTTTTAAAGTCAGCCGGTGTTTCACTGAACCGCCACTCTACAGCTGTGTAGTTGGTATCTTTCAAATAGGCAATCAATGTTTCAGGCGTGATATCCGGAGTCATTACTGAATAAATAGAAAACTTCACTTTATTACACTCCTTTTATATGCTGTTTTATAGAAAACCATGCTTTGAAGCACTGAACATCAGTAGTGAAGAAATGCCTATAACACATGCATGCTTGATCTAAGCTAGATAATTCACATTATAGTGGATGTATATGATTAACGCATGAAAAAACCTGACCACAGATTAAATCTGTAATCAGGCACGTTATAATCAATCTTTTCATTTTGTCTTCAATAAACGCTTTTGCATCCAAATAGCTGCCTGCATGCCATCACCCATTGCGATGCTCACCTGCTCGGAATGTACCGTCACATCTCCGGCAGCCCAGACACCTTCTACATTTGTTTCCTTAGTGCGGGGATTATTTTCGATATGCTTGTTCTTATGAAGCTCCACACCAAGTGATTCTGCCAGCTTGCTGTTCACTCGATTTTTACCGAAGGCGACAAAAGCTTTTTCCGCCCACAGCTTTTCACCATTTACTATAAAACCTTCCAATTGATCCTCTTCGTCTAGTACGACTTCCTGAATCGGCTGATCATAGTATTCGATTGAGTTCTTTTTCAATTCCTCGAACGTTTCCTCGGACACGGGCTCCTGCTCGTGATTCACAAAGACAACATCGTTTGACCAGTAAGAGAGCATAATGGCTAAATGAGCCCCTGCTTCTCCTGTACCAGCAATAACAGTCCGCTTTCCGCTGATTTCGTATCCATCGCAATCTGGGCACACATACACATCTGTGCCAAGCAGCGGATACAGTTCTTTGATTGGTATCCGATCTGTTATTCCAGTGGAAAACAACAGAAGTTTTGTATCATGCGTATGCCCGTCTGCTGTTTTGACTGTGAAGCCTTCCTTCCACTTCTCCACTTCTACTGCTTCCTGCTGTTCGATCTTTATACAGCCATACGAGTCGATCTGCTTCCTGCCAAGCTCAAGCAAATGATTTCCTGAAACACCCTCTGGCCAGCCGATCAAATTGTGGTAGCTTTTACACCAATGCGATCTTCCATCATTTCGCTTATCCAAAACTAGTACATCCCGCTTGTATCTGCCGAACTGGATTGCAGCTTGAATACCTGCAATTCCGCCGCCTACAATAATTACATCATACATTTACTTGCCTCCTATTAATTAAACTGCACCTATAGCAATGTTTCTGCGCCATCCGCATAAAGAACGCTCCCTGACATATGACCGGAAGCATCCGATGCCAGAAAGCAGACAATAGAAGCTACGTCCTCTGGTTTTCCAGGCTCTCCTTTTAATGGGTGCTGACCTTTGGGAAAGATTTTAGGAATCGTCACTTCTGCCAGATGCTCCTCATCCTTCTTCGTCCGTTTTTCAATATTCGTTTCGATTCCACCTGGGCAAATGACATTTACTCGAATTCGATAAGCTGATAACTCTAATGCAGCCATTTTACCGAAGGCAGTTTCTGCTGCTTTTGAGGCACTATACGCACTCATCCCGAAACCCGAGAACGTACGATTGCCATTTATCGAACTTGTGATGATAATACTTCCGCCATTGCTTTTCATGTAAGGGATAGCGAACTTGACCGTCAAGAACGTCCCCTTCGCATTCGTTCCAAGCGTCTTGTCCCAATCTTCTTCAGGTAAATGTTCAATAGGAGAAAGTGTTCCATTGATACCAGCATTTGCAAAAACGATGTCCAGCTGTCCGAACTTTTTAAGCACTTGCATGTACGCCTGTTGCAGCTGCATGCTATCTGCTACGTCGACTTTAGCTGCTATCGCCGCACCTCCAGCAGTCTTGATTTCGGCTGCTGTTTTCTCTACAGCAGAAGCGTCCATATCAAACAGCCCTACCTGAACACCTTTTTCAGCGAGCATAATTGCAGCTGCCTTTCCGATACCAGATCCAGCTCCAGTCACAACCGCTACTTTCCCATTCAAAGATGCGTCCATCCCGTCATCCACTCCTTCATCTATCTACTAGTTATTTCCTTACTGATCCCGAAGTAAAACCCCGTTCATTAAAAAAGAGTATCCGTGTAGGATACTCTTCCATGGTTAGTCCTGGCTTTCCAGCGCCAAGCGAATATGAGCCAAATGATGTTTGCCATGCCAAGCATATATTCCGATATTCTCCTTCAAGCTCACTTCACCTGATTCCGGATGCTGGAATGTTCGCTCCAGCTGTTCAGCAGTAAGCGCGCGCAACAGAACAACCCATTTACGATGTATGGATGCAAGCAGATCCAAAGCAGTTTGTGGAGGCATGTCATAGTCTGGCAGTTTGGACCATTCTGCTTCTTCGTATGGCTTAATGATTGGACTTTCTTCTGTCAACGCCAATTTGAAACGGATGAAGGAATTGAGATGACTGTCAGCTACATGATGTACAAGCTGTTTAATATTCCAGCCGCCTTCCCGATATGTATGCAGAAGTTCTGATTCCGACAGCCCCTTCACTAGCGATATGACCTGCTCTGGCAGCTGACTTATTTCCTCTATCCACCGCTTTATTTGCTCCTCCGATATAGGGCCATCCTGTTGAAACTGACCGATAGGAAATCTTTTGTCCATCAAACCCCTCCCCTGTATTTAATTTAGATAATCTTACCATAAAAAAAGACTGTACCCAATTGGGCACAGTCTACATATCAGGATACTTGTGAAGCAGCGTTTGCTTCGGTAATTCGGGCTTCTGACTCTTTATCGAAGAAATGTACTTGCTCCATATCGAACAATAGCGTCCGCTTATCCTTGCCCTTGATATCCGAACGGGCATCAACACGAGCAACGAATTCCTGGCCAGCCATGTCTGCGTAAAGGAAGCTCTCAGCACCCATCAATTCGACTACATCGATTGTTGCTTCCACTTCATGAGCATGGGCGAGGCTTTCTTCATAATCTGCATCGTGGATATGCTCCGGCCTAATTCCCATCACGACCTCTCCGTTGCCATAGCCTGCTTCCTGCAGCATTTTCTTTTTAGCCGGCGGAAGCTGGAATGTGACATCTCCAAGCTTTGCTTTGCCCTCCTGGATCGTCACGTTGAGGAAGTTCATAGATGGAGAACCGATGAAGCCGCCTACGAACATGTTATTTGGATTATCATAAACGTCCTTTGGTGCACCTACCTGTTGGATGATGCCGTCTTTCATGACAACAAGGCGGCTTGCCATCGTCATCGCTTCTGTCTGGTCATGTGTTACGTAGATAGTGGTAGTCTGCAAGCGTTGATGCAGCTTCTGGATTTCTGCTCGCATCTGTACCCGCAGCTTCGCATCCAAGTTGGAAAGCGGCTCATCCATGAGGAATACTTTCGCATCACGTACAATCGCACGTCCAAGTGCCACCCGCTGACGCTGACCACCGGAAAGGGCTTTCGGCTTCCTGTTTAAGTAGTCTGTCAAACCAAGAATCCGGCTGGCCTCCTGGACACGCTTATCAATTTCATCCTTTTTGAATTTACGCAGCTTTAGACCAAATGCCATATTATTGTATACGTTCATATGAGGATAAAGCGCATAGTTTTGGAATACCATTGCAATATCTCTATCCTTAGGCGGAATATCGTTCATTTTTTCTCCGTCCATATAGAAGTCACCGCCTGAGATTTCTTCCAGACCAGCAATCATACGTAAAGTCGTTGATTTCCCGCAACCGGAGGGACCAACGAAAACGATGAATTCTTTGTCATCTATCTCTAAGTTGAAATCTTCAACTGCCATAACGTTCTTATCATAGACTTTCTGGATATTCTTCAACTGTATTTTAGCCAATGTAAGCGCCTCCTTTTATATATCTTAACTTTACCTTGTTTCGTCTTTAAATTCCATTTGTCACTTGCACAAAATGTAAGCGCTTTTATTGTGCGATATGCTAAGAAGCGCAGCATTAGCTGCGCTTCATGTGTCCTTCTTCCAAAAGTAATGCTTCATCCAAATAAACTGTCGGAGCTTTCACAACGCAATCGATATGGACACCAGCAGCTATCGTGCCTCCAAAGGTGTTATTGCTGCCAAAAGCGATATGAATCGTCCCATAAACTTTCTCATCCTCCAGGACGTTGCCAGTGATTCGGGCTTTTTCATTCGTACCGACACCGAATTCAGCTACATTGCGGCCATCACCATTCCCAAGCAATTGCAGCAGCATCTCTCCTTGCCTGCCGGTAGCAGCTGTCAAACTTCCTTCTTCCATTGTAAGGAGAATCGGTTCATCCAGCTTGCCTAAACCAGAAATTGAACCATCGATCCATATACGTCCTGAAGCTGTACCTTCCAAGGGCGCAATGAATGCTTCACCAGAAGGCAGGTTTCCGGATTGTCCTTTTTCCCGGTAGATACCGGTACTTGGTACGCCGCTGCGGCCTTGGATAGAGAAGCTTAGCTCTTCCCCATCTTTTCTGATTATTACTTGCTTTGATTGGCTCAATTTTTCCGTTACCTCAAAGGTCATTTTTTCAACTGTATCGTAATCTGCACTTATTGCGCCTTCCAAAAACATATCATATGTAATACCAGGCATCGTCGCCACGCGAACTCCAGCTGCTACTGCATCCTTTTTTGCCTGTGTATGTGTGAGGGAATGCTCCGTAATACAAACAGCCACATCACAATGCTTCATTGCTTCTGTCACACCGCTCGGCGGTTCCTGACCGGACTTCTCCCTATCTTGCATAACAAGCAGCAATGTTTCAGATCCGATTGATCTGCCAGCTGCATAGAGTGCTTCCGCCAGTTCCTTCTTACTGTCATCTGTGACGATAAGCAAGGTTTCTTCTTTTTTCAGTGCCAGACTGCTCCTCAATACATTCCTGCTATTCTCCACTAATTTACTTCCCATAGGGTATCCCTCCTGTTTCTTCCTATTATACACAAAGAACCCGCCTGCTTAAGCAGACGGGTTCTGATTCAGATGAATAGAAGCAAACTAACAGCCATTACCATCATGCCGCTGATTAATCCATAAATGGATGTATGACCTTCATCGTATTTCTTTGCAGCTGGAAGCAGACCATCAAGTGAGATAAAGACCATGATTCCCGCCACAGCAGCAAAGATAACTCCGAACATGATGTCGTTCAAGAACGGCATTAGAACAAGGTAAGCAAGAACAGCACCTACTGGTTCCGAAAGACCAGATAAGAAAGAAAGACCAAAAGCCTTCTTCTTATTACCCGTCGCAAAGTAGACTGGCACTGCAACAGCAATCCCCTCCGGAATATTGTGGATGGCGATAGCAATGGCAATCGCTATCCCAAGTGAAGGATCCTGCAAGGCAGACGTAAAGGTAGCAATACCTTCCGGGAAGTTATGGATGGCAATAGCCAATGCAGTGAATGTACCCATTTTGAGCAAGGCCTGATTCTGTGTCGGATTATCCATCTCTTCGACTTTCTTGCCTTCATGGGGATTTGATTGCTTAGGTATCAACTTATCGATTAGGGCAATGAGGAGCATTCCGCCGAAGAATCCCCCAACAGTTGCCCAGTTACCTGCCTGGATGCCCATGGCACCAGTTAAAGCGTCTTTCGCTTTTATGAAGATTTCGACCATCGAGACATAAATCATTACCCCGGCAGAAAACCCGAGACTGAGTGATAGAAATTTTGTATTTGTTGTAGAGGTGAAAAATCCCATCAGACTGCCTATACCTGTTGCAAGGCCAGCCATCAAAGTCAAACCTAAGGCTAGTAATACATTTTCGTCCATCATTGCCCTCCTTGTTCTGCTGTCATTCTCTATTTCTCTTATTATGCACTATAACAATAAAGTTTCCTAGTAGAAACTTTTAAACATGAAAAAGCCCTTTCCATCCATACTATATGGCGATGTCCTGCCTAAGTTTCCAAGAAAAAAGCTGGCATCAATTGCCAGCCACAATTTATTCCAACGCCTCGACAAACTCCATATTAACCAGCTCTTCGTATTTATAATCTCCCTTGTACACACCTGTCTTCGTCACTACATCCATCGTCTTATCAGTTGCTTCCTCCGTTATATAGCCATCCTTGCTCCATAGCTCATCAGCATATGCTCGATCCAGTGATGCTTGCAGGCTCGCTTCTTCTGTTGTAGGGAACTCCTTCTTTAATACCCGCATCGCCAGCTCTTCATCCTCATCCACCGCTTTTAAAGCCTTTGTAATAGCTTCTACAAATTTCTGGACAGTTTCAGGATCCTCATCGATAGTGGATTGCTTTACACTGATAACGCTGTACGGATAATCTCCTAAACTAGGAAACCCATAGAAAGGTTCATTCCAAACCCCTTTTTCAATACCTTCGTATATTTGAGGTTCCGCTCCATTGGCAATATCCGCCTGACCATTCTCTACTAACGATACGACTGCACTTGCATCGGCAGGCTCCTCAAGCAAAACGTCTTTACCTGGCTCCATGCCAAGTTCCATGATTAAATAACGCGTCAGTAAGTTAGGGCTGCCGCCGTAGCGTCCAGCTGCAATCGTTTTTCCTTCCAGGTAAGCTGCCAATTCTTCCTCTGATGCTCCTGCGGGAGGTGTGTCTCCGTCTGCCATCAAGTAGACATTAGCACGGTTAACAACGTTAACGACTGATACGATTGGGTCATTAGAATCAATATTAGCAAGGGCATTCGAATCCGGACCAGCGATATTACCCCAGGCATCTCCGCTTACAACGGTTGTCACGTGCGCTCCGCCAGTTGCGGTTACTACTTCTACATCCAGTCCTTCTTCCTCAAAATATCCTTCATGGATTGCTGCATACAGTGGCAGGTAGCCTGTCAAATGCACTGGTTCTGCAATAGTAATTTTCTTCAGCTTCTCTTCCTCACCGCCACCCGTACATCCTGCCAGAATACCAAGCAAAATTGCCAAACAAATTACACCAAACAACCGTACTTTACTCATTGGACACCTCCTATTGTTTCGGCTCTTGACCGCGAAGCAATAACTTTTCTAAGCTGACTGTCCCTGCGTACATGAGCATAGATAATAGAGACAATACAACGACACCTACCCAAACAAGGTCAATATCTAAAATCTGTCCTGCATAAAGGATCATCCTGCCGATCCCTTGGCGGGAACTGATGAATTCTCCGACAATTGTCCCCGCAAGCGCCAATGCGATATTGATTCGCAGACTGCTGACAATCCAAGGCATCGTTGTCGGGACAACTACTTTCATAAACACGTGTCTGCGTTTTGCTCCTAAGGAATAGAGCAGCTTTTCCAGATCATTATCAATTGCTTTGATTCCGCTATGAGCCGCCAGTGCAGTGACAATGACAGTCATCAGGAAGGCGAGCATCACTTTGGAAAAGAACCCGATGCCGAACAGAATGACGATGACTGGACCAAGTGCCAGCTTCGGTATCGCATTGAAAGCAATCAGGTATGGTTCAGATATTCTGGAATAGTAAGCAGACCACCAAAAAGACAGTCCAATCAATGATCCAAAAAAAGTTCCTGACACAAAGCCAGCAAGTGTGGCAAGCGACGTATAGACTAAATCATCCCAAAGCGAGCCTTCCAAAAAGGCGACCTTGGCAGTTTCATAGATTGTGCTTGGACTGCTCCAATAATAAGGATCCATCACTTCGTATCGTGTCAGAACCTCCCATAGTACAATCACCAGTATCCCAAGACCAATCTGACCGCCAAAAACAATTCGCTTCATTCGCTGCTGGCGTTTTTTCTCATCCTCGATGTATCGTTTCTTATCAGGTTGTGCCATTGTCTTTCGGTTCCTCTCTAAGCAAATCTAGCAATTTTTGCTTTAATGATATGAAATTGTCCGACAGCAATGTCTCTTCCCCGCGCGGCCGCTCCAATTCCACGTGAATCTTTGCCTTCAACTTGCCGGGGCGATGGGACAGAACATAAATATCATCTGATAAGTAAATAGCTTCATCTATATCGTGAGTGATGAATAGAATAGTCTTCTGAAAGTCTTCCCAAATACGGAGCAGCCACCCCTGCATCTGCAGTCTTGTCTGTGCATCCAGTGCCCCGAATGGCTCATCAAGCAGGATAACATCCTGGTCATAAAGCAGCGTTCGCAATAATGCTGCCCGCTGTCTCATACCACCTGATAACTCCGGCGGATAATTGTTTTCAAATCCTTTTAAACCATATCTTTCTAGTAATGGCTGTGCCTTCTTTCTTGCCTCTCGTTTCGAAACACCCTTGATTTCCAAACCGAGAATCACATTATCCAAGATTGTCCGCCATGGCAGCAGCAGATCTTTTTGAAGCATATAACCAACATAACCACTCTTACCGACAATATTCTGCCCATCCAAAAGGATTTTTCCAGTGGTCGGTTTGATAAGCCCGGCAATCATATTAAAGAGTGTCGACTTGCCGCAGCCACTGGGGCCAATAATACTGACAAAGCGTCCAGCAGGTATTTGCATTGTTGTCTCTTGCAATGCAACAACTTCCTGTCCGTCGCGTCTGAATATCTTGCTAGCATCAACGACCTTTAATTTATACATTGCGCCACTCCTGTCATTTCTATAGACCCATCATACGCAGGAGTGTGCTAAATGATTACAAATTTATAGCATGTCCAGCACAATTTTCCTTATTTCTGCAAAAAGCACAAAAAAAACAGCCTGCACAGTCGGATATGCCACGCAACATATCACCTGTACAAGCTGTAAGACAAGCCGAACAATGCATTCTGCTTGCAAATGAGAGGGATTAACCGAGAACATGACGAATGTTGCCTATTGGTTACAGTTCGTTTGTTACCCGAAAATCTTACCCTTACTTTAGCATAGGAAATATAGGATAACAGTAATCTTGTAAGGTAATTTGACATCCTTTTTATAAAAAAACATGACTGATTCACAATAGTCACAACATGATTTTCACTCTGGATAAGAACCTAACAGAAGTTTTATAGATGGAGGAGCCGCTTCGGCAGAATCTCCGCTTTCCTGCGGGCGGCTGGTGAGCCTCCTCGCGCTTCGCACTCCGGGGTCTCACCTAGGCCTTCTTCACGCGGGAGTCTCCGTATACTGCCTGCGCTTATCGAGTGTATTTTCCTAAACCATAGAATCCTTCTACGAAATATAATAAAAAACAAAAAAACCGAACTCTAGGGCGATATCAATTCAGATTTCCCCTAAATTTCGGTTTTTAATGAGCTAGATTACTTTTTTCCCAGCATTGTAATTATCATAATACTTTACTTAAGAAAGCCTTTGTCCGTTCTTCCTTCGGATTATTGAAAATATCCTCCGGTTTTGCTTCCTCTACGATATAACCGCCATCCATGAATAGCACTCGATCGCCGACTTCGCGCGCAAAGCCCATTTCATGCGTCACAACAATCATTGTCATGCCTTCGTTCGCAAGCTGCTTCATGACTTCAAGCACCTCTCCGACCATTTCTGGATCTAGGGCAGATGTTGGTTCATCGAAGAGCATCACCTTCGGCTCCATGCACAAGGCGCGGGCAATAGCCACACGCTGCTTTTGTCCTCCGGAAAGCGATTCCGGATATACGCCAGCTTTATCTTCCAAACCGACCTTTCGAAGCAGTGATAATGCCTTTTCTTCCGCATCCTTCTTTTTCCACTTGCGGACGACCATCGGAGAAAGCATGATATTTTCCATTACTGTCTTATGTGGAAACAGGTTGAACTGTTGGAATACCATCCCAACATCTGTCCGCACTTTATTGATGTTCACTTTTCTCTGAGAGATATCAGTTCCTTCTATATAAACATGACCACCCGTAATATCCTCGATTCGGTTGAGACACCGAATGAAAGTGGACTTCCCGGAACCGGAAGGGCCGATAACGACGACTACTTCTTTTTCCTCTATTTCGACGTTAATGTCCCGCAGCACCTCGAGATCGCCGAACGACTTTTTTAGGTTTTTTACGCTGATCATCTGTCGCATACTTCCTTTCTAAAAAGCTCTGTACATATGATAATACTAAACAAACAACGAAATATAAAACGGCAACCGCCAAATATGGCTCCCAGACTCTCGAATACGCTCCAACTGCTACTCTTCCCCAGTAGAACAGTTCCGGTGCAGCAATGACAGCTCCAAGTGAAGAATCCTTCACCAACACAATAAATTCGTTGCCAAGCGGCGGAATCATCCGTTTGAATGCCTGCGGCAGCACGACATGCCGCAGCACCTGTGCATGGTTCATTCCAAGACTATATGCAGCTTCTCGCTGCCCCTTATCGATGGAGTTGATACCAGCGCGGAAGATTTCTGCAATATAAGCTGCTGAATTCAATGCCAATGCAACAATTAATGATATAAGCGGCTCCGGCGGCTTAATGAAAATCGGCATCACCGCAAAGTGAATCAAAAAGATCTGTACTAACAGCGGGGTACCTCTGAAAATATTCACATACCAAATGAACGGCAGCCGAAGTATTGGGTTAGACAAGCTTTTCCCCATCCCGATCACTAATCCAATTAAAGCCCCAACGAGGAATCCAATCAAGGACGCCAGGATTGTATATCCGAGACCTCTCATAAAGAAAGGTAAATATTCGCTAATGATTTCCCATCTAAAATCCATTTCTCTCACCTCAGTATAGCTGATAAATCAAAACATAAATATAGCGTAACGGTTATTCGTTACGCTATATGATTCTTCTTATGGCTGTGCGCTTTCCAGCGCTTCGATATCCGGTGTGCCTTCAAACCACTCTTGATAGATTTCCTCATACGTTCCGTTTTCCATGATCGTTTGAATAGCTTCATCTATTTGTTCTTTATACTCACTGTCCTTCGGAAGCAGCATACCGTAGTATTCCTGATCAAAGTTCTCGTCATCTTCAACTAAAGTAAGATTGGCATCAGGATTATTTTTTACATAATGCTGAGCTACTGCGATATCGGTCACTACAGCCTCTACGTCACCGTTTTGCAATGCCATCATAGTTGCTGCTGATGAATCATACTTAGAAAGATCGCTGCTGTTCTCCCCAACGAGTTTCTGTGCAGCTTCATCACCAGTAGTACCGTTCTGTACGCCGATCTTCATCCCTTGAAGATCCTCGGCTGATTGAATATCCGTTCCTTCCGGTACAGCGATAACCTGTGTTGCTTCGAAATAAGGCGCAGAGAAGTCATATGTTTCTTTTCTCTCATCCGTTATTGTAATACCAGCCATTCCAGCTTGCAGCGTCTCATCATCTACTCCGACTAGCATTGGATCCCAGCCAGTGTTTTCGTATTCATAATCGAGACCTGCTTCTTTCATAACCGCATCCAGCAAATCTGCATCAAATCCAACAATCTTATCACCTTCCATTGATTCAAAAGGAGCGAAAGTTGCTTCTGTTCCGATAGTAAGCTTCTCCTCACCGCCAGAACCGCTTGATTCATTATTAGATATACATGCACTTAAGAATAAAACACTAACAAGTCCAGCAGCTGCCATAAGCTTTTTTACTGATTTCATAGTTGATCTCCCTTTTCTATCTATATTGTAAACTTACAATAAAATCTATAATTATTCATTCTGGTTCATTTATTTTACATAACATCTTATGCCTTGTAAATATAAAATTAGAACAAATCGTTACTTTTCGACTATTTACGCAGTTTAAATTGTCAGTATATTGCGATTTTGTGTTACAGTACACGTATACCACAGGAAAGCAGGGGAATATATGACATCAACCAGCAAGGTATTTGCAAAGGAATTCGAGCAGCTTTTGGATCTGCAGCAAGTACGCGACGCACTGTATTTTCTCAAGCAAGATAATGAACAGACGACAAAGGATCAGATAGAAGTAACGGAAGTGGAGGCACCTCCATTCAAAGAAGAAATCCGTGCATCCTTTTTTAAGGAGAAACTGGCAGCATTCGGCTTGGAAGACTTAAAGACAGATGACGAAGGAAATGTATATGGCATACGAAAAGGCAGCGGCAGCGGACCCACGGTTGTTATAGCAGCTCATTTGGATACCGTCTTCCCTGCAGGTACAAATGTGAAAGCCAAAGTAGAAGAAGGAATCGTCTACGCTCCTGGAATCGGTGATGACGGACGTGGTTTAGCAGTATTACTGACCTTGTTGCGTACTTTGGAAGAAAATAAGATCGAAACAGAAGGAGATATCGTCTTTCTCGCTGATGTCGGCGAAGAAGGTCTAGGCGATTTACGCGGTATGAAAGCATATTTCCGGGACAATACATATGTGGATGGCTTCATTTCTGTGGAGCCAGGTGCTCCTGGTGACTTGATTTATTGCGGCGTCGGCAGTAAACGCTATAACTTAACCTTCAAAGGAAAAGGCGGACACAGCTTTGGAGATTTCGGTACTTCAAGTGCCATCCATGCAGCAGGGCGCGCGATCGCTGCGTTAGCAGATCTGACTGTTCCTAAAGATCCAAAGACAACATACAATGTAGGCACGATTCATGGCGGTACATCCATCAATACTATTGCCCAGCACGCAGGATTTCAGCTGGATTTACGTTCTGTTTCTAGTGATGCTCTTGCAGAGTTAGAGGCTAACGCACTTGCAATTATTGAAGAAGCAGCACAGGCTGAAGGCGAAGCACAACAGCAGCCGGGCAGCATTTCAGTTACGACAGAGCTGGTTGGAGACAGACCTGCAGGCAGCCAGCCAAAAGATGCCCCGATTCGTCATATTGCTTTGCAAGCAGCTGAAGTTCTTGGAATTGAGGTCGAACGGGAAGAACCGCTAAGTACCGATGCAAATGTTCCGATCAGCCTGGGTATTCCTGCCCTTACACTCGGCGGTGGCGGTAACAGCGGTGGACACCATACGCTGGAGGAGTTCTTCGATCCGACTGATGCCTTTTACGGGCCGCAGCGAATTCTGCTTGCCCTGCTTGGAATGGTTGGCATAAAAGATTCTGTCCCTTCCATGCTTCCTGTCCGAAACTAAAAAATGAGCAGGAGCCTCTTATGGCTCCTGCTCATTTTTTCAATTATGCGGAGGATATTCGTATTGGATATCGTCCCACTTTCGTGAATACTTAACGCTCAAGTCTACCCCTTCAAAATACCATGCATCTGATCGTTCGACGAAGAATGTGATTCCTTGTACTTCCTCGGTCGTAATTGGGTCATTTGGCTGTTCCGCAGTAATGCCAAGTGAAAATCCTTCTTTAATGCCGCCAATTCCGCCATAACGAACATAAAAACGCACAGCACTGCCAGGTTCAAGGTCCATTTCTTGAACAAACCAGTTTGATGCGGGTTTTGTAATGGAGATCTGCATAATTTCACCCCTTCTATACAACTATAACAAATAGTGACAAAGTGTACCTCATTCGACAAAAATCAAAGTAAAACATTGATAATTATTAATAAAAAGTTTACAATCTCTAGAGGATAGTTTACAAAAATTTATCATTATATGTTCCCGGGAACATCCCTATTTAAACACCATTCGGAGGTTTTGTAATGTTCAAGAAGAAACAAGACAAATTCTCTTTGCTTTTATCCGATATAGCAAAGAATATTGATGAGACAGCTGACTTTTTTGTTACGTATAAAGTGAAGGATGCAGCGACTTTATCCGAGTTCTCCAATAAATTGAAGGAATTTGAGACAAAGGGTGATCAGCTTGTACATACGATCATAAAGGAATTGAACCACGCCTTTATCACACCTATCGAGCGCGAAGACATCCTTCAGCTTACGAACAGCTTGGACGATGTACTTGATGGAATAGAAGAATTCTCTGGAATGATGGATACATACGGCATCTATTCTTCCGATAGCTTCATCGATCAATTCACAGAAGAAATTCGTGCTTGTGCAAAAGAAATCTTGATTACAATCGATTTACTTTCTCACAACAAATTAAAAGAAATCCAAGAACATGCAATTAAAATCAAGCAACACGAGCAAAACTGTGACACAATCTTCCGTAAATCCTTGAAACAGCTATTCCAGAACGAAAAAGATCCAATCAAGGTAATTCAGTACAAAGAGTTGTACTACATCCTGGAAGAAATCGCAGACAGCTGCCAGTCTGTTGCGAACAATCTTGAGACAATCATCATGAAGAATTCGTGAGGCGTAAACAATGGATGTTTTATTAGTATTAACTATTTTAACTGTCATTTTCGCTCTTGCATTCGACTTCATCAACGGATTTCATGATACCGCCAATGCTATCGCAACATCTGTTTCGACAAAAGCATTGAAACCAAGACATGCTATTATCATGGCTGCAGTCATGAACTTCGTTGGTGCCATGACTTTTACTGGAGTTGCTAAAACAATCACAAGTGATATCGCAAATCCTAACGACATTGTCAACGGCTCTGTCGTTATCCTAGCTGCCTTGATTGCAGGAATTGCATGGAACTTGATTACATGGTATTACGGGATCCCGAGCAGTTCTTCTCATGCCATCATCGGTTCTCTTGCAGGTGCAGTCATTGCTTCAAGCGGATTTGCCATTCTTAATTTAGACGGATTCCTTAAGATCTTGCAAGCATTGATCATTTCTCCGATTTTGGCTTTTGTTGTAGGTTTCATATTATATAACATCATCAAGCTAATTTTCCGGGAAAAGAACTTACCGAAGACGAACAAGAATTTCCGTCGGGTACAGATTTTTACTGCGGCACTGCAATCATTCACCCATGGTACGAATGACGCCCAAAAAGCAATGGGAATCATCACGATGGCGTTAATTACAGCAGGTCTGCATACAACATCTGATATTCCATTCTGGGTTCAAGCTGCCTGTGCGACTGCTATGGGACTTGGTACTTCAATAGGTGGCTGGAAAATCATCAAAACTGTTGGCGGTAAGATCATGAAGATCCGTCCAGTGAACGGCGTTGCAGCTGATTTGACTGGAGCCTTCATCATTTTCGGTGCCACTTTTATTCACTTGCCAGTAAGTACAACGCACGTTATTTCTTCCTCTATCATGGGGGTTGGTGCAGCTCACCGACGTAAAGGTGTTAACTGGGGTACTGCGAAACGCATGATCATCACGTGGTTCATTACACTGCCGATTACAGCTTGTCTGGGTGGTCTGATTTATTACATCTTGAACATTTTCTTTTAAATATAACGAAAAGCACGCTTGGAATTAACCAAGCGTGCTTTTTTTAATCTTTTCGCAAGCGTCTTGCTAACACATTTCCGAATGTCTGCATTGCCTGTACAAGTATGATCAGGATGATGATAACTACATACATAACGACAGGCTCGAAACGCAAATGTCCATATTGATATGCCAAATCTCCAAGACCGCCAGCTCCGACAAGACCCGCCATTGCTGTGGCTCCAATCAAACCGATTGTCGCAATCGTCAAACCAAGGATCATCGTTGATCTGGCTTCTCTTATGATAACGCTCCAAATAATTTTAGTTGTGGAAATTCCCATCGATTCATAAGCCTCGATGACTCCTTTATTCACTTCAAGTAATGCTGACTCCATTAAACGCGCAATATAAGGCGCTGTATAGACAACAAGCGGAAGGATAACTCCTTCAACACCTATTGTAGTTCCGACCAAGGCTCTTGTCAGAGGCAATAGCAAGAACAAAAGGATGATGAAAGGAATAGATCGGATAACATTTATGATTGTATTCACTATTGAATAAAATACCCGGTTCTCTGCTTGTCCGCCTTTTCTTGTCATGACCAGTAAAATACCTAATGGCAATCCAATCAGGATTGAAATAGCTAAAGAAATACCTGTCATTAGCAGTGTCTGCCAAAATGCCTCGGTGATGTCAGTGCCCCATTCTGTCCAGAACTCAATCATGACGCCACCTCCTCAACCGTTACGTGCTGCGACTCCAAGTACGATATTGCTTTCTCCACTTCTGCTGGATCTCCTTGCAAATGGATAAGCAATTTACCAACGGAGCTAGCTTTCAGCTGATCGATTCCGCCCGCCAGTATACTTGGAACAACTTCAAATTTCTTTGTAATCGCTGCAAGAAACGGCTCATTCGAAGCTTCTCCGATAAACGTCAGTGAAACGAGACGCCCTGTAGCAGAAAGTCCTTTCTTCACGCTGTCCGGAACTTGGAAATTCGCATCATCAAAGACAAATTTCCGTGTCTGCGGATGTTGCGGTTTGGTGAAGACATCGATAACGGATCCTTCTTCCACCAGTTCTCCATGGTGCATAACACCAACACGATCGCAAATACGCTGGATGACATCCAGTTCATGTGTAATCAGGAAGATCGTGATGCCAAGCTCCTTGTTCACTCTGAGCAGCAGTTCAAGAATGGAAGACGTCGTATTCGGGTCCAAAGCACTTGTTGCTTCATCACTTAACAGCACTTCAGGTTCTTGAGCAAGTGCCCTTGCGATAGCTACCCGCTGTTTCTGACCACCTGATAATTGGGCCGGATAGACATTTTTCTTTTCTTCCAGACCTACAATCTTCAGATATTTATCAACACGTTCCTTAATTTCATGCTTCGGCACTTTACTAAGCTTCAGCGGTCTAGCAACGTTCTCATAAACTGTTGCTGTCGACAGCAAATTAAAATGCTGGAATATCATACCGATTTTCCCTCTTGCTTTACGAAGCTGCCATTTTTTAAGCTTAGTAAGATCTACACCGTCGATGAATACTTCGCCTTCAGTGGGACGCTCCAGTAAATTGGCACAGCGGATCAGGGTACTTTTCCCTGCTCCGCTGAATCCGATTACGCCATAGATTTCACCTTTATTTATTTTCAAGGAGACGTCTTTCAACGCCTCCACTTTCTTCTTGCCCGTGGTAAAGGTCTTCGATACATTTTTCAGTTCAATCATATTGCTTCCCCCTTACCAGCTTGGAACAACGGATCCTTGGAATTCATCTTCCACAAACTGTTTTACTTCATCAGATTGATAGATTTCTTGAATCTTCTTCACAACTTCATCGTCCGTGTTCGCTGATCTTACAACAAAGTAGTTGGACCATGGGTTGTTTGCAGATTCCTCTGCAAAGATAGCATCATCATTGATATTCAAATCAGCACCCATTGCAAAGTTCGTGTTGATTGCCGCTGCTGCTACTTCCGGAAGCTGAGCTGGCAGCTGAGAAGCATCCAATTCAACGATTTCCAGATTCAGTGGATTTTCAACGACATCTTTAGCCGTTGCAGAGTTCTCTGCTTCTGGATCTACTTTCAATACTCCTGCTGTCTCAAAGAGTTTCAACGCACGATATTCGTTGGCAGGATCATTCGGTACAGCGATTTTGTCGCCTTCTTTCAATTCGGAAATATCCGAAATCTTATCTGTATAGATACCCATTGGGAACGTAAGTGTCTTAAATACTTCTTTTAGTTCATATCCTTGATTCTTTACTTGATCTTCTAGGAAAGGAAGTGTTTGATAGCTGTTCGCATCCAGGCTTCCATCATCTAACGCACTGTTTGGTGTATTGTAATCATTGAATGTTTTGATTTCTACATCGATACCTTCATCGGCTGCTAGTTCTTTCACTTTTTCCATCACTTGCTCATGAGGTCCGCCGCTGACGCCGACCAATATTTTGTCATTTGCTAGTGCAGCAGATTTATCATTGCCGCATGCCGCTAAGAATAATGCTAATAATCCGATAAGTCCAAAGCTTAAGATTTTTTTCATGTTGCTCTCCCCTTTTTTCTTCGCTGTCATCAACTACAATAAAAAAGCGCCTCTCTAGATTAAGAGAGGCGCATGGTATTCGTATGCACTAATTCTCTTATCTCTCAGTACGGCTTTCACCGTCTGCAGGAATTAGCACCTAGATCATTGATCTGGTTGCCGGGCTTCATAGGACCTGTTCCTCCACCGCTCTTGATAAGAATTTCATTATACTTTTGTTGTTGATCTGTTTGTTACTTTACCTTCCAATCTAGTTATTGTCAATATAATTTTAAAATTTATAGAAAAATCAATCTGTTTTTTTGTATTAGGATAGCAGGAGAGTATGCAGTCATTTGACTCAGCCGAAGAATACGAGAATATACGACCACAGACCTTTAAAACAAGCGATTGATTAAGCGGCAAAAATCAACAGAAGTTTACATCTATCCTTTGTTACCCCCTTAGATAACGCTTCCTCCCAAGTGAATTATGGCGATTTCAACGGATTTTTAAATCTATATATGTAATCTGAACATTTTACTTGGAGTATACTATTTCTCATTAAAAATTATTTAAAACTGGTTTAAATCACAGCATGCTTGAGAACTATGAATGATTTTAAAGACCGCAAATTATAATTTTTAACACAATAAAAAGCCGGATGAAAAACATCCGGCTTTCCTGTGTACAAGGCCTCCCAACACATACGTACACACACTTACTCTCTCTGTATACCAAAGCGGGCATTGATTTGCCCACGCAGCATTTGCTGGCGGCTCTCTCTTTCCGCTTCCTTCCTTTTGTCTCTCAGCATCTGCTGACGGATTTCGAAGGTTTGCACACCCTCTTCCCTTTTGTTGGCGATCTCGATCAATTGCTCTACATCCGAAAAAGAGTACTTGCGATTTCCCTTCGCTGAACGTTCAGGAAAAATGAGCTTGCGTTCCTCGTAATAACGAATTTTACGTTCAGTCAGACCAGTCAGTTCACTCACAATTCCTATTGTGATCACTTTCCTGTTCTTGTAAGAAGGCTCATTACTCATCTGTTCACCTCATCACCATGTGCTGTTATTACACATTATACCGTATTTATCCAATCATCCTAGTGTTGTGTGAGGAAACCTAACAAACAACAAAATAGTTCGTCAGCATCGCTTACATGTTTAATGCAAAGTAATTCGGCTATAAGTATACTGAACGTAATAGTAAATAGGAAACACTGAAAGGAGCGTCAAGCACGTGGCACATGATCAGGAAGCCCTTGATTTAGCCCAACAGATTGTAGAACTCGACCTGAAGCGCGATGAGTGCTGGGAGGATCTTGCAGCCCTTGCAGGAGACAGAGCATTCGAACTGCTTCGACTCGTTCAGAATAGATGACATGAAAAAAGGAGACCTGCGAAATAGGTCTCCTTTTTTTATTTCACGTAATTTGGATAGTCTGTAATGATACCATCGACACCTGCTCGAATTAAGGGTTGTACTTCGCCAGGAGCCCGAATTGTCCAAGGCATAATCCGCATGCCACGTGTATGAATCCTGCCAACCAACGTATCATCCTGCGTAACATTAGTGAAATGCGTATTCACATAGTCTGCATACGTAGATATTTTATCAAGTTTACGATTTGTAAGGTCTGCACTTCTTGACGTTAGTACACCAAGCGGAACTTGCGGCAACAGCTGCGACAGATATGCAACAGATCCGAAGTTAAAAGATTGCAGAATCACTTCTTCATAAAGAACATTAGCTAATTTATATCTTTCCAGCAGCTCAGCTACTGCTTCCTCTATTCCATCGTAAAGCTCTGGTGACTTTAATTCGATAAGGAATTTTGTTTTTCCTTTATACCTTCTGATTATATCTTCTAACAGTGGGATGCGCTGACCTTCATATACGGAATCATATCCAGCGCCTACATCATAAGATTGTAAGGCGGTAAATGCAAGATCCTTCACATATACAGTCTCTTCCGGGCCATCAGCAGCTGTACGATTGATTGATGTGTCATGTATGACGACAAGCTGACCATCCTTTGTCATTTGAACATCCAGCTCGATGAAATCGGCTTGCATCTCTACAGCCAAGTCAAAAGCTGCAATTGTATTTTCAGGTGCAAATCCGGAAGCACCGCGATGAGCAATGACTGGCAGGATACCATTTTGCACGGACTGACTATCAAGCGATCTTGTAGTTACGGACTCGTACGATGGACTAATCTGATTCATCATTCGGATCATCTCCCTGTAAGTATCTGGATTGTAATCTTTGCAATATGGAAAGTACAAGAATTGGACGGTGATCTTTATTCATCTTCTTTGTACTTTCAATATAACGACCTTTTATTAAGGGGATGTTGAGCTGCTGTGTAGAATGATGCAGCTTATCTTAAGAACATGTAAACATGCAACAAAGCAATAGATGTTTGCAATCTTGTAAGTTCGGGAATGCTATTTCTACAACACACTAAATCACATCACTTATTTGGAGGTAGTTATTATGAGTTTTATCTTATATCTAATTATCGGTGGTATTATCGGCTGGCTAGCAGGCTTGATCCTTGGACGTGACGTTCCAGGCGGCATCATTGGTAATATCATTGCCGGTATTGTCGGAGCATGGCTTGGCGGACTTATCTTTGGAGACTTCGGTCCAGATCTAGCGGGGATGGCAATCATTCCAGCTTTAATCGGTGCCATTATCTTCGTCTTTGTATTAAGCCTTATCTTACGCAAAATGCGTAGAAAGTAATAGAACACAAAAAAGGACTTGCAGGCAATATTGCCTGCAAGTCTTTTTTTTCTGAGATTGTATGAGCTTTGTAAAATAAATAACCATTCCCCTCTTCTCTGTAAACGCTTTTTCACCCACACTTCACGTTAACTCAATTTTCACTCGTTATAGTATAGATGAATTCGCGGAAAGGAGCAGATTATGACACATGTAGAACTGGCTGGTTTAAAAAAGTCATATGATGGCAAAAAAAATGTAATTGAGCAAGTGGATCTGCAGCTGCAGCAAGGTGAGTTCTTCGTCCTTGTCGGGCCTTCAGGCTGCGGGAAGAGCACAATTCTCCGCATGATAGCTGGTCTTGAGCCAATAACGGACGGGGAATTGTTTGTGAATGGCAAGAGAATGAATGATGCACCACCGAATAAACGGGATTTATCTATGGTTTTTCAAAATTATGCACTGTATCCGCATTTGAATGTAGAACAAAATATCACCTTCGGCTTACATACAAAGAAAATCTCACGCGAGGAACAAAGACGCCGCTGTCTTGAAGCTGCCGAGATGCTCGGCTTAGCTGATTACTTAAGACGTAAACCACGTGAATTATCAGGCGGCCAAAGACAGCGAGTTGCTCTTGCAAGAGCTATTGTGACGCAAGCTCCTCTTTGCCTCATGGATGAGCCATTATCGAATCTCGATGCGAAACTTCGAACCCGGATGCGCTCTGAAATTAGGCAGATACAGCGGAAGCTGGGAATTACGATGATCTATGTCACGCATGATCAGACCGAAGCGATGACGATGGCAGACCGGATGATGATCCTTCATGAAGGCGAAGCCATGCAAATCGGCAAACCGCTTAATATCTACAATCACCCTGCCAACACATTCGTTGCATCATTTATCGGATCACCTGCCATGAATGTAATGGAAGCTGACGTTTCTCCGAGCGAAATCGGTCTCTCACCCCACTGCACATTGCCTAACCCGATGAAAGGCAATGTGAAAGCAGCAAGCAAAAATGTTCAAGTCGGTATCAGGCCAGAGCATATCCTGTTTTCCGCTCCCGAGCAAGCAGATGCTGTGGTAGAGGTCGTTAATACTGAGGTACTTGGTACAGAGACGCTCATCACCTTCATCCTGGATAATGCCAAAGATCAATGGATTGCCCGTTGGAACGGTCAATGGCAATTCTCTGTCGGGGACAGAATACCAATCCGTTTCGACTTAGACGCTATCCACCTCTTTTCAAAAGACAATGGACGGATTCTATGGGCAGCCAATGACGGACAGCCAAACCAGACAGCCAGAGAGGTACTCAGATGAATGACAGTCGGGACCTGCAGCCTGTTCCACCTCAAGAAAGCCGCCGCCCAAAGCGGAACCTATTCGCCTTCCTTGAGGGCTGGCTCTATTTGCTTCCTTCTATCATCCTGTTCGGCGTGTTTGTTTTTTACCCAATGTTCCGAACTATATACTTGAGTTTCTTTTTAGCTGACCAAATGGGTCCATTCGAATTCGTCGGATTAGAAAACTACCAGTATATACTAAGCTCAGACAGTTTTCAGAGCAGCGTTAAAGCTACCATTCTTTTTGTACTATACACAGTACCTGCAGGTATCCTGCTCGCTCTCTTCCTTGCATTGCTGACAAATGAAAAAATCAAGGGAATCGGCATATTCCGTACGTTGTTTTCCTCCACAATGGGGATGAGCGTTGCCGCATCCAGTGTCATTTGGATGTTCATGTATAATCCTTCAATCGGCGTATTCAGCAGAATTGCTGAATGGTTAGGCTTTCCAGCCATTCAATGGCTGCAGGATCCTGATTATGCCTTGCTCGCAGTATCTTTATCCACAGTGTGGATGAATGCAGGCTTCGCATATCTGATCATACTTGGCGGATTACAGAACATCGATACCCATCTATACGAAAATGCAAAAGTAGCAGGTGTAAGTTATCTTTATCAGCTCCGCCGAATCACACTGCCCATGCTGTCCCCTACATTATTCTTTATCGTGACAGTATCGTTTATCAACTCTTTTCAGACATTCGGGCAAATTGACATTCTTACCAAGGGCGGACCAGTAGAATCAACAAATGTAATCGTCTATTCCATCTATAAGGATGCCTTCATTAATAATGATGTCGGCTCGGCGAGTGCACAGGCAGTTATCCTATTCTTCTGTGTCCTGCTGCTGACAGCCTTGCAGTTTAAGCTTGGCGAAAGGAAGGTGCATTACCAATGATTCTTGCAAAGCGGATCAGTCTTTATACCGTCCTGGTCATCTGCGCTATCATCATGATGTTTCCGATTTTCTATGCTTTCAGCATCTCCTTCATGGATGGCGGAGAAGTTATGGGCGGACAACTTCTTCCTAGCAGTCTATCATTGGATAATTACTTAGAGGTATTTCAAAAGGTGCCGCTGCTAACCTATCTGCTAAACAGTTTTGTCACATCTGCCATCGTTATGATCGGACAGCTGCTAGTCAGCAGTTTAGCTGCCTTCGCCTTTGTTTTCATGAAGTTCAAAGGCAGAGACTTTGTCTTCTTCCTGTTTATTTCAACCATGATGATACCTTGGGAAGCGACGATGGTACCGAATTTCATGACAATACAAAGCCTAGGTTGGACAAACAGCTATCTCGGGTTGACAATCCCGTTCTTTGCTTTGGCATTCGGAACCTTTCTATTACGCCAACATTTCAAGACAATACCACAAGAACTCTATGAAGCTTCTCAGGTAGCTGGTATTTCCAGATTTCGTTTCTTCTGGAATGTCATCCTGCCCGTCAGCAGGTCGAGCTTAATCACCTTAGGTATTTACAGCTTTCTGACCAATTGGAACATGTATCTTTGGCCGCTGTTAGTCACAAACACAGAATCGGCAAGAACCGTCCAGATCGGGCTTAAGCAGCTGCAAACACAAGAAATCGCATCCGATTGGGGTATCGTCATGGCTGGTGTAGTCATCGTAATCCTGCCTACGCTGCTGCTGTTGTTCGCCGGACAGAAAAAACTGCAAAAAGGTCTCACGCAAGGTGCAATCAAATAAAATCGAAAGAGGTTATATGATGAAAAGACTATTAGCTGGTTTATCTGTTTTATTTGTACTGTTCCTTACCGCTTGTTCCAGTACGGATTCTGCGAGCGGTACAACTGAGGATGGCAAGACAGAAATCATCTTCTGGCATGCCATGGGCGGAGAATTAGAAGCAAGTGTCAATGAAATCGTAGACGAATACAATAGTTCACAGGATAAATATACTGTAAAGCCGGTTTATCAAGGTTCATATGAGGAATCTTTGACAAAATTGAATACTGTTGCGGGTACTGCAGATGCTCCCGCAGTTACACAGATTTTTGAAGCAGGTACAAAGCAAATGATAGACAGCGGAAATATCCAGCCTGTACAGAAATTCATCGATGAAGAAAACTACGATACATCACAATGGGAAGAGAATATTTCCTCCTATTATCAAGTGGATGGCGAGCAGTATTCTATGCCATTTAACTCCTCCACTCCTGTGCTTGCCTATAACAAGGATGCATTCAAGGAAGCTGGCCTTGATCCTGAGCAAGCGCCACGCACATACAGCGAGCTGAAGGATGCTGCAGAAAAGCTAACGATTAAAGAAGGAGATAAAACGTCACAATATGGTCTTTCCATTTTGAATTATGGATGGTTCTTCGAAGAATTGCTTGCCACACAGGGAGGTATGTTCGTCGATAATGAAAATGGACGCGAAGGCGAAGCAACAAAAGCTTCATTCAACGATGAAAAAGGTCAAAAGGTATTTGAATTAATAAGTGATATGTACGAGGAAGGAACTTTTTATAATAGCGGTCAAAATTGGGATGATATGCGGGCATCCTTCCAAACTGGCACGATGGCAATGATGCTTGATTCCTCTGCCGGTATAAAAGGACTCGTCGATAATGCCGATTTCGAGGTTGGCGTAGCTTATCTGCCGCACCCGGATGATGTTGATCCGCAAGGCGTTATCATCGGAGGAGCTTCCCTCTGGATGGCGAAGGATATAGAAGAGAATCAGCAGCAAGCTGCTTGGGACTTCATGAAATACTTGTCAACAGCAGAGGTTCAGGCAAAATGGCATGTTGAATCTGGTTATTTCGCCATCAACCCAGCTGCTTATGAAAAAGATATCGTAAAACAAGAGTGGGAAAAATACCCACAGTTAAAAGTAACTGTTGACCAGCTGCACGATACAGTGCCAAGTACGGTAACACAAGGTGCTTTAATTTCCATCTTCCCAGAAGCACGGCAGCAGATTGTAACTGGTATGGAGAGTCTATACCAAGGTGAAGATCCAAAAGCTGCACTAGATAAAGCAGCCGCTGAAGTGGACACTGTCCTTGAAAAAGGCAGTCGCAGCAGATAAAGAAAACCGTGAGAGCATATGCTCTCACGGTTTTTTAATACGAAGCTCTTCCAGAACGCTTCGCTTTGCGTTTATTGATAATTTTCTTAACGATAGGATAGACGACAGGTCCATACTTGATCGCTTTCCGAATAAGGTTTTTCATGTTGAAACGCCTCCATTCTTTTGTTTGTATATCCCCTGCGTAAGCTATGCTTAAACATGCGCCAATGAAAAGGCGATGAACATCCCTACTGCAGTTACAATTCCTACAGCTGGTCCTCCCTCTTCATATGCCTCAGGCGCCATAGTGGATGCCACCATAGCAATAATTGCTCCTCCTGCAAATGAATTAAGTATCGCTCTTGTACTAGCGCTTGTATCCTGAAGTAATGCAGCTCCGATTAATGCACTCAAAGCGGAGATAACCATTACGGCTATCCACATGATAATGATGCGCTTCCGGCTATAGCCGCTGCTTTGCATTCCCGAGGTACTGGAAAGACCTTCAGGAAAGTTACTGATGAAAATGGATACGATCAAGGCAGTACTTGCACCTCCCCCGCTTGCCAAACTCAAGCCGATCATGGCCGATTCTGGTATCGCATCCATTACAGTTCCCGCAAATATCGCCAAGCCTGAACCTTTCTTCTCTTTATTATGTGTCTCGTGCAGACGGCTGCTTTTGCGATTCTTCCCGCCGCTGCGTGATATAACAATATCCAATATTGTAAAGATAACTGCTCCTCCAAGAAATCCTATTGCCTCTTCTTGCAAGCCACCGCTGATTTCATATGCTTCCTCCAATAGCTCATAGGAGGTAGAACCGATCAGCGCCCCTGTACCTAAGGCCATGATAAAACCGATAATTCGCTTCTTTACTGGAACAAGCATCAGTACAGCTGCACCGATTAAACTGGCAGATCCGGCGATGGCTCCCCATAAAATAGCTTCCCACATATGCATCTTCCTTTCCGTATCATGTAGAGCCATTGCCATAATGGAAAGAAATTAAACATGGGTGAAGCATTTCCAACATAAGAAAAGAAGACCGTCGAACGGTCTTCTTTTAAGCAGCTGCTTGCTGCGGTTCATATTTTTTCAGGAGGCTAGTGAATACTGCAGCCAATACCTGCTGAAACAGCATTCCAATGACAACAGGGATAGCGACAGGAGCTGGAAAAAAACTCACAGCAAGGACCACACCCGCGCTGATATTCCGCATCCCCCCAATAAAGGTTACACTGACAATCTCGGTTCTATCGTAACGGAATAATTTTCCGAGCAGCCAGCTTAGCAGATAGCCACAGAAGGATAAACAGAATACAAGCAACACAATTCCTAAGACTGTCATATCCATTCCCTTCAAATAAGGTGCGACTACGGAAGCATTAATGGAAACGACAGCCATGAGGCCAATCTTTGAAAATGGTGCCAGGTTCTTACTCAATGTGCTTGTAACGCTTTTGCTGCAGAGTTGATTGACAAGCATGCCTGCTATCGAAGGAATGACAATCATCCATAATAAGCCTTCCATCATCGGTAATATGTCCAGCTGGACGTCTCCTCCGACTAAGAAATGCAAGATCAAAGGAACTAGCATAGGAGAAAGCAATGTTCCTAAGAGTATTGTCGACAACGTAAGACCTATATCTCCTTTCTGCATGGCAACCCAGACAAATGCAGTAATACCAGTCGGAATGGCCGTCAGCAGCACAAGCCCCGTGATCGTGTTTACATCTCCAGAAAAGAACACGTGACCTAAACCAAGTGCAATCAAAGGCATGATGAAATGAAGCACGCCAAAAGCAAGCAGCATCGGTCCTGGCCTTTTAACAGCATGCAGCAGACTGTTGAAATTGGCTGATAGGCTTCCTGCGAATGTCATACATGCAAATATCCAAGGTACCAATGCTTCACCATAATGGAGAAAATCCGCGAAGAGAAAACCTGCCAGTACGCTTGCCGGGGTCAGAAAAGGCATGTATCTTGCAAGTACACGATTCAGTTGATCCATGGAAGGATATCCTTCTTTCTAATTTTGTATCTCCCATCAGTATATCAATAATATTCATAGCTGTATGATAAATAAAAACCGCAGCTTTAAGCTGCGGCTTTTATTATTGAATTTCCATACGCAAATCGCCGACCTTAGCCCATCCAATCGATTTCATCACATGATAAAGGCCAAGTGAAATGATCAGAGGCATGATAACGCCTGTTACTAAGTAGATCAAGAAAGCTTCCCAGCCTTGGCTGGCCAAGATATTAAGCGGGGCAATGAATGAATTCAAACCCAATCCTGCCAGTTCGTAGGATGTTGTAAAACCTAGCAGCACTGTTGCAATCGGTGCACAAACAACTGCCGCTACAAATGGCGGGATGACGAGTGCTGGATTCTTTATTAAGTTAGGAAATTGTACTTTTGGTGTAATGACGAACTGTGCCAGGAAACCACCTAAATCGTTCTGACGGATACTCATGAATGTGAATCCGACAAATTGTGCCGTACAACCAATCAAAGCTGCCGCACTGGATACCGGATCCAGCTGCAGTGCAATAGCCAATGCTGCTGAAGACGCCGGGGTCATCAACAAAATACTCCATACTAACGAAATGACAATAGATGCTAGCAGCGGTGAGCCAGTAACAGAGTTGGTAATCTGTCCGCTCATCCATGTCAGCAGCGGAGTTGTAACGGCAGCAAGTCCCGCTCCAGCGATCCCTCCTACAAGTACTGCTGCAAATGGGATAGCCATCATATCAAGCGGTGTCTTCCCTGCTACCCGTTTTCCTACAAATGTTGCAACGACAGCAGCAAGCACAGCACTGATTGGCTGTCCTGAGACCATCGATGTCAGTAAACCGTCATCGCCTACAGTCATTGCAGCTCCGCCGATAGTCGCACTGATCATAGCACTGAAGACAACTAACGTATTACCGCCTAGCTGAACAGCTATTCCTGCCCCTAAGGCTGGTGCTAACAACGCTTTTGCAACAGTACCGACAGCAATTAATGTTGGCCAGTTTAAAAATTCACCAAAAGTCTCCATTAATAAACCAATACCGAGGGTCACGAGGACTGCATTCGCCATTCCTTGTGATGCTTTGTACATTCGTTCGATAAAGTATTCCTTCATTCTTCTCGCTCCCTCTCCACTAAATAGTTATTAAATTCTGACTATTCAGCATTCCATTCTCTCTTTTTTTGTATATAAGGGCGTGACTCCTTACAATCTTGTACATATTAAATGAGTACATATTAGTATTTAGATATACTACCATCATTTTTAGGAGGAAGTAAATATATTTTTTATAATGTTATTTAATTTTCAGTTTTTTTATATTTTTCCTTAGTCAAAACTTTAAGCTTATGTCGAGAAGGAAATCCCTTGATTTACAATGCTCAGCTACCCTCAAGCCTATTTTCCTCCTGTTTACTCCACCATACTTAGTGTTATAAGTTAATCCTATCTTTGTAATGGTTATTTTTTCATGTTAGGATGTTGGTTTATCTGGGTATAACAATAGGTAGCAAAAGTCTGACAAGAACCTTTGCATGACAAATTTAGGAGGTGCCCTCCCATTACGGATTTAATCGATTATTTCACTAGTAATTTTACATTTATACTTGGATATACATGGGATCACATCAAACTTGTTGGTTTAGCCATTATCATCGCGATTGTGATCGGTGTCCCATTAGGTATTTATTGCTCCGTCAATAAATACGCAGCCTCCACTATTCTCCAAATTGCTTCTATCATGATGACTATTCCAAGCCTCGCTTTATTTGGAATCATGATTCCAATTCTTTCACTCATAAACGAAGGAATCGGTACGTTACCGGCTGTCATCGCACTTGTACTTTACTCACAGCTGCCGATCATCCGGAATACGTACACAGCTATCAGCAATGTCGATCCTGATCTTCGCGACGCTGCAAATGGTATTGGACTGACTACATTCCAGCGTCTCTACAAAGTGGAGCTTCCAAACGCCATGCCATTAATAATGGCTGGTATCCGTACTGCTACCGTTCTAAATATCGGTGTCGGTGCCATCGCTACATTAATCGGTGCTGGAGGTCTGGGAGGCATTATCTATCAAGGAATCCTTCGTACGAACAATACGATGATCCTGGCAGGAGCAATTGCGGTTGCTGTTTTAGCATTGATTGCTGATTTGTTCCTTCGCTTAATCGAAAATATATTTACGCCTAAGGGTGTTAAAAAATAATAAGGGTGACATTATGATACATTTTAACGATGTAACAAAGGTATACAACGGCAATGTGAAAGCTATTGAAAATATGAATTTTACGGTCGAAGATGGTGAACTGGTTATCATGCTAGGTCCTTCCGGCTGCGGAAAGACGACTTTGCTTCGGATGGTGAACCAGCTGGAGAGCATTACTGACGGCGATATCATGCTCAACGGCAAGAGCGTGCGGCATTCCAATAAAATTGAAATGCGCCGCAATATTGGGTACGTCATTCAATCAAACGGACTATTCCCCAATATGAACATCGAGGATAATGCAATGATTGTTCCGAACCTGCTCGGCTGGGACAGAAAAAAAATGCGTGATCGCTTCAATATGCTAATGGAACTTGTAGGCTTGAAACCTGATGAATATCGGAAACGATACCCACATGAGCTTTCCGGAGGACAGCAGCAGCGTGTCGGCGTAGCCCGTGCTTTGGCAGCAGATCCACCAGTTATGCTTATGGATGAACCATTCGGCGCACTTGATCCAATCATCCGTACTCACCTTCAGGAGGAATTCCTGCAAATTCAGAAGGAACTAAAGAAAACCATACTCTTTGTCAGCCATGACATTGATGAAGCAGTCAAGATGGCAGATAAGATTGCGCTTCTTAAAGGCGGAAAAATGATGCAATACGCGGAACCAGCAAAAATGCTTAACAAACCAGCCAACAGCTTTGTTGCAGAGTTTGTCGGTCAGGACCGTGTGCTGAAGAGCATGAGTCTGTATACAGTGAGAGATCTTGCAAATGCACTGACACTAAAGCCTGTGATGGAATCTCCTGATTCTCAGAATATCAACGAGAACCTTTCCTTGCGAGTGGCTATATCGAAGATCTTAAACCAGGAAGCTGATCAGCTGATTGTAGAGAACGACAATGGCACGCGCAAAGGAAGTATTACTTTAGACTTGATCGAGCAGTTCTTACACCGTGAGATCAAGGAGAGCGTCTGAGGGGGCTGTAATCATGGATAGGACAAACAAAACCATCGCCTTGATTATCAAGCTTATCTTCTGGGCACTGCTCATCGCTTTCTTTGTTTGGGCATTCGCTAACAATATGTTCAGCAAAATCTGGGAACAGCCGGATACTTTCCTACGTTTACTCGGTGAGCATATTACGATTGTACTCCTTTCAGGAGCTGCTGCTGTGCTGCTTGCAGTACCACTAGGCATCTTCGTTACACGGCCTAAGTTCCGTAAATCTGAATGGCTGATCGTAGGTATCGCAAATCTTGGGCAGACGATTCCAAGCTTAGCTGTACTTGCATTAGCCATGGGCTTCCTAGGTATTGGAATCAGCGCAGCAGTAGTTGCCTTATTCGTCTATTCCCTGCTGCCTATTTTGCAAAATACGATAGCTGGCCTTGATTCCGTTGATGAAAACATGATTGATGCAGCCAAAGGCATGGGACTAACCAATGCGCAGATCCTTTGGAAAATAGAACTGCCGAATGCACTCACCTCCATTATTGCAGGAGTGCGTACAGCATTGGTCATCAATATCGGAACAGCTGCACTTGCTTATCTAATTGGTGCTGGCGGTCTGGGTGTATGGATTTTCACTGGTATCCGTCTCTTCGATAATGCTTTCTTAATGTCTGGAGCAGTTCCCGTCACTCTGCTTGCCATCGTGATTGACTATCTTTTCAAGTGGCTGCAGTTTGGTTTAGTGCCAAAAGGACTCCGACTTGCCAGAAAAGCACAAAATTCGTAAGGAAAGGATACCTGAATTCATGAGAAAACGATTAACTCTATTCGCCTTCTTAATGGCTCTGCTTGTCGTACTAAGCTCTTGCGGACCTGGTGGGAAAAGTATTACCGTAGGAGCAAAAACTTTTACTGAGCAGCTCGTAATAGCCAAAATGACGGCCTTCATATTAGAAGATAACGGTTATAATGTCGAAGAAATTCAAAATCTAGGCTCCTCCGCTATGCGTCAAGCGATCGAAACGCGCCAAGTCGATATGTCATGGGAGTATGTTGGTACAGCACTTGTCACCTATTTGGATCAAGAGCCGATTGCAGATAAAGATGAAGCGATGCAAAAGGTTAAGGAATTGGATAAGAATAACGGCATTGCCTGGACAAACTTAACTGATGCTAACAATACTTATGCATTGGTGATGGAACGTGACAAAGCCGATGAATTAGGCATAGAGACTTTAAGTGATTTGGCAGCTTATGATAAAGAAAACCCGGAAGATCTCCGATTCGGGATGGAGACGGAATTTAGAAATCGGAGAGATGGAATGCCCGGATTAGAAGAGCATTATGGATTCAAAGTTCCTGACTCCAATATCCGCGAAATGGAAATCGGTTTATATTACACAGCATTAGGAAATGATGAAATCGACGTCACCCAGGCTTTTGTAACCGATCCCCAGATTAATTCAATGGATCTGAAAATATTGGAAGATGATCAGAAGTTTTTCCCTTCCTACAATTATGCAGCCACCATCAATCAGGAAACTCTGGATGAGTATCCTGAACTGACAGAATTACTGGAACCGCTCCAGAATGCCCTGACAGAGGATACCTTGCGTGAATTGAACTACCAAGTAGATATTGAGCAAAAGAGTGTAGAACGTGTAGCCAAGGACTTCCTCGACGAAAATAATTTACTCAAGGACTGAAAAAACGACCCGGACAGGGTCGTTTTTTGTATGTATCTTGCGCTACCATAGATGTATTACATACTAGGAGACGAAAGAATGTTATTATCGATTCTCATTTTCCTGCTCGCAGGTATTGCTGAAATTGGCGGAGGGTACTTGATCTGGATGTGGCTGCGTGATGGCCGCCCTGGCTATCTTGGTTTTCTCGGCGGCATTGCCTTGGTTATGTACGGAGTGATTGCCACTTTCCAGACCTTCCCTTCATTTGGTCGTGTATATGCAGCATATGGAGGTGTTTTCATTGTATTGTCCATCCTATGGGGATGGTTCATTGACAAGGAAACACCGGATATGTATGACTGGATTGGTGCCGGATTATGTATAGCAGGTGTCGCGGTTATGCTTTGGGCACCGCGACATTAAAAAAGCTGCCAGCTTATGCTGGCAGCTTTCGTTCTATACAGTTGTTGAGCCATCGGAGCTCAAGATATTACGGTACATCGACGGACGGCGGTCACGGAATAATCCCCATTCCACACGCTGCATAGACAGCTCATCCAAATCGAATGTAGCAGTCAAGATCTCTTCTTCTGTGCGTCCTGCTTCCGCAAGCAAGTTCCCTTGCGGTCCAGCGATAAAGGAAGAACCATAGAACGTAATAGAGGAATCTTCGTCGGTTTCCACGCCAATCCGGTTTGATGCTAAAACAGGCATTAGATTGGTTGCTGCATGTCCGCGCATGCACATTTGCCAATGATCCTTCGAGTCAATGCTAGCATCCTCAGGCTCTGAGCCGATCGCTGTTGGATACAGCAGGATTTCTGCTCCTTGAAGCGCCATGCTGCGCGCTGCTTCCGGGAACCACTGATCCCAGCAAATGCCCACGCCTATCTTTCCGAATTTCGTCTCCCACACTTTGAAACCAGTGTCCCCAGGTGAGAAGTAATATTTCTCTTCATAACCAGGTCCATCAGGAATATGTGTTTTTCGATAGATACCAAGCACAGAGCCATCGGCATCGATCATGGCTACTGTATTATAGTTCGCATTGTTCTTTTTCTCATAGAAGCTGATCGGCAGTACTACTCCAAGCTCCTTCGCTACTTGCTTAAAATGCTGCACTGCTTTGTTTTGATCCAGTTCTGTAGCAAACGCATAGTAAGCAGGCTTTTCCTTTTGACAGAAGTATGGTGTTTCAAACAACTCCTGCAGCAGGATGACATTCGCACCTTGAGCTGCTGCTTGGCGTACAAGCTTCTCAGCGTTCGCGATATTCTCCTCCACGACACTGGAACACGCCATCTGTGTTGCTGCTAATGTTACCTTTCTCAATTACTTCACTCCTTCACTGCAGGCATCTGCTGTGTTGTACAATGCACATTTCCGCCCTCTTTGATGATAGCTAGTCCATCAATTGTACGAATTCGGCGATCCGGGTACTGCTCTTGCAGCAGCTTGATTGCCCGCTCATCCGTTCCTGTTGCTGTATTACCGAAAACAGGAAGGATGATACCTCCATTTACAAAATAGAAATTGATATAACTCAATGTCAAACGCGTATCGTTCCAGGTAGCCTTCGGCGGCTGCTGGATAGCGATGACTTCAATCTGACGTCCTCTTGCATCCTTGGTTTCATCGAGAATGCGAAGATTCTCTTGGGTGATTTCATAATTCTCGTCTTCAGGGTCATCTGTCACTTGCAGCAGCAGTTTACCTGGTGCAGCAAAGGAAGCGATATTATCGACATGTCCATCCGTTTCGTCCCCAGCTACACCACGTTTCAGCCAAATCACTTTCTCAATGCCGAGATATTGACGAAGGTATACTTCGATATCCTCCTTAGAAAGATCTGAGTTGCGATTCGGATTTAAGAGACATTCCTCTGTAGTAATCAGTGTCCCTTCCCCGTCTACGTGAATGGATCCACCTTCTAACACTAATGGTGCATCCAGTTGCTTCACGCCAAAGTGATCCAAAACAGCCGGAGCTACCGCATCATCTAGATCCCAAGGGAAGTATTTTTCACCCCATGCATTAAAACGCCAGTTCACACCAGCCAATTTGCCAGCTCCATCTCGGACGAATGTCGGACCGTTATCTCGAAGCCATGCATCGTTATGAGAAACCTCAAGTAATGTTACATTTTCATCTTGTCCTACATAAGCAGCTGCAGCATCGTGATCCTTTGCATTTACTAATACAGTGATTGGCTCGAATTCTGCAATCGCAAGAATTAGTTCTGCATAACCATTACAAACAGTTTCCCAATCCTCTGGGTAGACCATAGAATCTTTCACAGGCCAGCTGATCAGCGTACGCTCATGTTTCTCCCATTCAGGAGGCATTGTATATATTAAATGTTTTTCCATTTCGCATCACTCTTTATTATAGATTCTTTAAAACAGACTTTCCGGAATATCATATAACAAAAGTACCTGAACAACAATCAGGATGAAGGCTTTTTATGATAGATAGCAGAAAATAACTGTTCACATCCGTGTAACGTTTTCTTCAGGGATGGGAAGTCAGATAGACAAAAGTAAAGGCTGCGGATGAACTGCTTATAATTCGCACGGATATGCAGGTTCGCTTCGGTGACTTCAGGCCAGAAGGCAATTACTTCAGATGCCTTTTCCTTTACCATGCATCCAACTATATCCGGTGACAATCCATTCCGTAAAGCAGAATGAATCGCAATCGTCATACGCTCGTCCTCTTCATGTGAAAGGACATAATACGGGAATGCCATCTTGTTAATAATCTCCCCAGCAACTGTCTGACGCTGATCATTTGTCAGTTCAGCTAATTGAATCAGTTCATCCAGTGCATCAGCAGCATGCGCTAACGTATGAACCCATCCGTATGTTTCATCATAACCTTCTCCAACAGTCTCCTGCTGGAAATAGGTGAGAAGCGCTTGGAAGACTCGTTCAATTGCGTCCGCAGACAGAAATGCTTCCTTTCTATGGCGATAAAGAATAGCTGCAATCCATAGTGTTGTAAAACTTCTAGTGTATTTTTCTTTTTTATAAAGGTATCGTTCTGTCAGGAGCTCATCCAGAATTTGATTCATCACGCTTGGCGAAACTAGTCCTTGTGTTATCCATTTGTTCGCCAATCCATAAATCAACCTATCACGTAATATTGGATCCAGATCACCGATATACGGCAGCATAGAAAATAATAAACCCTCTATATGAGTTGATGTTTTTTCGGTTTCAGCTAGTTCTGTAAGCTTTTGTTTCAAGGCTTCTCTTTCCATTCCACCATCCCCCTCACGAACCAAATTATACCATTAAAAAACGAAGGATTTCTCCTTCGTTCACTCTGCTGCTTGCGCAACTGGTACTGCATTCGGTTTTGGTAATGGTTTAGCGAACTTCTCTTTGAAGTAGCTGATAACAAATGAAGTAACTGCTATGGACACAATGGAATAGATACCTTTGATAAGACCTACTGAATAAAGACTGACCATAACAACACAGAAATCAAAGATAAAGTTGATTGTTCCAGGATTTGTTCCGAAACGTTTCTGCAGGAACAAAGCGAGGATATTGGCTCCTCCTAATGATGCTTGGTTCGCAAAAAGGATGATCAAGCCAAATCCGATAATCAGGCCGCCAGCCACAGCTGAAACGATGCCCGGCAGTTCAATAGCGGGATAAAACGGATGGAGAAATGAGAATAACGTCAGGATTGATACGGATAGAATTGTAGTTACCGTAAAACGCCAACCCATATTGATAAATGAAAAGATATAGAATGGTATGTTGATAATAAAGAAGACGACACCGAAAGGCATAGACATTAGATATGATAATCCTAAGGAAAGCCCTGCTGTTCCTCCTGTCACCAGCTCAGCGCTTTTGAGCATATACAGACCAATACTGGCCAGGAAACAGCCGAGAATAATTTTAAGATACTTTTGCGGCAAACGAATTGCTCCTCTCCAAGTTAAAATCCATGTTGAAACACGCCCGCAATTGACAATATGAGCGTTTAAAATCACGACATCCTGTTTATTCACTTTCTATGTTAGAATAAATAACATAAGAAATGAATAGATATTTGCAGGCAATATCATGATTCGGGTTTCATAATGAAAATTATATGCAGGGATCACCTGCAATGTGAAAGGAGAACAAATATGGACCACATCGATCGTACACTGCTGGAGCTACTGCAGCATGATGGGAGGATAACAATAAGCGAATTATCCAAGAAGCTTGCACTGAGCAGACCGAGCGTTTCAGAACGGATAGCAAGGCTTGAGGAGCGCGGTGTCATCGAGCATTACACAGCCCGAGTAGCGCATGCGAAGGTTGGACTGGATATTTTGCTGTTCATCCAGGTTAGTGAATTGAAGATTCCTCATTTGGAGTTTGAAAATCTGATTGCAAAAGAAGAAGCTGTGCTTGAATGCCACCGGGTGACCGGACCGATCAATTATTTGCTGAAGGCAGCAGTCCCTGACATGAATGGCATGCGGGAATTGATCGATCGGCTGATTCCATATGGGGCATTCAATACATCAACTGTGCTGACATCTCCGGTAGCTTACCGGGCATTGCTGCCTAGGGAAGATCAGTAATGCTTCCATTCCTGTTGATAGATTTCAATCAAATGAGGATCAACCAATGTATTGGGACGCAGTGTTACTTTCTCTCCATCTGCATTGGTGATTTCCTTATCCTCATCCTTTCCGAATTCTGTCATTCCAGGAATCATAGACGACTTTAAGTATTCGGTTGGTACGGTAACGTCAAGATTTTCTGGATCGATTGAATTCCTGCTAGCCATAACAAATCCCCAGTTGCCAAAACTCGGCACATCCAGATGTAAATTTTCCGTTTCCAACCCTGTTGCACGAATTGTTTCGTCTATTGTCCAATAGGATTCAGTTGCGAACACCGGACTTGTTGCCTGAACGATCATCGCTCCCTCTGGATGCATGTGATTGCGCACTAAAGAGTAGAATTCCTCGGTATACAGCTTGTTCAAACTCTCATCATTCGGATCAGGCAAATCGACGATGATGACATCATAGACCTGGTCCGTTTCCTTTAAGTAAGTAAAGGCATCCTGATTATGGATGGTGACTTTGTCATTAAGCAGCGAGCGATTGTTCAAGTCGAGCAACCTCGGCTCCGTCTCAGCCATTTCTGTAACAGCAGGGTCGAGGTCAACTAGGGTAATATCCTGAACATCATCATATTTCAGAATCTCATTCGCCGCTAAGCCATCCCCTCCCCCAAGTATGAGAACGTGTTCATGCTGTTTAGCTTGTGACATAACCGGGTGTACAAGTGCATCATGGTAGCGATGCTGATCGAACGAACTAAACTGTAATCCGCCATTCAAATACAGCCGCAAATCATCTCCATCCTGGGTTAGAATGATTTTCTGATATTGGCTTTGTTCCATGTGAATGATTGGATCCTCGTAAAGCTTCTGCTCAAATGAAAATGCAGTTGCTTCTCCAAAAAAAACACCAAGTATGAGCAGAATTCCGATGATTATACCGACTGTAGCGTGCAGTACAACCCGCTTCACTTCTTCCCGGAATAACCAAAGGACGACCAGTGCCACTATTAAATTGACTAGGCCAACTAAAAAAGCTGATTTGACGATTCCGAACTGCGGGCGCAGCAAGAAGGCGAAAAGCAGCCCACCAATAAGACCGCCTGCATAATCACTGAAAAGTACTCTTGCTGTACTGCGGCCAATTGTCTCCCCGATCTCATTCGCTTTCCTAATGAGAATCGGCAGCTCTACTCCGGTAAGCGCTCCAACGATAATGGTGACGAAATAGAGATAGAACGCATCTGTTCCGTCAGGAGTGTATGCTGTGATCCCAAACATAGTAAAACTCGAAAAGCCACCAATCAAAGCTACAAAGAATTCGATATAAATGAATGCGAGAATAAGTCGTTTCGTCACACGTTCACTTATGCTGGCGCCAATACCCATACCAGTCAAAAACAAAGAGATGGTGAGTGTATATTGCTTCACACCATCTCCGAGAATATAGGACCCAAGAGCCCCGAACAAGACTTCAAATATAATACCGCAAATGGAAACGATACCGGAAGCCCAATAAATGAATGAGGTTTTATTTGTTACTTTCTGCTGCATGTCTTTCATCTCCGAACTTCTTTTAGCTTACGTAATGGACGCCCCGATGACGAACCCAAGACCAATTGAAACAGCTAAAGAAATAATCCCAACTGCGACATTGTTTTCTTTCAGCTTGGATTGAACAGAAAAACGCCGTGTCACACCCTCAAATACGAAGTAGGCAATCATCTGCAGAACGACACCATACGCGCCCCAGATAAGTGTTTCCCAAAGTTCACTGCTGTGATAAATGGAGAATGACAGTACAAGACAGATTCCAATGATCTTACCGCCAATCGATAAAGCCACAGCTGTATTGCCCTTTTCAATTTCTTCCCAGTCCTTGTATTTATGTGTGATCAGCTCAAAAATGATAAGACCGATGATAACGATCACAACTGCAATGATAAAGTATAGAAAAGTCGATAAAAATGGATTCATGATTCTATGCCTCCTTATAGGTTTGTTTATTTACCAGCATCTGGTCCGCCGCCTCGATAGTTAGACGTACCGCGTCTCGTACTGCTGCCGCCCGAACCGCCATCATCATTCGACCGATATGTCGACGTGTAGCCGCCATAACAGCCGCCGCTCTGACAAGTATCCATTCTGTTCTGGCTCCAATTACTGCCAAAGAGAGAATTCAATAGAGCAAATGTAAAGAATGTATTTAAATAGTTCGGTGAGTAGTTATTCCGCACAAATGTCCGGTCCGCTACTTCTATCAATGTGACATCCTCATCATCCTCACTCGGTTTCAAGGTAATGAAGACATCGTCGTAAATCATTATCTGCTGTCCGTTCTTCTTATCGCTGATTTCATCCGGTCCTTCGGCTTGTTTGAACAGTTCTTCCAATTCGTCTACTGTATAAAGGCGCGTTGCATATACATTTGCACTGCCGCGTCTATCACCGGAAACAACATCAAGCAAATAGAAGTTATTATCAATCAATGTTTCGATTGATTCCCCTACGCTATTCTCAAACTCTGAAGTAACTGTCTCCTTATCAGGTTCATCCGGTATATCACTGACAGAAGCAGTTTGCTCCTCGGAATTACCGCACCCAGCCAAAATAAGAACAAATACCATGCAAAATCCAGCCAGCCAGTATTTCATGAAGGCTCCTCCCTTCTTATCGATTTCCATATGTAAAGCAGACAGACGAAGACCCTTGCTTCACGCAAGGGTCTGCCTGCCGATGGCAATGGCTGCTTATTCTTTACCCATTTTCTTTTTCAAAGCAGCTAACTCATCGTCGACACCATTCTTATCAAGTGCAGCAAATTCATCATCTAAGGAACGATTGGATCGGGACATATCCTCACTCGTCTCAGCTTCTGCTTCATACTGCAATACTTTTTCTTCCATACGTTCAAAGCCGCCGCGGGACTCGTCACTGCCAATATTGGACATTGTACGGTTCATCTTCGTACGTGTTTTGGCAGATTCCGCACGTGCTTTCAAGGAATCTTTCTTCAGCTTCATTTCAGCATATTCTTTTTTCATTTCATCCAATTTCTGACGGATGGACGCAACATCACTGGATGCGCGCTCCCAAGATGCGTAAAGTGAATCAGCTGTCTGCTGATGTGTCTGCTTATCTTCCAAAGCTCGGCGTGCTAAATCATCATTACCAGCTTCGATTGCTGTCTCAGCCTGTTGCTGACGTTTATCCGCCATAGCCTTGGCATCATCGTATTTGCGTTTCAGCATCTTTTCATTAGCAATTTGCTTCGCTACCGCAGTTTCCGCTTCACGAATATCCGCTTCCATGTCACGCATGAACTGATCCAGCATTTTCACCGGGTCTTCCGCTTTATCCAGCATTGCATTCAATTCTGAGTTTACGACTGTTTTTACACGGTTAAAAAATTTAAACATAATAATTCTCTCCTTTAATTAATTTAATTTGAACCCGCAATGATTTTAATTTCACGCGGTTTGATTTCATAGCCATAGCTGACTTCAACTTCGCTCCCCCAGCCTTCAAGGCCAAGGAAATGTTCTTCATCCTCATCATAATAATCCGCAAAATGGACGATCGAGCCGTTCACATTACGGCTTCTTCCTTCACCAACGACTCTAGCTTCACCCTGCTCATCAAGGAAGTAAGTCCGGCCTTCATGCGTCAGCTGCTTCGGATATGGTTTCGATACCGATAGCGGGATTTTTTTATATATTCCCAGCTCCAGTTCATCATCCATTTCAGCTGATAGCCATATGGTCGTATCCCCTTCCACCAGCTGGTAATCGAACCATTCATAGTTCCCTTGTCGGGAAGTGATTTTTCCGACTACTTCATAGGTGACCAAATCGTATTCGACGATGTCGCCCACTTGGATGGATAGTGCATGACGTTCCCTTACAGCAGGACGCTCAGGGGACTTTTTCTTGAATATACGGGAAAGAATACCCAAAACCTTTCACCATCCTCTTATCTTGTATCTTATATACGTGCAGGGATACAGAAGGTTTCAAACTTTTTTCCTGCTTATAACTAATTATACAGGTGTACAGCCGGACATGCATGGACTTACTACGCAAAACAGGATTATCAGAGTCAAAAGAAGGGGAAAATAGCTACAGATTGTCACAAAGGAGAAATTGTATGATCATCCGTTTCGGCTACGTATCTACTGCATTGAATTTATATGAAGCATCACCAGCAAAGACTATGACATTCGCCAGATGGTCGAAGCTAGAAAAAGAAGAAAGAACGGCACAGCTGCAAGCAATTACAAGGGAAAACCTGGAGCGTACAATCCGTATCCTTCACTATAATATTGCCCATCAAATCAAGCTTTACCGATTTTCTTCCTCCGTTGCGCCACTCGCGACTCACGAAGAAGTTGGATGGGACTATATCTCGCCCTTCACTGACTTATATGAGGAGATTGGACGGCTAGTGCGGGAATACGGCATCCGCGTAAGCTTTCATCCGAATCAGTTTACCCTTTTTACAAGCGATAAACCGCATATTACTTCAAATGCTGTCAAAGATATGCAATACCATTACAATATGCTGACTGCTATGGGATTAGAAGACGAAGCATATATCAACATCCATGTCGGCGGTGCATATGGAAACAAAGAACTTGCCCTGGAGCGTTTCCACGAAAACATCAAACAGCTTCCCGATCCGATTAAGAGACAAATGACGTTGGAGAACGACGACAAGACGTATACAACAACTGAAACATTGGAGGTATGCGAAAGACACCAGATCCCAATGATGTTCGATATCCATCATTACATGGCAAATCATACAGAAGAGGAGCCATTAGAAGAGATTCTCCCGCGTTTTATGGCTACATGGAAAGACCGTAAACATGTACCAAAAATCCATACTTCCTCTCCTAAGTCAGAGAAGGCATATCGCAGTCATGCTGACTATGTGGATGTAGAATTCCTGATGCCTTTAATTAAGCATTTAAAAGAAATTGGCCAATCAGTGGATTTCATGATTGAAGCAAAACAGAAGGATAAAGCCGCGTTACAGCTGGCAGAAGATGTCGCTCGCATACGGGGTGTGAAAAGAATAGGAGAAGCTACAGTAGAATTATAAGAAAACAGGCATTCCATCAGCGGAATGCCTGTTTTCATTTCAATTTAATTGCTCCTAGGTCTTTGCTATAGCGCAGTATACATTCGCGTAGCTGATTAATCGCTTCATTCAGTTATTACTTTAATAGCGCCAGCATTGCTTATACATGAGGTGTTGCTTGGGAGGTTCCGCTCATCATCGCATAATAATGGCGCTGATAGTTCCACCTTACTACCAACTGAGGAGAAAGAGGCGATCTTATTTTTTAAGTCAAAACTGAAACAGCAATCATTTTGTCGAAGTCTTCTGGATAATCCGATTGATAGCTTACATTACTTGCTTCTGAATTTAGTCCTTCGGTTCCTTAAATAAAGTACCAAACCCGTCACAGCTAACACGCCCCCTGCCACTATCATATTGCCGATTGGGGAGGCTGTATCAGGCAAATGCTTTCCTTGTTGGTCATCTTGATATGGTTTACCAGCTGATTTATATGTAAAAATAATTTCATCTGTTTCCCTATTCGAGTCGTCAGCCTGCTGCACAGTCCGTAAATTAATCTTCGCCTTTTCGTCAGAGTCAACCTGCTGCAGCACAGTTACTGAATCAACTTTCTCCTTTTCAGCAGAGTCAGCTTCAACTGGTGTATTAATTGGATTCACATCAGTCTGATCATCAGTTATGGGAATGTCCTGAGTTGTATTAACTTCTTCATCATTCCCTTCAGATGTACCTACCTCGTTTTCGATACGCTGTTCAAATTCCTTTATATATGCTGACAGTTCTTCAGGGGTATGAAAATCATCAAGCGTTAGATCTTCAGCAGCAAGCTGCTGATCAAGCTGCTCTCGATCCATTCCCGCTTTTTCTAAAAGGAAATGAACAGACACTTCATTTATACTTTGATAAATCATGTCATTTACTTCGTTCAGGTTATCGTAGTTGTATAAATCGAAGCCGTATGCGGCAAACAAATCTGCCAGTTCATCTATTCTCAGTTTCAAATCATCTGCCAAAATACGTAATTCCTCAGTTGTAACTTTTTCTTCCTTCACTTCATCTCCTGCATTTTCTGACTCGCTTCTACCTGAGTCATTTGAGACAAGCTCTTCCTCTTGTACTGGAGCAGGAAATTGAATCAATCCATAACCATAGAGTGCATCTCTTCCTTCCTGTCCCAGATCCTTACTGTACTGCTGGAGACGCGTCCTCAATTGCAAATTGGTATCATCAGGAAACTGCTGCTTCAACAACGCGAGCATGGCCGAAACATGCGCCGCGGCTTGAGACGTACCACTCATCACCCGATAATCAGAACCAAGATATGTACTTTGGATATCTGCTCCCGGAGCTGCAAATTCCACCTTGTCACCAATAGAAGAGAACGAGGCAATGTTGTCGTTCGAGTCGGTAGCTGAAACAGCAATGACAGACTCATAAGCAGCAGGATAATCCAGCGGATGACCAGCTCCTTCATTTCCACTAGCAGCCACTAACAGGATTCCAGCTTGATAAGCTTTTTGTACGGCATCCTCCAGAGCATCACTTTCATCCGCAGCCCCCATGCTCAGATTAATGATGTCCATATTATTCGAAATGGCCCAATTTATTCCTTCTAACAAATCGGAAAGATATCCTTCCCCTGTATCATCCAGCACTTTAACAGCAAAAAGATCCGCATCCGGTGCTATGCCATCTGTTCCATGCTCATCATGCTCTGCACCAATAATACCGGCCACATGAGTACCATACCCCTCATCATCCTCGTAGGATGTTGTGTAATCAACAGCCGAATAGCCTCCTGTTATATGCAATTCCTGATGCGAATAAATTCCACTATCCATAATGGCGATTTTGACACCTTTACCTGTTAAGCCATCTTCCCAAGCTGCTGAAGCCTGAATGGAAGCGAGATTCCATTGGTCCAGAACCGGCGTTTTAGACTTGTCAACCACATCGCTAGTTGAAATACTAATCTTGCTGTCAAGCTCTACATATTTAATATCAGGATCTTCTTTCAATACATCAATTGTTTCTGTATCCGCTGAGATTGCTGCAGCCGATAATTGTTCATACTGCTCCTCTATTGCAGCATCACTTTCCTGAACTGCTTCTTCTCCTTGTTTATTTTTATAGACGACAATGACTTGTTTTTCTTCTTCCGCATAGGAATGATTGACAGGAAATAAGCAAGTCAATCCTACTAATAGTGATACAAATACGACATTTCTTCTCAAAAGCTTATTCATTGCTAGTTTCCCCTCAACTAAGTAGATTCTCTCCTTTATATCGGCTGAAACCATTCAAACATGAAAACAACTAGTGTGATTTATATAAAAAGCTAACATGAAAAATCAAGCAACCTGTGCCCTAAGAGCATAAATTGCTTGATTCTCAAGTTAAAATATTCAAGAAGTACAAATCCGTACAGCTTCCTCTCTCTTATTCACTGTATACTCCTCCCCTACCTTATCTAGCAGTCCAGTTTTTTGAAGCAATCGCTCTGGCTGCCCGTGAACACCAAGGAAAAGCAGCTGTTTACCATCAGCTTCATAATGATCGACGAGTTTATGCAAGGCAGCCTCGGCGGATGTATCCATATAGGAAACCTTTTGCAGGTCAAGGATAAGGGAATCTGGTTCCTCATTTATTGTCTTTTCCACTACTTCCTCCAATATATCAGTGGATCCGAAGAACAACGGACCTTCGAATTGCCACATCCGCACGCCATCTGTTTCCTTTACATGAATTTGTTCGTCTTTCACAAAGAGCACGGTGCTCATACGTTTGACGAAAACAACAAAGGCGAGTAATAGTCCGCAGCCGACACCGACAGTCAGATCAGCAAGTACCGTCAACGCAAAAGTGACAATCAGGATGAAGGAATCGAATGTACGCATTTTGATAATATGGGCTACTTCTTTACGTTCACTCATATTCCAAGCAACAACCATAAGAATTGGCGCCATGCTGGCTAGCGGGATGGCAGAAGCATAAGGAGCAAGCAGAAGCAGGATGATCAGGACAAAAGCACAATGCACCACTCCGGATACAGGCGAGAAGGCATTACTCCGTATATTTGTTGCAGTCCGGGCTATTGCTCCAGTGGCTGGAATACCTCCGAATAGCGGGACAGCGATATTCGCCACACCTTGACCGATCAATTCCCGGTTGCTATGATGTTTTGTTTTCGCCATATTATCAGCAACTGTAGCAGACAGGAGTGATTCCACCCCGCCCAATAAGGCAATAGCCACAGCAGATGGCAGCAGGTAGAGAATCTTGTCCAAAGTAAAAGCCGGTAACTGGAGTTGTGGCAGCTGGCTCGGTATATCACCATACACACTGCCGATGGTTGCCACCTGTCCTTGGAAAAACAGGACTGCTACAACTGTCGATAGAATCAAGCCTGCGAGTGCTCCAGGTACTTTCGGCAAGATTTTAGGCGTGAGGAGAATGGCAGCAAGGGACACACCTGCGATGATCAGGCTGTATAGATTGATTGTATCCGCAGCTGCAAGCAGTGCTTGCATTTTCGGAAGGAATCCCTCTTCTTGTTCAGCCTGAATACCCGTGAAATTCCCGATTTGCCCAGAAAAGATAATGACCGCGATTCCTGCTGTGAAACCGACTACTACTGGGCGCGGGATGAATTTTATCAAACTCCCGAGCTTGAGCAGACCGAAAATGACGAGCAATATCCCAGCCATTATGCCTGCCACCAAAAGATCCTGATAGCCAAATTGAATGACAACACCTAAGAGAATCGGAACAAATGCTCCAGTTGGCCCGCCGATTTGGAACCTCGATCCGCCCAGCAATGAAATAAGCAGACCGCCGATGATGACTGTATACAATCCATATTCAGGATTTACTCCCGATGCAATAGCAAAAGACATCCCAAGCGGAATGGCGACGATGCCAACGATAATTCCCGCAATGATATCCCGACGCAGCGTTTGCAGATTATAACCGCTGTATCTTCCAAGCCTTTTCATTTCATCACTACCCTTCATTTTGTTGTCACCTTGCTTTTTTTGTTTGCATACATTGCAAGAAGCGTCCTGCTGCAACCTCCTTTACAGATTCATTGGAATTAAGTATTCGACAAATGCCGAAATTTGTATATCGTACCCATAGGCTATAAATCTTGCTATTCTCATAAATGTGCCCTTGCTTTCTTTAGTTTCTTAATCCTAACTATCTTCCTGCTCACATAGAAGCTAGGTTCGTAAAATCTTAGTAAACGCCGTTATATATAGGCTTGTTTGTAAAATGTTTGTAAGCTTATTATTTTGCCCATACTTTCTGCCTGTCCCTTTCTGCCCGTGACTAATCACATGTTCTGATGGTAGTTATCAATCTAATCTCCTCTTTAGATTATTAGAATTCTTATATATAAGAGAAAGATTAGAATTTGCTTAGAGTATTTATATATGCTAATATACGCATATAAGCAAATAAGAGGAGCGTCTATATATGAAGTACGATACACACTTGGAACTGACAGATGAGCGATTGACACATGTTTCGCAAATCTTCAAAGCCCTCGGCGATCCGACTAGAATCCGAATCCTGCACTTGCTGCTCGATAAGGAATACAGCGTAAATGAAATCGCAGAAAAGCTCGAGATGCATCAGTCCACTGTCTCTCATCAGCTGAGCTCAATGAAAAAAATTCGGCTCGTTAAATCGAGACGCGAAGGCACGACGATTTATTATTCCCACGATGACAAGCATGTCATCGATCTACTGACAGAAGCTATCAACCACGCCTGCCATAACTAACTAATCGGAGGAATATGTATGGGACACGGACATGCACACGATCATGGACATGATCATCACCACCATCACGGACATAATGCGAATAAAAAAGCCTTACTGATCAGTTTTATTTTGACAGCTGGATTCATGCTGATTGAAGCAATAGGAGGCTTCCTGACGAATAGTCTTGCTTTGCTGTCAGATGCCGGTCATATGCTAAGTGACGCTGTATCTCTCGGAGTCGGTCTGTTTGCCTTTATACTAGGTGAGCGAGTAGCTAATTACAGTAAGACATACGGTTATAAGCGATTTGAAATATTGGCTGCCTTATTCAATGGAGTCACGCTCATCCTTGTGTCCCTCTACATTTTCTATGAAGCAATCCAGCGTTTCCGCGAACCTGCAGAAATTGCTTCCGGGGGCATGCTGATTATTGCTGTCATCGGTTTCCTTGTTAATATTCTAGTTGCCTGGATTCTGATGCGCGGTGATACGAGTGAGAATCTGAACGTACGTGCAGCCTTCCTTCATGTAATCGGCGATTTGCTCGGATCTGTCGGCGCTATCGCTGCTGCGTTGCTCGTGCTTCTATTCGGCTGGAATTGGGCCGACCCAGTCGCAAGTGTCATTGTAGCTGCCCTAGTAATTATAAGTGGCTGGCGTGTAACAAAGGATGCCATTCATGTGCTGATGGAAGGAACGCCGCGGAATGTGGAAATGAGTAAAATCATTGATTGTATCGAGAAAGCACCCGGTATAATTTCCATTCATGATCTACATGTGTGGAGCATCACCAGTGGTCAGAACGCTCTTTCCTGTCACGCTGTAGTTCAAGGTGATTTGCTAGTCGAACAAAGTCAAGCAATGCTGCGAAAAATTGAGCATGATCTAGAGCATTTAGGAATCGGTCATGTGACGATCCAAATGGAAACAGCAACCCACACGCATGAGGAATCACTCATGTGCCAGCATGACGCCAGCGCCCATATACATGTCCATGAACATTGAGAAGACGGGGATAATATCCCCGTCTTTTTTCTGTCATTTCGATTGCTTTTTTCCTAAACACGAAAAAAGCGCCCTAATGTTAGGAACGCTTTCCAGGTCGCTTTTAAGTATAACTATTCACATCTAGACTGCCTTTTGTTCCGCATCCAGCTTCCTAATATCAAGCTGCGGGCTAATCATATACAAAATGAAAGTACCAGCCAGTCCAATCATTGTAAGTAATATCCCCATCGTAATTGATGACAGAAATCCACTGAGTGTAACAGTCAAGGAAACAATCAACATGGAGAGATTGTACTGAAGACCTCCGAATGCCATGTATGCACTGCGCTTGTCATCCGGGGGAATTGCTGCCATATAGGACTGCTCCACTGGCACCCGGAATACCTCACCGATTGTTAGTACTGCCATCATGATGAACAGCACCCAAATCTGATTCGAAAATGTCAGCGCCGCATATCCCATTGTAAAGATGAGACAGCTGGCAACGAGAACGAATCTGTCCTTCATCCCAACAATAAGCTTGGCAGCAAATAAGGCAAGCAAGGCAACTAAGATCGTATTTTCACTTCGTAACAAACCCATCATTTTTACGCCATCTATTTCCCAAAACAAGAATTGCTGTGTCGGCATTTCTTCCGACAATCGGATTCCGATATAACTTGTCAGCTGGAATTCCATGCTCAGCACTAGGATTCCGCCGGCAATGAACCAGACAAACAGTCGATCCTGCATGACTGATTGATAGGTCCCGAAAATCTGTGTCACGTGCTGTAACGGTTTGACCTCCACTTTCTTTGGAAAATGCGTCTCCGTGATAAAGAAGTAAACGACAAACAACGTTCCTGCTGCGGCGATTGTCAGCGCCATGAATAATTGGAATAAATAGTTCTCAAACATGAAGGCTCCAGCGATACCACCTAGGGCAATGGATAAGTTACTTGCCCAATATCCAATAGAATAAATGAGACTTCGCTGATCTGGTGTACTGACATCAATCAGCATGGCATCATTAGCCGGCCCAGCCAATCCCCAGCAAATACTATTGAGCATGATCATCGCATACGTTATCTCAGCTGATTCGAACCATGGTGAATTACTAACCATCATCATGAAAAATGCTACCAGCCGGAGTGTTTCAGCTAGCAGCATGATTTTGCGCCGTCCGAATAAATCACTAAAGTAACCACCAAGCAAGGACATCCCGATTCCGAGGAATACATTGACAAGCAGCAAGAGACCTGCCACTTTCGCTCCAAAATGCATCGCCAAGTAAATGGTCATAAATGGGGTTACCATACTGCCGATCAAGCTGGACACGAAGGATTCCACGAGCCTTATCTTTATATTTGGATGAAAATCCCTAAAACGCATCGTATCCCCCCTTTTTCTATATTTTCTAATTATATAGAAATTTTACAGTAAATTCCACGGGGTATTAAAATAAAAAATGACCCCTGGCTTTAGCCTGAGGTCATTCCGAATGTGCTTGCAAAAAATTGATCATATGATCAAAGCTGTATTGTGCTTCTTCCAAATATAATTTTCGCTGGTATTCATGCCCGGCAGCTGGATGCGAGGAGTCAAAGAACATTCTCTCTACATCCACTCCTGCCTTCTCAAGTTCATCTGCCATCTCCACGCTTTGAGGGTGCAGTTTATCAGACTCACCTGATGAAATGAAAGTAGGCGGATAATCCGGCGTAATCTGAAAGACTGGAGACATATCTCGCAGCCGAGGATCATGCGTATAATTTTTGTTTCCTGTATATGACCACAAGAATGTCGTCATATTGTTGAAGCCCGTCTGCTGGGCATCCTCCAAGTTCAATACACCATTATAAAGCAGTGTACCCCGAATCTGATCCGATTGTAGTGCTGAATTCTCCCCAATAATTGATTCCGTAGTTGGATTGGTAGCCATTGCTGCAACCATACCGGCAAGGTTTGCACCCGCCGATCCCCCGCCAATGAATACTTGTTCCGTATCTCCGTGGTAACGGGATGCTTCTCGCAATGCAAAGCTGATAGCATCATTCAACTGATAGAGTTGTGTCGGAAAGTTATATTCCGGTGCCAACCCGTAGTTAACGTTCACGACCAGATAGCCTTTTGATGCAATCCACATTGTGAATGGATTTTGGGCTGCCTTGTCGCCTCCAATCCATCCGCCGCCATGGATATAGATAACGATTGGAAGTGTTCCCTGGGCATCCTTGGGATAATAAAAGTCCAATTTACCATCATAGTTTTCGGTCGGATAGGCAATATCCTTCACAGCTACGACATTTTCCGGATCGGGTATATTCGGCTGTTTATTGCTTTGATCAATTGCCATAAATGCTCTAATCTCAGAAGAAAAGAGACTGCCGATGAGGAGCAGGATTCCAATTGCCAAAATGATGACACCTGAAATCCACACTCTTTTTCTCCGCAACATGCTATCTCTTTCCTCCCCTCTGTTCGCTCATACGCTGTCACATGCTATTAGCTTATAATAAATACGGTGTAATATCCAAGCCTTGCGTCTGTCCAAGTATTACCTCTGCTACCAGTTTCCCAGAAAATGGCGCAAGGTTGAGCCCAGCAGGACCAAATCCTGCAGCCAAGTGAAGTCCGTCAACGTCCTTCACTGGACCTAGAATTGGGTATGGGTTCGGACCCGCAGGACGAAGACCTATGCGGAATTCTGTCACTTCCTCATCTGCAAGACCTGGTGCGACCTTCAGTGCTTCCCGTAATACTTCCTGCATGCCGGCAGCTGTCTGCTTTGTATCGTAACCAGAGCCCACTTCTCTCGTAGCACCCGCCACAACCTTTCCGTCATCAAAGCCGAGCAGATAGTGGCTGCTTTTCGGTAGGATGACAGGCCAGTTGCTTGTATCAGCGTCAACATGCATATGCATGATTTGACCTTTTTGTGGCTCTACCGGAAGTTTGATATTAATTGTTTCCAACAGCGTATTAATCCACGCTCCAGCTGCTGCAACAACAGTATCAGCTTCGATTATTTCTTCGTTGACACGTACACCGATGACCTTGTTTCCTTTATGAAGCAATGACGCTTCTCCCTGCACGTATTGAACACCGTGCTTTTCTCCTGCATCCAGTAAAGCCTGAAGCAGTTGTCGTCCATCAACACGCGCCGCTCCTTCAAGGAAGAGGGCTGTCATATCTTCCCGCAATGGTGGGAATTTAACTCGCGCTTCTTCTGCACTCAGTCTTTTGATTTCCCCGATTTCCGGTGTCTCAACCCGCTGTTTATAAGCAAGTTTTTCCAGCTCATCCAGACGCTTCTTACTTGCACTCACATACAATGCCCCTACTTGCTTATAACTCACATTATCCTGACCATCTTCCTTGAGCATCTCAAGCAGCTCAGGATAATAGATAGCACCTGCTTTGGCTAAACTGAAATAAGGCTTGACTCTTACACGCTTTGACAGCCAAGGAGAAATGATACCTGCTCCAGCAGCGGTGGCTTGCCCTTTTGCTTTTGAATCGACTATCGTGACTTTGGCTCCTGATCTGGCCAAATGATAGGCTGTACTGGCTCCGGCGATTCCTCCGCCCACAACAACGATATGCATAACGTTTCCCCCATTTTCTTTTCTCCCTATTATACACGCATGCAGCATCTGTTTCAGTGTATACCTTTCATGCTAAACTAGTAATATAAACTCCAAGGAGATGAAAATGATGAAACAAACATTGATCGACCGCCTTACTACATACGCAAAAGTGGATACACAATCAAACGAAGACATCGAAACAACCCCTTCTACCACGGGACAGCTTGAGCTGGCAAATATGCTTGTTGAAGAGCTGAAACAAATTGGGATGGAAGAAGTCACAATTGACGACAATGGCTATGTGATGGCAACACTGCCAGCTACCACAGACAAAGACGTTCCAGTTATTGGTTTTATGGCACACGTTGATACAGCGACAGATTTCACTGGCAAGAATGTCAACCCACAGGTGATCGAAAACTTTGACGGAAATGATATCACACTCAACGAAAAGCTAGATGTTGTACTGTCCGCAGCTGAATTTCCTGAATTGCCTGGCTACAAAGGACATACACTGATGACGACAGATGGAACAACACTTCTTGGGGCAGATAACAAAGCCGGTATTGCAGAGATCATGACTGCAATGGAGTATTTGATCCAGCATCCTGAAATCAAGCATGGCAAAATACGCGTTGCCTTCACACCGGATGAAGAAATCGGCCGCGGTCCGCATAAATTCGATGTAGAAGCATTCGGTGCTACATACGCTTATACAATGGATGGCGGTCCACTAGGTGAATTGGAATATGAAAACTTCAATGGTGCACAAGCCAAAGTTACTTTCAACGGTAACAATGTACATCCAGGAACAGCTAAAAACAAGATGGTAAACAGCATGAAGATAGCGATGGAATTCCATGACAAGCTGCCAGAGGATGAAGCACCAGAATATACAGAAGGACGCGAAGGTTTCTTCCACCTGCTTTCTATCCAAGGAGACGTCGAACAGACGAAGCTGCAGTATATTCTGCGGGACCATGATCGAGAAAAATTTGAGGCGAAAAAAGCGTTGTTCGAAGAAATCACTGCAGAAATCAAAGCAGAATATGGTGACAAGAGCATTCAGCTTGATATGCATGACCAATATTACAACATGCGTGAGAAGATCGAGCCCGTCATGGAAATCGTTGATATTGCATCCGATGCGATGAAGCGCCTGGACATTGAACCAGTGATCAAACCGATTCGCGGTGCGACAGATGGATCGCAGATTTCTTATAAAGGCTTACCGACACCAAACGTCTTTACAGGCGGAGAAAACTACCATGGTAAGTTCGAATATATTAGCGTCGACAATATGGAAAAAGCAACAAAGGTTATTATTGAAATTGTAAAACTGTACGAAGAACAAGCAAAATAAACAAGGAGTCGGTTTCCGGCTCCCCCATTATTGACATTCTTTCATTTATTGCATATAATTATCTCGAATTCGAGATAAAAAAGGAAGCGTGAAAGACTATGGCAAATGATAACGTAGGTTTATCGTTGAAACTATTCATTGTACTGACAAGAGCACTACAGTCCATTAAGAAACGGATCGAGGAAGATATTAAGAAGCAAGGAATCAACTTGACGGAATTCGCGGTGATGGAGCTGCTATTCCATAAAGGAGATCAGCCCATCCAGAAAATCGGCAGTAAAGTCCTGTTATCCAGCAGCAGCATCAGCTATGTTGTAGATCGCCTTGTCCAAAAAGAAATGATCAGAAGACGTCCATGTCCAGATGATCGACGCATTACGTTCGCTACTTTGACCGAAAAAGGACGTGCTTTCATGGAGGATTATTTCCCGAAGCACGAACAAGCGATTCACAGCATTTTAGCAGGTCTTGACGATGATGAAAAAGCCCAAGTCATTGAACATATTAAAACTTTAGGTTTACATGCCGAGGGTACTTCGACCGACAAATAAAAGGAGGAACAAACATGATACACGTCTTCAAAGCTGCTAAACAAGCAGACAAACCGACATTTTTACTGCTGCACGGTACTGGCGGAACGGAAAAAGATCTTTTGCCGCTAGCTGATATGATCGATCCTGATGCAGCCGTATTAAGCGTACGGGGAAATGTTTCCGAAAATGGCATGCCCCGCTTCTTCAAACGTCTGGCTGAAGGTGTATTTGATGAAGAGGATTTGATTTTCCGCACGGAAGAACTTCGCAGCTTCCTGGATGAAGCAGCAGCGAAATACGAATTCAATCGAGACAATATTATCGCAATTGGTTATTCCAATGGTGCCAATATTGCCGCCAGCCTCCTCTATCATTATACTGATTCACTAAAAGGAGCAATCTTGCATCATCCAATGGTGCCAAGACGAAATATCACACTTGCCCAGCAGCAAGGAACACCTGTGTTCATTACTGCTGGAGATAACGATCCAATCTGCCCGAAATCCGAAGCAATAGAACTTGAACAGATGCTTGGGGAATCTGGTGCTGACGCATCCATTCACTGGGAAAGTAACGGTCACAGCCTTACCCATACAGAAGTTCAAGCAGCTGCTGTATGGTATCGTAAACACTTTTAAGCATACGCCTAAGGCGTATGCTTTTTTGTGCATTAAAGAGCCTGCACTAACTAGCACAGGCTCCTTTACATTATTCCATCCCGATCCAGACACTCTTTACTTCTGTATAGTTATTTAACGCGTATGATCCCATTTCTCTCCCTATACCGGATTGTTTGTATCCGCCGAAAGGAGATGCAGCATCGAAAGCATTGTAGCAGTTTACCCATACCGTTCCAGCCCGAAGACGGTTTGCAATATAATGTGCTTTGGTGACGTCCTGCGTCCATACCCCTGCTGCTAGGCCGTATTCGCTAGCATTCGCACGGCGAATCAATTCATCCAAATCATCATAAGGCATCGCTGAGATGACTGGCCCGAAGATTTCTTCTTTGGCGATCGTCATTTCATCCCGTACATCTGCGAAGATCGTCGGGGAAACAAAATAGCCTTGCTCTTGTGGCTTGGTGCCTCCAGTGATGAGCTCTGCTCCTTCATTTCTTCCCTTCTCAATATAGCCAAGCACTCGCTCTTGCTGCTCCAATGATACGAGCGGACCGATTTCTGTATCTGCATGAATACCAGCACCTTGCTTGATTTTCTCTGCGTGAGATGCCATGTCGGCGATCACATTATCGAATTGCTTTTTCTGGATAAAGACACGCGATCCGGCGCAGCAGACTTGTCCTTGGTTGAACATGACCCCATTTAATGTACCAGGGATTGCCTTTGTCAGATCGGCATCTGGCAGAACAATATTCGGTGATTTGCCGCCAAGCTCCAATGTCACTCGTTTCAGTGTTTTGGAAGCATTTGCCATAATTTGTTTCCCGACGCTTGTGGATCCAGTGAAAGCTATCTTATCAACCTGCGGATGATCGACAAGCGGCTGACCTGCCGTTTCTCCGAATCCAGGTACAATATTGAGAACACCGGATGGGAATCCTGCTTCCTCTGCTAATTCTGCTAAGTATAGTGCAGACAATGGCGTCTGCTCGGCAGGCTTCAGTACAACTGTACAGCCCGTTGCGAGAGCTGCTCCAAGCTTCCACATTGCCATTAAGAGCGGGAAGTTCCATGGAATGATCTGTCCTACCACACCAAGTGCTTCATGCCTTGTATAGTTGAAATATGGGCCATTGACGGGAATTGTCTGTCCGACAATCTTAGTCGACCAGCCCGCATAATAGCGCATATGTTCAATCGCCAGCGGAATATCCGCATTGCTCGTTTCCCTGATCGGTTTCCCATTGTCCAATGTCTCGAGCTGGGCAAGTGCATCTGCATGTTCTTCCATCAAGTCAGCCAGCTTGTACATGATTCTGCTTCGCTCTGCTGCCGTCATCGTCGACCAAGGGCCTTCATCGAATGCAAGCCGCGCTGCTTTCACTGCACGGTCGATATCCTCTGCTCCCGCTTCATAAACAGTCGCTAGTACTTCGCCTGTTGCTGGGTTATACGAATCGAAAGTCTTCTCTGTCGCACTCGCCACGAACTCCCCATTGATATACAGCTTCTTCGTCCCATTCAGAAAACGCTCCACTTTCTCGTGCACACCTGCTGCTAATTGACTCATAGAAATCCTCCTCAGATTGTATTCTAGTTTTGTCTAAGCGTCGTGATGCAAGATTATAGACTATAGGAAACCGCTTACAGTTGATATGGTAGCATCTAAAGGTTATAGAAAGCAATTGATAGCACAGAAGAATAGTACGCTATATTTCGACATAGAAAAAGCTCAGCCAACAGGCTGAGCTTTTATGTTGATCTCTTGCAGGAACTGCTTTACGACCTGCTCATAATCCTGCTTATTATCGGCTAATGACATCGCATGGTCGCCTTTTTCAAACAGATGCAATTGCTTGTACCCACTTTGCTTCTTCGCGTACAAGTCCTTCGTCATTTGCACAGGAATGTAGGAGTCTGGCAAGCTGCTGATAAAGAGAACCGGTTTTTCGATATTCGCCACAGAGTGGATCGGAGAAACATCCCGAAAACGATAGCCATCCAATTTACGTACGAATAATTCTGCAGCGGGCAAAAACACTTGCCTTGGCAGATGGAATTGGACTTTCAACCTATAGGCGACCTGTTCTGCGAAATCACTGTAAGGGCAATCGGCGATATAGAAATCGGCTCCATCTTCCACCGTGCCTGCATAAAGCAAAGCAGTTGCTGCCCCCATTGATTCGCCATGTACACCAAGCTTCAAGTCGTAATCATATCTTTCCTTCGTCCATTGAATTACCCGAGCGAGATCGTGCCTTTCCTGATAACCATACGTAATGCTTTTGCCGTCAGATAGTCCATGCCTTCTCTGATCGTACAATACGACATTGAAACCGAGTGCCAGGAATACATTCATGTATTTAATGGAATTATATTTGTTTACAGCTACTCCGTGCGAGATAACCATCACATGGCGGGAATCGGGATCTCCTACATAATGTGTACCGTAAATCTTCCCTTCTCCTGAAAGTACACTGAATTCCTCTTTACGCAGTGCATCATAAGCCGCTTTGTTGTAGCGCCCAGCCTCCACTTCCCGGCTGATCGTCTCTTCCTCCGTGAAGGCTTTCATTTGCCTTAGTTCCTTGTTCACAAGTGTCGCAACAAGCGCTGTGTACCCTCCAAGCAAGCCGGCAACGGAAAGAAATAACCCTTTTCTCCCCATATCACTACCCCCTTTTTATATTCTATTTTACAATAAGTAAGACAATCATTGCTTTTCTAAACAAAATGAGTTAACTTATCAAGTGATAAGTTATTAAAGAGGGCAGACACTATGGCTAGAAAAAAAGAAGTTTCCGCTGAACAGACCCAGCGCACTATTATCGCGACAGCTGAACGGCTTTTCATGACACATGGCTACCGGGCGATCTCAACTCGCCGGATAGCAGAGGAATGCAACATTACGCAGCCAGCTTTATATCATCATTTCCCGAATAAACAGGCCATCTACCTCGAAGTCGTCCGCTCCATTATGGTCCAGACAGAGGAAGCGATGACACACGTACTTCAGGATCACGCCAACAGCAAGGATCGTATTCGTCAAATAGCCTATTTTATGATTATGAACCATCAAGGTGACATGACGCAGATGTTTCATGATCTGCAATACGAGATTGAGGAAGAACATCGGAATACGATTCAGGACTGGTGGCTGCGCAGTTACTTCAATCCTGTGATGCAGACTTTGACAGAAGGAATTGCCAAAGGTGACATTAAAACGATACCTACCGTTCCCCCGATGGAGCTAACCTTTTTCGTCCTCGAGATGATGAAGTCCTTTCTGCCTCCATCCAAAGAGGATCATGAAGCCCGACGTGCGTTCGCAGACAAGAAATCAAAGATGCTTGTAGACATCCTTTTTGATGGAATCCAGAAAAAATAAAAGATTATGTGCATAATCTTTTATTTTTTGGGTATAACTTATCAGTTGATAAATTAATTAGGAGGAATCATTCATGAAAAAATTAGGCGCTTTTATAAGCGGCAAATCTGGGCGGTGGATTATCTTGGCTGCTTGGATTGTCCTTGCCCTCGTATTAAATTTAACCTTACCGCAAGCAAATTCACAGGAGGACGAGCAAGCCGAAACATTCCTCAATGACACAAACAGCGAGGAAGCTGCCCGTATTATTGAAGAAGAATTCTCTGATAACAGCGGTCTGCCCGCCTTGCTTACCTGGTATCAGGAGGATGGCCTTACAGATGAAGATTTGCAATCGATCCAGCAATTCAGTGCTGATTTACAGGAAGCTGACATTGAAGCAGCAACCGTAACACCATTTCAAGATATCCCCCTGCCAGCATTAAAAGAACAGCTTTCCGATGACGGTACGACGCTCGTCATGCCAATCCTATTTGATAATGGAACAGCAACAGATACAGTCGAAGCTGGTCTTAAAAAAATTCAAGATACAGCAAATGATGCATTCACGCAGAATCCATTTGAACAAGACTTGAATAGCGGCGATCTGCTTGTCCGAGCAACCGGTCCTGCTGGTATTTCGGTGGATGCTGTCGGCCTATTCTCTCAAGGAGATACGACGCTTCTATTTGGAACCGTACTGATCGTACTTATCTTCCTTCTCGTTATCTATCGATCTCCGATACTGGCACTAGTGCCGCTTATCGGCGTAGGTTTTGCTTATTTAGTTATCAGTCCGATTCTTGGCGCATTAGGAAAAGCCGAATTGATTTCGTTTGATTCTCAAGGGCTTGCGATAATGACCGTACTGCTCTTCGGCGCAGGTACCGATTACTGCTTATTCCTGATCACCCGCTTCCGGGAAAATCTATGGGAACTTAAGAGCAAGAAAACAGCAATTGTCCGTTCCCTATCATCTGCTAGTGGTGCAATTGCAATGAGCGGATTGACTGTCATCGTTGCTATGCTGGTACTGCTTGTGGCTGATTATGGATCGATTAACCGGTTCGCTATTCCATTCGGCATCGCCATTTTCATCATGCTGCTTGCAAGTCTTACACTCGTACCAGCATTGCTTACAATCATCGGACGCGCATCCTTCTTCCCGTTCATTCCCAGAACAGAGGATATGCAGGAGCAACGTGCAAAAGAAAAAGGTAAACCAGTTCGTACGAAAAAACCGCAAAATAAAATTGGCAATAGCGTGGGCAGACTTGTCATCCGTCACCCATGGAAGATAGCCATTGCTACAATCGTTGTACTTGGAATTCTTGCCGGAATCTCATCCCGCATTACGTATACGTATGATACGCTATCATCTTTCCCAGATGATATGCCGTCAAAAGAAGGCTTTGAGATACTGACAGATCACGTCAATGCTGGTGAGCTTGCACCTGTTTCTGTTATCACTGAGACAGATGATCCAGAAGCTGTCCGTGCCGCTCTGGAAGAACTGCCTTATGCAGCTACTGTAATGGACCCGGAGCAGTCAGAATCAAACGATCAGTTAATCCGCATCCAACTCGAGCTGGATGAAAATCCGTACTCAAATGAAGCAATGGCTCACATTCCTGATATAAAAGAAGCTGTATCCGATACAACTGGAAATGCCGATAGTGTTTGGATTGGCGGTCAGACAGCAGAACAGTATGATACACAACAAGTGACAAAGCACGATGAAAAGTGGATTATTCCAATCGTTATTGGCTTTATCACCCTGTTATTACTCACGTATCTGCGATCTGTAACGGCAACAATCTACTTGGTCGCTACCGTTTTGCTCTCTTTCTTCAGTGCATTGGGCCTCGGCTGGCTCATCCTGCATTACGGATTCGGTGTCGAAGCAATTCAAGGCTTCATCCCGCTGTATGCTTTTGTGTTCATCGTTGCGCTTGGAGAAGACTATAATATTTTCATGATCTCAAGCATTTGGAAACGCAGTAAGACGATGCCGCTTAAACAAGCTATCGCTGACGGTGTTGCCCATACCGGCGGTGTTATTACGTCTGCCGGGTTGATTCTGGCAGCAACATTTGCTGTATTGACGACACTGCCTATTCAAATACTTGTCCATTTCGGAACAATTACAGCAATAGGTGTATTGCTCGACACCTTCCTTGTCCGTCCTTTCCTTGTACCTGCTATTACTGCAATTCTTGGTAAATGGGCGTTCTGGCCTTGGAAGAAGCGAATTCAGCAAACAGAAGAGAATGAACAAAAGGCACATGGCTAAAATTAGCCGGGACAGCATAGTTGTCCCGGCTTCTGTTTTATTCAAGCAAATCTTTTCCATACCACCCTGTGAATTTGCTACAGTTAAGACAGACTTATAAAAAGGAGCTGAGCAAGAAATGACAGAACGTGTGCAATTAGGAAAATCCGGTTTGTATGTTAATCCGATTGGAGTCGGTACGAATGCAGTCGGAGGCCATAACCTCTATCCAAATCTAGATGAGGAACAAGGCAAGGAGGTTGTCCGCCAAGCGATTGAAAATGGGATGAATTTCTTTGATACAGCTTATATTTACGGTCCGGAAAGATCTGAGGAGCTCGTCGGTCAGGTGATCAAGGAAAGCGGCAAACGCGATGACATCGTAATCGCAACCAAAGCTGCTCACAAAATTATCAATGGCGAAACACTGATGGACAACTCTCCGCAATTCCTGAAAGACTCTGTGGATAGCGCATTGAAGCGCCTGCAAACAGATTATATTGATTTGTTCTACATCCACTTCCCTGACGCAGATACACCAAAAGCGGAAGCTGTCGGTGCACTGAAGGAATTGAAGGATCAAGGCAAAATCAAAAGCATTGGTGTTTCCAACTTCTCAATCGAACAGCTGAAGGAAGCAAATGTTGATGGTTACGTTGATGTTTTGCAGTCTGAGTATAATTTGTTCAAACGCGGTGCAGAAAACGACCTTCTCCCGTATACAGCTGAAAACAATATCTCCTTCGTACCTTACTTCCCGCTTGCTTCTGGCTTGCTTGGCGGTAAATACGACGAAAATACAAAGTTTGATGATCTGCGGGCAAATGATCCCCTTTTCGAAGGTGAAACGTTCAAGCAAAATTTGAAAAAAGTAGATCAGCTGCGGGATATCGCTTCTAAGAAGGATGCAGAAGTTGCTCACGTCGTACTGGCTTGGTACCTAACACGAGACAGCATTGATGCAATTATCCCTGGAGCGAAACGCCCGGAACAAGTACTCAATAACCTAAGAACCCTCGACGTGAAACTGTCAGCAGATGATATCGAAGCGATTGACAAGATTTTCAGATAAGAAAAAAGCGGATGCACATGCATCCGCTTTTCCTTTATTCTTGTTCAGATTGAACAAGGATCTTCACTTGGCTCTTCTCTTTGATCAAGCTTTCGAATCCTTCTTCAACTACTTCATCCAGCTTGATTTTCTTTGTGACTAGCTTCTCAGCAGAGAAGTAGCCTTTTTCCATTAAGGAAAGCACTTGCGGGAATACATCACGATAACCAATGATACCTTTAATGGAACGTTCCTGAATAACAATATCATTTGGCATGATTTCAGCTGGTTTTTCCCAGATGCTCACGATCATCGTTTCCCCGCCGATATCCGTAGACTGGATCGCCTGACGCAAGACAACTGGTACGCCAGTTACTTCAAAGGCAACTTCTACACCACCATCAGTCAATCTTCTGATTTCCTCAACTGTATCATCCACCTTGCTTGGATCTACGACAATTGCACCTAATTCTTCTGCTTTTGCTTGACGTTCCGGTGATAGTTCAACTGCATAAATTTCCGTTGCACCTGCTGCTTTCAAGGCTTCAATAACAAGCAAGCCGATTGGACCACATCCAAAAACAGCTACCTTGTCCCCTGCTTTTACCTTACTGGAACGCACCGCGTACAACGCAACTGCAGATGGCTCTACCAGCGCTCCTTGCTCATAGCTTAAAGAATCCGGAAGCTTGAACAGAAGCTCTTCATCAACGGCAACATATTCGCTCAATCCGCCGCCACCGCCAGCAAGTCCGAGGAATCCCATTTGCTTGTCCAAGTTATATGCACCTTGATGTCCATGTGTTGCAAAGATTGGTTCCACAACCACACGGTCGCCAACCTCGTAATCTTTTACCTCTGGTCCTACTTCGACTACTTCACCAGAAAATTCATGACCCATTGTCACTGGAGCCACTTCACCAGTCAGTGGATGCGGATTATCAACTGGAATGAAAATTGGTCCACCAAGATATTCGTGCAAGTCGCTTCCGCAAATACCGCACCATTTAACCTTCATTTTCACCTGATTCGGTTTGATGATAGGTTCATCAATATCTTCTAATCTAACATCCTTCTGATTATGCCAACGTAATGCTTTCATTTGTTCCATCCCCTTTTTGCAGCATTTCTTTCTACATTCCTAGTATACTGCTGGAAAATGATATAATAAATTTCGGGTTATTTAACTTAAATAAACGTTTGCTTAACTAAACGAATGAGGGATAGACATGACTATCGAACAATTGAAATATATAGTAGCTATCGCACGATCAGGATCATTAAAAGCTGCTGCAGCTGAACAGCATGTAACGCTCCCTGCACTGAGCCAGGCGCTGACTAACCTGGAAAGAGAATTGAATATCAGCCTTTTCCGCCGATCGCGTACAGGCACGACGCCAACTGAGGAAGGCCGTAAGCTTATACAGCATGCGGAGGCTGTCTTAGAGAAACTGCAGGAATTCAGCGAAGAAGCAGAGACATACACGGAATCACTAAATGGAGAACTGAAAATTGCAAGCTTTCCCGGACCGATGGAGATTTTGGTTGAGCTTTTCTCAAATTTCCGCAAGCTTCATCCAAATATTAAAGCTTCCCTATTTGAGAACACATCTCAGCGCATCATGAGAAATGTAGATGCGGAAGCTGTCGATATCGGACTTGTCATTTATACAGAAAAGGAGGTCCAAAAATACCGTAATCTTGTCTTCAAAAAACTACTTGATGGGCACATGGTGACAGCCGTCAATAACAAACATCCTTTGGCAAAGGAAGAATTAATCACTGAAGAGATGCTCCTTAAACAGCCGATTGTTCTTTATAATGATGCCTACATTCAGGCTTTTATGCGCCAATTCAAATCGCTTCAATATGATATCCTGTTTACTACGAACAATGTACAGACCATACGGAATATGGTAGAAAATGAAACAGCTATCAACATCGGCTTCGACTATGCCTTTCGGACCGATGCCGAACTATCAAGAAGCAAAGACATCACACTGCTTCATTTTGCACCGCCTTTTTTTCAGACCTACTCCTTCGGCTATGTGTACCACGGAAACAATACACTTTCCCGTGTAGCCAGAACATTTTTACGCGAATTGGAAGAAACTATCCTTGCTAAGGAAGAATCACATGCTAAGTCGGATCCATCGTTGTACACGCATATAAAAAACACGCCTGTCATATGACAGGCGTGTTTTAAAATTAAGCAGATGTTGTTCCTTGTCCGCCATCGATTCGGTAATAAGAACCAGTGATGAAGGATGCTTTTTCAGATGATAGGAATAACATCAAATCAGCAATTTCTTCCGCAGTAGCATAGCGCTTCATCGGTACACTCGCTTCAAAGCCTTTTCTAGCTTCTTCTTCATGTCCTTGAGCAGCATTTGTTTCAATAGAGCGCATCATTGCTGTATCCACACCAGATGGAGCAACAGCGTTTACACGTACGCCATAGTCTGCCACTTCCAAAGCTGCTGTTTTGTTGATACCAATAAGTGCATGCTTCGAAGCAATATAAGCACTCATACCTGGAGCACCAAGCAATCCGCCGTTGGAAGCTGTATTTACAACAGCGCCGCTTTTTTGTTCTGTCATTACTTTCAATACATGTTTCAATCCAAGGAAGGCCCCTACTACATTGACAGCCAATACCTTTTCTAAGTTCTCAACAGTTGAATCAACGATATTTTTGAATTCTCCATTGATACCAGCGTTATTGATAAAAACATCAATGCGACCGAACTGATCTTTGGTTTTTTGCACGTAATCAATTACTTCTTCTTCTTTCGTAGCATTTGCTGCCAGCAGGATTTTCTCTGCGTCAATGGATGCCGCAGCTTTCTCTAGCGCTTCTTGGGAAAGGTCTACAAGAGCCAGTTTAGCGCCCTCTGCTGCAAATTTCTTAGCAGCTGCAATCCCGATTCCGCCTGCTGCTCCTGTAATAAGTACCACTTTGTCTTTGAATTCCATCTCTTAAGTCCCCTCTCAGAATATGTACTATCATACTTATTATCGGTAACTATATTACTATTTTCAACTAAGACGCTTAAAATATACACAAAAAAACAGGAGAACAATTTGTTCTCCTGTTACTCTATTGGATTCAAAATTCGATGCAGGAAGCGCTGTGTACGCTCCTCTTTAGGATGCGTAAGCACGTCTGCCGGCGGTCCTTGCTCAACAATGAAGCCGCCATCAATGAAGATTACTTCGTCAGCGATTTCCTGGGCAAATTTAATTTCATGAGTTACGACAACCATTGTCCAGCCCTCGCTCGCCAGATCCCTCATAACTCGGAGTACTTCTCCAATCAGCTCTGGATCAAGTGCTGAAGTAGGTTCATCAAAAAGCATAAGTTCCGGCTTGATTGCAAGCGCACGGGCAATACCGACCCGCTGCTGCTGTCCGCCTGATAGTTGATACGGATAAAGATCCTTCTTATCCTTCAATCCTACTTTATTAAGCAATTCAATTGCTTCCGCTCTTACCGTTTGTTTGTCCCGTTTCTGAACCTGAATAGGTCCTTCCATGACATTTTCCAGAACAGTGCGATGCGGGAATAGATTATAAGATTGGAATACCATACCTGATTTACGACGCAGCTTGATCAATTCCTGCTGTTTAACCTCTTGGCTGAAATCCACTTGATGGTCTTCAAAACCAACAATACCTTCATCCGGAATCTCCAGTGCATTCAGGCAGCGAAGCAAGGTTGTCTTTCCGGAACCGGATGGTCCAAGAATTGCTATTACCTTTCCTTTATCGACTTGCATATCAATAGATTTCAGTACTGTATTTGTACCGAAAGTTTTCTTTAAACCTTTCACTGCTAGCATAGCTACACCTCCTTATCTCGCTGTATAGCGGTCTAATCTGCGTTCGAGCTGATGCTGAGCCAGCGACAGGACGAAACAGATAATCCAATAAATGAAGGCAGCCAATATATAGATGTAAACAATCTGATCCAGATTCGTTGCACCGATTTGCTGAGATTTACGAAACAGCTCGGTTACGAGAATCTGAGATGCTAATGACGTTTCCTTCACTAAGCCAATAAAACTATTGGATAAAGGCGGTACGGAAACTCGTAACGCCTGGGGCAGAATGACACGAAACAACGTTTTCCGATAAGTCATTCCGATTGTAAAGCCTGCCTCCCATTGCCCCTTAGGAACTGAGAGGATGGATGCTCGGAAGATTTCGGAAGCATAAGCCCCGACATTTAAGGAAAACGCGATAATAGCTGTCGGATACGGATCAATCATAATATTTAATTCCGGCAGTAAGTAGAAAATGATGAACAGCTGAACAAGCAGCGGTGTTCCGCGGATAGCAGAAACATAGACAGAAAAAATCCACCGCAAAGGCTTGATATTTGAGATCCTTACCAATGCCGTGATGAGTGCGATGATGATACCAAAAAAGAACGAAATAAGAGTCAAGGGGATCGTGACTTTGATCCCCTCAATCAGTATCGGCCAGAATGACTGCTGCAACAGCTCCCAAGGGATGACAATCCCGCCGAATACCATATTACTTGTTAACATCTTCGCCAAACCATTTCGTTGAGATTTCTGCTAAAGTACCATCTTCACGCATCTCATCAAGTGCTTTGTTGAACTGTTCGACTATTTCACCGCTGTCCTTGCGGAAAGTGAAGTACGTCTCGTTTGGTTCTCCAGTTTCAAAAGCGATTTTTACTGGAGCATCCTTTTCTGTATTGTTCAAATAGTCAAGGACTGCAAGTTTATCGTTGAAAGTAAGATCAACACGTCCTTGTTCAATCAGCTGAATCGATTGTGCCAATCCTTCTACACCCTCGATTTGTGCGCCAGCTTCTGTGGCCACTGCATTGTAGTTACTTGTTAGAGATTGTGCAGATGTTTTACCTTCAACATCTTCGATTGCTGTAATGTCATTGTTATCTGCAGCTGTTACGACAACGGACTGGGATTTTGTATAAGGATCAGAGAAATCATACTGCCCAACGCGATTGTCGTTTTCCCCTTTACCCACTTGATTCGCAATCACATCGAAACGAGCACTGTTCAAACCAGAGAACATGGAATCCCATTGTGTCTCTTCAAATTTCACATCAAGATCCAAACGCTTACCGACTTCCTTCATCACTTCCACGTCGTATCCTGTAAGTTCACCGCTATCATCATGGAATGTGAAAGGAGCGTATGTTCCTTCTGTTCCGACTGTAATTTCACCTTTATCTTGAACTTCTTGCCACAAATCGCCATTACTGCCATTTTCGCCAGAATCGGAAGCGGAATCATCTCCGTTACCGCAGGCAGCAAGAATTGCAAATATCGACATAAATAGTAGACCTAATAGTGCTTTCTTCATGTACCAAACCCACTTTTCTATAATTTTTAACTTTCATCAGTTTAAGGCCATCCACAGGAAAAGTAAAGAAATAAGTCTGAGTAAACTAATCAGGATTAAATCACCCTTCTATCGCTTATTATAAACGTATCTGCGCCTCATCATTCAGCTTAATTCTCCATCACAACCTTATATCTAAACGGTTATTCAAAGTTACAATACCCAGCTAGCGAATGGATGGAACATATTTATCGAAAATGAAAAATTAAATGCATCTATCCCGTGTGGAAGAAAGTACATGAAAGCTAACATGTGTAAAGAAACAGAAGGATGGTCAAATTAACAGCAGAGCGAAAGTTGGAGGTAACAGGAATGTCCAATATAATTAACTTCAGTAAAACAGCATTAGAACTAATTGACTCACAAAAACGGATCGCCATTTTACCTAGCATGGACAAGCTATTGGAGAATAATCATTTTCTTAATACCGATGCTATAACCCGAATCTCGAGAGAAGCCTTTACAGAAGTCAGTAAAATAATTCCCCCTTACATTGCCCAGATGCGGACTACAGATCTCTTTCTCGGTACGGTGGAATGAACAAAAAGCAACGCGGCTTTTTCCTGACAGCTATCGCTACAGGGACAATGCTCAATCCGCTGAATTCCTCGATGATTTCATTGGCTCTTCATGCTATCCAGCATGAATTTTCGCTCAGCTTTGCAACAGTTTCCTGGCTTATTTCTACCTATTATTTAGCCAGCGCGATTGTTGTGCCAATTGCCGGCAAAGTCGGGGATCTGATTGGTCGGCGTAAGATGCTTTTGATCGGTCTGCTGCTTGTTGCTGTGTCTGCTGTTGGTGCTCCATTTGCAGGTACATTCCTAATCTTATTAGGCATGCGGCTTTTTCAGGCAGTCGGCAGCAGTTCCATTTATCCAGCCGGTATGGCACTTGTGCGTACACATATCCATGAAAAACAAGCGTCAGCACTTGCCATATTATCCATCTTCACATCCTCTATGTCAGCGTTCGGGCCGACTGCCGGCGGATTTCTGATCGACTTTGCTGGCTGGCAGTCAATCTTTACGGTCAATGCTCCATTTATTCTGCTTAGTTTTCTGCTGACTTGGTTTGCCGTCCCTAAGGATCCAGAAACTACGCACTATACTTTCCGTGAATTCTGGAAACAACTCGATAGCATTGGAATTATCCTTTTTGCAATCGGTATGAGCTTTTCTTTATATTTTCTACTATCTTTTGAGCACGGTATCCATTTAATACCCTTGGGGATAGGGATTATATTTCTAGCAGCATTTATTGTGCGTGAATTGCGTGCCGGATACCCTTTTATCGATGTACGTTTATTGCGGAGCAACAAACAACTGACACTCGTCTACATCCAGTTCATACTATTGAATATCTTTAACTATAGTCTCTTCTTCGGACTGCCGAGCTTCTTCCAGGATGTCTTGCATTACAGCCTGAAGACGAGCGGACTGATGATGATTTTCCTTTCTGGTGCAAGTACTTTTGTGTCATTCCTGATGGGACGCTGGATCGACCGTTCCGGTACAAGTATTCCTACAATTGTCGGGGCTGTGCTCATGATTGGCGGAACTGCAGCATTAGCTCTTATATCCCAGCATCTTACTCTTGGAAACATCGGTGCTGTCCTCATTTCTCTTGGTATCAGCTACGGAATTGGAAATGTCACCTTGCAAGCAGCAATGTTGCATGCTTCCCCTGAACCTATTATCGGGACAAGCTCAGGTCTTTTCCAAACATGCAGATATCTCGGTTCAATTCTTTCTTCGGTTGTCTTAGCGATAGTTTTCGGTGCTGACTTATCTCTGCCCGGTTTCCGGATCCTAATGATAGTCCTTGTCATCACCGGCCTGGCTTTCTTAGTTACAGCTATCTATTCAAAACAGATGGAAAAAGCAGCGGTATGATTTTCTGCTGCTTTTTCCATCTTCTATTGACAGTCGTCTCTAATGGTCATACAATTAAACAAAATAACAAATAGTTCCATCTTTTTTATTGCTTCTAATTGAAATCGCTTACAATAAGGAGGAATACAATTGAAATCAACGACTAACCCTTATTTTGTTAAGGTACATGAACAAGATAATGTTGCTATCGCTGTTGCTGATGGTGGTCTTGCTGCTGGTACTTCTCTTGCAGATAACATTGTTGCGCAGGAGCACATTCCACAGGGTCACAAGCTTTCCTTGCAACCTATCCATACAGGCGAACCGGTTATCCGCTACGGCGAAGTGATTGGGCATGCTACAACAGATATTCCCACCGGAAGCTGGGTACAGGAACGCCACTTGCTCCTGCCGACGCCACCGCCGCTGGATGAACTCTCTCTTTCTCCTGATCCCGCTGCCCCCCTTCCTTCATTAGAAGGTTATACATTCGAAGGCTACCGTAATCCCGATGGATCAGTCGGCACCAAAAACATACTCGGCATTATAACTAGTGTCCAATGTGTCGTCGGGGTAATGGATCATGCAGTGAAACGACTGAAAGAGGATATCCTGCCTAACTATCCAAATGTCGATGATATTATCGGTCTTCACCACGCTTACGGCTGTGGGGTTGCTATTCAGGCACCGGAAGCAATCATCCCGATCCGTACTGTTCAAAACCTGGCACGCCATCCGAACTTTGGCGGAGAGACACTAGTTATCGGTCTTGGCTGCGAGAAACTCATTCCATCACGAGTAAACCCAAGCGGAAACGATGAAGATATCATTATGCTGCAAGATCAGCATGGCTTTCATGCAATGGTTGACAAAATTATAGAAAAGGCCGAGGCAAAGCTGGTCACGCTGAATAAGCGAAAACGAGAAACCTGTCCTGTCTCTGAATTGGTTATTGGCACACAATGCGGCGGAAGTGATGCGTTTTCCGGCGTCACCGCGAACCCTGCCGTAGGTTATGCATCGGACCTACTAGTCCGTGCTGGTGCAACCGTAATGTTTTCCGAAGTGACAGAAGTGCGGGATGCAATCCATTTACTCACACCTCGGGCTGCCAGTGAGGAAGTCGCCGAAAAGCTAGTGCGGGAAATGGATTGGTATGACCGCTATCTAGCTTCCGGCCAGGCCGATCGGAGCGCCAATCCGTCGCCTGGGAACAAAAAAGGCGGCTTATCCAATGTTGTAGAAAAGGCGTTGGGATCTGTCGCCAAGTCTGGACAAAGCACAATTGCAAATGTCCTCGCACCAGGAGAACGTGCTGAAACGAAGGGCTTACTATTTGCCGCCACTCCTGCCAGCGATTTTGTCTGCGGTACACTTCAGCTTGCTTCCGGCATACACCTGCAGCTCTTTACAACAGGCCGCGGCACGCCATACAGTCTGGCAATGGCACCTGTCGTGAAGATATCGACTCGAACTGCCCTGCACCAGCAATGGAAGGATTTAATAGATATAAATGCTGGTACGATCGCTACCGGGGAAGCAACATTGGAAGAAGTAGGCTGGGAAATATTCCACTTTATACTGGATGTAGCAAGCGGCAGGAAACAGACTTGGGCAGATCATTGGGGCACCCATAACGATCTAGCTCTGTTCAATCCAGCCCCTGTTACATGAAAAAGGAAAAATCCCGATGCATAGAGCGTCGGGATTTTTTTGTTATCCTATGAAAAATCGTAGAGCAGCCATAAGCACTACACCAATTACTACCGTTAACAATAGGCTCTTCGTCCATAATGCGAAAAGAATGGTAGGAATCATAATTGCGATGACCTCCCAGTCGAAAGAAAGCGGTCCGTTTTCTCCTAGTACATTCGAGACAACTAGTGCAGTAAGTATACATATAGGTATATAGGACAGCCACCTCATGGCAAGCACCGGCAATTTCAGATTTCTGATAATGAGAAAAGGCAGGACGCGCGGCACTATCGTCACTGCCGCACAAGCAGCAATCAGCAGCAGCATGGATAAAGAAACGTTCATTTTTCAGTTACCACTCCAATCGTTGCACCGAGAATGGTCGCCAGAAGTACAGCCATATGGGAACTTACAAAGAAGGAAAAGCCTATCATCAGAATGACAATACATAGTATTAGTCGAATATAGTGCTTTATTTTCGTCGATTCAACTGCATCCAGCTGCAGCACAAGCAGTGCAATAAACATACTGGTCAGAGCAAAATCCAGACCGAGCGCCTCCGGATCTGCTATCCAGTTCCCGAATATTGCGCCGACAGCACAAGAAATAATCCAGCAAATATAAGCCGTCACATTTAACCCGTTCATCCAGCTTGCTGTCATCCCTTGCTTCTGCTGTGTCTTGACCGAGGCAACGCCGAATGTCTCATCTGTCAGCAGTATGCCAGATCCAATGTTCTGCCAAACAGAATACTGTGTAAAATGCGGAGCCAGCGTCGCACTCATAAGAAAATGACGTAAATTCACGATAAAAATTGTTAAAATAATTGCAGCAGCCGGGCTTCCCTCAAGTACTAATGCAGCAAATATAAATTGAGCTGATCCAGCATATACAAGCACTGCCAGTAACACTACCTCCAGCGCACTAAGTCCTGCTGCAATACCGATTACTCCAGCAGCAATCCCAATGCTGATATACCCAAGCAGTGTAGGGATACAATCCCTCACTCCCTGCCTAAAATTCATCTCATTGTTTTCCTCTGCTCCAATCGATGCATGCACATCGGCCATTCTGCTCCCACCTATCAATCTTCTCTAGTATTGGTAGACAGTATACCAAAAGCAGGCACGTAATGGGAATCACAGAAATAACTTAAAAGACTTCAGCCAGGAGTTCTATTCGTATGTTTTTTTCTCTGGATAGAATAGGATAAGACTAGTCAAGATTACATCTTCCCATAGCAGTTCTATATGAGCTATAGATAATAAAGTAAAGTACCTGCAATTATTAACTTTTAAAAAAGGATATATATATAAGTATAAAAAGTTTTTCACCACTTAAATCTGGGTATAAATACTTAGTTTCGAAAAGAATAGGAGTAGATTCCAATAATAAATAATCCACCATCAACGACACAAGTCCTGGATAACAATGCTGTCTTAAGCGCAGCAGAGAAGTCCTTAGCCATGATAGAGTTCACACCATTTGGCGAGGTATTATGGGCTAATGAAAATTTTGCTGCAACCATTGGCTATCACAAGACAGAGCTGCCTGGTATGCATCACCGGCAATTCTGCACACCAGATTTTGCTCATAGCGCAGATTATAATCAGTTCTGGAGCCGACTGCGCAGCGGTCAATCTTTCCAGGATAAGATCATGCGAATTGCCAGAAATGGTGATGTAATCTGGCTGGAAGCTACCTACATGCCTGTCTGCGGCGATGATGGAAGTGTGGGAGCCGTCCTGAAAATTGCAACTGATATTACTGCAAGGGAAATTGGCACAAAAACAATTACATCCGACCTGCAGCAGATGGCAAATGACTTACGTGACCGAACGAGTTCCGGAATCGAAAAAAATAATGGAGCCGCCGATTCAATACAGTCCATCGTTGCTGCGACGACCGCCAATATTGATGCAACTGAAGCCTTAATTAAACAAACAGGCTCCATTCAATCGCTTGTCCAAACCATTAGGGACATTGCAAACCAGACGAATCTATTAGCGTTGAATGCTGCCATTCAAGCAGCCCATGCTGGCGAACATGGCAGAGGTTTCAATGTTGTTGCGGATGAAGTCCGGAAGCTTGCATCACAAGCAGCAGAAGCAACAAAGCAGGCTCAAGAGAATATCGGGAAGATGACTGAGCATATTAAACGGATTGAAGCCGTTTCGCATCAGGCTCAACAGCGGAGTATGGATGGGAAAACCCGCGTGCAAGAGGTTATAGAAGAACTTTATACCTTGGAACAAGCGGCCCAGAATCTGGATAAACAAGCAAATGAACTAAGTCTCCTTATTTAAGGAATCGCATTATTGCGGGATTTTTTATCTATAGGAAAAAAGTCTAGTATAATATTCACAAGTACTTGATTCCTAAATTATACTGACCTGGTATATAGAGGATAAATGGTTAATTGACATAAACCAGCAAAGCTAGTACGCTTAAGTCCCGTTAAGGAATGAAGTTTGGGGAGTAATTCAGTATGTACAAATTCGAGATTGATGACAAAGAGAAAGTACTTCATATAACAGCAGAAGGGTTCTTTAAGAATGATGAATCCACAGAATTCATGGAGGCACTTTATGAAATATTCGGGTCTATCCAAGCCACCGAATATGATCTGATTGTAGACCTTATTCATTTGAATGTTATAAAGCAGGATCTGGTTTATAGAATTGCTGATGCTTTTGAATTATATGATGAACTCGGTTTCCGTAACATTGTCATCGTCAATCCAATTTCCATTTTAGCGAAAGTACAGCTTTTCAATATCGCAAGAAGCGTGCATTTCTCCGGCACCTTCGTAGATTCATTGGAGGAATGGCAGCCGCGTTAACGCACTGCCATCCTGTCCGGAGTCTTCTTTTTTGCCACATGGACAATCAAACCTATCAGTGTGAGTACGATGAGCGAGGTCAAAGCAATTCTGCTTGCCAAATCTCCGTAACCTCTTAAAACAAGAGTAATACTTCCATAAATCATCGGCCCAATAATCGAGGACACCTTGCCCGAGAATGCGAACAGGCCGAAGAATTGCCCTCTTTTTTCAACAGGAGATAATTCCACAATTAAAATCCTCGATGTAACCCAAATAGATCCTAAAGCAATCCCGAAAAGACTGCCCGCTATCCAAAACATCCATTGCGCTGTTGCCAACACGCCGACCGTTAAAGCTATCACCATAATTAATGCCACAAATGAAAATGATCGATGCGCCCCTACCCGATTAGCTATCTGGCCAAAGCAAAATGAACCTATGATTGCTGTAACCGTTGAAACTAAATACAGAATGATGAACTGTCCGGAACTGAACCCAACAACCGTGACAGCATAAACACTCATTACAGCAATGGTTGTCGCTATTGCATCATTAACAAAGAAATAAGCTACCATGAACCGAAAGATGGATTGATGCTTGCGGATTTCCTTGAATGTTGCGATGATTTCCTTATATCCGATCAACAGACTCATACGTGGCCGCTTCTGCACTGACTGCTTGTCTTTCAGGAAAAACAGCAGCGGGAGCGTAAATATGAGATAGAGACCTGCTGTAGCCAAGAAGACGTATTCATAGCCGTCATCCAGCAAAAAGTAGACAAGCAAGCCGACTAGCGTCCCCATATACCCCACTGCTACACCGAATCCCGACAATGTCGACAGCCGGTTGCGCGGTACCAAATCACTGATTTTCGCATCATAAAATATAAGACTGCTATTATAGAAGAACTTCGCCAGTACAAATACAAGAACTGTAGCTACAAACGGCGCTGGAAGTCCCCATAGGGTTGCGTCCGAATTCCATCCCGCAAATACGCCCATTAAAACTGTACATAGAATGGAGACGCCAGCAAATCGGACAATATAGCGCTGTTTATAGCCAGTCTGGTCGATCCAGACGCCAAACAAGGGTGAGAAGATAACTAGAAAAAAACTCGCCAGTGCATTTGCATAAGCAATCAGGGTATTCCCAAGCTGTTCCAATTCTGCTGTATTGCCGATTGTATCAGTAACATAGAATGGGAAGAAGACAGTTGTGATATTGGAAGAAAAAATAGTATTGGCAAAGTCATATAAAGCCCACGACAAAATAGGCAAGGACAGCAAAAATCCGAATCCCCTACCTTGGTCGGGTGTCTGCCTTTCGTGTTTGCTTTCCATAGGAAACCTCCTTTTTCTTCCACTATACCTTATGCTTGCTGACATGCATGCTTATTTACAAAAAAATTACAGTGCGCATTTTTTGTCAAAAATTTCTTGCTCGTAAAGCATTGCTATCGATTTTAGGTATGCCAAAGGAGGTAATGAGATGGATACTTTCGCTAATTCTTCAGCTATATTCTTTATCCTTTACTTTGTATTTCTCTTGGCAACTCTGGTCGCAAGCATCATTTCACTAGTTATCCATAAACATGGCCGCTTATTCTCACTCCTGACCATCCTTCTGGTGCCCGTATTATTTATCACAAGCTTCTACAACGCCCTCATGCGATCAGGCGGAACAACGGAAATTCAGTTCTTTTTTATCAGTCTATCAAGAGGTGATGGCTCCACGCTCATCATGACTGCTTGCTGGATCTTACTTTTATGCTGGTGGATATGGATGATCTCATTTCGTTTTCACTTAAGGAAGAAAGGGTAAAGCTTCTAAGAACATTTTAGGGGTGATTCAGTTTGCATCTTATCGCAACAATTGGGGTCTTGATTGGTATTCTCCAAGCTATCATGATAGTTTTCGATTTTCGCAGCCGTCGCCAGATGATGAAGATTATGTATATCGTTTGGCCAATGATCGGTCTCTACTTCCCTATAATTGGCCTTTGGGCTTATTATAAGATCGGCAGGAAAGACAGTATGAAGGTAAATAAAAAACACGATCAGATGCAACATGCCGACAAACCTTTCTGGCAGCAGGTTTTCGTCTCGACTACCCACTGCAGCAGCGGGTGTGCGCTTGGCGATATGATCGGTGCTCCGATAGTTTTCTGGGCTGGTCTGACAATCGCAGGAAGTACCTTGTATGCTGACTTTGCCGTTGAATTCATCCTGGCCTTCTTATTTGGGATTGTATTCCAGTACTACGGTATGGGAATGAACAAAGCAAATGACAGTCATATAGCCGATGCAATCAAGACAGATGCACTTTCGCTTATTGCGTTTGAAATAGGCATGTTCGGATTCATGCTATTGGCGCATTCCGTATTCTTTGATGGGTTGCATCCGAATAGTGTACTATTTTGGTTCATGATGCAAATTGCCATGATCATCGGATTTGCTACTAGCTACCCTGTCAATTGGATTATGGTGAAAAAAGGCATGAAACACGCGATGTGAAAAAGACACGGAAACAACATACCTGTTGTTTCCGTGTCTTTTATCATGAAGCATTCTCTTTCAGTTTCTTCATTTCTTCCACCCATGCCATCACTTCTACACGGATTTCTTCTTGCTTTTCATTTACCTGGTCAATCTTTTCTTGTTCCAGGTCGCTTAACTCTTCCTTTGCCATATCAAAGCGTTCCTGGATAAGCTGGGATACAGCAACTTTCACTTCCTCTGTGATGACTTCCTCTTCTGCAAGATTTGTAAGCGCTGCTTCGTATCGCACCTCTTCATTACCCATTATATTCTTTATCTTAGCAAGCACTTGCCGCTGGCGATCGTATTCATCGCCTACTTCCCACCCATTCGGGGGTATATTGACAGGCGCCCATGCCAAGTCCAAATTTGATGGCAGCCATTCATATTCAATGGTAGTCTGAAGATCTGCTGCACTATCTGCAGCGTAATATTTTCCTCTGCCTGCTTCTGCTACATCAGCCAGTTGATTTTCTGATTCCTCATCGACATCAAATCCAATAACGTTAACAATGCCCGATTCATCCGATGCAGCTTGCTCGGCTGCCTTAATTGGATCACCTCCGCAAGTCTCTTTCCCATCGCTGACAATATAAATTGCGGTTGCACCATCCATCGAACTGCTTTTGTCTGCTGCTGCTTCAATTGCTCCTGCAAGCGGCGTCCAGCCTTTTGCCTCGATTTGGTCTGTTGCTTTACTGAATTTCTGATTATCATATGCTTCAGAGGTATAGACCTCTTCAATACCTGAACAAGATTCATCCATATCTGTATCCGACTCAGACCCTTTATGACCATAAACGATCAAAGATATTTCACTTGAGCTTCCCAGTGTTTTAGCGAAGCTCTTGACGGCATCTTTAGCCACTTTCATCTTCTGCTCGCCACCTACATCCAAAAGCATGCTGGAGCTGGCATCCAGCAAGATAATGGCGTTCTCAGCTTCAGATGATGCATCAGCATCTTCTTCAGCCTCCGGATGCGGCAGGTATGGATCCTCGAAAGCTGGTTTCATATTCTCCGCGTCCTGAATCGTTTGCCCATAATATGGACTCCCTAAAACAGCTATCAGAGCCTTATGCAGTGTTTCAGGGTTATCATCAGACTCGATTGCTTCCTTCAAGGATGGAATTGCTGCATCTATAATGTCCTCGTCTTTTACATTTCCATCGCTTTTAGCTGTGTCAGTTTCTATCGGAATATCAGAAGTCTCTTTTCCACCCTGCTGTTCTTTAAGCACCGACAGCGATCCTTCCGTGCTGACTTCCTGTATCGTACTTATATCCATTGTTTCATCTGCTTCTATAGTCGCTTCTTCTGTAGCAGATTCTTCATCTGGAGCACTATTCGGACTGCATGCTGCCAATACGATAAGCGAAACCAAAAGCAGGAAAATGGAGGTGTTTTTCATTCGAACCTAACTCCTCTCCTTTGTTGCTATTAGTACGAATTATCAACAGCTTCGTTTCAAAATTCAGGAAATCCTAACCGCGCTCTACTCCTTAACCTGTTCTACAATGGACTCCCCCGCGGAATCATCATCGTACATCCATTGCCACTGTTCATGCAGCCGTATTCGGCCGTCTGCCAATATTTCCGGCACAGAAACACACTGTCCGCTCCGCAGCTCGCACTTATCATTAATATGATGATAACGAAAACGAAGCTTTCCATCTGTTTCCACCAAACCAATCAGCCTTCCTTCCAGAATCGAACCGCCGCTATATGCTGCGGTAAGAATCTGTCCATCCTGCTTGTAATGAAAGATGGTTTCACTTGAGGTTTCACCATTGTCTGTATTTGTGACGGCGCGAAAAGTCAGGTTATGATAATTCATCCTGTCCCTCCACTTTAAGCCGTTTTCTTGCCTGTTCTGCGCGTTCCCTTGCTTCTTCCACAGTTTCAGCAACGGATAAAGCTACAGCAACTCTGCGGCCTACTGTTGTCGATGGCTTGCGAAAGACACGAATCTGCGTTTGGGGCTCTTGCAGTGCTTCTCTTAAACCCGATATATGATAGGATTCCAAAGCTGTGCCCGCTTTTAACGGACTGGTTGCACCAGGCTGCACCAGCTTGATTTCTGTAATCGGCAAGCCTAATATTGCTCGCACGTGCAAGGCAAATTGGGACAACTGCTGTGTCACCATCGTCACCATTCCCGTGTCATGCGGGCGTGGTGACACTTCACTGAAGTATACTTGCTCCCCTGCAAGGAAGAGCTCTACCCCGAATAAGCCATAGCCGCCTAATCCGGTTGTAATACGCTCTGCTATCTCCTGTGCTTCTTCCAGCTGCGAATCTGTCAGCTGATGAGGCTGCCATGAAGCGGTATAGTCGCCATTTTCCTGCTCATGCCCAATCGGCTCGCAGAAGAAGGTACCGTTTACTGCACGGACTGTCAGCAGTGTGACTTCCGCATCAAAGTGAATGAATTCTTCTACAATGACTCGCGGTTTCTGCACTCTTCCGCCTTCCATGGCAATTTGCCAGCTTCGCTCGATATCCTCCGGTTTCCGGCAGACACTTTGTCCTTTACCAGATGAACTCATCAAAGGCTTGATGACACAAGGAAAACCGATTTTCTCCACCGCTTCCTGAAATTCCTCGTATGTATCTGCAAAACGATAGCCAGCTGTCGGGACATCCAAAGTTTCAGAAGCAAATCTGCGGATTCCTTCCCGATCCATTGTTAGCTTTGCAGCTTTTGCAGTCGGTACGACATGATAGCCTTCCCTCTCTAGTTCGACCAATTCATCTGTAGCGATTGCCTCAATCTCCGGAACAATAAAATCTGGTTTTTCCCATTCTACTATCTGTCTGAGCTTTTCACGATCCAGCATATCAATAACATAGCTCCGATCGGCAACCGACATTGCCGGAGCCCCATCGTACCGGTCCACTGCAATTGTCTCTACGCCAAGCCTCTGCGCTTCGATTACAACCTCTTTTCCCAGTTCTCCAGATCCGAGCAGCAGCAGTTTTTTCGTTTGATACATACTATCGCCTCCTGAGTTGCAATTAGTAAAAAGTTTTGCGCCATGATTCGACTTTATCTGATAAACTTATGTTACCATGCCTGTCCAATTCAGGTAATCCTTACTTTTGTCGCAGGAGGAAAAACGTTGCTTCCGTTCATTGATATACCGGGTATCCATCTTCTCTACACTATCACTAGCGTATTGCTCATAAGCGTACTCACCAGGCTTGTATTATATGTGAGCCAGCATATGATGCGGACTGACGTCAGTACATGGAAAGTGATTTTAGTATCACTAGGAACTGGCTTAAGTGCCATTCTAGCTACATATTCGTTTACCCTATCGATTGATGCGGGCCCTGCTCCTCAAGCGACATGTCTTTTCTTCATTGTCAATTTCCTTCTAAGTTCCGTAAGCGGCGCTCTTATTCTGCGTGTCGTACGCAGTCCGATAGGAAATACCAGACATGATTTGCTTATCAGCCTTCTTTTAGCCGCCTTAATTTACTTATTACATATGTTAACACCGATTTCCTTATATCCAAATTTGATTGATGTCCACTTTATAGAAGTACTTACTTCGATGGTGTTGACACAATCGACTATATTCACCTTATTCCGTTTTCTTAATATGTATACGAATGGAGAACAAATGAAGTGGAGCAAGCTATTGTTATTATTCGGAAGTCTGATGTCTGGAATTGCTATTGTCGGTTTAGGTTATTGCATCTTTGCAGCTTTCACTTCTTATCAATCAGCAATGTCTTATAACCTTCATTTCATGCTTCCTACTGTTATCGTTTTAACTTCTAATACAGTCTTGACTGTCATTCCGTTGCTTTATAGGAACAGGGCACTAGTGACGACACAGCAGCTCTATCAATCTCTGTTCAATGACAATCCTAATGCTGTATTGGCAGTTGAGAAGTATGGTTCGATTCTGCATGCTAATAAAGAAAGTGAATTTTTGACCGGTTATAACGAGGATGCTATCAAAAGAATGGATGCAGCAGCTCTGTTCCTTGATAAGGAGATATTCCGGAATCACCTTAATATCCTTAAGAATGGCGGATCACATCAATGGGACACTAAAATAATTAGCCGATCAGGTGTACAAATAGATGTTCATGTTACTGGCATCCCTACGATTGTGAAACATCATATAGTTGGTTACTTTCTCGTCATCAAGGACATATCGCAGACGATAGAGACAGCCAAACAAGTTGAATTTCTTGCCTATCATGACGATCTGACCAAACTGCCGAATCGCCGCCTGATGCAGCAGCAGATGCAGGAATACGCAGGCAAAGGAACCTCCTTCAGTATTCTGTTAATTGATTATGATTTGTTCAAACGAATTAATGATATTTTTGGACATTCCTTTGGCGATAAGGTCCTAGTGGAAACAGCAGCTCGTCTGGAAAGAATTTTGGATGGTAAAGGCACCGTCAACCGGGTTGGAGGAGATGAATTCCTGCTCATCGTACCCGGAGAGTCCGCAACTCGACTCGCTCAATACATTGTCGAGCAGTTCCGACAGCCAATGCGGCTTCAAGATTACGAGCACGTTTTGCAAGCCAGTATCGGCATTGCTTCCTTCCCGGAGCATGCGGAAGATATGGATAATCTCTATAAGTACGCTGATATTGCGATGTATCAGACGAAAGAAAACGGTGGAAATAATTACACTGTCTTTCAGCCGGAGATGGCAGAAAAACAGGTGCTTCGGTTCGAGATTGAACATGAGCTGCAGGAAGCGATCGAAACACAGGCTTTTGATTTGTACTTTCAGCCAAAATTTCACAGCTTCAAACGTACAATAACTGGAGCAGAAGTGCTGCTGCGCTGGAACCATCCCGAACGTGGCTTCATTCCTCCGAATATATTCATTCCGATTGCCGAGGAAAGCGGTCTGATAGTCGCTATTGAGCGCAGTGTCATTGAGCGGGTAATGGCTTGCTTAGCGAAATGGCTGGAAGAAACCAACGAATGCACTATTCCTTGCATCTCCATCAACGTATCTGTTATTACGTTCCTGCAGGATGATTTCTCAAGTTTCTTCCGAGATCGACTGAATCATTACAATCTGGATGGCAGCTTGCTGGAACTGGAAATCACAGAACGTGTTGTCATGCAGAATGAAACCAAAATAAATTCCATCCTCCAGAAATTGCGCAAAACAGGGGTTAAAATTAGTATCGACGATTTCGGAACCGGGTATAGTTCCTTGAACTATCTGGATAAACTCGAAGTCGATATCTTAAAAATTGATCAAACGTTCATTCAACATATCGAGTATAATCAATCCATTGTCGCCACCATCCAGTCTCTGGCTGAAAACCTGAAGCTTCATACTATAGCTGAGGGCGTCGAAACGGAAGCTCAGCTGCAAGCACTTCAAGAGCTCGGTTGCACAGAGGTACAAGGTTATCTATTTTCCAAGCCGCTGCCTCAACCTGATTTCGAGTCAGCTTACATAATGCATATACCCGTGGATGCCTAGCATTCCGGGTATTTTTTGTATAGATCTTTATCTGCTGCCGCATACTAACAGCATTACTTTGGGAGGATGTGGGAATATTGCGGAACTATGCAGACAGAAAAGCCATCCTGCTATGCGTGGCAGCGATACTTATCTTCGTCTCTCCCCTATTCCTGCTGGGAGATCACGCCCATATCCGAGTCCATGACAATCTTGACTCCAATCTTGCTTGGTATAAAGTACTTGCTGCAAGCGGGCAGATGTTTGGCGGTGTCCATGCGGTCATCCCTCAAATTATTGGCGGACTGCCTCGGGATGCACTCGGCACAGAATGGACACTTATCGTTTGGCTGCATGCTTGGTTTCCGACAATGACTGCTTACGCAATCAGCCAGCTGCTTACCCGGCTGATTGCGTTTCTTGGGATGTATTTACTACTTCGTACTCATATCATCCGGAATATGAAAGCACATTGGATTGCTGCTCTCGTTTCACTTGCATTTGCTCTGACACCATTCTGGCCGTCTGGCATGCTTAGCACCATGGGGCATCCTTTAGCACTTTGGGCTTTCCTATCTATCCGATCCCAAAAAGCGAATTGGAAGCATTGGACTGCTATTACTTTATTACCGTTATACGCTAGTTTTGTTCTTGGATTTTTCTTCTTCCTCGCACTTATGGGAATTATATGGCTGGTCGACCTGCTTCGATATCGCAGACTGAATCTGCTGTTCTTGGCAAGCATCATCTGGATGACAGCTGTTTTCCTAGCAACGGATTACCGGCTTGTCTATACAATGATAGCTGGTTCTGAAACGATGCATCGTGTTGAATTCGTGTCCTCCAGACAGGATTTTGCCCAAACGCTCCGCTTGTTCTGGAAGAACTTCACGTTGGGACATAATCACGTTATGACCCTCCACACCTTCGTGATTCTGCCAGTGCTGGTGATAGCTTTAATTGTGGTCCTCTTCAACCGAGGCCGTACAAGACCAATGAACATTTATCTCGGCCTGACTGGATTGAATCTGCTGTTATCGTTTTGGTATGCCCTTTGGTTCAATAAGATTTGGAGATTACCGAAAGAGCATATCGACCTGCTTTCAGCCTTTAATTTTGCCCGCTTCCATTTCCTTCGTCCACTCGTTATTTATGTTAGTTTCGGACTGGCTTGTTATCTGCTATGGCAGCTTGGAAAACGCAGCATACGAGTTTTTGTGTATGCTTGCCTCTGTCTCCAGCTTGTCATATTAGCTCTATCCAACGAAGAAATTATTTATGGCCTTTATCAGCATACGCCTTCTGTGGAAGCCTTCTATGCTGTTGATCAATTCAAGGAAATCCGTGATTATATCGGCAAGCCTCAAGACACATATAAAGTGGCAAGCATCGGCTTGCATCCTGCTATTGCACAATACAATGGTTTCTATACTGTCGATACATACAACAATATTATTCCTTTAAGCTATAAACATCAGTTCCGTGAAGTCATTGCTGGAGAACTGGCCAAAAGTAAAAATCTGACACGTTACTTTGATGAATGGGGCAGCCGGCTGTATATTTTTTCAGCAGAGCTTGGAAAGCACTATGACTTTCGGAAAGACACCGGCCGCAGCATTCAGAATCTTGATTTGAATGCAGAGGCTTTACGGGAGCTGGGCGGAGCCTATATTCTATCTTCCATTTGGATCGAGAATGTGGCCGACAATGATTTGCACTATGAACGAAGCTTCCATCATCCCGACTCTGCTTGGAAAGTCCATCTATACCGGGTACAACCATAAAGGAGGGAATCCATTGACTACATCTTTGCCTGTTCTTACATTAGTGATTCCTTGTTATAACGAAGAAGAGATCCTGACTGATACTTGCTCCAAGCTCACATCGACTCTAGCCGCCTTAATGCAGGAGCAGCTTATATCACCTTCAAGCAGTATCTTGTTCGTAGATGATGGCAGCAAGGATCATACTTGGCAGCTGATCAAAATAGAGCATTTGGCCAATCGTTTCGTCACGGGAATAAAGCTCGCAGCTAATGCAGGACATCAGCGGGCACTTCTTGCCGGAATGCTCCATGCGAAGGATTATTCCGATTGCGTCATCACATTGGATGCAGATTTGCAGGACGACATCTCTGTTATCCGGACTTTTGTACTGCGTTATCTGGAAGGCTACGAAATTGTGTACGGCGTACGAAATGACCGCACATCGGATACTGGTTTCAAGCGTAATACTGCATCGCTTTTCTATCGGACAATGGAGATGCTCGGAATCCGGCTCATTTCCAATCATGCCGACTATCGACTGCTGAATAACCGAGCCTTAACAGAACTAAGTCGCTACAACGAATCCAAACTATTCCTTAGGGGCATCATTCCACAAATAGGATTTCGATCTGATATCGTAACTTATGAACGAAAACCGCGACTAGCTGGAGAAACAAAATACCCTCTGAAAAAAATGCTCAGTTTTGCATTCGAAGGTATCACTTCTTTCAGCATCGCTCCTATCCGTATTATTGCAGCAGTTGGCTTCGCCCTGTTTCTTATTAGCCTGCTCGCTGCATGTTATGCTGCTATGCAGAAAATATTCGGGGAGCCCGATGCCGGCTGGACTTCCTTGATTATTTCTATCTGGCTGCTCGGAGGTCTGCAACTCATGGCCATTGGTATTATTGGTGAGTATATTGGTACAATTTTTGCAGAAGTAAAAAAACGCCCCTTATATACAATCGATAGCATCTTGAAGCAATTGCATCCGCAAGATAGCACGAACTTTACGAAAACTTAACAAATATTTTGCATTGGTGCAGGTTTTCTGTTAGAATATCTTACAAACAGGATACCCCCAAAATATTTCTGTTTTATTTGCTGCTGTGTGCTCAGCAGCAATAAAAAAGCCACTCATCTGAGTGGCTTTTTTGCTTTTATCAATCCCCGCTTAGTCGTGCTTTACGAGCAGTCTCTGTTTGCTTTTCAACATAATTATGATACTTCTGATACCAAATTTTAATAGATACGATATAGAGAACCACGTTTGCCGCAATGAGTATGGCGATAACCGGCCAGAACCAGTTCGAAACCGCCGCTTCCTCGTAAGCCAATCCAATTGGCGAGAAGATGACATAGAAAATGACAATCGAGAAAATTAATGTAATGGATACACCAATGGCATGCTTCCAAGGGACAAGATGATCTTTCCCATTTTCCTCATAAAAGACTGGTTTGATCACTTTCAACGGCTTTATTTTTGCCATGATAAGCATGAACCCGACCTCGATAGCTAACAAGATTCCGTATACGTGGATATAGTTGATACCAGGATCCCAATCGAATATCTGACGGAAGCCCCACACCATCATATAGTAAGCAATAACGTGGAATAGGATGACCACTTTAGCAGCTGAAGCTGGTACACGTTTAAAGATCATTCCCATCAATACGATAACAAGGATAGGTATATTAAAGAATCCAGTAAACTGTCGGATCAGATTCCACAAGCCATCTGGTGCGTACATAAGAAATGGTGCAACAAAGAAGGATACGAGGGCTATGATAATGCCTAGGATCTTGCTGACCTTAATTAATTTCTCATCAGTAGCACCCGGTTCGAATACAGGCTGGTAGATATCAAGCACCAGCAAAGTAGCGACACTATTTAAGATAGAGTTAAAGCTGCTTAGCACAGCCCCAAATAATACGGCAAGGAAAAAGCCGAGCATCCATACTGGCAGAACATCACTGACAAGTGTCGGGTAGCTTAAGTCTCCATTTTGAATAGAATCACCATATAAATGAAACGCGATAATACCAGGTATCAGCATAAAGATCGGTACTAACAGCTTCAAATACCCTGTAAACAGGACTCCTTTTTGCCCCTCTGCCAGGTTTTTCGCACCTAAAACACGTTGAATGACATATTGATTTAATGCCCAATAGAATAAGTTGGCAAAGAGGATTCCTGTAAAAATAGAGAAGAATGGAACATTATCTGTGCTGCTGCCAATAGCATTCAGCTTTTCGGGACTATTCTGGACGATGTGCTTCATTCCATCTACCATATTTCCGTTACCCAGCAGAACGAAGCCGAGTATCGGAACTAGGAAACCGATGATGACCAAACCGATGCCATTCAACGTATCAGATACTGCCACAGCCCTCAAGCCGCCGAAAATCGCATAAACTGCACCAATGATACCGACGAACCAGACTGTCAGCCATAACGCCTGCGTATATGTAATATCGAGAAGTTCCGGTAAATCGAATAATTGAAGGACGGATACACCGCCAGAATACAGCATGGAAGGAATCGTCACACACATGTACCCGAGCAAGAACAAAATGACGGTCAATCGCCGAACAGTTTCATCATACCGTTTGCTCAGAAATTCCGGTATGGTGGAAATACCAATTCCAAGGAACTTTGGCAACAGGAAGATTGCCATAATGATTGCAGCAAGACCAGCTGTCACTTCCCAGGCCATGCCAGACATATTATTGGTAAAGCTCTGCCCATTCAAGCCAATCAGCTGCTCTGCAGATAGATTCGTTAGCAGTAAGGAACCAGCTATGAACAGACCGGTCAATCCGCGGCCGGCAAGGAAATATTCATCTGCCGTACTGACATTCCCTTTTGTCATATAGTAGGATACCACTGCGACCAACGCCATAAAAAAGGCACAAGAAACCAAGATAAAAATAATTTCTCCAATACTGAACATGCGATCACCCTTTATGTAAAATAGCCTGTAATTTGTCAATTTGTCAGGCTTCTTTTAAGTAACCGTTATCATGCCTCGGGAAACCTCTTTTTAAGAAATTTTATTCTTATTCTGCCCTCACATATACGAGTTCATATCGATTTTCCTCGTGGAGTGCAACCCATGCTAATTCAAGCTGCAGCAAATCCCCAAGCTGCTGCTTTGCTTTCTCTCCAGACATCCATTGTTTTTCAAATCTAACTGCATCGGGTACGCGGTCTACTATACACTCTCTAATAAGGCCAGAATGTATTCCAACGTGTATACTGGCCTCTATTCCTTCTACAGGGATACCTAATTTGGTGTAAGCAAAAAGAAAAATATATGTTGGTTCAAGCTCGTCCTCAATAGCAGCATCTGGGGCTAGCTGCTCTTCTGCATGCTTCCATTCTCCAAGTGGATGATCGGTTACAGCTGAAAGAAAATGTACTGCTTGCTGCTTAAGCTCCTCCTCTGTATATCTCCTGTCTTTATTCCATGGCGTAGCTCCTGAATAAAACAGTACTTCCGCATTCTTTCGGACCGCAACTTGATCAGGGATTTCATCAATAGGGTGATTATCTACAAGGGCGCTTTCTGCCCAAAGCTGCACACCATCTTCGTTATAATAGTTTACAAAATCTTCCGTCATCCCCATTAAGCTTGCCCAATCCTTATGGTCGGCTGCAGCCTCTATATCTTTGAGAACCGGTGGGAGTTCGGTGAATAATACTGTACCATCTGCATGCACGCCAATAACCTGATCTGAAAGCTTATATACTGTACTTCCACCTTCCACTGCAATCGCAACAGGTGTTTCGGAAAGCAGTTTTTGTTTTGCCTCCGCCGCATCTATCAACTCATCACTATCAATCAATGTATATGTATTTCGATATAGCTGCGCTGCCGTAACAAAACCCGAATCATGGACCTCTACAGCTAATCCTGCACCAGGTATTGGTAAATGATGAACTGCATCTTTTTCAGCCAGACGGATTAACGTGCTCTGGATCTGTACAGCATAATCCTCCTGAATTACTTCCGCTGCTTCCGGATAAAAAACTGCAGCAAACTGCTGTGCAATTACACGAGCATCCCTGCCTTCTTCATCTGGCAGCTTCATCTGCAAGTCAAACCCAATAAGATTTTCATCTTCATCTAGATCTACTATACCGCATGGCTCTCCTTCTGCTGTCAAAAGACGCAGCAAACTTCCTTCTGTTGCGACCTGCACTTCTGCAGGAAGAAATTGCTTAAGCTTCTGTATTAATTGTTTCATCCGTAAACTCCTTTTATCTTTCGCTCCCATTATTATGGCACAGAAATAAAAAGACACACAACAGCAGCTGCTGTTGTGTGTAGTTATTTAATGCCCGTGTGCGGTTAATCTAACTTTTGACCCTACCGGATCTATAAGTGTATAACTGTTCATTTCCAGTTTTATCGGTAATCCGACTGACTCTGCTCTTTTAATCGCTGCTTGAAGATTCTCTTCATCCGGGAAGACAATTGTGAACCATTCCATGCCTGCTTCATCTGGACTAACAGATGGTGCATTGGCACCGTGCCATGTATTAAGGCCAATATGGTGATGATAACTTCCCGTCGATACGAATAAAGCTCCTGGATAGCTAGAAACGACTGCCTGGAAGCCAAGTACATTGTTATAAAAAGCAGCAGCTTCACCTAGATGACGCATATATAAGTGAATATGACCCATAACAGTTCCATCCGGAAGGCCAGTCCATTCTTCTTCAGATGCTTCCTTTAATAAACTATCCCCATCAAGTGGATCTGTTGTCATCTGGATTTCTCCATCGATCCATTTCCAGCCTTTGTCTGGTTTGTCCGCATAAATCTCAATGCCATTACCATCGGGATCATTTAGATAAATAGCTTCACTAACCCCATGATCTGATGCTCCAAATGGCACTCGATTCAGCACATAAAATTTCACAACATCAGCCAAATCAGCTCTGGTAGGAAGAAGCAAGGCAAAATGATACAATCCTGCATGCCGATCCGGCATTCTTTGAAGGTTTTGACCTTCCTCCAGATAAAGCAGAATTTTGTTTCCAGTTCCAAGCGATACCTTTCCTTGTTCTTCCTCTATAATGTGTAAGCCGATCACTTTTGTATAATAGGCAACAGATTGCGCCAAATCTGCCACACGTAATTTTACTTGCCCAATGTATGTCTGTGGTGGTTGTTGGTAGTGCATACACGCTCCCCCTCTATACTTACTTTATGTAAGTAAGTATATTTTAGATATCTATTTACGTCAAGTAACAAAAAAAAGAACACCACGTTTACGTGGTGTTCTTCTTATTTATGGCATTAATAGACCAACAATCGTTGCAGATAGGAAGCTAACAAGTGTAGCACCATAAAGCAGTTTCAAACCGAATTTCGCTACAACATTTCCTTGTTTTTCATTCAAACCTTTTACTGCTCCGGCAATAATACCGATAGAGGAGAAGTTCGCAAAGGAAACAAGGAATACAGATACGATGGCGATAACGCGATCACTCAAAACAAACTCTCCGCCAGATAGAATCTGCATCGCTACGAATTCATTGGATACCATCTTCGTAGCCATGATGCTTCCTGCATCAACAGCTTCTGACCAAGGCACACCCATAAGGAATGCGAATGGAGAAAATACATAACCAAGCAAGTCTTGGAAGCTGATGCCGAAAATTCCTGAGAAGATACTGTTAATCATAGCAATCAGCGCAACGAAACCGATCAGCATTGCAGCAACAACAATAGCTACTTTGAAACCGTCCATGATATATTCCCCGAGCATTTCGAAGAAGGATTGCTTCTCGCCTTTTTCTTCCTCAATCATATCTTCCTTAGGATCCACTTCATAAGGATTGATGATAGAGGCGATGATGAATCCGCCAAACAGATTCAATACTAGCGCTGTTACGACATAACGCGGATCTAGCATTGTCATATACGATCCAACAATAGACATAGAAACAGTGGACATTGCAGATGCACAAAGCGTATACAGACGATGACGCGGCAGCAAGCCAAGCTGTTTTTTCAAAGAAATGAATACTTCTGACTGACCTAGAATCGCTGATGCAACAGCATTATAGGATTCCAGTTTTCCCAGTCCATTTACTTTGCTAAGCGCAAGACCGATATATCTGATGATGAAAGGAAGAATCCGCCAATATTGAAGGATACCGATCAATGCCGAGATGAATACGATCGGCAGCAACACATTCATAAAGAATGCGGATTCTTCTACATTCACTAATCCACCGAAGACGAAGTTAATTCCTTCAGCTGCGTAGCCAAGCAATAGATTGAACCCATCTGAAATACCTTTGACCAAGTAGTTACCTACTTCTGTATTCAATAGAATGAATCCAAGTACAAGCTGTAGGATGATCATGATAATGATCGGGCGAATCTTAATCATTTTTTTATTCGAACTAGCAATCCAAGCTAATCCTAGAAACACGAATAAACCGATGATGCCGATAATATAACTCATGTTGTTCCCCTTTCGCGTATATAGCCAAAACTGCGACGATGTTAATCATCAAAGTAAAACATATTTTTCACAACGAGTCCTATTATGCCATATTAATTACACATTACGTAGAACTAAATTAAAAGTAATTCTATTAACAATATTCTAACTACTCCCTTATGTGTACAGCCTTGTCTTATGAAAGACAAGGCTGTACATTAATGGGTTGTATCTACGCTTAAAACGACCATTTCATCATAAGTAACAGCTTCTCTTAGTTTAGCTGCTGTCGCCACAGATATACGTTCTTCTTGTATATAGTCATGAATCGCATCTCTTTCCATTCGGATTGCACGCATCCGGAACTTATGAAGCTGCTCTTGAAATGCTTCATCGCTTTCGAAGGAACGATAGCGTCCGGCTAGTTTCTTATTGTATAACTGTGTCACAATCAAGGATTCATGACGATTTGAAGAATTAGTCTGCTCCCTTATCGCATCAATAGCTGCTTGAGCACCGGCAGCTCGCAACTGTTTCAGCTCATTGCCAACCCCCGGATTTTTGCTTAGGATCTGTTCTGCATGCAGCTTCCAGTTTTCTTTCCATTGCTTACGGAATTTGTGTCGGATCCTCGCAATCTGGAATGCTCGTTTAAACCTGCTGAAGGTAGTATTGACGAGGTATTGCTCTGGCTGGGTGCTAAGTACCTGGTATAATTGATAAGCTTCCTCAGAAACGACATTTCCTGCTCCTATATCTTCAATACGTCTATATTCTGCTTCTCTGCCGACTTTAATCAAGGATTCAATTGTCTGCTTGTTCGGATCCTGCAATATACCTTTTTCCAGGTCGACAAGCTGCTCCTCCAAGTCGCGCACTACCACGTTTACAGCCAGCTGTGTTTCTCGGACAGCGTCTGCCTGGAGCTGATTAATCGTCTGCTTAAGGATAAGGCGATACACCTCTTTGAAGGGAAGCAGCCCATCATCTCTTTTTTCCGGCTTCCGAATCATGATCGGCAAACCAACAGCGGCAAAAATCAGGCTGAGCAGTATTACTCCTGTTGCGACAAATAATACAGTATTTCGCATTGGGAACAGTGAGCCATTATCTAAATAAAAAGGAATGGATAAAGCAGTTGCCAGTGTAATTGTTCCATGAATTCCGCTCGTAGCCATAATGAGGGCATAATAAGCGCGCCCGACGGTTTCTGTATCCTCTGCAATTGCTTTGTTCGGATAATTCCTGGACATAAAACGCTCCATCCGGCTTTTGGGAAGTGTTGTAAAAGGTTTGTACAAGCTGTACACCCATAGGAAACGGATAACGAACAAAGCGATAAAGACGATGATAATAACTCCAAACAACCTGCCCATACCGATTTCATCCGTATCCTGAATTCCCTGATACACTTCAGGTAATAGGAACCCTAATAGGACGAAAACAAGCCCATTCAATACATACTCTACAATTGTCCACGTATTATTGGATAGGATTTGCAGCTTGGTTGTCGTCTGCTGCAGACGATCTCGTTCAATACCATGAATGATACTAGCGGCTACCACAGCCAGAATCCCGGAAACATGCACCTCTTCTGCCAGTACATATAGGAAGAATGGCGTCATCACCTGCAGGACAATGAGCATGGAATCATCCTGGAAGCCATGTTTCATCAGCTGCAGCCGGATGGTGACAATCACATATCCAGCTACTACACCGATGACCAAGCCACCGATTGAGACGAACAAAAATTCAACTGATGCTCCCCCGAACGAAAAGACACCAGTCAGCGCAGCAGCAAGCGCCACTTTGAAAGATACGATACCAGCTGCATCATTTAGCAAGGATTCGCCTTCTAATATAGGCATTACATTTGATGGTAGCTTCAATCCACGCGTAATGGACTTTACTGCCACATTATCCGTCGGCGATATCGTAGCAGCCAATGCGAATGCAACGGCCAGAGGCATCGATGGAATAAGCCAGTGGATCAAATAGCCGCCTAGTCCGACTGTAAGAAATACAAGTCCAAAAGCTAACAGTATAATTGGCGTTCTCAGCTGCCATAACTCTTTTCGAGATGCTTTTTGCCCCTCACTGAATAGGAGCGGAGCAATGACACAGATCATGAATAATTCAGGCTCGAATTCAAGTGATAAATGTAGGGGAAGTATAGATGCGGCCAAACCAAGGATAATCTGGATTAGCGCAAGCGGCAGAGGCAGTATTTTACTGACTGCAGTCGAAAGGAGAACCGCTAATAATAATACGAACAATGCTGTAAAGAAACTCATGCTGTGTGCCAAACCTACTTTCAAATAATATTAGCTAGTTTACGTTAATTCATCTTTTTCACTCAGTCAGAAAAGACCGCTACCTGAAGGGAGCGATCTTTAAATTAGAAGAAAGTCATTCGATAAGAACTGTTGAACTCTGCGTCCGGAGCAAGCTTTTGTATGCCTGCCTTTTGTGATAAAACTCCTGTTGAATCCGTTGTATCTGCAATTCCGAACCACGGCTCGATACATACGAAAGGCGCCATCGTACCTGTTGCCGTATCATATTTGGACCAAATTCCCACATAGGGAAAGCCTGACAGTGAGACAGCCACACCATTTCCTTCACTGGATTGGAGACGTACTTCTTCGATATGATCGTAAACAAGAGCATCATTCTCGAAAAGTGCTGCCTGAATCGACATGGCCGGCAATACAGCCGGCTGTTCTTTCTCTTGGATTAATCCATCAATCAACTCATAAGTTGTCACTTGTTTGTCTTGTACTGGCTTCAAGTGGAGCTTATAATCAGCGGCATGTTCACCTGATTGAAGCGGGATACGAAAAGCTGGATGAGCACCTATAGAAAAGTACATCGCATCTTCCTTTTCCAAACTGTTCACTTTCCAGTCAACATGCAGCTGATCCGCTTCCAGCCGGTAACGAATTTCCACTCGAAATTCGTAAGGATACACATCTTGGTATTCCCCGTTGGATTCTTTTGCAAATGTAACGGAATCGCCTTGTGCGTCTGACACTTGAAAAGCAGCATCCCGCAGGAAACCATGCTGGGGAAGCTCGTATGTGTTACCCTCCGCTGTATACCGCCCATCCTTCAACCGCCCGACAATCGGGAACAAAACAGGAGATACGCGCCCCCAATAGGCAGCATCGCCGCTCCACATATAGGAAAGCTGCGTATCTTTATGCAGCACATTTCTCACTTCTGCTCCTAATTCTGCTATTTCGACACTAAGAGATTCATTTTCGATTCGAATCATGCTTGTCCCACCTGTAAAATTTTCTTTCGGATTGCTTCTGCAACACCATGAGCATTATTGGAGGTTGTTATAAAATCAGCAGCTTCTTTTATAGCTGGAATGGCATTGTCCATCGCCACTCCGCAGCCGGCGTACTGGATCATGGATAAATCATTTCCATTATCTCCAATTGCCATTACCTCTTCCCGCTTGATTCCAAGCTGCTCGGCCAGCTGTTTCACTGCGTTGCCTTTGCTAGCTTCCGGATGGAGTATTTCATAGAAGTATGGAGCGCTTTGCACCATCGTGAAACGAGCCTTCCATTCATCAGGCACATTAGCTATTGTCTCGCTCAACCGCTCCGGCTCATCTATGAACATCACTTTCGGAACAAGCACATTCCGGGGAATTTCATCGACAGTTCGATAATGCAGCGGCATCTTCGTCATAAAGGACTCTAGGACTGTATAATTGCTGATATTTCGGTTCGATGTATATAAGAATTTAGAGTCAAAGTAATGCATTGGCGTATCAAGTTTCAAACTAAGCTGATGTAAGTCGATGAAGTCATCGTAAGATAAGGATAATTGCGATACTACTTCATTTGTATGCGCATTTTGCACAAGAGCTCCGTTGAAGGCAATAACAAAATCTCCGTCCTCGTTCAGAATTAATTCTTCTAAATAACGGTAAACTCCGTGAATTGGTCTGCCTGTACACAGAACAATTTTAACCCCGAGCTTTTTCGCTTCCTGGAGTGTCTCATGCACTTCCATTGTCACTTCATGCTGATCATTCAATAACGTTCCATCCATATCTATTGCTACAAGCTTATACATACTTCATCCCCCTTTGTTTGCTATGTATCTCTTTACTAGTATATCGAAAGTGGACGTGCTTCGGTGCTATAAACCTTTATAGTATGTTGCAATTTCCCTGATAACTTTACAGCCATTCTTTTCGAATACGCGCTGCATCGGCAAATTATCTGCATGGGTACTGCCTTCATATACGACAGCACCCATCTCTTTTAGCATCATAAGGCTGGCCGTATGGACGATTTTTCCTAAACCCTTCCCGAGAGCTGCAGGCACGGTGCCGATATAATAAATACGACCTTCTTTATCTCTCCCCGGCTCCAGATGCGGTATCGTCATGGCGATTGGAATATTGTCCTGAAAGATGATTCGACAGCTAGTTTGCCATTTCTCGCCAAGAAGGGCCTTCACATCATCCAGCTGATTCTCTATAGAACGTGCAGAGGCACGATTAGCGGATTGTTCCATACAGGACTTCCAAATCTCCAGAAATCTTTTTTCATCCGTTTCACCCATTCCGATAGCTTCCCAATGATAATTAGAAGAAAGCGGCTGTTTCTCTGCCAGCTGTTTACGATACAGGTGCTTCCTTGCAAATAAATCATATCTATAATCGGACAAAAGCGAATGAAGGGTGTCATAATTTTTATCTTCTGTACATACAGTTACTCGAGTATGGATAGAGGAATTTTTACCCATGACACTTTCCGCATGTTCAAGCAGCTTGCGCAATTCGTCTACGGAAGCTGCTTCTATTTGCTCGATATCGACTTGGTTCGAAAAATGCGCTAGCTGAAAATGAGCTGTGGTCTCTACCATCTCAACCCATCCAGCATTTCCTGAATTCTGATTGCTTCATCTTCAGAGATATTCCATTGCGCTATTTCTTCCTTGATGGATGCTAATGTGCCATATTCTCTGACAAATCCATTTAAACGCGATGTGATTGTGGATGTATGAAATGCTGCTTCACTTGGAAAATGAGTCATCAGCTGCTCCGTCGCCTTTTTAAAGCGTTTCAAGTAGTACTTCTGATGATGCGGTTCTGCTTCAGTAAAATCGTGCAAGGGAGCTATTTCTGTATAAACCGTATTCTTTCGTTCAACTTCCAGCTGCTGTTTTACAGCTTCCATTATTGTTTTCTGTTCTGCATTCTGATACAGCAGAAGGCTGATATACTGTCTTTCTTTATACGCTGGCCGGTTCGGATTATGATCATTCCAAAATTTGCGTAGCAGCTGTTCAAGTGAAATTGCATCCGGATCGTAGGTAACCTCAACCGTTTCGGTGTGATCTCCCATCTGCCGATATGTAGGATCCGATTTCGTTCCGCCTGCAAATCCGACTCTTGTGCGGAGGACACCTGGCAACTGCCCGAAATTTGCCTCTGGACTCCAGAAGCATCCCATGCCAAATACAAGTGTATCTATTCGTCTTTCTTCTAACATGTACTGTTCAATAGCTGCTATGTTTATGTCCATTTACCTATCCGCTCCTTCTATAATAGAGAATAAGAACTGTAAATAAATCCCACACAGTTCGTCATGAGTTGACCTTCTCATGCGAATATTCCCTTTATTTGACTAACGAATCATCATTCCAACAAGGTTTTACTATGCTATCATGTGACTTATGAACCAGGTTAGAAGCAATAGCAATACTAATTTTTAAAGAATGCGACAACACGTGTTAACTTCCTGTAAGACTGCTCGTTATAGAAAAAGGAGGAAGAAAGTAAGATGATGACAATTCCTGGCAGCATGGAAACACGTGCATTGCCACGTATCAAGCGCACGTATATGCGTCCGCGGATCGTAGCGTTCATTCCCGCCCATAATGAAGAAAAAGCGATTTATGACTGCCTGACTGGTCTGAAAGAGCAGGTACTGCCAAGCGGAGTCGAGCTTGACGTTTTTGTTGTAGCAGACAATTGCACCGACCGGACTGAAGAAGTAGCGAAAGAAACCGGCGAAGAGCTTGGATTATCTATTGAAATAATCGTAACAGAAAACAATAAACAGAGAAAAGTCGGAGCGCTTAACGCCGTTTGGAAAGCTATCTATGGAGACAACATGGACATTTACGAAATGGAACGGACTGATTACCAAATTGCCTATCAGCGTTCTGTCAAGGGCATCCTCGGAATGGATGCTGACAGCCGATTAGCACCTCGTGCCTTGCAGCACTTATGGGATGGAATGATGAGTTCCCGGAATATCGGCGGTGTGATGGCAAAATATACAATGCGAATGCCAAAAAAGAAAAGCCTGCTATCCAAAGATGATCCTTATTACGAGGAAAAGCTTGCTAGCGGCGAGTATGGCGGTGCTATGTCCAGATGGTGGACACATCAGCAAAAGCAAGATATGGCAAGCTGGCTTCTCAGTCTGCAATACCGCGGCGGAAGCACGTATGTGCTTGGCGGCCAGGCTACCCTTTTCCGACCAGAAGCTTTGTATGAGGTAATGCAGAGCAACAAGCTGGATGGACCTTGGCAGAATGACACAGATGTTGAGGATATGCTGCTCACTTGGCAGCTTCAGAAAAACGGATGGAAAACACTCATCAGTCCGAATGCTCGCTGCTTTGTTGATGCCATGCGCTCTTATCACACCTTCCGGAATCAGCGGGTAAAATGGAGTTCCGGCACTGTAAATTTGCTAACTGATCGTGATTTGATGTTGAAAACGAGACATACTGGTTACTTATGGCGTTCACAGCTAAAGACGATGATGGATTTGCTTGTACGCGTACTCTTCGTTCTTCTCTTGGGAGCTGCCATTGCAACAGATCAATTCCTGTGGTCATGGGTATGGTTGATACCAATTGCACTTGCTTCGGTTCTCAACACAATCCTGGCATTGAAGACACCGATGCATCGACCCATAGATATTATCCTTGCCTTCCTGCTGATAAGCCCAGAGCTTTACTTATGGGTCAATTTAATGACCTTTGCACAGGTCTGGGCTGAAAAACTGTCAAACGATAAAAAAGATGGCTGGGCTAATCAGTATCAAGCAGAGGCAGGTAAAACGAGAAGCAAACTTCTGCAAGGTGTCCTTGCCTTGCTGTTGTTCATTAGCATTGCCGTTTTCGCTTGCTACTATTTCCGAGATTACCTGACAAGTGAGGCTGTCCAGCAAGCGACGAATCCATACTTGATGGCCGGCTGGATCGGACTCACTGGATTGACCATCTTCATGTCCTTCATTATGATCTATCAGATCTGGACTTTGCGCGGCAGACACCGCGCGTGAATTTGACAGACTGCCCTTTCCTTTGGCAGTCTGTTTGCTTTATAATTGGAGCAATAGATAGAAAGAAGGGATTCCTTTGTTGTTCCGGCCATGCATCGATTTACATAATGGACAAGTGAAACAGATCGTCGGCTCGTCAATTACAGCTGAAAGTGATCATGTTGTTGAAAATTTCGTATCCGCTCATGATTCAGCCTACTATGCTAATCTTTTCAAGGAAAAACAAATTACCGGAGGGCATGTCATCATGCTTGGTCCTGGTAATGAGTTGGCTGCAATGGAAGCCTTAAAAGCTTATCCTGGAGGCCTGCAGGTTGGCGGAGGCATTCGACCGGAGAACGCAGCAGACTTTCTTGAAGCCGGAGCCAGCCATGTTATCGTCACCTCTTATATTTTCCATGACGGCAAGCTTGATGAGGATCGGCTGCGTAAAATTAATGAAGCTGTCGGCAAAGAACGACTCGTCATTGATTTAAGCTGCACATACCATGACGGCAAATGGTTTGTAGCAACGGACCGCTGGACGAAGCGAAGCAGCTTTGAAGTCAATGCGGAGAATTTAGAGATGCTAGCAGCATTCTGCGATGAATTTCTCATCCATGCAGTAGATGTGGAAGGAAAACGGAATGGAATTCAAGAAGAGCTAGTCTCTCATTTGGCCGCACATATGCCCATTCCCGCAACATACGCTGGAGGAATACGTTCCCTTGACGATATCGACCTTTTCCGCCAGCTGACAGATGATCGTATGTGCTATACCATCGGTAGCGCGCTCGATTTATTCGGTGGTGATATTCCTTTGGAAGCTGTAGAAAACAAGGAAAAAAGCTAAGACCCTACCGAAAGTCGGAAGGGCCTTTTTTTATTTCAGTTTATCTGTAAAATTCGATAGGAAACCTTGTGCTTTCTCAGTCAGATTTCCGACGACATCATTAGCTTGGTCCGTTAAGCCTTGTGCAGCTTCTGTACCTTGATCAACTGCTTCCTGCCCTAATGCTGTCCCTTGTTCTGTCAGCTCAGCAGCCTGATCTGCTAAATTATCGACGCCTGCTGCTTCTGTCACTTGGTCGACAGCTTGCTGTGCTTGCTCGGTTACTTGCTCACCATTCAGCAGTTCCCCTGCTTTATTCACAAGCTCTTCTGGTGCTATATCACTTATCTTGTTGCCGATAAGCTCTTTAAAGGAATCAAAAAGACCCATACATACACCTCCTATGGGTTCACTATATGGCATCAGTGTTCTATATACAACTTTCACACAGCAATTTTCATGTAAAGAATCTGTGAACATTCTATAGCTGCGCTGTATAATCCCATACATCCGCCAAAGACGTTTCCAAGGAGCGAGTTGGCTCCCATCCTAACGCCCTGATTTTTTCCGACTTCATCGGCAGCTTCATTTCCATCGCTTCTTCTGTTTCAGACTGTATGGAAAAGTCAAAGCTACTTACTCGTCGGAACTGTGACAGAATCTCACCTAATGAAACCCAGCGGCCAGAAGTAATTTCATACGCTTCTCCAGCAGTTCCTTCGATAAATAGTGTCTCGTAAGCATTGACCAAATCTCTGACATCGATAAAATCTCGTGTCACCGCTGCATTACCGACCTGAAATTGTGATTTCCCTGATACCTGCAGTTGTCTTAACTGTTTCGCAAATAAGGTACAAACACCATTCGAAACTCCAGGTCCAATAATATTGGAAGGTTTGGCGATCATCACATCGACTTGAAAAAGATTATGCCACGCCAGCCCAACCGTCGTCTGCATTGTTTTCGTAAGACTGTATGGATGAGTCGGAGATGCTGCACTGCTTAGTTCATCCTGCAATACACTTCCAGCGATTACCACACGCGCCGATAGTCCAAGGGCCCGTACAGATTCAACGAGATGAAGCGTTGAATCCACATTTGCCTGCCAGCTTTTGAAAGGCGTTTTCCATGATGCAGGTACACTGTTCTCCCCTGCAAGATGGAGGACATAGTCCGGTTTAGCATCCTCCATCAACTTATGAACAGCAGTCTTATCACTTAGGTCAAGGGAATGGATATGCAACGCCTCTTGATTCATGTTCAATTTGGTATTCCGAATAACTGCGTCAACGATATAGCCTTTGTCCAGAAAATACTGTACTGCATGTCGACCGGTAAATCCACTTGCTCCTGTAATCAAGATCCGCTTACTCATACGTACCTCCTATCAGATAAGGTGGACATCCTGAAACAGTTGCGACCAAAGCGCATTGTTTCCTTCCCAAATTTCAAGGTTCGGCAGCTCCACACTGTAGACGTGATTGATTGGCCAATGCTTTTCGACAATACCTGAGACAGGACCATGGTTCACAACCAAGATCCGGAAATCATTGGCAATGATAGTGCGGAGTACTCGCTCAAGCTCTGCTGTTTCTTCCAAAGAGGCATTTGTCCTGACAAACAAAATGCGCTGGGCCGTTATCAACTTCTCCAAAAGACGATTGACCCGACGATCCAGCTTCTCTTTAACCTGCGGATACATAGCCAAATGCGTCAAGCTGTTATGCGCTGTATCAAAATCGTGACTGGACATAACAAAATTCCTGTCATCCGACACAAGCAGCATTTGCTCTGTCGCCTTACCTACAATTCGCAGGTTTTCCTGAAGCATGAAATCGGCAAACCGTTTCTCGAACAACTGCGTTACTTTAGGCAACAGTGGTGTTCCCATCCAGTCAAGCGGACCAGAGAATGGGCGAAGATTATTCTTTTTCATCTGTATTGCTCCAAGACATAAATCGCCCAAACTGAACACCGCATCATATCCGCCTTTTATCAGCTCATTTCCCAACTGGCATCACTCCTTCCTAACCTCCCCTACCTTATATAATTCGCGTCCCGTATCTTACGGAAGAGCAAACTGTCCAATCTGAGGAGAATTAAGTTTGATGCCAGGTCCTTTTTATGCCTTCCGCCACATCCGTATGGGGCTTCCAGTTTAGTTGTTTCTGGGTCTTTTCGTTGCAAAGGCAGCTATGGGAAATGTCACCGGCCCTTTCTGATGTGAATTGAACGTCCAAAGCAGGATACAACTGTCTAAAACATTCCACCAAATCCAAAATGCTCGTACTTTTGCCAGTACTGGCATGAAAAATTCCATTTTGCTGCTGACGCATGGCCGCAAGATTGGCAGTCACGATATCCTTCACAAAAATAAAATCCCGAGATTGGGAACCATCTCCATTAATCGTAATCGGTTCCTTCCGTTTCAGCTTTTCGGAAAAGACAGCTACAACACCACCTTCTCCCTTTGGTTTTTGTCTGGATCCATACACATTTCCGTAGCGCAGAATCACATACGGTAACTGATAGAATTTATGGAATAGCTGAATATATTTCTCTGCTGACAGTTTTGAAGTGCCATAGAAAGAAATCGGATCCGGGATATCATCTTCTTTAATCAATTGCTTTTGAATATTACCGTAAACAGCGGATGTGGATGCAAAAATAAATCGCTTCACCCCGGCCGTCCGGCTCGCTTCCAGCATATTGATCGTTCCGCCGATATTGACATCCGCGTCGTGAACCGGAGCAAGGATACTTTTCGTCACATCTGCTTGCGCTGCAAGATGAAACATGACATCCGGCTGTTCCTCGATAACTGCTCGGTACGCACCTGCACTTTTGACATCGAACTGATATAGCTTCACATCCTGCGGTATGTTCGCCTCATCACCTGCAGAAAGATCATCTAGGATAACTACTTCGACCCCTTCATTCCGTAATGCTTCCACAAGATGGGAACCAATGAACCCTGCTCCTCCAGTCACGATTGCTTTCATCTTCATCCTCCCTAATCAGCTGCTTGGCACAAACCGCTTATAGATTTCCAGAAGACGATCCACGCCCGCTTCCATCGACCAGTGGTTTACTCCCCATTCACGTGCCTGCTCCCCTAGAACTTGGCGATAAGCATCATCATCCAGAAGTGTCTGGACTGCACTCAGCAGCGCAGCTGTATTAGCTTTTGGCACTATCAAGCCAGTCACCCCGTGATTCACCATCTCAGTGAGTCCTCCTGCATCTGTGACGATAACTGCTTTCCCGCTGATCTGTGCCTCGATAACACTCAATGGTTGGTTATCCATCAGGCTAGGGAGTACGCAAATATCCGCAAGCTTCAATAGGACTGGCACATCCTCCCTCTTTCCAAGGAATAGTACTTGCTTTTGCATACCAAGTTCTTTCACACGCGATTCGAGATGCTGCTTCCATTCGCCTTCTCCAATGATCCAGCAAACCCAATCGTCGCGGTCCTTCAACGAAGCCAGCGAATCAATCAGATAGTCTAAGCCTTTTAGTTCTATCAGTCTTCCAGCATAAACGATTACTTTCTTATCAGGAGGAGCCTGTATTGTAGTAGGTTTAGCTTGCTCTTCTAGGAAAGTATCAACAGTGAACCCATAATGGAGCTTTTCGAATTGTTCTTTAGGTACACCGAATTCCTCTATCATTACTTCCTGCAACCAGTCATTTGCCGTTATTGTTACGTCTGCACTGGAAGCTCCCAATCTTTCAATCTCGTCAAAGTAGGGTCTTGCCAGATCAGATGTAGGGGATTTATGGATTGTCTGCAGCTGATGCCGAATTTCGTGTGATACCAATCCATGCAAGGTAGCTACAAGTGGCACCCCCTCCGGTCGCACCCGATCGATTGCTACGGTAGAAATGACGTCGTGTGTGTGGATGATGTCATATTCACCCAGCCCAAACTCTGCCGCTGCAAGTTCATACGTGTAGCGCTGAACTTCGGTATATTCCACCAGATGGTTTTGATAGACCTTAGGAAATTTCTCTTTCTGAAGAATACTGTACACATAGGGAGACCAACGATCCCGAGCTATTGTCTTACCACCGGAAAGCTGTACATATGTGTTCTCTCCGCCGTACCCCATAATATCCGCTGTATGCCCTAACTCTTCCAATCGGCTTTTCAATTGAGATAAATATTTCCATACTCCGCCAAGATGCGGAATGGACCAATAAGTTGCCAGTAAAATCTTCACTCTTATACCTCCATTACGTTAAAAACACCCGTTTATAAGCTCTACCAGTATATGGTTCACAGCAAAGCATGTGCCTGGCATATGAAAAAGCCTCCTGCATCAGCAGGAAGCTCCAATCAATCAGGGATGACCGCAAGTATGTCTGAATCCGGTATGGTTATACGACTGTTATTGATTAAGATCGTTCTAGTCCCATCAGCATTCAGTTCTGTTTGGAAACCATGTATGTGATCAGGATGGAACGGAACAGGCGTCGCAGGAATGAGCTTCGGTGGGGTCGGTACCTGAGCACCTTCCGCAGGTGCAGGTGGTGCAGCTGCTGTTACAGCCGGTTCAACAATATCATTTACTTCTGTTACAGGAAGCTCCGCTACTGGAGTCGGCGCCATATCCACTATAGGTATAGGCGTTTCTTCTACTGAAGAAATCGGCCCAATCTCTGTCAGCATTACTGGCTGTGCTTCCTCTACTATTTCAACCGGGGGTACTGCAGGAGTCAGAAACGAAGCCGGGAATCCTCTGCCAGGAGATAAAGCCCCTCCCCAGATGGTACCGCCTGACCATGCACCTTCCTGCCTCCTGCGATATATACGTGTAAGAATTTGATTTGACACAATTATCATCCTTTCCACAGCCAGTATATGAGCATGATTCACCTTTGCCACCAAACGTAAAAAAACACCTTACTCTGTGTTTCCATCCAATCCATTTGGCTAAGCTTCCATATACTAATCTACGAAACTACGATTTTGAAAGAAAACTTTGATTTTGAAGGAGGTTAATTGTGAAGGTCTTAACTGTGTTAGGAACACGTCCGGAAATTATTAGATTATCACTAATAATTAAGAAGCTCGATAAATTCGCAGATTCGCATATCCTCGTTCACACCGGCCAGAACTACACCTCAACCTTAAGTGATGTGTTTTTTGACGAAATGCAAATCCGCAAACCGGACTATATTCTGTCCCAGAGCCAGCAAACATTAGGAGAACAGCTGGCCACTATGTATAAGGAACTGGAAATCATCCTGAATCAGGAACTTCCTGATAAAGTATTAGTTCTTGGAGATACAAATAGCGCCTTAAGTGCACTGCTTGCAGAGCGAATGCGAATACCTGTCGTTCATATGGAAGCTGGGAATCGCTGCTTTGATTTGGAAGTTCCAGAAGAGAAAAACCGTCGTGTCATCGATGCTATTTCGACTCTCAATCTTCCTTATACACCGGGCAGCAGAGAAAACCTGCTCCGAGAAGGACTCCCTACACAACGTGTAATTATATCCGGCAATCCAATCTACGAAGTATTGAAACATTATGAGTCTGACATCCGAAGCAGCCGGATTCTGAAAGAACTCAAGCTGAGAAAAAATGATTATCTGCTTTCAACCATCCATAGAGCAGAAAATGTCGATCACATTGATAGACTTCAAGAAATTCTGCTAGGCCTTAGTGAAACAGCTGAGAAGCTTCAAAAACGTTTGATTTGCAGCATCCACCCGCGTACAAAATCTAAGATAACCAAAACCGACGAATTGACACTTAGTCCACTCGTCGAATTTCATGAACCTTTCGGTTTTTTCGATTTTGTCACACTTGAAAAGCACGCTTATCTGGCTCTGACTGACAGCGGCACTGTACAAGAAGAATGTTGTCTATTTCACACACCGACCGTAACGGTTCGAAAAACGACCGAACGTCCTGAGACCGTAGCGTGCGGAAGCAATATGGTGTCTGGCATTAGCGCTGAAGCTATCCAACGCTGTGCAACGATAATGGCATCGGCCTCAAAAAATTGGGAGTTTCCTTCAGGATATGCAGACCTGCATGTCTCGGATAAAGTGATTAAAATTCTTTTAGGAGGTTTGGAAATTGTTTAAGGATAAGACGATTTTCATTACAGGGGGTACAGGTTCGTGGGGATACGAGCTTGTAAGGCAGCTTCTGCAGCACCATCCCAAGGAGATCCGCATATTTTCCCGTAACGAATCCCACCAGTTTACGATGAAACAGGAATTCGATAATAACCCCAAGCTTCACTTCAAGATCGGAGATATTCGCGATCGCGAAGCCTTGATCGAAGCAACAGACGGCGTGGACTATCTATTTCATCTGGCTGCACTCAAACATGTACCTGTTTGTGAAGATCAGCCGCTGGAGGCATTAAAGACCAATGTAATCGGGACCCAGCATGTCATTGATGCAGCCATTCATCATAAGATCGATAAAGTCATCTATATATCTACAGACAAGGCATCTGATCCAGCTAACTTCTATGGACTATCAAAAGCCATGGGTGAACGACTGATTACACACGCTAATACACTTCACGCCAATACAACGTTCGTTTGTATCCGCGGGGGGAATGTACTCGGGACAAATGGCAGTGTCATTCATGTATTTAAGAAGGCTATTCGACAGAACGGAAAAATCGGGATAACCGACCCTGAAATGACCCGCTTCTTTCTAACTGTAGAGGATGCTATCAAGCTCGTTTTCAAAGCGACATTCGAAGCCGTTGGTGGAGAAATCTTCATCATGAAGATGCCAGCTATCAAAATCACAGATCTGGCCAAAGTTTTAATGGAGTCATCCGGAGCGAAAAATGTAGATTTTGAAATACTAGGTATTCGTCCTGGTGAGAAAATCCACGAGCTGCTGCTGACAGTGAATGAAAGTCATTCTGCCATCCTCTACGATGATCGTTATTTCGTCATTCTCCCCGACATCAAGTCAGAGGATATTAAAAAATATTACAAAGACTATAAAAAAGTGGAAATAACAAATTACAACTCTAGTCAGAACCTTTTATCTCTGGACGAGATAAAAACCATGCTTGCCAAAGGTGGTTTTATTTAATGAAAATACTTATCCTCGGCGGAAAGGGTATGGCAGGGCATGTAATGTACAGCTACTTACGCAAACAGGCTGATTATGATGTGTTCTATACTTCCCGCGATCGAACGGATAAGGACAGCATATATCTTGATGTTGTCGACACATCTGCCTTAGAGCAGCTGATTAATTCTCTTGAACCAGATATCGTTATCAACTGTACCGGTATTCTGAATGAAGCTGCAGAGCAAAATCCGCTTTTAGCCTTCCGTATCAACAGCCTGCTTCCACATCAGCTTGCCGCCTTTATGAGTCGAAAAAAGGGTCGCTTGATCCAAATCAGCACCGATTGTGTGTTTTCCGGTAAGAAAGGCGGATATACAGAGTCAGACTTTCGTGACGGGAATTCCGTTTATGCTCAAACCAAGCAGCTTGGAGAAATAACGGCAAATCCACACCTTACAATTCGCACCTCTATCATAGGCCCAGAACTGAAAAAAGATGGAATCGGACTCTTCCATTGGTTCATGAACCAAAGTGGCACAATCAAAGGATTCGAAAGGGTCTATTGGAATGGCGTCACAACACTCGAATTGGCTAAAGCAACTGATTTCTTTATCCAGCAGGAGACGAGCGGACTGTTTCATCTCTGTCCGCCAAATAAAATCAGCAAGTACGATTTGCTCCAGTTATTCAAGGAAATATATCAAAAAGACGACATCCAGATCATTCCGGATGCCGTACAAGAGTTAGATCGGACAATTTTGAACACAAGAAATTCACCTGCATATGCTGTACCAACATTTCGTGACATGCTGGAAGAACAAAAACAAATTTATCCTTTATTAGTATCCTGAAGACCTAGAGTCAGCAGCATTTGCTTAAAAGAACCTGCATATGCTGCATAACCAAATCTCTCTTTTACATGAATGCGGGCATTCTCACGGATATAAGCACGCTGCTCCGTATTCGTCATGAGTTCCTTTGCTTCTTTCAGCGCAGATTCAGGATCACCTATTTGATAATATTTCCCTGTTTGGTTGTGGATCACTGCCCGTCGTACACCGTCAGAATCCGTTGTCAACACCGGGCAGCCGCAGCTGATAGCTTCCAAAACCGCATACCCTGCTCCTTCAACTTTCGATGTTGCCAAAAGAAAACCACCTGAATCACCGACCATAGAAAAATAATATGGCATATCTGTATGAGGTACATCAGGAAGAATGGAAACATGGTTTCGTAATTGTAAGTCATCCAGCATCTGTTCAAAAGCAATGTTTTCATTTGGATCTGCTAAAGAAGGGTCATGGAACATATATAGCCGCAAGTCCGGGCGAAGTTCTGACAGCAGCTTGCGGCCAATTTGAAGAAACTCACGCCAGTTTTTGTTATCTTCAATTCTCCCAATCCATGCAATGATCGGCTTTTCAGCAGAGGTCCCGTCAATGTAGGAAAATCCATCTGAATCAAAGCAGTTGTCAAATGCGAATGTAGGCGTATGTGGGTAAAATTGCTCATATATTTCAGCTATGTGTTCCGTCTTCGGATGCAGCAACGCATTTGCATAATTATTTACAATCGGTACAGCCATCTGCAGCTGGGAGTATGCGAGTTCCTTTGGTCCAAACCCTTGTACTTCCAATATTAGTTTCCCCTTGAATCCGAGACGTCTGAATCTGGGGAAACTCAAGAAGTCTGAAGTCACGACTGCAGCATCAAAGTTGTTTGCATCAAATATCTCTTTTATTTCTGCATCCTCATTGGTTATATACAAAGGAGCACCATGATCATTGACCAATTCACGACGTTTTCCGTAATACAAAAAGTGCGAAGAGATGCCCTCCAGCTCCAGGGCTGCTCTCCGCTGCCGATTAAGCGTCTCTACGCCCCCGCTTGGTACGTAAAATACGAATAACACCTTCATGTTCTGCCTCCTTCACTAGACGTGCAATATTCATCCTTACTATGCCTATGTTGGAGACAGAAAAATTATGATAATTAGGAGGAAGCAGCAATGCTGCCGAAAGTTACGATCATCATCCCTTTTTATAATGACAAGTATGTACCTATTGCCATTCAAAGTGCCTTGGATCAAACATATCCGAATATCGAAGTTTTAGTAGTCGACGATGGTTCCACATCAGAAATCGAAAAAATACAGCCTTATTTGGATCACATCACATATGTACGTAAAGAGAACGGCGGCACAGCCACTGCTCTGAATTATGGAATTGAAATATGCACAGGTGAATACATTGCTTGGCTCAGTTCCGATGACATGTTCCTTCCGCACAAAATCCAAGTCCAGATGGATTATATGCTGGCAAACAATGCTTCTGTAAGCTTTGCAAACTACCATTTGATAGATAAAGATAATCAAGTTTTCATTGAATGGTGCGGAAAGCGATTCTCCCCTGTCAACAATGCGAAAGAAGTTTATGAATCATTCCGTACAGAAAACCCTGTCAACGGTTGTACGATTGTCGCCCGAAAGGATGTATTTGAGACTGCCGGAACCTTTAATCCTGGCTTTCTATATACCCATGATTATGACCTTTGGTTCCGGATGCTGCTTAATGGCGTCCATATGCATTATATAGACCAAGTGCTCATTCATTTCCGTTCACATGAAGAATCAGGAACATCCAGATTTCAGCCTCGAATCCGTCATGAAATTAAGACGATTGAAGAATATTATCGACCGATCCTTGACGAATACCTGGAGAAGTATGCATCCTTCCATTAAAGGAGGCTCAGCCATGCAGAAAAAACAGATAATCTCGTTTATAAAACGGGCACCTGACGGCTATAGCATCCCGGATCCCCGTTTGGTAGAACTTATGAAACAACATCGTAAATCACTATAAAGGGAATGGTGAACTTGAGAATCCTGCTCGTTTCTTATTATCCCATGCCCCATGTAGGTGGGTTGTGGACAGTAGTGAATAACCTTCAGAATGAACTGACGAGGCTCGGCCATGAAGTCGATGTTCTAGCACAGACAGAATCACTGACGGAATACCGTATTCTCGGTCAGGAAGCACCCTTCAAAATAGCCGATGTCCGTCCCTATATCGAAGGAGAAATCGCAGCAGCTTACCCTAATCTCGAATCTGGTTCTTGGATTCATACAACAGAAGTCCTCCGTTACAGCCTTGAACTGACAGCACTCGCTACTGGACTAGATCAATACGACGTCATTCACGCGCAGGATGTAATAGCCGCTAGCTCTATAGAACGTGTAAAACCGACACACATCCCTCTAGTCACAAGCGTCCATGGTTATTTGACAAAGGAGATCTTCTTAGCCCTTCAAGGTATTTATCCAAATAAATCAGCCGAGGAACTATATAGCAGCTTTGAATATCAATATCATGAGCACATTGAACATATAGGCTGCCACGTCAGTGAATTCATCCATACACAAGCTGATATAACGAAAATCAGCTTAATCGAACAGCACCGAATTCCGGAAAACCGTTTTGTCCAGTTTCCTTATGGGATGGATATAACATCTTTTCGCAGTACGCAGCCTCAACTAGACAATATACCTGTTAAAACCAAGCCTATCATCTTATTTGTAGGCAGGCTCGTCCAGCTAAAAGGAGTCCACACCCTGATTGAAGCCTTATACCAGTTAAAAAGCCATACAACAGACTGGGAATGCTGGGTTCTTGGTGACGGATACGAAGAAGCAATTAAACGATTCACCGATTTGATGGAAGACAGAGGATTGCTGTCAGACATTCGCTTGCTTGGATCGGTAACCAATGTGAAAGATTTCCTGGAAACAGCGGATATTTTCGTTCTTCCAAGCCTGCAGGATACCCAACCCCATTCCGTCATGGAAGCTCAGCTTTCCGGGATCCCTGTCGTCGTAAGCAATGCTGGAGGGTTACCCGAGATGGTCCAAGAAGGCGTAACAGGACTTGTATCTGAAGCAGGCAACCCTGCAAGTCTTGCTAATCAGCTGGCACGTCTCCTCGAGGATGCCAACCTGAGCAAGCAAATAGCTAGTCAGGCGCAAGCATGGGCGAATCAGCAATGGTCGCTCGTGAACATGGGCAAAAACACGGAAGATTTATATAAGAAGGCAATTCCCGTCTCAAACTGACAGAATCGATGAATTTGCATCAGGGTGGCTGTCCTTTACAATAAAAATTACCATTCATATCTTATAGTATCTTCTTTTTTGAAAGGAGGACACATTCATGGTAACCGTACTTGATGCAAGAACATCACAGAATGCAAGCACTTCAGGTTCCATTTCCATCCCAGTCACAGCCGGCACCCCGCAGCTGTTTGGTCAAATCGGGCTCATCACTACGGGCGCAACGACACCTATTCGTGTTCAGATGAGCGGAATCATATCCTTACAGCTTCCGCTTCTTCCAGCGCTTACATCTGTAACAATCACAGTTGTACGGGGAACGGCACCGACAGATCCAGTCGTCTTTTCTGCTTCATCCAACTTGGATCTTGAAATTCTCGGTCCGCAGGCCTTCACCTTTATTGCCGCCGATTTCAACGTACCACCTCCAGCCGGCGGTCAGCTGACGTACACTGCGTTCATTTCGTCTAACTTGCTCGGAACTGTTCGAGTAGGACCCGAAAGTTTTTACGGCATCGCCTTCACCGGCTAAACAAAAGGAGAATCACTAAATATTCCTCATCCTCCTACATTCGCCGTGCCTGTACCAATACCTCGTTCATACAATATTCCAGGAAGGTGGTGAGCATATGGCGAAAAAATACAAATACGAAGAAGGAAGCTATATGGGTGTAGCTCAATCAAATAGAGAAAATGATAGTAATGATAATAACTCCGACAAAGACAAAAACAATGATTGCCAACTCTGTTGTGTAGGCGGTACACGATGGGGAGGATCATTCCTTTCCCCTCAAGATCCTCCATTCCCTCCATATTTATAAGTATTAAAGCGACATACCCAATCGGTATGTCGCTTTTTTCAATTTACTGCAGCAATATCAAATATCTTAGCCAATTGCCAGCCGGCTTCAAAAAGGTGCATTTTCTTTAAGCATCTTTGCACCTTCATCCATCACGTTATGTTATAAAACTTGAATTCAGGGTAAACAACAATTGATAATTTTACGGGAGGTAAAGTGGATGAATCCAGATTACGAGAAATGTATTCAGGCTTGTTTAGAATGTATGCAAGCATGCAATTCATGCTATGATGCGTGTCTTTTGGAAGATAACGTAAAGATGATGGCCGATTGCATCCGGATGGACCGGGAATGTGCAGATATGTGTGCATTTGCTATCCAGGCGATGCAGCGGAACAGTCCATTTGCCGAACAGATTTGTACACTATGTGCAGAAGTATGCCAAGCCTGCGGCGAAATCTGCAGACAGCATGAAGTGAAACATTGTCAGGATTGCGCGGATGCATGCTTTGCCTGCGCTGACGCATGCCGATCTATGGCTGCATAAGAAAAGACTGCCTTGATACGGCAGTCTTTTTCGTTCTTTGGGCATGCTATTATTATCTGCGCTGCAGTCGTCTGGAGTAAACCTCAATCAGCAATACAATTGCTGCGGCTGCATGCAGCATCCAGCCGACGAAAGGTATCCAGCCAAGACAGGATGCGACGATTCCGACAACGCTTCCGGCAAGAGGTCCTTTAACCCGGACTGCAAGCGCCAGCGTAATGATATGCAGCACAAGCATGATGATTAACGGCATCCAGCTGTTTGATAAAATAATAAGAGCGCCAAGAAAAGGAATTGCCAAAATAGCTTCTAGGATTCCCGTAATCAGCTTCATGGTTCTTGTTGTAGACATAATATGTTCGCCCTTTCTATACGTACGCGGTTTCCTACATATACGTATCATATCGGAAAATGTTTCATCTGAAAAAAGTTCTATTCAACGTGTCTTTTTTTGTCGTATAATGGAACGTCAAGATTTTTAGAATCAAAATACGGAAAAGAAACAAGGGAGATGACAATGACAAAGAAACCGATCATTCAATTCAACAATGTAATGAAGCAGTACGATAAAGATACCACCGTTTTGGACAATGTCAGCTTTGAAATCGAGCGTGGTAAATTCTATACCCTACTGGGACCTTCCGGGTGCGGAAAAACGACGATTTTGCGTCTGATTGCAGGGTTCACAGAATTAACTTCCGGAGAGATGCTATTCGATGGGAAACCTTTGAATAAGATCCCTGCCAATAAAAGATCTGTGAACACAGTATTTCAGGATTATGCTCTATTCCCTCATCTAAATGTATATGAAAACGTCGCCTTTGGCTTGCGCATCAAAAAGATGCCTCAGAAGCAAATCGACGAAAAGGTGAAGGAATCCTTGCGTTTTGTTAACCTGGCTGGTTATGAAAAGCGGGAAATCAGTGAAATGTCCGGCGGACAGCGTCAGCGTGTTGCCATTGCACGTGCTGTCGTGAACGAACCCGAAGTAATTTTACTGGATGAACCATTATCCGCTCTAGACCTGAAATTACGTACAGAAATGCAATACGAATTACGTGAGATGCAGCAGCGTCTGGGCATCACATTCATCTTCGTAACGCATGACCAGGAAGAGGCCCTCGCTCTCTCGGATGAGATATTTGTCCTAAATAATGGAAAAATTGAACAAAGCGGCACACCAACTGATATATACGATGAGCCAATCAACCGTTTTGTGGCTGACTTTATCGGAGAATCCAACATTGTTGATGGCCGGATGATTCGGGATTACGAAGTGGAGTTCACCGGCAAACGTTTCGCTTGTGTTGACCAAGGTCTTCAGCCGAATGAGCCCATTGAAATTGTCATCCGCCCCGAGGATTTGCATATAACAAGCGCAGAAGCCGGAAACCTGCGCGTAAAGGTGGATTCCCAGCTATTCCGCGGGGTCCATTACGAAATCTCCAGCTACGATGATGCTGGTAACGAATGGCTGGTTCACTCTACGAAGAAAGCTGTTGTAGGAGAGGAAATCGGACTTGCCTTCGAGCCAGAAGCTATTCATGTCATGCGTCTGAATGAGACGGAGGAAGAATTCGATAAACGACTTGAGGCGTACGACGATGGAGAATAAGACGACTCGCAACCTGTATACGATCCCTTATGTTATTTGGGTCGCTTTCTTTGTCATCGCACCGATATTATTAGTGCTGTACTACTCTTTTCAGGATCTGGAAGGTAATTTTTCCTTAACCAACTATCGTAACTTCTTTACACCTATCTATTTGGAGATGACATTAAGCTCCTTCTGGTATGCTTTCCTGATTACACTAATTACACTGCTGTTTGCTTACCCGATAGCTTATTTACTGACAAAATTGAAGCATAAGCAGCTGTGGCTCTTATTAATCATAGTGCCCAGCTGGATTAACTTGCTATTGAAAGCTTATGCTTTCCTCGGCATCTTTGGCACATATGGAATGGCGAATAAATTCTTGGAAACAATCGGGATTGGATCGAAGCAGCTTTTGTTCACCGATTTCAGCTTTGTATTTGTTTCCGTCTATATATTCATTCCGTTCATGATTCTGCCTATCTTCAATGCTTTGGATAAATTGAATCCAACTTATCTAGATGCAGCGAATGATCTGGGAGCATCGCGCTGGACAACGTTCCGCCGGGTTGTCTTCCCATTAACGATTGATGGTGTAAAAGCAGGCTGTCAGATTACGTTTATTCCAGCTCTGTCATTGTTCATGCTTACTCGTCTTATCGCCGGCAGCCAAGTTATTACCCTTGGTACGGCAATAGAGCAGCAATTCCTAGTTACACAGAACTGGGGCATGGGATCGACTATTGCTGTCTTCCTGATCATTTTCATGTTCATCATCATGTTTGCAACCGGAACGAAAAGGAGGAGAGCACGTGGATAAGAGAATTTCTCCCCTGTCACGGATTTTTCTGATCGTTATGTTCGCTCTATTGTACTTGCCTATCTTTTACTTGATTTTCTATTCGTTTAACAGCGGTGGCAATATGTATGACTTTGAGAACTTTACTTTTGATTGGTACAAAGAGCTGTTCCAAGATACTCGGCTTTTGATTATCGTTTTGAATACCATCGTCATTGCCCTTCTATCCGCTTTGATCTCAACGGTAATCGGTGTGCTTGGGGCGATGATGATCTATAAAATACGTTCTAGCAGGACAAAGAATGCCCTGCTGTCATTGAACAATATCTTGATTGTCAGCCCGGATGTCATCATTGGTGCCTCGTTCTTGATTCTATTCACGATTGCAGGTATTCAGCTTGGCTTCTATTCGGTGCTGCTATCGCATATCGCGTTCAGTATTCCGATTGTTGTCTTAATGGTATTGCCGAAGTTGTCCGAGATGAGCCCTTCTCTGCTTGATGCAGCAAGAGATCTTGGAGCATCACGCTGGGAAGTCATCACAAAAGTAGTGATTCCTTATATCACGCCAGGTATTTTCGCCGGCTTTTTCATGGCGCTTACCTACTCACTTGACGACTTTGCTGTTACGTTCTTTGTAACAGGGAATGGTTTCACAACATTGTCCGTCGAGATTTATTCCCTAGCGAGACAAGGTATTTCCTTGTCTATCAATGCACTTTCAGCAATAATTTTCATTGTTACGATGCTGATAGTCGTTATTTATTATTTCCTTACCCGACGTGGCAAGAAATCGCCTGATCTGGAGGTGCTCAAATGAAGCAGCTGATACGTTTAGCTGTTGTGATTATTGCTGTGAGCGCTATTTTGCTCGTTACGATTTCGCGCTTAAATGCGTCACAAGGCTACTCTGGCGGCAATACGCTTACCGTTTATAACTGGGGCGACTATATTGATCCGGCAGTAATCGACGAATTCGAAAAACAAACAGGTATTACCGTCGTCTATGAAACATTCGATTCGAATGAAGCAATGATGACAAAAATTCAGCAGGGTGGTACAAGCTATGATGTCGCGGTTCCTTCCGAGTATACGATTGAAAAAATGAAGGAAGAGGATTTGCTGCTGCCGATTGATCACAGCAAGGTACCAAACCTGAAAAATATCGATTCCAGGTTCATGGATCTGGCGTTTGATCCTGGCAACGAATATTCTGTACCGTATTTCTGGGGAACCGTTGGTATTGTGTATAACACGAAGCAAATTGACGGCATCGAGTTCAACAGCTGGGAAGATCTTTGGAATCCTGCCTTGAAAAATGAAATTGTGTTGATCGATGGCGCGCGTGAAATCGTGGGAATGGGGTTGAACAGCCTTCATTACTCCCTTAACGATACAGATCCAGAACGTTTACAAGAAGCATATGACAAACTTGTCAGCTTAAAACCGAACGTCAGAGCACTGCTTGGGGACGAAAACAAGCTGCTGATGGCATCCGGAGAGGTGTCCATCGGTATAACATGGTCTGGGGATGCTTCCGAAATCATGGCAGAAAATGAGGATCTTGACTATGTTGTACCAGAAGAAGGCTCCAATCTATGGTTCGATAATATGGTCATTCCGAAGACAGCCAAAAATATCGACGCTGCGCATGAATTCATCAACTTCATGCTCGATCCAAAAATTGCTGCCCAAAATACCGAGTATGTAAGTTACTCCACTCCGAATAAGGAAGCATTGCAATATATGCCGGAGGAAATGGTCAATGATGAACGCTTCTACCCGCCGCCAGAATTGACAGATCGTCTCGAAGTATATGAGAACCTCGGCAAGGAAAACCTTGCAAAGTATAATGAATTATTCCTGAAATTCAAGATGGAATAAGCAAAGGCATGCGTTACGGCGCATGCCTTTTTATTTCTATGTATACTAAACAAGAAAACCTTATCCAGAAAATCTAGATAAGGTTTTCATCAACTTAAAGTTGTGCACCATTCGTTTCAATCACATTCTTATACCAATGGAACGATTTTTTCCGGCTCCGTTCCAATGTACCGCTCCCATCATCATGCTTATCGACATAGATGAAACCATAACGCTTAGAGTACTCTCCTGTAGAAGCACTTACCAAGTCGATGCAGCCCCAGCTTGTATAGCCCATCAAGTCCACGCCATCCTCAATTGCTTCCCCCATCGCCACAATATGATCACGAAGGTATTCGATGCGGTAATCATCGTTGATGCTTCCATCCGCCTCGACTTTATCATATGCTCCCAGTCCGTTTTCCACGATGAACAACGGCACTTGATAGCGATCATACATATCATTCAATGCAATGCGCAGGCCCAACGGATCGATTTCCCAGCCCCAGTCACTCGCTTTTAAGAATGGGTTCTTCACACCAGACATGATATTGCCCTGTGAAAGCTCTTCTTCACTCTTTTCCGCTTTCTCTGTACGGGACATGTAATAGCTGAAGCCGATGTAATCAACTGTTCCCGCTTGAATTGTTTCCAAGTCACCTTCTTCTATTTTCAGCTCTACACCTTGTTCCTTGAAGAAACGTTTAGCGAAAGCTGGATAAGCACCGCGCACCATTACATCGCCGCAATAGTTGTTGAACATGCGAGCTTCCTGATCTGCGTAGAAGATATTTTCCGGCTTACTGTCGTACGCATATACCGGTGCATAAATGATCATGCAGCCAATTTGCGCTTCTGGACTTATTTCGTGACAGTATTGAACAGCTTTCGCACTGGCAATAAACTGATGGTGCAGCCCTTGGACAACGGATTGATACTTATGTTCACCCGGTTGGATGGAGAAACCAAGACTCATGATCGGCATGATAAGTCCGCTATTGATTTCATTGAATGTCATCCAATATTTCACTTTATCTTTATAACGATCCAGAACAGCTTTTGCATAGCGCTCGAAGAAAGTGATAACCTCACGGCTCTTCCAGCCGCCATATTCTTTCACTAGGTTAACAGGCATCTCATAGTGAGAGATTGTAACAACCGGCTCAATACCGTGTTGAAGCAACTCATCGAACACACGATCATAGAATGCAAGTCCTTCCTCATTCGGCTCAAGTTCATCGCCTTTCGGGAAGATACGAGTCCAAGCAATGGACATACGGAACACTTTGAAGCCCATTTCAGCAAATAGTGCAATATCTTCTTTATAACGATGATAGAAGTCGATTGCCTCGTGGTTCGGGTACGTGTATTTATCCGTATCGATTTCGAAATCAAATCCTGGCTCTGCCAAGATGCGCAGACGCTCTTTTCCGCCTGGAAGTACATCCGCGATATTCAGGCCCTTATTGCCTTCATGGAAGCCTCCTTCCATTTGGTTAGCAGCTGTTGCGCCGCCCCATAGGAATCCTTTTGGAAATGCTGTTTGATTTGTCATAGTCTATCTCTCCTTTTATGATTTATGATGCTTCTTTTGATGTAGTTGCCGGAACTGCTAAATCCAGTATTGCTTCACCACCGTTAACCGTGCCTTCTGTAAGTGCTGTAATATCTTCATATTCAGCTGTATTTGTGATGATAACCGGTGTAATTACGTCATATCCTGCTGCTTGAATGGCTTCTATATCGAAGGATACCAGCTTCTGTCCTTTTTGGACTTTATCGCCTGATACGATATGAGCTGTGAAATGCTCCCCATTCAATTTCACCGTATCAATACCGACATGAATCAGCACTTCTGCGCCATCTGTACTTCTTAAGCCAATAGCATGCTTTGTTGCAAATAATGTAACTACTTCACCATCTATCGGAGATACAACTTCACCTTTTGATGGGAAGATTGCTATCCCTTTGCCCATGATTTCCTGTGCAAATGTCGGATCACTTACTTCTGCAAGCGGGCGAACCTCTCCTGTCAGTGGACTAGCGATGACTTCAGATACTTTCTCTGAATCTGTTTCTTCTGCTGTATCTACTGCTTTTTCTTCTGTCGTTGTTGTTTCTTCAGCAGGTGCAAGGACATCTTCAAAGCCGATGATCCATGTCACCACAGCTGCTGCAACAAATGCTAGGACAAGGCCAAGAACAGCAAAGATGAACTCTGGTCCTACGAAAGTCGGAAGACCTGGAAGTCCTGCCATTCCAGCAACGATGTAAGCTTTTACATCTGTAAGTGCATATAGTACTCCACCAGCAGCAGCACCGATCAAAGCTGCAACGAATGGCTTCTTCAATCGCATATTAACCCCGTACATAGCAGGCTCTGTAACACCCATTGTTGCTGTCAAAGCGGTCGTGAAGGACAACGACTTGAATTTTTTGTTTTTGGATCGCATTGCAACCGCGAAAGCAGCACCAGCTTGCCCAAAGTTGGCAAGGAACATGGCTGGCATCATGTAATCATAGCCATTTACTGCAATATTATTCAGCATGATCGGAACAAGCGCGTAATGCATACCAGTTATAATGATAAGCGAGAACGTACCTGCAAGCAGGATCATGGCAATAATTCCAGCGTTTTGGAACAAGAAGTTTGTTCCCGTAGAAAGATAGTTACCTGCGATAGCTCCAAGTGGCCCTACTGTAATCAAAGTAACTGGCACTACGACTAATAATGTTACGGATGGGACAACGATTAGCTTCAAGGAAGCGTGTGTTATACGGTCAACCCATTTTTCTACATAAGACGCAATCCAGATAGCCAGCAAGATTGGTATAACCGTAGATGAATAGGTCGCAATTGTTACTGGCAATCCGATAAAGCTGATGGATCCTCCTTCTGCGAACATGGCTGTCAGCGTCGGATGCAGGATGGCTGCTCCTATCGCAGCTGCCACATAGGGATTAGACCCGAATTTACGTGCTGCACTGATTGCCAGAAGTATCGGCAGGAAGTAGAATGCACCATCTCCGATTACAGTCAGAATTTGATATGTTTGGGAGGCTTCTTGCAGCCAGCCAAATGTCACCAGCAACGCCGCAATACCCTTGATCATACCGGCACCAGCGATAGCTGGCAGAATCGGTGTGAATACACCGGAAATAACGTCGAAGATAGAGCTGATTACATTTTTCTTTTGTTTCGATTCGCCTTCTGTACTCTTTGACTCACTTAAATTGCTATTTGCTATAATTTCCTTATAAACCTTTGGCACTTCATTGCCGATGATCAGCTGAAACTGACTGCCGCTGATATTGGAACCTAGAACACCATCTACCTGCTCCAGTGCTTGGCGATCTGCTTTACTGTTATCGTACAAGTTGAAGCGAAGGCGTGTCATACAATGGATGACATTTTGTACGTTTGATTCTCCGCCTACTAATTGCAAAATTTCTTCTGCTGTTTTACGATGGTTCATGATAGACCCTCCATTCGGGGATATTATGTGATGAGGATAAAGGGTGCCACCTTTATCCTTTTTTCTTTGATAAGGTCAGGTTTGGTACACAAAAAAACCCAAACTACACCCCGTGCACAGAGTCGCCTCTGTTTTCGGAACATAATTTAGGTTTTGCCTGCTTATCAGTAACAATCCTAAAGGATAGTTGTATGCGGTTGTCTTGTATTACACACTCAATTTATCATGTAAGCGGATTATTGTCAACGCTTTCAATCTATGTTTTTTATTCATTATTTACGGATATCATTTGTGGTGGCGTATATAGAAAACAGAATTCATTAAACGATCCAATTAAGCAATAGTCACCGGTTTCTTCTGTCATACATAGGCTATGGCACATGATGAGATGAAGGAGGAACCCGCTTGACAGACTTGACGACGGCCCACTGGATGTATTTGGCAGGAACACTTTTGATTATTTTAACGATGCTTTTTCGGCAGAATGTGCTGGTTCCATCATTATTGATGACCTTCTTAGTAGGTTGGATGTACTCGGGGACGCTTGTAGAGGGCCTGCAGGCAACCTTCAGTGCAAGTCTCACAGCTGCCTCAGAGCTATTTAATATCTTCTTGATTATTACCATTATGACTGCTCTGCTGCAGTCTTTAAAAGCATTGCGGGCTGATGAGCGGATGATTCGTCCTTTTGGTTATATTATGACTAACGGCCATACTTCCTTTTGGGTACTGGCATTCATTACGTACTGTATTTCCCTATTTTTTTGGCCTACACCTGCAGTGCCGCTCGTAGGTGCAATTCTGCTCCCTGTTGCTATCAAGGCTGGTCTGCCTCCACTATCAACCGGTGTGGCAATGGCGATTTCCGGTCAGGGTATGGCGCTTTCTGCCGACTATATTATTAAAATTGCACCGATGCTGAGTGCATCTGCAGCTGGTGTAGATACTGCTGCGGTGGCAGACAAAGCGCTTATTTTATCGCTTATTACCGGTATCACAGCCTTGCTGCTGGCATACTTCCGGATTCGAAAAAAAATCTCTTCTCCTTCCATAGTGCACCTGGAAAGATGGAACGGGAACGATGCGCCTAGTGAAGCTCATTCAAGTAAAAAACCGAGGTTCAGTATCTTGTTTGCGATTTTAGTGCCCGCAGCCTTTCTTGTTGTCGTTATCTACATGGCCTATACGGCCTTCAGCAATACCGCTTCTCTTGAGGGCGGAGCTGGGGCTGCTTTAATCGGAGGTGCTGCTATCCTGCTCATGATTGCAGCAGCGATCGCTTACAATTGGAAACAGTCCTTGCATAATGTAAGTGACCACTTGGTAGATGGCTTTACCTTTGCTTTTCGGGCAATGGGACCGGTTATTCCGATTGCAGGTTTTTTCTTTTTAGGAAGCGGAGAAATATCTGCCAGGATATTCGGTCTGGAAGATGCGGCACAGGCTCCTTCCTTTCTTTTTGATTTAGTGGAGGCTGGTCAGCACTATATTCCAGAGAATCCTATTTTCGCAGGATTCGGTTTGCTGATAGTCGGCATGGTAACTGGGCTGGACGGTTCAGGCTTTTCCGGACTCCCTCTCGTCGGGGCCCTTTCAGGTGCCCTGGCACCCGCTGTCGGCATGGATGCCTCCACGCTTGCTGCAATTGGGCAAATGGGAGCGGTTTGGGTTGGCGGCGGCACACTGATTGCCTGGTCCTCTATTGTAGCAATCGCTGGATTTGCACGAGTGCCGGTGATGGAATTAGTGCGGCAATGTTTTATCCCAGTCGTTATCGGACTTTTACTTTCTACCACCATCGGAATTTGGTTACTGTAAGAGATACAGAGTCTTGGACATAAGTGTTTTAGCCAAATCGAAAACTGTACTTAAATCTTCTTTGTGAAGATTTAAGTACAGTTTTTCTATTATGAGATCCGACCTTTTAACCAACAACCTAAGAATGGCCTATCTGCGTTTAGAGTGTATTCAAATGCTGGTGGACCGATAAGAAATAATGCAGAACCAGAAGACCAATGTTTTTCTAGATTTCTCCCAGCATCTACCGGGAAGGGTAACGGTGCATCACGGTCATTTATACAAAGCTTGTCTCAGCTGAGCAGCTCCTTCTGCCACAGCTTGATACGCTTCTTCTACTTCAGCTGTAAAACCAGCAAAGCCATGAATCAACCCTTCGTAATTCTTCACAAAAACATCTACACCCACCTGTTTTAAACGTTCAGCATACGCCTGTGCTTCGTCTCGCAGCGGGTCATATTGAGCTGTCAAAATAGCCGCAGGCGGCAATGCATGGAGCAGCTCAGAACGAATTGGCGATGCATATGGATGAGATCGATCCGCTTCCGACCTGTAATAATGGCTTCGGAACCAGTTCATCAAACGTTTGGTCAATAAATATCCTTCTGCATTCTCCTGTAAAGAAGCAGGTTCGTCTCCGATATAACCTGTCGATGGGTATAAAAGTAATTGAAATACAGGTTTTTGGCCGTTTTTTTCTTCTGCCAGCAGACATACTACTGTTGCGAGATTCCCCCCTGCACTATCTCCTCCAACAGCGATCTTGTCTTGTTCGATTCCCAATCGATCTGCATTGGCGGCTATCCATTGAAAGGAATCATAAGCATCTTCCACTGCTGTCGGGAATTTATTTTCTGGTGCCAGCCTGTATTCTACAGAGATTACTGTGCAATCTGCCAAATTGGCAATCTCGCGGCAAGTAGCATCGTGCGATTCAATGCTGCCAACAACCCAACCGCCGCCATGATAAAAGACAAGTGCAGGCTGCGTCTTATTATCAGAACGATAGATACGGATCGGCAGCGTCCGACCATTTAATTCAATTTGGCTGTCTTCTACTTTAGCCACTTCTTGTTTCGGTCCATCTTCCTGCATTCTAGCTTGATCGCGAAATTGCTCAGGTGAGACCGATTCAAGCGGTATCGGATGGGCATTTACTTCTTTCAAAAATGCCTGTATTTTTGGATTCAATCCCATAGTACTTCCCCCTTTTTATACCTATTCATTTTCCACAATATAACTGCAATTTAAACATCGGTGCATTGCAGCTGCCTACCACAAGGTTTACAATAAGATAATTCGATACTGATGGGGGTACAGCATGTGAAGAAATCAACGTATATCTGGTTAGGCATCGCTTTATTCGTAGCAGCACTTAACTTACGTCCTGCAATCAATTCCATTTCTCCGCTTATTGAAATCATACAATCTGAATTACATATGAATGCATCCAGTGCAAGCCTGCTCACCTCCATACCCGTTTTATGTATGGGGATCTTCTCGCCGGTTGCCGCTAAGTTGGCCAATCGCTTCTCGCTTGAATATGTGATCGGCTGGTCCTTAGCCGTCATTGGCATCGGTACTATCATTCGCCTGTTCACTCATACTTCCATCTTTCTTCTGATTACAGCTTTCTTGGCAGGTATCGGTATTGCAGCTGCGAGCCCCCTGCTTTCCGGTTTCATAAAAAAATACTTCCCTAATAGTAGTGCGTTCATGATCAGCATCTATACTGCTGCCTTAGCTGTTGGTGCTGGCATGGCCTCCGGGGGTGTAGCGCCAATTCAGCATCTAGTTGATTCCTGGCAAATCGCTTTGGCTGCCTGGTCATTATTAGCACTGATAGCAATCATAATATGGATACTCGTCGTATTGCCTCAGAAAAAGAAAGACAGGGCAATTCAAACATTCGGCGGCGCAGCGAAACTGCCTTGGAACCAGTGGAATGCCTGGCTGCTTACCTTTTCCTTCGGCGGTATGTCGTTTATTTTCTATTCGTTGACTGCTTGGCTCCCCCCTATTGTAGAAAATATGGGGTACAGCAAAATCTATGCAGCCAACTTGCTCGTCATATTCATGCTTCTGCAAGTACCAGCTAACTTAGCAATACCTTATCTGCTAAAGAAAATTCCCAGTCGTCTGTTCTGGCTTGTGACGGCCGCCATATTCGAATTGATCGGCTTTGCGATGATTTCTTTATCCTTCCTTCCTTGGCTGGCAGCTTGCTTCATCGGTCTCGGTGCTGGCGGTTTGTTTGCAATGAATCTGCTGCTTCCGATTGATGTAACTACTACCCATCAGGAAGCTGCCTCCTGGTCGGCCATGGTGCAGGCAGTCGGTTACATCATCGGATCATTCGGCCCTATTATTCTAGGGACTGTCAACGATATGACCGGAAGCTTCTCTTATTCCATCTTTGTATTGATAGCTGTGAACCTATTAATGATCGTGATGCAGTTTCTCTCCGTCAAACGGAACTTCAAACAAGAAAAAGTAGCCTCCTGACTAAAATTGGATGATTAGCAGTTTGCTAGATTGGGTATCTTATTACTACAAACCCAATCACAAGGAGGATTCCAATCATGAGTTCATTAACAAAAGACGTTTTCACCACATATGCCGAGGAAAATACATTCGAGTTAGAGCCATACTTAGACCATCTGTTTGAATTGAATGAAGAAGAATCCGATAACGAATAAAATAAAAAAGAAGCAGCGGCTGTGGAAC